>NZ_CP188260.1:0-1440936 GCF_049994385.1 Rhodanobacter sp. Col0626
ATGAGTGATCTGTGGCGGCGCTGCCTTGGGCGTCTCGAAGGCGATGTGAGCGCCGAAGACCTGCATACCTGGCTGATGCCTCTGCAGGCGCGCGACGATGCCGACGGCCTGCAGCTGTTCGCGCCCAATTCCTACACGCTGGACACCGTGCGCCAACGCTATCTGGCACAGATCGAAGCCGTCCTGCTGCAGTTGATGGGCAAGCCCTGGCCGGTGCGCCTCGACGTCGGCTCCAACGCGGCCAGGCCGGCACCAGCCGCCGCCAAGCCGGCGCCCGCACCGAGGGCTCCGATCGCGGCGGCAACGGCGACCTATCACCACAATCTGGATCCGCACTACACCTTCGAGACCTTCGTCGAGGGCAAGTCGAACCAGCTTGGCAAGGCCGCCGCGATGCAGGTGGCGACGAATCCCGGACGCGCCTACAACCCGCTGCTGCTGTATGGCGGCACCGGGCTGGGCAAGACCCACCTGATGCACGCCGCCGGCAACCTGATGCGCGAACGCAATCCTGAGTTCAAGGTGCTGTACCTGCGCTCGGAACAGTTTGTCGGTTCGATGATCGAGGCGTTGCGCGCCAAGAGCATGGATGAGTTCAAGCGCCGCTTTCGCTCGGTTGACGCCCTGCTCATCGACGACATCCAGTTCTTCGCCGGCAAGGACACCACGCAGGAGGAATTCTTCCACACCTTCAATGCGTTGTTCGAATCCAAGCAGCAGATCATCCTGACCTGCGACCGCTATCCGAAGGAAGTGGACAAGCTCGAGCCACGGCTGAAGTCGCGCCTGGGCTGGGGTTTGAGCGTGGCGATCGAGCCGCCGGATTTCGAGACGCGGGCTGCCATTTTGCTGGCGAAGGCCCACGAGAAGGGTGTGGCCGTGGACGAGAACGTGGCGATGCTGCTGGCCAAGCGCATCCGCTCCAACGTGCGCGACCTCGAGGGTGCATTGAACACGCTGGCGGCGCGGGCGAATTTCTACGGCAAGCCGATCACCACCGACTTTGCCGAGGAAACCCTGCGTGACCTGCTGGCCACGCACGCCCAGGCCATCACGATTCCGAACATCCAGAAGATCACCGCCGAATATTTCAACGTGCGGCTGCAGGACCTGTTGTCCAAGCGGCGCGTGCGCTCGCTGGCACGACCGCGCCAGATCGCGATGACCTTGTCCAAGGAGTTGACCGAACACAGCCTGCCGGAAATTGGCGAGGCGTTCGGCGGGCGCGACCACACCACGGTCATGCACGCATGCAAGACGATCCGGAAATTCGTCGAGACCGATGCCCGGATGCGGCAGGATTGGGAGCAACTGATCCGGACGCTCACCGGCTGATGGGCTTTTTTTCCCAACGCGCGCAAACATTATGGATAAGGGTGGGTTCAAGCTGTGGATAATGGGTGGATGAATTGGCGCCTGGAGTTATCCACAAATCACCCACCGCCAAGCAGCCCTTTCAAACACAAGCAAAAAAATGTGCAATTATTTGATTTCCAAGATAATTTCACGATATAAAAGTTACCCACAGCACCTACAACAACTACTAAACTTCTTTTAAAGACAGAACAGCAGGTATAGGGGAAGCATAGTCATGCAATTCAGCATCCAACGAGAAGCTCTGCTCAAGCCGCTACAGCAGGTGGTTGGTGTGGTTGAACGTCGCCAGACGCTCCCCGTATTGGCCAACCTGTTGGTCAAGGTCGGTGACGGCAAACTGTCGCTGACCGGTACCGATCTGGAAGTGGAGATGGTGGCCACCGCGGAAGCGGAGAAACTGGTTGACGGCGAAATCACAATCCCCGCGCGAAAGCTGTTCGACATCGTTCGTGCCCTGCCGGACGGTGCACGGATCGAGCTCAAGCTCAACGGCGATCGCGTGGCGCTCAACGCCGGGCGTAGCCGCTTCACGCTGACCACCCTGCCTGCCAGCGAATTTCCCACCGTCGACGAGATCGAACTGGTGGAGAAGGTCAGCCTGCCCGAAGAGGTGCTCCGCGACCTGATGGAGCGCACGTCGTTTGCGATGGCCAACCAGGACGTGCGCTATTACCTCAACGGCATGTTGCTGGATCTCCAGGAGCACACCCTGCGCTGCGTGGCCACCGACGGCCATCGCCTGGCGATGAAGGAAACCGAATTGCAGAGTTCGGTGAGCACACGCCGGCAGATCATCATTCCACGCAAGGGCGTCAACGAACTGGTCGGTCTGCTGGAAACCGGGGATGGCCAGGTGGAACTGGAGTTCGGTCGCAATCACCTGCGCGTGCGCCGTGGCGATGTGGTGTTTACCTCCAAGCTGATCGACGGCCGTTTCCCCGATTACGAGGCAGTGATCCCGCTGGGCGCCGACAAGACCGCCACGCTGGATCGCGAAGTGCTGCGCGGCGCCTTGCAACGTGCCGCGATCCTGTCGAACGAAAAGTACCGTGGCGTACGATTGGAGCTGTCGCCGGGCAAATTGCGCATCGTGGCGCATAACCCGGAGCAGGAAGAGGCAGTCGAGGAAGTCGAAGCCGATACGCATGTGTCGGATCTGGCGGTGGGCTTCAACGTCGGATACCTGCTCGATGCACTGGCCGCGTTGCGTGGTGACCAGGCTCGCCTCAGCCTGCGCGATGCGCAGTCCAGTTGCCTGGTACAGGAGCACGACAACGAGCATGCCCGCCACGTCATCATGCCGCTGCGGCTCTGACGGCTACGCATGGGTTTGGCTTGGTCCGTGACATCCGGCGACGCCGGGGTTCCCGCAAGGAACTTCGGCGTTCGCGTTTGTGGGTACAGGTAACGTGCAACTGGAACAACTCCGTATCCGTGGTCTGCGGTGCCTGGCCGACGTCAGCTTGGCGCTGGATCCTGCGATCAACTTTTTCGTGGGCGCTAACGGCGCCGGTAAAACCAGCGTGCTGGAGGCGGTGTTCTTGCTGTCGCACGCACGTTCGTTTCGTAGCGGGGCGAAAGAAGCTCTCCTGCAGAGAGGCGTGCCGCAGCTGTCGATATTCGCGGAGTTGCGGAAGAGGGACGGTCGCGCCAACCGACTGGGGCTGGGTCGAGAGGGCGTTCGCTGGGAGGCGAAGGTGGATGGCGCCAGCGTGGCCCTGGGTCAGTTGGTACGTGAGTGTGCCGTAGTCTGTTTCGAACCGGGTTCGCACGCATTGATCGCCGGGGCGGCCGAGGAGCGCCGTCGCTACCTCGACTGGGGCGTGTTCCACGTGGAACACGACTTCTTGTCCAATTGGCGGCGCTATCAACGCGCGCTGAAACAGCGCAATAGCCTGCTGCGCTCCGGATCGACCGCGTCGGACGAACTTTTTGCTCCGTGGGAAGCGGAACTCGCGCAATGCGCGCAGCAGATCGATCAGCAGCGACAGGCTTACCTGGAACTACTGCGCCCCCGATTGCTGGCCAGCGTGACGGGGCTGCTGCCGGAACTCGGCGCCATGGAACTGCGCTATCGACGCGGTTGGTCGGACGATCGGGATCTGGCCTATCATCTGCGCGAACAACGGGGCAGGGATCTGGCTCGCGGACACACCACGGCGGGCGTGCATCGTGCGGATTGGTCGATGGTGTTCGAGCACGCGCCGTTGCGCGAACATCTTTCCCGTGGCCAGGAAAAACTCACGGCGCTGGCCTGCATGCTGGCGCAGGCCGGGCTGTACGCCGAGCATCATGGTGAATGGCCCATCGTGTGCCTGGACGATCTCGCTTCGGAACTCGATCAGGCCCATCAGGCTGCCGTGGTGGCTCAACTGCAGGCAGCAAATGCACAAGTCTTGTTGACCGGGACCGACTTGCCCGACGCATTGCATGGACTGCCGGCTCGGGTGTTCCACGTGGAACAAGGTGATCTGACGCGCCTGCTATAATCGGAAGGTTGCATCTCCCAAGATTGCATAACCCTGTCCGGCCTATCACGGCGCCGTGTCGGGCGGGTCGCTGGCGCCAGGAAACGGTCAACGCATGAACGAATCCATGAACGAATCGCACTACGACTCAAGCAACATCAAGGTCCTCAAGGGACTGGAAGCGGTGCGCAAGCGCCCGGGCATGTACATCGGCGATACCGATGACGGCACTGGCTTGCACCACATGGTGTTCGAGGTCGTCGACAACGCGATCGACGAAGCCTTGGCGGGTTACTGCGACCAGGTTACTGTCAGGATTCTGGAAGACGGCTCGGTCAGCGTCTGTGACAACGGCCGCGGCATCCCGGTGGATATCCATCCGGAAGAAGGCCGATCTGCCGCCGAAGTGGTGATGACCGTGCTGCATGCAGGCGGCAAGTTCGATGCGGACTCCTACAAGGTTTCCGGCGGCCTGCACGGCGTGGGCGTGTCGGTGGTGAACGCACTCAGCGACCACCTGTGGCTGACGATTTACAGCAATGGCCAGGAACATCAGCAGGAATACTCGCTGGGCGAGCCCTTGTATCCGCTGAAGGTGGTGGGCCCTTCGACCCAGCGCGGCACCTTGGTGCGCTTCCTGCCCAGCCCGGCCACCTTCACCAACAACATCGAATTTCATTACGACATCCTGGCCAAGCGCCTGCGTGAGCTGGCCTTCCTGAATTCCGGTGTCACCATCGATCTGTATGACGAGCGTGGCGAGGGGCGGCATGACAGGTTCGCCTACGAGGGAGGCATCCGTTCGTTCGTGCAGCATCTGGCCCAGCTGAAGACTGCCTTGCACCCGAACGTGATCAGCCTGACCGCGGAGCAGGACGGCATCGTGGTGGAAGTGGCGATGCAGTGGACCGATTCCTACCAGGAAACGATGTTCTGCTTCACCAACAATATCCCGCAGCGCGACGGTGGCACCCATCTCACCGGCTTTCGTGCCGCGCTGACCCGTTCGTTGCAGAGCTATATCGAGAAATCCGGACTGGCCAAGAACGCCAAGGTCGGCTCGCTTTCGGGCGACGACATGCGCGAAGGCATGATCGCCGTGCTGTCGGTGAAGGTGCCCGATCCGAAGTTCTCCTCGCAAACCAAGGACAAGCTGGTTTCGTCCGAGGTGAAGACGGTGGTGGAGCAGGTCGTCAACGAAAAGCTCGGCGAATTCCTGCTGGAGCATCCGAACGAAGCCAAGGCGATCGCCTCCAAGGTGGTCGATGCCGCCCGCGCCCGCGAGGCCGCCCGCAAGGCGCGCGAGATGACCCGCCGCAAGGGCGCGCTGGACATCGCCGGCCTGCCGGGCAAACTGGCCGATTGTCAGGAAAAGGATCCCGCGCTGTGCGAACTGTTCCTGGTCGAGGGTGACTCCGCCGGCGGTTCAGCCAAGCAGGGTCGCAACCGCAAGACCCAGGCCGTGCTGCCACTGAAGGGCAAGATCCTCAACGTCGAGAAGGCGCGCTTCGACCGCATGCTGGCGTCTGCCGAGGTCGGCACCCTGATCACCGCGCTGGGCACCGGCATCGGCAAGGACGAGTACAACCCGGACAAGCTGCGTTACCACCGCATCATTCTGATGACCGATGCGGACGTCGATGGCTCGCATATCCGCACCTTGCTGCTGACCTTCTTCTACCGTCAGATGCCGGAGTTGATCGAACGCGGCCATATCTACATCGGCCTGCCGCCGCTCTACAAGGTGAAGCAGGGCAAGCAGGAGCTGTACATCAAGGACGACACCGCGCTGAACGACTACCTGATCTCCAGCGCGGTCGACAATGCCTCGTTGACCTACAGCCCGGACGCACCACCGATCACCGGTGAGGCGCTGGAAAAGCTGCTGCGTGGGTATCAGCATGCGCTCGATCAAATCGCCAAGCTGGCCCATCGCTTCGATGCCGCCGTGCTCAACGCCTTGCTCGAACATGTGCCGATCGAACCGTCGTTGTGGTCGGACACGGTCGCGATGCAGGCCTGGCTCGACGGCGCGACCCAGCGCCTGGCCGCCAGCGGCTTGGGCAAGCCGCATTACCGGATGGCGCTGCGGCCGGCGGTCGGCGAGCAACCGGCTGCGCTCGAGGTGGTGAAGGAACAGCATGGCCTCAGTCACACCTGGTTCCTGCCGCAACCGTTCTTCAGCAGCAACGAGTTTCGCCCGATCCTGGCGATCAGCCAGCAGATCGCCGGCATGATCCAGCCGGATGCGGTGGCTCGTCGCGGCAACGCCTCGCGCGGTGTGCTCAGTTTCCTGGATGCCCGCAACTGGCTGCTCGACGAAGCCAAGAAAGGCCGCAGCATCCAGCGCTTCAAGGGCCTGGGCGAGATGAACCCGGAACAGCTGTGGGATACCACGGTGAACCCGGAGACGCGACGCATGCTGCAGGTGGGGGTCGAGGACGCGATCGCTGCCGACCAGATGTTCTCGATGTTGATGGGCGAGGCAGTCGAACCGCGTCGCGACTTCATCGAGGCGAATGCGCTGAAGGTCGCCAATCTGGATATTTGACGCACGTCCGGGAGTTCCGCCGCCGCCGTTCCAGGGCGGCGGAATGGGCTGACGTCCCTCCCGCATGGCCGCCCGAAACTCACGCCATAAGCACCGCTGGCGTGCATTAATGGCATTCGCCCGAGTGGATAATCGCCAAGTAATTGATTTTTAACAATCTTTTATGCGGCAGTGCGACTTGTTATCGTGCGCCGGCTCGGGTTAACCTCCGTAATTCCCCCGCGCCATTCAACGGCGCCGACCGATATGAGGACAACCATGAAGCATGCCCGAGGGTTAACCATGCTGGCGAGCGCAGCTTTGCTGCTCGTCGTGGCCAGCAGCCCGGCGATGGCTCGTGACAAGCCCGACGCCAAGGCCAAGCCGGAAGTGCAGTATCCCAACGCGACCCGTGCCGAGCCCAAACTCGACCTGACCAGCGAAAAGGATCAGAAGGCTCTCAATGACGGTCTGGATGCCGTGGCCGCAGGCGATGCCGCCAAGGCCCAGCAACTGCTGCAGCCGATCGTCGACGGCAGCAAGAGCAAATATGCCCAGGCATTGGCCCTGCAGGGTCTGGCCAGCATCAAGTTCAACGGCGGCGACCACAAGAACGCGATCGATCTTCTGCAGCGCTCGTTGGCGCTCGGCGTGATGCCGAACGATACCTACTACCAGCTGATGTACATGCTGGCTCAGTTCCAACTGGCCGACGAGCAGTACCAGGCGTCGCTGAACACGGTCACCAAGTGGCGCGCCGAGGGCAAGAAGGAAACCGCCGCCTCGTACGCACTCGAAGGCAACGCCGATTACCGCCTCACGAAGTATCCCGAGGCCATCGCGGCGATCAACAAGGCCAAATCGCTGACCGACAAACCGGAAGCGAGCTGGAACCAGATCCTGATGGCCAGCTACTCCGAATCCGGCCAGAACGACAAGGCGGCCGCACTGGCGCAGGATCAGCTCAGCGCGAGCCCGAACGATCCGAACGCACTCAACAATTCCGCCGCGGTGCTGATGCAGGCGCACAAGTATCCCGAAGCGATCCAGTTGCTGGAGAAGGCCCGCGCCGCCGGCACGTTCAAGACCGAAGCGAATTACGTGAGCCTGGCCAAGTTGTATCTGGTTACCGGGCAGGACAGCGACGATCCAGCACCGAATGCCGTCAAGGCCTCCCAGGTACTCGAGGACGGCATGAGCAAGGGCGTGGTCAAGCCCAGTGCGGATACCTACGTGCTGCTCGGCCAGTCGGCCGAACTGGCCAACAACACCAGCAAGGCGGTCGACTATTACAACAAGGCCGCGCCGCTCGCCACCGACGGTGAGCCCGCCCTGCGCGCCGGCAGACTGCTGCTGAGCGAGAACAAATACAGCCAGGCGAAGGGACTGATCCAGCAAAGTCTCGACAAGGGTGTAAAGCAGAAAGGCGCCGCGTACATGCTGCTCGCCGAGAGCGAACGCGGCCTCAAGAACAAGCCTGCAGCGATCACTGCCATGAAGAAGGCTGCGCAGCAGCCGGAGACAGCGGCGAAAGCCAATGCATGGCTGAAAAAGGCGGGTGCCGGCTGAGCCGGAACCCGCGACACAGGGAAGTTTGCGGGATGGATGGACATCCATTCGTTCGTCCCGCAGGTGCTATACAAATGTCATGTGCTGTTGTACCGTTGAAAACCTTTCCCTGCGTCTCCCCAGTGGCGAGTTTCATCCGAATTCCGTCAGATATTCCGACGGTTTCGGGCCAAGCCCTGCGGCAACGTTCTCTTCCGATTGATCAGCTTCAGATAGTGACAGATGGCCTCAAGTAACGAAGAAAATGGGCGCGAGCCGTTTAGTTGGAAGCGCACCTGGGCACTTGCTGTAGCCATTGGGCTGCATGCCTTTGCGTTTCTGTTGATCGTGGCGCCCATGGCGCCGCCGAATCAGAATCACAAAGAAAAAGAGCATATCGTCCAGGTGAATTTCATCGAGCCGCCGCCGCCGCCACCACCGCCGCCGCCGCCGCCGCCGGAGCCACCCAAGCAGCCGCCGCCGAAGATCATTCAGCAGGTCAAGCCGCCACCGACACCGCCGCCGCCGACTCCGCCACCACCGGTGGAAGAGCAATCGGCGAACGCTGTCCAGGCACCGCCGCCGGCACCGCCAGCACCACCGGCACCGCCATCGGAGATAACAGCCAGCTCGGATCTCAGCTACAACAGTCGTCTTCAGCCGAAGTACCCGCCACAGGCGCAACGGCAGCATCATGAAGGCACGGTTATTCTGATGGTTCTGGTCGGTGTCGACGGTTCGCCGAAGGACATCAAGATCGACAAGTCCAGCGGTTATCACGAGCTTGATCGAGCGGCCATGGACGCTGCACGGCATTGGCGCTTCAACCCGACAATCCGAAACGGACAAAAGGTTGAAGGGTATGCACGCATTCCAGTCAACTTCAACCTCAGCGGCCAGATGTAATCAGCCTATCAATCAGCTGTAATTCGGTTTCACACGATTACAGTTACAGTTCACGCTTGACTTCCCTAGGGTAGCGTTATGTTCCTACAGACTCCTGCAACAACCGATGCCGCCCAGGCCATGGGTGGCAATACCAACGCCGAAGCCATGAAGCAGATGGGCTTTGCCAACCTGATCCAGCATTTCGACTGGCTCGGTTGGGTCGTCTTCGTGACGCTGACGGCGATGTCGCTCCTGTCCTGGTACTTCATCATTTCCAACGGCATTCGCAATGCCACGGTGAAGGCCCGCGCCGACAAGGTCATCAACGGGTTCTGGGCCAATGGCTCCACCCAGGACGCGATTCGCGAACTGGAAGCGCAGCCCAAGGGCGAACCGTTCTCCAAGATCGCGCTCGACGCCGCTTCGGCCGTTGCCCATCATCAGCAGACCGCCGTCGGCACCACCGGCCGCCTGGCTGAGACGCTGAGCCGTTCGGAATTCATCGACCGCGCCCTGCGTCAGGCCGTGGCACGTGAAAGCCTGCGTCTGGAAGGCGGCATGACCTTGCTCGCCACCGTCGGTTCCGCGGCGCCGTTCGTCGGTCTGCTCGGTACCGTGTGGGGCATCTATAACGCCCTGATCGGCATTGCAGCTACCGGCAACGCCTCGATGGCTTCGGTGGCCGGCCCGGTCGGTGAGGCATTGATCATGACCGCGTTCGGTCTGTTCGCCGCCATCCCGGCGCTGTTCGCCTTCAACTTCTACAATCGTTCAAATCGCGTGATCTATGCCCGCTTCGACGAATTCGCGCATGACCTGCACGACTTCTTCGCGACCGGCTCGCGCGTCGAAACCCAGAAGTGAGGGATTGACCCATGGCAGTCAGCCTAGGTGGTAATTCCGGCGGCCCGATGTCGGAAATCAACGTCACGCCGCTGGTCGACGTGATGTTGGTACTGCTGATCATCTTCATGATCACTGCTCCGTTGATGTCCCATACCATCACGATTGATCTGCCCACGGCGAACCCCAAGACCAAGGAAGCAGAGGTTGTGGTTCCGCCGCTGGACCTGGCAGTCAAGCAGGATGGCAGCATGTTTCTTGACGATCGTCCGGTGACCGAAGCGGAATTGCGTGCGCAGTTTGTGGTCAACGCGCAAAAATCGCCGCAGCCGGAACTGCAGATTCGTGCGGACAAGGACGCCGAGTTCAAGATCGTGAAAAAGATCATTGGCAATGCCAAAGATTCGGGCATGGTCCACGTTGGTTTCATGACCACCGAAGCGCCAAAAGGGTGACTTGAGATGGCTTTCAGCACAAAAACCGCCGGCCCAATGGCGGATATCAACGTGACACCGCTGGTCGACGTGCTGCTGGTGTTGCTGATCATCTTCATGATCACGGCACCGATCCCGGCGCTGAAGATTCAGGTGGATCTGCCGCAGCCGAATCCGAACGTCGTCAATCCACCGACGCCGCTGGATCCGATCCATCTCAAGATCGATCCGAGTGGTGCGTTCTACTGGAACGATACGCCGGTGGATGAGCTGGGCCTGAAAGCGCAGCTCGCGGTGATCGCCCAGCAGAGCAACCAGCCGGAAATCCAGATTGCCGCGGATGACGCCGTGGCCTACCAGTACGTGGCACGTGTGCTGGCGGATGCAAAAAGCTACAACCTGGTCAAGATCGGTTTTACCGACAACTTCTGATCCGGTATCGGCGGGCGACAACCATCGCTCGATCCAACAAAAACCCCCGCCGTGTGCGGGGGTTTTTGTTGATGGAGGTGGGCGTAAAGTAGATTCGATCAGCGCAGGATCTGCAGATAGTTGCGTACCGTTGTCGCCAACCCTTCGTACAGCGCTTCGCCGATCAGCGCGTGACCGATCGAAACTTCGGCCAGGCCGGGGATCGCCGCCTTGAACGTGCCCAGGTTGGCCTGGCTCAGATCGTGTCCGGCGTTCACCGCCAGTCCGGCCTGCTGGGCGCGTCGTGCGGTATCGGCACAGGCCGCCAAGGCGGCGGCGGGCTGGCCATCGGCGAAGCTCTGCGCATACGGCCCGGTGTAGATCTCGATGCGCTGCACGCCGATCACGGCGGCCAGATCGAAATCCTGGCTGCCGGCATCGACGAACAGGCTGACCCGACAGCCGAGGTCGCACAGTTCGCCGACCAGCGGGCGCAGCCGTGCAATGTCGCGGCGAAGGTCGAAGCCATGGTCGGAGGTGACCTGGCCGTCGCCATCGGGCACCAGGGTCACCTGGGTTGGACGTACCTCGCGTGCCAGAGCGACGAGGCCGGGGTAGTCACCGCGGGCGCCCGCAAACGGGTTGCCCTCGAGGTTGTATTCCACCCGGCCACGCAGCATCGCGGCCAACGCGCGTACGTCGCCGGGTCGGACATGACGCTGATCCGGTCGCGGATGCACGGTGATGCCGCCGCAACCGGACTCGATGCAGGTCTGCGCCGCGAAACAGATGTCGGGTTCGTACCCCCCGCGCGAATTGCGCAGCACGGCGATCTTGTTGAGGTTGACGCTGAGCAGGGTCATGGGGCTGGGTGATCTCGAACAATGGAGGTCGTGGTCGCCATCGGATCGCCGCTGGCCGCCGCCGGGCCGAAAACAGTGCGCCGATCAGGCGTCGCTGGCAAGCACTTCATGCCGGACGCGCCGCGGATCACCGCGCCACGCCAGTGCGGCGATCAGGGTGGAGTCGATGGCCAGGCGCTGCAATTGCCAGGCGCGTACGTCGTCGCCTTCCAGTCGCTCCAGGCTCAGCTGTTGCGGGTGGATGGCGATGCTCAGACGATGCAGGCCAAAGGCGATGCCACGTCCCAAGGCCTTGAGCACGGCCTCCTTGGCTGTCCACAGTTCCAGAAACGCGACGTCACGTTCCGCCGCCGGCAAGGCGACCAGGGCAGCGGTTTCGTCGGCACTGAAATAGTGCTGGGCGATGTCCAGCGCGCGCGGCCTTGCGCGTCGCTGCTCCAGATCGATCCCCGGCGTGATCCGGCGACCAATCGCGATCACTGCCTGATGGCCGCTGTGCGACCAGTTGAAACCGAGCGATTGATCATGCGGCGGCGCGAGCGCTGGCCGGCCGTGTTCACCCTCGGTCAGCGCAATCCCGTCCGGGTCGGTTCCCAGGTAGGCGCCGAGCACGCGGAGCAGCGGGGCACGTCCATCCTGCCGCCGGTAATCCAGTCGCCAGACGTGAATCTCGTCATCCTGCAGGTGCTCTGCTACGTTGGCAATCATCCGGGCGGGCGTGGCAATCATCCAGGCATGGTGCCGCTGGCGCGGTCGCGGCACAAGCAAACACGCACCAGACGCGCTCGGGGAACTACCGACCTGGGCCGCGTCCGCAAGGGGAGAACGAGGTTTGATCCAGGGTTGGCTGTTGCTGCTGGTATCCCTGCTGTATGTCGGCCTGCTATTTGTGGTCGCCTATGCCGGTGACCGGCGCCCGTTGTATCCACGCCAGCCGCGCCTGCGGCCGATCGTCTACAGCCTGGCGCTCGCCGTGTACTGCTCATCGTGGACGTTCTATGGCGCGGTCGGCACCGCGGCGCGCGATGGCCTCGCCTACCTGCCGATCTATCTTGGACCGATCCTGCTGTTCGTGTTCGGCTTCGGCCTGTTGCGCCGGCTGGTGCAGGTGGTGAGGCAGCGCAATATCACCTCGATCGCGGATTTCATCGGTGCACGCTTCGGCAAGTCACACGGGCTGGCGGCGCTGGTGGCGGTTATCGCGATGATCGCGGTGGTGCCGTATATCGCACTGCAATTCAAGGCGGTGGCGATGTCGTTCGGCGTGCTCGGTGGCGTCGCCCAGGGCGCGGTGACCACCGGTGGCATCGACAGTGCGATGTGGTGCGCGGTGTTGCTGGCGGTGTTCGCCATATTGTTCGGCACACGCAGCATCGACGCGACCGAACACCACCATGGCCTGATGCTGGCGATTGCGCTGGAGTCGCTGATCAAGTTGCTGGCGTTCGTGGCGCTGGCGGGCTATGCGTTGTGGCAGGGGCCAGGGCTGGCCAGCACCGTGCAGATACCGCTGACCCAGCTCAGCCATGGACTGTCGCCGGGTTTCATGGCGCAGACCATGCTGGCGTTCTGCGCGATGTTCTGCCTGCCGCGGCAATTCCAGATCGGCATGGTCGAATGCGAGGACGCCGGCGATCTTGCGCGGGCGCGCTGGATGGTGCCGCTATACCTGGTCATCGTCAGTGTGGCGGTGCTGCCGATCGTGGCGGCCGGAGCACACATGCCACTGGTGCGCGATGGCGCGGCCGATGCGTGGGTGCTGACCCTACCGATGGCGCATGGCGACCGCGGCATGGCATTGCTGGCCTTCATAGGCGGCTTCTCGGCGGCGACAGGCATGGTGATCGTGGCCTCGGTGGCGCTGTCGACCATGATCAGCAACGACCTGGTGATGCCTGCCTTGCTGCGCATCCATCGCCTGCGACTGGAGCATCGCAGCGACCTGTCGCAACTGGTGCTGGGTGTGCGCCGGGTGGCGATCATGCTGCTGGCCCTGATGGCCTACATCTATTACCGGGTTGCCGCCAACGCGGAAAACCTGGCTGCCACCGGCCTGCTGGCGTTTGCCGCGGTGGCGCAGTTCGCGCCGGCGCTGATCGCCGCGCTGTACTGGCGCGGCGCCAGTCGTCGCGGCGTGGTGGTGGGCCTGGCCGGCGGTTTCGCCGTGTGGTTGTACACCTTGCTGCTGCCGGCGGTGATCCGTTCCGAGGGCTGGCTGCAGGATGGCCCGTTCGGCTGGGACTGGCTGCGCCCACAGGCGCTGTTCCATCTCAGCGGTTGGGACCCGGTGATGCACGGCACGTTCTGGTCGCTGCTGGTCAATGTGGGCTGTCTGGTATTCATCTCGCTGCGTTTCCGGCCGAGCCTGGAGGAACGCCTGCATGCAGCGATGTTCATGGACGCCGATCCGGCCAGCCGTGGCGGCGCCGGTGACTGGCGTGGTCGCGTGGTCGTGGCCGACCTGCGCACGATTGCCGAGCGCATCGTGGGTGAACGCACCAGCGCACGAGCGTTCGACGAATACGCCCAGCGCCGCGGCAAGCCACTGCTGCCCGGCGAGGCGGCCGACCGTGCGTTGATCCAGTACACCGAGCGGCTGCTGGCCTCGGCGGTGGGCGCCGCCAATGCACGGCGGATCCTGATCAGCGCACTGTCCGGCAGCGGCCTGGACGTGGCCGAATCGATGGCCTTGCTGGACGAAGCCTCGCAGGAGCTGCGCTTCAATCGCGAGCTGTTGTCCACCACGCTCGAAAACGTTTCGCAGGGCATCAGCGTGGTCGACGCAAGGATGCGGCTGGTGGCGTGGAACCGGCGCTACCTGGAGCTGTTCGACTACCCCGACGGCATGGTCCACGTCGGGGTGTCGGTGGACGAGCTGATTCGCTGGAATGCCGAGCTGGGCGAGTGCGGACCCGGTGAAGTGGACGATCACGTGGCCAAGCGCATCGACTACATGCGTGCCGGTTCGTCGCACCTGTTCCAGCGCATCCGCCCGGACGGCACGGTGATCGAGATGCGTGGACGCGCGCTGCCGGGTGGCGGTTACGTCACCACGTATACCGACGTTACCGCGTACAAGCACGCCGAGCAGGCGTTGATCGAGGTGAATGAAACATTGGAGCAGCGGGTCGATCAGCGCACCGCCGAACTGTCCGAAGCTCTGGCCGCCACCGCGCAGGCGCGCCGTGCGGCCGAGACCGCGAACATCTCCAAGACGCGCTTTCTCGCCGCCGCCAGCCACGACCTTTTGCAGCCGCTGAATGCGGCACGGCTGTTCACCTCGGCGCTGCGCCAGCATCCGGGCCTGGATGCCGAGGCGAGCGGACTGGCCGAACGCATCGACGCCTCGTTCCGTGCCGCCGAGGACCTGCTCGATGCCTTGCTCGATATCTCGCGGCTGGATGCCGGCAGTTATCGCCCGGAAGTGGGTGGCTTCGCACTGGCCGAAGTGTTCGATTCGTTGAAGGCGCAGTTCGCAGTGGTCGCCGAACAACGCGGGCTGCGGCTGCGCGTGGCGCCGACCACGCTGGCGGTGCGCAGCGATCCGCAACTGCTGCGCCGGATCCTGCAGAACTTCGTCTCCAACGCCTTGCGCTACACCAGCAAGGGTGGCGTGTTACTTGGCGCGCGCCGGGTGGGCGAGGAAGTGCGTATCGAAGTGTGGGATTCCGGACCCGGCATCGCCGCGGAACAGCGTGCGCGCATCTTCGACGAATTCCAGCGGCTGGAACAACCATCGCCCTGGGGCGAGAAAGGCCTCGGCCTGGGCCTGTCGATCTGCGATCGCCTGGCCGGCATCCTCGGCCACCGGCTGGACCTGCACTCGCAGGTCCAGCACGGCAGCTGTTTCGCCGTGACCGTGCCGCGGAGTGAGGCGGTACCGGCACGTCGCCAGCGGGTGCAGCGCGCCGGTCCGGACAAGCAGTTGCCGTTGACCGTGCTGTGCCTGGACAACGACGCCACGATTCTCGACGGCATGCGCGCGCTGCTCAGCCGCTGGGGTGTCGATTGCCGGCTGGCGCTGGACGTGGAGCAGGCCGAGAAGGAACTGGCGCGCGGATCGATCGACCTGATCCTGGCCGACTACCATTTGAGCGACAACGTGGACGGCCTGCAGGCCCTGCAGCAGCTGCGCGATGCGCGCGGCGGACTGCCGCCGGTGGCGATGATCACCGCCGACGGCAGCAGCGAACTGAAACAGCGTGCGCGGGCCCTGGGCTATCCGCTGCTGCACAAACCGGTACGGCCCGCCGCGTTGCGCGCGCTGCTGACCGCGTTGCTACGCCGCTAGCGGCGCCACCTCAGTCCTCGTCGTCCGGGAAGGCCGGCATGCTCTCGCGATCGACCGCCAGCTGGCTGGCGATCAGCGCGACCTGGGTGCGATTGTTGACACCGAGCTTGCGCATGATCGCCGTCATGTGCGCCTTGACGGTGGCTTCGGAGACACCGAGGTCGTATGCGATCTGCTTGTTCAGCAGGCCCTCGGCGATCATCGTCATCACGCGGAACTGCTGTGGGGTCAGCGCCGCAACATGCGCCGCGGCGGCGGCCTCGTCGGGTCGCAGTTCACCGGGGCCGTCCAGCAAGGCGTGGGGAAGCCACACATCACCGTCGAGCACCGCCTGGATCGCCGCCACGATGTCTGTGCTGGCGGCGGACTTTGGAATGTACGCCGAGGCGCCATGCGCGAGCGCGCGGCGCGCCACCTGCACCTCCTCGTGTCCGGACACCACGATGGTCGGCAGGCCCGGATACTGGCCGCGGATGTGCGCCAGCGCGGAGTAGCCGCGCGCGCCGGGCATGTGCAGGTCGAGCAGCAGCAGCTCGGCATCGGGGAATTGCTCGATCAGGCCGAGCAGCGCATGCACGCTGTCGGCGCCGTGCACGTGCGCCCGCGGCAGCGCCGTCAGTACCGCGCGCTGCAAGGCGTCGCGGAACAGCGGGTGGTCGTCGGCGATCAGGATATCGGGCATACGATCCATTCAACTACGACGCGATAGCCCCGTGGAAGCGGTTTCAGTCGCGATGCCTTTCGCTTATCCGAAGAGCGATCGCGGCTGAAACCGCTCCTGCAGGTCACTTGATCAGTCGCTCGTCGACCAGGTTCTTCACCACGCCGGGATCGGCCAGGGTGGTGATGTCGCCGAGCTGGTCGGGCTGGTTTTCGCCGATCTTGCGCAGGATGCGGCGCATGATCTTTCCGGAGCGGGTCTTGGGCAGGCCCGGCGCCCACTGCAGGTAATCCGGCGTGGCGATCGGACCGATCTCCTTGCGCACCCACGCAATCAGCTCCTTGCGCAGTTCATCGCTGCCGGTCTCGCCGGCGATCAGGGTGACATAGGCATAGATGCCCTGGCCCTTGATCTCGTGCGGACAGCCGACCACGGCGGCCTCGGCCACCTTCGGATGCGCCACCAGTGCGCTCTCCACTTCGGCGGTGCCCAGGCGGTGGCCGCTGACGTTGATCACGTCATCGACCCGGCCGGTGATCCAGTAGTAGCCATCCTCGTCGCGACGTGCGCCGTCGCCGCTGAAGTAGTTGCCGGGGTAGGCGCTGAAATAGGTGTCGATGAAGCGCTGGTGGTCGCCGTAGATGGTGCGCACCTGGCCGGGCCAGGAATCGGTGATCAGCAGGTTGCCCTCGGCCACGCCTTCCTGCACGGTGCCGTCGGCGTCGACGATGGCCGGCTTGATGCCGAAGAATGGCAAGGTGGCCGAGCCGGGCTTGGTCGCGATCGCGCCGGGCAGCGGCGAGATCATGATGCCGCCGGTTTCGGTCTGCCACCAGGTATCGACGATCGGGCAGCGTTCGTCACCGACCACGCGGTGGTACCACTCCCATGCTTCCGGATTGATCGGTTCGCCGACCGAGCCGAGCACGCGCAGCGAGGCACGCGAGGTTTTCTTGACGGGTGCCTCGCCTTCGCGCATCAACGCGCGGATCGCGGTCGGTGCGGTGTAGAAGATGCTGATCTTGTGCTTGTCGACGACCTGCCAGAAGCGGCTGTAGTCGGGATAGTTCGGCACGCCCTCGAACATCACCGTGGTGGCGCCGTTGGCCAGCGGGCCGTACACCACGTAGCTGTGGCCGGTGACCCAGCCGACGTCGGCGGTACACCAGTAGATGTCGTCCTCGTGCAGGTCGAACACCTGTTCGTGCGTGTAGCTGGCGAACACCAGATAGCCGCCCGTGCTGTGCTGCACGCCTTTCGGCTTGCCGGTGGAGCCGGAGGTGTACAGCACGAACAGCGGGTGCTCGGCCTCGACCGGCGTGGGCGGACAATCGACGGATTGACCCTCCATCAGCGTGTGGTAATAGCGATCGCGCGGCGACTGCATCGACACCGCGCCGCCGGTGTGGCGCACCACGATCACGGTTTCCACGCTGTTGGTGCCGGGCCGTTCCAGCGCGGCGTCCACGTTGACCTTGAGCGGGATGCGCTTGCCGGCGCGCAGACCCTCGTCGGCGGTGATCACCACTTTGGCGGTGGAATCGGCGATGCGCCCGGCCAGCGAGTCGGGCGAGAAGCCGCCGAACACCACCGAGTGGATCGCACCGAGTCGGGCGCAGGCCAGCATCGCCACGGCCGCTTCCGGAATCATCGGCAGGTAGATCGCGACGCGGTCACCCTTGACCACGCCAAGGTGCTTCAGCGTATTGGCGAACTTGCACACTTCGCCATGCAGCTCGCGGTAGGTGATCCGGCGTGAATCCTTCGGGTCGTCACCCTCGAAGATGATCGCCACCTTGTCGCCGCGCTTCTCGAGCTGGCGGTCGAGGCAGTTAGCCGACACGTTGAGTTCGCCGTCCTCGTACCAGCGGATGTGTAGGTCGTTGCGGTCGAACGAAACGTCCTTGATCCTGGTGGGCGCCCGGCTCCAGTCCAGCCGTTGCCCGATGCGAGCCCAGAATGCCTCCGGATCGCTGACCGATTCGGCATACAGGCGCGTGTAGTCGTCGTGGCGCAGGCGTGCCGCGGCGGCGAATTCGGGGTTGACCGGGTGGAGCTTGGACATGGCTGGCCTCCTGCTGGCTCGGCATGGAAGGTAACGAGGGAAACCGTGCAGGCGCTGGCACCTGCACGGCGATCGTTCGAGTTTAGCCCGATCGTGCAGAGGGGCGGCAGCGTGCCACATCGACTTTGGTCGAAGTTCGACCAAAGGCGAATGGCCGCGTGCGCCGCAGCATGGTCATGCTCGACCCGTCATCGACCGTGGGGAGACGCAAGCATGATTTCGCGACACTCAAATCGCTACACGGCGCTCGCCCTGAGCATGGCTTGCGCACTGGCGCTGCCGTTGGCTGCGCATGCACAGAGCGACACCCGCGAAGCACAACTCGAACAGCGCGTGGCGCAGCTGGAACAGCAGTTGAACGAGCTGAAAAGCATGATCCAGGCGCAGAAGGCGGCGCCCGTTGCCACGGCGCCGGTCGCGCCGGCGCAAAACGTAGCCGCCGCACCGGCGCCGGAGAAGCCGGTGTTCAGCAGTGCGCCGGGCGTGTCGGTGGCGTTGCACGGTTTCATCAGCGCGAGCGCGTTCAATCAGAACAAGAGCTTCACTTACGGCAATGGCCAGAACGCGCTGTTTCCGGTGCCAGGTTCGACCGGTTCGCTTAGCGGCGTGGACGTGCGCAACACGCGCTTCTGGCTGGACTTCAGCGGTGCCAAGTTCGCCGGCAACTGGACCGGTGGCGGCCGCATCGAAATGGACTTCTTCGGCGGTTTCAACGGCACGGGTGCGTATAGCCAGCAGCAGCCGACGCCGCGCCTGCGCCAGGCCTACATGGACCTGACCAACGCCGAGACCGGCACCACGGTGCGGATCGGCCAGCAATGGGACTTCATGTTCCCGATCGACAATTCACCCGCCTCGCTGGCGCACATCGCGTTTCCGCTGGGCTTCGGATCCGGTTATGGCGGCTGGCGCTTCCCCGGCGTGGTGGTGATGCAGGATCTCAACCACGGCAGCCCCGGTGCGCAGTGGCGGCTTGATCTCGGTGCGTTCGAGGGTTCGTGGAACGGGCCGGACGGCGCCGTGAACAACGTCAACTACAAGACCGCCGGCAACGCCGGTTTCCGCCCGCAGATCGAGGCCCGCCTGCACGTGCAGGACAAGAACTGGCTGGCGTACTTCGCGGCACACTACAGCCGGGTCGATCTGCGCGGCGTGGGCGGTACTGCACCGACACCGATCAAGTCCGATATCAAGAGCGTGGGTTACGAGGTCGGCGGACAGTGGAAGCCCGGTCCGTGGACATTCAAGGGGCTGGCTTACACCGGCAACGGCCTCGGCGAGATCTTCGGCGCCATGTCCCAATTCGGCGACATCAAGGAAACCGGTGGTTTCGTGCAGGCCGGCTACAGCTTTACGCCGAACTGGAGCCTGTACGCGTTCTACGCCTACAGCAAACCCAATACCGACGACGTGGTGACCTGGCTGGGCAACGGCTCGACCGGGTTGCTCAGGAATCGGCAGACGGCGTTGAGCCTGCAATACACCGCGGGCGCGTACGACCTCAGCGCCGAATGGATGCACGACAAGCTCGACTCCACCAGCAACGGCACGGATCGCAAGACCACCAGCGGCAACCAGGTCAGCCTCAACGCGCTGTATCACTTCTGAGCTCATGACGGCGTAGCCGTCGTGCCATGACCTCCCGGCAACGGGAGGATGACGAACTGCGGTCCGGCGTGAGGGGCGGACGCGGTTCCCGACGCCTCTCCATGGTTTGCGGAGGGAGGCACTCACACTTTCTGGAGGGGAAACATCATGGCCACCACTGCGATCGACGGGCGCGGCGCGCTCGACGTCAGCCACAAGCGGGTGATCCTGGCATCCAGCCTGGGCACCGTGTTCGAGTGGTACGACTTCTACCTGTACGGCTCGCTCGCCGTGATCATCGGCAAGCAGTTCTTCTCCGGCCTGAATGAGGCGAGCCAGCTGGTGTTCGCCCTGCTCGCGTTCGCCGCCGGCTTCGCGGTGCGGCCGTTCGGCGCACTGGTGTTCGGCCGGGTCGGCGATCTGGTCGGACGCAAGTACACGTTCCTGATCACCATCGTGATCATGGGCCTGTCCACGTTCTTCGTAGGCCTGTTGCCCAGCTACGGTTCGATCGGCATCGTGGCACCGGTGATCCTGATCCTGTTGCGCATGCTGCAGGGCCTGGCGCTGGGCGGCGAGTATGGCGGCGCGGCCACCTATGTGGCCGAACATGCGCCGAAGGGCAAGCGCGGCCTGTACACCAGCTTCATCCAGATCACCGCCACCTTCGGCCTGTTCCTTTCGCTGCTGGTGATCCTCGGC
This sequence comes from Rhodanobacter sp. Col0626, assembly GCF_049994385.1. Classification (GTDB taxonomy): domain Bacteria; phylum Pseudomonadota; class Gammaproteobacteria; order Xanthomonadales; family Rhodanobacteraceae; genus Rhodanobacter. The sequence continues at coordinate 20,669 of NZ_CP188260.1, forward strand.
TGCAAATGGCTGCTCGGCGACAAGTTCGACGACTGGGGCTGGCGCGTGCCGTTCCTGCTCTCATCGCTGCTGCTGATCGTGTCGGTATACATCCGCATGCAGCTGGCCGAGTCGCCGGTATTCCAGCAGATGAAGGACGAGGGCAAGACGTCGAAGGCGCCGTTGACCGAGTCGTTCGCCCGCTGGGGCAACCTGAAGCTGGTGCTGCTGGCGCTGTTCGGTGCCACCGCCGGTCAGGCCGTGGTGTGGTATTGCGGCCAGTTCTACGCGATGTACTTCCTCGGCAGCACGTTGAAGATCGATGCCACCACCACGCAATTGTTGATTGCAGCCGCACTGTTGATCGGCACGCCGTTCTTCGTGGTGTTCGGCTGGTTGTCGGACAAGATCGGCCGCAAGCCGGTGGTGCTCGCGGGTTGCCTGATCGCCGCGCTGACTTATTTCCCGATCTTCAAGGGCATCACCCACTACGGCAATCCGGGCATCGAGGCCGCGCGCGTCAGTGCGCCGGTCACCGTGATCGCCGACCCGGCCACCTGCCATCTGCAGATCAACCTGACCGGCACGTCGACCTTCACCAGTTCGTGCGACATCGCCAAAAGCACCCTGGCCAAGCGCGGCGTGCCGTACGACAACCAGGCGGCGCCGGCCGGCACGCTGGCGAAGGTGACCGTGGGCAGCGCGAGCCTCGACGCATTCGAGGGCAGCGGCCTGGCCAAGGCGGACTTCGCGACGCAGAACAAGACGTTCGCCGCTAGCCTCGGCAGCGCGCTGGATCAGGCCGGCTACCCGGCCAAGGCCGACCCGGCACGCAGCAATTATCCGATGCTGATCTTCCTGCTGTTCCTGCTGGTGCTGTACGTGACGATGGTCTATGGACCGATTGCGGCGTGGCTGGTGGAGATGTTCCCGACCAAGATCCGCTACACCTCGATGAGCCTGCCGTACCACATCGGCAACGGCTGGTTCGGCGGGTTCCTGCCCTCGGTATCGTTCGGCATCGTGGCGCTCACCGGCAACATCTACTCCGGCCTGTGGTATCCGGTGGTGATCGCGCTGATGACCTTCGTGATCGGCCTGTTCTTCGTGCGCGAGACCAAGGACGTCGACATCACCGCCTGAGACTGTTTCGGGAAGGCACAAAAAAACGCAGCGGCGCGAGCCGCTGCGTTTTCCTTCGGGTGGCTTCGGTCAGGCGCGCTTGATCAGGCCGATGATCACCAGCAATACGATCGCGCCGATCATCGCGTAGACGATGCTGGTGACGATCGGGCTGCCGAGGCTGAAGCCGACACCAAGCGTCGGCAGCAACCAGCCGGCGAGGAACGCGCCGATGATGCCGACCACGATGTTGCCGAGCAGGCCGAAGCCGAAACCACGCACGATCAGGCCGGCAAGCCAGCCGGCGATGGCACCGATGAGCAGGAAGATAATCAAGCCGGTAGCAGTCATCATGCACTCCTTGAGGGGTTGACCCATGGGCGACGCGGTTTACGCAGCCGCACCGGCGCAAGCGTCCATGTTCCGATGTGCAGCGATCGTGACGGGTTGGCGGCGCGCACCTGACGGCCGTGCTGCGGATAACGGGTAGGCCGCCCGACGACGATGGCCGCCAGATCAGGCCTGGCGTTCCGCCCGCTCGTGCTTGAGCGGCGGCTTGCCCTCGCGCAGCCGCATGAGGTCGTATTCCGACAGGCTCTCATGGCGTGCATTGCCGGCGATACGCACCTGCACGAAAGCCAGCGCGGTGGCGAAGACGCCGACAAGTCCGAGCAGCAGCCAGAAGCCCCAGGCGCCGGCACTGTGGCGAGTGAAACACAGCACGAACGCGAACACGGTAAGGACGAGCAGCAGCCAGCGCATGAGAGAGCCCCGACAGAGGAAAACAGGCCGCCACCGGCCGCCATACGGCTGCATCATAGCGCCGCCCGGATACGCCTGGCGCGAGCCCGGTCACGTCGCATGGCGATGTCGCGCTGACTGAGACGTCGCCGGGCGATGCTGTACCGATGGACGATTTCCCGACATCGCCGCCCTCGCCGGAGCAGCTCCCGACCACCCGCCGCCTCAAGGGTCGCGGCGCCGCCTCCAACCCGGAAGGCCGCTTCGAAAACATCCGCCATCAAGCCGAGGACGACGGCTGGCAAAGCGCGCTGCTGGACGAAGAGGCACCACGTCCGCGCACCGAAGTCACCGAGGAACGCGCCCGCAGCGTGATCAACCGCAACGACTCGCCGGACATCGCCTTCGACCAGGCGATCAATCCGTATCGTGGTTGCGAGCACGGTTGCATCTATTGTTTTGCGCGCCCGTCGCACAGCTACCTCAACCTGTCGCCCGGGCTGGACTTCGAAACCAAGTTGCGCGCGAAAGGCAACTTCGCCGAGGTGCTGCGTGCCGATCTGGCGAAACCCGGCTACGCGATCAGCCCGATCAACATCGGCAGCAACACCGATCCGTACCAGCCGATCGAAAAGCGCTGGCGACTGACTCGCGCCGCCCTGGAGCTGCTGGCCGAATGCCACCATCCGTGCACCATCGTGACCAAGAATGCGCTGGTCGAGCGCGACCTCGACATCCTGCAGCCGATGGCGCGCGAGCAGCTGGTGCAGGTGTTCGTTTCGGTCAACTCGCTGGACAACCATCTCGCCGCGAAACTCGAACCACGCGCCAGCGCACCGCATCGCCGGATCAAGACGATCCACACCCTGGCCGAGGCCGGCGTACCGGTCGGGGTGCTGGTGGCACCGATCATCCCGGCACTCAACGACAAGGACATGGAGGCGGTGATGGCGCAAGCGGCCGACGCCGGCGCACGCTGCGCCGGATACACCGTGCTGCGCCTGCCGTACGAGCTGAAGCAACTGTTCCGCGAATGGCTGACGCTGCACGCGCCACAGCGCGCCGAACACGTGATGAGCCTGGTACAGCAGATGAACGGCGGCCGCGACTACGACAGCAACTTCGCCACCCGCATGCGCGGCCAGGGCGTGTTCGCCGATCTGCTGCGCCGCCGCTTCGACGTCGCCTGCCGCAAACACGGTTTCGGCCGCGCTCGCGAACTCCGCCTGGATACTTCGCGTTTCGTGCCGCCGCGCAAGCTGTCGCCGCAGGGTGAATTGTTCTAGCGCGGCGCCGCGTGGGTACCAGGTCGGCGCGTCAAGGACCTTCACTTATCGATGATGGCGGCGCGAGTTCAATCAGGCCTTCCAAACGTTCCGGCGTCATCGTCGTGCGTCACGTCATCGATTCCACGGAGGCACCGATGTCATCCTTCGCGCTTTACCTGGCCGGCATGGTCATTGTGATTGGCGGCCTGGCTTATGCCGCCGTTCTGCTGCACGCGCCCACGCAATGGGTCATCGTCGGCGTCGTGGTGTTATTGGGCATCGGCATCATCGGTGCCGTCACCCACACGCGCCGGCGTGATCCGCCGCAATGAGGCGCTTGGTTCCATGCCGGTGAGCACCGGCCATGAAGCCAAGCACCCATGATCAGCCGCTGGCCGGCAGATATTTCTGGAACCAGCCAAGTGCCCGTTGCAGCACGTCGCGCTGGTGGACGGGATCGGCGAAGTGATGCCCCTCGTTCGGGTACACCACCAGCGAAGTGGGCACGTTCTGCGCGCGCAGCGCGTGCCACATCTCGAATGACTGCGGCGCGGGGCATTCGGCGTCACGGTCGCCGACCACGATCAGCATCGGTGTTTTCACTTTCTTGATGAAGTTGATCGCCGAACTCTTCGCGTACACCGCCGGGTCGTCGTAGACGGTGGCGCCGAAGAACGGCGGCATCCACTGGTCGATCAGGTTCTGGCCGTAGTAGCTCTGCCAGTTCGAGATGCCGGCGCCAGCCACCACGGCGCGGAAGCGCTGGGTCTGGGTCGGCACGAACATGCTCATGAAACCGCCGTAGCTCCAACCGGTAAGACCGAGCCGCTTGTCGTCCACCGGCAGCTTCTTCTCCACCGCGTCCACACCGGCGAGGATGTCGCGCAGATCGCCGTAGCCGAAGTCCTTGCGATTGGCCTGCACGTACTTCTCGCCCTGGCCGAAGCTGCCGCGCGGGTTCGGCTGGAACACGAAGTAACCCAGCGCGGACAGCGGTGCGGCACCGTAACCCACGCCCGGCCAGCGCGGGATCACCGCGCTCGACGGGCCACCGTGCACCATCACCACCATCGGGTAGGTTTTCTTCGGATCGTAGTTGGTCGGATACAGCAACCAACCCTGCACGTGAAAGCCCTCGTTGTTCCATTCGACCGACTCGGCCTTGCCCCACGCCGGCTTGAGCGCGGCGTTGAACGACGTCACCGCGGGCGGCGGCGTGTCGCCCGGGCTGCCGGCGTGCACTTCGGTGGCGGTGGCGAACGAACTCTGCAGGAAGGCGACGTGCTTGAGATCGCTGGACAGCGACATCGCCATCGACGCGCTGCCGTCGCTGACGCTGGCCGGCACGGTGAAGTGCACCCGTTGCTGCTGGGCGCGGGTGGCGGACACCGCGTAGTCGGCCAGTTGGCTCTGGCCGTTGCTGACCTGGCTGACCAGCATCGCCTGCGGGCCGGTCCAGCGCAGCCATGACGGCGTGACGTGGATGTCCGGGGTGAGGTTGACGAGCGAACCGCCGCTCGCCGCAACGGCGTAGATGTCACCGCCGGTAGCGCCCTGGTCGCTCATCAGGCCGCCAATGAAGGCGATCCGCGTGGCGTCCGGCGACCAGCGCGGCAGCGCGATCTGCAGGCCGCGCAGCGAACCACTGGCCGTGCTGGCGGGATCGACCAGCACGCTGGCGCCGGCGTCGGGATGCGCGGGTTGCACGTAGAGTTTCGCGATCCACCAGTTGTTGTCGCCCGGCGGCAGCGCGGCGGTATAGGCGATGCGCGAACCGTCCGGCGACCAGTCGAATTCGTACGCGTACAGGTTGGCCGGCGTCAATTCGTGCAGCGCGCCGCTGGCCACGTCGAGGCTGGCCACGCGCTGAACTTCCACGCCGGTGACACCCACCTCGCCAGCCGCCGGCTTGGCCGCGGCCGTGGCGCTGGCGTGGCGGGTGGCGCCGGGGACATAGAGGAAGCCCAGTGACTTGCCGTCGGTCGTCCATTGCAGCGCGCGCACATAGCCTTTCAGCTGTGCCAGTCGCGCTGGCGCGCCTTTGCCCTTCGTGTCGGCCAGGTAGACATCGTTCTGCATGGCCTGGGTGTTGGTCAGGTCGACATTGCAGTTGGAGACGAACGCAAGATGGTGCGAGTCGGGTGCCCAGGCGATGCCTGATTCGGCACAACTGCCGGGCTTCGTCGCGCCGCTGATCCGGCGCGCATGGCTGCCATCGGCCGCAGCCACCTCGATCGTCGGCTTGCCGTCGCGCTCGATAACCCACGCCAGTTGCTTGCCGTCCGGCGAAATGGCGGTGGCCTGGATCGACTCGGCCTTGCCCAGCTGGGTCAGCAACTGTTCGATGCGTGGATCGACCATGGGCGAACCGGCGAACGCGTTCGGGGCCAGTGCGATGGCCAGCAACAACACGGGAGCGGAGAGGGGCGCGCGTTTCAGCATGGAAGATTCCGGCACGGCAAAAACGCCACGCTACAACCCGCGTACGACGCGCGCCAAGTGCAGGACGGCATGGGTCAATCCGGCCGAAAGCGCCGGTTGCGTCAGGGCGCCGTAGCCTTTGCCTGGCGCGTCACGGCCATCGCAGCGAGTTTCGCGCGAATGGCGGGGATCGCCGCCAGCGCGGCCTTTTCGCCGGCAAGAATGGCCTGATTCCTCTGCTCGAAGTCGGTCGGGCCGATGCCGCGCAGGTCGGGCCGGATCACCACGTCGGCGCGCGCGCTTTCCTGCGCGGCCAGTTGCCGACCCATGATGCTGAGGGACTGCCCCACGATATTCATCATGCCTTGCGGGTTGCGGCCATCGGGCCCGGCCGAGATGTCCACGGCGATCACGAAATCGGCGCCGAGCTGGCGCGCCGCATCGACTGGAATGGGACTGACCACGCCGCCGTCGACATAGTGCCTGCCACTGATTTCGGCAGGCTCGAATACGCCCGGGATGCTGCTGGAGGCACGCACCGCCTGACCGGCGTTGCCGCGCACGAATACCGTGCGCTTACCGGTTTCCAGCTCGGTGGCGACGGCGGCGAACGGAATCTTGAGGCGCTCGATCGGACGATTGTGCAGCAGTTGGTTGACGTAGTCCTGCAGCGCCTGGCCCTGCACCAGTCCACCGGAAAACAGCCGCACGTCGCGGATCTTCGCCTCGTCCAGGCCGAATGCGGTTTCCTGTAGCTGGAACGCATCCATGCCGCTGGCGTACAACGCGCCCACGACACTGCCGGCGCTGGTGCCGGCCACCACATCGGGATGGATGCCGCTGGCCTCCAGCATCTTGATCACCCCGATATGCGCGAAGCCTTTGGCTGCCCCGCCACCGAGCACGAGGCCGATCTTCAGCGGTGCGGGTGGTGGTGGGATCGGCGGCGGGACGGGTTTGCTGGCGTGGAAGCAGGCGCTCAGGGCGAACGTGGCGAACAGCGGCAGCAGGCGTCGGAAAGACATGGGCAGTCGCGTCGGCGGTAGAAGATGGGTGCAGCCTATGCCCGCCGGGTGGCGCGGAGAGGGCATGAGTCTGGCGGTGTGGTTGTTCTGGTGTGCTCGCTCCCCGTGCGTTGCAGGAGAGGGAGCACGGGCGTCAGCCCAGCGCGCCGTCGGCTTCCTGGTGATAGTGCGTGGCCAGTTCGACTTCCTGCTTCGAGCCAAGGAACACCGGCACGCGCTGGTGCAGGCCGGTCGGCTGCAGGTCCATGATGCGCCCGCGGCCGGTGGTTGCCGCACCGCCGGCCTGCTCGATGATGAAGGCCATCGGATTGGCCTCGTACATCAGCCGCAGCTTGCCGCCCTGCTTGAGGATTTTCGCGTCCAGCGGGTAATAGAACACGCCCCCGCGGGTCACGATGCGGTGCACGTCGGCGACCATCGAGGCAACCCAGCGCATGTTGAAGTCCTTGCCGCGCGGGCCGGTGGTGCCGGCCAGCAATTCGCCGATATAGCGCTGCATCGGCGGCTGCCAATGGCGCTGGTTCGACATGTTGATGGCGAACTCGGTGGCCTGTTCGGGGATGCGGATGCCGCGGCGGCTGAGGATGAAACTGCCCACCTCGCGATCGAGCGTGAACTCGTGGGTGCCGTGGCCGAAGGTCAGCACCAGCACGGTGGCCGGGCCGTACACCACGTAGCCGGCGGCCAGCTGGGTGGTGCCCGGCTGCAGGAAATGTTCGGCCTTGGGTTCGGTCACGCCGTCGGGGCAGCGCAGTACCGAGAAGATCGTGCCGACCGAGATGTTGACGTCGATGTTCGAGCTGCCGTCCAGCGGGTCGAACAGCAGCAGGTGTTGGCCCTTCGGGTAGCCGTCCGGAATCTGCTGCGGATCCTCCATCTCCTCCGACGCGCAGGCGGCGAGGTGGCCGCCCCAGGCATTCGCCTCCAGCAGGATCTCGTTGGAGATCACGTCGAGTTTCTTCTGCGCTTCGCCCTGGATGTTCATGCTCAGCGCATCGTCGCTGCCGGCCATGCCCAGTACGCCGCCGAGGGCACCCTTGTTGGTGGCCACCGCGATGCGCTTGCAGGCGCGCGCGACCACTTCGATCAGTAGCGAGAGTTCGGCGTTGATATGACCGGCGCGGCGTTCCTCGATCAGGAACTGGATCAGCGAGACGGGCTTCATGTCGGGTCCATGGCAGAAGGAACCGCCATTGTCCCGGCTACGGCTTAACCGCGCCAGCACGGCGTCGATCCGCCACATGCGGTCACCGGCCGGCCCGACTGCTGACAGCACGTTGGCAGCAGGGGGTAGGCAAGCTGTACCTCCATAGCGGAGGGACACGACATGCGCGATACGGTTTATTTCCTGGTCTTTGACGGTTTTGCCGACTGGCAGGCGGCATTGGCATTGTGCGAGATCCGTCGCCCCGGCGACTGGCAGGTGCAGACGGTGGGCCTTTCGGTCGAACCGTCGACGACCGCGCCGGTGACCTCGATGGGCGGTCTGAAGGTGCAGCCCGACCTGTCGCTGGCCGAACTCGACTTCCGGCGAGCGGCGTTGCTGATCGTGCCGGGCGGCCACCTCTGGCAACGCGGCGAAGGGGCGCCGGCGGTGGCGGCGATCCGGCAGATGCACGCCAGCGGCGCACCGGTGGCCGGCATCGACAGCGGCGTGCTGGCACTGGCGCGTGCCGGCCTGCTCGACCACTGCCGTCACACCGGCAACTGGTCCGGCCAGATCGCCGCCCAGGTGCCGGACTACGCCGGTGCCGAGCAATACGACAGCGAGGTGCTGGCGGTCAGCGATGGCGGCGTGATCAGTGCCAGCCATCTCGGCAGCGTGGAGTTCGCCCGCGAGGTGATCCGCACGCTGGATCTGTACAGCCACAGCGATCGCGAACACTGGTATCGCCTGTTCAAACACGCCCAGCTGCCGCCGTGGTGTGTCGGCGAGGCCATGGCCGCATGAGGAGAGGAAGCATGAACACATTCCTGCAACGCGCGGTGATGGCCTATCGCCCGATGTATTTGAACGGCTTGCTGCTCGACGGACAGTTCAAGTTGCCGAAAGCCGACTCGACGGATGAGCCGGCGAGTCACGCGGGCTCGCCCCGCTCGCGTCAGCGCACCCTGCTGGCGGCCCTGATCCCCACTTCTTTTCACCGGAGCAAAACATGACCAGGACTTTCCACGGCAGTTGTCATTGCGGCGCGGTGCGCTTCGAGGCCGATATCGATCTTGCCGCCGGCACCGGCCGCTGCAACTGCTCGATCTGCACCAAGACGCGTTACTGGGGCGTGGTCGTCAAACCGGACGCCTTCCGCCTGCTGGCCGGCGAGGACGCCTTGTCGGACTACCAGTTCAACACGCACAGCGCGCACCACCTGTTCTGTCGACACTGCGGCGTGCGCCCGTTCGGACGCGGTTACGTCGAGGAGATCGGTGGCGACTACGTCTCGATCAACCTGGCCTGCCTCGATGACGTGGAACCGCAAGCGCTGATCGACGCGCCGTTGCGCTACTCCGATGGCCGCCACAACAACTGGATGTCGGCACCCGCCGAGACGCGGCATCTTTGATCCTTGCCCTCGCAACACTCAGGAATTCCCGATGGACAACCAACGAGTCACTTTCTTCCACTCGCCACAAAGCCGCTCCGCCGGCACCCGCGCGTTGCTCGAGGAGCTCGGAGCCGACTACGACCTGCACCTGCTCAACCTGAAAGTCGGCGAGCAGCGTGAGCCGACGTATCTGGCGATCAACCCGATGGGCAAGGTGCCGGCGATCCACCATGACGGTGCATTGATCACCGAGCAGCCGGCGGTGTTCATCTATCTGGCCGACCTCTATCCCGCCGCGAAGCTGGCGCCGCCGCCTGGCAATCCGTTGCGCGGGCCGTACCTGCGCTGGCTGGTGTTCTACGGTTCGTGCTTCGAGCCGGCGATGGTCGACAAATCGATGCAGCGCGAGCCCGCGCCACCGTCGACTTGCGGCTACGGTGATTACGACACCATGCTGAAGACACTCATCGACCAGCTCGAGCGCGGTCCGTACCTGCTTGGCGAAACCTTCAGTGCCGCCGACGTGCTGTGGGGCACCGCGTTGAACTGGACCACCATGTTCAAGCTGGTGCCGGAACTGCCGGTGATCCGCGCCTATATCGACCGCGTGCTGGCGCGTCCGGCACTGCAACGCGCGGCGGCGAAGGATGCCGAACTGCTGGCCGCGCAAACGGCCTGATGCCATGGGTCGTGACCTCCGGCGCTGTTCCCCATGGCCGATCCCGGCGATGATGCGCGGATGCGTCGAGCCGATCGCCTGTTTCTCATCATCCACGCCCTGCGCGGCCGTCGGACTGCACTGCAGGCGCGCTCGCTGGCGCAGACGTTGGGTGTGTCGTTGCGCACGGTATATCGCGACGTCGCCGACCTGCAGTTGTCCGGCGTGCCCATCGAGGGCGAGGCCGGCGTCGGCTACGTGCTGCGCAAGGGTTCGGACATCCCGCCGCTGATGTTCAACGCCAACGAACTCGAAGCCCTGGTGGTCGGATCGCGTTTCGTGCGCGCGTTTGCCGGCACCCAGCTGGCCGAAAGCGCACGGTGCGCGTTGCTGAAGATCGAAGCGGTGCTGCCACCCGAATTGCGCGAGCGCGCCACCCGTACGCGGATCTTCGCGCCGGTGTGGCGCGATCAGTACCGCGAGGATTTCGCCGCGCTGATCGACCGCCTGCATGCCGCCATCGTCGGCAATCAGGTGTTGCGCCTGGAGTACCGCGATGAAAGCGGTCGCGCCAGTACGCGCGAAGTCGAGCCGCTGTGCCTGTCGTTCTGGGGCGGCAAGTGGACCCTGGGTGCGTGGTGCCGGCTGCGCCAGGATTTTCGCAATTTCCGCCCGGACCGCATCGATACCTGCCTGGCCGGCGAGGAGCTTTTCGTCGAGACCGCCGAGCGCAATCTCGCCGCCTATCTGAACGCGGTCGGCGTGGGCAAACTCGATCTCGGCTGAGCCGCGCGGCTGACCCCGGCGTTGCCATGCGTCGCGATGACCGCCACGATAGGCCTCAGACTTTGCCTATGGATGCTGCCGCGATCAGGCAGCAAGGAACCCGCGTGAACAAGATCCCGATGATGGCCCGACTGCTCGTTCTCGCATTGAGCTGCAGCGCGTGGTCGCCGAGCGCCGCCGCGCAGGCGGCCCCGGCCGGCAGCACCGCCGATGCCGATGCGCAGTTCAAGACCATCTACAGCACCGAGTGGGCCTGGCGCACCGGGCAGGCCGGTGTCAGTGCGTCCGGCGAATCGCAGCCAAACACCGGGCGACTCGACGATGTCGATGCGGACAGCCAGCAACAGCGGCTGGATTACTGGCGGGGAGTACGCAAGCAACTGGACGCCGTCGACGTCACGCGGCTGTCACCGGCCAACCAGATCAACGCCGCGGTCTATCGCGCGCAGATCGACAACTTCGTCGCCGACCAGAAGTTCATGAACTGGCAGATGCCGTTCAACAGCGACTCGGCATTCTGGTCCGATATCGGGTACGAGCTGGGTGGCGACCGGCTGCGCACGGAACAGGATTACACGAAGTACCTCGACCGTCTCGGCCAGCTTCCGGCGTACTTCGACCAGCAGATCGCCAACATGCGTGCCGGCCTCAAGCGCGGCTTCAGTGTGCCGCGCGAGGTGCTCAAGGGGCGCGATGTCTCGATCGCCGCCGTCGCCGAATTGAAGGATCCGACCACGAGCAGTTTTTATGCGCCGTTCGTGCATCTGCCGGCATCGATCCCGGCTGAGCGTGCGCAGGCGCTGCAGGGCGAGGCGTTGCGTACCATCCGCGACGAAGTCATCCCGGCGTATGCGACGCTGCTGAAGTTTTTCCACGAAGAGTACGTGCCGCAGGCGCGTGCCACGCTGGCCGCCGAGGCCTTGCCGGACGGCAAGGCGTTCTATCGCCAGCAGATCCACGAATACACCACGCTCGACCTCGATCCCGATCAGATCCACAAGATCGGCCTCGAGCAAGTGGCGAAGATCCATGCGCAGATGCTCGAGGTGATGAAGGATTCCGGCTTCAAGGGCAGCTTTGCCGCGTTCCTGAAATTCCTGCGCAGCGATCCGCAGTTCTACGCGAAGACGCCGCAGGAGCTGCTCGACAAGAGCGCCTGGGTGGCCAAGCAGGTGGACGGCCAGATGGCCAGGTACTTCGGCCATCTGCCGCGCGAACGCTTCACCATCGTGCCAGTGCCCGCGGATATCGCGCCGTATTACACCTCCGGACGCGGCGGTCCGGGCGAATACCTGGTCAACACCTATGACCTGCCGTCGCGCCCGCTGTACAACATGCCGGCACTGACCCTGCACGAGTCCTATCCCGGCCATGCCTTGCAACTGGAGCTGGCCGATGAAGACCACAGCCAGCCGGACTTCCGCCGCAACGGCTACATCTCTGCCTACGGCGAGGGCTGGGGCCTGTACTCGGAGTACCTCGGCAACGAAATGGGCATCTACCAGACGCCCTACCAACGGTTCGGTTATCTCACCTATCAGATGTGGCGGGCGTGCCGGCTAGTGGTCGACACCGGCATCCATCATCTGGGCTGGACGCGCCAGCAAGGCATCGACTACCTGACCATCAACACGGCACTGTCGGATCGCGAGATCGCCAACGAAGTCGACCGCTACATCAGCTGGCCCGGCCAGGCGTTGTCGTACGAACTGGGTTACCTGAAGATCCGCGAGCTGCGTTCGAAAGCCGAGAAAGCGCTGGGCGCGAAGTTCGACCTGCGCCACTTCCACGACACCGTCCTGTCCACCGGTTCGGTGCCCTTGCCGGTGCTGGAACAACGCATCGACCGCTTTATCGCCGAGGGTGGGCCGGAGCCGGCATACGGTTGTGATTGCGCCGGAGAGAAGAAACCGAAGCCGTCGGGATCGTGAACCAGGTGCTGGTCAAACATTGACCACAACTTCCTTTGTGGAGTAAATTTCAATACAACTTCACAAGGAGAGTTTGCATGCTGGCCCAACCGCTGCCTGAAAATACTCCTGTCGCGGATCTCGGCGGTCCGGCCCTGCGGTCTTTCTTCGGCATGGCCGAACAATGGAAGCTGCGCATCGCCGACCAGCGCAAGTTGCTCGGCGATCCACCGGAGTCGACGTTCTACAAGTGGAAGCGCCAGCAGGATGGGGCATTGGGCCGCGACACGATCGAGCGGATCAGCTACCTGCTCGGCATCTGGAAGTCGCTGCAGATCCTGTTTCCCGATCCGGACCAGGCCGATGCGTGGCTGCACAAGCCGAACACGGCAGCGCTGTTTGGCGGCCATTCGGCGCTGGCGCGGATGCTGTCGGGCAACGTCGCCGATCTGTATGTGGTGCGCCAGTACCTGGATGCGCAGCGCGGCTGAAGCGGGTGCTGCGACAGACGTCGCGGCGAGCAAGACGGATATGCCGCACGCTCTGTCCCTCCCCCTGCTTGCAGGGGAAATTGGGGTACAGCTTTTGATCTGATCCCGGCGAAGAGCGACCCACCCCGGCCCTCCCCTGCGAACGGGGGAGGGAGCGGAGCATGGAGCGCCAGCATCTGGATGCGTAGTACGGGTGAGTGAAGCATGCATGTGGTCGCGATCGGCGAGACGGCCGCACGACACGCTCTGCTCCTACCCTGCCTGCAGGGGGAGGTTGGGAGGGGTAAAGCTTTTGATCTGATCCCGGCGAAGAGCGCCCCACCCCGGCCCTCCGTTGCGAGCAGCGGAGGGAGCATGTTCTGGAGTTCCGATGCCAACTGAAATGCCACCCGTCAAACGTATTCGCTGGACCCAGGCCTATCGCATCGTGCCCAGTCGCTTTCCGCCAGTGGGCGTGTATGACCGCATTGCCGATCCGGCCGATCTCGACGCGGTATTCGCGATCGAGGCGTTGACCAATCCGCGCCTGCGCGAGGAAGCCGGTGCGTTGAAGCAGGTACCGAAGGAGCATCGCATCAGCGGACCGGGCTCGACGCCGGTGATGGCTGCGTTCACCCATTTGAATCCCGAAGGCAGCCGCTTTTCCGATGGCACGTGGGGTGTGTTCTACGCGGCTCATGGCGTGGCCACGGCGGTGGAGGAGACGGTGTATCACCGCGAGCGCTTTCTCGCCGCGACCGCGGAGCCGGCCTGCGACATCCAGATGCGCTGCTACCGCACCAGCGCGGACAGCAAACTGCACGACATCCGCGGCGGCTGGACCGCCGCGCACGATCCGGACAGCTACGTCGTCAGCGTGGCGCTGGCGCGCGAGCTGCACGCGGCAGGCTCCAACGGCATCGTCTACGACAGCGCCCGTCACCGCGGTGGCGAATGCCTGGCCGCGTTCCAGCCCGACGTGGTGGCGCGATGCACACAGGCGCAGCACCTGGTCTATCGATGGGACGGCACGCGCATCGCACAGGTGCTGGAGGTGAACGAACTCAAGCGGCCGCTATCCGGCAAGGCCGGGAGCGACCTGTAGCTGAAACGCGCGCTGGTCCAGCAGGCACCGCGCGTCCTGCCGCCCCAGCGCAAACGCCGCATGCACCGTGGCGCGTGGAGTGCAGTCCCAGGTCGAGACCGGAATTCGCCCGCTGGGTTGCCAGTAATGCCGACCGTTGCTGCGGAAGAGGGTGGGCAGTTTCGGGTGATGCCGGGTCAGCAGGATCAGCGTGGCGGTTTTTCCGGCGCTCGTTTGCGGCGGAATCGGCGCGTTGTCGAGATAACCGCCATCGATCGCGTGGCGGCCGTCGATGCGTTGCGCCGACAGGAAGGGCGGCGCCGCGGCCGCGGCGACCAGCAGGTTGCGCGCGTCGGCCACGTCCGTGCATTTTTGCAGCTCCAGGAATTCATGACGCAGGCCAAGCAGTCGCGGCAGCCGCGGATGCAGCCGATTCCACACGTGCTTGTCGATCAGATAAGCCAGCGTGCCCGCCATGATCGATCCGCCGAGGCCTAACGCACGCGCCGGTCGGGTAATCGCCACCTGCAGTCGGCTGGGCGCATTGCGGATGGCCTCGAACGTCTGCGCGTCGAGGAAGGCGGACAGCCATGCCGGGTAGATCTGCTGATGGGCAAAGCGCAACTTGAGCTGACGCAATCCACGCCAATCGAAGATGCGCGGATTGGCGTCGAACAGACGGACGCAGGCGTCGAGGGCGTTGTGTGCACCGGTGGTCAGGCACGCGGCGGCCACGGCCGCGCCGGCGCTGGTGCCGACCAATCGTGCCGGCAGTCGCCCGCCCTGTTCAAGCCACTGCGTGACGACGCCGGCCTGCCACCAGCAGCGATTGCCACCACCGGCGAAAATCAGGGTCTGGATGTCGGCGAGGTCCAGCCGGGAAAGGCGTTCGATGGGCATGGCGTCCTTGCGGGTTCGAGTGTTTCGTCATGAATGGCGACGATCCCGCGGCGCGCAAGGGACAGGCGGCAGAAAGCGTACGCGCGCTCGCAACGCCGACCGTGCGTCAAGGCCTGGCAGGTGTCCGGATCGATGCGGTCGCGCTAGCCTGTGTCCATGTCGAACGGAGTGGATCGGATGAAGAACAAGCGCAACCTGCTGGTGCTTTTGCTTCTGTTATCGCCGCTGGCGACGGCCCGGGACCATCGCCCGAACGATCACGCGCAATGGAGCAAGGACATTGCCGCGTTCCAGGCCGCGGACCGGGCGCAGCCGCCGCCGGCTGATTCGGTGCTGTTCATCGGCAGTTCGTCGATCCGCTTCTGGAAATCGCTGGCAACGGACTTTCCCGCGGTGCGCACGATCAACCGCGGCTTTGGCGGTTCGGAGATCGCCGACGCCACCTTCTTCGCCGACCGCATCGTGGCCCCGTACCACCCGCGTGCCATCGTGATGTATGCGGGCGACAACGATTTGCAGAACGGCGACAACCCGACGCAGGTGCGCGACGACTTCGCCGCCTTCGTGCGCAAGGCGCGTGCGGTGGATCCGGGCGTACCGATTGCCTTCATCGCGATCAAGCCGAGCATGGCGCGCAAGGTGCTGCTGCCGCAGATCCGCGAGGCGAACGCCTTGGTGCGCCGGTACGCGGCGACGCAGAAGGGCGTTTCCTACCTGGATGTCTTCACGCCCATGCTCGGCGCAGATGGCCAGCCGCAACCGCGCTGGTTCATCGCCGACGGCCTGCACATGAACCGCGAAGGCTACGCATTGTGGGTCGGTGTGCTGAAGCCGTGGCTGGATAACCTGCGCGATCGGCCGTAGAGAGATACCCACGCCCCATAGGTCCTGTGCAGCCGCGGCCGCGGCTCGCCGTCCGCGATCACGAGCGAAAATCCACCACGTCCGGCAACGACGAGACGTCGACGTGATGTCGCCGGGTAGCGGCAATCGGTACTGCATGGCGGTCCCCCGCGGTCAGTCTGTATGCCGGCGTGGCTGTGAGCGTCGAATCGACGTCTATACGGCCAGTCCGGGTGAACGAGAGCCGGCCATGGCTGCCCCTTCCCAACGTGGCCTCACGTGCGGACGCCCTTCCGAGCGACCGCGGCGACGTGACGCAGCGCACATCCTGTGCGATCGCGCCGTGGACGGGGTGGGGTGGCGCTGCGATCCCCCGTCTTTTCTATGAGGGCACCCGCGAAACGTCGCGAGGCCTGCGTATCCATCGCCGACTGCGGGGAGCAGCGCGATGGTGTTCGATCGAACATTGACTTTGGGGATATCTCACATGAAGAACATGCGTTACATGTTGTTGGCGGCCATCCTGACGAGCGGAGCGACATTCGCGCAGTCGTCGGCAGGCGGCGTCGGCGGGGCGGATTTCGTGATGTCGTCGGCGCGGGCGGTTTCGCCGACGCAGGCGGCAGCCGCGCGCGGACTGAGCGAATTCGCCGCGCACTTTGCGGGCAATGCGGGGGAGCTGCCACAGGGCTTTCCGCTGGACGTGCGGGATCTTGGCGAATTGCGCAACGCGCAGATCGGCTGGGGCTTCCAGGTCTATGACGTGACCAAGGCGGCGTTGCAGTCGAGCGCCAGTCTGGAGGCCATCGCACGGCCAACCGGCATCTGGCGCTATGAGGTGATCCTGCACGATCGGCCGATCGGACTGGTGACCCTGGCGCAGGCATCGCACGGATGGGAAGTGGTGTCGGTGAGCGGCATCGGTATGGTCGGCGACATCAATGCGGTGGTCGGTGCGTACGGAAGCAGCGCCGGCACCCAGCTGCGCTACGTGCGTGTGCCGCAGGCGACGGCGGATTTCATCCAGGTCAAGCACGGTGCGGCAGCGGCGCAATACGCACCGTTGCAGGCCGCGCGCGACACGCTGAGGGTATCGGCTCTCACAACCGCCAGTCCGAACGGCGCGAGCACGGCCGATACGGGTCTGCTGGACAGCAATGCGCTGCGCACGCAGTTGCGCCAGGCCGTCGCGCGCAGCGCGAACTGAATCCGCCCCATCGTCAGGAGAATCCATCATGAAGATCATGCAACGTCTCGCCACGGCCATCGGCCTTGGCGTGCTTTCGTCCGCCGCGGTCGCCGGCGCCGGCTACAGCTCTCTCGACGTCACCCAGGTGATTCAGGAGCACAGCAACTGGTGCTGGGCAGCCTCATCCGTGGACATATTGAAGTGGTACAAGCTCAATCCCAGTCAGTGCGGCGTGGTTAACTGGGCGTTCGGCCGCGCCGATGCCTGCGGCAGTGGCGTGTTCGACTGGAATTCCGCGGCAAACTCGCCCAACTCGCTGTATGGCGACAACGGCAGCGTGCAGGCGATCCTCGGCAACAACGGCGTGCGCAGCACACCCTCGGCCTCGGCATTGACCTGGAACACCATCGTCAACGAGGTCAACGCCGGCCACCCGTTCGTGATGCGCTTCGGCTGGTATGGCGGCGGCGGTCACATCCTGGTGGGCTATGGCTACGACGACCGGAATGGCACGATGATGGTCGCCTACATGAACCCGTGGCCGGGCGAGGGTTACACCTGGTCCACCTACGCCTGGACCAAGTCGGCGGCCTACGACCACACATGGACCCACTCGCTGCGCACCACGAAGTAAGGCGAGCGACCTTGCATACTTGATGTAGTTGCAGGGGGGGGCCGCATCGCTGGCGATGCTTTTCGGCGGGATTCGGGATTCGAAAAGCATCGTCCGTGAGCACAAGGGGCAGAAACGAAAGGCCGGCACGAAGCCGGCCTTTCGTGCATGGATGCCCGAGCAGCTCAGGTATCCGCGTTGGTGGCCCAGCCCTCGCGATCGCCGCGCGTGAACACGCGGTCGCCGTCGAGCACGTCGCCGGCGGCGTGGGCCGGCTGTTCGCTCAGGCTGGCGTAGATCGGCGTGAAATCGGGATGCGTCGCCTCGAACAACTGCTCGAAGCCGTCGATCACGAAATAGGTCTGCTGGTAGGTGTCGATGCGGTAGCGGGTACTCATCACGCGCTCCAGTCCGAAGCCGATGCGGTTCGGCGAAGGCGAATCCAGCGCGTAGATCGACTCGCCCTTGGAGCTGACGATGCCGGCGCCATAGATGCGCATGCCTTCGGCGGTGTTGATCAGGCCGAATTCCACGGTATACCAGTACAGCCGCGTCAGGTTCATCAGCGCTTGCGGACCGATCGCGAACGCCTTCATGCCGCCGCGGCCGTAGGCCTGCATGTAGTCGGCGAACACCGGGTTGAGCAACAGCGGCACGTGGCCGAACAGGTCGTGGAACAGGTCCGGCTCGCTGAGGTAATCGAGCTGGTCGGGTTTCCGGATCCACCAGCTGACCGGGAAGCGGCGGTTGGCCAGGTGGTCGAAGAACACCTCGTCCGGCAGCAGGCCCTCGACCGCGACCACTTCCCAGCCGGTGGCCAGGCCGAGCACCTTGTTCAACTCGGCGAATTTCGGGATGCCACCGTCACCAAGGCCGAAACGCTCCACGCCGGCCATGAACTCCTGGCAGGCACGTCCGGGCAGCAGTTCGCGCTGCCGCTTGAACAAGGTGTCCCACACTTCGTGATCGGTCTTGCTGTAGGCCGCCCAAGGCTGCTCGACTACGCCCGTGGCGTACACCGGTACATAGCCGCGATCAGTCTGCTGGTGTTCGACCTTGCGGGGCGGGGTGTTTTCCATGGCGTACTCCGGTGCAGCGTGGGCAGAGCCACAGCTTACGGCGATACACCTGCACGAAGGTTGTTTTATTGTCCGATTCAGCCACGTCCATGCATTATCATTGCGCGAACTACATGCACGGAAGGAGTTTATTGCGCGTGGCTACCCTTGATCGCACCGACCTGCGCATGCTCGCGGTATTGCAGAGCGAGGGCCGCATCACCAATGCCGAGCTGGCGGAGCGTGTCAGCCTGTCGCCGTCGGCCTGCCTGCGCCGGCTGCAGCGGCTGGAGGGCGAAGTGATCACCGGCTACGCGGCGCAGATCGATCCGCAGGCGGTCGGGTTGGGTTTGCAGGCGTTCGTGCGGGTGCAATTGACCAAGCATGAGAGCGCCGCGATCGAAGGCTTCGTCGAGCACGTCAACGGCTGGGACGAGGTGGTTGCATGCCACGCGCTGACCGGCGACATGGACTACCTGCTGCATGTCTACGTGGCCGACCTCAAGGATTTTTCGCGCTTCCTGCTGGACCACTTGTTGAACGCGGCCGGGGTCGCCGATGTCAACTCCAGCTTCGTGCTGCGCACGGTGAAGCGTTCGCCGTCGTTGCCGCTGACGCAACTGGAGCGCTGAGTCCCCGCGCCCGTATCAACTAACGTTAAACTAACCGACTGATGACTACCGACACCGCGACCCTCCCCGAGCGTGACCTGCTGCGCCCGCTGCGTTACCTGTGGCGGGTGCCGTTGCTGCTGCTGCATATCCTGCTCGGAATCCTGCTGTGTTCGCTGATCCTGAGCTGGAACCAGCACGCGGTGATGGAGAACGGCCGGGAGCCGTTCGCGCACCGGATGATCCGCTGGTGGTCGACCAAACTGCTGCGTGTCTTCGGCATGCGCTCGGTGCGTTTCGGCACGCCGTTGGCCGATCCGGTGATGTTCATCGCCAATCACACTTCGTGGATCGACATCGAGCTGTTGCACAGCCAGCGCGCCGCGTGTTTCGTGGCCAAGGCGGAGATCGCCCGTTGGCCGCTGGTCGGCTGGATGGCGGCCACCGGCGGCACCATCTTTCATCGCCGCGGCAACAACCATTCGCTGGCTTCGGTGATGCAGGTGATGGTCGAGCGCCTGCATGACGGGCGTTCGGTGGCGGTATTCCCGGAAGGGGGCACCGGTTACAACGGCGTGCTCAAGACTTTTCACGCGCGGATCTTCCAGGCTGCGCTGGATGCCGACGTGGCGGTGCAACCGGTGGCGCTGCGCTTCGCGCGGGGTGGACGACGGGTGATCGACGCGGGTTTTCGCGAAGGCGAAAGCTTCATGGGGAACATCGTGCGCCTGCTCGGTGGGGCGCCGATGGACGCCGAAGTGCATTTCCTGACCCCGGTGCCAGCCAGCCCCGAGGCGCGGCGTCGCATGGCCGAGTTGTCGCGCGAACGCATCGGCGCCGCACTGGAAGATCGCCTGGAATGAGCCTGCCGCACGGAAAGGATTTCCGCCCGCCCTGGCCGCTGCGCAGCGGCCATATCCAGACCATGCTGTCCTCCAGCGGTGTCCGTCGCATCCTGTTGCCAGGCGCTGCCAAGACCGTGCTGGGGGATGCCGAAGCGGTGGTCGTCGATGGCGGCGGCGGCGTCCGCCTGACCGGCGCGCATACCCGCCAGAAGTCCCGACCGCAGCCTCGTGGCCTGGCCGTGTTGTTTCATGGCTGGGAAGGCAGCGTCGATTCCACCTATGTGCTGCAGACCGGCAGCCGCCTGCTGGCCGATGGCTGGGACATCTTCCGGCTGAACTTCCGCGACCACGGCGACAGCCACGGACTCAACGAGGCGCTGTTCCATTCGTGCCGCATCGACGAGGTGGTGCATGCGCTGGGCGAGATCGCGCAGCGCTGGCCGGCACGCCCGATGGCGCTGGCGGGTTTTTCGCTGGGCGGCAACTTTGCGTTGCGCGCGGCGCTGCAGACATCCCGTGTCGGCATCCCGCTGAGTTACGTGCTGGCGGTGTGTCCGATCATCGATCCGGGTGAGGGCCTGTTCTCGCTGGAAGAAACCGCGCCGTGGTTCTACCAGGCGTACTTCATGCGCAAGTGGCGGCACTCGCTGCAGGTCAAGCAGAAGGCCTTTCCGCAGCACCAGTATTTCGAGATGTCCGAGCTGAAGCAGCACCTGCGCGGGCTGACCGAGGCGATGGTGTTGCGGCATACCGACTTCAAGTCGCTGCAGCAGTATCTGGACGGCTATTCGGTGGCCGGCGACATCATGCAGGCGATGCAGATTCCCGCCAGCATTCTTACCGCGAAGGACGATCCGGTGATCCCGGTCAGCAGTTTCGAGAAACTCGAACTGCCGCCGAACGTGGAGCTCGACATCGCCCCTTACGGTGGCCATTGCGGTTTCATCCGCGACTACGGCATGACCAGTTTCACCGACGATTACATCGCGGCGCGCTTCAACGCGCTGGCCGCCGGTCGAATCGAAACCGATTGATCGTTTGACGCCTGCCGGTTCCCGGGATGCTGCGCCGCGGTTTGACAGGATCAATTTAGATCGATACAAATTGCGTCATACCGGCGTTTCTCCATTCCAGCCTTTCTTGGCGCATGCCGCCATGTACGTGAATGAGCCGCCATTGCCGCAACAGGACAGAGGGGCTGGTCGTGACTGGATTGCCGTTGACGAAGTTCATGCAGGCCGGACCCTGGCTGCGGCGCGGGTTGTGGCTGGCCTGCCTGCTACCTGCGCTTGCGGCCGCCACCGCCCCTGAAGCGACTTTTCGCAGTTCATTCGAACCCGCCGAACCGTTGCCGCTGGCGCACGCCGATTCGTCATTCAGCGTCACCGTGGCTGGCGGTCCCAGCCAGGCGGCGGCGCTCACGGCCAAGCCCGGCGTCGGGTTCAGCGGGTTGCACTCGCTGCGCTATCGCGGCCATGCGGGTGGGCTGCAGCGCACCGACCTGTATGCGGTGAATCTGCCGGTGCATGCGGACACGCAACTGTCGTACGTGCTTTTCCCCGCCTCGAACGGCGACGACCTGCGCAATCCGGCGAACTACGTAGCGGTCGATCTGCAGTTCGACGATGGCAGCTGGCTTTCGAGTCGCGGCGCCGTCGACCAGCATCGTGTCGGCGCCTCTGCACATGCGCAAGGCGAGGGCCGCACGCTGTATCCGGATCAGTGGAACCTGCTGTCGATCGACCTTGGCCGTGTCGCCGCCGGACGCACGATCAAGCGCATCGTGCTGAGCCACGATGGCCCCGCCGCGAACATCGAGGGCTACCTTGACGACCTGCGCATCGGCGCCGCGCCGGTCGATGCGCGCCGGCGACCCAGCGAGTTCGTCGACACCCGCCGCGGCAGCAACTCCAACGGCCGCTTCTCGCGCGGCAACAACTTCCCCGCCGTGGCCGTGCCGCACGGCTTCAATTTCTGGACGCCGGTGACGGATGCCGGCTCCAACTGGATGTACCAGTACCAGCAGCGCAACGGTGCCGACAATCGTCCGCGACTGGAGGCGTTCGCGCTGTCGCACGAGCCGAGTCCGTGGATGGGTGATCGGCAGACCTTCCAGCTGATGCCGGCGGCGGTCGCCCATGGCGCGCCGAGTGCTAACCGGGCGAAGCGCGCATTGAGTTTCAGCCATGCGGACGAGACTGCACAGGCGCATACCTATCGCGTCGCGTTCGACGACGGCATCGTCACCGAGATCGCGCCGACGGACCACGCGGCGATGTTCCGCTTCACGTTCAAAGGCGACCGCTCCCAGCTGGTATTCGATAACCGCGACGATCATGGCGGCATCACGCTGGATCCGGCCGGGCGCAGCTTCAGCGGCTGGTCCGAGGTAAAGAGTAGTCTCTCCGCCGGCGCCACGCGGCTGTTTTTCT
The DNA here is from genome assembly GCF_049994385.1 of Rhodanobacter sp. Col0626. Classification (GTDB taxonomy): domain Bacteria; phylum Pseudomonadota; class Gammaproteobacteria; order Xanthomonadales; family Rhodanobacteraceae; genus Rhodanobacter. Next base: position 43,167 of record NZ_CP188260.1, read on the forward strand.
ACGGTGTGGTCGATCGACCGGTCGGCGAAAGCGGCCAGCTCGCCGGCGAAGGTCGCGACCATGTGGCCGCCTGGTTCGGCTTCGACACCCGCAAGAGCAAGGTGGTGAACCTGCGCATCGCCACCTCGCTGATCGGGGTGGCGCAGGCACGGCACAACCTCGAACTGGAAATCGCCCCCGGCGACAACTTCGAGGACGTGCGCGAACGCGCGCAGAAGCAGTGGGATGCGCAACTCGGCATCGTCGACGTGCAGGGAGCCAGTCGCGACGAGAAAACCACGCTGTACTCCAACCTGTATCGGCTGTTCCTGTATCCGAACGAGGCGTACGAGAACACCGGCAGCGCCGCGCATCCGGTCTATCGCTACGCCAGCCCGTTCTCCGCGGCGACGGGCACGGACACCGCCACGCAAACCGGCGCGCGCATCGTCGACGGCAAGGTGTTCGTCAACAACGGCCTGTGGGATACCTACCGCACCGCGTGGCCGGCGTACACCTTGCTCACGCCGACCAAGGCGGGCGAGATGATCGACGGCTTCGTGCAGCAATACCGCGATGGCGGCTGGATCGCGCGTTGGTCCTCGCCCGGTTACGCCGATCTGATGGTCGGTACCAGCGCCGACGTGGCGTTCGCCGATGCCTGGCTGAAGGGCGTGCGCAACTTCGACGTGCGCGCGTTCTACCAATCCGCACTGAAGGACGCGACCGTGGTCAGCCCGCTCAAGGGCACCGGCCGCAAGGGGCTCGAACGCTCGGTCTTCAACGGCTACGTCGACACCTCGGTCGATGAAGGCCTGTCGTGGTCGATGGCTGGCTACCTCAACGACTTCGGCATCGGCGAACTGGCCCAGGCGCTGGCTGCGCAGCCCGCCGACGGCGACGCCTATGCCGCCCACTACGCCGACGACGCCCGCTACTTCCGCAGCCGCGCACGCCAGTTCATCAGGCTGTTCAATCCGGCGGTGGGCTTCTTCATGGGCCGCGGCGCGGATGGCCGCTGGCGCACCGACGCGGCCCATTTCGATCCGAAGACCTGGGGCGGCGACTACACCGAGACCAATGCCTGGAACATGGCTTTCGAGGGCGTGCAGGACGGCCAGGGCCTGGCCAGTCTCTACGGCGGCCGCGCCGGCCTGGCACGCAAGCTCGACGCGTTCTTCGGTGCCGACGGCGACTTCCACGTCGGCAGCTACGGCGAGCCGATCCACGAAATGCTGGAAGCGCGTGATGTGCGCATGGGCCAGTACGGCCACAGCAACCAGCCGTCGCACCACATCCTCTACATGTACGACTTCACCGGTCAGCCATGGAAAACGCAGAGCAAGATCCGCGACGCACTCAGCCGCCTGTATGTCGGCAGTGAAATCGGCCAGGGCTATACGGGCGACGAGGACAACGGCGAGATGTCCGCCTGGTACCTGTTCAGCGCCGCCGGCTTCTATCCATTGCGCATGGGCACGCCGGAATACGTGATCGGCGCGCCGTATTTTCCGCACATGGATATCGCGCTGGAAAACGGCAAGCACATCGTGATCGATGCGCCGGCCGTCAGCGATACCAACCGCTACGTGCAAGGCCTGCGCGTCAACGGCCAACCGTGGAACAAGCTGACCTTGCCGCATGCGCTGCTGGCGCAGGGCGCGACGCTGGAGTTCACGATGGGCCCGAAACCTTCACGCTGGGCCAGCGACGAAGCCGCCTTGCCGCCGTCGCTCACCACGCAAGGCCGGCCACAACCCTTGCACGATGTCACCGACGGTGGCCTGGGTGATGCCCGCGGCACGCCGCTGATCCCGCAGCTGGCCGCGCTGTCCGACAACGACAGCACCACCGCCGCCACGCTGCCTGCCACGGCGACGACGATCGATTGGCACTTCGCCAAACCGCGTGAGGTCGCGATGCTCACGCTCACCTCCGACGCCACCGCAGCCGCGCCATCGAGCTGGCAACTGCAGGCATCCCGTGATGGCCAGCACTGGGACACGCTGGATACACGTCGGCACGAACGTTTCGACTGGCCGCGGCAGACGCGGGCGTTTGCCGTCCGCACGCCTGGCGAATACACGTACTACCGGCTGCATTTCGACGCGAACACCGCTACCGCGCTGGCGGAAATCGAGTTGCTCGGTCACGCAGCCGCACCCTGAGCCACGCATCGCAGAACTTGCACCGCCCCACGACACGGGGCGGTGCAACCGGTTCAGCCGCCGCCGAGACGGCGTTGCCGCATCCAGCAGGCAATGCTCATGCGATCGCGCACGGCCGGTAGCACTTCGTGCTCGAACTGCGCCGACAGGAACAACAGCAAGGTGCCGGCTTGCGGATAGATGTCGCGATACGCACCGTCAGCCAGGTAGAGGCGCAGCGCACCGCCTTCGGCCTCCTGCCACGCCGAGTTGAGATAGAACACCGCCGAGACGACGCGCGCATCGTTGTCGCGCAGCCGGTCGAGATGTCGCGCGTAACCGGCGCCGGGGCGGTATACGGCGTAGTGCGATTCACAATCGACCAGGCCCAGCATCAGTTCGCGATTGAGCGCGATCCGCAGCGCATCGATACGATCGGCAAACATCTGCTGCGGTGCGCTCATCGCGCCATCGACGAACCAGTGCGTGCTGTCGCCGCGCAAGGCCGAGGCGACGCGACCGGCGCCGGTACCCGCCGGCAACAACAATCTGGCGTCATGCATCGTCGCGCATTCGGCGGCCAGGGCCCGCGTCTGCACCGCCGACAGCAGACCGGGCAGCGCGCACCAACCCTCGGCGGCGAGCGCACCCGCCGCGGCATGGAACACATCGGTACCGGTATCCATCGAACGCCTTGAGATGCACGGGATAGCGAAGTTGCCGATCCGGTGCGGGCCCTGTGGCCGGCGCGGAAAAGGTTGCTGCAAGGTACGGTTGACGGGGTCAGCCCACGCCGGCCAGCAGCGCCGGCAGCATACGCTCAAATGCGCGCTTCAGCGCTGGCGCAACGGATCGAGCAACGACGACAGCCCGTTGTGATCGATCTCCAGCGCCAACGCCAGCCATCGACCCAGTTGCCCGGACGGAAAACCCTTGCGCGCGAACCAGGCCAGGTAGGCCCCGGGCAGGTCCGCGATCAATCGTCCCTGATACTTGCCATAGGGCATGCGCACGGTCACCAGTTGCTGGAGATCCTCGGCTTTCATCATGGAGGCACTCAATCCGCCGCGACGCAGCGTCCCTGCGCCCACGCGCGCAGTGCGGCTACCTGTTCGCGCATCAACACCGATAGCGGTCGGGTCTGTTTCAGCGCATCGAGCAGGGTCGGCTGGTCTGGTGCGTTGCCGGTGCTGGCGGCGTCGTACAGGGCGCTGACGATGGTCTGCTCGATCTCGGCGCCGGAGAAGCCGGCGCTGGCGATGGCGAGGGCGGGCAGGTCGAAGGTTGCCGGATCGAGTTTGCGACGCGCCAGATGCATGGCGAAGATCTCCCCGCGTACGTCGGCCTGCGGCAGGTCGACGAAGAAGATCTCGTCGAAGCGGCCCTTGCGCAGCAGTTCGGCGGGCAGTTCCTGCACGGCGTTGGCAGTGGCGACGACGAAGACCTTGGCCTTGCGTTCGGCCATCCAGGTGAGCAGGTAGCCGAGCACGCGACGTGATACGCCACCGTCATCGCCGCCGCCGGCGAGGCCCTTCTCGATCTCGTCGATCCACAGCACGCAAGGCGACAGCAGCTCGGTGCTGGCGAGCGCGTCGCGCAGGTTCTTCTCGGTCTCGCCGTGGTACTTGTTGTACAGCGTGCCGAAGTCCAGTCGCACCAGCGGCACGCCGAAGCCGCCTGCTATGGCCTTCGCCGCCAGGCTCTTGCCGCAGCCCTGCACGCCCAGCAGCAGCACGCCTTTCGGCGGATCGAGCAGCGGCGTGGTGGCGGGATCGAGGAATACGCCGCGGCGACGCTGCACCCATGCGCGCACGCGGCTGACCCCGGCGATGTCGGCGAAGCTGGCGGTGGCGTATTCGTAGTGCAGCAGGCCGGAGCGGTTGAGAAGCTCGAACTTGGACTGCATCAGCTCGGGCAGGTCGGCGTGATTGAGTGCACCGTCGTTGTAGATCAGCTTGCGCACGATGCGCCGGGCATCCGGTGCGGACAGGCCCAGCAGGTTGCGCACGATGGTGCGCGCGGCATCGTTGTCCACCTCGATCTTGCGTCCCTGCTCGCGCTGCCACGCCACCGCCTCGCCGCGCAGGATGCCGGCGAGCTCCCTGATGTCGGGCAGCGACAACGGCACGCGCAGCGCCAGCGCTTCGAGTTCTTCCGGCAACTCGACCTTGGCACCGACCAGCACGATGGTGTGCGCGGCGGAACGCTGGCGCTGCACGATCTCGCGCAGTTGGCGCAGGCTCATCGCATAGCGCAGCAGGCTGTGGAAATCGAACATCAGGTAGATGCCGCGCTCGCCCTGCGCGCGGATCGCCTCCAGCGTGGCGGTGGCGTCCGGCGCGACTTCGCCGTCGCGCTGGGCAAAGTCGAGCCGGGTCAGGCCGTCGATCAGGGTCCAGCGCCACAGCGGATGCAGCGCCTGCGCGATCACGTGGCGAAAGCACTCGATGACCCGCTGCTCGTCCACTGTCTCGATCACCAGCAAGGGCGTGGCGGCGCGCACCAGGGTGGTGAGATCGTCCAGTTCGCTCATGGTTACCCCTAACGAAGGGCGTCACGTTAGCAGAGCAGTGACTTTCTGACAGTGCGCATGCGGGTATACGCTGGGCGCTCCCCTCGTGGAGTGCCGCCATGCGCCTGCTGTTTTCGTTGTTGCTGATCGTCTCGTCGCTGCCGGCGCTGGCCGCGCCGCAGCTGGACAAACTGGTGCTGCCCAAGGGTTTCCACATCGCGCTGTATTCCGGCCAGGTGCCGAATGCGCGCGAGATCGCACTGGGCACGAACGGCACCGTGTTTGTCGGTTCGACCGATGCGGGCAAGGTCTACGCGCTCACCGACGGCAACGGCGACGGTGTGGCGGACAAGGTGCGGGTGATCGCCAGCGGCCTGCAGACGCCGATGGGCGTGGCCTTTCACGATGGCGATCTGTATGTGTCGGCGGTGAGCCGGATCCTGGTGCTGCGCGACATCGAGCATCATCTGGATGCACCGCCGAAGCCCGAACTGGTCACCGACAAGCTGCCGACCGAGACCCATCACGGCGGCAAGTTTCTCGCGTTCGGCCCGGACGGCAAGCTGTACGTGCCGATCGGCGCGCCGTGCAACATCTGCGATCCGGCGCCGGCGCACGGCAAGCTGACCCGCATGAATGCGGACGGCAGCGGCGTGGAAGATGTGGCGGTGGGCATCCGCAACACGGTCGGCTTCGACTGGCAGCCGGGCAGCGGCCGACTGTGGTTTACCGACAATGGTCGCGACGAACTCGGCGACGATATTCCCAGCGATGAGCTGAACGAGATCACCCGCTCCGGCGCGCACTTCGGTTATCCGTATTGCCACCAGGGCGACACGCTCGACCCCGAATTCGGCAAGGGCAAGAGCTGCAAGAGCTACGTGCCGCCAGTGCTCAAGCTGGGCGCGCACGTTGCGTCGCTGGGTATGCGCTTCTACGCCGGCAAGCAGTTTCCGGCCGGCTACAAAGGTGCGGTCATCGTCGCCGAGCACGGCTCGTGGAACCGCACGCAGAAGTCCGGCTATCGGGTGATGACGGTGCGCCTGAACGGCAACAAGGTGGTGTCGTACGAACCGCTGATCACCGGCTTCGAGCAGGGCGAAAGCGCCTGGGGCCGCCCGGCCGACGTGCAGCCGCTGCCCGATGGCAGTTTGCTGGTCAGCGATGACCTGGCCGGCGCGGTGTATCGGGTGACTTACCAAAAACCCTGAAACAGCCGTGCTCCCTCCCCTGCGCAGCAGGGTAGGGGTGGGGTCAGCTCTTGATCTTGTCACCAGCGCGAACTACTGCGTCCCAGCCCGCTCCTGTCGAGCAGGCGAAGGGCGAACGAAAAAAATTTTCATTTCCTGGAGAAGCGACATGCAGCTACGCAGTGACAATTTCGAAAACGGCAAGCCGATTCCCGCCGAATATGCGTTCGGCCGGCGCGCGCAGCCGTTCGCGCTGTCGGACAACCACAGCCCGCACCTGGCGTGGAAAGACGCACCATCCGTCACCCGTTCGTTCGTGCTCACCTGTATCGACACCGACGTGCCCAGTCGTGGCGATGACGTGAACAAGGAAGGTCGCACGGTGCCCGCCGAGCTCCCGCGAGTCGAGTTCAGCCACTGGTTGATGGCGAACATCCCGGTCGAATGCGGCGAGCTCGCCGCCGGCGCCTGCAGCGACGAGGTCACCCCGCGCGGCAAGCGCGATCCGTTCGGGCCACCCGGCAGCGTGCAGGGCGCCAACGATTTCACCGGCTGGTTTGCTGGCGATGCCGACATGGGCGGCGAGTACCTGGGCTATGACGGCCCATGCCCACCCTGGAACGATGCCATCGTGCATCACTACCATTTCCGGGTGTATGCGCTCGATGTTCCATCGCTCGCGCTGATCAAGGGTTTTTCACTGGCGGAACTGCGTGCGGTAATGGTGGGGCATGTACTGGCGGAAGCTGAACTGATCGGCACCTACAGCCTCAATCCGGACGTCGCCGGCTGAACGAACGTGGGCGTGGCGTGCACGCCATCGGCGGCTCTCTTCACACTCGCATGGCATGGGCTATGGGTGAATGGCATCACGCGGTTTCCCGTCGCTACCTGCCACCCACATCAAAGAGGACGCCCCCATGCTTCATTACGCCCTGGTTTTCCTGGTCATCGCCATCATTGCCGCCGTGCTTGGTTTTGGCGGCATCGCCGGCGCCGCTGCCGGCATCGCGAAGATCCTGTTTGTCATCTTCCTGATCCTGGCGATCATCGCGTTCTTCCGCCGAGCCAGTTGATCGTCGCTGTCGTCCTGCGTTTACGCCATAGTGAGCCTTTCCGGAGCAAGCAATGACCAAGCAAGTCCAAACCCCCGAACAGCTCGCCGTTGATCCTATCGACGAGCGGGCCGAACGGATCAAGCAGGCCACCTCCAACGCCGTGGCAAGCACCAAGGAGACGGTCGAACGTACCGCCGATACCGTCGAGGAAGGCCTGCATCGCGCCACCGACAAGGCTGCCGACGCCGCCCACAAGGCCAGCGACAAGGCCGCCCAGGTCAGCGAGCGTGGCCGCGAGGTCTACGACGAAACGATGGATCGCGCCGATGCGTGGCTGGAACAGGCCCGCGACTACGTCCGCGAGAAACCGGTACAGTCCGTTGCCATCGCGCTCGGTGCCGGCTGGCTGCTCGGCCGCATCCTGCGGCGCTGAGTCACGCGACGCGGGAGCTGAGAATGCACAACGAGGGGGAATCACCTCGCGAAGCGACGGCGCCGGATCCGGCGCCGTCATCGTCTGGATTGCTGACGGAGATCGGCCAGCTCGGCCGCGCGGTCAAGCGGCTGTTTGGCGCTCAGCTGCACCTGCTGGCGGCGGAACTGGGGCTGGCGCGCAGCGCGGTTTCCTGGATGCTGTTGGCGGGGCTGGCCGCCACGGTGGCCGGCGTCGGTTTCGGGCTAACCGTGCTTGGCCTGATCGGCGTGTTGCTGGCGTCGTGGCTGGGCTCGTGGATATGGGCGCTGCTGGTGCTTGCCGTGTTGCAGGTGCTGTTCCTGGCCGGTGCGATCCTGATGTTCCGCCGCTGCATGCACTGGATGAGCCTGCCCGCCACGCGCGGCGAATGGCACGCCATGGTGCGCGATACCTTGCGCAAAGCCGAAGACGAAGTCGAAGCTGAGGCGCATATCGAACCGGAGCATCGCCCATGAGTGTTTTGAAGCAAGTCGCCAAGGTGCAGGAAGCGCAGCTGCGCGTGAGCGTGGTACGCCATGAACTGAGCACGCCGGCGGCTGCCTTGCTGTCGCGCGGCCGCAAATACCCGCTGACCACGGTGGGCACCGCGGCCGGCGCCGGGTTCGTGCTGGGCAGCCTCAACGTGCATCCGATGCGCATTCCGGGGCTGGGCAGTTTGCTGGGTGGTGGCCTGGCCGAAGCGGTTGCCTACGCCACGCGGCTGGTGGTCGACCTTGGCGTGAGCGGGTTCGAGCATCGCGCATCCGATGCCCGCGCCGACGAACCGACCGATCAACGGGATGACAGCGAACCGACATGAGCGATCCCGAAGAATTGTCTCCGCCGGAAAATGAAGTGGCGGACGACAGCGTCGCGGCCATCCTGCTCGGTCCAGAGCCGCCGGACGCGTCCACGTCCGCCAATCCCGCGCCGCGGGCCATGGCGGTGCGTCGACTGAACGTCGCGCGTGGCACGCGCCGGCATCTGCGCGCCATCCGCATGGTGTTCAATGCGCTGCTGCTGCTGGCGTTGATGTACACCATCACCTTGACCAAGGCCCTGCTGATTCCGCTGGTGCTGGCCGCGTTCATCGGGTTGGCGTTGAATCCGATCGTTGCCGCCGGCACGCGCTTCAGCCTGCCGCGCTGGCTCACGGCGAGCGTGCTGATGATCGGCCTGATCATCGGCATCGGCACCGGCGTCGGCCAGCTCGCACAACCGGCCATCGGCTGGTTCCATGGCGCGCCCACGGCGATCAGGTCCTTCGTACCCAAACTGCGCAATCTCACCAAGCCGCTTGAAGCAGCCAACCGCGCCACCCAGACCCTGGTCAACGGCACCACCCGCGCCCAGGCACCGCAGTCCACACCCATATCGATCAGTGCGTGGGACGTGGTTTCCACGGCGCCGAAAGTGCTCGCGGCGGTGCTCAGCGTTTTGCTGCTGGTGTTTTTCTTCCTGATCTACGGCGATTCGATGCTGCGCCGGCTGGTCGAGATCACGCCCAGCTTTGCCTACAAGCGGCATGCGGTGACGATCGTGCGCGGGATCCAGACCGAGATATCGCGCTACCTGCTCACCGCTTCCCTGATCAACGTCAGCCTGGGCGCGACCACCGCCATCATGCTGTGGCTCTACAAAGTGCCCGATCCGTTGCTGTGGGGTGCGGTGGCGATGTTCGCCAACTTCATTCCCTATGTCGGCGCGATCGTCACCACCAGCTTGCTGGCGGTGGTGTGCATGCTCTACGCGAACGATGCGAACCTCGATGTGTTTTTGCCGGTGCTGACCTTCGCCGGCATCACCGCTGTCGAAGGCAACCTGATCACGCCGATGATCCAGGGCGCCAGCATGCGGCTCAGCCCGATCGCGATCCTGCTGTGGCTGCTGGTGTGGGGCTGGCTGTGGGGCATTCCCGGCGCGCTGCTGGCGGTGCCGATGCTGACCTGCACCAAGCTGATCACCGAACGCGTGCGCGGATGGGAGTGGTTCGCGCACATCGTGCAGCGTTGAAGACGATCGACGCCACGTCCGTCAGATTTCATCCTGCGACAGGTTGAGCAAGGTATAGCTGCGCTGCTCGCCTTCGAACTTGTCGCCGCCTGCCGATACCAGCGTCACGTGCCGCTGCACCATGATCACGTCGCTGACGATGACGCCCCTGCGGATCGTGGTGTAGCCGCTCCAGCTGGCCTTGCCCGGGATCACCGATACCTCGATCGTCTTGCCGGCTGTGGTGGTGATCTGCATCGGTTTGGTGCTTTTCTCGCGAGCCTGGTCGTCGGACGACAGACCGTTGCCGTTGCCGGTCCGGGACAGCGTGACGACCTCGTTGCGCGGATCGACGCGCAGCACGCGCACCTGTTCGGTGCCGGCCGGGCCGATTTCCCACGGCTTGGGGATGGCGACGTCCCAGGTCATTCCGGCGCGCAGTACGTCCGGCGCCTTGCCCCACAACAAGGGATTGAAGATCACGCCGCTGGTCTGGTCGTTGATGCGGCACTTGTCCGCATGGCAGTTGGTGATGCCATCGCCAAGGATCTCGATGTCGTGCACCGGCCCGTTGGCCGGATAGCCGTCGTAACGATCGTCTTCGTCGAAAACCGTCGCCTTCGTCGTTACGCCGGTCACCGTGTAGTCGGCGGTGCCGCTGATGCGATCGACCTTTTCCTTGAACCCCGATCCCTTTATCGAGACGGCCTTGGAGAACACGTCGGACAACTGCTCGCCCACCTTGAGATGGGGACGCAGAAATGTCTGGGCTGGCTCGGCGTGCGTCAGCGAGGTGCCCACGCAAAAAATCGAAGCGCAAAAGGCCACACGGCCGACAGCACGGAAGCAGGGATTCATCACGATCTCCAAGGAGTGTTCGTTGCCGACGATTGCCCGTCGAATCAAGTGCGCTGGGTATTCAGCGAGCGATGTCGTGCGCGCGCAGCACGTCGGAAATGTCGAATCGCCAGAGATTGCGCGAGCCGTTCAGCGGTGACTGCAGGCGTCGCCGCAGCGAGTCTGCGTCGTCGCGTGACTTGGGGAAATGCATCTCGTCGCGACGTCCGCTCGATACGTACAGCTCGCCGAACGCCGGGCCCAGCGACGGCGCGTTCTCCAGCATGCGGCTGTTGACGTCGCCGCCCAGGTGCTCGGGCTTGCTCCAGCGGCCGTCCGGCTGGCGGAACACGATGTAGATGTCGGCACTGCCCAGCGCATCGCCTTCGTTGCCGGCATACAGCAGGAAGCGGCCGGCCGGGTCCACCGCCGGATCCATGCGGTTGACGCCGATGTCGCCCAGTTCCTGCCGCACCGGCGCCGCGTAGCCGTCACCCTGCGGGTGTGCCACGTAGATCTGGTAGGCCTTGCCGGAATCGGCGCGATGCGCGGAGAAATAGATGTCGCCGTTGGCCGCCACCGACGGGTTGTAGATCATCGCGCCGTCGTTGAGTGCGCCCTCGACATGCACCGGCGCGCTCCAACCGCGCGCGAGCCGTTCGACATACCAGAGGTTGGTGCCCGGAAACGGGTGGCCGCTCATCTCGGCCATGAGCGGCGCCGCGCCCGCGCGCACCGGCCGGTTGGAAACGAAATAAAGCCGGTTGCCATTCGGCGCCAGCGTCGGTTCGGAGTCGTGCCACCGACCGGAGAACGTCGCCACCTGCGGCATCGACCAGAAGCCGCCGCTGCGGCGCGAGACCATGATGGTGTCGTCGGCCTCGGCGAAGTCCGAGCGCATGAAATACAGCGTCTGGCCGTCCGGCGAAAGCGCCGCCGACGTCTCCTGCAGGCCGGTGGAAATCACGCCCGGTCCGAGCAGTTCGCCGGTGCTTGCCGCCCGCGCGGCGGGTACCGCGGCGAACGTGATCGCGATGCAGGCGGCGAGAACGAAATGGCGAGGGGACATGCTATCTCCTGAGGGTTGCGGTTGGATCGCGGTGGCGATGCCGAATGGGACGAGTCACGGCGCGCGGTGTGCCGCCAGCCAGGGCGCCAGCGACAGGCGCCAGATGTGGTTGTTGCCGTTGTCCCACGCGCGCATGCGCGCCAGGTCCGCGCGTGCCTGCACTGACGAGCGCGGGTAGTCCACCTTCGCCGTGTAGTTGCTGGTGAAGTACAACGTGCGTCCGTCCGGGCCCAGGTGCGTGCCCCACGGTTCGTAACGGTTCACCGCATCGCCGAGATCGATCGGCGCGCTCCAGCCGTCGCCGGCGCGGAAAGCGATGTACAGACGGTCGGGCTTGTCCTTGCCGGCGTAGTTGGCGTCGAACACGATGAACGACTGGTCCAGTGCGATCGCCGGATCCAGTTCGTGCGCCGCCGGATCGCCCAGCGGGAGCCGCTGCGGCGACTGGTAGCGGCCATCGCGCCAAGCCGTGCGATACAAGTGGAACTCGTGTGCCGGTTCGTCGCGCCGCTGGTAGTACACGTCGCCGTTGGCCGCCACGCTGGGCGCGTAGATGCTCGACGCATCGTTCACCGCATCGGGCAGTCGCACCGGCGTGCTCCAGCCCTCACCACGTCGGTCGACCCGCCACAAATGGCCGCCGCGCAGCGCCGGCCCACCAACCACGTCGGCCCGGTTGGAGGTGTACACCAGGAACGAACCGTCCGGCGCCATCGCCGGATCGTGGTCCTGCCATTGCCCGGAAAACGGCGCGATCTCGGGTGTCGACCAGCCGTCGCCCACGCGATGCGATTCCATGATGAAACCGTTCCAGCCCGCCTGCTGATCGAAGTAGACGGTGGCGCCGTCCGGCGCAAAGGTCAGGCAATCCACACCCGCCGGACCGGAGATCGTGCCGGGCGCGAAGATCTCCGGCGCTGGGGATGTCACGCTGGCAGCGTGGACGCCGGGCATGCCGCAAACAGCCAGTGCGACGAGGCTGCCGGCGAGCAGGGTGAGCGGGCTTTGGGCCATGCGTATTTCCGACGGGACGACGGTGCGACCGAGTCTGCGCAGCGGCGTCGGCGCATCGCCGCCGCTTTGTGACGAGCGGAGATCCACGGTGACCAGCGGTCGTCAACGCGGGACAATCGGTTCGACCTCGTCGCGCAATCGGGCGCCCGACGCGTCGCCAGCAAGGCCCCTATCCCTTTGTAGGAGCGACTTCAGTCGCGATGCCCTTGCTTCTTCCCATCCCCAACACACCGAACTCTTTTTTCTTCTTCTGTAGGAGCGACTTCAGTCGCGATGCCCTTAGCTTGTTCCACCCCTCAGCACACCAAGCTTTCAAGGCAAAAGCTTTCGTCCTCCTTCGGCGCCCGAGTCACTTTTCCCTTGCGTGGCCAAGAGAAAAGTAACCAAAAGAGAAGGCCACCCCGCTTGGCGCTTGCCGGCATGGGGCAACCGCTCCTGCGTTGCCTCAACTCGGGCATCCATGCCCTCGCCATGGGCGGCAAGTCCGTGAGCCGGGGCCGGGCTTTTCGATCGGACTCCTGTCCGAGCGAAAAGGAGCCGACATCCCTGTCGACTCCCGCGACGCGGCCTGCCGACCCCGCCTCACCGCCGCACAGGGGCCCCGGGTAGAGCAGCGGGCCATCCTGGCCCGCACTCGGTGCGCAACCGCTGCGCGGTTGCGAGAGCCAACGGCTCTTGGTGTTGGATGGATATTCCGCCCGTGAGTGTCTGCTATCGGCGGCGAGTTCAACCGGTCGACTGCTGCATATTGACACCGCAAAACGGTCGTTCGAAACGTGTTGAGCACCGGCAGCGTAAATGCTCAGCATCCTGCAATGCCTGAATTGAGCGGCGGCGACGCTGTCCGCCTCTAATGAATTTTTAGAAGTGTGCTCTGAAGTCGTCAGGATTATAAATTGTGTCGAACTTGTCTTTAGGAATTGTCTTGCCAGACTCGACCGTTCGATTCATCTCTTTAACCACTGACTCCAAATACCGAAGATAGGCTCTGTGATCCTCCGTTCCTGGTGACAGATTAGGGTCTCCCTGATTTTTCAGATGAAAATCGATATGCCATTTAATGATTGCACAGTTGCTGTAACCATGTTTAGTCAGTTCTCCCAGTTCTTCCGCACATCTTAAGAACTCAGCGCTAGGGCCGTTTGCGCGATGTTCCTTGCGCATCGCGACGCATAAGTTTTCAAGTTGGCTTAGCATGGTGTTCTGAGCACCAACCAATCCGTGAATCATCTGAAAGGATATTCTTTGACTTTGGTTTAGATGAAGAAGGACGTCCTTGTAATAATTAGAGAAGATTGGGCCCGATACTCCTATAGCAGCAGATTCACCGAATCCTTGAGCACCGTATAGTTGAAGATTGCGGCCGTAGAAGTAGAGGAGACGCGTTGCCTCCTGATCAATGTCTTTCAACTCTTCAATTAGGAGCTTCAACGTCTTTACTCGCTGAAAGTACGCCCTAATGGTTGTCCCTACCTGCGCAAGGAGGAAACCCGCTAAGGCTCCTGATAGGCCAATCGAAAGTTTCATCAGGCCATCAGAATCCATTGTCACACCTCTAACGCCTGAGTTAAGCCGCGCCGCGAAGCGGCGTCGGCTTGGACAAGTAAAAGAGACTTCCTCCCCTTTTCGGCCTCGAGGGCCATGATGGTGTTGCGAAACAACCGTCAGCAGAAGAGGACGTCTCCATGAGCACTATAACCATTGGCGTGGACTTGGCGAACCAGGGCAACATGCGCTCCGTGCCGGTGAAGTTGGTCGATCAGCAGGTGCGGTTGTCGTGGCATCGGGTGCGTGAGGGTTACAAAGTCGAGTCGCTAGCCATCGGCAACCAGATTCGCGGGCTGCTGGCCGAGTTCGGCGTGATCGTCGCGAAGAGCGACCTGGCCTGCGCCGTCTATTGGCGGACCTGGAGACACAGGCAGATCTGCCATCCGAGCTATGGGAGCTGCTGCGAGACCTTGCCGATCACTGGGCGCAGTTGCGCGTGCGTCCGGCTGCATGCCATCGTCGGCGTCGGGCCGATCACCGCCGATGCGGCGGTCGCCACGGTCGGCAACGCGCGCGAGCTCAAGCGAGGTCGACAGATGGCCGCCTGACTGGGCCTGGTACCCACCCAGCACTCCAGTCATGGTCATGCGCGACTGGGCGAGATCAGCTGTCTTGGCGATATGCACGCTGCTAGTCTAGGGCGCCCGCAGTAGTCTGTAGCGGGCCAAGGCCGTCGCGCCGGAAAAGGCCACATCCGAGCAGGGATGGATACGCACGCTGGATGGCCGAATGCCGTTCGGCAAGGTCATCGTCGCCATTGCCAACAAGCATGCCCGGCAGCTCTGGGCGATGCCGGCGCACGAGGTGGACTAGGACCCGCATGCCTGCCTACAGCACCCCATACATCGGCAGCGCCAGGCGGCTTGAGCCAGCGTTTCGATTCAACGTCAGCGCGAAGTGGTAGGCAACGGTCAGATCAACCCGGAGAGAACCTGACTAACATGATGGACGTCCAAACGATGTTCTGTCTGATCCATAGGCACCGGACAGTCCGGTGAACGAATGAGGTCTTCAGGTGCGGTTTATACAGAGGTCCGAGCCGGGAATATGGGCTCAACAATACCGGTTACGGAAATGCAGTCTGACATCCTCTGAACACGCAGGGCACTGACAATCGGCACGCGGCAAACAGGTCAACACGATGATCAGCAGCGGCCTGAAAGCTCAGGGAAAAAGCTTCATGCGGCTGGTATTGACGGAAAGTCTCTTAGGTAGATGTTAGGCGCGTGGAAGCACCCAAGGATTGAGCTTGTGACCTTTTTGCTCTACGCGACGCCGCACTGCCTCAATGATTGTCCCAAGCCCCGGGCCACTGAGAAGGCCGTCAATTGGCGTGTCTTTGAATGTGAGCAGTGGCGCGTTGTCCGGTCCGTAGACGCGAAAACCAACATCTTTGTTGAAGTCGTGAAGCTCGGCGACACACTCCAGTGGCATGAAAGCAGACTGGAGAATTTCAATGACCTGATCTTTTGCTCGCATGCAGCACCTAACGCTGGAGTTAAGCGGCGGCGTCGCCGTCCGCCTTGAACGAGATGTTAGACGGTTACTGGCCAGTCACGCGAGCTGACCGATCTAGGTTTTGAACGTGGTGCATCCTCAGTCATCCTTGGATATGCCAAGCAACCGTTCTAGTGCGTTCATGTACTTGCCATCGTTACCCAAAACTACGTACCAAGGCAGCAAAAATAGCGCCCACACAATGATATTACCCATCAAGGGCGCTCGACCTGAATCTCCGTACATGTCTGTGAAATACCCCAACAGCCATATTCCCGGCACCCACATGGCAAGAAGTATTGCAACCCCTATCCATACTCTCATCGGCTTACCTCGACGATGGCAAAAAGTCTAACGCTGGAGTTAATCTGCGGCGCAACTATCCGCCTTGAACGAACTGTTAGAAGTCATCCTCGGAAGAGTCAGATGACTCGCTCTTGGCTCTCGCCTTGGCAATCGCCTCAGGCTCTCTGGAAAGCAAGCGCCAAAACTCCGTACCGTCCTTACGTGAGTAGCGAATGGCGCCGGCGCGTACCAAAATTTTCCTAAGCTCGTTTTCCTCGAAACCGCCGAGCCGCTTGCTGAGAAGCTCAAATGAGCGATCGGTGTACTTTTGATTGCTGAGAAAATGTTTAGCCGTTATTTCAGCCATATGTTCGGTTTTGATTGCCTCTAGGGCAATCCTGAAGTCTGTTGATGCTCGATCCTTTTGAAGCCACCAGGTGACCAACCCGCCAATCAAAACGCCGAGAATGCCAAACAGTCCTGCGGTTATCTCCGGGGCCATGACTTCCTTCCTTATGATCTCTAACGCTGGAGTTAAGTGGCGGCGCAGCCGTCCGCCTTGAACGAATGGTTATGTTTCTGCAGTGAACACCTGCACCATTGCTTTTGCTCTTTGCCAAAGCCCGTATGCATCCTCGGCCCAGTTTGTCGCTTCCTCGATGCCACCGCCGGAGCCGTGGCTCATCTGCCATTGCGTGGCCTGAGGGTTGGCACCAAACACCGCTCCGGCGTCTGCGATACTCGTTCCGCTAGGCCCTGTTACGCCGTAAAAATGACTGAGGGCAGGATGGCCTTTAACGCTGGCAATATCGGTGACTGCAAGTACCGAAATTAGAATTGTGTGGCCGCCACTGCACCCAGAGTGTCCGCACTCAAAGCTGACACGGAAGTCCGGCTGCCAATCGCCTATGGGAGAAATGCCTCTCGACCACTGCCAGTGCGCGAGATCAAAGAACGCGGCCCACTGTGCAAGAAGCGGTGTATGAAAATCTAAACCGTTGTAAGTCGCTGCCATGTACTGCCCCTAAAAACATAACGCTTCAGTAGTGCCTTCATTCGGCAATATGCACTGGGTGTTCAGCGCCCCTGTTCATCCCTTCCCCTACCTTAATCCTACACGAGGTCAAGCTTTACTCGATGTCATGGGAGCCGACAACGTCGATACGATGCCAAACGGATTTTTTTATCCGGGGCGCCATGTCTTATCCACCACATTTCGCGGGGGTATCTGGGGCCCTTCCGACCGCGCGCCCGTTCCGCCTGTTGACGAAGTTCATCGGCACATGTGTGTTAAACGCCACAGCTTGCGCACCGAAAAGATCTACATCAGCTTGATAAGGCGGTTCATCTTGGCCGATGCTAAACGCCACCCGCGTGAAATGGGTACGGCGGAGGTCGAGGCGTTCCTGTCACTCCTTGCCGTGCAGGGGAAGGCCGCGACCAGCGCACAGAACCTAGCGCTGTCGGCGTTGCTGTTTTTGTATCGGGTGGTTCTGGGAATTGAATTGCCATGGATGGAAGGCGTCGTGCGCGCCAAGCAGCCAAAACACGTGCCCACGGTGCTATGACTAGAAGCGCGATGTCTATTGGCTCATATGGAAAGCAGACCTCAGCTCTTGGCAAGCCTGCTCTATGGCACCAGCATGCGCCTGATGGAATGCCTGCGCCTGCGCATCAAGGGTGTGGATTTCGCGAGAGCCCATCATATTCGCCGACGCATTTGATCACCGAAAGTCATTTGGCTGATGCACTCGCCTTGGCGCACGTGACTTGGCAAATCCCCGGACGGCTCCTCAGCGCAACCCCAACGCCGCGCGCGCACCCGCACGAAACCGCCGGCTGAGATCCAGCCGCGTCCCGTCGTGCAGCACGATTTCGGCGCCGCCCTTGAACAGCGGATGCACTTCGCGGATGCGCGCCAGGTTGACGAGGGTGCCGCGGTGGATGCGCAGGAAGCGCGCGGGATCGAGGTGGACCAGCACGTTACGCAGGGTGTCGCGGTGGAGGTAGCGTACGGGGCCGACGTGGATGTGCAGGTAGTTGCCGTCGGCGCGGATCCAGTCGATGTCGTCGACGGCGAGCACGCGGATGTGTTCGCCGTGGCGCACGCTGAGGCGCTGCACGTAGCCATCGGCGGGCGCTGCTTCGGTCACGGTGCCGGCTGTTGCATGCAGGCCTTGCCAGTGCTGGTTCACCCGCGCCATCGCTTGATCAAAGCGGGCCTGATCGATCGGCTTGAGCACGTAGTCCAGCGCCATCGCGTCGAACGCACGCAGTGCGTGCTCGGCGAAGGCGGTGGCGAACACCACCATTGGCAGGCGATCGGGGGCCAGTTCGTGCAGCAATTCGAAGCCGTCGATGCCGGGCATCTGGATGTCCAGAAACAGCAGGTCCGGTCGCAGTGCATGCACCGCCTGCATCGCCTCGTCGGCGTTGCCGCATTCGCCGACGATCTCCACTTCGTCGTGCGTGGCCAGCGCCTGGCGCAGCGCCAGGCGCGCCAGTACTTCGTCGTCGACCAGCACGGTGCGCAGGCGCGGCGTGCTCACGCGACGTGCTCGGTGTATGGCAGGTGCACTTCGACGCGGGTGCCGCCGCCGGGGATCGCGCTGAGTTCGAGTCGCGCCGCATCGCCGAACAGCATGCGCAGGCGCGAACGCGTGTTGCCCAGCCCGATGCCTTCGAGCGTGCCGGCCGGCGGCAGACCGAGGCCGTCGTCATCCACGCGCAGCTGCAGGCGGTCGCCGTCACGCCGCGTGGAAACGCGCAGGGTGCCGGCGCCGGGCTTGTCCTGCAGGCCGTGGCGCAGCGCGTTTTCCACCAGTGGTTGCAGGATCAGGTTGGGCACCGACGCGACGAGCGTGTCGTCGTCGACATCCATTTCGGTGCTGAGCCGATCCTGGAAACGTACCTGCTGGATGCCGAGGTAGCAGGCGAGGAATTCCAGCTCGCGCGACAGCGGCACCTGCGGTGCGTGGCGTTCCTCCAGGGTGAGTCGGAGGAAATCGCTGAGTCGCGCGATCATCAACCGCGCCTGCAGCGGATCGGCCAGCGCCAGCGCGGAGATCGCGTTGAGCGTGTTGAACAGGAAGTGCGGCTGCAGTTGCATGCGCAGCGCCTGCAATTGCGATTGCGCCAGTTGCGTCTCCAATTGCGCGTTGCGCAGGCGTTCGCCGCGCAGTCGGCGCTGCGATTCCATCCCGCGCAGCACCACCAGGATGATCCAGTAGGTGAGCACGGCCAGGTGGTAGCTGTAGGCCAATTCCATGTGCAGGTACTGGCCCAGCGTGCGCACCGGCATGCGGCCAGGGCCGCACAACCACCAGAACAATACGAGGTGCGCCAGCATCTGCGTCATCGCCACCGCCAGCGCGCCGGGTATGTGTACCAGGCAGAAGCGACGCCAACCGCCGCCCGTGCCTCGGCGGCCCAGCCATCCAACCAGCGGCACCAGCGCCATCCACAGCCAGAAGTTGCCGAGGTTCCACGCCAGCCCGCGCAGCCAGCCCGGCGGATAGCCTTCGCTGATCGAAGACAGCCCGCCGCTGAGCGCATATGAAAGTGCCAGCAGCGTCCAGAAGCCGAAGGCCAGCGCCCAGTTCTTCAGGCGTGGTGGTTCGACGGGCATGGACGCCGGATGCTCGCTGGCGATGGTCGCTGCTGTGGACTCGGACATTGACCGAGTGTGCCGCCACCGGCGGCCTGTCGAAAGTGCCGGAAGCAAGGCTTCGGCGCGTGTCCGCGGCGGCGACTGCTCATCGGTGCAGCGTCGCGTGTTGCGCCAGCCACGGCTGCAGTGCGAAGCGCTGGACGCGCTGGTCCGATCCGCTGAAGTAGAGCGTGGAGAGATCCGGATCGAGCCGGGACTCGGTGCCGGCAACGCCGAGATCGACGGGTCGGCTCCAGCCACCGGGCGTGGCGACGGCGATGAAAATGTCGCTGGCGGTGGTCGACGAAGGGGAGCGATCCGAAGTGAACACGATGAAGGACTGGTCCGGTGCCACGGCGGGATCGTAGTCGTCCGTCACGCCGTCGCTGAATGCCAACGGCGTGGCCGGTTGCAGCCGGCCTTCGGCAACGTGGCTGACGTAAAGCCTGAAGTGGCTGGTCGCCGGGTCGGCCTTCATGAAGTAGATGCTGCCGTCGGCGGCCACCGCCGGCGCGTAGACGGAGGTGCCGCTGTTGACGGTTTCGGGCAGGTGCACCGGCGTGCTCCAGCCGTTGCCACGGCGGTTCACCCGCCACAGGTTGCCACCGCGGCGCGCTTGCGGCTGGTCGTCGTAGTAGCCATCGAGCGCCGCGCCGCCGGGTGCCGTCGATCGGTTGGAGGCAAAGACCAGGTACGAGCCATCCGGTGCCATCGCCGGCTCCATGTCCATCCATGCGTCGGAGAACGACGCCGGCCGCGCCGCCGACCATGTGTCGCCGGGTCGATCGGCGACCAGGATGCGTCGCGACTCGCCGCGTCCACGGGCGAAGAACAGCAACTTCCGATCGGGAGCGAATGCCAGCGACGCATCGTGCTCCGCATGCCAGGGCACCTGCGCGACGGGCGCGATACTGGGCTGGGCCGCGTCCAGCCAGGGTGCCAGCGACACGTGCCAGATATGGTCGTCGCCGTTGTTCCACGCGGCGGAACCGTCCGGATCGTTCGGCGGCAGGCGGCGGTCGCTGTAGAAGTACAGCGTGCGATGGTCGGGGCCGAGCTGCGCACCCATGCTGTGTTTGCCGCCGTTGACGATATCGCCCAGGTCGAGCGGCGTGCTCCAGCCTTGCGCGGTGTGGAAGGTGATGGCGAGGCGGTAAGGCTGCTGCGCTTCACGCTGGGTGCTGACCACCATGAACGAGCCGTCGGGGGCGATTGCGGGATCGCGGATCGGCATGTCCGCATCGCCCATGGGCACCACGACAGGCGCGAGGTAATGGCCGTCCCGATACGCCGACCGCTGCAGGCGCAGGCTGTCGCCTGCGGCGCAGCCGATGAAATAGACGCTGCCGTCCGCGGCGATGCTCGGCGCGAATGTCATCGAACAGGCGTTGACGATATCGGGCAGGCGCCTTGGCGTGCCCCAGCCATCGCCAAGGCGGTCGACCCGCCACAGGTTCATGCCCTGGCCAGAGCGGCGCTTGCCCGCATGGGTCGCGTCGAGCGGTTGGCCGTCCATTTCGGTAGGGCGATTGGAGACGAACAGGAGGTACGAGCCATCGGGCGCCATCGCCGGATCGAGGTCGCGCCAGCGCCCCGAGAACGGCGCCACCTGTGGCGCCGACCAGTGGCCGCCGGTGCGATGCGACGCCATCAGCGTGAAACTGTCGGTGCCGCGCATGAAGTACACCGTCGCGCCATCCGGGGTGAACGCCGCCGCGCCGTCATCGGCGTCGCCGGCGATGCTGCCCGGCGCGAAGATCGTCGGTGTCGTGGCAGCGGGGACGGCGGCGCAGGCCGCCGGTCCGAAGGCCAGCAGCACGCACAACGTTGTCGACAATCTCATGCGTTCTCTCCATGGGTGGTGCGGCCGGCGCGCCGATGGACGACGGCGGCGAGGTGGATGGTCCACTCAGGCTGGCATGGGCGGGCATGTCCGTCGTCGCCCTTGTGACAACCGGTGCCGCGCGGATGCCGAGCGGCGGATCGATGGGTGCAGGCGGCCCATCGACCACTGGACGGCGCATTCCCGCCGCTGGTCACCGCGCCACGCACGCTCGTCACGGAAGCGATGCGGTCTGGCGCACCGCCGCACAGTCTGGACTGGCGGCGATCCTGCCGCGGACGAGGACAGCCACATGCGCAAGCAATATTTCCTTCAGGTCGGCATGACGTGTCTTGCCGTGCTGGCGCTGGGCGCCGGAACCGCGTTTGCGGCAGCCGCCGCCGCCGCCGCTGGCGCAAACGGCGTCGATGAATCGGCCCGCAGCAAGGCGGCGGTGATCGCGGTCGACCAGCACTGGCTGGAGGCCGAGCTCGATGGCGACACGGCCTGGCTCAATGAGATGTTGCTGCCCGAGTACCGCTCGGTTGACGCCGATGGCGCGGTGCATGCGAAGGCCACCATCGTGGCGCATGCGGCGAAGAATCGGGGCAACGACGAAGCGCGGCGCAAGGTGGAGGCCTGGCTGAAGGCGAACCCGTCGGGCAAGTCGGTGACGATCCGCGGCAACACCGCGATTATTTCGTTCTACGATCTCGCGAAGGGCGCGGACAAGGACGTGCGTTCGTCCGACGTTTTCGTCTACGTGGATGGACGCTGGCACGGGCTGTATTCGCAGCACAGCAAAGTGAGTGCCGGCTAGCGCATGGTGCCCATCTTTCGGGTAGGAGCCCGCTGGCGGGCGATGCTCCTGCTCCGAATGTCCGACCTGAGAAAGAAGCATCTCCTACCAGGCGATGCGCTGGCCATCGCGGTAGAAGCCGCCGGTGACATGCTCCGTCACGCAGGCGGCCCAGACGATGCCGGCGGCACCGGCGGCTACCGGGCGGCCGCCCGGTCCGCCCATGTCGGTGGCGACCCAGCCCGGACAGACCGCGTTGACCTGGATGCCGCTGCCATCCAGTTCGGTGGCCAGCGCGCGGGTGTAACTGTTCAATGCCGCCTTGGACACCCGGTAGGCCGGGCAGCTGGCGCCGCTGGTGGCCGTGGCGCCGCAGCCACTGGAGACATTGACGATGCGGCCGTAGCCATGCCGGCGCATCAGCGGCAACATCGCGCTGCACAGCCGCCAGGTGCCGAACAGGTGCGTGTCCATCGCGCCGCGCGCGGGCGCGATGTCGGCGTTGACCGGGTTGGCGCGAGGGTCGTAGTAACCGCCGGCGTTGTTGACCAGCACGTCGAGCCGGCCGTAGGTGAGCTCGATCGAGCGCGCCAGCGTGTCGACTTGATCCTGCTGCGTGACGTCGAGCTGCACCGCGATCACCTCGCCGGGCGAACCGGCGAGTTTGCGCGCGGCGTGCAGACCCTTGTCCATGTCGCGGGCGCCGAGCAACACGGTCATGCCCCGCTCGCCCAGCTGGCGCGCCACTTCGAAGCCGAGCCCGCGGTTGGCGCCGGTGACCAGCGCCACGCGATAGATGGGCGCGGTCGCCGTGACCGGCACGCGTCGAGCCGGCCGGCTCATGGGGCGGCGTCGGTCTTGGCCACCGCGCTGCAGTGCTCGTCGCCGCAGGCCTGCCAGCCGCCACCGAGCGACTTGTACAAGGCCACTGCACTGGTGTTGATCGCCGCTTCGGCCTGCGCCAGGTCATCCTCGGCACCGAGCTGGGTGCGCTCGGCGTCGAGCAGTTCGAGGAAGCCGGTGGCACCTTCCTGGTAGCGGATGCGGGCGAGGTCGGCGGCGCGTTTGCTCTGCGTGCTTTGTTCGATCAGGTGATCGACGCGGATGCGCTGCTGGTTGAAGCCGGTGACGGCGTTGTCGATGTCCTCGATCGCTTCCAGTACGGTGCGCTGGTAGTTCGCCTGCGCCGCATCGGCGCGTGCCTCGCTGGCGTGCAGATTCGCGCGCACGCGCTGCACGTTCAAGCCGGGCCAGCTGATGCTCGGCGCCAGCGACCACGCACGCGTCGCCGGGCTGCCGAAATCATTGCTTCGTCCGGACAGGAAACCGAGGAAGCCACCCAGCGTGACGTGCGGAAAGAAGTCCGCCTTGGCCACGCCGATACGCGCCGTGGCGGCGGCATATTCGCGCTCGGCGATATGCACGTCCGGACGGCGTGCCAGCACGTCGCCGGCGTCGCCGATCGGCAGGCTCACCGCAATCGGCGTGAAGCTCTTCGATGACACGTCGATGTCGAGCTCGCCGGGCCGTTCGCCCAGCAGCACGGCGAGGCGGAATTCACCGGCACTCACCGCCGTCTGCAACACCGGCAGCTGCGCCTGCACCGCACTGAGGCGCGCCTTGGCACTGGCTACGTCCTGTTCGGAACCGGCACCGAGCTGCTGGCGCACTTCGGTCAGGTGCAGTGTCTGCTGCTGGTTGTCGATGTCGCGTTGCGCGATGTCGAGCCGCAGCTGATTGCCGCGCAGTTCGAAATAATTGCGCGCGACCTCGGCCAGCAGGCTGATCTGGGCGTTGTGCAAAGCCGCCTCGCTGGCGCCGAGATCGGCGCCGGAAGCTTCGACCGAACGGCGCACGCCGCCGAACAGGTCCAGCTCCCACGATGCGTCGAAACCGGCCTGGTAGGTGGTGACGGTGGTGCGCTGGTCGGTGAAGCCGGGCTGCTGACCGCGGCTGCGGGTGTAATTGATGTCGGTGTCGATCGTCGGCAGCTGATCGGACTTCGCACCGCTGAGCAGCGCACGCGATTCATGCAGCCGCGCCACCGCGATACGCAGGTCCAGGTTGTTCGCCGCGGCGCGCTGGATCAACGCATCCAGCGTCGGATCGTTGAACTGCTTCCACCACGCGGCCTGGAATTGCGCGTTGTTTTCCTGCGCCGCGTCCAGTCCCTGCAACTGCGGCGTGGCAGGTTTCACTTCGTGGTAGTTGGGGCCGACGCTGGCACAGCCAGCGAGAGCCAGGGCCGCGCTGAGCGCGGCGATCTTGAGCATGGTTTTCATCAGTGGTTCTCCAGCGCCGGCAGCGCATGCGCGGCGGCGCGTTCGGCCGCGCGCGCCTCACGGCGTTCGACCAGGGCGCGAATGAGTACGTAGAACAGCGGCGTGTAGATCAGGCCGAAGATGGTCACGCCGAGCATGCCGGAGAACACCGCCACGCCCATCGCATGACGCATCTCGGCACCGGCGCCATGCGAGGTAACCAGCGGCACCACACCCATGATGAAGGCGAACGAGGTCATCAGGATCGGGCGCAGTCGCAGCTTGGCTGCTTCCAGCACAGCCTCGTGGCGCGACATGCCTTCATGCTGGCGTTCGCGGGCGAACTCGACGATCAGGATCGCGTTCTTGCACGCCAGTCCGACCAGCACGATCAATCCGATCTGGGTGAAGATGTTGTTGTCGCCACCGGACAGCCACACACCGGCGATCGCGGACAGCAGCACCATTGGCACGATCAGGATCACCGCCAGCGGCAACGACCAGCTTTCGTACAGCGACGACAGCACCAGGAACACCAGCAGCACGCATAACGGGAACACCAGGATCGCGGTGTTGCCGGCGAGGATCTGCTGGTAGGTCAGCTCGGTCCACTCGAAGCTGATGCCGTTGGGCAGGTTGTCCTTCGCCAGTTTTTCCATCGCCGCCTGGGCCTGGCCGGAGCTGTAGCCCGGTGCCGGGCCGCCGTTGATCTCGGCGGTCGGGTAGCCGTTGTAGTGCTGCACGCGATCCGGGCCGGCACCCTGTTGCACGGTGACGAACGAACCCAGCGGCACCATCTGGCCCTGCGCGTTGCGCGTCTTCAGCTGCAGGATGTCCTGCGGCGTGTGGCGGAACGCCGGGTCGGCCGAGACATTGACCTGGTAGGTACGACCGAAACGGTTGAAGTCGTTGACGTAGAGCGAGCCCATGTAGGCCTGCATGGTCTGGTACACGTCACCCAGGTTCACGCCTTCGGCCTTGGCCTTCTCGCGATTCACGTCGGCATCCACCTGCGGCACGCTGACCTGGAAGCTGGAGAACAACCCGGCCAGTGCCGGCTCCTTCTGGCTGGCCGCGATCAGGTTCTGCGTCTGCTTGTACAACTCGTCGAAGCCGCGGTCGCTGCGGTCTTCCAGCTGCAGGCGGAAGCCACCGATCGTGCCCAGGCCCATCACCGGCGGTGGTGGGAACACCGCGATGTACGCATCCTGGATCGCGCCGAACTTCTGGTTCAGCGCGCCGGCAATCGCACCGGCGGAAAGATCCGCGCTGCGGCGATCCTCGAACGGTTTCAGCGTGACGAACACGATGCCCGAGTTGGTTGAGTTGGTGAACCCGTTGATCGACAGGCCGGGGAACGCCACGGCATGTTCCACGCCCGGCTGTTTCAGCGCGATCGCGCTCATCCGCTGGATCACGTCCTCCGAACGGTCGAGCGAAGCCGCGTCGGGCAGCTGCGCGAACGCCACCAGGTATTGCTTGTCCTGCCCCGGCACGAAACCGGTCGGCACATGCGAGAAGCCAAACCAGGTCAGCGCGATCAGGCCGGCGTACACCACCAGCGCCAGCTTGCCCTTGCCGACGATGCGCTTGACGCCACCGACGTAACGCTCGGATCCACGATGGAACAGCCGGTTGAACGGACGGAACAGCCAGCCGAACGCACGGTCGATGCCGCGGGTCAGGCGGTCCTTCGGCGCGTCATGGCCTTTCAGCAGCACGGCGGCGAGCGCCGGGCTCAGGGTCAGCGAGTTGAACGCGGAGATCACCGTGGAGATCGCGATGGTCAGCGCGAACTGGCGATAGAACTGGCCGGTGAGGCCGCTGACGAAGGCGGTCGGGATGAACACCGCGCACAGCACCAGCGCGGTGGCCACGATCGGGCCGGTGACTTCGCGCATCGCCTGGCGCGTGGCCTCGCGTGGCGATTGTCCGAGTTCGATGTGTCGCTCGACGTTTTCCACCACCACGATCGCGTCATCGACCACGATGCCGATCGCCAGCACCAGTCCGAACAGCGACAGCGCGTTGAGCGAGAAGCCGGCCAGGTACATGATCGCGAACGTGCCGATCAGCGACACCGGCACCGCCACCAGCGGGATGATCGAGGCACGCCAGGTCTGCAGGAACAGGATCACCACCAGCACCACCAGCAGGATCGCCTCCAGCAGCGTATGCGCCACCGCCTCGATCGAGCCGCGCACGAACACGGTCGGGTCGTACACGATGGAGTAGTCGACGCCCTGCGGGAAATCCTTCTTCAGCTGCGCCATCGTGCTGCGCACTTCGTCGGAAATCTGGATCGCGTTGGAGCCGGGCCGCGCGAAGATCGGCAACGCCACCGCCGGTTTGTTGTCGAGCAGGCTGCGCAGCGCGTAGCTGTTCGAACCGAGGTCGATCTTCGCCACGTCACTGAGATGCGTCACTCCGCCGTTGGCGGCGGTGCGCACGATGATGTTGCGGAAATCGTCTTCGCTGACCAGTCGGCCGCGGGTGTTGATGTTGAGCTGGAACGCCGAGTTGGTTGGTCCCGGCGGCGCGTTCAGCGCACCGGCGGCGACCTGCACGTTCTGCTCGCGGATCGCGTTGATCACGTCACCGGTGGTGAGCGAACGCGAGGCCAGTTTCTGTGGATCCAGCCATACGCGCATCGAATATTCGCCGGCGCCGAAGATCTGCACGTCACCGACGCCGTCGAGCCGGCCCAGCACATCCTTCACGTGCAGCCGCGCGTAGTTGGACAGGTACAGCATGTTGTAGCGCTGATCGGGCGAGGTGAGATGCACGACCATGGTCAGGTCGGGCGAGCTTTTCTGCGTGGTCACGCCGAGCCGCTGCACTTCCTCGGGCAATTTCGGCAGCGCCTGCGCCACGCGATTCTGCACGTCGACCTGGGCGTTGTTGAGATCGGTGCCCAGCGCGAACGTCACGGTCAGCGTCAGCGCGCCGTCGCTGGTGGCTTGCGAAGAGGTGTACAGCATGCCTTCCGCGCCGTTGATCTGTTCTTCCAGCGGGGTGGCGACGGTCTCGGCGATCACCTTGGGGTTGGCGCCGGGATAGCTGGCGTGCACGACCACGGTGGGCGGCACCACTTCGGGGTATTCGCTGATCGGCAGCTGGAACACCGCGATGGAGCCGGTGATCACGAACAGCAACGACAGCACGGCGGCCATGATCGGCCGGTCGACAAAGAATTGGGCGATGTTTTTCATGCAATGAATCCTCGACGAGACGCTGATGAGGTCTCGGCTTCAAGCTCCTCCCCCTGCACAGCAGGGGGAGGTTGGGAAGGGGTGACGCTGTTGCTCTTGCTTTCGCGGCTCGCTGGAGGGCTTCACCCCTCCCCAACCCTCCCCTGCGTGCAGCAGGGAGGGGGGCGCGTCGTCAACCTTGTGGAGGTTTCGGTGCGGTCGCGGTGGCCACTTCGCTGGCTTCCTTCGGTTTGGCGACGCCGTTCTCGACGAGCGCCTTGTCGGCGGGATCGAGCCGGTACGACATCGCCACCTTCTGCGGATTCACCTCGACCCCGGGCCGCACGCGCTGCAGGCCGTTCACCACCACGACGTCGTTGGCATCCAGGCCGCTGTCGATCACGCGCAATCCGTTCACCAGTGCGCCGGTGTCGACCTTGCGGTATTGCACCTTGTGCTCCTTGTCGACCACGTAGACGAACTGGTTGCCGAGGTCGGTGCCGATGGCACGGTCGTCCACCAGCAGGCGCGAACGGGCCTGGCCGCTTTGCAACTGCACGCGCGCATACAGGCCTGGCGTGTAGAGGCTGTCGGCGTTGTCGAATACCGCGCGCAGGCGCATCGTGCCGGAGCCGGTGTGCAACTGGTTGTCGACGAAGTCGAGGCGACCTTCATGCGGATAACCCGACTCGTCGGCCAGACCCATCGTGGCCTCGATGCGCGCGCTGCGCCCGGCCTGGCTGGCACGTGCACGCAGGTGGTCGAGCTTGAGCCAGGTCTGCTCGTCCACGTCGAAGTACACGTAGACCGGGTTCACCGAGACCACGCTGGTCAGCACGTCATTGCTGGTGACCAGATTGCCGGGGGTGACGCGGGCGTTGCTGACACGGCCGTCGATCGGCGAACGCACCTTGGTGAAGTCGAGGTTCAGTCGTGCCGCTGCCAGTGCCGCGGTGGCTGCACCCAGCTGTGCCCGCGCACTCTGCGCGGTGGTGCTCTGGCGATCGGCTTCCTGCTGTGCCACGGCGTGCTGGCTCAGCAGCATCTCGGCGCGGCGCTGGTTGGTCTGGGCCAGGGCCAGTTCGGCCTTGGCCTGCGCCTGGTTCGCGCTGAGCCGGTCGACTTCGGCCTGGTACGAGCGGGCATCGAGTTGGAACAACACGTCACCCTTGTGCACCAGTGCGCCTTCCTGGAAATGCACCGATTCCACGAAACCGCCAACCCGTGGCTGCACCTGCGCGGTGTTCACCGCTTCAAGCCGGCCGGTGAACTCGGCGCTGTCACTGACCTTGCGGGTCAATGCCTGGGCCACCGTGACCTCGGGCGGGGGGCCGCCGGCCGGGCTCTGCGCCTGGCTGTCGTTACCGTGCAACAGAATCCAGCTGCCCAGCGCACCGGCAGCAATCAGAGGGGCCAGCATCCATTGTTTTTTCATCTCGCGCTCCCAAAACCATGTAGGCCGGGCGCACATCCCCGGCGAAGGGTCGAGAGAATAGGTGTACTTGGCGGTATAGAAAATCCGCTTCTTGCGCATTACACTCGTGATCCGCAGTCACGAATCGACGAGGAATTGAAGCAATGGAAGACTTTTCCGCAATTTCGACCTTCGTCCGCGTGGTCGAGGCCAAGAGTTTCGCCGCCGCCGCCAGCCAGCTGGGCATGACCCCGTCGGGGGTCAGCCGCGCGGTTTCCCGGCTGGAAACCCAGCTGGGTGCACGGCTGTTGTTCCGTTCGACCCGGTCATTGCGTTTGACCGACGATGGGGCCTCGTTCCATGCGCGTTGCAAGGAGATCCTCGCCGATCTGGCCGAGGCCACCGAAGCCATGGGACACGCGCGCAGCCGTCCGGTGGGCAAGCTGCGAGTGGCTACGCATTCGGCGATTGGTCGCGCCGCCTTGATCCCGAACCTGGCCGAGTTCGAACAGCGCTACCCGGACATCCGGCTCGAACTGGCCATGTGCGACTACCACTTCGACCTCAACGAGGAAGGCTACGACTGCGCCATCCGCATGGGCGACCTGGCCGATTCCAACCTCATCGCACGCAAGCTCGGCTACTTCAGCAATGTGCTGTGCGCCTCGCCGGAATACCTGCGCAAGTACGGCGCGCCGCAGAACATCGATGACCTGAAGCAGCATCGCTGCATCAATTACGTCTACCCCAGCGACGGCAAGCCCTACCAGTGGCAGTTCGACACGCCGAGTGGGCGTGTGGCGCTGGACATCGATGCGCACATGCTGATCAACGATGGCGAGTCGGTGATCCAGGCGGCCGTGGCCGGTCTGGGCATCATCCAGATTCCGCATTTCCTGGCCGCCAGCGCGCTGGCCAAGGGGCAGCTGGAAATCGTCATGACCGATACCATCTCCACCGGCTCGCCGGTGTGGATCGTCTATCCGCAGAAACGCCATCTGTCGGCGCGGGTGCAGGCGTTCATCGAATGGACCAACGAGCTGTTCCAGCGCACCAGCGAGCCGCAGTGCCGGGTTACCGCGCGGATGAACGCGGAGAAGGCCGAGCGCGGCGAGCGCCTGGCTGTCGCGGCGTAAGCCCGAACCGCGCGATCAGGCGCCAGCGGGCACCAGCAACAACAGCGCCACGCCGAACACGATCCGGTAGATAGCGAACGGCGTGTAGTTGTGGCTGCGGATGTAGCCCAGCAGCCACTTCACCGCGATGAACGCGACGATCGCCGAGACCACGAAGCCGACGATGAGTGCGGTCCAGTCCTCGTGCGCCGCGCCGCCGCCCTTGACCACCTTCAGCAACTCGTAACCCGTGGCCGCGTACATGGTCGGGATGCCGACCAGGAAGGCGAACTCGGTGGCCGCCGCCCGGTTGCTGGTGCCGAACAGCATGGCCGCAAAGATCGTCGCCGCTGAACGCGAGGTGCCGGGAAAGATGCCGGCGATCATCTGCGCGATGCCGACCAGGATCGCTACCCGCCAGGTCACCGTACTGCGATCGGGCTGACGCGCGGCCATGCGTTCCGCGGCGATCATCCAAAGACCGCCGATCACCAGCGCCCACGCCACCGGCGTCACCGTTTCGGGCAACTTGAAACCCATCTTCACCGCGATGAAACCGAGTACGGCGGTGATCAGGAATGCCACGACCAGCTTCAGCAGGTAATCGCGGTTGACCGGGTCGCGCCATTGCGTCAACAGCTGCCAGATCCGCTTCCAGTAGATCAGCGTAACCGCCAGGATCGCGCCGGCCTGGATGCCTACATTGAACAGTTCCGAGCGCGCGCCCAGCCCGAATTTTTCGGCGATCAGCAAATGGCCGGTGCTGGAGATCGGCAGGAATTCGGTGATGCCTTCGATGATGCCGAGCAGGATGACGTGGAGCAGATCGGTCACGGGACGGTTCCAGGGCGTGAAAATGGAAGCACGCCGGCGTGGCTGACAACCGGCACGAAGCGGCATAGCTTACGGGGTTTGCAGCAGCGAAAGATGACCGGGACATGGCGCGGGGCAGCCCGCTCCCGGCCATTTTTCTGCGCACCACAAAGGTGCAAAAAGCGCGAAGGCGTGGCTTTGGGATGGTGCTATGGTGTGCGCTCGCGCCGCGCAGTCATCCTACGAACGCCCTGGCCACAACGGTTCCACGCCATGGCACACGCCTTGCTATGAATCCGCCATTACTCCTTCCCATCCAGCCCGAGGCTTCACCCATGTCTGCCAACAACGTGCTCGACCTGATCCAGGAACACGAGGTCGAGTTTGTCGACTTCCGTTTCGCCGACATGCTCGGCGTGCATCATCACGTCACCTTTCCGGCCCACGCGATCGACGAGTCGACGTTCGAGGACGGCAAGATGTTCGACGGTTCCTCGATCACCGGCTGGAAGGGCATCAACGAATCGGACATGGTGCTGATGCCCGATCCGGACACCGCCCATCTCGACCCGTTCAGCGCGCACGTGCAGCTGATCCTGCATTGCGATGTGCTGGAGCCGAGCACCATGCAGGCCTACGGCCGCGACCCGCGCTCGATCGCCAAGCGCGGCGAGGCGTTTCTGAAATCCACCGGCATCGCCGACACCGCGTTCTTCGGTCCCGAGCCCGAGTTCTTCATTTTCGATTCCGTGCGCTGGCAGAACGATCCGGGCCGCGTGTTCTACGAGATCGGTTCCGAGGAGGCGGCGTGGTCGTCGCGCTACAAGTACGAAGGCAGCAACACCGGTCACCGTCCGGGCGTGAAGGGTGGCTATTTCCCGGTCAGTCCGGTCGATTCGCTCGGCGACCTGCGCGCGGACATGTGCAAGGTGCTCGAATCGCTGGGCCAGACCGTTGAAGTACACCACCACGAAGTAGCCAACGCGGGCCAGTGCGAGATCGGCGTCAAGTTCAACACGCTGGTGAAGAAGGCCGACGAACTGATGACGATGAAGTACGTCATCAAGAACGTGGCGCACCAGAACGGCAAGACCGTCACCTTCATGCCCAAGCCGCTGGTCGGCGACAACGGCAGCGGCATGCACGTGCACCAGTCGCTGGCCAAGAACGGCGAGAACCTGTTCGCCGGCGACCTCTACGGCGGCCTCAGCCAGACCGCGTTGTGGTACATCGGCGGCATCTTCAAGCACGCCCGTGCGATCAACGCCTTCGCCAACTCCACCACCAACAGCTACAAGCGCCTGGTGCCGGGTTTCGAGGCGCCGGTGATGCTGGCGTACTCCGCACGCAACCGCTCGGCGAGCTGCCGCATCCCGTACGTGGCCAGCCCGAAGGGTCGCCGCATCGAAGTGCGTTTTCCCGATCCGATGAACTCCGGCTACCTGGTGTTCACCGCGTTGATGATGGCCGGCCTGGACGGCATCATCAACAAGATCGATCCGGGCGCACCGGCCGACAAGGATCTCTACGACCTGCCGCCGGAGGAGGAGAAGAACATCCCGCAGGTCTGCTCCAGCCTCGACGCCGCGCTGGAAGCGCTGGACAAGGACCGCGACTTCCTGAAAGCCGGCGGCGTGTTCACCGACGACTTCATCGACGCCTACATCGAAGTGAAGATGAAGGAAGTCACCCGCTACCGCGCCAGCACGCATCCGCTGGAATTCCAGATGTACTACTCGCTCTGACCAGCGCCGGCGGCAAGCGGCTCACGACGTGAGAAACAACGGGCGCCGCGGCGCCCGTTGTTGTTTGGATCCAGGCGCAACCGAAGACTACGTGAGCCGACGAACGATGAAAGCGTCGGCGTAACGTTCGAACCCGAGCCGCTCATAGAACTCGGTGGCGTCCGGCACGGCGAGCAAGACAAGCATGACCTCCGGCCCGATTGACTCGCGGACGAGCTCGAGCAGGTGGCGCCCGACGCCGTGGCCTTTGTAGTCCGCATCGACGGCGAGGTCCGGAAGGTAGCAAGCAAAGCAACCATCCGAAATCGCCCTGGCGATACCCACCAGCTTGTCGCCGTTCCAGGCGGAGACGAGCAAGTCCGCGCCGTCGATCATTCGGCGCATGCGGCCAAGGTCATGGGTCGGCCGTGCAAGCCCTGCAGATTCGAACAGGGCAGCCAGTTCGTGGGCCTGGATCGGCCCGGCAACTCGGTAGTCGATCATCGATGGTTCCGTTCGGGCGGACGACCATTCTTGACGCCTGAGGACGCCCTGATCCATTCCGCATCGGGGGCATCATAGCGACGTAACCAGCGGCTTGTTACAGAGGCCACCTCCGGCCAAGGCGGACGTTCGCCATCGGATCGGGCGGGATCGCCCGTTGATACGGCGCCGGGAAACCGCGACCATACATGCCTCCATGGACCCGGCTTTGCCGAGTGGCTCGTCCGGGCGCCTATCCCCCGGAAACCTCGCAACACCACTCTCCCGATGAGAGACATGCCGCCCGAGCGGCCGTGTCCGCGAATCAATTGGCCTGAAAAAATGTGGAATCTTCGCAACTTTCGACACGATTGGCTGACCAACGTGCCGACGGAATTGCTGTCGGGCGCCTTGGTCGCGCTGGCGCTCATTCCGGAAGCCATCGGCTTCTCCATCGTCGCGGGCGTCGACCCCAAGGTCGGTCTCTACGCCTCGTTCTCGATCGCGGTCGTCACGGCCATTCTCGGTGGCCGCCGGGCCATGATCTCGGCCGCGACAGCATCGACGGCCGTGTTGATGATCACCCTGGTCCGCGATCACGGACTGCAATACCTGTTCGCGGCAACGATCTTGATGGGCCTGCTGCAGATGATTGCCGGGGCAGCGAGGCTGGGCCTGGTGATGAAATTCGTCTCCCGGTCCGTCATGACCGGGTTCGTGAACGCCTTGGCCATCCTGATTTTCCTGGCGCAGCTGCCCCAGTTCGTCGGAGCCGGATGGTCGATGTACGCCATGGTGGCGGCCGGTCTGGCGGTTATCTACCTGTTTCCCTTCGTGACGAAGCGCGTCCCTTCCGCGCTGGTGAGCATCGTTGTGCTTACGGCGTTCTCGATCGTGGCGGGGCTGAGGCTGCGTACCGTCGGGGACATGGGCCATCTGCCCTCCAGTCTGCCGTTGTTCGATGTCCCCCGCGTGCCGTTCACCCTGGAAACCCTGCGGATCATTTTCCCCTATTCGCTGGCCATGGCCGCGGTGGGTCTGCTCGAGTCGCTTTTGACAGCGCAGATTGTCGACGACATGACGGACACGCCAAGCAACAAAAGCCGCGAATGCGTGGGACAGGGAGTGGCCAACTTCGTCACAGGCTTTCTCGGCGGCATGGGCGGCTGCGCCATGATTGGCCAATCGGTCATCAACGTTACCGCCGGCGGTCGGACCCGGCTGTCGACCCTGTTCGCCGGTTGTTTCCTGTTGTTCTTGATCGTGGTGGCGGGTGATTGGGTGAGGCGCATTCCGATGGCCGCGCTGGTGGCCGTGATGATCATGGTGTCGATAAGCACCTTCGATTGGTCATCCTTCAAGAGCCTTCGCTCGCATCCATGGCAATCGAGCGTGGTCATGCTCGCCACCGTCATCGTTGTTGTAACGACCCGCGACTTGTCCAAGGGCGTGCTCATCGGCGTGCTGCTCAGCGGTGTGTTTTTTGCGGGCAAGGTTGCACGGATGTTTGCAGTCAGCGTGGCTCGCTCCGACGACGGACTTTCCCTGACTTATTACGTGACCGGTCAGGTTTTCTTCGCCTCGGCGAACGGTCTGGTGGATGCGATCGACTACCAGGATGTCTCACCCGACGTGCGCATCGATGTCAGCGGAGCCCATTTCTGGGACGTCACGGCAATCGGAGCGCTCGACGATATCGTCCACAAACTTCGTCGGCATGGAGCCACGGTGGAAGTGACAGGCCTCAACGAGGCGAGTGCATCGATGGTGGACAGGTTCGCCACACATCCGCTGCCGGAAACTGTTCGCAAGGGCACCGCGCATTGAGAGAACTCTCTCGTTGCTTTTCCACTGTCGTCAGGCGCCTGTGCGTCGGACCTAACGACTGTCTGCTCATCGCGGCGTCCATCAGCCACAACCCGGGACGCTGGTGCACAGCGATCGCGGCGTCAGGTTTCTCGCCAGCACCTTCAAACTCGGCTTGACCAAGGCAGGCTTGGTACGGAGCGTGAACCGTCCGCGCTTCTCCGACGATCGGACACTGGGCTCGGCCCTTTGCACCTACATCGATCTCTGTAACCAGCACCGCTTGCACTCCGCCTTGAGCTATCGTTCGCCCATCGAGTTCGAGGCCCATGTGTTTGACCTACGGTGTCCACTTTTCGTAGGAACTCTCCGATTACGCCGCCGCTTGACTCCAGCGTTGTGCGTCGCTACCTGGCGGGAAGAATGGCGAATGAAACCTCAATCCAGGTTCTCTACCGAACTGCCGATTCTTCACTTTGAACGGCAACCGGACTGGGCTGCCTGGCTGAATGAAAATCACGCCTCATCGCCTGGGGTGTGGTTGCAACTCGCGAAGAAGGGCGCCGATGCACAGTCGGTTTCATATGACGAAGCCATCGCAATGGCACTTTGCTTTGGCTGGATAGATGGACAAAAGCAAGCGCACAGCGCTCAATTCTGGCTTCAGAAATTCACTCGACGCTCGGACAAGAGCGTTTGGTCGAAGATAAACCGGGACAAAGCGCTTGCTCTGGTCAAGGCAAAGAAGATGAAACCTGCCGGGCTCAAGGAAATTGAGCGAGCAAAGCTCGACGGGCGATGGGACGCTGCATATGACTCTTCCAGCAAAGCAACCGTACCAAGCGATTTTCAGTCTGCGCTGGATGGTAATGCGCGATCCAAAGCATTCTTTGGAACGCTCGACAGTCGGAATCGGTACGCTGTTCTGTTCAGGATTCAAACCGCCAAGAAAGCCGAAACGCGCGCCAAACGAATTTCACAGTTCGTACTGATGCTGGAACGTCACGAGAAGGTTCATCCATGAGTAATGCAGAAACTCTGCAGCGCCCTGACCTTGAACGTTAGGCCCAATTCATCGAAGGAGGAACTGGATAATGTCAACTGCTGCTGAAGGTCGCACAGTGCTTTCTGGCGCCTGTCACTGTGGAGCTGTCTCGATCGATTTGCCTTTCGCGCCAGAGACGGCCACAAGCTGCAACTGCTCACTCTGTAGGCGGCTCGGTGGAATCTGGGCGTACTACGAGTTCGGCACCGTGAAAGTCACTGGGCACCCAGAGCATACTCAGGATTACGTCCAGGGCGACAAGACTTTGCGAACGATCCGGTGCGCAACTTGCGGTTGTGTGACGCACTGGGAGCCGTTGAATCCGGATTTAGGTACGCGTCATGGCGTGAACTTGAGGAACTTCGATCCCAAGCTCCTGGAGTCCGTGGCAGTGCGGCGCTTTGACGGGGCCGATACTTGGGAATTCCTTGACTAGAATATCAAGCACACCACTGGCGCAGCTTAACCTCCGTAAGAGACTTCCCGTCGACGCCAAGCGGACAGCTGCGCCGCCGCTTGACCCCAGCGTCAGCGCGCAAACCTCTCCATGCTCAAATTTGATCGTGCAGTGGAGTTACCAGCTTACTTGGGGACGAGGTTGGCCAACTTGCCCTTCTTGTCGAATTCGCAGCTGAAATTCTTCTTGCCATCCATGCCCGCGTCAGCGGTACCGGCGATCGTGTAGCCGGCGTCGGCAGCCTGAATTTGCTGCAGCTGGATATAGTCGTTCTTCACGTCGAATTTCTTCGCTGCAGCATCCAGGCAGCGGGTCGTCAGCTTGCCCGGGTCGGGTCGGTCGGACGCAAGGACGTGCGAGGAGGCCAGGACAAGCCCGAGGGAAGCAGTCAGGAGCAGAGCGGAATTTCGCATGGTTCTATCTCCGTACAAGGCACGAGGCCGGGATCATCGATCGCTCGAGTGTGCCTTCCAGTTCCTTGCGGCAGGATGAATCGCGGGCATGGTCTCCGGCAAAGTCTGTGTGAACCCCGCGACTTTGCCGGCATTCCCGCGCCACAAGCAGGACGACGTTCCACCGCTGGCGTCTCCACGCTCCAGGCTCCGCCTGGCAACGCGCGGTGTAGATCCTTGCCACACACTCCAATCTTGCCCATCGTTCATCGACCGGTCTCTCCGCCTGATCCGAACGGGAGCTTCTCGCGGAAATACTGTTGATTGAGGATCCAGGCCATCAGCGCACCCCACCTGGCGCCCCAGGACTTGTACTCAGGCGTGTTCCACTTCTCGATCGTCATCCCTTCCGGCGCCATGTAGCCATCGAGGCTAAGTCCAACGTTGACGAATACTTTGCTCATGATTCTCCGCTCGCATGTTCGGATGTCGGCCAGTTTCCCTGATGTAAGGGACCGAGAGCCTGGCGTGCACGCCCGATAACGTTGTGGTGTCGTCAGCAACGTAGCTCGGCCAGGAGCGCACGCCGGTGCTCGCGTCCCGCGCCCGAACAGTTGCGCGAGGCGAGGCCTCGAATCGATAAGCGTGGGTTGGACGCGATGCTCTGGGCGTGATGCCGGATGTGCGTACTGGCCAAAAGCAGAAGTTGCACGGGAGTCGTAGTATCCCGGAACCACCAGAAGGCCATCCCCAACGAAGGAACGCCAGCATGCTCAAGCTCTACGGTTTTTCGAAGGTCAACGCCGGTGCCCGAGGTCACACCCGCGACTTGCGCGTGCTGTGGGCGCTTGAGGAGATGCAACTGCCGTTCGAGCTAGTCGGCATGGACCACCCGGCCCACGACCTGAGCACCGAAGCCTATCGCCGGTGCAGTCCCTTCGAACAGATCCCGTCGATCGACGACGATGGGTTGCTGCTGTCCGAATCCGCCGCCATTCTTGTCTACCTGGCGAAGAAGACGGGTCGCCTGATGCCCGACGACCGCGCCGGCGAGGCGCAGGTGGTGCGCTGGTGCTTCGCCGCGTTGAACTCGGTCGAGCCGCCCCTGCTCAGCCTGATGGTGCTCGACTGGACGGCGGATGGCAGCTGCGGCAAGCACCGCCAGTTTCTGGTGGGTTGGGTGAATCGGGTGCTGACGAACCTGGAGGCCTGGTTCGCCGACCGCGACTTCGTCGCGACAGACGGTTTCACCATCGCCGACATCCTGATGGCGAACGTGCTGTCATCGGGTATCAAGGATGAGGGATTGATCGCGCCGTATCCGGCCGTCGTGTCA
The DNA here is from genome assembly GCF_049994385.1 of Rhodanobacter sp. Col0626. GTDB lineage: Bacteria > Pseudomonadota > Gammaproteobacteria > Xanthomonadales > Rhodanobacteraceae > Rhodanobacter. Next base: position 81,056 of record NZ_CP188260.1, read on the forward strand.
TATCGGGACCGATGCCTGGCCCGACCCGCCTGGAAACGGACCATCGACGCTTACTGCGCGCAAGTCGAGGCGGGGTAGATCATCAAGGGCAGGCTGCGTGACTACACCGCACTTTGAAATCCACCAAGCGTTAGGCTCGCCACGATGCAAGGCAGGCCATTCAAAAATTTTGCGACGCGATCGTCACACGCTTGCATCAGATCTTGGAGATTTCCATTGGGAGAAATTCAATGAACATCCAGTACGTCTATGCCGCAGCTTACGTGAGGGATATGGATTCGTCCGTGGCTTTTTACACAAGGCTATTGGGCAGGGAACCGGACGATCGCCCCATGGAATCACTGGTCCAATGGCGAGGATTCGGAGAGGCGGGCATTCAACTCTTCAAAGACGCGGCGAAAGCCGGAAGCTCGCGCATGACCTTGGTCATCCCGGATCTCGCCAAAACAAAGGCCGATCTGGAGAACGCCCATATTGAGCTTGCGCACATCCAGGAAGGTGAGTTCGGCAAGGTTGCTCAGGTAACCGATCCCGATGGAAACATGATCACCTTGGCAGAGCCGCCAAAGAAGTGAGCCGCTTCGCTGGCAAGCAACAATTCATTCAAGCCGACGCCCCGATCGCTCCGCATATGGTCGCGGCTTGTTCAAGCGTTGAATGACCGCTGGCAGCAGCCTCCGGCGGGTCGGCCTGGACCCGTGTGTACGAAATCCGACGTGCCAGGATCGCTGGCAATAGTCGAACCTCGCCGGTATGTTTCGCTACGGTTCTGGCCGGCCATATGGGTCGATGGTAAACACAGGGAAAAAAGGATGGTCACGAAGATTCTCGCCATGACGTTGGGTATCAGCTGCCTTTCCATCGCGACTCTGGCTACCGCGCAACCTGCGCCTGCCAGGCCACTCATCACCGACCCGGTTTACACGAAGGCCGATCAGCTCGTGGATGTCGGCGGTGGCCGACGCCTCAACCTTCATTGCCGTGGCGCAGGGTCACCCGCGGTTATTTTCGACTCGGGCCTCAGTGACTCGACGATCGCGTGGGCGCTCGTCCAGCCGGCCATCAGCAAGACGAACGCCACCTGTTCGTATGACCGTGCGGGGATGGGTTTCAGTGATGCCGCCACCCGACCCGGAACGGCCGCGAACGACGTCGATGACATCCACAAGGCCCTGCAGGGTGCTCACATCAAACCGCCTTACGTGGTCGTGGGGCATTCGGCGGGAGGCATGGCGGTTCGCGTGTTCGCCGATCGCTATCGTGACGAGGTGGTCGGCATGGTCATCGTCGACGGCTCGCACGAAGATCAATCCAGCCGCTTCAAGGCGATCGCGAAGCCAGGGGTTCAGGCGCATTGGGACGATGACCGGAAAGACACCACCTGCATGGACGCCGTAAAGGCCGGCCACGGCAAGATTCCCAGGGACTCGCCCGCGTACAAGAAGTGTGTGGGCGAGCCGGATGCGCGCTTCAGCCAGGCGATCAACAATGCAAACCTGGAATATTCGGCCAAGCTGAAGTACCAGGCGGCCTTCGCCTCGGAATCCGAAAGCTTTGACGGAGCGAGTGCCGACCAGACCCGCGCGACCCGGCGAGACTTCGGTGACATGCCGATCATCGTGCTCACGCATGCTCCCTATCCCCGCTCGAAGACGCTGACCCAGCAGGAGCAGGACCAGCGCACCGCCACGTGGGAGCAGATGCACAACGAAGTCGCTGCCATGTCCACGCATGGCGTCAATGAGATCGTGCCGCGTGCGGGTCATCTCATTAACTACGATCGGCCAGAGATCGTCATCGACGCGATCCATCAGGCCTTGGCAGTTGCAGCAGAACAGTCGATTCCCCCGGCGCCAACGGCAACGAAGTAACCCACTCATCGGGTAGATCGCCACGCCCGCGTACCGGAAGAACGCAGGGCTGCGGACCAAAGGGCGGCCCGACCTCCGTGGACGATCGAAGTCCGCTTCCGACGGCGAGTTCAACCGGTGGCCGCAACGCCTCGCGAACGCACGCAATCGAGCGTGTTGCACCGCTTCGCTGCGCGCATCAAGAACTCACGCAGAGGTTTCATGAACAACTTCGGCCGCAGCCGTTAGGGCAAGCGCGATTGCCGACCTCTTGCGCTCGCTGTAGCGATCCACCAAATAGTCGCTGCGATCGCGCACCATCAGCGTGAACTTGAAGAGTTCTTCCATGACATCGACCACGCGGTCATAGAACGCTGAAGGCTTCATCCGTCCGTTCTCGTCGAACTCCAGCCATGCCTTTGCCACGGAGGACTGGTTCGGGATCGTCACCATGCGCATCCATCGACCCAGCATGCGCAGCGCATTGACGACATTGAATGACTGCGACCCGCCGCATACCTGCATCACAGCCAGTGTGCGTCCCTGTGTCGGTCGTACGCTACCGTCTTCCAGAGGCAGCCAGTCGATCTGATTCTTGAACACGCCGGTCATCGCGCCGTGCCGCTCTGGACTCACCCAGACCTGGCCTTCTGACCACAACGATAGTGAACGTAACTCCTGCACCTTGGGATGGCTGGTCGGTACGCTGTCCAGGACAGGCAGTTCGTGCGGGTCGAACACCCTGGTTTCGGCTCCAAGCTGCCGAAGGATGCGCTCCGCCTCCAAGGCCAGCTTGCGACTGAACGACTGAGGTCGCAGCGAACCGTACAGAATCAGAATCCGCGGCGGATGACTTGAGCCCTTTGGCAGGGCCAGCTTGTCGAGATCAGGGCGATCGAACGCAGCATCTGTGATATTCGGCAAATTTTGGAGCGTCATGGTGGCAGTTCGATCTCGTTGCATCGATGTAATAATTCTATCATTATGGAAATATAGAATTGCAATCGCCGCGTCGACCACGGATCGCACATCGCCATGTACCCCTGTCGTGTTCTCTTCATCTGCACCGGCAACTCCGCCCGCAGCATCTTGTCCGAAGCGACGCTCAACCATCTGGGCAGCGGTCGCTTCCAGGCCTTCAGTGCCGGCAGTCAGCCAACCGGTCGGGTCAACCCCTATGCGATCGAAGAGCTCAAGACCCTCGGGATATCCACCGAAGACCTCAGCAGCAAATCCTGGGATCGCTTCACCGATGAAGGCGCGCCGCCGCTGGATATCGTGATCACCGTATGCGACAACGCGGCAAACGAGACGTGCCCCGTCCTGTTCGGTGACTTCGTGAAAAGCCACTGGGGCTTGCCTGATCCGGCGGCAGCTCACGGCGAAGGCGCCCTGATCGAGGCGTTTCGTCAGGCCCACACGCTGATCATCCATCGCGTAACGGCTTTGGTGAATCTCCCTGTCGAGATGATGGGTCGCGATGAGTTGCAGCAAGCGCTGGATCACATTGACACGATCACCGATGACGACGAGGAGGGCGCATGAGCCAGACGCCCGCAGACATGGACGCTGCATGCCTGGCTCCCGCCGGCGGCGGCCGCATCGGCTTCTTCGAGCGCTACCTCACCATCTGGGTACTGCTATGCATTGTGGCTGGCACACTTCTGGGTCACTGGCTACCCGCCACCTTTGAAGCCCTCGGGGGCATGCAGGTCGTCCAGGTGAATCTGCCCGTGGCGGTGCTGATCTGGCTGATGATCATCCCGATGCTGCTGAAGATCGACTTCGGGGCCTTGGGTGGTGTGCGCCGCCAGTGGAAAGGCATCGGCGTCACGCTCTTCATCAACTGGGCCGTGAAGCCGTTCTCAATGGCCCTGCTGGGATGGTTCTTCATCCGGCATGTGTTCGCCGGCTACCTGCCCGCCGATCAGATCGATTCGTATATCGCCGGCCTGATCCTGCTGGCTGCCGCACCGTGCACGGCGATGGTGTTTGTCTGGAGCAACCTGTGCAACGGCGAACCAAACTTCACGCTGAGCCAGGTCGCCTTGAACGACGCCATCATGGTGGTGGCGTTCGCACCTATCGTCGCATTGTTGCTGGGCATCTCTTCGATCACGGTGCCGTGGAACACCTTGTTGTTGTCAGTGCTGCTTTACATCGTGGTCCCGGTGGCCATCAGTGTGGTGCTCCGACGCTGGATGATCTCGCAGGATGGCGAGGTGCGACTTCAGACACTGCTGCATCGGCTGGGGCCGGCGTCGCTGTTCGCGCTGCTGGTCATCCTTGTGCTGCTGTTCGGATTTCAGGGCCGGCAGATTCTCGCCCAGCCGGTGATTATCGCGATGCTGGCGGTGCCGATCCTGATCCAGGTGTATTTCAACTCCGGCCTGGCTTATCTGCTCAATCGACGCTTCGGTGTCCCGCACTGCGTGGCCGGTCCCTCGACGCTGATCGGTGCAAGCAATTTCTTCGAGCTGGCGGTGGCCACCGCCGTGGGTCTGTTCGGGGTGCACTCCGGTGCTGCATTGGCGACCGTGGTCGGTGTGCTGATCGAGGTGCCGGTGATGCTCTCGGTGGTTCGCATCGTCAACGGCAGCAAGCGTTGGTACGAATCGTCCTTGGCTTGAGCGGAGCATCGTCATGCAGGGCCACTACAACATCTTGTTCGTGTGCACAGACCCCACTGGTGATTGATCCCGTCTCGGATGGCAGCTATTACACTGCCTTTGACGCCGCTCCAGCTGTGAGATTGCAAACCCGATCATGCAGACCAAACAAGCCATCACCGTTCTGTCCGCGCTCGCTCAAGAGTCACGATTGGCCGTGTATCGCCTGCTCGTGGAGTACGCACCTGAAGGCCTGGCGGCAAGCGCGATCGCCGAGAAGTTGGGTCTGGCAAACGCCACGCTCTCGTTCCACCTGAAAGAGCTGGTGCACGCAGGTTTGATCACGAGCCGGCAGGATGGACGCTTCATCTACTACTCGCCGATCCTTGAGGCCATGGACGCATTGGTGGGCTACCTCACCGAGAATTGCTGCGGCGCGACTGGCAAGTCTTGCAAGCCGGCGTCCGCCACCAAGTCCGCGGCCGCCGCGACAGCCAAGCGAAAACGCAAGGCCTAGGCCGAACCAAGATGCGGTACACGTGTGGCTCTCGCGATCACGCGCAGCAACCGGCCTCGGCTTGCGCCGTGGCCTGCCGCTGGGGAAGTCCTTGTTGGGCGTTCAACGACCGCTACATGTCAACCTGACAGAGGCTTCGACCGACTGCTTCTGGCCGTAAGCGGTCATGCCTCCGTCTGCTCGGCAAGCGCGTAACCAGGCGCGCGTCGGTTATCCATCCAGCGTGACATCACCGGCGGCGATCAATGCCGAGACCGCTTCCTGTATGGCGGCCAGGCTCGTGTAGCGTGGCTGGTAACCGAGGCGATGGCGCGCCTTTTCCATGGACATGCACGAGCTTCGCGCGATGTGTTCCCAGGCTTGATCGGCCTGTTCCGGAGTCTGCCCGGTCTTCCATTGGTCGAAAGGCTGGAAACGAATCTTCGGCTCCCATCCGAACCAGCGGAACATCGCTTCGGCGTAACCACGCAGATTCAGCGCCTTCTCCGAAACAACGTTGAACGTCTCCCCCACGCACGCGGACTTGTTGGCCATGGCCCGAATGACAAATTGTGCGACGTCGGCGGCGTGCACGTGGTGGAGCGTTTCCAGCCCGTAGTTCGGCAGCGAGATTTCCTCGCCGCGTGCCATGCGCGAGAACACGTCCGTGTCGACGTTGCCGTAAGGACCAATCGGTGTCCAACCCGATCCAACGATGTGGCCTGGCCGAAATACCGTGGCCGGAAAACCCGTGCGGCGAGACTCGTGCAACAACCACGCCTCGATGGCCGCCTTGTTGATGCCATATTCGCCAAAGGGATTCGGTGGATCGCTTTCGTCGGCGGGTATGGCGGCGTTATGGCCGTACACCCAGATGGTCCCGCAATGCAGGAAATGTTCGATCTTCCCGCGCAGGGCATGCACCAGGCTCTGCGTGCTGGGCAGATCGAACGAGATCAGGTCGACGACGATGTCGGGGCGGAGGTCGACAATGCTCGAGGCAAACCTTCCCGATGGTTCTTCGGCCGTCCGGTCGATCGTGACCTGTTCCACGGATCGCCACGCCGGGTGAGGGCGGTACTTCCTGGATTGGCCGCGGCAGATATTGACCACGTTGTGTCCTTGTTCCACCAGCGCGGGGATCAGATAGGCGCCGATGTGTCCGCTTCCTCCGATGACGATGATTCGAGACATGAATCCTCCAGGACGCCGGGCGAAATAACGCCATCAGTGTGAGTCGCCGCCGTCCGCCATCGGCCTCTTGCGGCTTTGAATCATCGCGCAATTGCCACGGCGATAGGTCGCTATCGAAGGGGAACGCACAGCCTTCGTGCCCAACGCCACTTCCGACGTCGAGCGTCATGGCCGGCTTGCAGCGGAAGGAAGATTGACCGGTCCAACGCCAGTCCCCGCCATCTCAACGGGCTCTGGACACTGAAATGTTGCGACGCAGCTGATTCTGTTGCGATGGTCGATAAGAAGAAGACAAAAAGCAACTGATATTAATCATTTAGAGAGCTATTTCGATAAGGCATTTCGCGCTGCGCCGCAAGTTGACACCGGTGACAATGAATCGCAATCTGGTGTCGTTCCGGTGCGGGGAGGCACAGTGGACGCAGCGATCACCCATTCCGATCTACCAGCGCGCGTCCCGGCGATGCCATTTCTGGCGGCCGACGTTGGCGGGACGTTTGCCCGCGTCGCGTTGATGCAGGTGTCCCAGGACGAGCGACGCGAGGTCGAAGTGCTTGCCTATCGCAAGGTCGAAGTGCTTGCCTATCGCAAGCTCGCATGCGCGCAGTTCGAAGGGCTGGCGGAGCTGTTGCAATCGTTTGTCGACAACGACGCGCAGACCAGCGTGCGGCACTGCGCACTCGCCTGCGCCGGCCACGTAAAGGGCGACGAGGTGTTGAACGACAACTCTCCCTGGCCGATCCATCTGGCGCAGTTGCGCAAGGCGTTGGCGTTGGATGACGTTGCCGTCCTCAATGACTTCGAGGCCCTGGGATACGCCCTCGGCAACGGGCCTGCCAGCGACTCCCGGCTCCTGTGCGGACCGGCAATCCGGACTGATGGTTCGGTTCTGGTGATCGGGCCGGGAACCGGCCTGGGCGCAGCCGTGCGCTTGCCTGCCTCGGCCGGTGGCCACGTGCTGGCGACGGAAGCCGGCCAGATGGATTTCGCACCTTGTTCGATTCGCGAACGCGAGGTTCTCGCGCACCTGGTGCCGGCGGGTGGCTACCTGGCGTATGAACGCATCGTCTCAGGCCCGGGCCTGCTGACCTTGTATGCCGTCTTGTGCGCATTGCAGGGAGTAACGCCGAGTCTTGCAACGCCCGAGGCCGTCACCGCGGCGGCCGCGGCATGCGGTGACGCGCAGGCGGTGGAAGCGGTGGAAATTTTTTGCGCGTCACTGGGAAGTTTCGCCGGAAGCCTCGCGATGACTTTCATGACCGCGGGCGGCGTGTATCTGGCCGGTGGCTTCCTGCATTCCATGCTCACGTTGCTCGAGCGCAGCGCGTTCGAAGAGCGATTCCTGCATGGACGCAGCGTGCGTGCATTTCTCTCGCGGGTTCCGGTGTGGGTCACGGAACACGGGCGCAACGGCGTGCTCGGGGCGGCCCAGTGGTATCTCAGGCGTGGCGTGCCCCGGGGGGCGCGGCAGGCATCAACTTAAGAGGTAAGGCTCATGTCCACCCTACATCGCAGGCACCCCTTGTCCTTGGCCGTGTCCATGTCCTTGCTGGCGGCGGTGGCGACGTCGGCGGCGGCATCACCGCGCACGGGCACGCCGGCGGACGCCGCGGGGCCGCAAGCCGCCGCCCCGCAAGACGCCCCGGCCACGCCCTCGCCCGATGCAAAGAAAGCCCAGGCAGACAAGGACGCCAAGAAGGCAGTCTCGTTGTCCACCATCAACGTCGTCGGCGTGCGTGCGTCGCAGATGCGCGCGATCGAGCTGAAGCGCCAGGCACCAAACATCCAGGACAGCATCACGGCGGAGAGCATCGGCCAGTTGCCGGACGTGACTATCACCGACGCGCTGCAGCGGGTCACTGGCGTGCAGGTCAATCGCGACGCCGGCGTAGGCACCACGGTGGACGTGCGCGGCCTCCCCGAAGTGGGCACCATGCTGAATGGCGAAGCGTTCATTACGGCCGACCAGATCGACTCGCAACAGCCCGACTTCACCATGCTGCCAGCCACGCTGTTCCACGGCGTGGACGTCATCAAGTCACCCACCGCCAGCACGACCGACGGCGGCATCAGCGGCGCACTCGACCTGCATACGTATCGTCCCTGGGATCTGCCCAGCGGCTTTACCTACAGCTACTCCGCCAACGGGGAACGCGGACGCACCAGCAGCAAATGGGGACCGGAGGCCAACGGCCTCATTTCGTACAACGACCACGGCCGCTGGGGCCTGCTGGTTTCTGCCGACTATTCCGATACGACGCGCTACAACTCGAACGAGGGCCTGGACCAGTACGGCGTGGTCCTGAACGGTGAGAATGCGGCCAGCGCGGGTGGCTACAACGGCTTCCTGACCCCGTGGAACGGCGCGCCGATTCCTCCCCAGATCGTGCAGAACGCCGACGGCAGCGTCGACGTCAATGGCGACGGCAAATCCAACGGGGTGTTCATGGGCAGCCAGAACATCGGCTTGTACGACACCACCACCCAGCGCAAACGCAAATCAGGCAGCGCCTCGTTCCAGATGGATCTGGGCAGCGGGTTCACCTTCACCAGCGATTACTTCTACGCGCAGCAAAACCAGTTCGACCGCACCGCCGGCATCCAGATCAATTCCACCAACTGGCAGGGCGCGACTTACGTACCCCTGCAGTCGCGCGATACCGGCAGGCCGGTTGCCGGTTCCTACGGCACGCCCGAGCCGGGTTGGGACGGCACGCACCTGTACACCACCAAGGTCTACGAGAAGTGGCCGGGCGACGTGGAATCGTTCTCGCAGATCACGCGCAAGGAATCCACGGCGAAGAACTTCAATGCGCAACTGGATTTCGACGACGGCGGACCCTTCACGGCAAGCGTACGTGGCATCCACGACACCGCGCACCAATCGAACGTCGAGACCGACGTCAATATTTCCAATTCCGATGGCGGCCTGTGGTCCAACGTGCTCAAGGACGGCGTGCCCGACGACGCCGTGCCGCCCGGCACGTATATCTTTCCCGACCAGCTGGGTGGAAACCGCGTATTCAACGCCAACGGGCTTGCCCAGAACACGGTTCCCATCGTCGCCAACCTCGGTGGCCGCAACATCACGGTCAGCATGCCCTCGTCGCTGGCCAACCAGTTCGCCGACCCCAATGGCTGGGCGATGAAGACGCTGGAGTCCGCCGGCGACTATGACCGCGAGGTCGGGCTCAACGTGCTTCGCCTCGATGGACACTACGACTTCGGCAATGGCATCAGGCTGGACTTCGGCGCACGCAACAGCATCCGCCATGCCGCCAACATCGGGTACACCCTGGTCACCCCCGTGTACGCCGGCATCGGCGCCAGCGACCCGAACGGTTGCCTGGTGCGCTACGTGGGCGCGGATGTGGTGCTGAACAGCGGTTCGTGTACCGCGGGAAATTCGCAGGGGTATTTCCGCGCCGGTCCGATATCGGCACTGCAGATTCCGAACACGCCCGGGCCGCTGGCCAACAACTGGAAAAAGTACAGCAACCTGCTCGGTTCGGGGATCACCTTCTGGGCGATCGATCCGCATGCCATGGACAACCCCGAGGCGTACTGGAAATCGCTCTATCCCCAGACCCAGAGGCAGGGCGAGCCAGGTACCACCTGGGCGGTGGGCATCAAGGAAACCTCGGCCTACCTGCAGGCCGATTTCGACGGCAGCCTCGGGACCATGCCATATAGCGGCAACGTCGGCATGCGTGTGATCCGCACCAATCTGGGCGTCACCCAGCGCCTCAGCGGCGATCCCGGCGCCTACGGCACGGAGCCCGCCGATATCGGCGCCCAGATCACGCAGCGCAGCTACAAGGACTATCTGCCGGCGGCCAACTTCGCGCTGGATATCACCGACAGCCTGAAGTTTCGCCTGGCTTACTCCAAGAACATGATGCCGCTTGACCTCAGCACGTGGGGCGGCGGACTGCAGCTGAACTATTCGCTGGTGGAAACACCGCAGGGACCGTTGTTCCGCGTGGCGGCCGGCAGTTCGAGCGGCAACCCCACGCTCGACCCCTGGCGCTCCAAGAACTACAACGCCTCGCTCGAGTACTACATCAACCCCACCAGCATGATCAGCCTGGCGCTGTTCCGCATCAACGTGCAGAGCTTCATCAAGAGCGGCAGCGTCATCGATTGCACGTTGCCGGACGAGGATGGCGTGGTGCGCAATCATTGCGTCACGATCTCCGAGCCGATCCAGGGCACCGGCAACAGCATCCACGGCGCGGAGTTCGATTATCGCCAGGGGTTCACGTTCCTGCCTGGCATCCTGTCCAAGACCGGCATGGAGATCAACGCCACCTACGCGCCGAGCGACTCGGGCGCATCCGACCTGGCCGGCCACAAGATCCCGTTCCAGGACAACTCGACCAAGTCCGGAAACTTCATCCTGTGGTACCAGGACGACCGCTTCCAGGCACGCGTTGCGTACAACTATCGATCACGCCGTGCGGTGTCGGAGGACGTGGGCGGCATCACGGGCATGGAGATGTACGAGGCGCCGCAGAAGTACGTGGATGCGTCGGTCTCGTACAAGATCACCAAGTCTGCGCAGCTGTTCGTGGACGGCACCAACCTCACCAACGAGTATCAGCACTACTACCTCGTATGGCCCGACCAGCCGGCGCACTCGAATTTCTCCGAACGCATGTTCATGGTCGGCATCCGTGGCCAGTGGTGAGCGAGGCCGGACTTCCGGCCATACACCCCGTTCGCGCTGAGCGTAGCTTGCGCTAGCAAGCACAGTCGAAGCAGCCGTGGCACGACGGCTCTTCGACTTCGGCCCTACGCTCAGGGCGAACGGATCGGATTTCGAGCAGGCAACCAGCGCGACAAGGCAAACATGCAATCCAATGCGACCCCACCCACCCGCGACGGCAGCTTCCATCGCTCCATCGGCTTGTTCACGGGCACGGCGATCAACATGACCCAGATGTGCGGCATCGGGCCGTTCATCACCATCCCGATCATGCTCGCCATCATGGGCGGGCCGCAGGCGCTGATCGGCTGGATCGCCGGCGCGATCCTGGCGATGGCCGATGGCATGGTCTGGGCAGAACTGGGCGCGGCCATGCCGGGGTCCGGCGGAACCTACGTCTATCTCCGCGAAGCGTTCCAATACCGCACCGGCAAGCTGATGCCGTTCCTGTTCATCTGGACGGTGCTGTTGACGATCCCCCTGCTGATGTCGACCGGCATCATCGGCATGGTCCAGTACCTGGGATTCTTTTTCCCGCACATGGGCTGGTGGCCCGTACATCTCATCGGCCTGGCAGCGACCGCGCTGGTTACCCTGCTGTTGTACCGGCGGATCGAATCGATCCGCGTGATCACCATCGCGCTGTGGGTGATCATGCTGCTCTCCGTGGTGGGCGTGTCGGCGGCCGGCTTCTCGGACTTCCATCCGGAGTACGCGTTCACCTATCCGGCCGATGCGTTCGGTCCCCACTTCTTCGTGGGCCTGGGCGCGGGACTCATCCTGGGCATCTACGATTACCTGGGTTACTTCACGACCGCCTACATGGGCGACGAGCTGCGCGACCCGGGCCGGACCATGCCCGGCTCCATCATCATCTCGGTCATCGTGATGATGGTCATCTACCTCATCCTCAACATCAGCGTGCTCGGCGTGGCGCCGTGGCAGGAGATCGCACGATCCACCTCCGTGGCGTCGCTGGTGGTGGAACACAGCTGGGGACATCTGGCCGCCGCGGTCATGACCGTGCTCATCATCGTGACGGCGTTCGCCTCGGTGTTCGCCGGGCTGCTGGGCGGCTCGCGCGTGCCGTTCCAGGCGGCGCACGAAAAGGTGTTCCTGTCCGTTTTCGGCAAGCTGCACGCCAAGCACGGCTTTCCGCATGTGGCCCTACTCACGATGGGCGCGGTGACCGCCATCGGCACGTTCTTCGACCTGACCGAAGTCATCAGCATGTTGCTGGCCGCGACCATCATCGTGCAGTCCATCGCGCAGATCGCCGCGCTGGTGGTGCTGCGCAAGCGCCAGCCGGGCCTCCACCGGCCATACCGGCAATGGCTGTATCCGGTACCGTGCGTGATCGCGCTGCTGGGCTGGGTCTACGTCTACGTGTCGGCGTCCGCGTCGGCGCTGATGCTGTCCGGCGCGTGGATCGTTGCCGGCATCGTGGTGTTCGCGATCTGGGCGAAGGTGAATCGGTCCTGGCCGTTCGCACCGCTGGAAATCCGCGAAGCCTATCTCGGGAACGACTGACGCCATGCGAATCCTGCTCAAACCCCTGTTCGTGACAATGATCGTGCTGGCGGCGATCGCGCCGCCCGCGCGTGCGGGAATCGCTTTCTCGCCGACGCGGGTGGCGGGCGGCGCCGGCTCGACCACGGTCGTGGCCCAATGGCAGATCCAGTCCAGCGACAAGGCGCAGGAAGGCGGCGCGGATATTTCATCCGCCGGTTTTTCCACCGGCGGCTGGAGCACGGCAAGCGGTCGCGCCACGGTGATGGCGGGGTTGCTGGAAAACGGCACGTACAAGGACGTGTTCTACAGCGACAACCTGCGCGCGGTACAAGCGCCCGATGCCAGCGGCAACCTGTTCGTGAACCCCTGGTGGTACCGCACCGAGTTCACGCTTGCCGAAGGCGCCCGGGGACTGCGCACGCTGCTGCGCACCAACGGCATGATCGCGAGCGCCGATGTGTGGGTGAACGGGCACCTGGTCGCCGACCACGCTGCCGTCGCCGGCGCTTATCCCGTGCACGAGTTCGACGTGACGCCATGGGTGCATGCAGGCACCAATGTCCTCGCGTTGCAGGTGCATCCGGCCGATCCGAGAAGAAGCCTGTCGATCGGCTGGGTCGACTGGAACCCGACACCGCCGGACAACAACATGGGGCCGTGGCGGGGCGTGGACCTGGTGCGGACGGGGCCGGTCCAGCTGCGTTTTCCGCAGGTGACATCAACCCTGTCGCTGCCCGATCTCGCGCGCGCCGCGCTGACCGTGAAGGTGGAGGCACGCAATCTCGATACGGTGGCGCATCAGGCAACCATCACCGGCATGGTGGCGGGCGTTTCGCTGCGACAGGTCATCCGCCTTGCGCCGGGTCAGACGCAGACTGTGACGTTCACCCCGAAGACCGATCCGGGTCTCGACCTCGACCATCCGAATGTCTGGTGGCCCATCGGCATGGGCGCTCATCCGCTGTATGCGTTGCAGATGGACGCCACCGTCGATGGCGCGGCCTCCGACAAGGCTGGCGCCACGTTCGGCATCCGCAGCGTCAGCTCCAGGCTGACCAAGCAGGGCTATCGCCAGTTCAGCATCAACGGCAAGCCGGTGCTGATCCGCGGGGCGGGCTGGGCGCCGGACATGTTCCTGCGCGACGATCCCGCGCGCATGGAGGCCGAGTTCAGCTATGTCCGCAACCTCGGGCTCAACACGATCCGCAGCGAAGGCAAGCTGGAAAACGCGCGCTTCTATGAGCTGGCCGACCGCGACGGCATCATGATCCTGGCCGGCTGGGAATGTTGCGACAAATGGGAATCCGCCGCGAAGACGGGCGGTGCCCCATGGGACGCCGCGGACGAGCGTGTAGCGCAGGACTCCATGGCGAGCGAAGCGCGCCTGTTGCGCAACCATCCGTCGGTGATCGGCTTCCTGATCGGCAGCGACAATCCGCCGCCGCCGGCCCTCGCGAAGATGTACGTCGACACCCTGCATGCCGAAGACTGGACGATGCCCATCATCGCAGTGGCCACCGACAAAGGCACCGCCCCGACGGGGCTCTCCGGCATGAAGATGACCGGTCCCTATGCGTGGGTGCCGCCGGCGTACTGGTACGCCGAAAAGCTGGGCGGCGCGTTCGGCTTCAACTCCGAAACCAGCGCGGGCGCGGACATCCCGCGGCTGGAAGACCTGACCCAGATGCTTTCGCCGCAGGATCTGGAGGCCTTGTGGAAGCACCCGCAGGTGCGGCAGTACCACGCCGCCGCCGACTGGTCGACGTTCGCGAGCATTGCGCCGTTCGACACGGCGCTGGCCAAACGCTATGGCGCACCCAAAAGCCTTGCCGATTACGTCGCCAAGGCCCAGCTCGACAACTACGACAACACCCGCGCGCAGTTCGAGGCATTCAACGCGCACAAAGATGCGGCCAACCCCTCGACCGGGGTGATCTACTGGATGCTCAACAACGCGTGGCCTTCGCTGCACTGGCACCTGTACGACTACTTCATGAATCCGGCCGGCGCCTACTTCGGCGCCAAGAAGGCCAACGAACCGGTGCACATCCAGTACTCCTACGACACGCGCGCGATCGTGCTGGTCAACCAGACGCCCGCCGGCGAGCATGGCCTGCAGGCGCGCATCCGCGTGCGCAACCTGGACGGCAGCGTGCGTTACGAACGGCGTGTGCAGGACATCGAACTCGCCGGCGACAGCACGCGGCAGCTGGCAACGCTGCCGACCCCAGCGGGGTTGTCGCCTACCCACTTCATCGAGCTCGAGCTGGCTTCCGCCGACGGCAAGCCGATCAGCCGGAACGTGTATTGGCTCTCCACCCAACCCGACACGATGGATTGGGCGCATTCGAACTGGTACCTCACGCCGGTGACGCAATACGCAGACCTGACCGCGCTGCAATCGCTGCCGACGGCGGCCAGCGAGGTCCATGCCACCATGCAGCGCGCGGGAACCGACGAGGAAGTCACCGTCACGTTGACGCTGCCCGCATCGTCCAGAGCCGTGGCCCTGTTCCAGCATGTCTCGATCAGGCGATCCGCACACGGCAAACTCGCGCTGCCGATCCTGTGGAGCGACAACGACGTTACGCTATGGCCCGGCGAATCGGTCACCCTGACCGCGCGTTATGCGGGGCAGGGGACGGCGACGCCGGTCGTCGAAATCAGCGGATGGAACGCGCCGGCACGGAGCGTTCCGGTCGTTGTCGAAAACAGCCCGGGCACCGCGAAGGAAAACAATCATTGAGCCAGGCCAGACATCCATGCCGCGCGTGACCATCAGCGACGTCGCCCGCATCGTGGGCACATCGAAAAAAACCATCTCGCGGGTGCTCAACAACGATCCGAATGTCAGCGATGCCATGCGCCAGCGCGTGATGGACACCGTCGCCGCGCTCAACTACCGGCCGCTCACTTCGGCGCGCAGCCTGGCCACCAATCGTTCCTTCATGATCGGCCTGCTGTACGACAACCGTTCGCCGAGCTACATCATGGAAGTGCAGGCCGGGGTGCTGGAAGCGTGCGTGGCGCAGCACTACAGCATGATGGTTCAACCACTGGTTTCGACGGCGCCGGACTTCGTCGAGCGGGTCGACGACATCCTCTCGCGGCACCGGCCCGACGGGCTGATCCTCACGCCGCCGATCACCGATCATCCGCAGCTGCTCGATTGCCTGCAAAGGAACGAGGTGCCGTTCGCCTCGATCGCGCCGCGCCACTGCGGGGCATGCATTGGCGTGATGCTGCGCGAGCGCGAAGCTGCCGCGGAAATGGTCGGCCACCTGGTGTCGCTCGGTCACCGTCGCATCGCCCACATCCTGGGTGATCCCGAACATGGCGCCGGCGTGTGGCGCCTGGCCGGCTACCGCGATGGCCTCAAGCATGCCGGCCTGAAGGAGGATCCCGCGTACATGGTCCAGGGCCGTTTTTCGTTCGAGTCCGGTGTGGCGGCCATGCGGCAACTGCTGGCGCTGCCGGTTCGGCCCACCGCCATCTTCGCTGGCGACGACGACATGGCGGTCGGCGCCATATGGGCCGCCGCGGAGGCCGGCGTGTCGATTCCTCACGACATGTCCATCTGCGGGTTCGACGACACCGCCATCGCGACGCAAGTGTGGCCTCCCCTCACCACCGTCCATCAGCCCGTGCGCGAGATGGGCCGCCGCGCGACCGAGGAACTGCTGCTTCGCGTATTGAACAAGGGCGAGGCCAGGATGGTCGAGGTCGACTACAAGATGCGCATCCGTGCCTCGACGGCACCCGTCCCGTAGACTGGCCGCGTACCATTCGGTGGGCATCCGCCCGAGGCGCATTTCTTCCAACCCGTCACCGATCCCGAGGAGAGCGCAGCATGCCTGCCGCACACGACATCGCGAAGCCGTCCCGGAAATTCCACTTCATCTCCGGGCTGCCACGCTCGGGCAGCACGCTGCTGGCCGCCATCCTCAACCAGAACCCGCGTTTCCGCGCCGGCATGACCAGCCCGCTCGCCGACATCATGGGCGTGGTGATCGCTGAAGCCAGCAGCAAGAATGATTTCTCGTTCGACGTCTCGGACGAACAACGCATCGCGATGCTGCGCGGCCTGGTCGAGAACTTCTATGCGGGGCAGGCGGACGCCGGCGTCGTGTTCGACACCAGCCGGCTGTGGTGCAGCCGGATGCCGTTGCTGGGTACGCTGTTTCCGGAAGCCAAAGTCATCGCCTGCGTGCGCCAGTTGTCATGGGTGCTGGACAGCATGGAGCGACTGGTGCGCAAGCAACCGGCAGGCGTCAGCAAGGTGTTCCGCTTCGACACGAATACCACGGTGTATTCGCGCATCGAGGCGCTGACCGATCCGCGCGGCATGGTGGGCTTCGCCTTCCAGGCCACCAAGGATGCGTTCTACGGCCAATATGCCCCGGGCCATTTGCTGCTGTTGACCTACGAAAGCCTGGTGCACAACCCCTCGGCGGCCATGCGCGCGGTCTACCAGTTCATCGGCGAACCCTGGTTCGAACACGACTTCGAAAACATCGGCTTCAGCGCGGACGAGTTCGACGCCCGCGTCGGCATGCCCGGGTTGCATACCGTGCGCCCGAAGGTGGAACCGATCGAGCGCACTTCCATCTTGCCGCGCGAAATCTTCGGTCGCTTCGTGAACGAGTCGTTCTGGATGGATCCGAAGAACAACGTGAGCCAAGTGCCGATTGTGTAGGAGCAGGGTTTGGGTATCGGACGCGATACTGAGACGAACCACCACGGGCAGTGGCGGTCACCTATAGGCGGGGCGCTCGCCGGACCTCGGTGAGGTTGGGACGTCGGATTTCGACCCGCTGCTGCCGTTGGTGAAGGACCACAAAATTCCCCTGCATGACGCCCCGATGTACGCTCAACATGCTTGTTAGCCACAGGGTATAAGGTCTACCAAGCATTGGGCCGTATAGGGAAGGGCATCTACTCTCATGTCGAAGACCGAATTTGATGTCTACTGTCCAGAGTGCAACATTCTTATAGCGGCGCAGGTTGTGGCTGAGGGGAATGGTGGCTTCCGAAGCAACGCGATCAATCCGTTTGACGAAATAGACGCGGAATATCAAGGAGAACATTACTTTGTTTGTCTCTGTGGTCGCTGCAGCCAGCCATTCCTTATTCGCCAATCTCTTTATGGGGTTCCCGCTGAATTTGAAACCGTCACGGATGAAGTGATTCTTTATCCATCCGAAAAGAGATTGCCTCTCGATGGCGCGCCTTCCAACATAAAATCGGCGCATGAGCAAGCCACTCGCTCGTTTTCCGCCTCGCTCTTTGAACCGTGCGTCCTGATGTGTAGAAAGTGCATTGAGGCAACATGTAAGACTTTCGGGGCAAAAGGGCGAGATCTGAACGCGCGACTTCAGAGTCTGTTTGACGCAGGCCACATCGATTCTCGGCTTCTAAATTGGGCGCACGAGATTCGTCTCATCGGGAATGAGGCTGCCCACGATCCAGACATCAAGGTCACAAAACGCGATGCACGCGATGTCCTCGACCTTACGGAGTCGATCTTGATTTATGTATTTTCACTGACGTCGCGCTTTGAGAAATTTCGTGCTCGACGCAGCATGGCGTCGACAAAACGATGACACGTTATCCAACCAATCGTTCCTCCAGATCTGCGGTAGAAACAACGAAAGCCTGCGGATTACGGAATTACAAGTGAGGAACACCGTTGGTGGATAGCAAGAAAGCGATTGATCTCGGCGCGAAGATCATGGATCTTCAGGCTCTCATGATCGCGTATGCGACGGACGGCCGCACATCAGATCAACCCCATGCGTATCGCGATCTATATGCCGAAGTGACGCTTGAGCTTGAAGATGCTAAATACGCCAACCCAAATCCGCAAAAATCACTCGAAGTCTTCTCAGCATTCTGCAAATTGCAAGAGATGACGACCTACGCCAGTCGCCGTGTCTATGTCGCAAATCTATACGCAGACATCCTGCTCGATCTTAAGAGAATTCAACGTCACGCACCGTCCTCGAAAAACTGGGGCAAGGCGAATGATGCGCTCACTGACGAGCTGAACCCTATTCGAGGTCAGTGGCTAAAGGCAAAGAACTTTATCTACTCCACAACGCCAGACTTTGAAAACTCCGTAAAGGAATCCATCAGTGCAGTCGAGTCGTGCCTAATGGTGTTGCTGAACGAACCAAATGGAACCCTTGGCAAGATCATCAAGCAAGCGAATCTCGACCCTGATATTGAACGGCTTGTAAGTCAGGCCTATGGGGCAACGAGCAACAAGGCGTTCGTGCGGCATGGGGGCACCATCGCGTCTAGCCTTACAAAGGCTGAAGCGGAGTTCTTCTTAGAGTTCGCAGCAATATCCGTCGTTTACATCACGAAGAAACTGAAATAAGCGTGACGATCAAGGGGTACGGAGGTAGTTTAATGATATTAATTACCTCCGTACCTTTGTCGCCCACACAGTTGCGACCACGGTACGACCTTGTCCATCTCCGCCAGAAACACGTCCCGACGTGTCGACTTGCGGTGTGCTTCAAATCCACCATCTGCCTGCGTGGCCAAGGTCAACTGATCGGGCTTCGTCTACACTCCGTGGGACAGGTGCACGCTTCGACAGCAAAGCAAAATCAGAGTTTCCTTAGGGATAGTCAGTGAAGACTAGCGCGCAGCAACTTGAAGAGTTTGCAGCCAAAGAACCCGCGAAGGGTCTCTTGCCAGAGCTGGTTCGCCGACTCATCCAAGCAAGCGCCGACGGGGTGGGCGATGTTCGCTTTCCATCCGGCGAGTCCACCTTTCGGCCAGGCGCCGATGGCCTGGTGCAGGCGAAGGGCAGCCCGCCTTATGTGCCGGCTGGTGTTTCGCTCTGGGAGCTCTCGACCGAGAAGCAGCCCCACCAGAAGGCGAAGAGAGATATTGAGAAGCGAAGTAAGAGCGGTGCGCAAGACGCCTATCTAGACCATAAGCGCGCCGACATCGCCTACGTGGCGCTATCCCTTCGCCGTTGGCACGGCGAGAAGGGTCAGGATCGAGACGAGTTCGAGAGCCACTATCGAAGCCTTGGCGTTTGGAAAGACGTCAAGATCATCGACGCAGACGACCTCGAGAATTGGCTGGATCGCAGCCCCTCCGTAAGCGCGTGGCTCGCTCGGAAGATGCAGATCGTGTCGGGAGGCATGAAGGGCATAGAGGCTTCTTGGGACCACTACAGCCAGGGGGTTACCCCTGCTATGAGCGAGAAGCTGCTGTTGCTCAACCGAAAGGAAGGGGCCGAGGCGTTGGTCCAGGCTGGGATGGGTGGCGGCGTCATTCGAGTCAAGGCGGATTCGCCGAGCGAAGCGGCCGCATTCGTGGCGGCAGCGATCCTGTCAATGCCCAATGAAGATCCAAGACGCAGCGCCTTGCTTGCCAAAGCGGTTGTCATCACCAAGCCAGAAGACGACGCCTATCTCACGGATACCAATCAGAAGCTTTTGGTCATCACTTCGGGGCGAGCCACCGATATCGCTACCCAATTAGCTACGCGGGGGCATACGGTCATTGCGGCGTATGGAAATTCCCATTCGAGCTCCGGGGCACGCAGCCCGCTGATTGAGCTGCCGCGCGCGCGAAGGCAAGAGTTCGCCGATGCATTACAAGAAATGGGGATGCGGGATGTCGATGCCAGGGTTACTGCAGGCGAGTGCCATAGCAGTATTACAGTGCTCTATCGAATTCGCGATCTGGCTGGATCCCGCCATCCCGGATGGGCGAGCGCCCCCAAGCTGCGCAAACTTGCCGCCCCCATACTCTGTGGCGCGTGGCGGCACAACGAGCCTGCAGATACGAAGGTAGTGGCTGATGTCGCTGGCATTCCTTACGAGCAAGTCGAAGAGGCCGTTGTCGATGTGTTGCTTCTTGACGACGCACCAATCCTTCGCGCGGGGGATCTAACTTCCTTGAGCGCGCCAGCGGATATCTGGCAGTTAAGCATTGAGCATCGGGTGATCACAAAGCTGATGCTGGAACGGTTTCGAAATGCCGCGCTTGAAGTGCTGGGTGAGCGTGATCCAGCGTTTGACCTACCGCCGGAGCAGCGTGTCTATGCAGGCATATATGGGAAAGAGAGAAAATACTCGGGCGCGTTGCGGCGGGGAATAGCGGAAATTCTGCGGTTGATTGCGATCAATGAGCAGAAACTCTCCTACATCGGCAATGGCTTTTCCGCTCAGGATTTTGTGGATGATGTCCTGCGCGACATCCTGGGCTTGGCCTCGGACTATCAGGCCTTGGCAAGTCTGGACTCCCTTCTCCCTGATCTGGCAGAGGCGGCGTCAATCCCTTTCCTTTCAGCCCTCGAAACCTTAGCCGCGGGTGATGGCGCACTGCTGTCCCCGATTTTCGAGGGCAGCGATGACCCCATGCTCGGCCGCGCATACTATCTCGGGGCGTTGCGTGGGCTAGAGGTGTTGGCTTGGGATCCCACTCTTTTGGGTCGTGTAACCCAGATCCTGGCGCGCATGGCAGAGCTGGACCCGGGTGGGAAGCTCAGCAATCGCCCGATCAATTCGTTGTGCCAAATTTTCCTTCCATGGAAACCGCATACGAATGCTCAGGAGGAAGTTCGGCATCATGCCTTGGAGCAAGTCTGCCGCAAGTTCCCTAGGATCGCCTGGACTTTGCTGGCGAAACTATTGCTTGAGAACCATGCGATTTCGTTTGGCACGGCTACGCCTGAGTGGCGGGAGTTTGGAGCGTCTTCCCGACCCACGCCAACTTATGGCTCGTTGGCGCGCGATCATGCCTTCGTTGTGCAGACGGCGTTGCCCCTGGCAGGACATGAAGCAAGCCGATGGATGCAGCTGGTGAATGCCGCTGTAGCCAGTCAGAACGAAGCCCAACTGGGCACGTTGCTGGAACGGATTAGCGACTCCAAGGAAGCCTTCGTATCCGCTGGGCAAGCGAGTCTTCTGTGGGAGGCGTTGGAAGGCTTGGCTGCCAAGCACCGCGCGTTCGCGACCGCAGGTTGGGCTATGCCTGAGCCAATGGTTCAGAAGATCGAGGAGTGTGCTAAACATTTCCGACCAGACGATCCGATGGGTCTCTACCGACCGCTCTTTGACCATTCCTTGATGGACCGCGCGAATCCGGATGAAACCTACGAGCAGCGCAATGAGCGAACGGGGCGAGAGCGCGATGCTGCCATTGCCAAGATTGCCGAGGGTGGCGTCGATTTGGTTCTTGGTTTCGCAAAGCGAGTAGAGACTCCTGGAGTGATGTCCCAGTCGATCGTCAGGGCGACATCCGCCGAGTTTGCGCGCAATTTCATTCTTGCGGCCTTCAATGGCGGAGAGAAGATTGCTTGGCTAGCCGCATTGGTGACGGGGCATGGTGCAGCGCACTTTGGGTTCGAGTGGGCAGCAGAAACTATTCACCTAGTTGAGAAGAAAGGGGCATCTGCTGCGCAGGTAGCTGAACTGCTTCGGGTATGGAACGACACGCAGGAGCTGTTCGATTTTGTGTCGGAACTGTCCAGCGAGGTCCAGAAGGCTTATTGGGAAACACGAGATACCTTCGTTCGAAGCGATGACGAAGATTTGATCGCTTTGGGCGTTGCAAAGATGGTCGAGCATGGGCGCAGTCCGGAATTGTATGAATTCCTTGGGTCTAGGCTGGAAAGGACGGATAGCCCGACCCTTCTCCAAGTGCTTGATTTGGGTTTCAACAAGGTTGTCGAGAACACGGAGTATCTACGTCGGGTCGATGGTTACTGGCTGCGGGAGATTTTCAAGGCGCTGCGCGATCGGGATGACGTAGATCGCGATGTCCTGATGGGATTGGAATATCGCTGGTTCCCTGTTCTCCACTCGTATGGGGAGCCGGAGGCTTTCGCACTGCACAAGTACATGGGCGAGAGCCCGGAGTTCTTTGTGCAGGTGCTCAGCGACCTGTATCGCTCAAATGACGCAGTTGAGAGTGAGCAGGAAGATGAGGAGGCCAATGGCGGCGCGGAGGAAACGGTGGACGACGCTAGCGAAGCGCAATCACAAGTGCGCGCCAAGGCGGATATTGCTTACAAGCTCTTGGAGTCATGGCAGAAGCTTCCCTGGACGGATGATCAAGGGAAAATTGACTACTCACGGATGCGGGATTGGATCGGCAAAGCCATTGATCTGGGTAAGAAGGCGGGGCGCTATGAGGTCGCATCCGCTGAAATCGGAAAGCTGCTGGCATACGCTCCAATCGATCCTGACGACGGCGTTTGGCCTACCAGACCTGTCCGCGATGCCGTAGAAGAGTTGGCTAACTCCAAACTTGAGTCGAGTCTTGTGATCGAACTTTTCAACAAGCGCGGAGTGCACTCTCGCCCCATTGATGGCGGCGGCGAGCAAGAGCGTGCGCTTGCCGAAGAGTCCAGCCAGGCTGCCGACCAGCTTCAGCACAAATGGCCACGGACTGCTGACATGCTTCGCGAGAATGCCCAGCAGTGGCTAAGGCATGCAGAGCGAGAGGATCGCAGGGCCGCAGAGCGGAGAATCGGACTTTGATTGTTCCTTCCCCGGAAAAACGGGACGAAGGAAGTTAAGCCCATCGGATTTAACTTTTTCCGTCCCAGTTTTCGCACCTTCGCTGACAGCATCTTCGAGAGAGCGTCAACCGTGAGCTTCACTGCACGAGAATCTCGTCTGTAAACAGAAACGCCGGCTTCCCCGCGCCCTCATGTCCGACCGGAAGCAACCCGTAGTTCTGCGCAGTGACCCGCAGATAGCGTGCGGTCACCGGCGTGGCGGCGTTGAATCGCACGGTGCGAACCATCACGCGGAGATCCATCGGCTGGACGTCAATCGGCGTGGACTGCAGCGTGCGCCAGCTCTTGCCGTCGTCCGACACGGCGAAGGTGACGAGCTTCGGCAGCAGCGCCCATGAACCACTTTGCTGCAGGAAACGCACCTGGATGCTGTGGATCGGTTTGGCGGGCTGCAGGTCGATGGTTGCCGCGAGGTCCGCGCCGCGCCAGCCGACCCACAAGCCATCGTTGTAGTCGTCGTTGCTGCCGAGGACGCCGTCGACCAGTTGCGTCGCGGTGCCGGCGTAGTGCGCATCGGGCGCGGTGAGGTAGGTCACCGGTTTGCCCAGCGCCAGGTTGTCCACCATCGGGAACATGCGGCTGGTCAAGTAGGGCACGCCGTGGCGGTAAGGCGTGACCTTGAGTGTGGCGGCGGTGTAGCGGTCCAGCACGTCGCCGAAGGTGGGCGATTGCGCGTTCGGTTCACTGCCGTCGGTGGTGTAGTGCAGTTCGATGTCGTCGAAGCCGCGCGCGGCGCGCAGGCGCCAGCGGTGTTGGGTCGGGTTGTAGTCGAGCTTGTAGTCGACCAGGTCGCGATCTTCCGGGCCGTAAGCAGTGTGCTGCGCGTCCAGCCACGGGTATTGCGCGCGAAGCCGCCGCTGGAAGTCAGCGTAGTCGTGGGCTTCAGGGTTCCATAGGCGTTCGGCCAACGCGATCACGCGCGGATACAGCATCGCTTCCAGATTGCGCGGGGTGACGTATTCGCTCCACAGCGGCGCCTCGGCGCCGAGCACCTGGTCTGCGTGCCCGGCGAAGGCGGGCGACGCAAACGGGTTGATGCGGTAGATGTCCTGCGTGGTGAGCTCATCAATTGACGTGTCGAGATAGAACGGACCGGCGACGATCAGGCGGTTGCCGTTGGCCAGTGCCTTGGCGGCTTCGGCATCGCCGCGCCACATTTCCACCACGGCGTTGCGATCGGCGCCGCCTTCGAGGATCTCGTCCCAGCCGACCAGGGTCTTGCCGCGTGCTTCGAGGTCATGCTGGATGCGCTGGACGAACCAGCTCTGCAACTCGTCGACATCGGCCAGCTTTTCGTCATGCATGCGCTTCTGCGACGACGGGCTTTCAGCCCATTGCTGCTTGGGCACCTCGTCGCCGCCGATGTGGATGTACGGCGCGGGGAACAGTTCTGCCACTTCGTTCAGCACGTCGTGCAGAAAGGTAAACGTCTTCTCGCCACCGGCGCAGTAGATGTCGGTGAACACGCCCCACGTCCTGGGCACCGGGATCGCCGTTTTCGGGCAGGACAGCCACGGATAGGCGGCGACCGCTGCCGAGGCGTGGCCGGGCATCTCGATCTCCGGCACGACCATGACATTGCGCAGGCGCGCGTACTCGACGACATCGCGAATCTGCTGCTGCGTGTAGAACCCGCCGCTGCGGCTGCCGTCCGCCTCGGTGCGCCACGCGCCGACACTGGTCAGCTTGGGGTATTTGCGTATCTCTATCCGCCAGCCCTGATCGTCGGTCAGGTGCCAGTGCAGCACGTTGAGCTTGTAGCGGGAGAGCAGGTCGATCTGCTGCTTGACCAGCGGCACCGGGATGAAGTGCCGTGCCGCGTCCAGCATGACGCCACGCCAGGCGTAGCGGGGAGCATCGTCGATGCGCATGGCGGGGATCGAGAGCGTCGCGCGATGATCGGACGGCAGCAGTTGTCGCAGTGTCTGCACGCCCCAGAAGAGTCCGCGCTCATCGGCCGCCGCGATCTCGATCCGTTGCGGCGTGATGCTCACCCGGTAGGCCTCCTCGCCCTGCACGGAAGGATCGATGCGCAGCTCGATGCACGGCCGCTTCGAGGTGGCGGCTATCCGAAGCGCGATCCCGCTCTGCTCGCGAATGCCATCGCGCAGGAATGCGGCAATCTCCTGCGTGCGTCGGCCAGCGGGCGCGACAATGCACGCGTTCCGGTTCAGGACAAAGCTGCCGTGACCTGCCTCGATTCGGTCCGGCTGCGGGATGAGCGCCGCTTGTGCATGGGCCCCTTGATCGAGCAGCGAGAACGCGAGAAGCATCAGGGCAACGAGATGTCGGGGCATGGCAGGCATTCCTGGACGAAGTGGCTTGCTCGTACGGTGGTAACGATGCTGGTGCGAGCCCTGAAGTAATTCAAGCAAAGAAACGCCAAAGAAGACAGCAAGGCCGCTTGGCGCGTAGAGAGCGTGGCCTAACGGCACCCGTTAGACTTTCGACATGATCGACGAAACCGACCGCGCCATTCTCCATCGCCTGATCCTGGGCGCACGCGTGTCGCTCAAGGAACTGGCCTCGGCTGTCCGGCTTTCTTCGCCGAGCACCTCCGAGCGGTTGCGACGGCTGGAGGAACGCGGCGTGATCCGCGGCTATACCGTCGAGCTCGATCCGCAGCGGCTGGGCCATGCGTTGCAGGCGATCGTGCGCATCCGGCCACTGCCTGGACGCCTGCAGGCGGTGCAGAAGCTGATCGAGGCCATACCCGAAGTCGTCGAGTGCGACAAAGTCACCGGAGAAGACTGCTACGTCGCGCGCCTGTTCGTGCGCTCGATGGAACATCTGGATGAAGTGGTCGAACCGATCACGCAGGAAGCCACCACGCACACCGCCATCGTCAAAAGCCAGGTGGTCCGGCGCCGCCCGCCGCCGATCGGTCGGTAACACCGTCGTCTGATGATGCTTCCTCTCAGCGGCCGACCCCGTTGCGCCGGCGGAATGTGCCCACCCTACTTGCGGAACATGTCCAGCGCGTCGCGCAATTCGCCGCGGAGATGCTTCAGCGGCGCGGAGAGGCGGCCTTCGGTGGGGCGATGGACCAGCCAGGCGCACACCTCCGCCTTGAACTCGGGCACCTCGACGATACGCAACGCTTTGCGGTGCGGGCTTTCCTTCAGCAGCTTGCCCGCGGTGAGGCCAATGCCGATCCCTCGCGCGATAAGCGAATGCCGCAAGACAGGGTCGAGCGCCTCCACCGCGAGGTGGAACGGCAGCTGCGCACCCTCGAGCGCGCGCCGCAGCACGCGACGAAAGCCGCAACCGTCCTGGCTCAGGATCCATGGCTGGTCCGAAAGGTCGCGCAGGGTCACTCGTCGCGGCAGCTTGAGCGTGCGCGGCACGATCACCTTCACCTCGATGCGCCCCAGCCGCTCCCGCTCGAAGCCCGCGGGCGGCTCGTTGTCACCTGGCAGGTAGACGAGCGCGGCATCGATACGGTTCGCGTCGAGGTCTGCCAGGAGTTCGGATGCCCAGCGACTGGACACGCGCATGTGCAGTCCGGGAAACGCCTGCCGCAACGAGCAAAGCGGCTCTTCGAGCGCGATGTCGGCGAGGAAAGGGGTGATACCAAAACGGAATTCGCCGCGCACCTCCTGACCCGGTGCCAAGCCTGCGCGGAGATCGTCCAGCGACGCCAGCACGCGACGGCCGAGCTGGTAGGCGTCGCGGCCCGCGGCGGTGGGCTTGAGCGGCTTGGACTGACGGTCCAGCAACGGGACCCCCAGCGCGTTTTCCAGGCTTTGAATGCGTCGCGTCACGCCGGGCTGGGTTAGATGCAGATGGGCGGCGGCCGCAAGGATGGAGCCGCTGTCGACCACCGCCACGAAGGCATCGAGATCTCGCGTATTCATGCGCAACTCGCATAAAGAGAATGATCAATTTTAATTGGACGCATATGTATTACAAGCATAGATTGCAACTCCATCTTGCCCGTATTGCATATTGCCATGAATGCCATCGACCCCTCCACCGTCCCTGCCACAACCCCCGCCACAGCCAGCGCGCGCGAACTGACTCCCCTGTTGACGCTCGCCTGCGGCGTCATCGCGCTCAATATCGCGGCAGCGCAGCCGCTGGTCGGGGTGATCGCCCATTCGCTGGGCCTGAGCCTCGCCGCTACCGGCCTGGTCACCATGGCAACCCTGCTTGGCTACAGCGCAGGCATGGTGTTTCTGGTGCCGCTCACCGACCTGGTCGAGAACCGCAGGTTGGTCCTGGGCACGCTTGCACTCGACGTGATCGCGATGCTGGCGTCGGCATGGGCGCCTGGCGCGGCGACCTATCTGGTGGCGGCGTTTGCCGTCGGCGCCGCGACCAGCTCGATCCAGATGCTGGTGCCGCTTGCCGCATCGTTCGCCCCCGAAGCCGAGCGCGGCCGGGTCGTCGGCAACGTGATGAGCGGACTGATGATCGGCATCCTGGTGTCGCGCCCGCTGGCAAGCCTCATCGGCAGCGCATATGGCTGGCGTGACGTATTCGTCATCTTTGCGATCGCCATAACGCTCATGACGCTGGTGTTGCGCAAGAGGCTGCCCACGATGCAGCCGGTCCATCGCATGCGTTATGGCACGCTGGTGCGTTCGCTGTGGCCGTTGATCCGCAGTGAACGCGTGCTGCAGCGTCATGCGCTGAGCGCCATCCTGGCCTTCGGCGCGTTCAACGTGTTCTGGACCATCATCGCGTTGCGCCTCGCGCAGCCGCCCTTTGGACTCGGCGCAAATGGCATCGCGGCGTTCGCGATGGCCGGTGTCGGCGGTTCGGTGATCGCCCCGATCGCAGGGCGCCTGGGTGACAGAGGCTGGACCCGCCCGCTCAACGTGTTGATGCACCTGTTGATCATCGCCTCGATGGCGCTCGCGTGGATCGCTGGCGACCGGGCGCCGATTGCGGGCCTCGTGCTGATGGTGGCGGCCTCGCTGTTGCTCGACATCGGCACGGTCGGCGACCAGACACTTGGCCGGCGGGCGATCAACGTGATCCGCCCGGAGGCCCGCGGCCGCTTGAACGGCCTTTTCACCGGCGCGTTCTTCGTCGGTGGCGCGGGTGCCTCTGCCCTGGCCGGCGTGGCTTGGGCGGTGGGCGGTTGGGACCTGACCTGCGCGCTGGGCGTGGTCTTCGGTGTTGCCGCGCTGGCCGTCTCGCTGTCGGCTTACAGCCGCAACGCCAGCCCGTGATCACGCCTTGCTGTTCGACAACAGTCCCGCGCGTCCCCATAACGCGATGGCCTGAATTTATCAGGCAAAAGACCTCCGCAGCCTGCCTTTGGCGATGGGATGCCGCGATCCACTCGGGGACAATAATGCCTTGGTATCGGAGATCGTCGTGAACGGGCAAGCACGTGGTACCGCGGAAATGGCGGCAGCGATGACACTTGCAGGGACCATCGGTTGGTTCGTGGTCGTCTGCGGGCGACCCGTGCTCGAGGTAGTGTTCTGGCGGTGCCTGTTCGGCGCGGGCACCTTGCTGGCGGTGTGCGCCGCGATGGGCGTACTGCGCAACCATCTCACGCGGCGGGTGCTGCTGCTGTCGGTGCTTGGCGGCGTGGCGATCGTGCTGAACTGGCTGTTGCTGTTCGGTGCCTACGCGCGCACGTCCATTTCCATCGCCACCGCGGTCTACAACACCCAGCCATTCATCCTGGTATGCCTGGGCGCGCTGTTCCTCGGTGAGCGGCACACGCTGGACAGATTCGCGTGGCTGGCGCTGGCCTTCGGCGGGCTGCTGCTGATCGTGCAGGTGGGGCCGGGGATGGGCATGCCGGGCCACGCGTACCTGATCGGTGTGGCCATGGCGTTCGCGGCGGCCTTGTGTTGGGCGATCGCCGCGCTCGTCACCAAACGTCTGGCCGGAACGCCGCCACACCTGATCGCCCTGATCCAGGTATGCGTGGGCGTGCTCATGCTTGCGCCATTCACCGATTTCAGCCATCCATCGGCACAGCTGTCGACCTGGGGCTTGCTGGTGGTGTTGGGCGTGGTGCACACGGGCCTTGTCTACGTGCTGATGTACGACGCCATTCATCGCCTCCCCACGCATCTGCAAGGCGCGCTGTCGTTTCTCTACCCGGTGGTGGCGATCGCGGTCGATGTGCTGGCGTTCGGCCGGCGCTTCGAGCCCGGGCAGATGCTCGGCGCCGGAGCCATCCTGGTGGCGGTCGCCGGGATGAATGGGCAGGGCGTGTGGCGGCGGGCCAGGAAAGCGCTGAGCCCCGCTCGCGACGCCTGACCCGGGGAGCCCGGATCCGCTGCCTGACTTTTATCGTGGCCCGTCGTGGCCTGTGCGAATGGAGAGCCCATGGACAACACCTACCGGATCTACCAGATCGATGCCTTCACCAAAACGCGCTTCACCGGCAATCCGGCCGGCGTGGTGCCCGAGGCCGCCGGGCTGGACGAAGCGCAGATGCAGGCCATCGCACGCGAGCTCAACAACTCCGAGACCGCTTTCATCCTGCCGCCGCGTGGGCCTGGACACGACCTGCACGTGCGTTTCTTCACGCCGACCACCGAGGTGCCGGTGTGCGGCCACGCGACCATCGCCTCGCACTATGTGCGCGCCATCGAGGGCACCCACGTGCAGGGCCGGGTGCATCAGCTCACCGGCGCCGGCGTGCTGGCAGTCGATGTCGAACCGATGGCGCCCGGCGACTTTCGGATCTGGATGCACCAGCGCGAACCCACTTTCGGCGCGGTGCTGGCCGGCGGGCATCGCCAGGCACTGCTTGCCGCGCTGCGCTTGTCAGATGACGACCTGGGCCCAGGCCCGATCCAGATCGTGTCGACCGGCCATTCCAAGGTGATGGTGCCGTTGCGCGACCGCGTGCTGCTCGATGCGCTCGCGCCGGACCTCGGCGCACTGAGCGCGCTCAGCAGGGTGATCGGCTGCAATGGCTACCACGCGTTTACCTTGGCCGATCCGGCCCCGGACACGCTCGCGCACGCACGCATGTTCGCCCCGGCCATTGGTATCGCTGAGGATCCAGTCACCGGCAACGCGAATGGCCCACTCGGCGCGTACCTGGTGCTGCACCGGCTGGTGCCGCCCGCCCTGTTCCACGCAGGTCTCGTCGGGTGGATCAGCCAGGGTGAGGCTATCGGGCGACCGGGTCGGGTCAAGGTGGAGGTGTCGGTTGATCCGGCGAATGGACAACCCACGCACGTGCGCATCGCCGGGGACGCGGTGGTCGCCTTCCGCGGCGAGATCAAGTTGTAATCGATGGTTGCCAGGGCAGATACCGTGAGGAACGCAAATAGGTCACCTGCGCGCGAGTCCGCGAGCGCGGTCGTCGGTATTCAGGAGCGCGTGAAACATCGATTCGTCGGCAAGACCGTCCTGCCCACGAGGGAAAGATTCGGAAGCCCTGCTTTCGGCAACCGTTGCATGGCAGAGGCATCTTGCTGGTGCAGCTGATCCGGAGCTCCTGAATCCCGACACCTTCGCCGAGATCATCAAGACTCGTCGACTGCTTCGCGCCAGGCTTCTTCGTCATCAGCTTCGTCATCAGCCGGAGCTATTGACGCCTGTTTGCCTTCAAGAAGCCTGGCAACTATCGGGTTCGACGCGTGCCGGGTGCACGCTTGTCTGGATGCAGTCAGGCCGGGCGATAAATCAGCGCCACCACGCCGCCTGGAAAAGTCCTCGAGCTGACCAGCTTGAGCGGCCTCGGCGCGGGCAGGTCGGAGAAGATCGCCATGCCTTGGCCCAACGCGATCGGATGAACCGTCAGGACGTATTCATCGACCAGGTTCTGGGCGATGAGGCTACGCGCGAAGCTGGCGCCCCCGTGGGCAAGTATCGGCTTGCCGTCCCCAGCCTTCAGCCGGGTGATTTCCTGGACCAGGTCGCCGCTGGCCACATGGGCTTGCGCCCAGCTTTCCGCGCCGGGCTGAAGCTCGCCGGTCGGGGCGGCCACTTTCAGGATCGCCGGGCCCTGTCTGGAAAAGACCGCCTTGGGGATCTGGTTCATCGGCGGCGCGAACGCCATGGTGGAAGTTGGCCAGTAGGGAGCCATGGCCTGGAAGGATCGGCTACCCATGATGTGCAGGCTGGCATTCCATACCTTCTCCACGGCCCAGGCCTTGGCCTCTTCGTCCGCACCGAATACCCATTCGGCTTCGCCCTTGGGGCCGGCGACAAAGCCGTCGAGCGACATGGACATCTTCAGGATCAACTCTCTCATGGCACTCTCCTGGTGCTGGTCCGACCCATGGCCGGGCCAGCTCGATCGGTTTCGACAATTTGCTTTCGACCCGAAGCAGATAGTTCCACGCCCCAACGCGTCGGGGGCCTGCAGCGACGTCGACTTGCATTCGCGCTTAGCTGTGGCGCAGAAACGCCCGCACCTCGACGGGTGCACGGCAGGCAACGACGGCCTTGCTGCCCCATGCCAACGCCTCATCCATGTCGGCGGCTTCCAGTATCCAGAAACCGCCAATGTGCTCCTTGGCCTCGATGTACGGGCCATCGGTAATGACCACCTGGTCGCCGGAATGCTTGCGCAGCGATTTCGCCTTGTCGGTCGACTCCAAGCCGCCGGCGAAGAACCTCGCGCCTGCGGCCTTCATCTCTTCATTGAGCATGCCGATATCGCGGATCATCGCTTCGCCCTCGAGGGACGGGTCGTAGTTTTCAGGGTGATGGATGGCAACCAGATAGTGCGGCATGTCTTTCCCCGTGGATCATCTTTGGACGGCCTGATTGCCGATCCCTGCTATCACGACGAACGGCCGCTCCCGGATTCGACAGATCGTCGGAAGAACTTCAAGACGAGGCAATCCATGCCGGGCCATCTGCCACCCGTCGATGGGTATCGGCCATGTGCTGTACCGATCGATCGAACCCGCTGCCCATCGCGGCCACGCCAAGTGAAAATGCTTGTGCCCTGCGCGTGATTGAGCCACGAAGCGCGTCGCTCAGGGAGCCTCTTTATCCAGATGATCCATCCATCGACGATGGGCGACCTCGGTGGCTTCGTCGGCGGGAAACATGGACTCGATGCGTAGTTCCTGCGTGGTGATGGTCTGCGGCGTGCCGACCGTGGTGATCATGGAGAAATAGCGCAACACCTGGCCATCCTTCTGAAAACTGAGGGGGACCATCGGCAGGGTGGGCTCGGTCCCCGAGGAGCCGATGGCACGCAGTGCCGGATCGACACCGTCATGGGCGAGAAGCGACGTCAGCAGCTCGCGCGTGCGCTCGTCCAACGTGTGTCCGACCGCTTCCCGATGGATACGCTGGATCAACGCCCTGGAGGTCTCCTCCCAATTGACGATAAACGGACGCATGGCCGCCGGATCGAACATGAGGTGTAGCAGATTGCGTGGCTCGGGGTGCGCCGCAAGGTCGATGAATGCGCCAAAAAAGCGAAGTGCCGATGCGTTCCTCATGAATACGTTCCAGTGGCGATCCATCACGATCGCGGGAAACGGTTCGTGGTGACGAAGGATGCGATCGAGCGCACGCGTCACACTGCCCATCTCTTCGGCGTTCCAGGCATCTTCCTTGTAGATCGGCGCAAAGCCTGCCGCGACCAGCAGCTCGTTGCGGTCGCGGAACGGCACATCGAGCGCTTGCGCGATATTGACGAGGGTTTGCCGGCTCGGCCCGCTGCGTCCACTTTCGATGAAACTGAGATGCCGCTGCGATACACCGGTATCAAGCGACAGCTCGATTTGACTCTTGCCCCGGATGTCTCGCCAATGGCACAGCAGTCGACCCAGTTCACCCTTGGACGAGCCTTGGGAGCTCTTATGCGTTTTCATGGAACTCCAGCGTGCGTTGCCGACGGTCGCCCTGTGACTAGTGCAGAGTCGATTCGTGCCCGTGATGCCAGCGTTAACTGCGCGACCAAAGGTGTTGCCTGAAAGCCGCTTCGATGGGCGGGTCGGTGATGGTGGCGGTGTAGTTGGTGATCGTGGATGCGGCGACGATCGCAATCACCTCGAGCAGATGCGCCTTGTCGAAACCCGCATCGAGGAACTGATCCATATCCTTCGCGGCGAGGTGACCGCGTTTCTCGATCATCGTGCG
This sequence comes from Rhodanobacter sp. Col0626, assembly GCF_049994385.1. GTDB lineage: Bacteria > Pseudomonadota > Gammaproteobacteria > Xanthomonadales > Rhodanobacteraceae > Rhodanobacter. The sequence goes on from NZ_CP188260.1 coordinate 114,015, forward strand.
TGCCAGCAACGACAACGCCGCGAGCTTTGGATCATTCGGAAGATCCCCGGCTCGAATCGCGTCGACATCCGCAACGGCAATGCCCTCCTGCAAGGCAAGCGCACTGTGGAATGCGACCGCCCAACGGCTCGAATTGACGACGGCATCGGTGAGCAGCACGGTCTGGATCTGATCTTCGGCAAAACTTCCACCGTGGACTTTTCCGAACAGGGCCACCAGGGATCCGAGCAGCACAGGCGATGTCGCCATGGCGCCTGCGATGTTCGGAATCGAGCCGAAGGCGCCCTGCAGCGCCTCCAGGGAAGCGCGGGAATCTGCCGGTGCCGACTCGATGGTGTGAACGGGAAACGACTTCATGATGACGACCTCACAAGTGCTTGATGGGAGCATGTGACAGCAAGCGCTGCCGACTTGGGGGACATCATTGGTCGTCATGAAAGTGGCGGCAATTACGCGTGAGGTAATAAGGGCGCCGTCACTGGCAGGATGGCATCGACCGATTTGAGGTCACCCCTAGCGATGCAATACTCCTGACCATCCGATACTCTCCGGAGCGAGAGACCGGCATCTGCCAAACGATCGGATGACGTCACAGGGGGCGTTATGTGGGGATATTACGTTGCGTTGGCGCTGCGAAGCAGCCGACGAAGCAAGGCTTTGACCGCGCTGGTGCTTGTGCTGCTGGCTTTCGGTGTGTCGGCCTGCATGGTGAGCTATGCCGTGTTTCGTGCGACCACGAGCGACCCCATCCCATCCAGGTCGACCCATCTTTACGTGCCGCAGATCGACAATTGGGGTCCGGCCAACAATTGGCTGGGTGAGCCCCCTTTCATGCTGAGCTACATGGACGCCGTTGCGCTGTGGAAGGCTCATAAAGCGCCCCGGTTGACCGTGCTCTATCCGACGACGTGGCAGGTGAACTCGGACAACCCGGCGGTGCAGCCCATGTCGATGGGCGGCGAAGCGGTGACCGCCGATTTCTTCACCATGTTCGACGTGCCGTTCCGTTTCGGCAGCGGATGGAGTGCAAGCGACGATGACCAGCACGCCACGGTGGCTGTCATCAGTCAGCAGTTGAACCAGGCGCTGTTTGGCGGGCGAAACAGTGTCGGGCAGGAAATCCGGCTGGATGGCCAACTCTTCCGAATTGCCGGTGTCCTGGACTACTGGAACCCGAGCCCGCGCTTTTTTATTACCGGCAGTCTTGGCGCGCAACATCTATACAACGACAAGGGCGCGATCTACATCCCGTTCACCCGTGCCACCGATATGAAGAAGGACAGCAGCACGGCCCAGAGTTCCGGTGCGGGGGACCCGGATACATCCAACTGGGACGCCTACCTGCACAGCGAAAGTGCCCGGATCGATGCCTGGGTGGAGCTCGACACGCCCGCCGAGGTGGATCGCTTCCGTGAATATTTGCGCAACTATGCCGAGGAACAGCAACGCCTCGGTCGTTTTTCGTGGCCGCCCAACATACGTTTGCGTAATCTGATGGACTGGCTGGCGTACGTGGTGGGCACTCCCCGAGTAGCCAGCTTGTCGATGCTGGTCTCTGCCAGCTTTCTGCTGATTGTCTTGGTCAACGTCGTCGGGCTGATGCTCGCCCGCTTCATGCGGCGAGCACCGGAAATCGGCATACGCCGAGCCCTGGGTGCTTCGCGAGCGGCCATCTATCGGCAGTTTCTGATCGAGGCGGCCAGCATGGGCTTGGTGGGCGGTCTGATCGGCGTGGCGCTGACGCTGCTGGGCGTATGGGGCGCCGCGGAACTATTCGAGCCGGAGATTGCGCGCCTCGTGCATGCCGATACCTCGCTGATAGCACTGACCGTGCTGGTCGCGGTGGCTGCCACGGTGGTTTCTGCCGTGTATCCGACGTGGCGCGCAGCGCAAACCCAGCCCGCCTGGCAAATCAAGATCAATTGAGGTTTCCGTCATGGCACTGATCCGAACACTCATGCAGCTGCGCCCGATCATTGCTGCACTAGGTCGCCACAAGGTCGCCACCCTGCTCATCGTCCTGCAGATCGCGCTGACGCTGGCTGTGGCATCCAACGCCATGTTTATCGTGACAACGCGCATCGTCCATCTGTCTCGACCCACCGGAACGGATGAAACTCATCTCTTTATCATCCGCAATGGCTGGACGATGGGTCAGAATGCGACCCAGCTCAATGCGAACATTGGCGCGGACCTGGACGCCCTGCGTCATGTCACGGGCGTGCGTGACGCATTTTCAAGCCAGGTGTTTCCGCTGGAAGGCTACAAGCAACATATCGTCACACACCTGAAACTCGAACCGGACCAGAAGACGAGCGCGCAATTGGTCACGTTTTTTGCTTCCGACGAGCACGCGATCGATACGCTTGGCATCGCGCTGGTCGCTGGTCGCAATTTTCGTCCCGATGAAATCAGCGCCATCGGCGCCGACGACAAGATGTCTCCTCCAGCCGTCATCGTCAGCCGCAGTCTTGCCGACAAGCTGTTTCCCGATGGTTCGGCGCTGGGCAAGACGATATACCTGCCGGATGGGCCTTCCGCCATCATCGGTATCCTCGCCAGCTTGCAGGGGCCCCTGAAAGAAGGCGGGTCGTTGGATGGCTATACGATGCTGGTGCCGATGCACTTTGTCGATTCCGCGGGCGTCGACTATCTGGTACGTACCGACGCCACCGACATGAAGCCGGTGATCGCGGCCTCGCTGAAAGCACTGCAGGCGCGTGGCAACATTCGCATCATCGACCCGCAAGAAGGCGTCGTTACCATGGCCCAGTCACGTGAGCGCGCTTATGCAGCCGATCACAGCGTGGCGTTGCTGATGAGCATCGTCTGCGGATTGCTGCTGTTGGCCACGGCAGGCGGCATTGTCGGGTTGAGCAGTTTCTGGGTAAGCCAGCGGCGCAGACAGATCGGCATCCGCCGTTCGCTCGGCGCAACCACGGGCGATATCCTCAGCTACTTTCATGCCGAAAATTTCCTGATCGTCAGCGGCGGCCTCGTACTCGGGGCGTTGCTTGCGGTCTTTGCGAATCGCGGCCTGATGCAGGTCTATGAATTGCCAAGCATGCCGTTCTACGTGCCACTACTGGGTGCGCTACTGTTATGGCTACTCGGTCAGCTGGCCGTATGGGGGCCGGCACGCTATGCCGCAAAAGTGCCGCCCGTGGTCGCGATTCGTACAGAGTGAACGGCGAGCGTGACGGCTAGCCGCCGCTCGACCCGGCATCAGGCGCCAAACGTGCTCCCCGTATTCTGGGATTGGACAAAATTTGGCTTGGGATTCGGCCTTGTCTGCCTCGTTGCTGGCCTGGTCGTCACTCTGCCGCTGTTGCTATTCAAGCCTCTTCGCCAGCGGTTTTCGCGTTCCAACTACGACGTAGAGACGATTGGCGCGACGGCTTTGGTCATCACGCTTCTTGTCATAGGCCTCTACAATCACTTTGGCGCAAAGGGCGTCTGACATTTCGTTCAACGCGGACGGCTGTGCCGCCGCTCAACTGCAGCGTTAACTTATGCGCAAACTACTTGCTGTCGTGTTTCTTTACTTTCTTTGTGCATCATCTGTGCAGGCATCGACGGTACCTGCCTCGCTCATCGGCCTGTGGCAATTCGGCCAGTACAAGGTTTGGGTTCAAATTAATCCAGACGGTACTGCCTACCAATGTCGTATCGCGCCGGGCGGCACCGTGTATGTGGCTACAGGCATATTCACTTCACCAGGTTCTATACATTGGCATCAAATTTGGAGCGTAGACCATGTGTCGTTGCGTGGAGCAGCGTTGGTTGTAAAGGACCAAGACGGATCTTATGAGTACCATGCAACATCACAGTCCATGGGATCTGCCTGTTTAGCTCCCCAGCAACGGTCTACCATTTCGTCCAAGCGGACGCGCGAAAAGCCACGCGTCGCTTAACTCCAGAGTCAGGTGCTTAAGGTGAAAGGCCACACTTTGATAAAGGGTTTCACCTTCCTTGTAGGCGCGTGTGTCGCATTGCCCGGAGTGACGTGGATCTTCCTGGCGGCATCGGGAGCGGTCAAAACCGACCCTGTCGCGGCCTATGTTGCTGGCGCTGGGTTTCTGCTGGTTGCATCGCCACTTCTGGCGCTTCTCTTCTCCGTCCGCGTCGCCAAGTCGTTGCTGGTTGTTGTCCTATTCGCTGTTGCGTTCGGCATGCTTTGGCTTGCTTTCCAACCCAGCCTGCCGACCGATCATCCGGCGCTCGTCCAAGTGGCTGCAATTGCATTTGCCATAACGTTGCTCGCACGTGTTGGGCTGGCTCTGCGCCATAAACGTTCGGCGCTGTGCACCTAATCACGCGTTCAAGGGACAGCTAGGCCGCCGCTTAACGCTAGTGTTCCGCCTTCGACGGGAGAGTGAAGTGTCAAATCCACAGAATACAAAGCGCAGCGGCTATCTTTTCATCGCGGCGGGTTGCATGTTCATCGTCGCTGCATACTTCGGAAAACAGGTCGCCTTCTGCGGTGTTGGCGTAGCTTTCATCGCCATTGGCGCTTCCTGTGTGGCTCGGGCCAAGCGTGCCTAGCACTATCTGCATCGAGCACCTTGGTATCGGGCCCGACAGTTCGTTCAAGGCGAACGACTTCACCTCCGCTTGGCTCCAGCTGCCCTGAAGGTAGGCAGCGGTCCGCTGGTTCAAGGAATATCCGCTTTTGGCGACCTCAGCCTTCGCGGCTTGCCCAGCAGTCATCAAGGGCGCCATGCAGTCGCGCCTGCACAGTTCATGAGAGCAAGTGGTTGACGAACTGCGAGCGAGATCTTCGACGTCAGTTCCGAGGCATTCACCTAATCATCGCTACTGATGCGATGAAGTAAGCAATAGAGGCGTAAAGGAATTTAGGCGGATTTTGTTCATTCAGATAGACTCTCATTTTTTAACCCACTGCCAAAGAGAACAATCATGGCTATTAAACTTGAAACGCTGTCCCCCGCCGAACTCAAGGCACTCATCGCAAATGCTCAATCGCAGATGCAGGTTGCTCACGGCAATCACGTGAAGGAAGTACGGGAAAAAATAGAGCGTTTGCTGAAAAGCAGCAGCCTCACCTTGGCCGACGTGTACCCGACACGTGGCGGCAAAAGCGCCAAAGGGCCGAAGTCGGTAGTAGCCCCCAAGTATCGCAACCCTGCTGATGCTACTCAGACATGGTCAGGCCGTGGCAAGCGACCGTTGTGGTTTGTGCAGGCCTTGAGGAAACGCGATACCACCGCCGAGAGTCTCTTGATCGACGGCGCACCCAAGGCCGCTCCGGTCAAAGCCGGCAAGAAGGGTGCAGCAAGGAAAGTTGCAAAGACCACTGCCAAGAAAAGGGCCTGAGGCGTAGACGAACCATGTTCCGCGGCGCAGATGAAAACCTGCGCCCGGAATGGAGGCGTCTTCTCATGCCCTCGAAAAGCGGACGGCTTGGGGTCGGGCACGCTCATCTCGCCGAACTTGCTGCGCCACAGGTAGTACGAGGCCTCGCTGAAGCCGTGCTTGCGGCACAACTCCTTTACCGGCATGCCGGCCTCCACCTCACGCAGAAAGCCGATGATCTGTTCTTCGGTAAACCGCTTCTTCACGTCCAATCTCCTTCGGATGGGGGATTGGACTCCAAACCGCGGTGCTACTCAAAAGTGGGGGGCGTCGCTGTGGCGCGAAAGTTAGGGGATCTCGAACGCCCGGATGGCGATCAAATTGCCCTCGTCTAGGTATAGCTTCATCGTGTATCGACCTCTCTCCCATCCGTCCTTTCGACGAAACGAAAGCCGCAAACTGTCTGATCCGACCCATGGGTACAGTTCCTCTCTGGCTGTTTCAACGATTTGATCATCTGCAGTGATGAGCTCTCCCTTAAAGTAGTGCTGCTGGCCATCAGTGGCTCCTGACTGTGCGAATTGCACTCGTACCCAAAGCTTTGTCATAGGAGTAAAGGGGCCACCCGAGAACGAGACGACACCTTCCGACGTCTTTTGGTCCCCAATAACGACCGACTCTATCGTCGGCTTTCCCGGCCCAATTGGTGCCGGAAAGCTCTTCGCCTCACCTTTCAGCTCGTCCGGGGCGGCGACGAGGTGCTTTCCTTGTGGGGTAGGCTCGATTGCGATCACACTTGGCACAGAAGCTTGGCTAGTGCTGGAAGATGGTGTTTGTTGGCTTGAAGAGGAGTCCGGCTTCCAATTGTTGATTACCGCCACCGCTATGCCGCCGAGTGCAGCGATCACGGCAGCCATCAGCACGGCCTTAGAGTCATTTTTCCCCGCCATAACCTCTCCCATGCGCGACGTATTGGTCGATCGGCTAACTCGCCTGTCTTACCCGGACTCTCCAGCTTCCGAAATAGGCACATAGTTGCGACGGGGGTGCAGGGCGCAAATCGACTTGTCCGCTTCGCGTCGATCTGCGCCGCTCGAAGCTTGCTCGCCCGCCAATGTGACCGCAAGGACCGTCCTCGGCCAGGAGCGGCCGTCTAAGCCGATCTCGATTGCCTCCGCCCCTCATCGGCCTCTTTTTTGATGCTAATTTGCGTCCCGCATTGGCTCGCTGAACATGCGCATTGACAGAACGAAGAAGTCTCCTAGTTCTAAGAAATCCCACATAGGCTTGTTCCGATCGGCCTCGGTGATTTTAAGACCATCAATTTCGACACCTTCGCTATTGTTGATGGCAATAGTGAAGTTGTGAGAGCAAGCGTCGCGGACAACTTTTGCCACGGCACCAATTTTTGTGCTCCTTTTATGGATACGCGTCTTGTTCTGCTCGTATAGTTGGACAAATCCGGAAGCAAGTGTCAGCTCCATCCATCTACGAATGCCCAAGGCCCATGTGGTTCTCGGTCGCTCGTCGTCCCACTCGTAGGTAATCTCGATAAATGGCCGGTCATCAAACTGCTCGGCCAATGCCAAGTCGACCAAACCGTATGCGGGGAGAACGACGGTGCATGCAAAAGCCTTGCACGGAAGACTCAGATGGGCCGCGGACGGTGAAGGAAGGCTTTTTCGTACCGAAGCTGCAATTCCCATGGTCTCAAAGGAAAGGCATGCGTGCTTGAGATACTCGTAAGCTGGATGGTCTCCATGGACGTGGTAAACCTCGTCGATCTTACGCGTCAATTTGCCGGATTCCAGATCCAGATCGAAGTGCATCTCTGAGCCCCTGTATAGTCGCACGCAAGTCGGTTGCGTTGAATTCACCGGAAGCACGGATTGGCGTGCTTTCCTTTTTTGTTCTGCCCAAAATTCTGGTCAGAGCGTACTTCCGAGCGACCGCTTCGGGTCGTGCCCGGCCGGTGAACCTCAGCAGATGGTCAGCCGGTTGGCGAGGCCGGTCAAGTTCTGCGCCAGCGTTGGTCAACTGTGCTGGCAACGCGTGGCCAGTTCGCTGGCAATACGCAACAAACCGCCAAGCGCCATAGTCACAATACCCGGTCAGGTGTCTGGCGTCTCTGTCAGATTCGGGTCTTCCAGATGTGGCGCTAAGCTGCCTCGAATTGGAGTAATCGCTATGTGGCCGACTTCGTCTTGACCAATCCATTCGCGTGTCGCTGGAACGACATTTGGCGGAATGACTACACTGGCCCTGTTGTTGTGGACTAGCTCCGCCAAGGGCTCCTTACCGAACACAATCGCTTGTTCCTTCAAGATACAGCCCAACACGGCGCTCACATGGTCGTAGCCTGTAGACAAGAAAGCGCTCGAGGGCACTGGATCTCTGTCCGTCCTCTTGATTGCAGGGCGAAACTGGTTGCCCTCACTCAGGACGTTTCCGGTCAATGGATCTATTGCTGCCGCAATAGGACCGACGCCGTAGCAAATCTCCACGGGATAGGGCAACGTGCTGATGCCGTTGATGTCAAACCAATACCGATCGAGAAGCACGGAATTGATGACGATGACGTATGGCTCTCGCTCATTGACGACACCTTTGGTGAGCCACCCTGGCGCGCCGTCTTCACCGATCCACTTGTCTGATTTCGTCTTCAACGCATGGGTCCAACGAAGGACGCGCTGTTCATGCGGGACACGTCGGGCAACATCTTCGCCGGCCTTGGGTGGATCGAGGTAGCCCTCAGGAAACCCCTTTGGCTCCGGAGTGATGACTTCGAAGCATATCGTTAAGCCTTCTTTGGCTGCACGGAAATCGGGCCCCGCGTTTGCAGATGAAAGCGTGAAGTCAGACTGCCAAAGTAGCATCGCGAATAGCAGCTCACCCATTCGGGCCTCCGACTGGAAAGTGGAGTCACTGAGTAGGTGTTCATCAAAGTGGCGGTCAGCTAGCTCCTCGGCATGGAAACGGTCATATGCAGCAGTGAGCGCCGCTACCGCTTCAGTGCGATAGGACTCCTTGGCTTTGGACCATCGTGCTTCAAAGTAGGCGATAGCTTCGTTCCGGCGCAGTCGAGCCATGATTCGAGTATCCGTTCAAAAGAAACGCCAGGCTCATCACCTGAGTCGCCATGTTCGCACCTCCTAAGGCTGATCTCCATGTCCGCTTCGGGTCGCCCCCAGCCATCGCTGCTTCCTCGGTCACCTTATAACCGGTCGTCGCCAGCGTCGGTCATATTAGGAAGCGGTCCGCGCACTCGCTTGTCCTCAGGCCGGTCACGGCCACCGTTCGATGGCTTCTAGAAGTTCATCGATGCCACCATTGCGCATGGACAAACAGCGCGCAATGGGCATAGCGATGCCCGTATCGGCGATGCGTTGGTGCAGCGCGTTGACCCGGCGCTCCCACGCCTTATCTAGCAGCACCAAATCACAGTAGTCCACAGCATCGATCGCGTGCATCAAGTCCACCGCATCATTGGCGGTAATTGACGCGTTAGGGTCGAGCACCAGCTCCCGTAGAAGCTCCCCGGAAATGATTTGCTGCCGCGTGCGCCCGTCGTCGGGCCGCGAGGCCTTCGCCTTGCTCCTATAGGTTTCCATCTGGCGGCATTGAGTTATGGAAGCGACCAGCTTGGACGTCACCTCTTCCAGCGTCTCAGTCATCCGGCCGCGGTTCTCATGGATCACCTGGAACATCCCTTGGAACGTCTCCGCGAAAGATTGGGTCTGGGCCCACTTGCGCGAGAAGTAGTCCATGTTCCGGCGATCGCTCGGCGGGAGCGAACGCTTCGCCGGGTCGGTGTCGCCGCGTCTCGCCCGCGCCTCAGCTGGGTCCGACAGGAACAGGTAAACGTGGGGCACCACTTGCGCGACCAACCACTCGGCCCGCTCGGCATGACGCGGGTCGGCGAAGCGGGCGAACTCGCCCATGGACACTGCCGCCAAGAGCCAGGTGCCGTTGCACGCCTTGAGCCCTTGCGCAAACCGCGCCGACTGCTCGTCGCTTTCGGCGATTGCGCGGATGGCGAACGTGTCTAGATAGACGGCCGGGCGGTCGAACCGCTGCGTCCACACCACGTCATCGCCGTCGAAAGCGAACGAAATCGCCATCGGCTACTTCCTCAATTTTGCGATCGGCAACGGCCGCTTCGGGTCGAGAGCTGAAGGCTGGGAGTTGCCGATCGCGGCTAACAACGGTCACTCAGCGACGCTGGAGTTGAGCGGCGGCGTAGCCGTCCACCTCGGACTTGTTAGACCTCGTTGGCATTGAGTAGCTCACCGTTTTCTAGTGCCTCAAGGTAGCACTCAAGGTTTCCCGCGATTTTCTCAAGGACTCGCGGTAGATACGGAACGAGATCTTCGAAAGCGGCGGCGCTGGAATTGGGGCCACCGTGGTAGTAACGGCAGTGCGCCAAAATGTCCTCGCGTTCTTCGGCGGGCAGTTGCGACAGTGGATCGCGATCGTTGTAGTCGTGAAGGCCGGAGAGATGGATGAATGCGCATCCGAACTTGTAAACCGACTGCGTCCAGCCTTGTAGCGTTTGCGCGAGGTCAACCATCTCCCTATCGGTAACCTTGGCGCGTGAGGCTGCTTGCGCCCATTTTGCACCGCGTATTGAAGCGTCAACGAGTGCCTCCCGACGCTCTGCAGTTTGCGTCAGTAGGTAGATCACGCGGACCATCGAGTCCAGCTCCTGCCGCAACACAGAGACCATCTGCCCAGCAAGCCTCGCACCAGCCATAAGCTGCATTGCTCGCTGATGTTCTCGCGAGCGGCTGCGGACTTGTCGGAGGAAGATCGCGAGATTCGTCATTAGGGAACCTGTGATTTTGCCCTGAGCTGGAAGCCCCGTCTCGAATGGATCGTATCCTTGCCGGATCCGGCTAACAACCAGCCGTATGGACGTGGGTTCAGAGTGACCGCTATGGGTCGGTTTGCGACAGTTGCGCCCCACAACAAAATGCTGTTCCCCGCCCTCTGCCAGAGGTGGGACCGGCCCTGAGGTAACTGATCACGGCTCAAACTTCATAGTTTGTACGCAGCCCGTTCTCCATAGTCTGTGTCTAGCCTACAAACTATGGAGTTCTGTCCACCACAGAACCTCATTGGCAGAACGATCGAATTCCGCATTGCACCAAGTCAACGCATTGTCCATCATGGTGCAATGAGCGATCTGGCGTGGCGTACGTGGGCGGAACAGATGGCGACCGGGTTGGCGCTGGTCGATGCCGACCTGCGCCTGGCGTGGATCAATCCTGCGCTGGCTGAGTGGCTGCAGTTGGGGCCGCGCAGCGCGGTGGGGCAGCCGCTCGGTGTGCTGTTCACCGGGTCGGACGAACTGGCGCAGGTTGCGCGCCTGCTGTCGGAACAGCGGTCCGCGCAATGGCGCGGCGTGTCGCTGCTGGCTGGTGGCCGCGAGGTCGTCACGGACATTGCGTTGCAGCCGTTCGGACAAGGCCTGTTGTTGGAAGTGCACGTGTTGGCCGCATCGCCCGCCAACAGCTCACCGCTGTCGGCGAGCCTGCGCGGCTTCGCACACGAGGTGAAGAATCCGCTGGCTGGTCTGCGCGGCGCGGCGCAGTTGCTGCAGCGACGGGTCGACAACGCGGATCTGCAGGCGCTGGCTGGCTTGATCATCGACGAGGCGGACAGGCTCGCCACGCTGGCCAACCGGTTGCTGCATAACGACGGCGCGGTACGGCTTGGCGCGGTGAATATCCATCAACTGCTGGAACGGCTCGCCGACCTGCTGCAGGCCGAACCATCGCCGCCGCAGCTGCGCCATGACTACGACCCCAGCGTGCCGGATCTGCTCGGCGACGCCGACCGGCTGCAACAGGTGGTGCTCAACCTGGCGCGCAACGCACTGGAAGCCGGCGCGCACACGCTCACCCTGCGCACGCGGGTCGAACACGGCCTGCGTCTGGGCGAGCGGATCGTGCGCATGGCGCTGCGGGTGGACGTGATCGATGACGGCCCCGGCGTGTCGGCGGCCCTGCGCGACACGCTGTTCCATCCGCTGGTGTCCGGCCGTCCCGACGGCACCGGACTCGGTCTGGCGCTGTCGCGGGAGATCGCGCAAGAACATGGCGGCGAACTGCGTTATGCAAGCCGGCCGGGCCACACCGTGTTCTCCTTGTACCTGCCGCTGGAGCGCTCCCATGACTGAGGAAATCTGGATCGTCGACGACGATCGCGCCGTGCGCTTCGTGCTGGCCGAGGCCTTGCGCGATGCCGGTCTGGCCGTGCGCGAGTTTGGCGAGGTCGCCGCGGTGCGCACTGCATTGCAGACGGCACGCCCCGCGCTGGTGGTCACCGATGTGCGCATGCCGGGCGAAGACGGGCTCACCCTGCTCAACGAACTGCAGGCGCAATCGGTCGGCCCGGTGATCGTGATGAGCGCCTACACCGACGTGGCTACCGCCGCCGCGGCATATCGCGCCGGCGCCACGGATTATCTGGCCAAGCCGTTCGATCTCGATCACGCGGTGGCGTCGGTGCAGCGCGCGCTGGCCAGCGCGGCGGCGCCGGTGGAAACCGGCCCGTCGGTCATCGCGTCGAACCACGCGCTGCTCGGCGAGAGCGCACCGATGCGCGAGGTATTCCGTCTGATTGGCCGCGTCGCCGCCAGCGATCTCAATGTGCTCATCACCGGCGAAACCGGCACCGGCAAGGAGCTGGTCGCGCGCGCCTTGCACGAGGAAAGCGCCCGCCGCGACAAGCCGTTCGTGGCACTCAACACCGCGGCTATCCCCAGCGAGCTGCTGGAAAGCGAACTGTTTGGCCATGAGGCCGGCGCGTTCACCGGCGCCACCCGTCGCGTCGCCGGCCGTTTCGAACAGGCCGAGGGTGGCACGCTGTTCCTCGACGAGATCGGCGACATGCCGTTGGCGTTGCAGACGCGCTTGCTGCGCGTGCTGGCCGGCGGTGAGTTCTATCGCGTCGGTGGACGCGAGCTGATCCGTGGCAACGTGCGCATCGTCGCCGCCACCCATCAGGATCTCGCCGCACGGGCGGCCAGCGGACAATTCCGCGCCGACCTGATGCACCGCCTCGACGTGGTACGCATTGAACTGCCGTCGCTGCGTACGCGACGCAGCGACATCCCGTTGCTGGCGCAACATTTCCTCGTCGCCACGGCGCAGGAACTGAAGCTGCCGCCGAAGCGCTTCTCGAAAGCCGCGCTGAAGCTGGTGGCGCAGCGTGACTACCCCGGCAATGTGCGCGAACTGGAAAACCTCTGCCGTCGGCTGGCGGTGATCGCGCCGGGCAGCGAGATCCTTCCCGCCGACCTCGGCGATGGCAAGCCGGCACCCGGTGGCAGCGAGTGGACCGATGCGCTGCGCGAATGGGCGGCCGACGCCTTGGCCAAGGGCGAGGCGGATATCCACGCCCGCGCTCGCTCGGCGCTCGACCAGACCCTGCTGCAGGCCGCGCTGCAGGCCAGCGATGGCCACCGCCAGAACGCGGCACAGGCGCTCGGCGTGGGCCGCAACACACTGACCCGCAAACTCGGTGCCTCGCGCACGCGCCGGCGCTAGCGTCGCCGGCACGTGATGCCGCGCCCTCAGGCGGAAAGTCGACCGAGGATGATGCGCAATTGGTGTGTTTTGCCGTCGTCCGGCAAGGGAATGGGCGCGTCAACGTTTAGTGTTTGGCCGTCCATTTCAATACGCACCACGCCACGACAAACCTGGTCGGGATTCTCCACGCGGATCTCGTAGAGACTGACCTGCCGACCGCGATGGCGATAGCTGATCTCGAAGCCCGGCCATGCCTTTGGCACGCACGGGTCGATGCGCAACTGGTCGCCGCGCTTGTGGAAGCCGAGCACCGCCTCAAGCCCGGCGCGATAGAGCCACGCGGCGGAGCCGGTGTACCAGGTCCAGCCGCCGCGGCCGACATGCGGCGCTACCGAATAGACGTCCGCGCACGCGATATAGGGTTCGACCTTGTAACGCTCCACGGCGGCCGCGCTGTCGCTGTGGCGGATCGGGTTGAGCATGTTGAACGTGCCCGCGGCGCGCTCTCCGTCACCGAGCCCTGCCCAGGCGAATACCGACCATGTTGCACCATGCGTATATTGGCCGCCGTTTTCGCGCACGCCGGGCGGATAGCCCTTGATGTAGCCGGGGTTTTCCTTCGCGTGATCGAATGGCGGGGTGAACAGGCGCGCGATGCCGTTCTCGTGATCCACCAGAAGATGGTCGACCGATGCCATCGCCGTGGCTGCGTGTTCGGTGTTGCCGCTGCCGGCGATGACGCTCCACGATTGCGCGATGGTGTCGATACGACACTCTTCGCTCTCGCTCGATCCCAACGGTGCGCCGTCGTCGTAATAGCCGCGTCGATACCATTGGCCATCCCACGCGCGTTCCAGCGCGGCCCGCAGATCATCGACATAGTCGCGCCAGCGTTGCGCACGCTGCGTCTCGCCGCGTTGCTCGGCGTGCGGCGCGAACGCGTCGATCGTGCTGAGCAGAAACCAGCCGAGCCAGCTGCTTTCGCCGCGACCCTGCGCGCCGACCGCGTTCATGCCGTCGTTCCAGTCGCCGGTGCCGATCAGAGGCAGGCCGTGCGCGCCGCGGGTGAGGCTGGCATCGAGCGCGAGCGCGCAATGCTCGTAGACGGAAACCTTTCGGTCCGACATGGAAGGCTGGAAAAAGGCATCGGTGGCGCCGTCGGGAATCGGCTGGCCGGCGAGGAACGGCAACGCCTCGTCCAGCACCGCGGTGTCGCCGGTTACGCGAACGTAGTGCATGGCGACATAGACCAGCCAGTTGCGGTCGTCGCTGATCCGCGTGCGGATGCCTTGGCCGTTCGGCGGCAACCACCAGTGCTGGACATCGCCCTCGGCAAACTGGCGGCCGGCCGCGCGCAGCAGGTGTTCGCGGGCGAGATCGGGGCGGGCCACGCAGAGCGCCATCACGTCCTGCAGCTGATCGCGGAAACCGTACGCGCCACTGGCCTGGTAATACGCGGTACGCGCCCAAAGCCGGCACGCCTGCACCTGGTACAACAGCCAGTCGTTGAGCAGGATATCCATGGCGCGATCCGGCGTGCGCACCTGCACGGTATCGAGTACGTCGTTCCATTGCGTGCGGATGTCGGCGAGCACGTCGTCGATATCGATGGTGCGATATTTTTCGATCAGGGCCTGCGCAGCGGCTTCATCCACCGCGTCGCCGAGCATGAAGACGATGTCGACCTGCGTCTGCGGCGGCAGTTCGATCCGCGTCTGCAAGGCGCCGCACGGATCCAGCCCGGCGCCGAGCCGACCGGACAGCGGCGCGCCGTCGTTCAACGCCATGGGCAGCGCCACCATACCCAGCGGACCGAGGAACTCACCGCGGTCGCCCGTCATCGAATGCTGCGCGCCGGCGAAGTCGATGAAGGCCACGCGATCGGAAAAATCGGGCCGCCATCGATTGCGCGCGAACAGCGCACCGGTCGTTCGATCGCGCGAGGTGACGACGAAGGGCGCCGGTGTGGTGCCATTCGCGCCCAGCGCCCACTCGACATAGCCGGTTACCGACAACCGTCGCATGCGCGTGGAACGGTTGCACAGCCGCAACCGCGACAACTTGATCGGATCGGCGGTCGGTACGCACTGGGTCAGTTCCAGCTCGATGCCATGCGCATCGGTGGCGAAGCGCGACCAACCCTTGCCGTGCGTGGCGACGTACTTTGCACCGGCCACGCGGATCGGCAGCGCGCAGGCGCTCCACGACACGCCGGTATCCTCGTCGCGCAGGTACAGCACCTCGTGCGGACTGTCGCTGACCGGATCGTTTGGCCACGGCGTCAGCGGATTCTGCTGGCTGTTCAGCGACCACGCATAACCGCCGCCTTCGGCCGAGACCACGCAGCCGAAGGAGGGGTTGGCCATCACGTTGACCCACGGCGCAGGTGTACAGCGACCCTCGCCAGGTTCGATGCGATAGGCACGCCCG
Source organism: Rhodanobacter sp. Col0626 (assembly GCF_049994385.1). Classification (GTDB taxonomy): domain Bacteria; phylum Pseudomonadota; class Gammaproteobacteria; order Xanthomonadales; family Rhodanobacteraceae; genus Rhodanobacter. Next base: position 129,296 of record NZ_CP188260.1, read on the forward strand.
GCCTCGACGAAGGCGCCGATGCCGTTGGCAAATTCCGGTTCGTCGTCAGTCGATGGCACTACGGTGGCAGCGGTCGTTGCGCGGATCGCCGATGGCGCGTCGGCGGTTGGCGGTTCCGCAACCTGCGCCGTTCCAGTGCCGCCGAGCACCACGCGCGCCACCGTCATCAGGCCATCGCGCAGGTCGTCGCTGATCGCCGTGCCCTGCAGCGCAAACACTTCCGGCTTTGGCCATGCGTCGTCGGACTTCAACCGCTCCTGCTGGGCCTTCACCAGCGGATCGAGTGCCGCCTGCAGTGCGGCGTCGGTGGAGATATCCAGCAACACCACATCGACCGCCAGCCCCTGCCTGCGCCAGTGGTTCTGTGCCAGCAGCAATTCCTCCGCATGGGGCAACTCGTCCGCGCGCTGGAGGTTCAGCAAGGCGATCGGCCGGTCGCCGGAGATGCCGGCGGCCCACAATGTGGGTGGGCCGCCGCGTCCGCGTACCAGCGCATCGGGAGTTGCGCGCTGGCGCGGATCGCTGCACACCAGCGCGTTCATCCAGTGGGCAAATCGCGTTGCTTGCGCCGCGCCGATGCCGAGTTGCTTTCGTTCGTTGTCCGCGTGCTGCCTGGCACCATCGAACAGCTGTGCGGCGGCTTGCGGGTTGTCCAGCTGCGTGGCCAATGCCATGGCGCCGTCACGCGAATCGGCCAGCCGTGTCCATAGCAGCAGGGTGACATTGGCGCCTGGCGCCAGCGTGAAACGGCGGCGCAGACCGAACACCGGATCGAGCACGCAACCGACCGTACCGGACAGCGTGACGCCCGGTTGCATGGCTTGCGCGTTCCGCAGCGTGCGACCGCGACCGAGAAAACGTGCACGGTCGGTTTCGTGTTCGACGGCGTCTGCCGCCGACTGTCCCATCATCTGCAGCGCGTGCGCAGCCCAGACTTCGGGCTCGCTGCTGTCACGCCGGCGGCGCGTGGCCAGCAACATGTCGGTCGCCGCCTCCCATTCGGTCTGCACGAACATCTTGGAAAACGCCGGATGCGCGTTGTCGGCACCGATCGGGCCGATGACCAGCTCGGCATAGGAGGTAAGCGACAGCGTGCGCGTGCGGTCGCCATGGTTACTCAACACCAGCCGCCGCAGCTCGATATCGGCATCGCCGGCCACCGCCACGTCGAGCACGCTGTGCACGCTGTGGTGGCGGCGGCCGAAGCTGGCGCAACCGGCGTCGAAGGCCACGCTGTCGTCGGGTGCGCGCGTGCCGTACGGCTGCTGGCTCGCCGACCACACCTCGCCGCTGTCCTCATCGCGCAACATCAGGTAACTGCCCCAGCCGTCGGCGGTGGGATCCTCACGCCACCGTGTCACCGCCAGGCCGCACCAGTGGCTGAAGCCGGAACCGTTGGCGCTCAGCATCACGCTGTAGCGGCCGTTGGAGAGCAGGCAGCGCTGTTGAGCGTCGATGGTGCGGGAAGACGTGGACGGCATGAAGGTTCCTGTCGATGGCGAGATTGGCCAGCATGCGCTTTGCGCGGCATGCGCGGCGTCAACCTGCGCTTCACCATGCTGCGGAGTAGGATGATCGCGATATCGCCCAGCGATCCCCACGCGTGCCGTCGGACAGCGACATTTGTCTGCACGCCGCCGTCACCGCGACAGACCACGACGAGATCCATGCGTTCCCATCCCCTGAGCCATCCCCTCCAGTCCGGCCAACTGCTGCAACATTTGCAGAACAAGGCTTTTGCGTACTTTCAGTACGAGACGAATCCACTCAATGGTCTGGTGTCCGACAAGACCGCCGCCGATTGGCCGGCCAGCATTGCCGCCACCGGGCTGGCGTTGAGCAGTTATCCGGTGGCGGTCGAGCGCGGCCTGATGACTCGCGCTACCGCGATCAAGCGCACGCTGGCCACGCTGCGGTTCTTCCGCGACAGTCCGCAAGGCACCGAGCCGGATGCCACCGGCTACCGCGGTTTCTACTATCACTTCCTCGACATGCAGACTGGCAGGCGCGCCTGGCACTGTGAGCTGTCCACCGTGGACAGTGCGTTCCTGTTCGCTGGCATGCTGACCGCCGCGCAGTATTTCAGCGACGATACCGCCGAGCAGAAGGAAATCCGAGAAATCGCCAATTTCCTGTACCAGCGGGCGGACTGGCCGTGGGCGCAGACCGTCGATGGCACCATCGGCCACGGCTGGCATCCGGAAAGTGGCTTCATCCCGCATCGCTGGCAGGGTTACGACGAGGGCTTGCTGCTCTACGTGCTGGCGCTGGGTTCGCCGACGCATCCGCTGCCGCCCAGTGCGTACACCGCATGGTCGTCCACCTACGAATGGAAGCGCTGCTACGACGTCGATTATCTGTATTGCGGGCCGCTGTTCACCCATCAGTTGTCGCAGGTATGGATCGATACCCGCGGTATCCAGGATGAGTTCATGCGCGGCAAGGGCATCGACTATTTCGAGAACAGTCGCCGCGCCACCCTGGTCCAGCAGCGGTATGCCATCGACAACCCGCTCGGCTTCAAGGGCTATGGCGACTGCTGCTGGGGCATCACCGCCAGCGATGGTCCCGGTCCGATCACGCTGAAGATCGACGGCATCGAGCGCCAGTTCCACGACTACGTCGGCCGCGGTGCGCCGTACGGTATCGACGACGGCACGCTGGCGCCGTGGGTGGTGGTGGCGTCGCTGCCGTTTGCGCCCGATATCGTGCTGCCGGCCGTGCACCACTTCATCCACACCCTGCAGCTGCACGACACGCATCCCTACGGTTTCAAGGCGAGCTTCAACCAGACCTACGTCGACAAGCCCGGTCTGCCGCTGGGCGGATGGGTCTCCCCGTACTTCTTCGGGCTCAACCTCGGCCCGATCGTGCTGATGGTGGAGAACCATCGCAGCGGCATGCTGTGGGAACTCATGCGCGGCTGTCGCTGGCTCGTCGATGGCCTGCGCCGCGCCGGCTTCGAAGGCGGCTGGTTGAACGACGGGCACAAGCGGCGGTCGTAATCCCCATGGAGCGCCGCGTACCGCGCGACGCAAATTCTTTCGACACATTACGGAGTAGACGCAATGGAACTTGGCATGATCGGTCTCGGCAAGATGGGCGCCAACATGGCCGAACGTCTTTTGCAGGGTGGTCACAAGGTCACCGGCTTCGACCCGAGCGCGGACGCCCGCAAGGGGCTGGAAGCGAAAGGCGGGTCGTCGGCCGATTCGTTGCAGGCGCTGGTCAAGGCGCTGCCGGCGCCGCGCGTGCTGTGGATGATGGTGCCTTCGGGCAAGATCACCGATGACACCGTCGATGCCCTGATGTCTGCGCTCGCACCCGGCGACACCGTGATCGACGGCGGCAACTCCAACTACAAGGACACGTTGCGCCGCGCCAAGACGTATGCCGACAAGAACCTCAACTATGTCGACTGCGGCACCAGCGGCGGCGTATGGGGTTTAAAGGAGGGCTACAGCATGATGATCGGCGGCGACGAAAAAGTCGTCGACGGGTTGCAGCCGATCTTCGAAACGCTGGCGCCGGGCAAGGACCAGGGCTGGGGACGCGTCGGCCCGGTCGGCTCCGGCCACTACACCAAGATGGTCCACAACGGCATCGAGTACGGCATGATGCAGGCCTATGCCGAAGGCTTCTCGATCCTCAAGCACAAGGAGGAGTTCGGCCTCGACCTGCACCAGGTCGGCGAGATCTGGCGTTACGGCAGCGTGGTGCGCTCGTGGCTGCTCGACCTCACCACCGACGCACTCGGCAAGAACCCGAACATGGACGGCATCGCGCCCTACGTCGTCGACTCCGGCGAAGGTCGCTGGACCGTCGACGCCGCGCTCGAACTCAATGTTTCGGCGCCGGTCATCACCTTGTCGCTGATGGAGCGCTTCCGCTCGCGCGACGACGACTCGTTCGCCGACAAGCTGCTGTCGTCCATGCGCAACGAGTTCGGCGGGCATGCGATCAAGAAGGAATAGATCGCGGCAGCGTATTGGAACAGCCCGGGCGGCGAGCTTTGTTCGCCGCCTTCTTTTCATGAAGCGAGTGGTCGCGCCGGGGGAATACAGGCGGGTCGGTGGCCGTCGTAGTCGACGCCATGCCGTGCCGGACGAGGTGTGACGCATGTCGGCAAGATGTTCCAAAACTCCCTGCTAGACTCGCTCGATCGATCCGTCCATGCGCATGCGGCGCCGGATCGCCTGGGGTTTTCGACTGTCTTGCCGGGGGGTATGTGATGGCCGTGCCGTTGTCATGGAAAGTGGGTGGTGCCGTGGTGGGCCTGGTCATCGCCGCGTTTGCGTGGCATGGATGCTCGCTGTATCTGGCAGCGCGCCACGCCGACGAACTTACCCTCGATGTCGCGCGCAATGCCGCGCTGGAGGAGCAGCAGGCCAGGGCAGAGGCGCAGCAGCGTAGCGCCCGTTTGGCGGCGACCCTGCAGCGCCAGCGCGAGGATCTGGCCAATACCCATCGGCAGATCGGCGAGGAGGCGGCGCAATATCAGGTAGAACAGGCCAGGCGCGAGGAAAGGCAGCGCGAGGAAGCGCTGCGGGTGAAGGCCAGTTACCGCCTGGGTCCCGGTCAGCAGTGTGCCGACGGGATGGTCATCAATCGCAGCGGTTCGAGTTTCAGCCTGGCGCTCGGCAAGAGCGGCCAGCCCATCCGGTGCACCGGGGATACCGCGGCCGAGCCGCTGCGCTGAACCGGCGCGCTACAGCAGCTCGCCCTGCTTGGGTGCGTAACTCAGGTGTCCATCCACGAGGTGTGCCGGCGAGGTGTACGGATGCACGGTTGCATGCGTGGCATCGATGATGTGGATCACCTCGATGCCACGCAGCTTCAGTACATCGGAAATGATCGAGCGGTGGCAGCGCCACCAGACGGCCTCGGCGCACATCATCGCGGTGCGCCTGGCCGCCGCCAACTTCAGCAGCTCGGCAAGGCCTTCGGTGAAATCCACAGTGGCGATGTAATCCGCATAACCCTGGAACGAGGCATTGCGCCAGGCCGTATTCGGCGACCCCGGTTGCACCTTGCGACGGCCACCGAGCATGGGAATCCATTGGTAGGCGATGCCATGTGCCGGCAGAGTTTCGGCCAAGGCATCGCTGGCGAAATGCGGGTGGCGACGTGAACCGGGAAAACGCCGTACATCGGCGATCGCCTCGATGCGGTACTCACCGAGCAGGCCGAGGAATTCCTCCAGCGCCCGGGTGGAGTGGCCGATGGTCCAGATCGTGGCGGGGTCGGCGGGCATCGCTCAGCCGATCCTGTGCAGCGCCGCGCCCTTGTGCATGGCGACGTGGTCGGTCTTGTCGCTCTTGATCTCGTACTGCGGATCATCCTCGCTGCAACGGTGCATGTGGCCCTTGTACTCCGTGTCGCTGGTATGCACCCGGGTAATCCTCCCGCTCACGTGCCCGGCTTCCGAATTCCAGCGCACGTGGTCGCCGACCTTGAAGGCATGACTCATGACGTTGCTCCCGCAGTGACGGATCGGTGCACCATTGAAGCCGAAGAGCTGTGCACGTCGGGTCTGCGCGAACGTGAACCTCTGGAGCTACGTCGGCAAAAAATCCGCGATCAGCTCTTGAGGATTCCCAGTGCACCCAGCAGCATCATCGGAACCACCAGGACGATCAATGAGGCGACCAGGCACAACAATCCGCATCCGAAGACATGCCAATTTGACTGGGCCGTGTAACGGGTCGATGCGTCGATGGCTCGCCCGGTCAGTTGATATCTGTTGGCAACTTGCCTGCCGAAAACCATGTACGCGATGGTGATCGGAAGCCCCGGAAATTTCTCAGGCAGCAGGGGCAGGATCACCAGCAAGGCGACGATGAGGGCCGCGCCGTACACCAGCGATCTTTTTGCCAGCGCGTCGTTTCCCAAGGTCACGAAATTTGCCCGCAGGAAATGGATGAGTCCTACCGGGCCGCCGAGGAATGCGCCGGCCATGATCTGGTTAGGTGTGTAGATCGAACAAGTGTCGGAGTCCTTGCCGATGTCGGACCTGGGCGTGGCATACGGGCTTTCCATGACGGGTTTTCTCCATGTGTGTGGCCTGATGTCACTGTTTTCGGGATGGTCAGGTTCGCGCAAGCCGCTTTCTGCGAAGGAGCCGCTCCACCCGCATGACATGCAGGATGAATACCTTGCCGTTGCCGTGACGGTAGAAGATGCGACAGGGCGGCTCCACGAGCTGGCGGTAGCGGGATCGCACCAGTTCCTGTGGTCTGCTGCCCCTATCGGGATGGTCGGACAGTTGTGCGACGTGGTCAAAAATGCGCTTGACCAACTCCGATGCCGCAAGCGGATTCTCCAGCGCGATGTAATCCGCAATGGCGTCCAGATCGCTCAGGGCCGGCTCCGACCAGACTATTTCAGCCATCGGGCAAGGCGCTTCCTGGCCTGGGCATGGGTTGCGGTACGGCCTTCGGCAACGGCGCGTTCTCCCCGCGCGATGCCCTCGAGCACGCTCATGCGTTGCTGCATGAGTTGATAGCTTTCGACATCCACCAGGTACGCGCTGGGAAGTCCATGCTGGGTAATGAGGATGGGTTGCTTGTCCCGCTCGATATCCGCGAGAAGTTCAGTTGCCTGGCGTTTGAGGGTGGTGACGAGTTCAGTGCGCATGAAGTGACACTAAAGTATCACTGCTGAGCGAGCAAGTGCTCGGCACAAGGGTTTGGCGAAATATTTACCCCAGCCGCAGCAGCTTGCGCACCGCCGGCAGGTTGCGTCGACTGATCTCGGGGCTGAGGTCGCTGCCGTCGAGGCGGGCCAGTACGCGGCCGTCGGCGAGGGTCTTGATGCCAAGCAGGCGCGGCGGTGGCACCAGGCAGTTGCGATGCAGCCGGATCAGCTGGTCGGGATAGGCATCCTCGAGCTGGCGCAGCGATTCCTCGATCAGCAGCTCGCCGCGGCGGTGCCGCACGATGACGTACTTCTCCTCGGCGAGCAGGCAGATCACTTCGTCCAGCGCGATGCGCACCTGTTCGCCGCGCAGGCGGCCGTGCAGGTACGCGACCGGTTCGCGCGGCGCGTCGGCGAGTCGGCGTTGCGCGCGTTGCAGCGCATCGCGCAGGCGTTCCAGTCGTACCGGCTTGAGCAGGTAGTCGACCGCACCCAGTTCGAATGCCTTGAGCGCGTGCGTTTCGTAAGCTGTGCAGAAGATCACCTGTGGCCGCGCGCGGCCGGCCAGTCGCTGCGCCAGCGCCACGCCGTCGATGCCGGGCATGTTGATGTCGAGCAGCAGCGCGTCCGGTTGCAGTTCGGCGAGTGCGCCCAGCGCCGCTTCGCCGTCGCCGACGTCGCCAACCACCTGCACGTCCTTGCATTCGCCCAGCAAGGCGGCAAGCCGCGCGCGCGCCAGCGGTTCGTCGTCGACGATCAGCACGCGCATCACGCAGCGCCGCCGGGCAGCTGCAATATCACCACGAAATGATCGCCCCGCGGCCCGGCCTGCACGCTCGCCAGCGGCCCGTAGCGGTAGGCGACGCGGCGACGCACGCTGTCCAGGCCATGACCGTTGCCGGCAGCAGGCGGTGTCGTCGGCAACGGGTTGATGATCTCGATGCGGATGCCGTTGCCTTCGTGTCGGCCGCGCAGGTTGATTTCGCCGCCTTCGCGCAGTGGCTGGATACCGTGACGCACCGCGTTTTCCACCAGTGGTTGCAGCAACAATCGCGGCAGCGGAAAGTCGGCAGGCAACTCGTCGAGCTCGCGCTGCACGCGCAGGCGTGCGCCGAGGCGCAACTGCTCGATCGCCAGGTAGCGCTCGATCAGCGCCAGCTCCTCGCCCAGCGTGCCGTCGCTGCTGGCGTGCTGCCCCAGCGCGGCGCGAAACAGTTCGGACAGATCCTCCACCGTGCGCTCGGCCGCCTCGGGATCGACCCGGATCAGCGCGGCCACGGTATTCATGCTGTTGAACAGGAAATGCGGGCGGATGCGCGCCTGCAATGCTTCCACCTGTGCCCGCGTGACCGCGGCCAGTCGCGCCTGCCACTGCGCCAGTACATAGAAATAGCGCAGCATCGCGGCACCGAGCAGGGCGGCGATCAGCACATTGTCGCGCACGAACACCTGCATGCTGCTTCTGATCAGCTGCATCTGCAGGGCGCCATCGAGCCAGCGCGCCACGCTGCTGGCAACCAGCACGATCAGCAGGATCAGCAACCACACCCCGATGTACGGCGCATGCCCGGGCAGGCGTTGCAACCAGGGGCGCAGCTTGCACAATGCCACCGCGACCACCAGCGCCAGCCAGGCGACAAACAACATGCTGACGCTATAGGCCGACCAGTCGCGCGGGTTGTCGCGCGCCAGCCACATGACAGTTACCGTCAGTGCGCCGACCACGAACAGCGCGAACAACGCCGGCAGCCGGCAGAAGTCCGGCAGCGGGCTGTCTTCGGTGCGGCCGCGGATCGGCGTGGATGCGCGCATGAGCCCGTCGTCTACGCCAGCCGCCGGGTCAGCCAGTCGCGCAGGTCAGCGATTTCCTGGGGACAGACCGAGTGAGCCATCGGATAGGTATGCCAGTCCACGGCGTAACCGAGCGACTGCAACGCGTCGCGCGAATCGATGCCGCGCTGAACCACCACGACGGGGTCGCTCGTGCCATGGCCCCAGAAGATCGGCACGGCGGCATTGGCCGCGTGGCGTTCGGCGGCGAGTGCATCGCTCATCGGCAAATACCCCGACAGCACGGCAATGCCGGCAAGTTCTTCCGCATGACGCAGGCCCGCCGCCAGCGCGATCGCACCGCCTTGCGAGAAACCGGCCAACACGATCCGCTCGCTGGGTACGCCGCGTTCGTGCTCGCGCGCGATCAACGCCTCAACTGCGGCGATCGAACTGCGGATGCCGGCCTCGTCCTGGCGAGAATGCACGTCGAAGCCATAGATGTCGTACCACGCCCGCATCGACATGCCGTTGTTGATCGTCACCGGCCGCACCGGCGCGTGGGGAAACACGAAGCGCAGCGCCGGCCACGCCGGGTCGACCAGTTCCGGCACGATCGGCGCGAAGTCATTGCCGTCGGCACCCAGGCCGTGCAACCAGAGGACGCTGAAGCGCGGATGGGCGGCGGTTTCGTGTTCGATCGCGGGGAGGGTCATGCGGTACTCGACAATGTCTATAGGGTGGTGATGGCGGCAACGGCACTGGGTTGCCGGAGGCTGTCCAGCGCCAGCAAGGCGATATATGACGTGGCGGTTTTCATTTGAACCGTTCCCCGCATGGCGTCGGCGCGCCGGCGGTGCGCGAGCGGCCATGATGCCGCAAAGTCAGGTCCCGGCGCGAACGCGGCAATCCTTCGATCCCTGACTTCTGGCAGGGTCGGCGCTGCGGCACGGGCAGGCTCGGCTATGCTGGTTTTTTGCCCCGAGAGCATTTCCATGCGTCGACTGTTGCTTGCCGCCCTGATCGCTTCCTTCCTGTTGCCGGCCGCGGCGGCGACATCACCGGCCGCCGCCCCGCTGGACATGGAAACCATCATGGCCAATCCCGACTGGATCGGGCAGGCAGTGGAGCAGCCGTATTGGAGCGTGGACGGGCGCAACGCGTATTACTCGCTGAAGCGCGACGGTAGTGCAGTGCGCGATCTTTACCGCGTCGATCTGGCCAGCGGCCAGGGCGCGAAGCTGGACGCGGCGACGATGGCGCAAGCCGACGGCCCGGCGGTGTTCGATCGCGCGCACCGGCACGCGGCGTTCATCCTGCATGGCGATGTGTTTGTGGTGGACCTGGCCAGCGGCAAACGCACCCAGGTCACGCGTACGCCGCAGGACGAATCCGGACCGCAGTTTTCCGCCGATGGTCGCGCGCTGCAGTTCCGCGACGGCAACGATTGGTACAGCCATGACCTTGCCAGCGGTGTCACGGCGCCGGCGGCGGTGCTGAAATTTGCCGACGATCCGCAGGCGAAGCAGCCTGATGCGCTGGGCGCGCAGCAGCTGGCGTTGTTCACGACGCTACGCCAGATCAAGGCCGACAAGCAGGCACAACGCGATCAGGACAAGACGCTCGATGCCGCCGACCCGGGCCGGGCGCCGCCACCGTTCTGGCTTGGCGACAAGATCGCGCCGGTCGATACCGAGCTGTCGCCCGACGGCCGCTGGTTGCTGCTGATCACCAAGGCGAAAGGTGACGACGCGGGCAAGGCACCGGAAATCACCCATTACGTCACCGACTCCGGCTATGCCGAACAGGAAGAGGCGCGCGTCTACGTGGGCCACAATGATCCGGCACCGCAGTCGCTGCTGCTGCTCGATCTCGCCAACCACGCGTCATATCCACTCGATACCGCTACGCTGCCCGGCATCAAGGATGATCCGCTGAAGGACCTGCGCGCCAACGCCGTCGCCGCCCTGCAGAAAGACGGCAAGGCCGACCAGGCCAAGGCGCTGAAGGCTCCGGACGTGCGTCCGGTCACCGTGCTCAGCGCCGACAACGGCGGTGGCATCGTGTGGAGCGACGACGGTCGCAACGCCGCCGTGCAATTGCGCACGGTCGACAACAAGGACCGCTGGATCGCCAGTGTCGACTTCCAACACCATGCGCTGGTCAACCAGCAGCGACTGACCGACAAAGCGTGGATCAACTGGAACTTCAACGATTTCGGCTGGCTGAAAGATGGCCGCACCCTGTGGTATCTCAGCGAACAGACCGGCTACTCGCAGCTCTACCGCAAGCCGCTCGACGGCAAGGCCACGGCGCTCACTTCCGGCAAGTTCGAAGTCAGCCACCCGCAGCTCAGCGAGGACGGCCAGTGGTTCTATGTGCGCACCAACCAGGCCGCGCCGTACAGCTACGATGTCTACCGATTGCCGACCGCGGGCGGTGCGCTGAGCCGGGTCACCCGGTACCAGGGCATGGACGATTTCGAACTGTCGCCAGACGGCAGCCAGTTGGCCGTGCTGCATTCCTCGCCGTACGTGCTGGCGCAACTCGCCGTGCAGCCCGCCACGGGCGGCACGCCACGTGAACTGACCACCACCATGAAGCCGGCCTTCACCGCGCATGACTGGATCGCGCCGAAGATCGTCGAGGTCGCGTCCTCGCACGGCGCCGGCACGATCTACGCGAAATACTACGGTCCGGCAAATGAACCGGCTGCGTCGAAGCCGGCGGTGATCTTCGTGCACGGCGCCGGCTACCTGCAGAACGTCACGCTGTCGTGGTCGAACTATTTCCGCGAACAGATGTTCCACAACCTGCTCGTGCAGCAGGGCTATGTGGTGCTGGACATGGACTATCGCGCCTCCGAGGGCTATGGCCGCACCTGGCGCACCGCGATCTACCGGCAGATGGGCCACCCGGAACTCGAAGACCTGCTCGACGGCAAGGCATGGCTGGTGAAGAACCATGGCGTCGATCCGCGGCGTGTCGGCATTTATGGCGGCAGCTACGGTGGCTTCATGACCGAGATGGCGCTGTTGCGCGCGCCCGGTGAATTCGCCGCCGGTGCCGCGCTGCGGCCGGTCAGCGACTGGACGCTGTACAACCACGAGTACACCGCCAACATCCTCAACGATCCGCAACTCGATCCGGCCGCCTTCAAGACCAGCTCGCCGATCGAATACGCCGACCAGCTGCAGGATCCACTGCTGATCGAACACGGCCTGATCGACGACAACGTGCTGGCCGAAGACTCGATCCGCATGTACCAGCGCCTCATCGAGCTGCACAAGAAGAATTTCTGGATCTCGCTGTACCCGATGGAGCGCCACGGCTTCGTGCATCCCGATTCATGGCACGACGAGTACCGGCGCATCGACGAGTTGTTCGAGACGTACGTGAAACCGGTGAGGTAACCTGCCGCCCCACTCCGGGTTCGAATCAGGGAAGTCAGCAATGAAACGATGGCATGGATGGCTGGTCCTGGCACTGGTGCCCGCTTTTGCGCGGGCGCCGCCGGCGCAGGCAGGGGCGATCTACAAGTGCATGGTCAAAGGGGCCGCGGTCTATCAGGATCAGCCTTGTTCGACCGGCAACCCGGAGGCGGGCAGATTGTCCGGCCCGTCGTCGCAAAGGGGCGATCCGGTGGCGGGCAACGATCCCGGCGCACTGATCCGGGGCATTGGCGATCTCACGGAGCGCGATGGTCAGTTGCAGGCGCAGCATGACCGGGAACTGGACCAGCTCAGGGCGCGCATGGCCGGCGTGCGCGACGAACAGGTGCAGCGGCGCGAAGTCGGCCAGTTCAATCGCGGATGGCAGGAACGCTTCGCCGAAAACAGCCGGCGACGAGAGGCGCTGGTCAATCGCCTGAGGGAGCTCTGTCCAGGTGGCGCGTCGGGCAACTCGCGCGGGCATACATGCCATCCCCGGGACAGCAGCGGTGCGAGCCGATGATTCCGCGGAGAGCGGATCGGTCCATCAGAGCGAAAGCAGTCGGTACTTCATGAATCTTGCCTTGTTCGATTTCGATGGCACCATCACGACCCGCGCCATGTTCTCCGACTTCATGCAATTTGCGGTCGCGCCGCGTCGGCTTGCGGTGGGCAGGCTGGTGCTGGCGCCAGTGGTGATCGGCTACAAGCTGGGCATCGTTTCCAGCAACGCCATTCGCGCCATCGTCGTGCGCTTCGGCTTTCGTGGCGAATCGCTGGCGCGGGTCGGGCAGGCTGGCGAGAGATTCTCACGCGAGGTGTTGTCTGGCGTGCTGCGACAGCAGGCACTGGAGCGGATCGCCTGGCACAAGGCGCAGGGCGATGTGGTGGTGGTCGTGTCAGGCGCGCTCGACGTGTATCTCGAACATTGGTGTCGCCACCACCAGCTCGAACTGATCTGCTCCGAACTGGAGGTTGCCGATGGCCGGCTTACCGGTCGCTATCGGGGCAAGCAATGCGTAGGCAGCGAAAAGCCGCGACGCGTATTCGAGAAATACGACCTGCGTGATTACGCCACGGTGTATGCCTACGGCGATACCCACGAAGATCTCGACCTGCTGGCCATCGCCCACCGCAAATATTTCCGCTGGAAAGAAGTGGCCTGATCGTTGAATCCACTTCATCGGCCACCGGGAATGCCGGTGGCCGATGGAAGGTCATTCGACCACCAGGGTGGCGCTCATGGTGGGGTGGAACTTGCAGAAGAAAGCGAGCGTGCCGGCGCCGGCGGTGATGCGCCCGCTGCCGCCGGGTTTCAAGTCGACGTCGAAACGGCCATCGCGTGCGGTGGCGGTGTGTTCGAGGATGTCGTGATTGACCCATTCGATGATGTCGCCGGCGCGCACGCCAGCCGGCATCGGGCCGTACGCCATCTTGTCGATCACGATCACGTGCACACGCGGGGGCTGCGCGGCCTCGGCGACGCGAATCCGCGCGAGGCCGCCGGCCAGCGTCAGCACGGCGGCGAGCAGGATCATCATGCGACGCATGAAGTGCTCCTTATTTCAGGCTTTGCGCGAGGTGCTCGGCATGCATCTGGTGCGACTGGAACAGTTTCAGGCCGGTTTCGAGCAATGACTTCAGTTCGGCGTTCTGCGCCGATGGAATCAGCGTGCCGCTGAGCGCGCCGTTGACGGTCTGGTGGTACGCCACCTCGTTGGCCACATATGCCTTGTCGTACGCACTGCCGTTGAGCGCGGCGAGCTTCTTCTGTTCGGCAGCGGCGCTGCTGGCAAGCGACTGGCTGGTCGGGTTGTCCTGCGGCGTCACGCCGAGTTTCTTCACCAGCGCCAGCGCCTGGTCGTTGACCGCGGTGTGATCGCGCTGCATTTCCTCGGCAAACGCGCGCACCGCCTTGTTGTGCGATTTCTGCAGCGCCTGCTTCGCCGCGGTGACGTCGATCACGCCGGCGGTGTAGGCGATATGCGCGATCTGCGCATCGTTGATGGCGGGCGCCGCCTGCTGGGCGTGCACGCTGGCGACGGAGCCGATGGCGAAGGCAAGTGCGATGGCGAACAGGGTTTTCATGGGTGGTCTCTCCACTGGGTTGGGGCAGGTCGTGCCTGCCGGTGCCCATGTGATGCAGCCGCCGCGCGCAGGTTCCGGTGGCGGCGCGGGAACCTGGACGGCCGCCGTTGCATCCGATCAGGTGTAAAAGGAGAAAGCCATGTCAGTCCATGCCCACAATGCCCCCGTCGATTACGTCGCGCTTGACGACAACGCACTGGTGGCGCTGGTCCGCGAAGGCCAGCGCGAAGCCTTTCGGCACATCATGCAGCGCTGCAACCAGCGACTGTTTCGCATCGCGCGCAGCGTGATCGGCGAGGATTCGGAGGCGGAAGACGTGTTGCAGGAGTCGTATATGCGCGCCTATCACAAGCTCGATTCATTCCGCGGCGACTCGACCCTGCTGACCTGGCTCACCAGCATCGTGCTGAACGAGGCGCGCGGGCGCCTGCGCAAACGCCACCACATGGTCGGACTGGAGCAGGTCGACATGGCGCCGGACGACACCCATCAGGTGATCCAGTTTCCGTCGAAGTTCGGCAGCGAGGATCCCTCCGTGTCCGCCGCGCGTGCCCAGATTCGCCGCCTGCTCGAACACGCCATCGACGAACTGCCGGAGGCTTTCCGCACCGTCTACATGATGCGCGAAGTCGAAGAGTGCTCGGTCGAGGAAACCGCCAACCTGCTCGAGATCAAGCCGGAGACGGTAAAGACCCGCCTGCACCGCGCGCGCCGTCTGCTGCGCACGTCGCTGCACGGCACGCTGGCATCCACCATGAGCGAGGCGTTCCCGTTCATGGGCCAACGCTGCGCCCGCGTCAGTGATGCGGTGATGGCGCGGCTGGAGACCGAATAGACCGTCTGACCTCGTGCCGTACTACGACGACATGTCGCGGGGCGGCTTCGTCAGCCAGACGGCGGCCATGCCCAGCCAGCCAAGGATCAACACGATCACCAACCGTTGTTCCAGTCCGCGCGGCATACCGCGCCACAGCGCGTCAACCCAGATCGCTGCGAAACACATCAGCGCGAGTACGAAGGCGAACGGAAAGCGCGGATGCCAGCGTGGGTTGGTACGCAGCCACCACGACTGCAGCAACATCGCCACGGTAACGCACAAGAATGCCGTCTGCGCCGCCGTGCCATGCACGAAACCTTCCAGCGTGGGTGCATGGCCAGGCAGGTTGCTGTGGGCCAGTGCAGTCACGCACAAGCCGATGCCTGCGCAGGCGAACAGCAACCCCGGCGCAGCACTGCGCCGCCCACCGCGCAACGCGAGGTAATATCCCGCGCCGAGCGAGATCAGCGCGATGGCCAGTGCGAAGTACGCTGCCTGCAGCCAGTGTCCGTAGGCGTTCAGCAGATAAAAGCTCAGCGGCATGTCTTGCCAATGCAGATCGGTACGCAAGGCTTGTACGGTCACGGCGACCATCGCGAACAGCAGCAGGCCAGCCAGCGCGATGGCGCCGAGCCTGCGTGTCGAGGAATCAACCGTGGAGTGGTTGGATCGAGCCACTGGATCGGTGTCGTTCATGTGGGTTGGGTCACTTCGCGGCGTCGGGGCTGGTGCCAAGTATCAGGTACCGCGCATTATCGGCATCCCGCTGGCTGCGCCTGGCACCTGCCATCGCACACGATCAGCTCAGCCTGGCCGCTGCAATGCGGCCGCCTCGCGTGCCAACAGTTCGATGCCGGACCAGTCGCCGGCCGCCAGTTTGTCGGCGGGGGTGAGCCATGAGCCGCCCACGCAGAGCACGTTGGGCAGGGCGAGGAAATCGACGGCATTGACCAGGTTGATGCCACCGGTGGGGCAGAAACGGATCTGCGGCAGCGGGCTGGCCCAGGCGCCGAGCAGTTGGGTGCCACCGGCTGGCACCGCCGGGAAGAATTTCAGGTGGCGGTAGCCGCGTTCGAGCAGGGCCATCGCCTCGCTCGCGGTAGCGACTCCCGGCAGTAGCGGCAGCGCGCTGTCGTCAGCGGCGTCGAGCAGGCGCGGCGAGGTGCCGGGCGAGACGGCGA
Organism: Rhodanobacter sp. Col0626; assembly: GCF_049994385.1. GTDB lineage: Bacteria > Pseudomonadota > Gammaproteobacteria > Xanthomonadales > Rhodanobacteraceae > Rhodanobacter. Next base: position 145,219 of record NZ_CP188260.1, read on the forward strand.
AGCGGGCACCGGCTGCCTGCGCGGCCTGCAGGTCGCGCGCGGTGAGGACGGTACCGCAGCCGACCACGGCACCTTCCACCTCGGCAGCGATCGCACGGATGGCATCCAGTGCGGCCGGGGTGCGCAGAGTGACTTCGATCGTGGGGATACCGCCGGCGACCAGGGCGCGTGCCATCGGCACCGCATTCCTGGCGTCGTCGATGATCACCACGGGGATCACCGGCGCCAGCCGCATGAAGGTTTCGACCTGTTGCTGCTTTTGTTCGAGGGGGTTCACGTCACGCTCCTGGTTTTTTTGCTCCTCCCCCTGCGCGCAGGGGGAGGTTGGGAGGGGGTTGCTCAAGGTGGCGAGAGGATCAAGAGCGACCCCTCCCCAACCCTCCCCTGCTTGCAGGGGAGGGGGCAAAAGTTCTAAAGCACGCCGGCGCCGAGGTCGGCCGTGGCGGCGGCCTGACGGAACAGGCTGAAAAGTTCGCGGCCCATGCCGCTGTGTTCGCCGGACAGGTCGGCGATGTGCGGCAGGCGCGCATCCAGTTCGTGGGCTTCCATCAGGACGTCCAGACGTCCATTCACCGCGTCGAGCCGGATCATGTCGCCGTCGCGAATTTTCGCGATGTTGCCGCTGGCCACCGCTTCGGGCGTTACGTGAATCGCCGCCGGCACGCGGCCGGAAGCGCCGGACATGCGGCCGTCGGTAAGCAACGCGATGCGGTGGCCGCGATCCTGCAGCAGCGCCAGCGTGGGAGTGAGTTTGTGCAACTCGGGCATGCCGTTCGCGCGCGGTCCCTGGAAACGCACCACCGCCACGAAATCGCGGTTGAGCTCGCCGCGCTTGAAGGCACCGGCCACATCGTCCTGGTCGTCGAACACGATCGCCGGTGCCTCGATCAGCAGGCGGTCGTCCGGTACCGACGACACCTTGATCACCGCACGGCCGAGGTTGCCCTCCAGCATGCGCAGGCCGCCATCGGCGCGGAACGGTTCATCGACGCCGCGCAGCACGCCGCGGTTGCCGCTCTGCTTGTCGACCGGCTTCCAGTGCAGTGCGCCAGCCTCGTCGAGGTAGGGCAGCCGCGCATAACCGTCCAGGCCGGTGCCGAAGATGGTCTGCACGTCGCCGTGCAGCAGGCCGGCATCGAGCAGTTGGTCGATCAGGAACGCCATGCCGCCGGCGTCGTGGAACTGGTTCACGTCGGCGTAGCCGTTCGGGTAGACGCGCGCCAGCAGCGGGATCACGCCGGACAGCGCATCGAAATCGTCCCAGCGCAGCTGGATGCCGGCGGCGTGCGCGATCGCGACTAGGTGCAGCAGGTGGTTGGTTGAGCCGCCGGTGGCGTGCAGGCCGATCACACCGTTGATGATCGCGCGCTCATCGACGATGTGGCCCAGCGGCAGGAACGCATCATTCAGTGCACTTTGCCCCGCGACGCGGCGAACCACTTCGGCGGTGAGCGCGTCGCGCAACGGCGTGTCCGGCGCGGTGAAGCTGGCGCCGGGCAGGTGCAGTCCCATGATCTCCATCAGCATCTGGTTGGAGTTGGCGGTGCCGTAGAACGTGCAGGTGCCGGCGGTGTGGTACGAAGCGGCCTCGGCTTCCAGCAGCTCGACCTTGCTGGCCTTGCCGTCGGCGAAAGCCTGGCGCACTTTTGATTTCTGTTCGTTCGGAATGCCGCTGGGCATCGGGCCGCTCGGCACGAAGGCGCCGGGCAGGTGGCCGAAGCTGAGCGCACCGATCAGCAGGCCCGGCACGATCTTGTCGCAGATGCCGAGGTACAGCGCGCCGTCGAACATGTCGTGCGACAACGACACGGCGGTGGCCATGGCGATCAGGTCGCGCGAGAACAGTGACAACTGCATGCCGGGACGGCCCTGGGTGACACCGTCGCACATCGCCGGCACGCCGCCGGCGACCTGGGCGGTGAAGCCGGCATCGCGGGCAACCTGGCGGATCAGCGCCGGATAGCGTTCGTACGGCTGGTGCGCCGAGAGCATGTCGTTGTACGCGGTGACGATCGCCAGGTTGGCCTGCCGGCCACTGCGCAGCGCCGCCTTGTCATCCGTGCCGCAGGCGGCGAAGCCATGCGCCAGGTTGCCGCAGGACAGATGTTCGCGCTGCGGGCCGCTGCGGTCGATCGCATCGATCCGCTTGAGGTAGGCCGCGCGCGTCTCGCGGCTGCGCTCGCGCAGGCGTTCGGTAACTTCGGCGACGACGGGGTGCAGCGTGCTCATGATGGGTTCCAGCAGTTGCAGGGGGATGTGGGGCGGCTTCAGCCGCGATGCTCTCTGCGGGTTTCGGGAAAAACGTCGCGGCTGAAGCCGCTCCCACAGGGTTGGGTCGAGGGTCTGGTCATGGGCACCAGTACACCGCCACCGGCACGCGTTGCTGGGTCAGTACGGCGCGCACCGGATAGTGTTGCGCGGCGCCGAGGCCGAGCCGTGCGTCGGCGAGCAGGTCGCGCTTCTTCTCGCCGGCCACCAGCAGATACAGCGCGCGCGTTTCCAGCAGGGTGGGCAGCGTCAGCGTGATACGCGGTTCGCCGGCATCCGGTGCGTGCATCGGCAACACGCGGGCGTGGCCGTCCAGATCGAGCGCCTCGGCCAGGTGATCGCCGCCGGGAAAGAACGACGCCGTGTGGCCGTCGTCGCCCATGCCCAGCACCACCGCGTCGAATGGCAGCGACAGCGCATCGATGCGCGCATCGGCCACGGCGAGGCCGGCTTCCGGCGTGGCGTCGGCGGTGTACAGCGGGATGAATGTCGCCGCCGCCGCGGCGTGCTGCAGCAGCAGCGATTTCACCAGCCGCGCATTTGAGCGCTCGTCGGTGTCGGGCACCCACCGCTCGTCGACCAGGGTCACCCGCACCTTGGCCCAGTCCAGTTTTTCGCGCGACAGGCGGGCGAACAACTCTTTCGGCGTGCTGCCGCCGGATACCGCCAGCACGGCCTGGCCGCGCTCGGTCAGGGCCGTGCGCAGGCGCTCGGCGATACGTTCGGCCAACGCCGCGGCCTGGGCCCGGCAATCGGTGAAGCTGTGCGTGGTGACGTTCAAAGAGGTATGCATGATGGTGGCGGCGTGCTGCGATCAGCGTTCGGCGCGCGTCTCGTGGGAAAGGGAAAACCAGTCTGCCGCACCCGTCGACAGCGCCGGATGAACCGGGTGCTGGCGCGCTCGGCTACTCACTGTCTTCGTTCCAGGTGCGGCCGTCGCGCTCGATCAATGCCACCGCCGCGCTCGGTCCCCAGCTGCCGGAGGTATACGGCCGCGGCGCCTCGCCGCTGTCGGCCCAGGCGGCCAGGATCGGGCCGGCCCAATGCCATGCCGCTTCCACTTCATCGCGTCGCATGAACAAGGTGGGATTGCCGCGCACCACGTCCAGCAGCAGGCGTTCGTACGCATCCGGCTGCGAGACGCCGAAGGCCTCGGCGAAACTCATGTCCAGCGGCACGTGGCGCAGGCGCAGGCCGCCGGGGCCGGGATGCTTGATGGTCAGCCACAGCTTCACGCCTTCATCGGGTTGCAGCCGCAACACCAGCCGGTTCTGCGACAAGGTCCCGGCGTCGGCGTTGAAGATCGAATGCGGCACCGGCTTGAAGGTGACCACGATCTCGGACACCCGGCTCGGCAGCCGCTTGCCGGTGCGCAGGTAAAACGGCACGCCGGCCCAGCGCCAGTTGGCGATCTCCGCCTTCAGCGCCACGAAGGTTTCGGTGTTCGACTTGTTGTTGCCCAGTTCCTCGGGATAGCCCGGCACGCTGGCGCCTTCGGCCACGCCGGCACGGTACTGGCCACGCACGGTGAGCTGGGCGGCGTTGTTGTCGTCGATGGGTTTCAGCGAATGCAGCACTTTCAGTTTCTCGTCGCGCACCGCATCGGGCGCCAGCGACGAGGGCGGCTCCATCGCCACCATGCACAGCAGCTGCAGCATGTGGTTCTGCACCATGTCGCGCAGTGCGCCGGCGCGGTCGTAATACGCGCCGCGATGGCCCACACCCAGCGTTTCGGCCACGGTGATCTGCACGTGGTCGATGTGGCCGGCGTTCCACAGCGGCTCGAACAGGGCATTGCCGAAGCGCAGCACCAGCAGGTTCTGCACGGTCTCCTTGCCGAGATAGTGGTCGATGCGGAACGTCTGCGATTCGTCGAACACCTTGCCGACCGCGTCGTTGATCTGGTTTGCGCTGGCCAGGTCGCGGCCGATCGGTTTCTCCAGCACCACCCGCGACGCGCCCTGGTTGAGTTTGTACTGGCCCAGCCGGTTGCAGATGTCGACGAACAACTCCGGCGAGGTGGACAGGTAGAACACCCGGATATGTTCGGGCTGGCCGCCGATGAACGCGGCGAAGTCGTCCCAGCCCTCGTCCTTGCGCGCATCCAGCGGGCGGTAGAACACCTGCTGCAGGAACACGTCGAGCTGGCGCGCATCACAAATGCCGATCAACGCCTCGCGCAGCTGTGCGCGGTAACCGGCATCGTCCAGCGCTTCGCGGGCAATGCCGACGATGCGGCTGCTGGCCGGGATCTGGCCGTCGAGAAAGCGGTGGAACAGGGCTGGCAGCAGCTTGCGCACGGCGAGGTCGCCCGTGCCGCCGAAGATCACCAGGTCGAACGGTTCGACCGATTGGGAGGAAGCAGTCACGCAGTTACCTCGACACGATGCCGGATGGCGGGCAGGGCCGAATGGCGCGTTTTGCCCGGGTTACCGTCGATAGTACCAGTGAAATACCAGATCGGCCACCGGTCTGCATACGAATTCATGAAGGCGGATCTCTTCGGCTGGATCGTCATGCTGTCGACCATTCGCGGGAGTCTGGGATCGAACGGGCTTGCGATTAGTGGTTTTGTATTGGTATCTTTAGCGGCATGGAAACCGCCTTGGCCAATGAATATCGCCGGATCTGCCACGATCCGGCCACGCACCAGCCGCTGGCCTACCTGCGCCTGCGCCGGGCGATCCGCAACATCGTCGAGCATCGTGACATCGAGCCGGGCCAGGCCCTGCCCAGCGAGCGCGACTTGTCGCAGGTGCTGAAGCTGTCGCGGGTCACCGTGCGCAAGGCGATCGCGGGCCTGGTCGAGGAAGGTCTGCTGACCCAGCGTCATGGCGCCGGCACCTTCATTGCCGAGCGCATCGTCAAGCCGATGTCGCGGTTGACCAGCTTCACCGAGGATTTGCGCGAACGCGGGCTGTCGCCGCGTTCGGAGTTTTTCGAACGCGGCATCGGTGAGGTGACGCCGGAGGAATCGATGGCGTTGAACCTGTCGCCCGGTTCGCTGGTGGTGCGGCTGCATCGCTTGCGCTATGGCCAGGACGAACCGCTGGCGATCGAGCGCAGCGTGGTGCCGGCCAGTGTGCTGCCCGATCCGCTGCTGGTGCACGACTCGTTGTACGAGGCGCTGGAAAAGCTCAACGCGCGTCCGCGTCGTGCGCTGCAGCGATTGCGCGCGGTATCGCTGAACGCGCAACAGGCGCGCCTGCTGCATGTCGGCGTGGGCAGTGCGGGCCTGAGCATCGAGCGGCGGAGTTTTCTGGACGACGGCCGCGTGGTCGAGTTCACCTGTTCCTGGTATCGCGGCGATATCTACGATTTCGTCGCTGAACTGCAGACTGACTGAAGGATCGATATGGCCGCCAGCGACACCTTGATGTACCAGGAAGCGCACGAGGCGGCCGATGTGGTCGCGCGCCAGTTCGCGGCCAACGAGGCGGTGGTGTCCGCGCTGGCGCAGTCGCTGCGGGCGCATCCGCCGCGTTTCATCGTCACCTGCGCGCGCGGCAGTTCCGATCACGCGGCGGCCTACGCCAAATATGTATTCGAAACACAGCTCGGCATCGCCACCGCGTCGGCATCACCGTCGGTGACCTCGGTGTACGCGGCCGAACAGCAGTGGCAGGGTGCGCTGTTCATCGCGATCTCGCAGTCGGGCAAGAGCCCGGACCTGCTGCGCAATGCGCAGGCGGCGAAGATCGCCGGCGCACGCGTGGTCGCGCTGGTGAATGTCGAGGATTCGCCGCTGGCGGCACTGGCCGACACCGTGATCCCGCTGCATGCCGGGTCGGAGCGCAGCGTGGCGGCGACCAAGAGTTACATCGCCGCGCTGGCCGCGGTGCTGCACCTGTGCGCGCGCTGGCGCGGTGATGCCGAATTGGGCGCGGCGCTGCAGGTGCTGCCCGATGCCCTGCGTGCCGGCTGGGATGCGGATTGGTCGGCGTTGAGCGACGGTCTGGTCGATGCGCACAACCTGTTCGTGGTGGGCCGCGGCTTCGGACTCGGCATCGCGCTGGAAGCGGCGTTGAAATTCAAGGAAACCTGTGGCCTGCACGCCGAGGCATTCAGCGCCGCCGAGGTGAAGCACGGTCCGATGGCCCTGGTCGGCCCGGATTTCCCGGTGCTGTGTTTCGCCCAGGACGACGACACGCTGGCCAGCACGCTGGCGGTCGCCGACGAATTTCGCGGCCGCGGTGCGCAGGTGTTCGTGGCGGCGCCAGGCGTGCTGGGTGCCGGCACCCTGCCGGTGGCCAGCGGGCTCCCGGCGCTGTGCACGCCGCTGCTGATCATCCAGAGTTTCTATCGCGCCGCCAGCGTGTTGGCGCTGCAGCGTGGCTTCAATCCCGACGTGCCGCCGCATCTCAACAAGGTCACCGAAACGGTCTGACCGCTGCATGCGATTTCATGGTTAATCACGGATATTCGGAATGATCCAGTCGCTCACCAACGCCCGCGTCCTCACCCCAGCCGGCTGGCGCGACGATCTGGCCGTGCTGCTGGACGGCGAGCGCATCGTCGACCTGCTGCCACCGTCCGATCCACGGATGCGCGCTGCGCAACCGCACGATCTGCGTGGCGCGATGCTGCTGCCCGGCTTCATCGACGTGCAGGTCAACGGTGGTGGCGGCGTGCTGTTCAACGAGGCGCCCACGGTCGAGGCATTGCGCCGGATCGGTGCGGCGCATCGGCGTTTCGGTACCACCGGTTTCCTGCCGACCCTGATCAGCGATCGCGTCGAAGTAATGCGCGAGGCACTCGCCGCGGTGGAGCAGGCGCTGGCCGAAGGCGTGCCGGGCGTGCTCGGCATCCATCTGGAAGGGCCGTACCTGGCACCGGCGCGCAAGGGCGTGCACGACGCGAAATATTTCCACGTGCCGGACAGCGAAGAGATGGCGATGCTGTGCGCGCCGCATCGTGGCGTACGGTTGATCACGCTGGCGCCGGATCAGGTGCCGCCGGCCAGCATCGGTGTGCTGACCGCCGCCGGCCTGGTGGTTTGCGCCGGGCACACCGCGGCGGATTATGCGACCACACGCGCCGCGCTGGACGCCGGCGTGCGCGGCTTCACCCATCTGTTCAACGCGATGACGCCCTTCGGCAGCCGCGAGCCCGGCGTGGTCGGCGCGGCGCTGGAGGATGCGACGAGCTGGTGCGGCATCATCGCCGATGGCCACCATGTGCACCCGGCCAGCCTGCGCGTGGCGATCGCCGCCAAGCCGCGCGGCAAAATGCTGCTGGTCACCGATGCGATGCCGCCGGTGGGTTCGGACGATCCGACTTACGTGCTCAACGGCGAAACCATCCTGGTGAAGGACGGTATCTGCCAGACCGCCCAGGGCGTGCTGGCCGGCTCCGCGCTGGACATGGCGACGGCGGTGCGCAACACGGTGCAGCTGCTCGGCCTGCCGCTGGACGAGGCGGTGCGCATGGCCAGCACCTACCCGGCCGAATTCCTCGGCCTCGGCGCCAGCCATGGCCGCATCGCCGCCGGCTATCGCGCTGACCTGGTGGCGATGGACGCCGAATACCGCGTGCAGCGGAGCTGGATCGGCGGCGCCTCGACCGTGTAGGAGCGGCTTCGGCCGCGATGCCTTTTCTTTTCTGGCGATGCGCAGGGCATCGCGGCTGAAGCCGCTCCTGCGGGCTACTCATTGCCCCCATAGCCGCCCGAAGCTAAAGTGGCGCGGTTCAGGTGTCCCGAAGGCCTCGCGCTCAAGGGATGAAACGGGAAGCCGGTGCGTGGTGTGCTTCAACACTGCAAGGCCGGCGCTGCCCCCGCAACGGTAAGCGATATCCACGAACGGCGGATGCCACTGTGCACAGCACGGGAAGGCGCCGTTCGCGGCATGCGGGTCACCGCGTGCACTCGCCAGCCCGGAGACCGGCCCGAACGATTCCTGGTGGCTCGCGGTGGGCGAGGCCGAACCACGTGCTGGGCGCCGCCGCCTGTCCGTCGTTCCGTCTTCCCCTTGCCCGTCGCCAGCTCATTGAACGATGGTGCCGTGCGCGGGTGCACGGCCGAGGAATGAACATGAAGAAGTCCTTGCTGGCAGCGGCGCTGCTCAGTTGCACGATGGCGGCACAGGCGGCCGATCAAGGCGCCGCCGACACGCTGGCTCCGGTGATCGTCACCGCCACGCGCACCGCCATTACCGCCGACGAGGCGTTGTCGTCGGTCAGCGTGATCACCCGTGCCGATATCGAGCGGTTGCAGCCGCTGTCGGTGACGGATCTGCTGACCGGCCTGCCCGGGGTGAGTTTTGCCAACAGCGGTGGCTACGGCCAGCAGACCTCGCTGTTCCTGCGCGGCACCAACTCGTCGCACACGCTGGTGTTGATCGACGGCGTGCGGATCGGTTCGGTCGGCAATGGCCTGGCTGCATTCGAGCAATTGCCGGTGGAGCAGATCGACCGCATCGAGATCGTGCGCGGCCCGCGTTCCAGCCTGTATGGCGCGGACGCGGTCGGTGGCGTGATCCAGATCTTCACCCGGCACGGTTCGCGCGATGGCGGCCTGCAGCCTTCCTTCAGCGTGACCACCGGCAGCAATGATTTGCTGCGCGGCCAGCTCGGCCTTTCCGGCGGCGGCGACCACGCCTGGTACAACGTCAGCGTCGGTGCACAGCACACCCGCGGCATCAACGCCTGCCGCGTCGGCGCGGCCGAGGCTTTCGCAGGCTGCTTTGCCGACGAGCCCGACCAGGACGCCTACCGCAACGAAAACCTCAGCGCCAACGGCGGTTATCGCTGGGACAATGGCGCGGAACTGAGCGGCACCTGGCTGCGCAGCCTCGGCGACATCCGCTTCGATGGCAGTTATCAGAACCACAGCCGCACCGTGCAGCAAACGGCTGGCGCGGCTTTCAGCTTCCATCCGCTGGAAGCGTGGAAAACCACCCTGAGCGTTGGCCAGAACCTGGACCGCTACGACAATTACGAAGACAAGGATTTCGTCGGCTACATCTACTCGCGGCGCAACCAGGCGTCATGGCAGAACGACATCAGCGTGACTGAGAACCAGCTGCTGACACTGGGCCTGGACTGGCAGGGCGAAAAAATCGACAGCGACACCGGCTTCCTCGCTACCCGCCGCAACGACACCGGCGGCTACGTGCAGTACCAAGGCACGTTTGGCCGCAACGAAGTGCAGCTGTCGGCGCGGCGCGATCACAACAGCCAGTTCGGCAACCACAACACCGGTGCCGCCGCGTGGGGCTATCACTTCGACGGCGGCGTGAAGCTGTCTGCCAGCTACGGCAGCGCGTTCCATGCGCCCACCTTCAACGACCTGTACTACCCGTTCGGCAGCGGCAACCCGGCCCTGAAGCCGGAGAAGTCGCGTAGCGCCGAACTGGGCCTGAGCCAGCAACTGGGCGTGTGGAACTGGGCGCTGAATGCCTACCAGACCCGCATCGACCAATTGATCACGCTGGACGACAACTTCGTCCCGCAGAACATCAGCAAGGCGCGCATCCGTGGCGTGGAAGGCCAGCTCGGCGTGAACCTCGACGGCTGGCAACTGCAGGGTTACCTGACCTGGCTGCAGCCGCGGAACCAGGACGGCGGCGCCAACGACGGCAACGTGCTGCCGCGCCGGCCCGAGCGTACGGCACGGGTGGATCTGGATCGCCGCTTCGGCAGCATCGGCATCGGCGCCACCGTCAATGGCGCCGGCCGCAGCTACGACGATGCGGCGAATGCGCATCCGCTGGGCGGCTATGCCACCACCGACCTGCGCGTCAGCTACCACTTCGCACCGGACTGGCAGGTGGAGGCACGGCTGGCCAACGTGTTCGATCGCGACTACGAAACCGTGTGGTACTTCAACCAGCCCGGTCGCAGTGCATTCCTGACCTTGCGCTACAGCCCGTCCAGCCGCTGAGCTTTCGGTTCGGCGTGTCCCTTCGGGTGGACACGCCGTTGCACCCCCGTCCGGTCATGCCCGGCAGCGACGTCATGCCGCCGAGATCGCCGGACCCACGCGTCCCTGCCATACGTCACGAGGTGGACTTCAGGCACATACGTCGGCGTCGGGCAGCTGGCATAAAGTCGGCATGAACGGAACTCTTCCCACGACCAGCGCGCTGCCACGTCCGCCCGCTTGCGGGGCTGTGCCGGTATGCTTGCGCGTCCGGGAGGTCCCTTGAATATTTTTGCACCGCTGGTTCGCCGCCCCGTCGGCACCTCATTGCTTGCGATCGGCCTGATGCTGGGTGGCCTGTGGGCATACCTGGTGCTGGGCGTGGCCGCTTTTCCATCGATCGAGTTTCCTGGCGTCGCGGTGTCCGCGCAGATGCCGGGTGCCAGCGCGCAGACCATCGCCTCCACGGTGATGGCGCCGCTGGAACGCCATCTCGGGCGCATCCCCGGGGTGCGGCAGATGTCCTCCACGGCCAGCGACGGCAGCGTGCAGATCCAGGTCATCTTCGACATGGATCGCAACACCGACAAGGCCGCGCGCGACGTGCAGGCGGCGATCAATGCGGCGGCGCCGGACCTGCCGACCGGCTTGCTACCGCCGGTCTACTTCAAGTTCGACACTTCACAGATTCCGGTATTGCTGGTTTCGTTGACTTCAACCAGCCTGCCGCCGGATCAGCTGTACGACCTCACCGACACCTTGCTGAAGCCGGCGGTGGCGCAGATTCCCGGCGTGGCCCAGGTACAGGTGGGCGGTGGCACGCCCAAGGCCGTGCGCATCGTGTTGAACACCAGCGCGCTGGTGAGCATGGGCATCACCACCAACGACGTGGCCAATGCGCTGCGTGCGGCCAACGTCAGCTCGCCGCAGGGCATGCTCAGCGACGGCGTCACGCGCATGACGGTGAGTGCCAATGATGCGCTGCATACGGTGCATGACTTCGCCGAGCTGGTGATCGCGAGCCATGACGGCACGCCGGTGCGGCTGGCCGACGTGGCGACGATCGGCAGCGGCCAGGAGAACAAATACGCCGCGGCGTGGTTCAACGGCGAGCGCGCGGTGGTGATGCAGATCAACAAGCGGCCGGAAGCGAACGCGGTGGCCACGGTGACGGCGATCCGCAAGCGCCTGCCCGAGCTGAGCGGGCTGCTGCCAGCCGACGTCACGATCATGCCGATCTTCGACCTCACCCCGACCACCGTCTCGGCGCTGCACGAGGTGGAGGTGGCGTTGCTGATGAGCATCGTGATGGTGGCGCTGGTAATGCTGGTGTTCCTGCGCCGGCTGCGGCCCACCGTGATTGCGATGTTCAGCGTGCCGCTGTCGCTGGCCGGCGCGTTCGTGATGATGTGGATACTCGGCTTCACCCTCAACATCTTCTCGCTGGTGGCGCTGGTGCTGTGCGTGGGTTTCGTGGTGGACGACGCGATCGTGGTGATCGAGAACATCGTGCGCCACATGGAGAAGGGCATGCCGCCGCTGGAGGCGGCGCTTGCCGGGGTGCGCGAGATCGGCTTCACGGTGATCTCGATCACGCTGTCGCTGATCGCCGTGTTCGGGCCGATGGTGTTCGGCAACAACATGTTCACCATGCTGATGCGCGAGTTCTCGGTAACCCTGATTGCCACCATCGTGATCTCCGCGCTGGTCTCGCTCACGCTCACCCCGGCGTTGTGCGGCGCCTGGCTGGTGCACGAGCCCGAGGGTTCGCGCACGCCGGGTCGGCTGGAGCGCATGGCCGAGCGTTTCGACAACGGCATGTTGCGCACCTACGAGCGCGCGCTGGACTGGGCGATGCACCACCGCCGGGTCATGCGCTGGCAGCCAATCATCCTGCTGGTGCTCACCATCGGCATGGCGGTGGCGGTGGTGATGACCGCCGGTGGCGGGCTGATGCCGAAAGAGGATTCCGGCCTGCTGCAGGTAAGCATCACGGCCGATGCCAACATCTCGCCCACCCTGATGGCCACGCGCACTCATGAGGTGGCGGCGAAGATCCAGGCCGATCCGGCCGTGAGCGACGTTTCCGCCTTCCTCGGCGGTGGCAACAGTGGCGGTGCGGTCGGCAATCAATCCAGTTTGTTCGTCGATCTGAAGCCGCTCGGCGATCGGCCGGGCGAACGCAACATTGCCGCGCAGGAGGTGGTCGACCGGCTGGACAAGTATTTCAAAAACGTGCCGGATCTGGACGTGTCGCTTACCGTCAACCAGTTCATCGGCGGTGGCGGCGGTGGCGGCGGCGGTGGCAAGGGGCAATACGCATTCCAGCTCAGCAGCCTGGACGGCACGTCGCTGCAGCCGCCGACCCTGAAACTGGCGAGGGTGATGCGCGGCATGAAGCAGTTCCGCAACGTCAGCACCAGCTTCGACAGCATCGGCAAACAGCAGATGCTGCAGGTGGATCGCACCGCCGCCGCGCGGCTGCACGTGAGCCTCGCCCAGGTGGACGACGCGCTGGCCAACGCGTTCGGCCAGACTCCGGTGTCCACCATCTACTCGGACATCAACCAGTATCGCGTGGTGATTTCCGCCGTCAGCGCCGAATCGTTGAGCCCGGCCACCCTGCTCAATACCTATGTGCGCAATACACAAGGACAGATGATCCCGCTGTCCGCGGTGGCGAAGATCGAGCCGCACATCGCGCCGGTCACCATCGACCACAACGACCAGCTCGAATCGGCCTCGATCAACTACAACCTGGACAAGGGCGTCACCCAGGCCGAGGGATTGAAGCTGGTCGATCAGGCGATGTTCGCCGCGCAATTGCCGAGCGGCGTGCAGAAGAAATACAGCGGGGACAACAAGAACCTGGTCGATGCGCTGAACAACGCATTGATCATGCTGCTGGCGGTGATCCTGGTGATGTACGTGGTGCTGGGCATCCTGTACGAGAGCCTGATCCATCCGCTGACGATTCTTTCGACCCTGCCGGCTGCCGGCATGGGCGCGTTCCTGGCCATGCTGCTCACGCATACGCAGCTCACCCTGATGTCGGTAATCGCGGTGCTGATGCTGATCGGCATCGTCAAGAAAAACGCGATCCTGATGGTCGACTTTGCGCTGGTCGCCGAGCGCGATCACGGCATGTCGGCGCCCGAGGCGATTCGCGAGGCGGCGCTGGTGCGCTTTCGCCCGATCACCATGACCACCCTGGTGGCGATGGGTGCGGCGCTGCCACTGGCGATCGGTTTCGGCTATGGCTCGGAAATGCGCCAGCCACTGGGCATCGCCATCCTCGGCGGCCTGTTCGTGTCGCAGCTGCTGACCCTGCTCAGCACCCCGGCGATCTACCTGTGGCAGTACGATCACCGGCAACGCAAGGCCAGGCGTCGGGAGCTGCGTGCCGAGATCAAGCGCCAGCGGGCACTGCAGCTGCAGATGCCGGCGTTGCCCAAATAGGCGGTCGAGCCGCCTCCGGTACGCGTTTTTTGCCTGGAAAGGATGCCCCTGATTTCACCCCTGCCTTCCGGCAGGGTGTGGACTTCAGGCACATACGTTAATGCCAGCCGGTAGGCATAAAGCAGCCATGAATATCTTCGCCCCGTTGATCCGCCGCCCGGTGGGCACTTCCCTGCTTGCGTTTGGGCTGGTGCTGGCAGGGCTGTGGGCCTATTTGCTGCTCGGCGTGGCTGCGTTGCCGTCGCTGGATTTTCCCGGTGTCTACGTGGTGGCGCAGCAGCCTGGTGCCAGCGCGCAGACCATGGCCAATACGGTGCTGGCACCGCTGGAGCGGTACCTGGGGCGGATCCCGGGTGTCGACGAAATGTACGGCAATGCCAACGAAGGCTCGGCCTCGGTGATGGTGCGTTTCAGCATGGGCCGTACCGCCGACAGCGCCGCGCGCGACGTGCAGGCAGCGATCAATGCAGCGGCGATCGATCTGCCTACCGGCATGCCGTCGCCGCCGCAGTATTTCAAGTTCGACACTTCGCAGATCCCGATCCTGTTCCTCACGCTGACCTCCACCGGCCTGCCGCAGGACCAGCTGTTCGACCTCGCCGACACGATGCTGAAACCCGCCGTGGCGCAGATCGACGGCGTGGCGCAGGTGCAGGTGTTCGGTGGCACGCCGCACGCGGTGCGCGTCGAGCTGGACAACAACGCACTGGCGGCCAAGGGACTCACCGCCAACGACGTGGCCAACGCGCTGCACGCCGCCAACGTCACTTCGCCGCAGGGCACCTTGAGCGACGGCCGCACCCAAATGACGGTGACCGCCAGCGACAGCCTGCACGACCCGGCCGAGTTCGCCAATCTGCTGATCTCGGTGAAGAACGGCACGCCGGTGCGCCTGTCCGACGTGGCGAAAATCTACGGTGGCCAGCAGGACCAGTATCAGGCCGCGTGGTTCAACGGCGCGCACACCGTCGGCCTGCAGATCGCCAAGCGGCCGGAGGCGAACGCGGTGGCCACGGTGGAGGCGATCCGCGCCAGGTTGCCGCAGCTGCGTGCCTCGCTGCCGTCGAACATCACCATGACGCCGGTGTTCGACCTTACCCAGACCACCAAGTCCGCGTTGCACGAAGTGCAGGTGGCGCTGTTGATCTCGATCGCGATGGTGGTGCTGGTGATGCTGGTGTTTCTGCGTCGGTTGCGGCCGACCCTGATCGCGATGCTCAGCGTGCCACTGTCGCTGGCCGGTGCGTTCGTGGTGATGTGGATGCTCGGCTACACGCTCAACACCTTGTCGCTGGTGGCGCTGGTGCTGTGCATCGGTTTCGTGGTGGACGATGCGATCGTGGTGATCGAAAACATCGTGCGGCACATGGAAAAGGGCACGCCGCCGCTGGAGGCCGCGCTGACAGGCGTGCGCGAGATCGGCTTCACGGTGATCTCGATCACGCTGTCGCTGGTGGCGGTGTTCGCGCCACTGCTGTTCGGCAACAACGAGCTGGTGATGCTGCTGCGCGAATTCTCGGTGACGCTGACCGCCGCGGTGGTGATCTCGGCGCTGGTTTCGCTCACGCTCACGCCGGCGCTGTGCGCCTGGTTTTTGGAACATGAGCCCGGGACCAGCAAACCGCCGGGCCGGATCGAACAGGCGGTGGAAAACTTCGACCGCGGACTGCTGCGCATCTACGAACGGGCCCTGGACTGGGCCATGCACCATCGCCGGATCATGCGCTGGCAGCCGTTGACCTTGCTGATACTTACCGTCGCACTCGGCTTCGCCGTGGCCAAGACCGCCGGCGGCACGTTCATGCCGGACGAAGACACCGGTCAGCTGCAGGTCGAGATCAATGCCGATGCGAACATCTCGCCGGCGCAGATGACCGAGCGTTCGCTCGCGGTGGCGAAAATCATGCAGGCCGATCCGGCCGTCCTCGACCAGCTGACCATGCTGGGCCGCAATGGCGGCGGCGACGGTGCGGTCGGCAACAATGCGCAGATGTTCGTCGACCTGAAGCCGCACGGCCGTGGACCAGGCCGGCGCGAGGAGGGCATCAAGCAGGTGGTCGAGCGGTTGTCGAAGCAATACGACAAGCTGCCGGGCGTGAAAGTCTCGGTCAGCGCTGCGCAATTCCTCGGTGGCGGCGGCAGCGGCGACGGCGGTGGCCAATACGAATTCCAGCTGATCAGCACCAACGGTGACGACCTGCAACCGTGGGCGCTGAAGATGGTGCGGCAGATGCGCACCGTCAAGGAATTTCGCGACGTCGGCAGCAACTTCGACCAGGTCGGCAAGCAGCAGTTGCTGAAGATCGACCGCGAGGCCGCGGGGCGCCTGCATGTCGGCATCGGCACCATCGATTCGGCACTGTACAACTCGTTCGGCCAGCGTCAGGTGTCGCAGATCTATTCCGACATCAACCAGTATTCGGTGGTGCTGAGCACGGGCGCGGAGCAGAGCGCGAGCCCGCAATCGCTGTTGAGCGTGCGCGTGCGCAACGATGAGGGGCGGATGATCCCGCTGTCCGCGGTGGCGCGGATCGAACCCAACATCAGCCCGATCCGCGTGCGCCATCACAACCAGTTGCAGGCGGCCACGATCAGCTACAACCTGGCCAAGGACGTGCCGCAGGACCGCGGCGTCAAGCTGGTCGAGCAAGCTGCGTATGCGGTGGGCCTACCGGCCGGGATCAAGGTGGATTACACCGGCGCCAACCAGCGCCTGCAACAGTTCAAGTCGAACGGCATGGTGTTGCTGTTAGGCTCGATCCTGGCGATGTACATCGTGCTCGGCATCCTCTACGAAAGCCTCGGCCATCCGCTGACCATCCTGTCGACCCTGCCGGCCGCCGGCGCCGGCGCGTTCCTTGCCATGCTGGTGACCCAGACGCAGATCTCGATGATGGCGATCATCGCGATCCTGATGCTTATCGGCATCGTCAAGAAAAACGCGATCCTGATGGTCGACTTCGCCCTCGTCGCCGAACGCGAACGCGGCGTACCGGCGCCGGAGGCGATTCGCGAAGCGGCGCTGGTGCGCTTCCGCCCGATCACCATGACCACCCTGGTCGCGATGGGCGCCGCGCTGCCGCTGGCGATCGGCTTCGGCATCGGCTCGGAAATGCGCCAGCCGCTGGGCATCGCCATCGTCGGCGGCCTGCTCGTGTCGCAACTGCTGACCCTGCTCAGCACCCCGGCAATCTATCTGTGGAATTACGACCGCAAGATCCGCAAGGCGGCACGCAAGTTGCGCAAGGCGGAGAAGAAGCGGCTAAAAGCGCTGGGTGGAACGCAGACGGCGTCGTGACTCTGCAGACGATTGCGGGTTTCTCGTGGCACCGAGCCCGCTACCAAGTGTCCCGGCCTCGTGCACTCATTTCGATGCTGGATGCTCGCTTCATCCAGGCTGAGTAGCGACTCGCAAGTCGATGTGTGAGCTCGACCGTCGTCGTTGAAGCCTTGCTCGGATGCTCATCGATTCGAAGTCAATGATCGGTGTGACCTTGGGCGTGCGTGGAACCTTCAAGCGGCCATTACTCCTACGGCAGTGTCGACTCTTCATATCCTCCACTTCAGGCGCGCCCTTCGGCTCCGTCGGGTTCGGTTGCCAGCAGTGGCGTGGCCGGCACGTCCAGCCCGGTACTCGCGGCCTGCTGCGGGTCGCCGCCCAGCATGCTGGCGTGGCGCCAGTTGCCCCAGCGGTAGTAGGCGGCGGCCAGGGTGACCGCGACCAGCGAGCCGAGCGGGAAGCTCCACCACACCGCGTCGGCACCGAAGCGGTCGCGCAGCATCCAGGCAAACGGCACGCGCACGAACCACAGCGCGACGGCCAGGATGATCAGCGGCGGCATCACTGCGCCGGTGGCGCGCACTACGCCGAACAGCACGAAGCTGAGGCCGAAGAACAGGAACGACCACACCACGATGGCATTGAGGTGCTGCGCGATGCCGATCGCCACGCCGTCACCGGGCAGGAAGATGCCGAGTGCGCCACGGTTGAACAGATAGACCACCGCGACCAGCGCCCCGGTGAGCAACAAGTTGTACGAAACGCCGACGCCGGTGATCCGCGAGATGCGGTCCCAGCGCTGCGCGCCCACGTTTTGCGCCGCCATCGACGACACCGCCGCGCCCACCGCCAGCGATGGCATCTGGATATAGGTCCACAGCTGCGATGCCGCGCCGTAGGCGGCGGTGGTCTGCGAGCCGTAGGCATTGACCAGGCTGATCATCACCAGCGCCGAGGACGAGATCACCACCATCTGCAGGCCCATCGGCAGGCCCTTCACCACCAGTGCGCGCAGCAACCGTGGGTTCGGTTTCAGGTAGTGCAGTTCGCCGCGGTACAGGCCGAGGAAGTGCTTGCGTCGATACAGGTACGCGAGTAGGCCGAGCAGCGCCGCCGTCTGCGCGATCAGGGTGGCCAGCGCCGAGCCGGCGATGCCCAGCGCCGGCACCGGACCGAGGCCGAAGATCAGCAGCGGGTTCAGTGCGATGTCCAGTGCCACCGACATCAGCATGAAATAGAACGGCGTGTGCGAGTCGCCGGCGCCGCGCAGGGTCATCATCAGGAAGCTGTAGAAATACATCGACGGCAGCGCGCTGAAGATCACGCGCAGGTAGGCGATCGCGAATGGCTGCGCGTCGGCCGGCGTGCTCATCGCATCGAGGATCTGCGCGGTGAACACATAGCCCAGGATCGCCACCGTCATCGACAACACCACGAAGAAGCCGGCGCTGGTGCCAACCACGCGCTTGGCTTGTGCGATGTCGCGGGCGCCCACCGCCTGGCCGACCAGGATGGTGTTGGCCATGCTGATGCCGAACACCACGCCGAGCAGGAAGAACAGGATCAGGTTGGCGTTGGACACCGCCGTCAGTGCCGCCTCGCCGAGGAAATGGCCGATCCAGATGGCGTTGATCGACGCGTTCAGCGACTGCAGCACGTTCGCGCCAAGGATCGGCAGCGAGAACATCAGCAGGGTGTTGGCGATCGGCCCCTCGGTCAGTGCGACGTGGCGGGCGTTGGCGGCAGGCATGGGCGTGGATCCGTGTGATCGTGGAGACGTCGGGCGCGGGACGGTATCAGCAGGCATCCTTCTGCTCGTCCCATGCGATGGCCGCCAGCTGCAACAGATGATGGCGCACATCCTGCGGCCACGCAGCGGTCAGCGTGCCGAAGCGTTTCCGTTCGCCGCGATAGAGTGCGCGCGACGCCTCCTCGTAACCTGGCAGGTCGCCGGCCATGACCTGCATGAATCGATCGACCGATTCCATCGCCTGGCGGGCCCGTTCCGGAGCGTCATTGCCACGCAGTGCCTGTTCGACCAGCCGTCGCAATACCGCCGACGCGCCGCCCGGCTGCTGTCCCAGCCAGTCCCAGTGTCGCGGCAGCAAGGTCACCTCGCGCGGTACCACGCCGAGCTTCGGCCGGCCGGGACCGCGGGCGCTTTCCGCAGGCGGGGCATCCGGCGGCAACCGGGCCAGCACATCATCGACGCTGCCGCGGAAATCGATTTCGATCTGTCGACTGCTGTGATCGTCGAAAATCAGCAGCGGTCCGACCGCACCTGCGTCGATGGCCCGCTTCACGGCACGGACCACATCGACCAGCTTGCCGCTGGCGATGAGCTGCTGCCGATCGAACGCGGTGCAGGAATGTTTATCGGGGGAGCTCATGTATTTTGTCCGGGTATAATTGATGGCAGATTTTTGTCCGGCTCAAAACGGATGTCAATAGTACCTGGGTAAATAAGGCAGATCTGCTGGCCCGAAAGTCATGCCCACCCCCGTCCACCGGCTTGCTATGGTTGATCCTTTCCATTGAGGGACCGAACGGAATGACCAAGCATCTGCGCCCGGCCACTGTGCTGGCTTCACTCGGACTGTTCGTCATCGCCATGGCTTCGCCGCCGTTGGCCGCGGCCGAACTGAGCATTCCGCCGATCCAGTACCACCAGCGCACGCTGCCGAACGGCCTGCAGGTGATCAGCGTGGAAGACCACGCCAGCCCGAATGTGGCGGTGCAGGTCTGGTACCACGTCGGCTCGAAGGACGACCCGCAGGGCCGCTCCGGTTTCGCGCACCTGTTCGAGCATCTGATGTTCAAGAGCACGAAGCACATGCACGCCGAGCAGTTCGACCGGCTCACCGAGGATGTCGGCGGTGCCAACAACGCTTCCACCGGCGACGACGTCACCAACTATTTCGAGGTGGTGCCGAGCAACCACCTGCAGACCCTGCTGTGGGCCGAGGCCGAGCGGCTGTCCAACCTCAACGTCGACGAAGCCAACTTCAAATCCGAGCGTGCGGTGGTGGAAGAGGAATACCGCCAGAGCGTGCTGGCCAACCCATACGGCAAGTTGTTCAACGCGATCGATCCGAAGTCGTACACCGTGCATCCGTACAAGCGCCCGACCATCGGCAGCATCGAGGATCTGGAGGCGGCCTCGCTGCAGAACGTGATCGACTTCCACGGCACCTTCTACCGGCCGGACAACGCCACCCTGATCGTCGCTGGTGACTTCGACACCAGGCAGCTCGATGCCTGGATCGACAGCTACTTCGGCTGGATCCCGAAACCGGCCACGCCGATTCCGCAGGTCACCGCGCAAGAGCCCAAACGCAAGAAGAACCTGCGCTACACCGTCACCAGCGAGACCGCACCGCTGCCCGCGGTGGCCATCACCTGGCTGATCCCGCCGGCTTCCGACAGCGCCGACACCATCCCGCTGCAGGTGGCCGCCGCGCTGCTGGCGCAGGGCGATTCCTCGCGGCTATACCAGTCGCTGGTGTATCGCCATCAGGTCGCCCAGCAGGCCGGTGCCGACGCCGACGGCCGGGTCGGCCCGGGGCTGTTCACGGCTTACGCGATTCTCGCCAGCGGCCACCAGCCGGCAGAGGCGGAAAAGCTGCTGCACGAGGAGATCATCTGGCTGGCGACCCAGCCGATTCCGGCCGCCGAGCTGGACAAGGTGAAAACCCAGCTGCTGACCGATGAGCTGAAGCAGCGCCAGACCGCGCAGGGCCAGGCGTTCGCACTGGGCCAGGCCAGCCTGATCGACGGCAATCCGGAGCACGTCAATACGGATCTGGCCGCGTTGCAGAAGGTTACCGAACAGGACGTCCACCGCGTGTTGCAGAAGTACGTCACCGGCGCGCACAGCGTCACCATCGACTATCTGCCGCAGGCAGCGGCCAAGGGAGCAGCGAAATGAGTCGCCACGCGAGCAATTTTCGTCTGGCCGTCTTTACGGCTGTATTGATGACGTTGATCGGTGTCCATGCCGCCTCGCCGGCGGCCGCGGTTCAGGGCTTTCCCGTCGCGCCACCCGCGCCCGGCCCGGCGCCGAAACTGACCGTGCCGACGCCTTCCACGCAGACCCTGGCGAACGGGTTGCAGGTGGTCAGCGTGCGTCGCGCCGGGCTGCCGCTGGTCACCGCGCAGTTGCTGGTGCGCAGTGGCGGTGAAATGGATCCGCCGGCGTTGGCCGGCCTGGCCGACCTCACCGCGAGCCTGCTGAGCAAGGGCGCGGCGGGCAAGACCGCGCCGCAGATCGCCGCCGCCGCCGAAACACTGGGCGGATCGCTGGCCGCCGCGGCAGGCTGGGACGAGAGTGCGGTGGGCATCACCGTGACGACCCCGAAATTGCCGCAGGCGCTGAACCTGCTGGCCGAGGTGGTGCGCCAGCCGGAGTTCAGCCCCGCGGAGCTCAAGCGGGCGCAAACGCAGGCGATCGACGACCTGCACCTGTCGCTCAGCCAACCCACCGTGCTGGCCTCGCTGGCGGCCAGTCGCGGCGTGTTCGGTGGCGGTGCCTATGGGCATTCGCGCAGCGGCACACCGGCTTCGCTGGCGCGGATCAGCCGTGGCGACGTGGTGCAACTGCATCGACAACTGTACCGGCCGGACAACGCGATCCTGGTGCTGGCGGGCGACATTTCACCGGCCCAGGCACAGCAGTTGGCGCAGGCCACCTTCGGTGACTGGCAGAAGCCGGCGACAGCCTTGCCGGCCAAGCCAGTGGGGCGCAGCGCGAGCCTGGTGCCTTCGATCCTGCTGATCGACCAGCATGGCGCCGGCCAGGCCGGCGTGGTCGCCGCACACGCCGCACCGCCGCGGCACGATGCCGATTACTACGTCGGCACGGTGGCCAACGCGGTGCTCGGCGGTTCGTATTCAGCGCGCTTGAACGAGGAGATCCGCATCAAGCGCGGGCTTTCCTATGGTGCCAGCAGCCGGCTGCAGTCGCTGGGCGACGCGGGCATGTGGCTGGCTTCGGCGCAGACGAAGAACCCGTCGGCACCTCAAGTGGTGGACCTGCTGGTGGGCGAGTTCAGCCGGCTTGGCAACAGCCGGGTCGACGACCAGGAACTGGCCGCACGCAAGGCGACCCTGATCGGTAGTTACGGCCGCAGCCTGGAAACCACCGCCGGGCTGGCCGACCAGGTCGGCGACCTGGCGGTATACGGCGTCAGGCTGGACGAAATCGGCAAGTACATCGAACAGGTGCAGGCGGTAACGCCAAAGCAGATCGAGAAGTACGCCCGCAAGAACCTCGATGCGGGCGCCAGCCAGGTGGTGGTGGTCGGCGACGCCGCGCAATTCGGCGCGGCGATCCGCAAGGCCCATCCCCAGGCGGTACTGCTGCCATCGACGGTGCTGGATCTGGACAGCCCGAGCCTGCAACCGGCGACCGGCGGCAAATAGTCGGCCGCCGTCATCTGTCAACAAAACCCCGGCCATCGTGCCGGGGTTTTGACATGGGCAAGGCAACAATCCGTTGCCGAAATCGACCCGGAAAGGGTGCCGCGCGGCAGCGATTATTTTGTAAACTATGAAGTACACAAAATAACACCTTGCCCGAGGCCCTCATGCTCCCCCGCAAACTGATTCGCAGCGCACTCGCCCTGACCCTGCTTGCCGCCGCCGTGCCCGCCACCGCCGCGCGAGTGGAAGTGCAGGCCGGGCGCAGTTACATGGACAGTCACGGCGCGAATGCCGCTTTCGTCGAGGCCGTGTTCGCGCCACAACCGCTTGGGCATACCCGCTTTACCTGGTCGCCGGATGTTTCGCTCGGCTGGATCGATGGCCGTCAACTGAGCGCCTACGATCGTGGCCGTTACAGCACGCGCCCGGCGGTCGCGCTGGCCGCCGGTGGTGCGCGTTTCCAGTATGGCGAGGCTGGACAGTGGTGCCAGCCGTTGTTCTTCACTGCCCAGTTGGCAGCCACCAATCACGCGACCCACGCACTCTCCAGTCATTACCAGTTCGTCAGTACGCTGGGTTGGCAGGCGAAGCATTTCAGCGTGGCGCTGCGGCACATTTCCAACGGCGGGCTGCACAGCCCGAACAGCGGCGAGACGATGGCGCTGATCGGCGTCGCCTTCGACATCTGAGGCGACAGTCTCCCGGATACGACAACGGCCCCGTTCGGGGCCGTTGTCGTTCATGCGTACGGATGCGGTCTCAGTGCCCGCCGGCGGCCGGTCCGGCCTTGGCGCTGAACGGCGGCTTGGCCAGCCAGATCACGAAGACCAGGCCGATGAAGATCCAGCCCAGCGCGTGGAACACCTCGTTGAACGAGATCTGGTAACCCTGCTGGGTAATCATGTCGTTGATGATGCTGCTTGCGGCCTGCTGGTCGCCATGGCCGAGTTGGGTGATCGTGGTCTGCGCGGTCGGGCTGTAGGCGGTGATGTGCTCGGCCAGTTGCGCGTGATGGCTCACCGCGCGGCGTTCCCACAACAGCGTGGTGAGCGAGGCGGAGAAACTGCCGCCGAGCGTACGCAGGAAGGTGGCCAGGCCGGAGCCGGCGGCGATCTCGTTCTGCTGCAGGTCCGACAGCAGGATGGTCAGGATCGGCATGAAGAACAATGCCACGCCGAGACCTTGCCACAGCTGCACCATCGCCACGTGGTAGAAGTCGATGCCGATGAAGAAGTCCGAACGCATGAAGCAGGTCATGCCCATCACCATGAAGGCCACCGAGGCCAGCAGGCGCAGGTCGACCTTGGTGGCGTACTTGCCCACGAAGAAGGTCAACAACACCGGGATGATGCCCAGCGGCGCGGTGGCGTAGCCGGCCCAGGTCGAGGTGTAGCCGAGGTTGCGTTGCAACCACAGCGGTACCAGCAGGCCGATCGCGAAGAACGCCGCATAGGCCAGCACCAGCGCGATCGTGCCGGCGGTGAAGTTGCGGTGGCGGAACAACCTGAGGTTGACGATCGGGTCCTTGTCGGTCAGCTCCCAGATCAGGAAGATCGCGATGCCGATCGCCGAGACGATGCTGGTGATGATGATGAAGGTGGAGTTGAACCAGTCCTCGTCATTGCCCTTGTCCAGCACGATCTGCAGTGCGCCGACGCCGATGATCAGGGTAATCAGGCCGACGTAATCCATCTTAGGCCGCTCGGTTTTCTCGACCTTTCCGCGCAACTGATTCGCCACCACCATGCTGGCGAAGATGCCGATCGGCACGTTGATGAAAAAGATCCATGGCCACGAATAATTGTCAGTGATCAGGCCGCCCAGGATCGGGCCGGCGATCGGCGCCACCACCGTGACCATCGCCAGCAGCGCCAGCGCCATGCCGCGTTTGGCTGGCGGGTAGATGCCGATCAGCAGGCTCTGCGTGATCGGGTACATCGGGCCGGCCACCGCGCCCTGCAGCGCGCGGAAAACGATCAGCATGCCCATGCTCTGCGAGATGCCGCACAGGAACGAGGTCAGCGCGAACAGCAACGTGCACGCAGTGAACAGCTTCACCTCGCCGAAGCGGCGGGTGAGGAAGCCGGTCAGCGGCAGCGAGATCGCCATGCTCACCGCAAACGAGGTGATCACCCAGGTGCTCTGGTTGTTGCTGACGCCGAGGTTGCCGGCGATCGTCGGCAGCGACACGTTGGCGATCGTGGTGTCCAGCACCTGCATGAAAGTGGCCAGTGACAGGCCGATCGTGCTCAGTGCCAGATTGGGTGGACGGAATTGGGCTGTCATCGGAGTCGACTGGTGATGAGGGTGGTCAGACTTGCTCCTCCCCCTGCGAAGCAGGGGGAGGTTGGGAGGGGGTTCGCTTTTGACTTCAGGATCAAGAGCACCCCCCAACCCTCCCCTGCAAGCAGGGGAGGGAGTCATGGAGTTATTTCGCGCCGGCCATGTTGGCGTGGATGATCTGCGCGATCGCCGCGTCGGCCTTGGCCAGCTGCTGCTTGTACACGTCGGTGCTGAAGGCCGGCTGGGTCGGCGACTGCCGCGCCAGCGTCGGTCCGCTCTGGTCATGCAGGCCGACATCCACGGTCAGCGACATGCCCAGACGCAGCGGATGCTTGTCCAGCTGGGTCGGATCGTCGAACACGATGCGCACGGGGATGCGCTGCACGATCTTGATCCAGTTGCCGGTGGCGTTCTGCGCGGGCAGCAGCGAGAACGCGCTGCCGGTGCCGACGCCGAGGCTCTGCACCTTGCCCTTGTAGGTCACCTTGCCGCCGTAGACATCGGACTCGATGTCCACCGGCTGGCCCAGGCGCATGTCGGTGAGCTGGGTTTCCTTGAAGTTCGCATCCACCCACACGCCATGCAGCGGCACCACCGCCATCAAGGCGGCGCCCGGCTGCACGCGCTGGCCGACCTGCACCGAGCGCTTGGCCACATAGCCGTCGACCGGTGCGACCAGGGTGGCGCGTGCGTCATCGAGGAAGGCGGCACGCAGGCGCGCCGAGGCGGCCTGCACGTCCGGGTGCGAAGCGACCACGGTGTCGTCGACCAGCACCTTGCTGGTCTGGTACTGCTGTTGCGAGGTGATCAGCGCGCTCTCGGCCGTGGTCAGCGCATCGCTGGCGTGCGACAGCTCCTCGGCCGAGATCGCGCCGGACTTGGCCAGCGCCACGCGGCGGTTGTAGTCGGCACGAGCCTTGTCCACCGCGGTCTTGCGCGCGGCCACGTCGGCTTGCGCGCCATTGACGCTGGAGTACAGGCCGCGCACCTTGCGCACGGTATTGGCGAGATCCGCCTTGGCGCCGACCAGTGCCACTTCGGCGTCGCTGGGGTCGAGTTGCACCAGTATGTCGCCGGCATGCACCAGGTCGCCGTCATCGGCGCCGATGCTGACCACGGTGCCGGGTATCTGGGGGGTAATCTGCACGACGTTGCCGTTGACGTAGGCGTCGTCGGTGCCCTCATACCAGCGGCCGTCGAGGAAATACCACAGCGCCCAACCGATGACGGCGAGCACCACCACCACCACGAGCAGGCGCAGCAGGAATCCGCGCGAGTTCTTCTTCGGTGCGGGCGT
Organism: Rhodanobacter sp. Col0626; assembly: GCF_049994385.1. GTDB lineage: Bacteria > Pseudomonadota > Gammaproteobacteria > Xanthomonadales > Rhodanobacteraceae > Rhodanobacter. The sequence continues at coordinate 171,088 of NZ_CP188260.1, forward strand.
GTTGGGCGAAGGAGCGACCGTTGTCTCGGTCGCAGTGGGAGTCTGGCTGGACATGGGACTGCCTCAGGAACGTGAAGGGGTGGAAGACGAGGGAGTGGGCGCATCGGCCTGTGGCTGGAAGCCGCCGCCGAGGGCCTGGATCAGTTGCACCGAAAGGTCGACCTGCTGCGCCTCGAGCGCGGCCATGCCGCGGTTGGCCACCAGCAATTGCTGGCGCACCACGAGCGCCTCCAGGTAGCTGCCGACGCCGGCCTTGTAACGTTGCTCGGCCAGTTGCCAGGCCTGTCGTGCCGCGGTCTGGGCACGCTGCTGTGCGGCCAGTTGTTCGCGCAGCGACTGCAGTCCGGAGAGTTCATCGGCGACCTGGTTCAGGGCGCCGACCAGGGTCTGGTTGTACTGCGCCACGGCGAGGTCGTACTGCGCGTCCTTGCCGGCGAGGTTCGCGCGCAGTCGGCCGTTGTCGAAGATCGGTAAACTGATCGACGGCCCGATCTGGTAGAAGCGCGAGGGCAGGGTGAACGGATTGCCGCCGCCCATGGTGATCACGCCGGCCATGGCGCCGATGCTGATGTTGGGCAGGAACTCGGTCTTCGCCGCCTTGATGTCCTGGCTGGTGGCTTCGACGCGCCAGCGTGCGGCGACCAGATCGGCGCGATGGCCGAGCAGGTCCAGCGGCAGGTTGTCCGGCACCGCCAGTGCGGTCGGCTGCAGCACTTGCGGCCGGGTGATCTGCAATCCGCGATCCGGGCCCTTGCCCAGCAGCACTGCCAAGGCCGAGCGCGCAGAGTCGACCGCGCGCGCGGCCAGCGCGGCATCCTGTTCGGCGCTGGCCACTTCGCCATCGCTCTGTTTCAGCGAGATCTGGTTGTCGATGCCGGCGGCGACACGCTGGCGGGTCAGTTCACGGGCCTGGTTCGCGCGTTGCAGCTCGCCGCTCGTCAGGTCTTGCTGGGTGAAGGCGTAGCCGAGTTTCGCGTAGGCGCGGGCGACGTTGCCGGACAATTCGATGCGCGCGGCGCGGGCATCGATTTCCGCCGCACGCGAAGCGCCCACTGCGGCCTGCCAGGCAGCCCGTTTGCCGCCCCACAAATCCAGGCCCCATTTGAAGCTGAGGTCAGCGTACTTGGCCAGGGTGAAACGACCGCCGCCACTATCGGCCGGCAGGATCGTGGTGGGAATGCGTGCACCGGAAACACTGGCGCCGGCATTCAGGGTCGGGCCGCGATCAGCGTCGGCCAGGCCCGCTTCGGCCTGCGCCGAGCGTGCCCGCGCGTCGGCAATGCCGAGACCGGGGTTGTCGTGCAAGGCCTCGTCCATCAGCGCATCGAGTTGCGGGTCGCCCAGTCCCTGCCACCAGTCACCAGCCGGCCATTCGGCCGGCGACAGGTCGAGCCGGGCCAGGCTGCGCTCGGCCTTCAGCGAGGAAGGATCGATTGCCGTGCCGTCCGGATGCAGGCCGCCGCTGCTGGCACAGCCAGCCAGGGCAAAAGTCAGTGCGGTCGCTGCCGCAAGAAGGTGCAGACGCATGGATTGAAGTCCGGGGATAGGTTCGGGGGAAGGGTTCAGGTCTTGTCGCGCAGCGCGCGCAGCACGCGTTCCAGGTAGTCATGCAGCTGCGCTTGTTCGGTGTCGTCCAGCGAACGTTGCGCCGCGCCCAGTACACGTTCATTGCAGTCGGTCAGTTGTTGCCAGATGGCGTGGCCAGCGTCAGTCAGTTCGATCCGCAGCGCGCGGCGGTCCTGTTCGTGCGGGCAGCGGCGCAGGTAACCCTTGCGCTCCAGCTGGTCGAGCTGGCGGGTCATCGCGCCGCCATCCAGTTCCACCGCGCGGGCCAGTTCGCTGGCCGACATCGGGCCCAGCCGGGACAGTCGCTTGAGGATCAGGAACTGGGTGAAACGCAGGTCCGCGCCGGTGCTGGCCAGTTCCGCTTCCATCGCGCGGACCATTTCGGTCCGCACCAGGCCAAGCAGCACGCCCAGGCTTTCCCTGGGTGAGGCGGGAAGGGGTGGTTGAGTGTTCATGGCCGTGCATTCTATTGCCCGAACTATATTTGTCAAGGCAAATATGTATTGCGCAGTATTTGTCCGTGCAGACGTCAGCCGGCCGCCATGGCGGGGGTGCCGGCGAGGTTGGCCAGTTCGTCCGTCAGCCATGCCCGCAGCGCCGGGTGACGCAGCTCGAACAGCTCGAATACGCCAAGCGCGCGCAGCGCCGGCAATTGCGCCACCAGTTGCGGTTCCATGGTGCAGCGCACCGCCTCGGGCGTGGCCGGATCGAGCATCTGGTGCGCGCAGGCCACGAAAATGGCCAATGGCGACGCGGATGCGAGGGGCTTCTTGGCGTACAGGGAAATCGGGGGCATGGCAGTCATCCGGAAGTTCAGGGCGAGACATCGGGCAACATCTTGGCCAGGGCGTGCATCGGTCGTGGCCGGTATGGCCGCGCGGCGGACAGCGCAGAAGCGGCGGCGCGTTGCGCAGGGGCCGCGAGCGATGGCAGCGGCGGATGGCCGGAACACAACGGTTCAGGGCGTGAAACAGCTTAGACAGGGTGGCGGCCAAGCTGATATCGTTATTTGGTCAAAAAATATCTAGAACCAGCCATGCCGCTCACCAAGAAAGCGCTTCACGAATTGGCCGACAGCAATGAAGGCCCGGCGCTGATCGCCCATTGGAGCGCGGGCGAGGCGACCAGCGAATACAGCGAAGGCACCCGCATTTACGAATGGCACAGCCACCAGCGCGGGCAGTTCTATTGCATCGAAAGCGGCCTGGTGCATGTACACACCACGCATGGTTCGTGGATGCTGCCGCCGTACCGTGGCAGCTGGATGCCGCCGGGCGAGATGCATCGGGTCAGCATCAGCGGGCCGATGACCGGCTGGGGCGTCTTCATCGCGCCCCGCGCCAGCCATTGCCTGCCCGATCACCCTTGCGTGATCGGGGTCAGCGAACTGATGCGTGCGCTGGTTCGCCACGCCAGCGCCTGGTCCTGGGAAACGCAACTCAACGAGGAGCAGGAGCGCATCCTGGCGGTGCTGCTGGACGAGATGCGCCGCGCGCCGCGGGAGTCGCTGTACCTGCCGATGCCAAGCGATCGCCGCTTGCTGCGCATTGCCCAGGCGGTACTCGAACAACCACAGGACAACCGCAACCTGGAGGACTGGGCAGCGTGGGCCGGCCTGTCCGCGCGCAGCCTGAGCCGATTGTTCCGCGCCGAAACCGCGCTGAGTTTCGCGCAGTGGCGGCAGCAGGCCCGGTTGAGCCGCGCACTGGAACAACTGGCGGAGGGCGAGCCGGTGGCCACCGTGGCCGACGCCATGGGCTATGCCAGCGTCAGTGCTTTCGTGGCGATGTTCCGGCGCAGCTTCGGGCAGTCGCCGGGGCGGTATTTCACGCCGCAGTCGATGCCGGCCTGAGGGGATCTGGCGAACCCGCATGACGGTTGTTCCGGCGAGGCGGATCAGCCCACCGTCACGACGGACAGGTGGCTGCCGGATCGCCGCGCGATCAGTTCGTCCCGCACCAACGCCTGCAGCGCCGGGTCGCAGATCGTGAACAGCTCGAACACGCCGAGCGCCTTCAGGGTCGGCAACAGCGCCAGCAAGCGCGGCTCGACCTCGCGACGAACTGGCTCCGGGGTGGCTGGATCGAGCATCAGCTGGGCATGCTCGACAAACTCGGTGAGCGCGTCGGCGCATGGCAGGGCGGCGGGAGTGGGGAGTAACGACATGTCGATCTCCTGGGGGGACAGGTACAAGGACGTTGGCACACGGCGCACCGTGACAGGCAATAGTGATACGAGCTTGGGGAAGCGTGCCGGGGACTGGCATGACCGCATGGCCGGCGTCACGTCATGCGTGACACATGACTTGGGGGACAGGTAACGATAGGTCGCTGCCGTTAGCATGGGAAGGCAGTCCCCACTGCTGGTACTCCCACCACCACCCTGCCGCCAGGTCGCACCATGAGCACATCCATGCAACGCACCGAACTGAAGGCCTTCCTGCGCGCCCGGCGCGCCGCACTCATGCCCGAGGCCGCGGGCCTGCCGCGAGGACCTCGCCGGCTGACGCCGGGATTGCGCCGCGAGGAAGTGGCCACGCTCGCCGAGGTCGGCGTTACCTGGTACACGTGGCTGGAACAGGGTCGCGCGATCAACGTGTCGGCCGCGGCCCTGCAGCGGATCGCCCGTGCGCTGGCGCTGTCGCCGACCGACGAAGCCTACCTGTTCGCCTTGATGGGCCTGTCGCGCACTGACGTGCCCGAGCATCATTTCCACCTGCCGGCGGTGATGCACGACGTACTGGACCTGTACCAGGCGCCGGCGTTCGTGCTGGACGCGGTGTTCAACGTGCTGGCCTGGAACCGCATGGCCGAATGCCTGTACGACTTCGGCGAATTCAGCGGGCCGTTCGCCGACAACCACCTGTGGAATGCGTTCATGAATCCGGCGCGGCGCCGGCTGTATCCGGACTTCGAAGACGGCGCGCTGAACCTGCTCGGCATGTTCCGCATGAACCAGGCCGCGCATCCGGACGATGCGCGCTTTGGTCGACTGATCGAGGCGCTCGATGCGGCCAGCCCGGAGTTCGTCGAGCTGTGGCAGCGCTGCCACACCGCGCCGTTGAGTGCGATCACGGTGCCGTTCCTGCACCCCGAATTCGGCGACCTCAGCATCCATTCGATGCGCCTGCCGATCCGCGACAGCGACCATGTCGACCGTGCCACCGCGTTCTTCTTTGCGCCGGCGAATGCCGAAACCGCGGCGAGTTTCGCGCGTGTCGCTCGACGCCTCGCCCAAGAGCAGCCGGTGCAAGCGGCATGATGCGAACGGTGTCCGCGCCAGTCGCGCAGGGTGATAATCCCCGCGTCCGACCCACGGAAATCGAGATCATGCATTCCCACCTTGGCGCCTTGTGCGGCGGTGCTCCGGGAGAACGCCGATGAAACGTCCCGAGGTACGTGCGTTCTTCGACGACGCCAGTCACACCTTCAGCTATGTGGCATGGGATCCATCCACGCAGCGGGCGGCCGTGCTGGATGCGGTGCTCGATTATGACGCGGCATCGGGACGCACCAGCTATGCCTCGGCCGATGCGTTGATCGCGTTCGCGCGGGAGCAGGGGCTCGCCGTGGACTGGGTGATCGACACCCACGTGCACGCCGATCATCTGTCGGCAGCGCCGTATGTGCAGGCGCAGCTGGGTGGCAGGTTGGGTATCGGCGAACACATCCGCGAGGTGCAGGAGGTGTTTGGCCGGCTGTTCAATGCCGGGCCCGGCTTCGCGCGTGACGGCAGCCAGTTCGATCACCTGTTCAAGGACGGCGAGCGCTACATGATCGGTGGCATCGAAGCGTTGGCGATGCATACGCCCGGTCATACGCCGGCGTGCATGACCCATCTGATCGGCGATGCGGCCTTCGTCGGCGACACCCTGTTCATGCCCGACTACGGCACCGCACGCTGCGATTTTCCCGGCGGCGACGCCGGCACGTTGTACCGCTCGATCCAGCGGCTCTTCTCATTGCCGGGCGACACCCGCGTCTTCCTCTGCCACGACTACAAGGCCAGCGGCCGCGACGTGTTCGTCCACGAGACCACGGTGGCGGCGGAACGTAGCGGCAACATCCACGTGCATGACGGCATCGACGAGGATGCTTTCGTGCGCATGCGCAGCGCGCGTGACGCGACGCTGTCGATGCCGGCGCTGATCCTGCCGGCGGTGCAGGTGAACATGCGCGCCGGCCAGCTGCCAGCTGCCGAGGACAATGGCGTCCGCTATCTGAAAATTCCGCTGGATGCGTTCTGAGCGCCACCGTGCGTAGGCCGCGCTGCGCCACAATGGCGGCTTGCCGTTTCAGGGGTGAAAGATGATCTACGTAGTGCTCAGCGTCGTGTGCAGCGTGCTGGTGTCGGTGCTGCTGAAGCTGGCGCGACGCTTCGCAATCGACGTGGGCCAGGCGATCGCCTGGAACTACGTGGTGGCCGGCGCGCTCACCACACTGCTGCTGCAGCCATCGCTGACGCCGCTGCGCGAGCCGGGTGCGCCGTGGTTCGCCCTGGTTGGACTGGGCATCCTGCTGCCGACGATCTTCCTGGCGCTGGCCGCGTCGGTGCGTCATGCCGGCATCGTGCGCAGCGACGCGGCGCAACGCCTGTCCCTGCTGTTGTCGCTGCTGGCGGCGTTCGTGTTGTTCGGCGAACAACTTACCGGCGGCAAGGCGATCGGCATCGCAATCGGCCTGCTCGCGCTGCTGTGCATGGTCTGGCGTAACGGCCGGGACGCCGCGGAACGCGGCGCTGCCGGCTGGCTGTATCCGCTGCTGGTGTTTGCCGGTTTCGGCGTGATCGACATCCTGTTCAAGCGCGTGGCGCAGGCCGGCGTGCCGCTGGGCGCATCGCTGCAGGCGATGTTTGCGCTATCCCTGCTGGTGGCATTCGCCTGGCAGCTGTGGCGACGTGCGCGCGGCGAAACCCGTTTCACTGCACGCAGCGCGCTGGCCGGCGTGCTGCTGGGCCTGGCCAACTTCGGCAACATCCTGTTCTACCTGCGCGGTCATCGCGCATTGCCGCAACATCCGGCGCTGGTCTTCGCCAGCATGAACATCGGCGTGGTGGCGCTCGGTGCCGTGGTCGGCCTGCTGTTGTTCCGCGAGCGGTTGAGCCGGCTCAACCTCGCCGGCGTGGCGCTGGCGCTGCTGGCGATCGGAGTGATCGCGCGCGGGTAAGCCCTCAGCCGGCCGGCTTGCGTCGTCCGGATGCGCCGCGCGTGGTGGTGGTGTGTCGTGGTGCGGTCGAGCCGCGTACCACCAGTTCCGGGCTGAAACCCTCGTTGAGGGTGCTGACCGGTTCGCCGTTGGCTTCGCGCTGCAGGTCGCCGATCAGCCGTTGGGCGGCGTGCCGCGCGATCTCTTCGGTGGCCTGGCGGGCGGTGGTCAGCGCGGGCCAGGACTGCTTGGAGAACGGGCTGTCCTCGAAGCCGGCGATCGACAATTCGTAAGGCACGTTGATGCCGTCCGAATGCGCCGCCGCCAGCACGCCGGCGGCGATCTCGTCGTTGGAGCCGAAGATCGCGGTGGGACGATCCTTCAGCGCCAGCAGTTTGCGCGCACCGCGGAAGCCGTCGTCAAAGGTGTAATCGCCCGGCACGATCAATTTACGGTCCAGCGCGATGCCGTAGCCTTTCAGCGCATCCTCGTAGCCTTGATAGCGCTCCTGGCTGGAGCGATGGTCGAGACCGCCCCACAGGAAACCGATGCGCTGATGGCCGAGCTGGATCAGGTGCTCGGTAATCGCGTACGCGGCGTCGCGGTCGTCGACGTAGACGCAGGGCGAGCCATCCTGTGGATCCTTGCGCGCCGAGATGATCCGGATGAACGGGATCTTCGCCTCGCTCAGCGCGCCGATCAGCGCCGGCTGCTCCGACATCGGCGGTGCCAGCACCAGCCCGGCCAGGCGCGAGCGACGCACCAGTTCGCACAGTTCGTCGGCCAGTTTCGGCGAAGACGAATCGCAGGGATGAATCTGCAGTCCGAAGCCGCTGCTGCGGCATACCGACAACACGCCGCGCTGCAGGTTGATGATGTAGTGCGCGTTGGGATTGTCGTAGACCAGCCCCAGTGCATACGCACGGGTGCTGCGCAGGCTGCGGGCGGAAGGGTCGGGCTGATAGCCGAGCGCATCGATCTCGCGCTGCACCTTCTCGCGTGTGCGCGCATGCACGGAGGGCTCGTTGTTGATGACCCGCGAAACCGTCTTCAGCGAGACGCCGGCTCGTTCTGCAACATCCTTGATGGTGGCGCTGCGCAACCGTTGAACCTCATGTATCGAAAGTGCAAGGCGCCGGCAGCGCCGTCATGCCGACCGCGCCGCAAGGGCGCGTGCGGCGTCGTGCGCATCCTAGCCTATGGCCTGTCCCGGAGCGAATCCGCGATTCAGCGCGCATCGCGCTGGCCGACGCGGTGGCCAGCCAACCCGTAGTAAAGGATGTACAGGTAGCACGGCACCATCAGCAGGGTGAAGGCGAGCTGGAAATCGATGTGCTGTTTCAGATGCACGAACAACTGCGGCACCACCGCGCCGCCGGCGATGCCCATGATCAGCAGCGCCGAGCCCGCCTCGGTATGGCGGCCAAGGCCGTTGATCGCCAACGGAAAGATCGCCGGCCACATCATCGCGTTGGCAAACCCGAGCGCCGCCACGAACGCAATCGAGACGTAGCCCTGGGTGAGATAGGCACCGATCGCGAACGCCACGCCCAGCACGGCCGACACCGCCAGGTAACGCTGCTGCGTGATGAACCGCGGGATCAACGCCAGCCCGGCCAGGTAGCCGGCCAGCATTCCGATCAACGTGTACGAGGTGAAGTGCTTGGTGGCATCCAGCGGCAGGCCGAAACCCTGTCCATAAGTGCCGATGGCGTCGCCGGCCATCACTTCCACACCGACATACAGGAACAGGCACAGCACTCCCAGCCACAAGTGCGGAAAGCTGAAGATGCTGCCTTGCTTGTGGCCGATCGCCTGTTCGCTGTTTGCGCCGGACGGCTTGATTTCCGGCAGCGACGAGCGCGCCACCCAGATCGCCAGCACCACCAGCAACCCGGCCATCACCAGGTAGGGCAGGTGCACCTTGCCCGCAAAGGCGTTGAGCAACGCCTCGCGCGCCTGCGCTGTCGGCGCCGCTTCCACCTGCTGGCCAAACGTGCTGATACCGCTGAGCACCAGCGCCCCGAACACGAACGGCGCGATCGCGCCGGCCAGCTTGTTGCAGATGCCCATGAACGCGATGCGCTGCGCCGCACTGTCGATCGGACCAAGGATGCTGATGTACGGATTGGAGGCGGTCTGCAGCAACGACAGCCCCGCACCGATCACGAACAGCCCGGTCAGCGCGCCGGGATATATACGCATGGTGGTGAACTGGCCGAACAGCACCGCGCCGATCGCCATCACGAACAGGCCCAGCGCCATGCCTTTCTTCATGCCGCTACGGCGCAGCACCCAGGATGACGGCAAGGCCAGGAAGAAGTACGAGAGGTAGAACGCCATCGGCACCAGGAACGCGTTCACGTCGTCGAGGTTGAAGGCCAGTTTGACGAAAGTGATCAGCGGCCCGTTGAGCCAGGTGACAAAGCCGAAGATGAAAAACAGCAGGCCGATGATCAGCATCGGGCCAAGGTTGCTGCGTTCGGACGATGCCACCGCCTGCGTTGTTGCCATGAAATGCTCTCCCCGGATTTCGGCTGTGCCACACCGGCCGAATGACCGGGACAGACACGAATGTCTCCTTATTCGCCGGAAAGTGCAACGTTGTCAAACCTTGCTGCCCTTCCGCTGTCGCAATGACCGTCAAATCAAGCCGTCCGGACGGCTGTTTCGATTCACTTGTGCGGCATCGCGACACGTCGAATTCGGCGCATGAAAATGCACCGATGCGCTATGTAAAGCCATTCGACGGGAATGCCGGGATTATTTTTCGGATTGTCACGACAGCTATGTTGCGATGCCATATCGAATCTTGCAGGAATTGTCGCCGACCGGATTGACAACGTTGTCATTTTGATTGCAGACTCGGCCCGAATCAGGCCCGCACCCGGCCAGTGGCGTTCGATCGCCACGCGGGCAAGAGGCCGTCGGCAAGGGAGAGTGGAGTGGGGGAAGTCGCCAACCAGCGTCATGCTGCGGAACCGTCGATGGCGGCGCCTGTCGCTGCGTCGATGTCGTACGGTTCGGCCGTGTCCGGCTTCGGACCGGGCCAGCCATTTCTGGCCGCCGATGTCGGCGGCACGCATGCGCGCATCGGCCTGGTCGTCGGCCAGGCGGTCGGCAAGCGTCCTGTCAGCGTGCTGCATTATCACCGTTACAGTTGCGCCGACTGGTCCAGCCTCACCGCGATGCTGCAGGACTTCGTCCAACAGTTGGCCGGCACGCCGCACGCTGCGGCGCGGGACCGCATCCGGCATTGCGCGGTGGCTTGCGCCGGTTACGTACTGGACGATGCGATCGTCAACGAGAACCTGCCGTGGCCGGTGTCGATCCGCGATATCCGCGACGGCCTCGGCATCCAGCGGCTGGCCGTGATCAACGATTTCGAGGCCGTTGCCTACGCCACCCAGTTCATCGTGGCCGACGAGACGCGAGCGATCATCGACACCGCGCAACCTGCGCGGGGCGGACCGATGCTGGTCATGGGCCCGGGCACGGGACTGGGTTCGGCGGTGCTGTTGCCGGGCCAGCCGCGGGCGCAGGTGCTGGCCACCGAAGCCGGCCAGGTGTCGCTGGCGCCGGGCAACGAACGCGAGATCGAGATCCTGCGGTTGTTCCGTCGCGAACGTCCGCACGTGTCGTTCGAAGATGCGTTGTCCGGCCCCGGCCTGCTCAAGCTCTATCGCGCATTGTGCGAGCTGCGCGGCAGCGCCGCCCGTCTGCTGACGCCGGCCGAAGTCACCGGCGCCGCATTGACCGGCAACGATGCGGCGGCGGTGGAATCGCTGGAGGTTTTCTGCGGCTTGCTCGGCAGCTTCGTCGGCGATCTGGTGCTGCTGTATGGCGCCCGCGGCGGGGTCTACCTGGCCGGCGGCATCCTGCCGCAGATCCAGCCGTTCCTGCTCGCCAGCAGCTTCACCGAGCGCTATTTCAACAAGGGCGTCATGCGCGCCTATCTGCAACAGGTTCCCGTACGACTGATCGAGCACGGCCAGCTTGGTGTCATTGGCGCCGCAGGCTGGTTTCTGGACGAGCGGCAGGGAGGGTCGCAATGACCGCAATCCAGTGACACGGCGCCAAGCCAGATAAGCAGAAGAGTTCATTACACCAATCCATGACCGTCGCCATGCCGGTCCTGATTCGAGCCAGCCTCTGAGGGGAGGACACCATGAATTATCGCAAGACACTTCTAGCCACCAGCATCGTCGCCAGCCTGTGCCTGTCCAGCGCGCTGTATGCGCAGGATGCCGCGCAGCCGACCACCACTACGGATCAGTCCAGCGCGCAGGCCAGGAAACAGGCCAAGACGCTGAGCACGGTCACCGTCGTCGGCATCCGCGACAGCGAAGCGGAATCGCTGAATATCAAGAAAGACGCCAACTCGCACATCGAAGTGGTCACTGCCGAAGACATCGGCAAGCTGCCCGCCAAGAATGTGGCCGATACGCTGCAGCGCCTGCCGGGCGTGAACATCAGTTCCGCCAGCGCGAGCGAAGGCGGCTTCGACGAAAGCGATCGCGTGAGCCTGCGCGGTACCAACCCCAGCATGACCCAAACCCTGGTCAACGGTCATACCGTGGGCACCGGCGACTGGTTCGTGCTGAGCCAGGTGCAGACGGTCGGACGCAGCGTCAGCTACAGCCTGCTGCCATCCGAGATCGTGAGCGAGGTCGTGGTGCACAAGTCTTCCGAGGCGAAGATCCAAGAGGGCGGCAGCGCCGGCTCGGTCGACATCATCACCCGCAAGCCGCTGGAGTTCGCCAAGAACGTTACTGCCGAGGCATCGATCGGTGGCGCGTATTCCGACCTGCCCAGCAACACCAAGCCGCAGTTCAGCGGCCTGTTCAACTGGAAGAACGACAGCAACACCTTCGGCGTGATGGCGCAGGCGTTCTACGAGAAGCGCAGTCTGCAACGCGATGGTCAGGAAGTGGTCGGCGGCTACAGCCAGATCGGCGCTGCCGATCCCATCGCCGTCGCGCATCCCGATCTGGCTGGCGTGTACTACCCGAACGAAGTAGGCAGCACCCTTTTCACCCAGACCCGTACCCGCAAGGGCGGCGCCATCGATCTGCAGTGGAAAGCGCTCGACAACCTTACATTCAACCTCAACAGCTTCTATTCCAAGCTCAAGGCCGACAACTACAACCGCAACTACATGATGTGGTCCTCGGGTCCTGGCAACACCGGTTTCGTACCCACGGGTACAGGCCTCCAGCCGGGCTATACGGTTAAAGGCAACGTGCTTACCAATGCGACCTTCGCTGCTGTGCCGGGCAGCATGACGCCTTACGGTGTCTATGATCAGATCTCGCGTCCCGGTGCGTCATCGTCTTCGGCGTATACGACTCTCGATGCCAACTGGCAGGTCACCGACCACTTCACCCTCACCGGTCAGGTCGGCACCACCCAGGGCAAGGGCGACAGCCCGAACCAGGACGTGAGCGAAGTGGGTTTCGGTGCGGGTGCCGGTGCGAGCTGGGACATGCGCGGCACCGGCAAGCCGATCAATACGTCCATCGGCGGCGACAACAGCTCGCCGTCCGGCATCCTTCCATCCGCAGGCTGGATCTTCGGTGACCAGGACATCCACGTAAAGGACAAGGAGAATTTCTACCAGGCGGATGGCGAATTCAGTTTCGACGACGGAGCACTCTCCTCGCTGGATTTCGGTGCCCGCTACTCCGATCACACACGTGACAACAAGACCGATATTGGTCAGGGCCCGACCGGCGACTGGCAGAACATCGCCAACTACCCGACATCGTTCTCGAACTATCCGAGTAGCTTCAACAGCAAGTTGGGCGTATCGGCACCCGGTTCGATCTGGTATTACAGCCCGGCGCAGCTGGCGGCGTTCGATGCCATCTATGCCAACCGCGATCCGGTGGCGCGCTACAACTGGCAGAACATCTACAAGGTCAACGAGAAGGATTCGGCGCTCTACCTGCAGGCGAACTTCCAGGGCGAAGGCTGGAGCAGCAACCTTGGCGTGCGCTACGTCAAGACCAAGGAAAGCATCAACTACAACACGCCCGTGCCGGATGCCAACACCGTCACCGGCCCGATCACCGGTTCGGCGTTCGGCAACTACTACACCAGCGACTACCAGCATAGCTACAGCAAGTTCCTGCCCAGCGCCAACCTGAAGCTGGACGTGACCGACACACTGGTGGCTCGTTTTGCCGCATCGCAGACGATGACCCGTCCGGACTATTCGGCCCTGGCGGGTTCCGTCTCGCTGGATGACCTGACCCACACCGGCACTGGCGGCAACCCGGAACTCAAGGCGTTGACGTCAAGCAACTTCGACGCCTCGCTGGAATGGTACTTCGCACCGCGCGGCCTGCTGTCGGCCGGTGTGTACGACATGGCGCTGAAGAACTACGTGAACTTCGGCAACACCAGCATCCAGTACAAGGACCAGCAGGCGAGCACCGCAGCCGGTCACGACGTTTTCAACACGTACGAAATCAGCGTGCCGACCAACGTCAACGGCCACGTCAAGGGTGTCGAGCTCAACTACATCCAGCCGATCGGCGAAAACTTCGGCGTACAGACCAACTACACCTATGCCAGTGGATCGGCTACCGGCGACAAACCGTTGCAGGGCACTTCGAAGAACACCTTCAATGTCTCGGGCTACTTCGAAAACGAGATGTTCAATGCCCGCGTGAGCTATACCTATCGTTCGCAGTTCTATGCCGGCGTCAGCCGCACGGACAACTACTACCAGCAGGGCATCGGCAATCTCGGCGTGTCACTCGGCTACAACATCAACGCGTGGATGGGCCTGTCGTTCGACGCGATGAACCTCAACAACCCGACGTTGAAGTACTACACCGCCAACCCGGCCTATGGAAAGCTGCCGTACGCCTCCTACGTCAATGGTCGCCAGTACTACTTGAATCTCCGCTTCAAGCTCTGATCCAGGTTTTTCGCAACAACGCGAGCCACGGATGGCTTCGCACTCTCCCCGAGCGGGCCCGGTCAGTCATTTGCGGGTCCGCTTTTTTTATCCGCTGACGTCGCGCATGGCATGCTGCGGCGACCGAGATGGAGATAGCCGATGACTTGCCGTTTGCCGTTGCGCCGTGGACACCTGCTGGCCTTTCTGGTCGTTTTGCTTTTGCCAACGTTCGCGCGCGGTACCGGCGCACCTCCAGCTTCCTTGATCCCGGTGCCTGCGCAGGTCACCGCGGACAAAGGCAGTTTCACTGTCGACGCACACACCGCGATCGTGGTCGCCGACCACCGGGAATCGACGCTGCGTACCGCCGACTATCTTGTTGCGCTGCTTGCGCGCACGCGCGGCCTGACGCTGCATGCAGGCCACGGCGAGCCGGGAGCGCATGCGATCGTGCTGCAGCTGGACCCAAAGGCGTCGATCGCGGGCAACGAAAGCTACACACTGGATGTCACGCCCACCGGCATTCGCGTCACGGCGCGCGACGATGCCGGTCTGTTCTACGGCGCAATCACGCTGTGGCAGCTACTCACGCCCGATGCGAAACATGGCGCAGTACAGGTGCCTGCGCTGCATGTCCGCGACCAGCCGCGTTTCGCGTGGCGCGGATTGATGCTGGATTCCGCGCGGCACTTCCAGAGCGTGAGTGAGGTCGAGGCGCTGCTGGACCAGATGGCCCAGCACAAGCTCAGCGTGCTGCATTGGCACCTTACCGACGACCAGGGCTGGCGCATCCAGATCAAGCGCTACCCCGAGCTCACCCGCATCGGCGCCTGGCGCACGCCGCCGGATGCCGGCAGGTACGGCGAGCCGAAACGCTATGGCGGCTTCTACACCCAGGACGAAATTCGCCAGGTGGTTGCGTACGCGGCGGCGCGCTTCATCACCATCGTGCCGGAGCTGGACATGCCCGGTCACGCACAGGCTGTGGTGGCTGCGTATCCGCAACTGGGCGTTACCGGCGGGCGGCCGAAGGTCTCCATCGACTCGGGCGTGAACCCCTGGCTCTACAACGTCGACGACGACACGTTCACCTTCGTCGAGCACGTGCTCGATGAAGTGATGGCGCTGTTCCCCTCGAAGTACATCCACGTGGGTGGCGACGAAGCCATCAAGGATCAATGGCAGGCTTCGGCCGCGGTGCAGGCGAAGATGCGCGCGCTCGGCATCAAGAGCGAGGATGCGCTGCAGGGCTGGTTCATCGGCCGCATCGGCCGCTATCTCGATGCGCACGGACGCCGGCTGGTGGGTTGGGATGAAATCCTCGAAGGCGACAACGTGCCGGCCGACGCCACGGTGATGTCCTGGCGCGGCACCGACGGCGCGATCAAGGCGGCGATGATGGGTCACGACGTGGTGATGTCGCCCTCGCCGAACCTGTACTTCGACCACGTGCAGGGTGACTTGCCTGACGAAGATACCGGTCGCCTCGGCGTGGAGTCCCTGCGCAATGTGCATGATTTCCAGGCCGTGCCCGCCGTGCTGAGCGCGAGCCAGGCCAGCCATGTGCTGGGCGTGCAGGCCAACGTATGGACCGAGCACATGCCCACGTTCGCCCACGTGGAGCATGCCGTGTTCCCGCGACTGGATGCGCTCAGCGAGGTGGCATGGTCGCCGGCCGCCGGCAGCGACTGGCCGGGCTTCCTCGCCCGCCTGCCGGCGCAACTCGCGCGCTACCGGGCACAGCACGTCGCGTATGCCGACAGCGCCTTCGCGGTGGACATCGCGACGGATCGCAATCTCGCGCTGGTCACCCATCGCACCACGGTCACGCTGTCGAACCAGACCGACTTCGGCGCCATTCATTACACGCTGGACGGCAGCGCACCCACGCCGACCTCGCCACACTACGACGCTCCGTTCAACGTGACACTGCCGACCACCGTGCGTGCCGCCAGCTTCGCCGACGACGGCAGCGCACTGGCCGCGCCGCGCCAGCGCGTGCTGGATCGCGCCAGCCTGCTGACGCTCACTGGCAACGCCATGGCGAACTGTCCCGGCAGCGATTTCCGTCTGCGCGTGCAGCCGATGCCCGACGCAACGTCAATGGCACCGGTCTACAGCGTCAACGTGTTCAACAGCTGCCAGCTGTATCCGGCCACGCCGCTGGATGGATTGACCTCCATCCGGGTCGAGGCGGTGCGGCTCGAACGCAACTATGCGCTGGCGCACGAGCAGAAGCTGGTGGTGTCGCGCCCGCACAGCACGCCGTTCGGCGAGCTCGTCGTGCACCTGGATACCTGCGCCGGCCCGCTGCTGGCCAGCATGGCCTTGCCCGATCCCGCACATGGTGCCCGCAACTTCACGCTGAACGCAGCACTGCCCGCACTGCAGGGCGAACACGTGTTGTGCCTGATCTACACCGCCCCGATCGACGGCCCGCTGTATGCCATCGGCAGCGCGGCGCTGACCCCGTGAACTTGCCACTGATCCTTTCCGCGACCTGACGGCCGTACTCCCTCCCCTGCGCAGCAGGGGAGGGCTGGGGAGGGGTTCGCTCTTGATCTTTCGGCGATCCCGGGCCGACGGGAGACTTGATACCGCATCCGCGCTTTTTGTGGGAGCGACTTCAGTCGCGACGCTCCGGAAGCGCAACCGCGATGGTGGCCAGAAGCGTCGCGACCGAAGTCGCTCCCCCAAGTGACTAACGGCGCCCGCGTAGCGCCTTGATGAAGAGGATCATCGCCAGCACGCCCAGCAACAATCCGATGCCGGCGCCCCACAGGCCGCCGATGTCGCCACCGATCAGATAGCCAGCGCCGAATCCGAGCGGAAACAGCAACAGGATCGGCAGGCATCCCATCAGTGCGCCGTCGCTACGGCTTCGGGCAGCGAGGACGGATGGCGCAGCAAGACCTGCTTCGCCAGTTGCGCGTCGCCAGGGGGCAGCTCGATCAGCGGCGTGACCTTGCCGGCGATCAGCGCGGCGATCGCTGCGCCGTCGCGATACAGCACGCGTGAACCGGTCAGCGCCGGCACCTTGTCGCCGACCAGTACGGTGCCGACCAGGTTCAGCGGATCGCTGCCGCTCAGGCAGACCAGTTCGCCGTCGTCCGCGCGCTGGCGCACCGCGCGCAGCGGCGCGATCGCTTCAGGCAGGGCGAACTGCTCGCCAACCAGGCCTTCGACAAATCGCCCGCCACGGATCTCACCGCGTGCCTCCAGCCGGTGATACACCCGCAGCAGTTCGCGCCACGATGGCAACCATGGCGCCTCGCGCTCCAGCAGTTTCCAGAACACCACGCCGTAGCGGCGCAACAGGGTGCGTGCAATGTGTTCGATGACTTCAGGGGCAAGTGCTTCCCGCCCTCCTGGTTTCCCCATGCGTGCCCGCAAGGAATTTCCTTCGGTCGCAGTGGCGGGCTGGGGTGGGGTGCTCTTGGCCAGCGCCCAGCGCCCGGCATCCTCGATGCCGCCGAACTGGTGTCGACGCAATCGCCGATGCCGACCGCCGTCACGCTTCGCCGCCGGCAGCAACAAGGCGCGCAATCCAGCAAAGCTATCGGCGCTGGCCCGGCCGGCGGCGACCAGCTCGCCGAGTGCATCTTCCAGCTCGGTGCGCAGCAGATGGGTGTCCGCCAGCAATTCGTCGAAGAACAGCGCGCCGCGCGCCTGCAGCGCATCGGCCACGGCCTGGGCGCGCGATGACAGCAGAATATCCTGCGCATCATCGTCAGCGGCAGCGGACGTCCAGACGGCCATTTCGCGTCGTGGCAACAGCACGATCGGCGTGCTGCGAACCGGGCCGCCGCCACCGCCATTTCCGGTGCGCAAGCGGCTCCAGACGGTGCGGCCGGCGCGGCACAGGTCGTCGAGCCAGCTGATCGAATAATCCTCGATGCGGGCAGGCAGGAGTTCCGACTCCCACGCACCGGCGGCGGCCTCGTAGCCTTCCAACTGCGCCAACGTGGCGGCCAGGGCATCCGGTCCGCTCGATCGCGTGGCCGTCGACACGTGCTGCCAGTCGAACAGGAAACGCATCAAGGCGCGCCGACTTACCGGCTCGATCTCGCGCCGCAACCGGCCGATGGTGTAACGGTGGATGCGCGCCAGCAGGTGGCGCTCGCACCATTCGGTATCGACGGCGTCCGCGGTGAAGCGGCCCTGCATGACATAGCCTTCGGACTGCAGGCGCAGCAGCGCTTGTTCGACCTCGCTCGTGTCGACGGCCAGCGAATTTGCCAAGGTATTCGCGGTGACCGGGCCGAGCCCGCCCAGGCGATGACGCACCAGTTCCAGCATGGCGTCCTCGCGCGACCATGTCTGCGCGGCGTACTCGACGGGTGCGGCGATTGGCGGTTGCATACCCGCCGAGGGATGCAGGGCTTGCCACAGCGGCAGGTTTTCCGCGGAGGTCCACACGTGACGAAGCGAGATTTTTGTGAGAGCGGCTTCAGCCGCGATGCTCTCGGTCATCGCAGCTGAAGCCGCACCCACAGGGCTTTCCACGGCCAGCAGGGTTGCGCGTTTCGCATGCGCCAGTGCTTGCAGTCGTTCGTTCCAGCCGATGTTCGCGTCCGCCTCCGCGGCGGTGACAAAGCCCAGCAAGGTCAGCGCCTCGTGCATTTCATCGGCGTCGCGTACTTGCGGCCAGGCCTCCTCGCGCACCGCGGCGATCGCCTCGGGGTCGAGCCGGGCCAGGTCGTCCGCGCTGTCGGCATTCCAGCGGCGGGTCTGCACCGCCTGGGTGCGGCGTTCTTCCAGCGGCGCATCGTCGAGGAACGCATACGGCGCCGCATTCAGAACTTCGGCGGCGAGCGGACTGGGTGCGGTGAGGTCGCGTGCGACGATGTTGATCGCGCCGCTCTCGATCGACCGCAGGATGGCGAGCAGGCCGTCCACGTCCATCGCCTCGCGCAGGCAGTCGTGCATGGTCTGGTTGACCAGCGGGTGATCCGGCACCTCGCGTTCGCCGACGATGTTTTCCAGGCAGGCGACCTGGTCGGGGAACACCGCGGCAAGCAGGTCCTCGCTTTTCATCCGCTGCAGTGGCGGCGGGGTTTTCTTGCCGCCGGTGAAGCGCGGCAGCGCCAGTGCGGTGACGGCATTCCAGCGCCAGCGCGCGGGGAACAGTGGCGCGTCGAGCAGGGCCTGGACCAGAACGTGTTCGGCGGTATTGGAATGCAGGTAATGCGCGACTTCCTCCAGCGGAAAGCTGTGGCTGGTGGACAGCGACAGCACGATCGCATCCTCGGTCGCCGCGGCCTGCAGTTCGAAGTTGAACTGGCGGCAGAAGCGCTTGCGCAGCGCCAGCCCCCACGCGCGATTGATGCGGCTGCCCCATGGCGTATGGATCACCAGCTGGGTGCCGCCGGATTCGTCGAAGAAGCGTTCCAGCACCAGCGTGCGCTGACTCGGGAGAACGCCCAGCGCGGTTTTCGCGCGGGCGAGGTAGTCGGTCAGTTGCTGCGCGGCGGCTTCGTCGAGCCCGAGTTCTTCGCGAAGCCACGCAATGGCGCGAGCGTTGCTGCCCTCTCCCCTCGGGAGAGGGGCTGGGGGCGAGGGTTCGGGCGTGCCAGGGTGTTCGGCGACAACCGAACCCTCACCTCTCTCCCGCAGGGAGAGGGGCTCAAGCAAGGCGGAAATTTCCTCGCGCAACCGCGATACGCCGAACGACAACTCGTCGCTGCGCCCGGGCGCCTCGCCCAGCCAGAACGGAATGCTCGGCGGCGCGCCGCGCGCATCCTCCACACGCAGCCGGTCGCGCTCGACGCGCTGGATGCGGTAGCTGGTGTTGCCTAGCTGGAAGATATCGCCGGCCATGCTCTCGACCGCGAAGTCCTCGTTCACCGTGCCCACGATGATCGCCTGCGGTTCCAACACGACCTTGTAGTCGGCGGTGTCGGGAATGGTGCCGCCGGAGGTCAGTGCAGTGAGCCTTGCGCTGCGTCGTGGACGCAACTGCCGGTTCACCGCATCGCGATGGATGTAAGCGGCGCGCGGCCCCTGGCGGGTGGTGAAACCTTCGGCCAACATGCGTACCACCGCATCGAAATCGCTGCGAGCGAGATCGCGGTACGGCCAGGCACGCCGCACCAGCGCGTACAGCGCATCCTCGTCCCATTCGGCGCAGGCGACTTCAGCAACGATCTGCTGCGCCAGCACATCCAGCGGTTGCGGTGGAAGAACCAGCGCGTCGAGCTCGCCGCGGCGCACGCAGTCGAGCAGGGCGGTGCACTCGATCAGGTCGTCGCGGGTGGCCGGAAACAGTCGTGCCTTCGGTGTGCCGTCGATGCTGTGGCCGGAGCGGCCGGCGCGCTGCAGGAACGCGGCGATCGAGCGCGGCGAGCCGAGCTGGCAGACCAGGTCGACCTCGCCGATGTCGATGCCCAGCTCCAGTGACGCGGTGGCCACCAGCACCTTGAGCTCGCCGCGCTTCAGCCGCTGCTCGGCATCCAGCCGCAGCTCTTTCGACAGGCTGCCGTGATGCGCCGCCACGTGCTCCTTGCCCAGCCGTTCGGACAGGTGCCGCGCGGCGCGCTCGGCCATCCGCCGCGTATTGACGAAAACCAGGGTAGTGCGGTGCGCCCGCACCAGCTGGGCGATCCGGTTGTAGACCAGCTCCCAGCTGTCGTTGGACATCACCGCTTCGAGCGGCACCGGCGGTACTTCGATGGCGAGGTCGCGCGGGCGGGTGTGGCCGACATCAATGATCGCGCAGCGACAAAGTCCCTTCTCCCCGCCGGGGAGAAGGTGGCCCGAAGGGTCGGATGAGGGGCGGGTGCTCGCGGGGGAGTCACATTCAAGAGCCGCCTTGTCGTTGCTTCTGCGTAACCCCGAACCCTCATCCGCCCTTCGGGCACCTTCTCCCGAAGGGAGAAGGGAATGTTGAGCGCCGACCAAAAAGTTGGCGACCATCTCTATGGGCTTCTGAGTCGCCGACAGCCCGATCCGCAGCAACCGCCGCTGGCACAACGACTCCAGCCGCTCCAGCGACAACGCCAGGTGCGAGCCGCGTTTGCTGCCGGCGATGGCGTGGATCTCGTCCACGATCACCGAGCGCACGCCGGACAACATGGCGCGTCCCGAAGCGGATCCCAGCAGCACGTACAGCGACTCCGGCGTAGTCACCAGGATGTGCGGCGGCACTTTGCGCAGCAGGTTGCGCTCGACTTGTGGGGTGTCGCCGGTGCGCACCGCCGTACGGATCGCCACATCGGGCAGGCCGAGTTTCTCCAGCTCGGCGCGGATCCCTTCCAGCGGTGCTTCCAGGTTGATGTGGATATCGTTCGACAGTGCCTTCAGCGGCGACACGTAGACCACCGTGGTGGCATCGGGCAGAACGCCGCCATGCGCCACGCCTTCGCGCACCAGTTCGTCGATCGCGGCGAGAAAGGCGGTCAGCGTCTTGCCTGAACCGGTGGGCGCGGCGACCAGGGTGTGATTGCCGTTGCGGATCGATGGCCACGCCGCCGCCTGCGCCGCGGTAGGTGCAGGAAACGTGGCGCGAAACCAGTTCGCGACGGCGGGATGGAAATCTTGCAATGGCATGTATTCAGGCCCGCAATCGAAGGGGCAGGGATGGATCTTAAATGGGGGCGGATCGGGCTGCCGCCAATGGACCGGGGAACTGGCGCTTTCGCCGACGCTACCCATGTATGACAATACGGCTACGTATCGTTGCGTTTCCACCGGGGAAAACCTCATGTCCGTCGCCCGCCCGTCGCGTTCCGCCGTGCTTGCTCTGTCGATCACGCTCGCTCTTGGTCTGCCGGTTTCCGCCGTGCTGGCCCAGGAAGCAGCCACGCCCGCCAAGACGCCGGCGACCAAGACCACCGAGCTGCAGACAGTGAATGTCACTGCCTCGAAGCGCGTGGAGAACATGCAGAAGGTGCCGATGGCGATGACCGTGATCACCCCGGACAAGCTGGAGGCGTTCGGTCAGGCCGGCGACGGCGTGCTGCAGCTGGCTTCGCGCGCGCCCAGCGTGTATGCCGAGACCTCGTACGGCCGTGAGTTCCCGCGCTTCTACATCCGCGGCCTGGGCAACAGCGATTTCGACCTCAATGGCTCGCAGCCGGTATCGATGGTGTACGACGACATCGTGCAGGAGAACCCGATCCTGAAGGGTTTCCCGCTGTTCGATCTTGAGCAGGTCGAGGTGTTGCGTGGCCCGCAAGGCACGCTGTTCGGGCGCAATTCGCCGGCTGGCGTGATCAAGTTCGATTCGCGCAAGCCCAGCCAGGAGACCAGCGGCTACGCCCGTGTTTCGTACGGCTCGCTTGGCACCGCGAACGTCGAGGCTGCGCTGGGCGGCGCGCTGAGTCCGCACTGGTCCGGTCGCATCTCCGCGCTGGCACAGCATCGCGACGGCTGGATCGACAACACCTACACCGGCAAGAAGGATGTGTTGGGTGGCTACAACGACCGCGCCATACGACTGCAGGCGCTGTACGAGAACGGCGGCTTCAGTGCGTTGATCAACGGCCATGCGCGCTGGCTGGACGGCAGTGCGATGGTCAACCGCGCCAACGCGATCGAGCTGGGTGAGCCCAGCTTCGTACCGGGCTTCCAGCGCGACAAGGTCGCGCAAGACGGCCGCAACCGGCAGCACCTGTTCAGCTGGGGAAGCAACCTGCACCTGGCGTGGAACGTGGGCGACACCACCTTCACCTCGATCACCGGCCTGGAACGCGCCACCACCTACAGCCTCGGCGATGTCGATGGCGGCTACGGTGCGAGCTTCCATCCGCCGATGGGCCCGGGTTTCATCCCGTTCCCGTCCGAAACCGCCGATGCGTTGCCGCACGATCGCCAGATCACCCAGGAATTCCGCCTCGCCAGCAACGGACAGGACAAGCTCAACTGGCAGGTCGGCACGTATTACTTCGACGAAGACATCGCGATCAGCAACTTCGATTACGCCACCTTCGACAACCACGCGCTCGACGGCTACGCCACCCAGACCCAGCACACCAAGGCGTGGGCAGTGTTCGGTTCGGCCAACTACCAGCTCGCCGACGACTTCGAACTGCGTGCCGGCGCGCGCTGGTCGCACGATTCGCGCGACTTCAAGGTGGACCGCGTGCTGTCGCCGATCGGCGGCGGCCCGTTGCTGCTGACCGCGCAGCCGCACGATGCGCGCTGGAGCGGTGACCTCACCGGCACCTGGACGCTCAGCCCGAACGTCAACGTGTACGCACGCATCGCCAACGGCTTCCGCGCGCCCAGCGTGCAGGGCCGCGTGCTGTTCGCCGATTTCATCTCGCAGGCCAAGCCCGAGACGATCACCAGCTACGAGTTGGGCGTGAAGACCACCGGCATGGACAACCACGTGCGCTTCAATGCGGACGTCTATACGTTCAACATGCACAACCAGCAGCTCACCGCGGTGGGCGGCGACATCAACGTGACGCGCCTGCTGAATGCCAGCAAGACCCAGGGCTACGGCGCCGAGTTCGACCTGGAGGCCTACCTCACGCCGAACTTCGTGCTCACCGCCGGCGGCAGCTACAACCATACCGAGCTGAAGGATCCGAACCTGGCCGTGGCCGTGTGCGGTTCCGGCTGCACCATCCTCGACCCGCTCAGTGCCAACGGCAACGCGCTGGTCTACGGCAACAGCCTGCCGAACGCACCGAAGTGGATCGGCACGCTCACCGCGCGCTACGGCATCCCGTACGGCGACAGCGGCGAGTTCTTCGTCT
This sequence comes from Rhodanobacter sp. Col0626, assembly GCF_049994385.1. Classification (GTDB taxonomy): domain Bacteria; phylum Pseudomonadota; class Gammaproteobacteria; order Xanthomonadales; family Rhodanobacteraceae; genus Rhodanobacter. The sequence continues at coordinate 194,412 of NZ_CP188260.1, forward strand.
ACACCGACTGGAACTACCGCAGCGAGGTGAACTTCTTCCTGTACGACTCGGCCGAGTTCAAGAGCAAACCGCTTATGGAAGGCGGCGTGCGGCTAGGCTACAACTGGGATTACGGCCGCCGCGAGATCGCCCTGTACGGTCGCAACGTCACCAACAAGCGGGCGATCACCGGCGCTATCGACTTCAACAACCGCACGGCTTTCGTCAACGACCCCCGCATCATCGGCGTGGAATTCCGCGTCGAGCTGTAAGCGCACGCCTGCCGTCCCATCGTCGCCGTTCGGCGAAGGGCAGCAGGCATTCCGGACCGCGGGCAAGTCGAGTTTTTCAGTTCGGCGCGGCCGTCTTGCAGTGATCCTTCCAGATCAATGTGGATGGCGTTCGACCGCGCCTTCCGTGGTGACACATGGACCACCACCGTGGGCGTCCGCCACGCCCTTGCCGCCATGCGTCCCCGCCGCCGGGAAAGGGCGGTCCGACAGTGTGCGAGTTCCCGTCATCCGCGCCATCAAAACCGCCTTGCATGGCGGTGCGGGTAGCGATACAGGGGCCGCTGCCGCATGTCATTATTCGTGTATGGCCGTCGCAGGTCAGGGGCCCCGTTGGGGAATCCGGCGGCGGCCTTCATGCGAAGGACTCTCATGCACGATCTGGATGTGATTTTGCGCAAAGCCGGCACGGTGCGGTCGATGAAAGCCAGGCTTGATCTCCTGATGCGAAATCTGAAGGCCATCGAGCACTGACTTTCCGCGCGGGCAAGCTGGAGGACTGGGATTGGATCCGCAGAAACATCCGAAGATCGTTGGCGCCGACGCCAATGCCGCAAGCAACCCAACATGGCTCACGATGGCCGACGGCCAGCGCTTGTTCCTGCGCGACTGGCCACTGCCGGAAGCACGTGGCGCCGTGTTGATCGTGCATGGGCTGGGCGAACACAGCGGTCGCTACCAGCGGCTGGCGCATTGGTTCAACCAGCGCGGCTATGCGGTGCGCAGCTATGACCAGCGTGGTCACGGGCAGACGCCGGGGCGGCGGGGCGCGTTGCATCATGGCGACGATCTGCTGGAGGACCTGGCGACGGTCTACGACGAATATGCCGATGGCTTGCCGCACGCGCCGCTGCTGCTGGGTCACAGCATGGGTGGCCTGGTCGCCGCGCGTACCGTACTGGATGGTCGCATCGCGCCCCCGGCGCTGCTGCTGTCGTCGCCGGCGTTGCGCAGCTGGGAGCCGGCATGGCGAGTCAAGCTGGCGCACATGCTGACCCGCATTCTGCCCAATCTGCCACTGCGCAACGGCCTGGATGCCAGCAAGCTCTCGCATGATCCGCAGGTGGCCGGCGACTATCGTGGCGATCCACTGCGGCACAGCTGGATCACGCCGCGTCTGGCCGATTTCATCTTTCGCGCTGGCGCGGCCAGCATCGCCGACGCCGCCAGCCTGGCGTTGCCGACCTTGCTGCTGGTGGCCGACAGCGATTCGCTGGTCGATCCCTCCGGCAGTCGCGCATTCGCACGCAAGGCCGCGGCAAGCGGGCAGCTGACCACGCGTTTCTTCTCGACGCTTTACCACGAATTGTTCAACGAGGCCGAGCCGGGGCGTAGCCAGGTGTTGATGCAGATGGCGGACTGGCTGGGCCGGCACGTGCGGGACTGAGTCGCGGCGCATCGAGCGGTGGTCGCCACGTCATCCCTTCGGTGAAATCTGCGCGCCTCATCGGCGCCTCCAGGCCGCCATGAATTTCGGCAATACTGATGCAAACCTAGGGAGAGGGTGTCATGTCAGATCGTTCGTCCGTGTGCCGTTCGGGCCACCTGTTTTTGCCCGTGACGATGTGGTTGCTGATCGGTCTGTTCGTCGCCGCCTGCAGCAGCGGCCACCACGATGGCAAGCCGGCTCTGCAGGGAGCGTCGGCCAGCAGTGCTTCAACGCAAACGGCGACCGGCAAGACGGCATTTGCGCTGGTCTCGGCCAGTTCGCAGGCCAGCGACTCGCGCACCGCGCTGGTCCTGCGCTTCAACGCGACGCTGGCTTCGGCACAGACGTTCGACTCGCTGATCGCGGTGACCGGTTCGAACGGTGAAGTGATCAACGGCAGCTGGAGTCTTCAGGACGACGGCAAGACGCTGAGTTTTCCGTTCGTCCAGTCCAACACGCATTACGCCGTGCAGTTGAAGGCCGGTCTGCTGGCCGCCGACGGCCGCACGCTGGGCCACGAGGTGAAGCACGACGTGTACTCCGGCGACCTGCCGGCGGCGGTCGGTTTTGCCTCGCACGGCAGCGTGCTGCCCGCACGCGGTACCCGTGGCCTGCCGCTGGTGTCGATGAACGTGCACGACGCCGACGTGGAATTTTTCCGCGTGCATGACGACGCGCTGTCCGACCTGTTCTGCGCCTACCCGCGCAACGGTCATCGCGATACTTACGAGCTCGACCACGACGTCAGCTATTACAACAAGTGTGGCGACGGCGACGGCGACGACCGCCGCAGCCGCATGCCGATCACCGAGATCGCCGATTCGGTCTACGCCAACCACTACACGTTGGGCGGCGAACCGAACGAGCGCACCGTCACCTATCTGCCGGTGCAGAACATCCACGAGCTGTCGCAGCCGGGCGTGTACATGGCCGTGGTCAAGGCCGGCGGCACGTTCAAGGACGGCTACGACACGGCCACGTTCTTCGTCAGCGACCTGGGCCTGCACCTGCGCGTGTACCGCGACAACGTGATGCTGCACGTGGCCTCGCTGCGCGACGGCACGCCGGTGAACGCAGTGGACATCGAGATCCGCGACGCGGACGGGCACGGCAAGCTCAAGGCCACGACCGGTGCCGACGGCAACGCGCTGCTGGCATACAAGATCAAGGCCTCCGACGTGCTGGTGGCGCGCCACGGCAAGGACGTTTCGGTGTTGCCATTCAATCGGCCTGCGCTGGACGTATCCAATTTCGACATCAGCGGCCGCAAGCAGGCACCGTTCGAGGTGTACGCGTGGTCCGGCCGCGACCTGTACCGGCCCGGCGAGACGCTGCGCGCCTCGGCACTGCTGCGCGACGACGACGGCAAGCCGATGAAGCCGCAGTCGCTGTTCGTGCGGGTGAAGCAGCCGGATGGCCGCACCCTGGTGGAGAAGCGGCTGGAGCCGCAGCAGCTCAACTACTTCGAACTGCGCCAGGCGATCCCGGCCGATGCGCCGACCGGCCTGTGGCAGCTGGAGTTCCGTCTCGATCCCGCCAGCAAGGACACCGTGCAGGCGTTCCCGTTCCACGTCGAGGAGTTCCTGCCGGAGCGGCTCAAGGTCGAGCTGTCCAGTGCGCAAAAGCAGCTGGCGCCGGATGAGCCGCTGAAGATGAAGGTCGCCTCCAGCTATCTGTACGGCGCACCGGCCGAGGGCAACCGCTTCACCGCGAAGCTGCTGGTGGCACCGGAAGTGCATCCGCTGGAGAAGATGAAGGACACCTTCTTCGGCGATCCGCTGGTGGAGTTGCCGAAGAGCGCCGACGACATAGTCGATACCAAGCTCGATGCACAAGGCGTGCTGGAGCAGGACGTGGCGCTGCCCGACGACGTGAAGCCGGTCGCACCGCTGGCGGTGACCCTGTCCGGCAGCGTCTACGAAAGCGGTGGCCGCGCGGTGACCCGCTTGCTCAAGCGCACCTACTGGCCGGCCGGCGCGCTGGTCGGCGTGCGCCCGCTGTTCGACCCGAAGCAGGGCGCCGAAAGCGAGAGTCCGGTCGGTTTCGAGATCGTGCGCGCGAATGCCGACGGCCAGCTGATCGCCGGAAGTCACCTGAAAGTGCGCCTGCAGCGCGAACTGCGTGACTTCTACTGGCTGTACGAGCAGAACGGTGGTTGGCAGTCCAACGCCAACCAGCACCTGCAGCTGATCGACGAGAAGGACGTCGACGTGGACGCCGGCAAGTCGGCCCACGTCGAGTTCCCGGTGGAGTGGGGCAGCTACCGCGTCGAGGTATACGACCCGGCGACCAAGCTCACCACGGTGTTCCCGTTCTTCGCCGGCTACAGCTGGGACGACGAGAACCTCGGCAAGGAAGCGCGCCCGGACAAGGTCAAGCTGCAGCTGGACAAGGCGCGTTACCGAGCCGGTGACACCATGAAGGTCACCGTGACGCCGCCACATGATGGCCCCGGCGTGTTGCTGGTGGAATCGGACCACCTGCTCTACACGAAAAATGTCGACGTCAAGGCCGGCGCCACCTTCGAGATCCCGGTAACGAAGGACTGGGAGCGCCACGACGTCTACGTGACGGCGCTGGTGTTCCGCGGTGGCGAGGCGACCGAACACACCACGCCGGCGCGCGCGATGGGCGTCGAATACGTGGCGATGGACCGCAACGACCGGCGCATCCCGCTCAAGCTCGCTGCACCCGCGCTGATGCGTCCGGGCCATCCGCTCGACGTCAGCGTACAGGCCACCGGGCTGGCCGGGCAGAAGGCCCTCGTCACGCTGTCCGCGGTCGATCAGGGTGTGCTCAACATCACCGACTATCCGGTACCCGATGCATGGGCGTGGCTCTTCGCCAAGCGTGCGCTGAGCGTGGATGCGTACGACTTGTACAGCCGCCTCATCGAGGCGATGGACGGCGACGAAGCCAAGTTGCGCTACGGCGGCGACATGAGCGCCGCGGCCTTGCCCAAGGCCACCCGGCTCAACCCGAAGGTGCAGATCGTCGATCTGTTTACCGGACCGGTGGCGTTCGATGCGCAGGGCAAGGCCACGCTGCACGTCGACGTGCCCGACTTCAACGGCAGCCTGCGCCTGGCTGCGCTGGCATACACCGACAGCCGCTACGGCAACGCCGACGGCAACGTCACCGTGCGCGCGCCGCTGGTGGTCGAGCCGAGCACGCCGCGGGTGATGGCGGCCGGCGACAGGGCGATGATCAGCCTCGATCTGAAAAACCTTTCCGGCAAGGACGGTACGGCGAAAGTCAGCGTCAAGGGCGACGGCCTGATCACGGTGGACAAGGCCAACCAGAGCGTGCCGCTGAAGGACGGCGCCGGCACGACTTTGCACATGCCGGTAACGGCACAGGCGGGCGCGGCCGTGGCGACGGTGGACATCCACGCCGAGCTCAACGATTACCAGGTGGATCGCCATTTCGAATTCGCGGTGCGCCCGGCCTGGCCGGAAAACGTCACCACCACGCCGCTGGCGCTGGAAGCGGGCAAGCCCGAACACTTCGGTGCCGCTGCAATCGCCGGCCTGCTGCCGGCCACGGTGCACGCGCGACTGACCTTGAGCACCTTGCCACCGCTACCCTATGCCGCCGCGTTGCGCGACATCCTGCGTTATCCGTACGGCTGTATCGAGCAGACCACCAGCAAGGGCTACGCCGCGCTGATTCTGGACGGCCAGACGGCCAAGGCGCTCGGCGCCCACGAGATGACCGACGAGGTGCGCAAGGCCGCGGTGGACTCCGCGCTGTCGCGGATCGCTTCGTTCCAGGCCAGCAACGGCCATTTCAGCTTCTGGGGCGGCACCAGCCCGATCGAGACGTTCACCACGCCGTACGTCGTCGACTTCATGCTGGACGCACGCGACGCCGGCTTTGCCGTGCCGCAGGACGTGCTGCAGAAATCGCTGCAACGGCTCAACGACGACCTGCTCGCCGGCGGCCATCCGTACTACGGCTACGAACACCACGACCATATGCGCATCGCCGACGAGGCGTACTCCGGCTTCGTGCTGGCCCGGGTCAACCGTGCGCCGCTGGGCACCTTGCGCGCGATCTTCGACAACGACCGCAGCAAGCTGGTGGCGCCACTGCCGCTGGTGCACCTCGGCATCGCGCTGAAGCTGATGGGCGATAACGACCGTGCGCAGAAGGCGATCGACGAGGCATTCGCGTGGAGCAAGGAGCGTCCCTGGTACGTCGGCGACTACGGCTCGGACCTGCGCGATCTCGCGCTGATGGTCGCGCTCACGCATACCTACGGCATGAGCAAGCCGGCTTACGACGCCAAGCTCGTGGATTGGGCGCGCAACGCCACCGCCAACGTGCGGGTGCGCCAGCAGCAGGACAAGGACTACCGTTGGTCGTGGTCGTACCTCAGCACCCAGGAGCAGGCGGCGATCGCCCGCGTGGCAAGCGCGTTCGATGCGAAGAGCAACGCGCCGCTGGCCGCCTCGATCACCGCTGGCGGCAAGACCGAGCAGGCACCGGACCAGCGCGTGTGGAGTCGTGAGCTGAGCGTGGCCGACCTCAATGCCGGGGTCAGCGTGCAGCCGACCAGCGATGCGGCGATCTTCGCCACGCTCGACGTCGCCGGCATCCCGCAGAAAGCGCCCGCGGCTGACGACAGCCAGATCGACGTGCGCCGCAGCTACTTCACCACCGACGGCAAGCCGTGGACGGGTAGCCAGCTGAAGGAGGGCGACACGTTGATCGTCGAGCTGTCCATCGAGGCGCGCATGGATGTCCCCGACGCGCTGGTCACCGACATGCTGCCCGGCGGCCTGGAAGTGGAGAACCTCAACCTCGGCGGTGCGCAGCAATGGGCCGGCGTGGTGATCGACGGCATCGACCTGCAAAACCATGCGTCGGCTGCCGAAACCGCACACGAGGAATACCGCGACGACCGCTACGCCGCCGCACTGAAGCTCGGCCGCGGCGACAAGGCGCACGTGTTCTACCTGGTGCGCGCGGTGACGCCGGGCACCTACACCGTGCCACCGCCGCTGGTCGAGGACATGTATCGCCCCGCCGTGCGCGGCATCGGCAAGGTCGAGCCGGCGAAGATCACCGTGGTCGAGCCTTGACCTGTATGCGTAACCACACGTAGGAGCCCGCTGGCGGGCGATGCCCTTGTTTCGGACATCAGGGCAAAGGCATCGCCCGCCAGCGGGCTCCTACGATCACGATCACGATAGGGCGCATGGTCAATCCCGCTACCACTACCACGCCGTCTCGCCGTTCCCGCGCGTGGCGCTGGCTGCGCGTCATCGCCATCGTCATCATGGTTGCGCTGCTGCTGCTCGCCTTCATCCTCGATCGCCTGTTCCCGCTCCACCTGCCCGCGCCCGACACCGGCAGCACCGTGGTGCTGGCGCGCGATGGCACGCCGCTGCGCGCGTTTGCCGACAGCGATGGCGTGTGGCGTTACCCGACCACCGCGAAGCAGGTGTCGCCGCTGTACCTGAAGGCGCTGTTGACCTATGAGGACCGCTGGTTCTACCGCCATCCCGGCGTCAATCCGTATGCGTTGCTGCGTGGTTTTGCCGGTGGCGTCATCCATGGTCGCATCGTGTCGGGCGGTTCCACGCTGACCATGCAGGTGGCGCGGATCATTCATCCGATCCCGCATTCGTTCCGCGGCAAGCTGGTGCAGATCTTCCGTGCGCTGCAGCTGGAAGCGCATCTGTCGAAAGCGCAGATCCTCGACCTGTATCTCAACCACGCGCCGTTCGGCGGCCCGATCGAAGGCGTCGAGGCGGCGTCGTGGGCCTACCTGGGCAAGCCGGCAACGCGGCTGTCGCACGCCGAGGCGGCGCTGCTGGCCGTGCTGCCGCAGTCGCCCAGCCGGCTGCGGCCCGATCGCCATCCGCAAGCGGCCCGCGCCGCGCGCGACAAGGTGCTCAAGCGCATGCGCGACCTCGGCGTGTGGAGCGAAGCCGAAGTACGCGACGCGGCGATCGAGCCGGTAGTGGCGCGTTCGCTGCGTGCGCCGCTGTCCGCCGCGCTGCTGGCCGAACGGTTGCACCGGCAGCAGCCGAACGCGCGGCGCATCGCCAGCACCATCGACGCGAACCTGCAGCGCGCCGCCGAGGATCGGGTCAGCGCGTACCTGTCGCGCCTGCCGGTACACACATCGGCCGCGCTGCTGGTGGTCGACAACGCCACGCTGGAGGCGCGCGTCTACGTCGGCACCAGCGACTTCGCCGATCCGCAGCGACACGGCTACATCGACATGGTGAACGCGCCGCGCTCTCCCGGTTCCACGCTCAAGCCATTCCTGTACGGGCTGGCGCTGGACGACGGACTGCTCCACTCGCAAAGCCTGCTGGTCGATGCGCCGCAGGATTTTGGCGGGTACAAGCCGGGCAATTTCGACGAAGCGTTCAGCGGCCCGGTCAGCGTGGCCGAGGCCTTGCAGCGTTCGCTCAACGTGCCGGCAGTGGACGTGCTGGACCGGGTCGGGCCGGCACGCTTCACGGCGCGGCTGGCGAACGGCGGCGTGGATCTGGGCCTGCCCGCGGGCGCGCAACCGAACCTGTCGATCATCCTGGGCGGTACCGCCACCCGGCTGGAAAACCTGGTCGGCGCCTATACCGCGTTGGCCAACGGCGGCGTTGCCGGCACACCGCGTTACACCGAACAGCAACCTGCGCGACCGCGCCGGCTGCTGTCGCCGGGTGCGGCGTGGATCATCCGCGACATCCTGGCCAACAACCCGGCCGACGTCGAAGGCGGCCCGCTCGCCGGCGCGATCAATCGCCATGCCACGGTGGCGTGGAAAACCGGCACCAGCTACGGCTACCGCGATGCGTGGTCGATCGGCGTCACCGACCGCTGGACCGTGGGCGTGTGGATCGGCCGTCCGGATGGCACGCCGTCGCCCGGCCAGTACGGCGCAGTGACCGCGCTGCCGTTGCTGTTCCAGATCGTCGACTTGCTGCCCTCGCGCGGCGGCCATGCAAGCGCGCAACCGGCCAGCGTCAGCCGACGCGAAATCTGCTGGCCCTTGGGCGGCGCGTTCGAGAGCACCCCGGCAAGCCTGTGCCGCCAGCACCGCACGGCCTGGGTGCTGGACGACGCCTTGCCGCCCACTTTCGCCGAACGTGATCTCGGTGCCTGGTCCGCCGGGCTGATCACCCTGCGCGTCAACGCCGAGGGTCAGCGCCTGAGCGGCGCTTGCCACGCCCGCCACGAGCGCGCGATCCAGCTGGCGCGCTGGCCGGCATTGGCCACTCCATGGCTGAGCGTGGACGATCGCACCCGTTCGGCCTTGCCGCCGCTGGCGCCGGGCTGCGCCGCCGATTCACTCGATGTCGCCAATCCGATCCGCATCACCGGCCTGAGTAATGGCGCGACGCTTCGCCGGGCGCCCAACAGCGACAAGCCCTTGCGCGTGACCCTGCACGCGCTGGGCGCGCAAGGCACGGTGCAATGGTTGCTCGATGGACGGTTGCAGGGCAGCAGCGAAAGTGCCGAGGCACTCTCGCTGACCCTGCCGCAGCCAGGCCGTCACACGGTGACGGCGCTGGCTCGCAGCGGTGCCTTCAGTTCGTTGCAGGTGACCGTTGCCGACTGAGCGGCGAAATCAGAAGCGAAAGCGCACGAACAACGACGGACCGTCGAGCTTCATGTCCAGGTTGGCGTTGTAGTTGCGCTTGCGCTGGTGCAGCTCGATCCGGCTGTAGCCGTATTCCGCGCCAAAGCCCACGTTCTTCCACGGGAACCACTCGACGCCGAGCGCGGCGTTGTAGATGTGGCCGTTCAAGGGGCCGCCATTCTTCTTTACGCCCGCGGCATCCAGATACATCCGCCATTGATCGTTGAACGCATGTCGCCAGCCCAGCTGCAGCATCGGCGCCCAGGCACTCTCCTCGCTGCTGCTGGAAACCTGGCCCACCGATTGGCCGTTGACGCTCGCCTCGCCGCTGATGCCGGCGTGCACGCGATAGTAGGCGCCGCCCAGGCCCAGGCCGAACACGTCGTTACCCTGACCGAACCACCAGCGATACGCAGCGCTGCCGAAATCGAAATCGAGCTTGCCCTTCACCGTCGCCGACGCGCTGTAATCATTGCCGGCGTAGCTGATGCCGCTCGACAAGGTCTTGCTGCGCATGCGGTTGACACTGTAATAGTCGAGCGAAAAGCCCTGGCTGTCGCCGATCAGGAAGTCGAGTCGCGCACGCGGTACGTTTTTACGGTCGGAGAAGCCGAGGTCCTTCTCGAGGTTGAAGTCGCCATTGAGCTGGCCGCTCTTGTCGCTGGCACCGATCGTGGTGTCGGTGTTGGCGCTGTAGCCGCCCAGCCAGATGCTGACGCGATCCAGCGCAGGCGATTGCTGGGCAAAGCTGGCGCTGCTGGCAAGCGCCAGTGAAACGAAGGCCGCGGCGCAGCCGGCGCGACGGCGCAGGCGTATCTGTGAGTGAATCATCTGATTTCTCCGGAGGACAGTCGGAAGACGGCATGTGCTGCCATCCTGGGGATTCCTGGCGGACATGGTACGAAACGAGGGTGTGCACATTTTGTGCATGGCGGTGACGGGCTGGTGTCGCCACTGTCGTTCGCAGGTGATGTCATCATGCGCATGATGGCTCCCATGTCTTTGGTATGAAGCGCATGCCGCTACCGTGCGTCATCCGCAGAATGATTTCGGCATCGAGCGAGTGAACGGTGGAAGTGACGACTGTGGCGGGATCGAGATGAGTGCGTTTCGATGGATTCGCTGATCACGGCTGCGGCGCGTGCGCTTGCGGCGGGTGATCCCATTGGCGCGCTGAGCCGTGTCGCGCTGCGTGATGACGCGCCTGCGCTCGCGCTGCGCGGCATCGCGATGGCGCAACTCGGTGACCTCGTTCGGGCAAAGGCACTGGTGCGCCGTGCGGCACGCGCCTTTGGAGCGAAGGAGCCCGTGGCCCGCGCGCGCTGCGTCGTGGCCGAGGCCGAGATCGCGCTGGTCTCACGCGAGCTGGGCTGGCCCGCGCAGGCACTCGACGCCGCGCGGGCCACGCTCGAAGCGCACGGTGATTTCGCGAACGCCGCGCATGCGCGGTATCTCGGCGTTCGCCGCCTGCTCCTGCTCGGGCATCTCGACGAGGCCGAGCGTGCGCTTGCCGGATTCGACCCTGCGCCACTCCCGCCCGCGTCGCAGGCGGCCCACGAACTGGTCGTGGCGGGAATCGCGCTGCGTCGCCTGCGTATCGAGACAGCGCGCGCGGCGCTCGGGCGAGCCACGCGTGCCGCGCATGCCGCCGGCATCCCGGCGCTGACGGCGGAGGTCGCGAGTACCGCGCTCGTACTGGACAAGCCCGCGGCGCGCCTGATCGCACGTGGCGCGGAGCGGCCGCTCCTGCTCGGCGAAGTCGAGGCGTTGCTGGCGTCCAAGACACTGGTCGTGGACGCTTGCCGCTATGTAGTGCGCGATGCCGACAGTGTGGTTGCGCTCGAAACACGTCCGGTGCTGTTCACGCTCGCCCGCGCACTGGGCGAGGCGTGGCCGGGAGACGTGACGAGGGACGCGCTCATCGCGCAGGCTTTCCGAACGAGGTTCGCCGATGAATCGCATCGCGCGCGCTTGCGGGTCGAAATCGGGCGGCTCCGCACGGAGCTGCGCACGCTCGCCGGCGTGAGCGCGACGAAGCAAGGGTTTGTGCTGGTGCCGCGCCATGTCCGCGAGGTGGTCGTGCTGGCGCCACCCGTCGAAGAGCGATATGCGACGGTGCTCGCCCTCCTTGCCGACGGCGAGGCATGGTCGAGTTCGGCCCTGGCGCTCGCACTTGGCGCCAGCCAGCGCACCGTGCAGCGCGCACTCGACGCGCTGGCGGCAACCGGCAAGGCGCAATCGTTCGGACACGGGCGGGCACGTCGCTGGACGGCCACGTCCGCGCCTGGATTCCCGACGAGCTTGTTACTCCCCGGGCCGCTGCCAGGTGACTAGGATGGAATCATTCCCCACGACCAGGACGCAAACATGAAACGATCAACCGCCGAGATCCTTCGCGAGGAGGGCCCCTTTCCCGGTGTCGACGCCGTGCATGGGGTGACGTACGACGGCAAGCAGGTCTGGTTTGCGTCCGGCAACAAGCTGACCGCGCTGGATCCGGCGAGCGGGAAAACCTTGCGCTCGATCGACGTCGCCGCGCATGCGGGAACGGCGTTCGACGGCAGGTACCTGTTTCAGATTGCCGAGGATCGCATCCAGAAGATCGACCCGGACAGCGGCCGCGTACTCGCCACGATCCCGGCACCCGGCGGTGGTGCGGACTCGGGACTGGCGTGGGCCGAAGGCTCGCTCTGGGTGGGACATTACCGGGCGCGACAAATCCATCAGGTCGATCCCGAGACCGGCGCGGTGCTTCGCACCATCGAGTCCAACCGCTTCATCACCGGGGTCAGCTGGGTCGACGGCGAACTCTGGCACGGCACCTGGGAAGGCGACGACAGCGAGTTGCGACGAATCGACCCCCGCACGGGGGAAGCACTGGAGAGCCTGCAGATGCCGCCCGGGGCGGGTGTGTCGGGACTCGAATCCGATGGCGCCGACCGGTTCTTCTGCGGCGGCGGCAACAGCGGGAAGCTGAGAATCGTGCGCCGACCCGCGCGAGGCTGAGACGGGCCGCGACCGCCACGGAAAGCGTGTTCGTTGTCTCATCCAGCCAAGGCGGATGCGCACATCCGATAGTTTCATGTTGGACAAAGGCAGTGACCACCGGAACGGTCAGCTGGTAAAGCTGGTGGGTCGGGGTGTCACGTTCCTGTTTGACTTTTACGAGGCGGTCGACGAAACGAAGGCGCAAGCTATCGGGAGAAGGCACAACGACGTCACGGCGATAAGCGGCGATGTTGAAACTCGCCCGCAACTACGCAAGGCCGTTTACGTGCCTGCTATTCGAAGGTTTCGTTCAACCACATGGTTCACCAGCAACAGACGGAAAAGCTGTCAACGTCCTGCAACGCACGTGTTCGCTAGCGCCTGGCGCGCGCAAAGCAAAGCAGTAGTGGTGGGCAGGCGAGCGGGGTAGGCCCCGGACTGCTTTTTCGCGAGATATATTTTTTGCTCAATGATCTCTACCGCTTCGTGTTGCGCCCCATTTGCTCGCAGGTAGATGGCGTTCTCGCCATTTGATGAAGCTCAGGGGTGTTGCCATGTTGCGTAGTTTTTCGGTTGCGCGAGGCGTCGACTCCCGCGGTGCTTGAGTGGCATCGTCAGCCTCGACGAACCATCCTTCGACCTTGAACACTTCGTAAGCGGATCGCTGGATAATCGTCCGGCGACCCGGTGTTGCCATAATTTGCATGGCGCAGTCGTTGGAGTTCGTGCGTGCACATCATCCTGGTGGAAGACGATCCTCAGCTCGGCTTTGCCATCCAGCGCGCGCTGGAGCGCCTGGCCTATACGGTCACCTGGCTGCGCGACGGTCGCGAGGCGCTGATCGCCTTGCGCGATCAGACCGCCGACCTGGTGCTGCTCGACCTTGGCCTGCCCGGCAAGGACGGCCTGGATGTGCTGGTCGAGGCGCGTCGTACGCATGTCAAAACGCCGGTAATCGTGATGACCGCGCGCGACGGCCTGGATGCCCGCGTCCGTGGCCTGGATGCCGGCGCCGACGATTACCTGATCAAACCTTTTCACCTCGAGGAGCTGGGTGCGCGCATCCGCTCGCTGACCCGGCGTGCGCGGGGCCTGGCCGCGAACCGCATCGAGGTGGGTGCGCTGAGTCTCGACCTCGGCACGTCCGAGGTGGATTTCCGCGGAGAGCGCGTCGAGCTGACCAAGCGCGAATTCTCGTTGCTGCAGATCCTGATGGAGCGTGCAGGCCGGCTTGTACGTCGCGAGAGTCTGGAAAATTCGTTGTACGGTATCGACATGGTGGGCAACAGCGCCAGCGTGTTCGCACGCTTCCATCGCGAGGCCAGCAGCCGCGGTGACGGCTACGGCCTGGGCCTGTCGATCGTGCAACGTGCCGCGCAGCTGCATGACGCCTCGATCGAGCTGCTGGACTCGCCCCACGGTCACGGTTTGCGGGTGCACGTCTCCATGCCGTTGTCATCGTGAGCCCTCCGTTACCGTTCAAACTTCAAACGAAATCCCGGTTCAGTGTCGCCCGACGGTGAGGATGCTGAAGCTGTCCGGTTCCATGGTTGGACGACCGTTGGCCTGCCTGGCCGCACCCCAGCGTGCGGCGGATAGATACAGTCGGTGCAGTTTCGGATCGAGCGCGAGCGTGCGTGCACTGGTCTGGGAAGGGATGCTGGCGGTCACAGTGAAGTGATCCGGGTCGTCCTCGTGCACCGCGGTGATCGTGCCGCTCTCGCCGTTGGAGCTGTAGACCATCGATGCGGTGTCGTCGAAAACTACGGCATCGGGCCCGTCGCCGATCGGGATGCTGGCGACAAGGTGACCGCTGCGTGCGTCGACGATCGCCATTGTCTGGTTGTCGCAGACCGAGAACAGCCGATGGTGCTTCCGGTCGATCGCCAGACCGCTGGGTGATTTGCACGGCGCCAGTGGCCAGGTCTGCAGCACCTTGTTGTTGGTCGAGTCGAGCTGCACCAGCTCGGACTTGTCCTCGATGTTCACATACACATGGCCAGCGCCGTCGGACACCGCGAACTCCGGCTTGCCGGGCAGCACGATGCTGCCGATCACGATATTTTTCACGGGGTCGATCACGCTGGCCGTGCCGCTCTTGCCGTTGAAGGTCAGCACGTGATGCGAGGCGCTGTCGTACAGGATCGCATCGGGTTTCTCGCCGGTGCCGGTGACCGTGGCGACGGTTTTCAGCGTCGCCAGATCGAACACGGTCACCGACGCGCTCTTGCCGTTGCTGGTGAAGCCGCGCTGCAGGTCCGGCGCGATGGCGATGCCATGCACGCCCTGGGTGTCGGCGATCGTGCCCACCTGCTTGTGCGCGTCGACATCGATCACCAGCACGCGGTCACCACGGCTGACGAACAAATGGCGACGCTGCGCGTCGAAACTCAGGTAATCCCAACCGCCCGCGCCGGCAAGTGGCAGTCGCGAGAGCAGCTGATAATCCGTATGCGCCGAAGCGGCCTGGGCAGCCAGCGGAAGATACGTCAGCACCAGCAGCGACGCGGGCAGAAGGCTGCGAATCAGACGTTGCATGGTTGACACCTTTGACATGAAGGGAGGGTGTTACGACCGGGCCAGCATGTGGCTGCCGGCTTATGGCTGGCTTAGCGGTCTTTCCGCATCACGACGACGCAGCAACGCATACAGCACCGGCATCACCAGCAGCACCAATGGCACCTGCACCAGCAGGCCGGAGATGATCGCCACCGCCAGCGGCTGCTGCATCTGTGAACCCTGGCCAAGCGCGAGCGCCAGCGGCAGCAGGGTGAGGATCGCAGCCAGCGTCGACATCAGGATCGGCCGCGTGCGGTAGTGGCCGGCCTCGTGCAGCGCATCGTGCAGCGGCAATTCGCGCTCGCTATCCTGCAACTCGGAGAAGTAGAAGATCGCCACCTCGGTGACGATGCCGACGATCATCGTCATGCCCATCATCGCCGAGATGTTCAGCTCGATGCCGGTCAGCCACAGCCCGGCAAACACCGCCGGTATCGCCAGCAGCGGCATCGCCAGGATCGCCAGCGCGACCCGGAAACTCTCGTACAGAAACAGCAGGAGGGTGAACACCAGCGCGATTGCCGCCAGCATCACGATGGTCAGGCCACGGAACGCCTGCTGCTGCTGCTGGTACAGCCCGCCGAGCTGGTAGAACACGCCCTTCGGCAACATCCCGGGTTTCGCCAGTACGGTCTTGACGTCGGCAATCGTCGCGCCGAGGCCGCGCCCGGTGATGCGGCCGGTCACCGCGACCATGCGCTTGAGGTTGTCGCGGGTGATCTCCGGCTGACCCTGCACCTGCTGCAGCGTGGCTACGCGCGACAGCGGCAACAGATGTCCGTCGGTGGCGCGGATCGGCAATGCGGCCACCTGTTCCAGTCGCTGATGCGAGTTGTCCGGCAGGCGCACGCGCACGCCGACCACCTTGCTGCCTTCGGGCAGTTGCGCGGCCACCTTGCCGTCGATCGCCGCCGCCACCTGGTCGGTGATGCTGACCGGATCGAGCCCCTCCAGCGCGGCCTTGACCGGATCCACCCGTACGGTCAACGCGTCGCCGGCCGGATTGACGCCGTCGCGCACGCCATCCACACCGTTGATCTTGCCGATCGCCGCGGCAACCTTGCCGGCGGTTTCGTCGAGCTGCACCGGATCGTCGCCGTACAGTTGGATCTCGATCGGCTGCGGCACCGCCACCAGATCTCCGATCAGATCCTCCATCAACTGTGACAGCTCGATGTCCAGTCCCGGCACGTTCTGTTCGACCCTGACGCGCACCTGCTCCATCACCTGTTCGGTGTCCGGGCGCGAGCCGCTTTTCAGGCGCACGAAGAAGTCGCCCTGGTTCGCCTCGGTGAGCCCGCCGCCGAGCTGCAGTCCGGTGCGGCGCGAGTACGTGTCGACATACGGATTGGCGCGAATGATCGTCTCGACCTGGCGCAGCAGCCGATCGGTTTCCTCCAGCGAGGTGCCGGGCCTGGACAGGTAATCGAGGATGAAGCCGCCTTCGTCCATGCTCGGCATGAAACCGGTGCCGACGCGGGTATAGGCGAACCCGCCGACCAGCAGCAGCGGCACGATCAGCAGCAGCACCAGCAACGGTTTCTTCAACCAGCGCTGCAGGATGTTCTGGTAGCCCTGCATCATGCGCCGGGTGAAACGGCCCGGCGGATGCTCGGCCAGATGGCGCCCGTCCAGCAAGCGCTCGGCCAGCAGCGGCACCGCGATCCAGGTCAGCAGCCAGGAGATGATCAGCGCGCTGGCCATGGTCAGCGACAGCGCCTTGAAGAACGCGCCGGTGACACCGGACAAAAACGCCAGAGGCAGGAAGATCACCACCGTGGCCGCGCTGGAACCGGTCAACGGCCGGGTGAACTCCCAAGCCGCGCCGGCCACGCGCTCATGCACTTCGCCGGCGCCCTGCTGCAGCCGACGCATGATGTGTTCGAGCATCACGATCACGTCGTCGATGATCAGCCCGACCGCGGCGGCCATGCCGCCGAGCGTCATCATGTTGAAGCTCATGCCGAGCACGGACAGCAGGAGCACGGTGATCGCCAGCACCGCCGGCACCACCAGCAGCGCGACCAGGATCACTCGCGTGTTGCGCAGGAACACGAACAGCACCAGCCCGGCCAGCACGATGCCGATCAGGATCGCATCACGCACGCTGCTGGCGGCGCGGGTCAGCAGCTGAGTCTGGTCGTACCAGTTGGCGATGCGCACGCCGGCCGGCATCTGCGGTGCATAGTCGGCCAGTCGTTGCTTCACGTCGTTGGCGATCTGCACGCTGTTGCCATCGGGCTGCTGGTACACCTGCAGCAGCACGGCGTTCTGGCCGTCTGCGTTGACGCGTATCCACTGCGGCACATGATCGAGACTGACCGCTGCCACGTCGCCCAGACGCACCACGCCGGTGGGGCCGGCGCGCAACACGATGTCGCGCAGCGCGGCGGCAGTCTTCGGCTGGTTGTCGGCGAGCAGAAGATACAGCTTGTAATGGTCGGAGACGCGGCCCATCGCCTGGATCGTTGCAGCATGGCCGACCGCCTTGGCGACATCATCGAGTGCAAGGTTCAGCGCGCGCAATTTGCCCGGGTCGACATCGGCATGGAACTCGGCCACCTCGCCACCCTGCACATCGACGTGGGCGACGCCGTTGATCCCGCTCAGCAGCGGGCGCAGCTGGTACTCGGCCAGATCGTGCAGCGCCGCGGGCGATTGCGTGTGCGAACGCAGGCTGTAGGCCAACACCGGGAACGTGGTCGGATCCATCCGCCGCGTGCTCAGCTGGGTGTCGGCCGGCAGCTGCGGCAGGATCTGCCCGGCAGCGGCATTCACTTCCTGCAGCGCGGCGGCCATGTCCGCGCCCCAGTCGAACGTCACGGCGACATCGGCGTTGCCGCGGCCGGTGGTCGAGCGCACGTCGCGCACGCCGCGCACGCGACGGATCGCTTCCTCCACCGGCGTGGTTACCTCGATCGCCATCTCGTCGGCCGGGCGGTCGCCTGCATCCAGGGTCACCTGCACGCGCGGAAACGCCACGTTCGGGAACAGTGCCACCGGCATCAGCAGCGCGCTGGCGATGCCGCCGATGGTCAGCATCAGCGCGAGGAACAGCAGCGAGCGACGGTGCCGCTGCATCCACACGGCGACACTCACTGGGCGGACCCCTTCACCGCATCGCCATCGTTGAGTTCGTAGGCGCCCAGCACGATCACCTTGGCCTGCGCATCGAGCGGGCCCTGCACGCCGACGGTGTCGCCATCCGGGCTGCGCAGCGTCACCTCGACGCGTTTGGCGTGACCGTGCTCGACCTGGAACAGGTAGTCGCCGTGTTCGTCATGAAGCACCGCCGCACGCGGCACTGCCCACGCGCTGACATCCGCGGTGCGGATCTGTGCTTCCAGTGCGGCCCCGGCCGCCAGCGTCGCGCTGGCTTCGGGAGGAAGCTCGGCCTGCGCCGGCAATAGGTGGCTTTGCGGATCAACCGACTGCCCCACCATGCGCAGCGTGCCGGCAAAGGTCGCCGCCCCGCCATAGACACCGTGCAGTTGCACCGGCATGCCGGCATGCAGTTTCGCGCCATCCATCGGCTGCACGCCGAGCTGGGCGACCAGCGCATGCGCGGGCGTGAAGCTCAGCAGTGGCGCATTCGCGGTGAAGCGTTCACCCAGCCCCACGCTGAGTGCAGTGACCATACCTTCGGCCGGCGCATCGACGGTTTCCCGCACGCTGCCACCGCCCAGTGCGCGTTGCGCTTGGAGCGCGATCTGCGCATCGGCCTGCGCTTTGCGCGCCGTCGCCAGTTGCGACTGCGTGGCCAGTCGCTGTGCGGCCAGCTGTCCGGTGCGCTTGAGTTCACCGTCCGCCAGGGTCAATGCACTCTGCGCCTGCTGGTATGCATTGCGCGCGGCCGGATCGGGCGCGATCGTCAGCACGGACTGGCCACGCCGGACGGTCTGGCCGGCGGCCACGTTCACCGCGATGACCTGGCCGCCATGCGCGAGGCTGATCGCGCGCGCGCGCTGCGGATCGCCGACCGCGCTGCCCCAGGCTTCGACGGTCTCATGAAACGTCTGCTGCAGAGGCTTCGTCGTGGTCACGGCAACCTGGCCTGCAGGCGCGGCTGCACCCTCGTCACCCGGCGCGGCCTGGCTGCAGCCGGCCAGCAGCCCCAGCAGGAATAACCCATAAAGGCGCGGCAAAAAGAGCGAACGATTCATGGTTTGGTCGCTTCGGAAACGGAGTGGATGGCAGGTAGATCGGTGTTGCCGAGCAAGACTCCCAACGCGATCGCCTGGGTGGCCTGTTGCTGCTCGACGGCGATCAGGTCGAGGTCGGCGCTGAGTGCATTGCCGCGAATGGCCAGGTAGGTCGGCCAGTCCAGCAGGTTTTTCTGCCAGGCCTGTTCGGCAGCGCTCCGCGCATCGTCCAGCTGCCTTGCATGGGCGGTGAGCGCGATCCGCTGCTGGTCCAGCGTGACGAGGTCGGCCAGCAGTCGCTGCATGTCGCTGCGGGTGTCCAGCACGCGGGCCGCGTAGTCGTCCCGGAGCTGCTGACGGGTCGCCTGTTCGATCGCGATGTTGCCGCGGTTGCGATCGAACAGCGGTAGCGTGATGCCGATGCTGAAGCCGTCGCTGTACACGGCGCTGGTATCGCGCGCGGTGTTGAAGCCGATGTTCAACGCCGGAAACTGGGCGCGTACGGCACTGCGCAGCTTCGCTTCCTGCGATTGATAGCCGGCCTGAAGTGCCAGCAGGTCGGGCCGTCGCCGCGGCAGGTCGACCAGCGCCTGCTGGACCTGCGCCGGCGTCGGACCGACCTGGTCGGCTTGATAGGGCGCACCGACCAGGTCGAGCGGCGCGGTCGGCGCCAGGCCCAGCAGCACGTGCAGATCGCTTTCCGCCTGGTGCAGCACGATGGCATTGTCGGTCAGCCGCTTCCGCACATCTGCGCCGGCATTCAGGCCGGCACTGGCACTGTCATAAGTGAGATTGCCCGCGCGCAATGCAGCCCGGACATGGATGCCGACCGGAGCCAGTGCAGCCTGTTCGGTGTTGAGCCGGGCAGCCTGTGCACGTGCGCTCAGCACCTGGTCGAACAGCAATCGCGCCTGCGCCACGGTCTGCCATTCCGCCCACAGCAGGTCGAGGTTCACCTGGTCAGCCTGGCTGCGCGCCACCGCCTGGCGCGAGGAGCGCGTCAGCAACGCGCCAATTTCCTCGCTGAGACCGAGGCTGTAGGCGGTGGTCAGTCCGCCGCCCGAATGGCGCGGAAAATCCTCTCCGAGGCTCAGTTGCGGATCGGGCAACAGGCCGGAGGCGAACGCCTGCGCACGGGCTACGCCCAGCGCATCGCGTTTCGCTTTCAATGCCGGACTGTTCGCCACCGCCAGCATCGCCACCTCGGTCACGTCTAGCCCATTGGACGGATCGAACGGGTGCGTCGCCGGATTCGGCAGCGGCATGCCAGCGCTCGGCGCGGTGAAGTGAGCCACTGCTGGCGCACCCCGACCGTCGCCGAGCGGCAACGGCACATAGCTGGCGCAACCACACAAGCTCAGTCCCGCACAGAGCATCCAGAACGCACGCCAACGCCGGAAGCGAGGATGCGTCATGGCACAGGGGTGTTGTTGCTGGCAGGCATGGCGCATGGGCTCATTCTGATGGCCAGCTGCTTAGTTATTTCTTAATAATTCGGTTTCGCTCTACATCATTGACTAGCGGCATCACCACACAGCCGGAAAACCGATTGCTGGCTAAGCGCCATGAAAGATTGACCGGATACATTGACTCAATGGCCATGCAATGGGACTGCGCTGGTTTTTCACAAGTCTCCGATCAATGCTTTCCCTGTAACGGTGTCCATTGAAAGTGCATTTTCCGAATGATTCCACATCGCAGATAGGCCGGGATGGCATTTACCGCATTCTGGTATGCCGCCCGAATCATCGGCTGGGTAACGCCATCCTGCTGACTCCGCTGATTACCGAACTCGAACACCTGTACAAAGGCGCCGAGATCGACATCGTGGTCGAAGGCAATGCATCCACCGGAATATTTTCCACCTTCTTCAGCGTCAATCGCATTTATTGCCTGCCCAAGCGTGGATTCAAGCATCCGCTGGCCTTTCTTGCAGTGCTGCGCGAGATACGCAAAAAGGAATACGATTTGATCGTGGACCCCTGTGTGGGTTCCGGCTTCAGTCGCGTCTTGACCCGAATACTCAGCGGGCGCCGAAAGATCGGGTTCAGTGACAAGCCAGCTAATTCCGGGTTGACGCACCGGGTGCCACTTTCTGCGGCGCCCCGCCATATGGCCAAGCGCGCGATCAGCCTTTTACGGTGGGTTACTCCACTCGACGCTCGCGATTCGACGGAGTTCCCGAGTCTGGATATTCGCCTGACCGACATGGAGCGCGCACACGGGAAATCCGTAGTTGGCAGCCTTCTGGCATCGTCGCGGCAAGCACACGCAAACGCCGTGATCGGGATCTTTGCCAATGCCACCGGCGCGAAGTGCTATCCCAAAGCCTGGTGGACCGAGCTGATTGCCACACTCAAGGCGCTGAATCCGCGTTGCAGCATCATCGAAATCATTCCCATGCACGGTAGATCGATGCTGGATTCACAGTGGCCGGGCTATTATTCCACCAGCATCCGTCGCATGGGAGCCGTGATGTCCGCGGTGGATCTCATGATCAGTGCCGATTGCGGCGTGATGCATCTGGCAGTCGCTTCGAAAGTAGCCACTGTCGGCATGTTCTGCGTCACCGACGAGGCCGTGTATGGCCCCTACGGATCCGGCAGCAGCCCATTGCTCACGCAGGGCCAGTCTGCTTCTGAAACGGCGAGAAGCATCGTCGAGAACTTTCATGAATTACTGGGCCCGCAGGAAGGCCTCTTTCAGATCACCACGCAAGACGCGTCCACGTGGAAAACTCCGGACGACGTTGCACACAGCTAACTGGATGCTCGGTCGTATTGAGGTCCTTCTTCGTTCCTGCAACTGTCACTTGAAGCGGTGAATGAAACCGACCTGGAAACCGCCGGGCAGCCAGCTGATGATCAGCGGCGAGGGGCGATGTGCCGACCACAAGCCGATGCCGGTTCCGATCGCGGCACCCACCAGCACATCGCTCTGCCAGTGACCACGAACCTTCACCCGCGCGACCGCATCGTAGGCCGGCAGCAAGGCCAACGCATATACGGCCGGATGATCCTGGCCGTACTCGGCGATGAAGGGCGTGACCGCGGCCGACATGGCTGCCACTTGCCACTGGGAAAGCTCTGTGCGTGCGAGCCGGCGAAGAAGTGATTGGGGTTGTCGGTTTGCGAAGGTCGTTCACGCTGGAAGGCGAACTTCAACGCCTCGGTGCTCATGCTGGTGATGACCAGCGCATCTACCGAACGCCAGAGCGTGTCGCCCAGCCTGTCATGATCGCCGAAGGCTAACGCGCCGCCAACGACCGTGAAAACGGTGCCGTAGAGAAGCACACTTTGATTGGAGCGCTTCCAGATGCCGCGGTTGTCGTAGCGGATGCGATGGTCGATGCCAAGCGGACCACCCGAGGCGCAGGCATTCCCCGAAAAAACGAGAACGACTACGCCAAAGAGCCAGTATCGCAGTGCTGGCATAGGCACAGCTCCCACATGACAGGCACGGACCTGTCTGGTGATCCTGAAAGCTACGCGGGCCGGCTTTGGGTTTGCTTACTTTTGTCGGGCAACAGGCGAAAGATTGTCGCGAGCTCCTTGCGGCAATCACTGGCTACGGGAAAGGGCGCCGAAAGGCGGCCTTCCTATCCTGCATGCATCGCTATTGGTGTGAGTTTCCGATGTCCGTGTCCGGCTGGACCATCCTGTGTGATTTCGACGGCACCATTTCCGTCGAGGACGTGATCGACTCCCTGCTCGACCGTTTCGGCCGTCCGGGTTGGGAAGTGCTGGAGCAGGACTGGCGAGCTGGCCGCATCGGTTCGCGTGAATGCATGTCCGGTCAGGTCGACCTGCTGCAGATGACCCGTGCGGAACTCGATGCGCATCTGGCCGGCCTGTGGATCGATCACGCCTTCCCCGGCTTCGTGGCGAAGGCGCGCGAATTGAACGTGCCGATCCGCGTGGTCAGCGATGGCCTCGATGTCGCGATTCATCAGATTCTCGGTCGCTACGGTCTTGATGATCTGCCGCTGGCGGCCAATCATCTCGCCCCCGCGCAGCCACCGAAGCAGTGGCAACTGACTTCGCCGTTCCAGGCCGACGGTTGTCGCAGTGGCACCTGCAAATGCGCCTGCGTGGCGCAGGCCCGCGAGGGTGGTGCGAAGACCCTGCTGATCGGCGATGGCGCCTCGGATTTTTGCGCCGCCGACCGCGTCGATTTCGTGTTCGCCAAGCATCGCCTGATCGAGCATTGCCGCGCCGTCGGCATTGCCTACGTGCCGATCACCGGCTTCGAGGACGCGATCGAACTGTTGCCCCAGCTGCTCGATGGCAGCCTTGCCAGTCACGCGGTTTCCGCGCTGGCCACCACTTCCCACTGATCCCGGATTTCCTCATGAATGCTTTCGACAAGAACACCTCGGTGGTGATCGACGACGCGCAGTTGCTCGCCGACGAGGCAAAGTACAGCTCGTTCGGCGACACCGTGCACTACGTCGATCCGCCGAAGATCTTCCGCACCTGCGACGGCAGTTACATGTATGACAGCGCGGGCGTGCCATTCCTCGACCTGCAGATGTGGTACTCGGCGGTCAATTTCGGCTACGCCAACAAGCGCCTCAACAACGTGCTGAAGAACCAGATCGATCTGCTGCCGCAGGTGGCCAGCCAGTACCTGCATCAGACCCGCATCGAGCTGGCGAAGACAGTGGCGCTGGACGCGAAGAAGAAGTTCGGCCTGGATGGCCGCGTGCATTTCAACGTCGGTGGTGCGCAGGCGATCGAGGATTCACTGAAGATCGTGCGCAATGCCAGCAACGGCAAGAGCCTGATGTTCGCGTTCGAGGGTGGTTACCACGGGCGTACGCTGGGCGCCTCGGCGATCACTTCGAGCTACCGTTATCGCCGCCGCTTCGGCCACTTCGGCGAGCGCGCGATGTTCATCCCGTTTCCGTATCCGTTCCGCCGCCCGAAGGGGATGACGCCGGAAGAATATTCGGACGCCTGCGTGCGCCAGTTCGCGCGGCTGTTCGAAACCGAATACAACGGCGTGTGGGATCCGAAGGTCAAGCAGGCCGAGTACGCGGCGTTCTACGTCGAGCCGATCCAGGGCACCGGCGGTTACGTGATCCCGCCGATGAACTTCTTCAAGGACCTGAAGAAAGTGCTCGACCAGTACGGCATCCTGATGGTGGTCGACGAGATCCAGATGGGTTTCTGGCGTACTGGCAAGCTGTGGTCGATCGAACATTTCGGTGTCCAGCCTGACGTGATCGTGTTCGGCAAGGCGCTGACCAACGGCCTCAATCCGCTGTCCGGCCTGTGGGCGCGCGAGGAGCTGATCAATCCCACGATCTTCCCGCCCGGCTCGACCCATTCGACCTTCAATTCCAATCCGCTCGGCACCTCTCTTGGTCTGGAAGTGATCAAGATGGGTTACGAGCTGGACTACGAGACCAGCGTGCCGAAGAAGGGTGCGCACTTTCTCGAAGGCCTGCGCGACTTGCAGAAGCGCCACCGCGAAATCGGCGACGTCGATGGCCTGGGCCTCGCGCTGCGTGCCGAGATCTGTACCGAGGACGGCTTCACGCCGAACAAGGCGCTGCTCGACAGGATGGTCGACATCGGCCTGGCCGGCGATCTCGAGCACAACGGCAGGAAGATCGGTCTCGTGCTCGACGTGGGCGGCTGGTACAAGAACGTGATCACGTTCGCGCCATCGCTGGAGATCACTCATGAAGAGATTGATCTCGCGATCGCCTTGCTCGATCAGTTGCTGACCAAAGCCAAGAAGGCTTGAAGTTGGTCGTACATGAGCCACGCGCCAGCCGTACCCGACGGTTTACCGCCGGGTTCTTTTGTCTGGGGCGGGACGAAGCAAGCTCAGGGCGCGCGCTTGAGCGCCAGCACGGCGTTGAGTCCGCCGAACGCGAACGAATTGCTCAGTGCGGCGCGCACCGACACCTGCCGCGCCACGTTCGGCACGTAGTCCAGATCACAGGCCGGGTCGGCCTGATCCAGATTCGCCGTGGGTGGCACCGCGCTGTCACGCAAGGCGCCGATCACCGCGACCAGTTCGAGTGCACCGGACGCACCCAACGCATGGCCGTGCATCGACTTGGTCGAGGACACCGCGAGACGATCGGCGTGCGCACCGAATGCGAGGCGAATCGCCCTGGTCTCGGTGGCGTCGTTGGCTTGGGTGCCGGTGCCGTGGGCGTTGATGTAATCGACATCCTCGGCGTTCAGCCCGGCGTCGGCCAGCGCCTGCTTCATCGCCGCGGCGGCGCCATCGGCGCTGGGCATCACGATATCAGTGGCATCGGCGGTCATGCCGCTGCCTGCCAGCTCGGCCAGGATCACGGCGCCACGTGCCTGCGCATGCTCCATCGACTCCAGCACGAAGATACCGGCGCCTTCGCCGAGAACGAGGCCTCGACGGTTTGCGCTGAACGGGCGGCAGGTGTCGTCGGCCAGCACGCGCATCGCTTCCCATGCGCGCAGCGCACCGTAGGTGATGCACGCTTCGGTGCCGCCGGTGATGGCGACATCGGCAAGGCCGTAACGGATCATCTGCGCCGCCTGGATGATTGCGTGGTTCGCCGAGGCGCAGGCACTGGCGACCGCGAATGTCGGCCCGCGCAAGCCCCAGGCGATGCTGATCTGGCTGGCCGAGGCGTTCGTCATCAGGCGCACGATGGTCAGCGGATGCGCGCGCTGGGCATCTTCCGCGTACAGCCGTCGGCTCTGTTCGTCCTGGGTGGTTTCGCCCCCGACGCCGGTGCCGACGATCACGGCCGTGCGCTGGCCGAGTTCGTCGTGACCGAAATCCAGCCCGGATTGCGCGATGGCTTCGCGCGCGGCGTGCAGGGCAAATTCCGAGGTGCGGTCGAGCAGCGGCAGGGTGCGCTCGTCGATATTCGCAGCCGGGTCGAAACTCGCCGGCACCTGTGCAGCGATCTTCACGCGCAGACGATCGGCATCCGGATGGCGCAACGGGCCGATGCCGCTGCGGCCTTCGCGCAGGCCCTGCCACAAGGCTTCGGCACCGACACCGAGCGGGCTGATCGCGCCCATGCCGGTGATCGCGACGCGGCGGGGAACGTTCGACATCACTTCGATCCTTCGCCTGTGGCAGCCTTGTCGTTCAGCGCCTCCTGCACGGCGTCGACCAGGCTCTGCGCCGTGTCGCTGTCGAAGTTGGCGCCCTGCTGCTCGGGAAAGTTGATGTTGAAATGCTCCTCGATGTCGAAGATCAGTTCGATCGCCTCCAGCGATGCGACGCCAAGGTCTTTCAGTGTCGATTCGGGTTTCACGGCGTCCGGTTCGATCTTGGCCTGTTTGGCAATGATCTCGAACACTTGCTGCTGGATCGTGTCGTTCATGGCTGAGATTTCCCTGGCTGCCGGCGGCAATGTCATGTATCGGACAGTCTAGGCAGGTTGGCTTACGCATGCCTTTCATCGCACAGCTTGAACCGGATGGGCTGCTCGGAGCGTTCATGACGCAGCCGCCGTCGGGTTTTGCGGTGGAGTGCTCGGTGCATGGCATGCCATGCTTCGTGGCGCCATTGGACCTGCTGACCACGACAGATGACGCACTGCGTCGGCGCATCACCAGCCTGCCGCTGTATCGGCACTGGGGCGGCCTGCTGCGCTGGCGCACGCGTTTTGCCGGCACCACCGTTTCCGAGTACGCGCCATTGCCGCCGAGGGCCACTCCCGTCGCGTTGGCGCAGGATCTGAAGGCCACGTATGGGCGTGAATGCCGGCTCCTGATCGCCAAGGACATCGCGCAGGATTCGCCGTTGCTCAGCGATGCCGACAACGATTACGCGCGCGATTTCGCGCGCGCCTGCGAAGCCGAAGGTTATGTGCTGCTGGAAGGGCAGGCATTGGCGTGGGTGCCGATCGATTTCGCATCGGGCGACGAATATCTCGCGCGGCTGTCGTCCGGTCGGCGGAAGAACATCCGGCGCAAGCTGCGCTCGCGGGCCGACCTGGAGATGGAGACGGTAGGCACCGGCGATGCGCGCTTCGACGACGAGCCCACGCTGGCCCATTTCTATGCGCTGTTCGACAATGTGTACGCGCAAAGCGACGTCCATTTCGATCGCCCAAGCGCGGCGTTCTTCCGTGAGGTGCTGCAGGATGGCAGCAGCAATGGCGTCGTGTTCGTCTATCGACACGGAGGGCAGATGATCGGCTGGAATCTCTGCTACGAACACGGTGGCAAGCTCATCGACAAGTACGTGGGCTTCGTCTATCCGCAGGCACGCGAGCACAACCTGTACTTCGTCAGCTGGATGCACAACCTCGACTACGCGCGTCAGCGTGGACTGACCCATTACGTGGCCGGCTGGACCGATCCCGAGGTGAAATCCTTTCTCGGCGCACGAATGACCTTCACCCGGCATGCCGTATATGCCCGCAACCCGCTGTTGCGCATGTTGCTGCGCCGGCTTGGCAGTCATTTCGAAAGCGACCGCGGCTGGCAGGCGGCCACAGGGGCCAGCGATGAGTAACCTTTCGAATCGGCCCATCGTGCTGGACATCGACCGTTCGGTCGGGCCGCTGCCCGACCGGCTGGTGTTGCCGCTGGAGCATTGGCAGGAATCGATCCGCTACGGCTGCTCGCTGGCGACCATGCGCAACTTCAGCGGGATGCTCGATGAATTGCTGCCGGCCCGGTACGGCACGGTGTTCACCGGCAGCGGCGATTTCCATCATCTGAGCTGGCCGCTGATTGCGCGTTTGCAACCGCGCACACCTTTTCAGGTGGTCGTGCTGGACAACCATCCGGACAACATGCGCTTTCCATTCGGCGTGCATTGCGGTTCGTGGGTGCGCAAGGTGGCGATGTTGCCGCAGGTCAGCCACGTGCATGTGCTCGGCATCACCTCGGCCGATATTGGGGCGGGCCATGCGTGGGAGAACTACCTCACGCCGCTGCGCCGCGGCAAGCTTAGCTACTGGAGCATTGGCGTGGACATCGGCTGGTCGCGCCGGCTCGGCATCGCCGGCGCGTTCCGTGGCTTTGACACGCCCGAGGCGCTAGTGGATGCCTTCGTCGAACTTCAACGCACGCAAACCGCGCCGACCTATCTCACCATCGACAAGGACGCGTTCGCTGCTGAAGTGGCTCGCACCAACTGGGATCAGGGTCGGCTGCTGCTGTCGCACGCGCTGACGCTGATCGACAGCTTGCGCAACGGCCTGGTTGGCAGCGACATCAACGGCGAGGTTTCACACTACCGTTATCGCAGCTGGTGGAAACGTCGGTTGTCGGCGATGGATCAGCAGCCCGAGATCGATCCGTCGGATCTGGCCGGCTGGCAGGCGCAGCAGCATGCGCTGAACCTGCAGTTGCTCGCCGCGATCACCGCCAAGTCCGGCTGAGTCAGGCCAGCACCGACTCCAGCGTGCGGCAGATCGTCTCGAAGTCGTTGTCGTCCAGCCAGGGGCTGTTGCTGATGCTCAGGCTGCGCGCGGCGAAGTCGCGTGCATTCGGCACGTCCTGCGCAGGTACGATGTTCTTCAGGTAGTCGTAGCCGGGCAGGGCGTGGATGAATAATCGACTGACGCCGAGTCCTGCCTGCCACAACTCGGCGAGAGCGGCATCACGGCGTTGCTGGTTGGGCAGCAGCAGCAGCAGGAATGGCCAGGTGCCTTGTGCGTCGGCTGGGTCATCGAGCACCTCGACGCCGCCAATCTGGCGCAACCGCGGTAGTCGGCGCTGCGCCTGCGTGGACAGCTGGTCGAGAAACGCCGGCAGGCGGGCAGCGGCGTGCGCGCCTACGGCCTGTCGCCAGCGACCAACGCGCTGCAGCGGAATCGTCAACGGAAAGTCGTCGCCCACGGCGCCGACCGGATCGCCATGACGTAATGCGCGGCGCAACGGATTGCCATACGCCAGCCGCAAGCCGCGCGGTCGATACAGCGCCGCGTAGCCGAGCAGCTCGATACTGCGTTGCGATTCCCGGCCGAAACTGCGTGGCACGATACATGCCGCGGTGCGCGCGAGCCTCTCCTGCAATGCCGGATCGCGCGCCAGCAGCAGGCCGCCTTCGTAGATCGAAAGCCCCTTGCCGGCGGCCAGGCTGAAAAAACCGATGTCGCCCGCCATGCCCACGCTGATGCCGCGGTGCCGCGCTCCGAGCGCTTGCGCGGCATCCTCGATCACATGCGCGCCGACGTTGTTGGCCACCGCCAGTGCGTCGTCGACATCGGCGACACGGCCGGCCAGGTGGGTGGGCATGATCGCCAGCGTGCGCTCGTCGCAAGCGGCGCGCAGCGCGGCGGGATCCATGTCGGAGTGACCGGTGCGCAGGTCGCACAGCTGCAGTTCGAGTCCTGCCTGTTGCACGGCGATTGCCACCAACGGACAGGTGTACGCAGGCACCACGATGCGTCGGCGCTGCGGATGCAGTTCGCGCAACGTGATCAGTGCGATCAGCAACGATGCGGTGCCGGAGCATTCGAGCTGCAGCGGCGGCGTGCCCAGCTGCGCGGCGAGGTCCACAGCCAGCGTGGGTGCACCGGGGCGCAGGTCAGCCAGCTGCAGCGGCAGGCCGGCTGTGGGCGGCAGTTCGTGATGGCGACGAGGCAGCATACAGGCAGCTTAGCCGGTGCTCAGGCTTCGGCCGCTTGCGGAACGTGCTCGCGGCCTTCGGCGAGACCCAGGCAGACGATGCCGGCGATGATCGCAAGCGCACCCAGCACGCGGGCGACGTTGAGATGTTCGTCGAACAGCCAGACCGACAGCAGCATCACCGACACCACTTCCAGGTGCGAGGCGGCAAAGGCGGGGCCGATCGGCGCGTGCTTGAGCAGGGCCATCCAGGTGAAGAACGCGCCGATGTAGCCGATCACGGCGCCGTAGACCCATGGCTGGCCGAATACGCGCAGCAGCCATGCGAGGTTGGCTGCAACCGGCAGCGCCTGCGTGCCGGCGTACTTGAAGCTGATCTGCGCCAACGTGTCGAAGCCCATCAGCAGCAGGAAGCCAAGCAGGTAGAAGCGTTTCATCCGCCGACTCCCACGATCACCACGCCGAGCGTCACCAGCAGGATGCCGGCGACGCGCAGCCGGGTCAGTTTTTCACCGAACAGGAAGCGCCCGGCGATCATGATGGCGACGATATTGATCGAACCGAGCAGAACGCCTTCCGACAACGGAATCAGCGACAGGAACGCGATCCACACCAGGAACTCGATGACATAGCAGCCAACGCCGAGCCACAGCCACGGGCGCGACGCCATGTACTTCCAGCGCGCCAGGCCGTCACCGGCGTCTTCATCGCCGGCGGCTGCCTTGAAGGCCAGCTGGCCGCCGGTGTCGAGCACGATATTGAGCAGCCACAGGCCGGCGACCAGCGTCGAGAGGGAGCCCATGGCCGGCATGGTCAGGCGGCTACGCGCTGGATGGCACCGGCGGCGGCGATGTTGTCGAAGAACGCAGCTGAACGATCGATCAGGGTGCGTCGCTCGCGGTCGATGGTGATCATGTGATAGCTGTCGTCGAGCAAAAGCAGTTCTGACGGCGCACCGACTTCGCGCATCACCAGCTCGGCATTTTTCAGGCTGGCCACGTCGTCTTCGCTGGCATGGGCGACCAGGCAAGGCGCGGTGACTTGCGGCAACCGACGGCGTACGTCGGCGGCGAGGCCATGCATCTCGGCCAGCGAATACCACGGGTTGCCGGGCAGGCCGGCGGCGGCACTGTCACCGCCGAGCATTGCCGTGCTGACCTGCGCGCGCAGGCGCTCGTCGCGGATGCCGTAAGGCGGTCGCTCCATGAAACTGCGGTCGCGACCGATACCGAATTTTTTCAGCAGCGGCAGCATGAACGACAGTCGCGCCAGCCACGGAATGCTCCAGCCGTCGTAGCAGAAGGTGGCGCCATACACGCCGACGCCGGCGACCTGTCGCGGTCGGTCCGCGGCGAGTTTCAGGGCGAGCAGGGCACCCATCGAGAGGCCGCCGACGAACAGGTGATCGACCTTGCCGAGCAGCTCGTCCGCAGCCTGCTCGACGCTCGCATACCAGTCGCGCCAGCCGGTGGCGAGCAGATCCTCGACGTTGCCGCAGTGGCCGGCCAGCTGCATGCCGTGCACGGTGAAGCCGGCGCGGTTCAGGCCCTTGCCGAGCAGACGCATCTCCATCGGCGTGCCGGTCAGGCCGTGGATCAGCAACACGCCGCTGCGTCCACCCTCGAAGAAAAAGTCAGTCTGCTGGATCACACGATGGCCTGGTGGAATCAACCGTGATCAGTTTGATCGCAACGGTCTTTCATGGGTGAAAGAATCGCAGGGCGCGGTTTCCTCAGCCTTTCGGGGACGGCGCGGCTGGCGCGGGTGCGGCGCCGAAGCGCACCATCACGCGCTGGCCGATGCGCAAATTGCCGGTTTGATCGGAGCGGCCTTTATCGAGGCTGGGCGGATCAAGTGCCAGAACGCATTCCACCGTGCGCGCATTGGCACGCACCTGCGGATCGTTCTCCAACGTGGTCGGGCCATAGACCTGGCCGATGCGCAGCACGTGCGCGCTCCAGTGGTCGCCGCTGCCGTTGGTCACCACCTCGGCCTGCATGCCTGGTTTGACCGAACCCACGAAACTCTCGTTGAGTTCGGCGCGAACGATTCGCGGCTTGCGCGGCAACAAGGTGAATAACGCGCCGGACGCGGGCGACACGCTGGCGCCCGGCTGAGCCGACACCTGCACCACGTCGGCGTCGAACGGTGCGAGCAGGCTGCGCTGTTTCAGTTCGTAGCGGGCCTCGTCCAGCTTCTGGCTGGCCATGTCCAGTGCGGCGTGACCGGCTAGCTGTTCGGCATCGAGTTGCGCCGCTACCTCATGCGCGTCGTCGGCGCTCTGGCCGTCGCCGGCACCGGCGGCGACCGCTTCGGCCAGACGTCCGGCGCGCTGTTTCGCCGCGGCCTGCTTGATCGCCAGCAGTTTCAGCTGTGCCTGCGCCTGCTCCTGTTGCGCCTGCGCAGCATCTACCGCGAGCGTGGCTGGCCGGGTATCCAGCGTGGCCAGCAGTTGGCCCTGCCTGACCTGGTCGCCTTCGTGCACGGCAACCGTGGCGAGGATGCCGTCGCGCGGCATCGACAGGTTCAGCAAGCCACCTTCGATATCGATCCTGCCGCGTGCCACGGCAACGTAGGCGGGAGAAGTTCCGGCGGAGCCGGGTGGCGTGTCGGCAGGTTTCGAACACGCCGTCAGCAGCCCGCACAGTGACAGCGCAAGAACACCCGTCCGAATGCGCATCGCGCTACGCGGATGGAATGCTGGCGACTTCATGACGATAATTCCTTGCTGTCGAGAACCGGCGAGCGATTGCGCCGGTCACTGAGAATGCGGCCGTCTTCCATCGCCAGTACGCGATCGGCGTGGGCGACCAGACGCGGATCATGGCTGACGCAGAGCACGGTGGTGCCATGCGTGTGCGCGATCCGGTGCAGGATGTCGATGATCATCTGGCCATTGGCGGCGTCCAGTGCGCTGGTCGGTTCGTCGGCGAACAGCAGTTCCGGTTCCTTGGCCAGTGCACGCGCAATCGCCACGCGCTGCTTCTCGCCGCCGGACAGTTCGGACGGCCGCAGGCGCATGCGGTGCGCGAGGCCGACCTCTTCCAGCGATCGCTGCGCACGGCGGCGGGCCTCGTCGCGCGACAGGCCCATGTGGTTCAGCGGCAGCTCGACCTGCTCGAACGCATTCAGGGCGGGGAACAGGTTGAAGCCCTGGAACACGAAGCCGGTGTGTTGCAGGCGAAAGCGTTCCAGCGCACGCAGGTCGAGCTGACCCAGTTCGCTGCCCAACGCCATGACGCGACCGCTGTCGACTTTCTGCAGGCCGCTGAGGATCGCCAGCAGGGTGCTCTTGCCGCAGCCGGAGGGGCCGGAAATCAGGGTCAGTTCGCCGGCGTCGATGCCCAGCGTGAGGCCATCCAGCACCTGCGTGCGCTGCTGGCCGGATGTGAACGCCTTGCTGACTCCTTCGGCCAGCAGGGCGGGCGTCGATACTTGTTCGATGGCGGTGGCGGGATGCATCGCGACTACCTCAGCAACGTGGCGGGATCGGCACGGCGCAGGCTGCGCATCGCGGCGAGACCGGAGACCGCCGCCAGCCCCATCACCAGGATGATGCAGGCCAGCGCCGCCGGCACGTTCAGCACCACCGGAACATCCTGGCTGCGCGCCAGCATCATCAGCACGATGCCGAGCACGCTGGCGCCGAGCAGGCCCAGCGCACCGACCCAGAAGGCCTGCTCCAGCACCACCTTGCGCAATGCACCGACGCCGACGCCAAGTGCGTTGAGGGTGGCGTATTCGCGCACCGAGCCGTTGACCGCGGCGATCAGGGTCTGGCTGGTGATCACCGCGCCGACCAGGAACACGATGCCGGCCAGAAACAGCACACCGGCACCGGCACCGGTATCGAACAGCCAGTAGACGACCGAGCGGCGGGCGAAATCCGCAGCACTCCATGTAGTGTACGGACCGAACGACTGGCTGCCGCGCAGACGCATGGCCACGGCGTCGGCCTGGGTCGGATCGCGCAACCGGGCGACGAGGTAGGTCGGGCCGTTGTCGGTCGGGTCGTTGTCCAGCCGCCGCGCGGTATCCAGCGAGCACAGCACGTTGACGCCACCCAGTGCACGCAGGCCGCTGCTGATGCCGACGACGCGAACCCGCTGGCCGTTGATGGTAGCGGTCTGTCCGATGTCCACGCCGAGCTGATCCAGCGCCGAACGGTCGACCACGATGGCATCGGGTTCTGCCAGGCGTGCACGCAGGGTCGGCGACAGTGCCTTGGAAAACATCAGGCCGTCGGCGGCCGGGTCGATGCCGGAGACGAACACCGAGACGCCGCCGGTTTCGCGCGGCCCGCGCCAGTCGCCGTCGACCCACAAGTACGGCTCGACGCGCTGCACTGCCGGATCCATCAGGATGCGCGATTCCACGTCGGCATCGATGGAGCGGCCCAAACCCACGCTCTGCGTGCCCGGATAACCCACCCATACGTCGGCCGACGAGCCGGTGACGTAGAGACTGGTGCTGCCGAAGATGCCCAGCACCAGGGCGATCTGCAGCAACTGCAGCAAGCCGGCGAAACCCACCGCAAGCATCGCCGGCAGAAAGCGCCGCCACTCATAGACCAGCGTCTTGCGCGCGAGGGCCACCATCAGCGGATCGCCTGGTTCGGGTCGACGGGCACGGGTGGCGCGATCGATCCAGTCTCGCGCGCATCGGTCGACGGCAGCGGTGCGCCGCCGAGGGCCTTGAACAGTGCCACGTAGGCGAGGCTGTGGCTGGCACGGGCGTCAGCCAGCTCCATGGCGGCCTGGTCGGCGGCGATCTCGCTCTCGGCACGATCAAGCGGGCTGCTCAGCTGCAGCCGGGTACGCACCTGCGTGGCCTGGTCGGCGCGTTGCAACGCCAGCCACGCGAGTTTGCTCTGCTCCTCGTGCTGCTGTTGCTGCTGCAGGCTGCCCAGTGCGGTCTCCACTTCGGCCACGCCCTGCAGCACGGCCTGCCGATAAGCCAGCACGCTGGCCTTCAGTTCGTGATCCTTGGCATGCGTGGCGGCTAGCCGCAGGCCCCAGTCGAACAGCGGGAGGTTGATGACCGGGCCCACTGACACAATCCCGTTCGGTGTGCTGGAAAACTTGCGGTTGTTGTTGATGTCGGTAGCCCAGACCATCGATGCACCGAGGCCGATGCTGGGAAACATGTCGGCGTGGGTGAGCGCCAGTTCGCCGGCGGTACGCAACACGTCCGCCTCGGCACGCGCAATTTCCGGCCGCGTGCGCAGCAGGTCGGCCGGCGCGCCGTCGAGCTGCCATGCGCCGAGTTCGGGTGGTGGTGTGCCGGCCTGCAGCCACGCCGAATCGGGATGGTTCTGGCCGAGCAGGACGGCCAGTTTTTGCGCGCTGGCGTTGATCGCCTGTCGCGGTGAAGTCAGCGCAGCGCGCGCCTGCGCGAACGCTGCCTGCGCCTGATCCACCGCCATGGGTGGCGCCAGTTGCAAGTGCTGGCGTTTATCCTGCAGCTGCCATTCGTGCTGGCGAATCTGGCTCACCTGCAACAGCAGATGTTCTTGCTGTTGTGCGGTACGCAGCTCGATCCATTCACGGACCACCTCGGCGACCAGACTGACCTGCGCGGCGTGCAGGTCGGCGGCGCTGGCATCCAGTTCGCCCTGTGATTCGCGCCGAGTGCCTTCGGCGCGACCGAACAAGCCCAGTTCCCAAGTGGCATCGAAACCGGCGACGAAGAACGAGGCGCTGGCATCGGGGTCGATGGCGTCCTCGGTACGTACGCCCAGCGCCGGCAGGTAACGCTCCCGGGCGCGCGCATGCAGCGTGCGTGAGGCGCGAAACCGCTCAACCGCCTGTGCGACATCGAGGTTGCCGGCTAGGGCACGATCCACCACGGCATCGAGGCCGGGATCGGCGAAAGCGTGCCACCAGCCATGCAGGTCCGTGGATTTTGCCGGATCCGAGGCCGCCGCGTGCTGCCATTGCGCGGGCAACGGCGGCATCAGTCTGGGCAATGGTGCAGCGCAGCTGGCAAGTCCGAGCAGCAGGATGCCAGACACGCACGCGCGCAAAACGTTGCCGGGTGTTGCCTTGTTCAGTCGAAATGGCACGGCAGGCATTTTCCATGGCGACGGTCCGACGCTGGCGGTGGCGTCGGCATGCAAGATTGACGGTCGGTAGCCATTGTCGCGGTCGAATCTTTCGTTAGCCTGACGTCGGGGTGGGCGGAGGTGCGGAGCCGGTCGGGCTAAGGCGTCAAGCGCCTTCATGCTCGCTGGGGAGCGGCCGATCCCGCGTGCGGGAATCGAATCTCGACGCACAGGCCAGCCTCCGTGCCGTTGCGATAAAGCACGTCGGCGTGGTGACGTTCGGCAATGCGCTGGACGATGGCGAGGCCCAGTCCGCTGCCTTCCTCGCTGTTGCCGGCGGCCCTGAAGAAGCGCTCGCTCAGCCGCGGCAGCAAATCCGGCGGGACACCGGGTCCGTTGTCCTCCACGCTGAGGCTGGCGCGGCCATCATCCAGCGCCTGCAGGCGGACCGTGATGACGCTGCCTCGGCCGGCGTAGCGCACGGCGTTGTCGATCAGGTTGTCCAAAAGATCCTGCACGCTGGCCGCTTCGCCGAGGATATGCAGCGCCCGCCCGCTGCCCTCGTAACCGAGATCGACGCCGGCGCGGATCGCTTCATGAACGCGCTGTGCCACCGCCTCGGGGATCAGTTGGGCCAGGTCGAGCAGGCGGGATCCTCCGGTTTCCAGCGGCGCCGCCTGCGCACGGGTCAGCGCGAGCAATTGCGAGGACGTGCGCGCGGCGCGCTGGCTCAATCGCTGGATGTGGGTCAGCGCATCGGCCACTGTTTCCGGTCGCGGGTCGGCGAGGGCGCGATCGACATGCAGGCTCAAACCGGTCAACGGGGTGCGCAACTGATGCGCGGCATCGGCGATGAAGCGGTCGTGGAGCGCCAGCATGCCGCGCAAACGGCCGAACAAGGCATCGATGGTGCGCGTCAGCGGCTGGATCTCCTGTGGCACGTCGGCGCCATCGATCGGAGTCAGTTCGTGCGAACGGGCGGCCAGGCGGGCTGTCAGCGGATCGAGCACGCGCAGGCCGCGGCTGACCCCGAACCAGACCAGCGACAACACGCAGACGATCAGCAATGTCTGCATCAGGATCGCCAGCAGCAGGATTTCCCGTGCCTGCTCGTGCCGATCGCGCAGGGTCTCGGCGACGGTGACGATCAGGCTGTCGGCAGGATCCCGTCGCGCCGCGATGTGGACGCTGGCCGTGCGCAGGGTATGCCTGGCCAACTGGACGTCGTAAAGCGCTGGCGCGGCGCCGAGCGGCGGTACGTGGGCCGGTTGCGGTAGTTGGCCGTTGCCGGCCAGCAGGCCGTGCTTGCTGCTGCTGACGGTGAAGTAGCTGCGGCCGTCCGGATCGTATTCGAGCAGGAAGCGCGCCTGCGCGGTCAGCTCGCTGCCGAGCTTGTCGTTGCTGAGCATTTTTGCCAGTGTCAGCGCGTCGTCACTCAGGTCGCGGTCGTGCACGCGATTGGAATACGTCAGCGCCACGCCATAGGACACCAATGCATCCAGGACCAGCAGTGCGATCATCGGGATCAGCAGGAAAACCAGCAGCCGGCGCCGCAGGCTCGGACGGGTGCGCGGTACGCGAAGCGGTGTCATGCGGGGATGTTTCCGGCCTCGGTGGTTTCTTCCAGCAGATAGCCCAGCCCGCGGATCGTGCGCACGCCGATGCCACTGCCATGCAGCTTGCGACGCAGGCGGTGAATTGCGATGTCCAGGCCGTTGTCGGTCAGCTCCTGGTCCCAGTCGCATAGTGCCTCGACCAGCTGTGTGCGACTGGTGATGCGGTCGACACGCAGTGCCAACGCTTCCAGCAGGCCGAATTCGCGAGCAGTCAGGTCGAGCGGAGCTTGGTCGATCCAGGCGCGGTGGCCCGGCAGATCCAGTCGCAGCCGGCCGAGTACGACTTCCGGTTTGCCCTGACTACTGGCGCGGCGCAGCAGCGCACGCACGCGCGCCTCGAATTCGGCCAGCGCGAAA
Organism: Rhodanobacter sp. Col0626; assembly: GCF_049994385.1. Lineage (GTDB taxonomy): Bacteria > Pseudomonadota > Gammaproteobacteria > Xanthomonadales > Rhodanobacteraceae > Rhodanobacter. Next base: position 231,959 of record NZ_CP188260.1, read on the forward strand.
GGTTTCACCAGGTAGTCGTCGGCGCCCAGGTCGAGTACGCGGATGCGTTCGGCGAGTCCATCACGGGCCGTCACCACCAGCACTGGCATGCCTGTACCACGGCTGCGCAAACGACGCAGCACCTCGCTGCCGTCGATCGCCGGCAAGCCAAGATCCAGCACCACCAGGTCATAGGCATGATCATGCAGGGCAGCATCGGCAAGATTTCCGCCGGCGACGTGATCCACTGCGTGCCCGCCATGTCGCAGCGAGGCGCAGATGCCCTCAGCGATGGAGAGGTCGTCTTCGGCCAGCAGAATGCGCATGTGAATTCTCGATGGCGCGTGGATTTGCTACAGAATGAACCCGCCAAGCCGTCCCGACATACACGTTCAAGGATGGAAACACGTGATTTTGGCTCCGCGCCATTCAGACAACGGCGATCGGGCGCAGTTCGCCGTTAATCAAACGGTCGTCGCAGACCTGATTTGACCGCTTGCCTGTCGTGCGGTCGCGCAGCCTGCCCAGTCGACGAACGAGACTGCCTTGCTCGAGGACTGAACCATGGGGTGTCCGCGGCGTGGAGACCAAAAAATGTCATTGCGGACATCTTATGGGTTCGTGGCTAACGGATGCATGGCTGTAGCGACTGCGAGGCCACCGAAGCCTGGAAGACGAGGGCAGCTCCTGGCCAGTCGTTGTCGCTCGGGTCAAGGGCGATGTGATGCGACGAGTTCATCGCGCGTCGTGATGTCGAACCCACGAGCAGCTGACATCGTTCCTCTGAAGAAGGCGGTCAGCTTGCCTTGCACCCGTCAAAAGCGTCCGGAGAATCATTCCGTTCGGGCTCTCCGACCACAATGGCCGACACCGCCGCTCATGCGCCGATCTGGACGGGGCAATCATCCAGCTGTAGCCGCTTCGAGCGACTGCGCAAGACTCTCGGGCATCGAGAAGGGCTTCTTCAAGCTGAGGTCGGCCGTCCTCGATAGACGGAGTGGGCTCTTTCTTTCAAGGGAACGTTTCCTAGAACTGGAAAGCGACCTGCACCCACACGCGGGGGCTGCGATCCACATCCGAGCTGGGATCGCCGGTGCCGGCCTTCCATGCCGCAAACGCCTGGACGCTGAACGGCGCCTGGAGATATACGGCACCGATACCGTATCCGGCCAGGCGGCGATGGTTGTCGCCCACCCCCGCCCAGGTGGTGTGGTTGATGCGTACGCGGCCCTCGTCGTAAAAGCCGAACGCCTCCAGCCCGCCTGACACGGGATGGTGCAATTCGAGATTGGCGACGTAGCCGCTGTCGCCCGTCGCCTCGCCCTGCGGATAGGCGCGCACGCCGGAGGAGCCACCCAGCGTCATCTTCTCCGACGAGTCCAGGTTCTGCTCCGCCCACTGGGCACTGGCATCGAGCGTAAGCATCCAGCTGCCGGGCAGGCGCTGCTGGCGCTGGTAGGACAGCAGCCATTTGCCGAAGCCGCCACTGCTGCGCGCGCTGAGCCGGTCGATCTGTTCGCTGGCGACGTCGAGACCGAGATCGCCGCGCGTATAGCCCAGATTTACGCTGTTGCTGGCGCCGCCGCCCAAGGCGTCCACGAAGTTGCCATAGACGCTGAGCGTGCCGTTGTGCAGCGTCCGGCGGCTGTGCGTCGTCGTCGCGCCGATATCGTCCTGCAGGCGTTTGTCGTCGTACTGCAGCGAGGCGTACCAGCTGGCCCGTCGGCTGCGCAGCAAGGGTTGCTGTACGTAGAAGCTGCCGACATCGGCCCGGCCGCTGGCATCGAGGCTGGAGAACTCCTTGCCGAGTTCGTAGCGCATCGTGGACCAGGCGGCGCCGACGCGGGTGGCGTAGGGGCCGAACGGCACCTGGTAGCCGAGGCGCCCGTAACGGTAATCTCCCGCGCTGCTCTGCGCGCGCAGGCTGAGCTGATCGCCCAGCTTCGCGGGGTTGTTCCAATACAGGCTGGCACCCAGGCGTTCGGCACCGATATAGCGGTTGCCGAAGTTGTCCAGGTCGACGCTGCCCTGCAGAGGATCGGCAGGCAGCAGGTCGACCATGAAATCGGACGTACCGACGGCGGCGCCGGGTCGCAGGGTGGATTTCACGGCGACGCCCGGCAGGTCTGCCAGGCTCAGCAGGGCGCTGCCCAGGGCCTGGTTGCTGACCGCCTCGCCGGGCTGGAGGCGGTGGATCGGCGACGTCGCATTGCCTGCGATACCGGCCGGGTTGTTCAGTGCCACCCGGCCGATCCGGCCTTCGAGCACGGCGATGGTCACCACGCCGGTACTGATGTCCTGCGCCGGCAGGTAGGCACGTGCCACCAGGTAGCCATGCTCCCGGTAATAGTGCGTCACCCGCAGGGCGAGGGCATCCAGCGCGTCCAGGCTCATGCTCTTGTCGACGCTGCCGGCAATCACACCTTGCAGTACCGCTTCCGGGAACACCGTATTGCCGCTGAAACGAATGCTGCCGACCGGCACGCGCTCGCTGCCGCCGCGGGCCGTCGCCAACGGTTCCTCGATGACGGTGGGTGGCGCCTTCGCTGTCGGCAGGGACGGGGGTGGCGTGACCTGTTGCAGGATCTGGCCGGCGGTGGGCGCCGTTTGCGCCAGGACGGTCAACGGCGACAGGCATAGACCCGCGAGCAGGCAGGAGGCTTTCTTCTTCATGGACATTTATCGGCAATCTTTGGTCAGGAGGGCGGGAAGGTTCTGACCACACTGCAGCACCACGAGATCGGGAAGGCCCGAGGCCGGATCCGCCTTGCGCGCCGGGAGCAAGGCCAGCGCCGTGTCGCTGGCATGGGCTGAAGCCGTCGCGCCGGCATAGCCCTCGCCCTGCACTGCCGGGACCGCAAATTGCAGGATGTCGGCGGTGGCGGTCGGTGCGCCGGCCAGGCTGAGGACATAGTTCATGTTGTCGTCGCCGGCGAGCAGGGTTCCATCCAGCGTGACGGTCTTGCCCTTTCCGACGGCGGCATCGTTGAAGGTCGCGTCCCAGTTCGCCGCCACCGAGTCGCCCGCGATGATGCCGTCGAGTCCGAGTGCGTTGCGGTCGATGCTGGCATCGGTGGTGCCGTCATGGAGCTTGCTGGCGGCACCGAAGCTGCCGGTGATGGCGAGCAGGGCGCGGTCGATGGTGCTGGCGGTGTTGGCGGCGTAGGTCACGTCGTAGTTGCCACCGCCGTTGCCGTCGTCCACCTTCACGCCGGCGACGGTGACCGTCTTGTTGGTGCCGGCGTTCTTGTCGGCGAAGGCGAAGTGGCCGCCGTCGAGCGCGTCGTTGCCGAACAGCGTGCCGCCGATCACCGTGGCCGTGCCGTTGGCGCCGGTCGTGCCGTCATAGGTCTTGCTTACGTTGCCGGTGCCGACCGTGAGTGCCGCCTTGGCGATGGTCGCCGCGTGGCCGGTGGTGTCGGCCAAGGTGTAGTTCGAGGCCAGGCCGCCGTTGCCGCCGTCGCCGAGCGTGTAATGCGCGATGGCGGTGCGGTCGCCGGCGTTCTTGCTGTCGAACTCGCCGGTGGCGGCGACCTCCAGCGTTTCATCGTCCACCAGGCCAGTCAGCGCGCCGGAGGTGATGTCGGCCGTGGCGGTACCGTCGTAGGTCTTGCCGGCAGCAATGGTGCCGCTGATGGCCAGCATCTTCTTGTCGATGCTGCTGCGGGTGTTGTTGGCGTAGTCGATGTTGTAGTTATCACCATGGTTGCCGTCGTCCAGCGTCGCGCCGGAGACGGCCACGGTCTTGCCCGTGCCCGCGTTCTTGTCGGTGAAGGCGAAGTGGCCGCCGCCGAGTGCGTCGTCGCCGAACAGCTGGCCGCCGGTGATGACCAGCGTGCCATCGGCGTCGGTATTGCCGTCGTAGGTCTTGCTGACGTCGCTGGTGCTGACGGTGAGGCTGGCCTTGTCGATGGTGGCGGCATGGCCGCTGGTGTCGGCCAACGTGTAGTTCGCCGCCAGGCCGCCGTTGCCGCCGTCGCCCAGCGCGTAATGCGCGGTGGCCGTGCGGCTGCCGGCGTTCCTGCTGTCGAAGTCGCCGGTGGCGGTGACACCCAGGGTTTCGCTGCCAACCAGGCCATTCAGCGTGCCGGCGGTGATGCCGGCCGTTGTCGTGCCGTCGTAGGTCTTGTCGTTGGCGAGGGTGCCGTTGATGGCCAGCACTTTCTGGTCGATGGTGCTGTCGGTGTTGTTGATATAGCTGACGTCGTAGTTGCCGCCGCTGTTGCCGTCGTCCACCGTCACGCCGGCGACGGTGACCGTCTTGCCGGTGCCCGCGTTCTTTTCGGTGAAGGCGAAGTGGCCGCCGTCGAGCGCGTCGTTGCCGAACAGCGTGCCGCCGATCACCGTGGCCGTGCCGTTGGCGCTGGTCGTGCCGTCGTAGGTCTTGCTCACGTTGCCGGTGCCGACCGCGAGCGCCGCCTTGGCGATGGTTGCCGCGTGGCCGCTGGTGTCGGCCAGCGTGTAGTTCGAGGCCAGGCTGTCGTTGCCGCCATCGGCCAGCGCGTAATGCGCGGTGGCCGTGCGGCTGCCGGCGTTCCTGCTGTCGAAGTCGCCGCTGGCGGTGACGCCCAGGGTTTCGCTGCCAACCAGGCCATCCAGCGTGCCGGCGGTGATGCCGGCCGTTGTCGTGCCGTCGTAGGTTTTGCCAGCGGCCGTCGTGCCGCTGATGGTCAGCGCCTTCTGGTCGATGCTGCTGCCGGTGTTGTCGGTGTAGTGGATGTCGTAGTTGCCGCCGCCGTTGCCGTCGTCCAGCGTTGCGCCGGAGACGGTCACGGTCTTGCCCGTGCCCGCATTCTTGTCGGTGAAGGCAAAGCGGCCGCCGCCGAGGGTGTCGTCGCCGAACAGCTGGCCGCCGGTGATGACCAGCGCGCCATCGGCGTCGGTACTGCCGTCGTAGGTCTTGCTGACGTCGCCGGTGCTGACGGTGAGGCTGGCCTTGTCGATGGTCAGGCTGCCCTCGACGAAGATGAGGTTGTAGTTGTTGTCGCTGCCGCCCACCGTGTGAGCGTAGCTGCTGGCATTCGTGCCGGCGCCGCCGGACTCGCTCAAGCTGTCCAGTACGCTGGCGGTTTCATCGTTCACCAGACCCGTGACGGTGTAGCCGGACACGCTCTGAGCCTGGCCGTCGTAGCCCACCGTGGTGCTGTTGGCGGTGACGGTGGCATCGGCCTTGGCGATGGTCAGCTCGTTGTCGCCGCTGTAGGCGATGTCATAGCCGAACTGGCCGGAATGCAGCGAGCCGACGACGTGAAGGCTGCCGTCAGCCGTGCGGTAGGTGCCGGCGTCGGCGCCGTTGGTGCTGTAACTGAGCGAGCCCAGCAGCAGGCTGGGGTCCACCGGAACGCTGGTGGTGTAACCGCCGCTGGCGATGTTGCCGTCGTAAGTCTTGCCGCCGCTGGGATCGGCGCTCACCGTCACCGCGGTCATGAAGCTGCGCAGCAGCGGTGAGGTATCGCCCTCGTAGATGCGCCAGACGGCACCGCTGCCGCCGTTGGCGGACATGTCCCAACCGGCGAAGGTGGCCGCCTGCCGGAGTTCGGCCAGCGTCTTGCCCGTGCCGTGGGTGTTGCCGCTCAAGCCGGTATTGATGGCGTTGCCGTCGGCATCGGTGGTGGCGAAAAAGCTGTCGCTTACGCTGCCGGTCGGCACGCCGGACTCGATGTCGAACACGCCCACCAGGCCGCCCAAATAGTTGAAGTCATTGGGCGCGCCGGACGTGTTGGCGACAGCGCCGGTGGCGTAACTGGTCGTGACCGCTCCGTTGCTCAGGTAGCCCACCAGGCCGCCGCTATAACTGTAAAAATCCGATGACGTCACATCGCCCGTGGCATAGGTGTTGGCGATGGTGGCGTTGGCCCAGCCGACAAGGCCGCCTGCGTACCTGAAGCCCTTCACGTCACCGATGGCGAAACTGTTGCTGATGGTGCCGTCCTCTTGCCACCCGACCAGCCCGCCGATGTACTGCGCGTCAGGGGCACGGGTCGTGGTGCCCGGGAGCGGGCCTACTGCCGTACCGGTCACGTTGCCCGTGGCGTAGCTGTTGGTGATGTCGGCGCTGCTGTTACCGGCCAGCCCGCCCACGCAGCCGGGACCCGTGCTTATGCAGGCGCTGGCATTGGGGACGGGATCCTCCTTGCCGCCGTTGGTGCTGCTGCCCTGCACCGCGCCAGTGGCATGGCTGTCGGCGATCACGGCAGTTGTCGCGCCCACCAGCCCGCCGACGTAGGCATAGCCGCTGACCGCTCCCGTCGCGTAGCTGTCGGTGATGGCGGCATGGGCCTCGCCGATCAGGCCGCCGACCTTGCTGCCATGCGAGACGGTCACGCTGCCCGTGGCGTAGCTGTTGCTGACCGCCGCTGCCGCACCGGCATAGCCGATCAGGCCGCCTGCATAGCTGTCCAGGTAGGCGAAGTTCTGCCCTTGGGCGGTAACAGTGCCGGTGGCGTAGCTGTCATCCACGGCGTCATCCGCTTCGCCCGCCAGGCCGCCCACATAGATGCCGCCGTGGACCGTGACGTCAGCGGAACTGCCGCTGATGCCCGTACCGTCGCTCCATCCCACCAGACCACCGGCATGGGCACCATCTACCGTGACCGTACCGCTGGCGCGGCTGTCGATGATGCGGCCATTGCTGCTGCCGACAAGGCCGCCGCCGATGTTACCGCCACCGCCACCGATGCTCTGGTTTACCGTGATCGTCCCATCGACCTGGACATTCTTGATCACGGTACCGCTGCCGATCCCGCCAGCGAACATGCCCACGTTCTCGCCTCCCTGCACATTGGCATTGCCCAATGTGACGTTGCCAAGGCTGCCGCCCACGGCCTGGCCGAACAGGCCCACGTAGTTGGCTCCGCTGCGCGAGATCCTCAGGTCGCTGATGGTATGGCCCGCGCCGTCGAAGTTGCCGGTGAAGGCCGTCGTGCCGTTGCCCACCGGCACGAAGCCGGCGCCGCCGTTCCAACCCGCCGTGGCGCCGGCGGCGATGTCATTGACCAGCACGAAGCTGTTGCCGAGGTAATCGGCCGAGGCCATGCCCTGCAGGCCGTAGAGGTCGGTCAGCCGGTAAGGATCGTCTTCGTCGCCGTTGCCGCCGATGGCGCGCAGGAAGTTGCCGTTGCCCAGGCGGAAATCGCTCACCGAGAAGCCGGCCAGGGTGCTGCTGTTCTGACGCCAGGTGCCATGGTTCAGCCACAGGGCCGGGCCATCGATGGCCGTGTTGTTGGCGCCGTTGGCGCCTACGGTGGTGATGGCGCCCTGGGTGTCGATGACCAGCGTACCGCTGCTCCATGTCACCGACGTCGGCAACTGCACTTCACCCGCCGTGCTGCCCGGGGTGCTGATGGTGCGGATACTGCTGCCGGTGATGAAGTCGTACCCGAACTGGGAGTCGGTATACAGACCGGTGACGCGACTGTCGGTGGTGGCGGTGTAGCTGCCGTCTTGCGTGCTGCCCAGGGTCAGCGTGGAACCCTGGATGACCGAGCCGGTGCCGAGGATGTGCGCCCCGCTGGGCGCATTGGTAAACGTCGCACTGCCGATATTGCCCATGGCCGCGCCCGACCCGTCGTAATCCGGCGTGGCACTGACGACAAGCGGCGTCAGGAAGAAGCGCAGCAACGGGTAGGTCTTCCCTTCGTACATGCGGAAGGCGTTGAAACTAGGGTTGCCGGTGGGGTCGTAAGCCGTCGTGGCGGTACCATCCGTCAGGATGGCGACGCCACCCCAAAATGGACCATCCATATAGAAATTGTTGTAGGGGTCCTCGTATACCGCCTTCTGCATCATCTGTGCCGTCGTTGCGGCGCCCTGGGTACTGTTACTACCTTCATCGAAGAAATGATTTTTACCCCACAGATACTGTGCGCCTGACGTGTCCTTGTTCCAGACGCCATTGATCTCCAAACCCAGTAGACCATCAATGCGGTTCGCTGAGCCGACCAGACCTCCCGCCCTTGAGTTGTCTTCCGTCGACGTAAGCAAGCCGTTAGCTGCCCACACGTTGTACAGCGCCACAGACTGTTCGACTTGCCCGATCAGCCCGCCGACAGCGTAGACACCTGTCACCGTCCCGTCCTTCGCGTAGGCGTTTCGGATGATTATCGTAGTGCCGCTGACATCGCCGAACAGGCCGCCGACATTGAAACTTCCTGTCACATTGCCTGTGGCAAAAACGCTATCCAGGCCGCAGTAGCTACACACGGCCCATCCCACCAGCCCGCCAACGTAGGAGCCCTTGGCATTCGCTTCCGTGGACGTCACATTGCCGGTCGCATAGGCGCCGAAGAGGTAGCTGGAATTACTAGCGTCCGCCACATCCGGCGCGGTCATTTCGCCAATCAGGCCACCGAGATAGGCGCCGGCATAATAGCCGCCCCCGGCAACATCTCCTGTGGCATACACATTGTAGAGATAGGCGGCGGTGGCTCCCGCCAAGCCGCCGCCCGTTGTTTTGGCGTTCACCTTGCCGGTCGCGTAAGAGTTTCTGAGGTAGGAAGTAAATCCACCGGAGTCGTTGAATCGACCCAACTGCCCCACCAGGCCACCGACAAGACCGTAGCCGCTGACATCGACCGTTGCATGGGAATGGTCGATCGTCCCAGAAAAGCCGCCGGCCAGACCACCCACGTCGCGGTTTTGAGAGCTGAGCGTTGCGCCGGATACAGTACCGCCCTCGACGTAGGCGTTGTCGATGATGCTGGCTGTTGCGAGGCCCACCAGCCCGCCTACATCCGAGTTGCCGATGATCGTGACGTTGGTCAGTCCGACATTGATCAAGCGGCTATTCGAAATCGCACCGAAGAGGCCCACATAATCGGTATCGGGGCGATTGATGGTCAGGCGATCGATCTTGTGGCCCAGTCCGTCGAAGTTGCCCCCGAACCTCCCCCATCCGCCGATGGGAGCAAAGCTGCTACCCATCCACACGTCATGCGCGCCTGCGCTGCTGCTGCCGTCGGTGGCGCTGGCGTCGATGTCGTTGGCCAGGGTATAGCTGGCGCTCTTGTCCAGCTCCATCAGTTGCAACTGGTGGGCGTTGCGCACCACGCTGGACCACTCGGAGGCGAGCATGGGCAGCACCGTGCCGTTGCTGCCGTTCAGGCCGCTGTCGCTGTCCACCAGCACCCAGCCACTGTTGCCCGGCGTGGTGGTGAAAGTAAAGCCGGCCCAATTGGCGGCATCGCGCATCTGCGCCGTGGTCAGGCCCGCGACGTTGGTTTCGTTGGGGGAGGCATAGCCGACGCTGCTGATGCCGGCACCCACCGTATCGGTGTTCCAGTACACATTGGTCAAGGTATTCGTCGATCCGGCGCCGAATGAGCCGCCGATAATGGCGCCGGCCGCATAGGGGATCCCATTAACCACCACGGTTCCAGCGAAATAGCTGTTGCTCACGCTGCCATAACTCATCTTGGCCGCCAGGCCGCCAACATAGTTGCCGCCCGTGACGGTCCCGGTGGCGTAGCTGTCCTGGATGTTCCCCCCAGTCGCTATTAGTCCGCCGGCCCCACCACTGTTACTGCCGTTGCCCGTTCCAGCGTACGTGGCCGTGACGTCAGCCGAGGAATACACGTGACGGAGCACATCGCTGGCACGCGGATAAATATCGGCCCCCACCAATCCGCCGACGTCGCTGATGCCGGTCACCGCGCCGGTGGTGTAACTGTTGCCGACCGTGAGGTTCCCGGTCCGTCCGGCCAGACCGCCAACATAGAATCGCCCCAAAATCGACGTATTGGTCAGGCCGATGTTGGCGATGGTGGTATCCCGGATAGCGCCGAACAGGCCGATGTTGACGCTGTCCGGGCGATTGACGGTGAGCCTGTCGATCACATGGCCGAGGCCGTCGAAGCGGCCGCTGAAATATCGTTGATCGTTCGGGACATCTGACTGCGCAATGGGCATGAAACCTGCGCCGCCATTCCAGCCGGCGGTGGCGCTGGCATCGATGTCCGCGCCCAGCACGTAGTTGCGCCCCCAGTTGCCTTCCATGCCCTGCAAATCCGTGCCGGTGGTGCTGCCAGCGGCGCCCAGACTGGTGATGATGGTGTAGCCGATGGCGCTGCCATCGCTGCCCAGCTTGGTGCTGAAGCTGCCGGTAGCGGCGAGGTTGACCGGGGCGTTGATGTTGTAGGTGGACGTATTGCCCGCAGCGGAGTTGGCTTGCCCGTATTCCAGCGCCAGGCCGGCGGTGCCGCTGCCGTTCATCGGCGCGCGGATGTTGATGTTGTTCTGCGCGTCGAGCGTGAGGGTGTTGGCATGCCAGCTGACGGCGTCGTTGACGTTGATGTCGCCGGCGGTGCCGCTGCCGCCCGTGGTGCTCTGGATGATGAAGTTGCCGTTGGCCAGCGCGTTGCTGACCGCCGCGCCGGTCATGTCGCCGCCGCTGGCGGCGACGGTGAAGTCCACCGGGTCGATCAGCCAGGTGCCGTTGCTGCCGCTGTCGGCCTTGGTGGTGACGTGGACGTCGTTGGCGATCTTGACGTGCGCGGCGCTGGTGTCGATGAAGCCGCCGTTGCCGCCGTCGGGCGCGCTGGCGTCCAGCGTGCCGGCGACGTCGACAGTGCCGCTGTCCATGTCACCGAGCAGCAGGATGCGACCGTCCTGGTGCCCGACGGTGCGGGCCTGGATGACGCCGGTGTTGTTGACGGCGGTGTCGAGCAGGGCGTCTTTGGCGCGTGCGGTCATCAGCACGGTGCCGCCATCGGCCTGGATCAGACCCTTGTTGTCGGCCAGGGCGCGCAGCGCGCCTTCATCCACCTGCACGCTGAGCAGCTGGTCGCCGGCGAAATCCAGGGTGACCTGGTTGCCGGCGGCGAGCGCGGCGGTGCCGAGCCGGGCGGCGATGACGCCGCCGTTCTTCACCTGTTCGCCGAGCAGGGCCACGTAGCCGGCGCTGATGTGGCCCTCGTTGGTGACGGTGCCGCCGTTGCCGGTGAAGTGGTGCTTGCCGGCGAGAAAATCGGCATCGGACAGGCCGAGCGTGGAGGCGACCAGGCCGCCGACGCTGACCTGGGCGCCGCTGCCGAACAGCACGCCGTTGGGGTTGAGCACCCACACCTGGCCGTTGGCCTTGAGCTGGCCGAGGATCTGCGTGCCGTTGGTGCCCAGCACGCGGTTGAGGGCGATGGCGCTGCTGTTGGGCTGGACGAAGGTGACGCTGGCATCGCGGCCGATGTCGAAGCTCTGCCAGTTGATGGCGAGGTTCTGCGACTGCTGGGCGATGGTCATGCCCGCGCCACTCTGGCTGATGCGGCCGCTGCCGGCGCTCACCGTGCCGCCGGTGGGCAGGTCGGCGGCACAGGCCAGGGAGATCCAGGCCGACAGGGGAAGCAGGAGAAGGATGAGCCGCCGGCCGCCGCTTTTGCCATGGCCGCCGCTATGGCTTTTGCCGTGGCTGCTGGCGATCTCGGACGCGACCTGCCAGACGCCCAGCGCCCGGTTGAACACGGTGCGGTAAACGTGATTCATGCTTTTCCCCTGATTTTGATGGCGACATGACGAGGCCATGGATGACCGCGGTTCTCGTCGGCGCCGGTGTCGGGGCGCGTAACAGCAGGGCACATGGCCTCGCCCACGATGCAAAGCATGATAGGAAGTGCCGGATGCCCGCGGGTTCTTTCATTTCTGACAAATGCTGTCAAAGTCTGTCGAGGCCAAAGCGCCCGATTACACTTTCCGGACTTCACCGCGCTCTCGACCCGTAACGCCCGGCAAGGACCGACCGACTCCGCAGATGCGCCCTCCCTATCTCGTCGCCGTTGTGGAAGACAATCCCGGGTTGCTTGCCGACCTGGTGGAGTTTCTCGATTTGCGAGGCTTCGCCGTGAGCGGCTTCGGGGACGCGGAAGCTTTTTTCGAGGCCTGGCCGGCAACCTGTTTCGATCTGCTGCTGCTGGACGTGGCGTTGCCAGGCGTCAGCGGGCTTGAAATCGCGCAACGGGTCCGTGCGCAGGACGTGACTGGAATAGGCGGCGCTACCGGGGTCGTGATGCTGACCGCGCTGGATGCCAATGACGACCATGTGCTCGGACTGAATGCCGGCGCGGATATCTATCTTTCCAAGCGCAGTTCGCTGGAGGTGATCGAGGCGGCTTGCCATAGCGTGCTGCGTCGCCTGGATCGGCCCGATGCCCACAACTCCTCCAGTGTCGGCGAGCTCTGGCGTCTGCATGCCCGGCATTGGCAACTGCACGCGCCCAATGGCACGGCGCTGGATCTGACCCATACCGAGGCGGTGCTGCTCTTCTCGTTGTGCGAGAAACCGGGAAAGTCCGTTACGCGGGAGGCGTTGCTGTTACGCCTGGGCAAACAGGAAACACTTTCCAGCCTGCGCAACCTGGACAACACGGCGAGCCGCCTGCGGCGCAAGGTCCAGGCGGTGTGCGGCATGGAGCTGCCGGTGCGGCCAAGCTACGGAAAAGGCTACACCTTCACCGGGTACTGCGAGGTGGATCCGTGACGTGGCGGCGCGGGCGTGCGGTTCCGACGCCGGCCTGGTTGTTGTTTTCGATGCTGTATGCACTGCTGCTTATGCCGGCACTCGCATCGGCATCGGCACCTGCGTTGCGGTTGAGCGCCCACACCCCCCGGCTTTCGCTGGAGGGCCGGCTGGAGCATTTCGCCGATACGACCGGCACGTTGCCCTTCGAGGCGATACCGCGCCAATCGTTCGTTCGTCTTCCCGGCTCCCGCAGCCTGGGCTACGACACGAACGCGCACTGGTTCCGTGTCGCATTGAACCCGACCGCAGACGCTCCATCGCAGTGGGTGCTGGCCATCGGCTCGCCGGAGCTGGAAGAGGTGGACGTGTGGGTGGAGCAGCGGACGGGCGATTATCGCCACTACGCCATGGGCTATCACCGGCCCTTCGAGAATCGCCCGGTACGCACGCGCCTGTTCGCGGCGCCCGTCGAGGTATTCAGCGGCATGCATGTCTATTTCCGCGTGCACACCACCAATGCCATCGTGGTGCATGCCGAGCTGTGGCAGGTCCAGGCATTCTCCGCCCACGAAACCCGCAGCAATTTCTATCGCGGGATGTATTTCGGCCTTCTGCTCATCGTAGTGATGTTCTATTGCATCCTCGGTGCCCGCCTGCGCGAAGTCGTCATGGCCGCCTATGCCGGCTACATCGCCTCGCAGCTCCTGTTCCACCTGGGTACCAACGGTTACCTTCCGGTGCTGCTGACCGCTCATGCGGCCTGGTTCACCGATGCCTTGCCACGGATTGGCTGGCTGGGTGGGGCCGCATCCATCGTGCTGATGTGGGACAGGCTACTGAATCTGAAGCAGGCCCATCCACGCATCCACCGCCTGTACCTGTTCACTGTCCTGCTCAATATCGGCCTGTTGCCCTTCGCCCTGGCGCCCGCGCTGGTGGGTCCGTGGCTGTTGCATGTCGTGACGCTGGCGAACGCCCTCAACAGCCTGAACTTCCTCATCAGCATGGTGCTGTTGCTGAGGTTCTGGTGGCGCAGTCGCCGGGGGGAATTCATGGTGTATTTCGTCGCCTTCGTGATTCCAGCCGCCGGCGCCAGCATCAACAGCGCCATGAACCTGGGCGTGCTGTCCCAGAACGCGGTGACGTCGAACTTCTATCAGGTCGCCGTGCTGGTGCATGTGCTGGTGATGAGTTACGGCCTGGCACTGCGCCTGCGCCAGCTGCAGTACGACAAGGTGGCCGCCCAGCAGGAGTCGGCCGTGGTCACCCGACGATCTGAAGAGCAGCGCCGCTTCGTTGCCATGCTTTCCCACGAATTCGGCAATCCGCTCGCCGCGATTGACCGTGCTGCACAGATGATCCAGATAAAGCTGCAGGAATTGCCATCGCCGGAAGCGCAGCGACTGGCACAGATACGTAGCAATGCGGCGACGCTTTCCGGATTCGTCGACAACTTTCTGATGACCGAAGCGCTGGACCGCGGCACGCTCGCGTTGTCGCTCGAGCCTTGCGTCATCCGGGCGCTGCTGGAAAACGCCATCCGTCTGCAAGGCGACATGGCCGGTGAACGCCTTCTCTTCAGCGAGTGTCCCGAGGAAGCCGCGTTCGACCTCGATTCCACATTGATAGGTGTGGCGGTCGGCAATCTGTTGACCAACGCGCTGCGTTATTCCCCGCCGGAAAATCCGGTGGCGATCGGAGCCATGCTGGACGAAGAGGGCTTGCGGATCCGGGTTGTCGACCAGGGTCCCGGCATGAGCGACGACGAACTGGACAAGCTTGGCACGCCTTATTTCCGCGCTGCCTCATCGCTGGGCAAAAAGGGCAGTGGCTTGGGATACCACTTCACGCGGCGCATCGTGGAAGCCCATGGCGGCACCCTGACCGTCTGCTCTCCCGCCGGTTCCGGACTGGAAGTGGAGATTTTTCTGCCGTCGTGAATCGCCGTTGTCGAGGCTGCGCAGGGATGGTCTCGCGGATCGCGCACAACAGGAGCGCATGGAGCCAGCCTAGCCAATCCGCTCCCGAAGTATCCGGCTCGTTCTTCTGTGGAACCTCCTCGGGAAAGACTACGAGAAAATTCCAGTTCTGGAGTCAGGTAACTGGTGAGGGATTACGGTCCAATGTTGGTGAAGACAATCGGGGTCGACTTGTCCGCACGCTCTCCGGAGGCGGCGTGGAAATTGTTGAGGATTCGGTCAACGCTGGCTGACCCACGTCACGAAGAACGGCAGCTCTCGGTGTGTGGCATCCACCGGTTGAATCCGCCGTCGGAAGCGGACGTTTCAGTTAGAGCTTGCTCAACTCGCCCACACCCAGGGCTCGACCACCGAGGTTCAGGTTGTCCGTCTCGCTGGGTTGCTGAATCTGGAATGTGATCTGACCAATACCACCCGTGCCGACACAGTCGCTCGTGGCATGAAAGTGCTGATCTGGATCGGCCCTGATCATTTGCAGCAAGTTGATAAGGCGATCGATATCCGGGGCTGACAGTCCTACTTCGATCTCAACCCATCCGTTGTTCCAGTCTTCCAACGAAGCTCGCACCGATCCCTCCCTGACTCTAAGACGGCCAATCTACCAACTTGTTGATGTCTGCTTCGAATGGCGAGCATTTCCATGCTTCCCTATGGGCGAAGCAGCAATGTCTTGGTTGCTAGTGGCCAAACTATGGTCAACCGCGCAATCTGGTCATCCCAGCAGTTAATGTCACGAAATACCGGCAATAAGTGTCGCTGGGAGTGGAGTCTTGACACTTATGGCCTGCATATTACAGCCAAATACTGACACTGTGCACTATGGGCGGCCCTTGAGAAGTCATGACGGCGAGGTCAATCTCAGCAGGTGGACTAACAGGATAGGTGCGCGCGAAGTGAGCATCGCGGCGGCGAAACGCCGCTAAACTTGACAGAAATCGCCATCCGACAGCGCGCACACGCTTCACCAAGGTGAGGTGCGGACCCACTGTAGTAATGTCGTTACGAAGGGGGGGTGATCAGATCATTCCCAGGAGTGGTTGGAACAGACTGGTCTGTCTCTTGACCCAATTTGTCGAACAATTTGGAAATACGACAAATTTCGAGATCAAGCATTTGAGTCATGCTGGGCCAGCTATTAAGAACAGCAGCGCTTGATCTAGAACGACGGTAAATGAAAGGTGAATCACCTCTAACAAATAAAAGGGATCCATCCCAATTGTAGCTTCCGAAAAAAAAATCATCAGCGTCTGCTTCTGAAACCCGGCTATATGTATTTCCCTCCAGTATGTCAAATGGTTGACGGTTACTTGAATCTCTTGAAAAATTAGACCGTCTACCGGCGACCGATAATGCCCCTTGGTAGGCAATCAAGCCATTGTGATTTAGCAGAAACTCAGCGATTACCTCAGGAACGCGCCGGGACAATTTAATTTCAAGTTCGTCTAGGTCGCTCGCAGTAAGCGCAGAGAAAAGCACATGCAAGTATGCTGACTCGCCAACATGCGGTAGCCTCCCCAATAATTCCGTACCATCAGGCAGAGTATCTACCCCTAAAACCCTAGCATCGTGCAATATCTCTACAAAGGTCTGCACTTCATTCTTCCTCCGATATTGCCGTTCTCAGCGCGCGCCCAACTCCATCAATAGCACTTTCTGCGGCAGGATTCGACCTATTTCGAGGTCCTCCGCTACGGTTAAGAAGCTCACCATTAGTTGGATTTCTCCAATTACTCCCATGGCTCTGAAAATGTTCCGATCGATTTTCAAAACGGATGTTATCGGCCTCGCCCGCAAGCTCCGGCATTGCTTGGACGCTGTTTATATGGTGACCCTCGTAACCTGGAACTTTATTGCACAGACGCCGCGAGCACGATCTGCAGTACCGCCAACCACAAAGTGAGGCGAAGTTTCATGGCGAGTTCCTGGCGTGGCGAGTGATCGAAGGGCCTAGAAACAAGGCGATGTGTCCCAACTGGAGCGAGCCCTCACGGCAAGTACCGTCCCCGATGGGAATGTTGTGCGCACCCGCACACATGTAAGGCATGTTCGCTCTAGCGGAGCTAGTAGACAGCCTCTGACGAGATGCCGAGCAGCATCCCTGCGTAGCGTCAATCATCCCTGTATCCCCTGACCGAACCTTGCGTTCGATACTTTGAACCTAACAGGGTCCTTTGAGCCGCGCAACACCATGAAATCTTCTAACAGCTCGGAACGAGGTCGTATATGCCGGCTTTCATATAGAGCGAGTCGACTTTGACGTCTAGGGCAACGCGAGCCGTGCCGCTGTTTGTTAGCGAGGGAACGATGCAGCAGAAGGTGTCCTCGATCCAGAACAGCTATTACCTGTCCACTGTTTATCGGGAGGTACTCACGTCGCCGCGACACGCGTTGGTGTTGTACGGCTGGGGGCTTGGAGAGCACGATCGGCATCTGCTGAAACGAATGCGCGGAACCGGAATTCAACGGGTTGCGGTCTCCGTTTTTCGTGGCGATCAGGTCTATTGCGACTACGCGTATCAGGTCATTCAGGATGATTTGGGCTCGATCCATGTGGACTTCTTTGATAGCGAAAGCCCTGGATGCTGGATTCACGCCATGCCACCACCTGTGCCGGGGCTGGGCCAGTTCGAGATCTAATACGATCCTGTAGCCTTCCAAGTTGCAAAGTTATGTGAGGAAGTGTGCATTCCGGATGTCCGCTTCCAGTTGTGGATTCAACCAATCGCTCAACCCATAGCACCGTAAGGCGACTCTTGGCCGGTAGTGGCCAAGGAATGAAGCTGATCAACTCCCCCGCAAGCTGATCATGAGCGATCGTCTCTGGTGATCAGGTTCGGTGATGCACGCAACAGGGGAAGACAATGGATCAAATGCTGTTGAAGAAAGCTGGCTACACCCTGCGGGAGTCGCTGTCCGATATCGAGTCGATCAGCTTTTCCTGCATTCAGCCATCGTTCGTGTGGCCCAACGCCAGGGTGCGCGACCTGCACGATTCACTTGTGGTTGTCGCATGAGTAAGACGTTACCCGTGCTGATAGCTAAGGCCTTGGCAGACAATGGTTATGACTTGGTATCAGTGACCGATGACGGCTGGTTTGCCGCCGAAGTCAGCGGTTCGCCTGCCAAGGTACTGGTCTGGGCTAACGAGGCTGGCGTGATGTTGGCGCTGCCTGAACATGGTATGGCGACAGCGATCGGCTTGGCTCCGTCAGATCAAACACAGCCCTTGGGGATGGCCAGCCTGGGAGTGGCAAGAGGTGCCGCGCAGGTCTACGAGGCCTTGCGCGTCCTCCATTCGCTGCAAACACATCCTGCGACCGTTCTGTCTGCGCGACTTGAAGCGCGGTTAGCGGCGGTGCCCGCGACTGAGCGAACACGCGAGGTGCGCCAGCGTATCGGGCAGGACGTATTTCGCGAAGCCTTGATGGATCTTTGGCAAGGCCGCTGTGCCGTAACCGGCCTGGCACTGCCACCGGAGTTGCTGCGCGCCAGTCACGCAAAGCCGTGGGCAAAGGCTAGCGATACTGAAAGGCTAGATCCGCTCAACGGCCTGCTGCTATCCATCCATCTGGATGCGATGTTCGACTCGGGCTTGATCGCCTTCAGCGATAAAGGGACGTTGTTGTGCTCCCAAAGCTTGAGCATGGTAGCCCGCTCACATTTTGGGATTGAAGGCGGGCTCCGACTCCGGACACATACCCCGGGTCATTTACCGTATCTCGCTTGGCATCGAGAGTTCGTATTCCGCCACGAGGACGAATAACTGTTCCTCGAACCATTCCACCCAACTTACAAACTCTCTTCTGGCTCGCTGCAGCGAATTACCAGCAAAAAGTGTCAGTCGGATTACCAGCGAAAAGTGTCAAAACTGACAGCAATCGCTGGGATGACCAACAATCTGGGAAAAATGGCTCTGGCGTTGGTGGCCCACCATCAACCAAAAAAATGATCTAAGTTATTGCGGAATAAGTGGATTTGTTCTAGTAAAAGTATGACTTACTCACATTGTTACTCACTAGGAGATCGGTTGGCCGATGCACGGTCTGAGTCGTTCTCGACCTCGCCGATATAGCAGTAATGCAGGCATCCGCGCCGCCTTGCTAATTTCCCGCCGAATTCTCCTACCATCATCGACCGGATGCAGGTCTGCGAGCCTGTTAGTGTGATCGATGACTTACCTGTGCCTTCGTGGGGGGGCCGGCGCGCTCAAGTTGGCTCTCTTGTGATTTCGCAGGCCAGTCAAGGTCCGCTAGGTGGAGTGGGCACAATCGGTCTGGACGGCGGTCGGGGATCCGAGCGACCCCAAGACGTTCGTTGGGCCGCTGGTTGCTCAGCGTGGTAATAACGCGAATACCCAGCCCATCGTTCCAGCTCGAGCCAGCGTGCCTAGGCATCGCTGGCGGCTCGTTGGTTCCCCCCGATTATATCTGCGCGGGCCTCGCGCAATGCCTCCTAGGTACCGTCAAGCACTTCACGGTCGAGGCGCATACGCATTTCAGACTGCAACGCGTGGTCGCCGACGTGAAGGAACTGGCTGCCGTGCAACGCGCACATCGGTGTGCCGAACTCTTCGGTCTCCGCAACCAGCAAGACCGCACCTCTCGCTGGCGAAAACGTTGTCATGGGCTGCTGCCGAGCGGTGCGCATCAAGGTGGTCAGTTCAAACCCGATCAGTACGCCGCTATACGCGAACTGGGGCGGATGCGGCCATGCTGGAAGCGACTGCCGCGAGATCCAGGCGCACGTTCCGCTGGGCCGTCTCGGCACGCCACAGGCACCAAGACTCGATGACACCTTCACCGACGATGCTCTCCGATCTCACAGTGTCCGCAGCTACTGCTGGTGGCGAACGACGAGATACATGTTACCGAGGGTCAGATTTTGGCCGCTTACCGTGCCGCTGGATAGCTGCTAACCCATTCAATCAAGACGATCAGTCAGCTTCTTTAATCACCAACTGCATCGAGTGCAAGCGCTGCATCAGCTGCGTCTGCAGGTCCACTGACAATAGCCGCGAGCTAATTTCGATATGTCGGTAGCGTGTAATACCGATCCCTTGCTCGCGAGGAGGTATTGAAGCAAGATCGGCGGATGTTTTTCTACAAACTCGTTAGACGTTTCACAAACATGCACAGGGGAAAGTTCATGAGTTACGTTCAGTCCGTCATCACGCCCGGCGAGTCCGTGGTTGCTCAAGCAAAAACTCACTGGTTTATCTACGTCGGGCCTGCATTTTGGCTTTTGCTATCGCTCATCTTCATGGCTGCAGTACCGCCTCTCGGCGTCATCTTGCTAATCCTCTCGTTAACGCTGCTCTTCCGGGCGTGGTTGTATGCGTACTCTACGGAGCTTGCAGTTACGTCGAAACGTGTTATTGCAAAATTCGGGTTCATCCGGCGAAACACTGTCGAACTGCGCCACGATAAAGTCGAGAGTCTTCACGTCAAGCAAGGAATCATCGGGCGCATTTTTGACTTTGGCAGTATCGTAGTTACCGGCTCGGGCGGCACGAATGCTCCAATCCCCTACATCGCTAATCCACTCAAGTTTCGTAGTGCTGCACTTACGGGCATTGAGGCGCCTGCTGTCTAACCACTCGTCCAAGCGGGCGCGCGAAAGGTCGCGCGCCCGCTTAACTTAAGCGTTAGGTTTCTGATGCCATATCCATCCGCTATCGCAGTGAAGTTAACAGCCATCTACGAAGATCTCCTTTGGCTATCCAATCGGCCGCATGTAACGCCAGCGCGTGCGAGAGCGTGGTACTCCGCAGTTTGGTCCGAGGTATTGAAGACTAAGGTTCGAGTGTTCTCTGGGCGGGTTTCCCTTGCGTCCCTTCAGGATCTCAACGGCCCGCTCTGTCTAGAACACTTCAACAGGCTGTCCGGCTCGCTTACGTCTCTTCTAGCGAGGCACGTTGCAAGTCAGGTCAACAACGCTGCCGAGTTCGTCGCTCTTATTGAGTACTGCGAAAGGGTAAACATCACGACTGCAGTCGAAAACCGAAATGTGCAGACCGCGAACGGGGACTACGAGATGGCCGGCATACATCTGGTTGAGTGGAAGGACGTCCTGGCTGCAGACCGTGCTCTCCTGTGGAAAGGATGGCTACGAGGCAAGGTAGCAAATGCAGATGAGTATGCGTCGTGAGCCGACTCCCAGTCCTCTTTCAGGCGATCACCGCTTAACTTATTAAGCGTTGAACGTCTGCTTCTGGAAAGTAACCACATTCCGGGCGCAGCCTTTCATCTACGCCGTGGAACGTGGTTCGCCTTAGTCTCAGACCGCCTTCTTGGCGGCGACTTTTGCGACTTTCTTAGCGTTTCTTTTGACGGCCTTCGCTGGAGCCGCTTTGGATGCGCCATCGATCAGGAGGTTCTCGATCGTGCTGCCGCGCGTCTTCAATGCCTGCACAAACCACAACGGTCGCTTGCCACGACCCGACCACGTCTGGGTAGCGTCCGCAGGGTTGCGATACTTGGGGGCTACTACCGACTTCGACCTCTTGGCGCCTTTGCCGCCACGTGTCGGATACACGTCGGTCAGCGTAAGGCTGCTGCTTTTCAGCAAACGCTCGATTTTTTCCCGTACCGTTTTGACGTGACTGATGTGAGCAGCCTGCATCTGCGACTGAGCATTTGCGATGAGTGTTTTGAGTTCGGCAGGGGACAGCGTTTCAAGCTTAACAGTCATGATTTTTCTCTTTGGCAGTGGAGGTCAGAAACAAAAGTCTATCCGAGCGAGCAAGAATTCGCCTGCAAAAAGAAAGGTTGTCCGCAGATGCGCCCTCCCTATCTCGTCGCCGTTGTGGAAGACAACCCCGGGTTGCTTGCCGACCTGGTGGAGTTTCTCGATTTGCGAGGCTTCGCCGTGAGCGGCTTCGGGAACGCAGAAGCTTTTTTCGAGGCCTGGCCGGCAACCCGTTTCGATCTGCTGCTGCTGGACGTGGCGTTGCCAGGCGTCAGCGGGCTTGAAATCGCGCAACGGGTCCGTGCGCAGGACGTGGCTGGAATAGGCGGCGCTACCGGGGTCGTGATGCTGACCGCGCTGGATGCCAATGACGACCATGTGCTCGGACTGAATGCCGGCGCGGATATCTATCTTTCCAAGCGCAGTTCGCTGGAGGTGATCGAGGCGGCTTGCCATAGCGTGCTGCGTCGCCTGGATCGGCCCGATGCCAACTTCTCCAGTGTCGGCGAGCTCTGGCGCCTGCATGCCCGGCATTGGCAACTGCACGCGCCCAATGGCACGGCGCTGGATCTGACCCATACCGAGGCGGTGCTGCTCTTCTCGTTGTGCGAGAAACCGGGAAAGGCCGTCACGCGGGAGGCGTTGCTGTTACGCCTGGGCAAACAGGAAACACTTTCCAGCCTGCGCAACCTGGACAACACGGCGAGCCGCCTGCGGCGCAAGGTCCAGGCGGTGTGCGGCATGGAGCTGCCGGTGCGGCCAAGCTACGGAAAAGGCTACACCTTCACCGGGTACTGCGAGGTGGATCCGTGACGTGGCGGCGCGGGCGTGCGGTTCCGACGCCGGCCTGGTTGTTGTTTTCGATGCTGTATACAGCAGACGCTCCATCGCAGTGGGTGCTGGCCATCGGCTCGCTGGAGCTGGAAGAGGTGGACGTGTGGGTGGAGCAGCGGACGGCCGGTTATCGCCACTACGCCATGGGCTATCACCGGCCCTTCGAGAATCGCCCGGTACGCACGCGCCTGTTCGCGGCGCCCACCGAGGTATTCAGCGGCATGCATGGTATTTCCGAGTGCACACCACCAATGCCATCGTTCGCTAGTTCTCTAGACCATCGGGTCAGCGGCGTAGAACGGCGTGCTGAATCGATAGACGCCCTCATCGGAATCAATCGATGCCTGCCAGAGCAAGTTGCGCATATCCCATACGCGGTGCGGGCTCAGCCATTGGCCCAGACTGAACAGATTCTCCACGAAGCGGAACGGTGACTGGTTGTCATCGATTGTCTCTTCTGCGGCGCGTACAGGATAAATGGAAGCATATCCGACCGGGATCGGCACTAATCGTGCTGACCGGCGGCGCGCTCGCCATTCAATGCCCTCGGTTCGCGCTGAATCATCGGAAACTCCGTTTTGGGTAATCACGAGCGGTTCCACACGGCGACTGGAAAATTCCAACAGGACATCCAGGCTATTAACATTCGGGTGGACCTTCCGAAGCTGCGTCAAACGTTGGTCAAGCGCACCTTCGCGACTTACGAGCGCGTGTCCCGGAAGCAACTCCAGAGCAATTCTCCGACTAACCTTTTGCACACGTTCGCTGGATTCTGGCCACAGAATTAGCTCTGGCTTTGGGAGGCCCGAAAAGGAGATGTGCCCGCCCGCGAGTTGCAAGCTGTTGGTCACTTCCCAAGCACGGAGTGCGAAATGTTCAAGATCGCCTGGGTCAGTCATCGTCAAATTGTTAACGCCTAAAATGAGGCTGATCTCGAGATTTGCTCGTCCATCTCCGACGACACCTTCCAGATATTCAACATCGCCCAGCTTGCGTTGCAGGGCATTTAATACCCTGTAGCGCCCACGGGAAGGTCGGGAAACGCTTGCATCGAATGCATGGCTAATGATGCCGATGCCATCAAGGGTGACATCGAATTCATTCGCCAAGCATCGGCTGATGTCATGCTGAAGATCCATAAAGCTTGCTATGGATGGAAAGCCCCAAGTCAGGGGCCCTGAAATGGTGTCCACGTTCCACGCTTGGAGGTGTGGCAAGATGAGAAGTGCATCGGGCTCAATCACGATCATGCTCCAGAATCTCTATGAGATTTTCCAAGTCCTCCAGCAGATCCCTTTTCCATTTCCTCGTTCGGCTGTTGGGTGAAATACCGGGCTGGATAACCGCGAACAAGACCTCGGCGAGGTGTGACGCAAGTTCCCGTGGCCAAGCACTATTGAGTCGGCGTTCCCGAAAGGTCATGTCGTCTTTTGCACGGCGTGGGTCCAGCCAGAGAAGGATAAAATCTGGCAGATGACAATGAGGATCCTTGCTCCAGTTCGGAGGAAGGGTGTTACGGATCCGAAGAGCGTATTGAAGCGCCTCGTCGCAGATCGCAGCAGTCAGGCGCCGGCGCACCTCGCGGACAGCGCCCTTATGGCCGGGGCCTTGGGGTATGACTCGGCAAAATTCCTGGACGAGGTCCTGTGAGGCCTGATCCGTTCGAAGCCATTCATCAAAAAGAGATTCATTTTCGATAATTTGCTGGGTCTGTAGCTGCAGGGATGGCGGCGGCAGGGACGGCAATAGCCAGTTCTCACCATGACGCTTTCTATTCAGCAGACTGCCGTTCCGTGACTTGCTTCTACCCAGATTGCGGATCACGAGATCTGGGTACTCACGATAGCCTGTCGACGAAGGCTCTCTTTTCTTGTGAGCTCTGCGCGCGGCTACCGCCACTTCACTGAAATGGTCATCAAATATTATCTGATGCATCCGGTGCACCAAGGCCGTTGGAAACAACGGTAGTAGGTTGTGGTATTCGCCACCAAGTATGCGGAAACGGACTTGCCTTATGCGCACGGATGTCGCGATTCTTCCGGTATTGCTTAGTGCTAAGGCGAAGGAGTCGCGCCAAGATTGGGCGCGTCGCTTATCTGCAGAAAATGCTGCTTTGACCTCAAGGTCATCGGCTAATATTCGTTGAAGGAACGTTTTGCCGTCCTGTGCGAGATTTAAAAAATCTAGAACGTCAGCCGCAGTCGTGGGCCCGATCGCATCGATGGAATACGGATAGTCCAAACTATGCGTACCCACAAACCACGGTAGGCAATATTTCTTGTTAGTCATGCAAACATGCGGGCTGCGTGAGCCAACGTATGGTGGTTCAGTTGTGTGGGTGGCCAGCTGGATGCTTTTGACGTGACGTGCTGCATCGTCGAGCCAAGTGTCGATTTGATGTGACTTGATAAGCGCCGAACGTCTTTCGTGTTGGTGAGATGACAGTTGAATGAGCTTCGCCTGTAAGCACTCACCAACGAAGTCTTCAATTTGTTGACGCAGGGCTTGGGGTCGTTTGTAGACAGTGCAGGATTCGCTCATACACAGTGCTACGCACAGAGCATGCCATCACGCTGTTGATGCCTTTTATTGAAGTCTTGGCTCGACAAACACCTTGTGCGCACCACGCTGGTATGAGCATGCGGAGGCTGCCACTGGAACGTCGGATTGCAGTGTTGGAGAGCTGAGCGGTGACTTTTCATGTCGATACGCGACGGAGAAAACGGGGACGGAATGTCGCGAAGGTGGGATCAAGTGTCGCATCGAATACGAATGCGTTGTTCAAAAAGCCGATCCGTTCGCCATTGCAACCTGAGGTAAAAAACAGTTTTTGGAGCGTTGCGCGATGAAAGCGGTGACGCATGAAAATGGGTGTGATATACCTCGTCCCCTTTTCATTTCAACATGTCGGACATCATGTGGATGTTGGTGGTGATCGTAGTTATGCCGATGGCCACCTGCGACAGTTTGTCCCAAAGGTCAGAAGGCCCGATGAATCACATGGACACGTCGCGCATCACTCAGGAGCGCAGCTTCTGCACACATGGATGAACGGAAGCCTCGTGTGCCAGAAAACGTGATGTTTATCACGAAATACAAGCGATGTATGGCGCTCGATTGAAATCCGCGCCACTCCACTTGTCGATTTTACGCTCGCTGGCCCCTGCCGGCAGCGTTCATCTCATGAAGAATGCCTGCGCAGCGAATAGTCCTATTCGATCTATTGATCTATCTACAACCTCCGGTTATTCGCAGCCTCATGGCATTTCCTTTTGGAGGAAATACCCATATGGCTAATCCGAAAGGCAACAGAGTCAATTGCGTCGTGTTCAGTACGGCGTTGCTCGAACCTGGGCGAAGGACACTGGCGTACGGTCGGTGGATCTCCCCGATCGCCGATGTCTATCCCATTGGCGATGATCCCATTGATGCCTCGATCACCATGTACGATCTGGGGCAAATCACCATTGCACGTACATCATCGAGTCCGGCGCGATATGTGAGGAATCGTGATGGCGTCAGACATGGCCAGTTCGACGATTGTGCTCTTCTCCGGCTTTCCCAAGGTGGTGAGGTGAGAGGTGATTTTGGCGGGCCAGCCAATGTTGAGATTCACGAAGGCGATATCTACCTCAGCGATCTTTCGCAGGCCGTCGATCTTCAAGTCGGTAAAAGCGAACACCTTAATTTACTTGTTCCCAGGCGGGCGTTGGGAAGTGCAGGTCGATTGCTTCATGGGCGACTGTTACGGGAAGGGCGACTTCCGTGCCGAATGCTGACACGACATCTCTTGCACCTCTTTGAGCACGTGGCGGATCCTGGAAGGACACCTGCCTCGATCCTTTCCCAAACCACCTTGGCTGTCTTGCGCAAATGCCTGGGCACATCGCTCCGCGAGCAAGGCAGTCAACTGTGGGCAGAAACACTCCAGGCACGCGTCCTTGCACACATCGAATTGCAGCTCGGTGATGCAGAGCTTGGAGCGGCGACTTTGCAACGAAGATTCCATATATCGCGAACCCACCTTTACCGCCTCTTCGAGGGCGCCGGTGGCGTTGCGCACTGCATCCAGGAGAGGCGACTTCAGGCCGCATTCCAGATGCTAGATGGAGATACTAATAAAAGTATTTTGGAGATCAGTTCCGGCTTGGGATTTCACAGCGAGCGCCAATTCAAACGTGCGTTTCGTGCCCGCTTCGGGATCACGGCGAGCACAGTCCGTAGCGGTTTGTTCGAGCCGCAGCTTGGGTCAGCTGAAGAGTGAGATCCTCCTTTTAAGTGCGTGTGCGGGCAGCAGCGGCAAGTTGTGCACGTATAGCGGACATCATCTTGAAGCCAGGCACGATGCTGCGCCGCGGCCTCGTTTCGGGACGATTTGTCGTACACAACTTGCGGACATATTGACGCGTACCAGTTCACATTTTTGACTAAGCTCGAAAGTGGAACTACAGGGTCAATTTACAGGGGGCGGGTCTGGTGGTTGCGCAACGGTGTCGATCGCGACCTTGCGCGCCAAGCTGACTTCCACTTCCGCGACCTCCAATCATCCCTTCTATCGGTGTCGTCTGACGACCGGCCGACGGGCATCGCTGCGCCATATTTTCAGAGTGAGGACACCATGAACAGGATTTACAGCAAGATTTGGAGCAAATCGTTAGGCATGCTGGTGGTGGCCTCGGAGCTGGCCAATGCCAAGGGGAAAGGTGGTAGCTCGAAGCGACTGCGCAGCGCGGCATTGTCCTCGATGGCTCTCGGTTTGGCCTTGTCCATGGGTGCGGCGCATGCAGGCGATGTCTGCGATGACACGAGCATCGGTACTCCGCCAACAGCTACAGGCACCACTGCCTACGCCTGCGGTGATGGTGCCTCCGCTTCCGGAAACAACTCTCTAGCGTTGGGTACAACGGCACAAGCCGATGGCGCCAACGCGATTGCCATCGGGCTCAATGCCGAGGCTGCCAAGAGCAACGATGTGGCCCTGGGTAGTGGTGCCACGACAACGGGCTATGGAGGCAACATTGCGGTGGGCAGCGGCGCCAAGGCGACCAGCCAGGACGGTATCGCGATCGGCAGGTCCAGCGAGTCATCAGGTGCCAGGTCCACCGCGACGGGTATTGAGGCGCGCGCCACCGGTGCGTCCAGTGCCGCGTTTGGCGATAAGGCTTACGCGGAATATAACCAGTCGACGGCGATCGGTACTGCGGCGCATACGGGTGCCGCTGGCTCTACCGCTCTGGGTTCGAGTGCGAAAGCCAACGCCGCAAACAGCGTAGCACTGGGCTCGAACTCGGTCGCCAGCGAGGCCGACACAGTCTCGGTGGGCAGCGTCCTCGGCGGGCGTCGTGTCGTGAATGTGGCTGATGCCACCGCCGACCACGATGCCGTGAACAAGAGCCAGCTGGATGCGGTGTCCGGCGCAGTTGTTGAGGCGACACGCTACTTCCAAGCCAACTCGACTGACCCAGAGGCACGAGCCCTCGGCGTCAATGCGGTCGCGGTGGGACCGAACGCTGTGGCCCAAGGCAACTCCAGCGTGGCCATGGGTTGGGATGCACAGGCAGGCAACGATTACGCCATCGCGATGGGTTGGGCATCACGCGCCGAAGGCAGTCGCAGCATAGCGATGGGCGTGAACTCCTATGCCGATGGCGACTATGCGGTGGCCACGGGTGACCACGCGCGCGCCGAAGGCGAGAACAGTGTGGCCACCGGACACAAGAGCACGGCCAGCGGGGACTATGCGATCGCGGAAGGCTATGGCAGCGATGCGAGCGGCGACCGCAGTCTCGCCATTGGCGTCAATGCGACTGCCTCTGGCGCACACTCGGCAGCCATTGGCAATCGCGCCACAGCCAGCGGCAAGAACACCGTGGCCAGCGGTTACCAGGCGAGCGCTGGCGGCGACAACGATACCGTCACCGGTGCTCATTCCACCTCCGACGGCGATGCATCCGTGATTGGTCTCGGCGGCCACAATACCGTGACTGGCGCGGACAACCATGCCAGCGGCGGCTACAACACCCTGACCGGCAGCGGCAATCACGCCAAAGGGGATGGAAATATCGCCACGGGTTCGGCCAACGATCTGGACGGCGAGGCCAACGTCGCCACCGGCCTTGGCAATCGCACCGAAGGCTCGGGCAACATCTCCACTGGCCACCTCAACTTTGTCGATGGGTCGGGCAATATCGCGTCCGGCATGGTCAACCTGATTCAAGGTTCCGGCAATACGTCGACTGGTGTTGTCAACGTGACGATGGGTGACCAGAACCATGTCGTCGGCAATACCAGCATCGTCGGCGGCAACAGCAATCTGGTGCTAGGCAACAACAGCGGCGTGGGTATCGTGGAGAGCGACGAAGGCGGCTCGACGGTGGGTGAGGACGGCAACCACAACACCGTTGTCGGCGACGAAAGCCACGTTTTCGACGGCAATCGCAATCAGATCACCGGATCCGACAACCGCGTCGAGGCTGGCGACAAGAACATCGTGGCGGGTACTAACAGCGACGTTACGGACGGCGACCGCAACGCCCTTGCCGGCAACAACAATCACGTGACCGAGGCCTCCGGCAATGTGGTGTCGGGCAACTACAACCATGTGCACAAGGGCAGGGATAACAGCGTTATCGGCACCGACAACGAAGTGCGAAGAGCTAGTAATAACAGCGTCACTGGCCGCGAGAATGTTGTGGCGGAAGCCGGCGACAACAGCATTAATGGCAACGCCAATGTCGTGACGCAGGCCAGGGACAACGGTGTCGGCGGAAATACCAACACCGTGTCGAGGGCCAGCGGCAACAGCGTTAACGGCAACGAAAACGTCATCGCGCGGGCTCACAACAACAGCGTTGATGGCCACGCCAATGTCGTGACGCAGGCCAGGGACAACAGTGTCGGCGGAAATACCAACACTGTATCGAAGGCCAGCAGCAACAGCGTTAACGGTAACGACAACGTCATGGCGCAGGCTCACAACAACAGCATTGATGGCAACACCAATGCCGTGACGCAGGCCAGCAACAACAGCGTTAATGGCAACGCCAATACCGTGGCGCGCGCCAGCGGCAACAATGTCGGTGGCAACGCCAACCTCGTATCGAAGGCCCGCAACAACAGCATCACTGGTAATGGCAACGTCGTGTCGGAGGCCAGCGACAACGGCGTCACCGGCAACAGTAATGTCGTGGCACAGGCTAGCGAGAACAGCGTCACCGGCAGCAACAATGTTCTGGCAGCAGCCAGTGACGTCAGCGTAAGCGGTAACCACAACGTGCTGGCGGGTATCAGCGATACGTTCGTCGGTGGCAATCGCAACGTCATGGAAACGTCGACTAGCAGTGCGGTTATCGGCAATGACAACAACGTAGGCAACGCCGCGAACGCTTTCGTCGGCGGCAACGGCAATGTCGCTACCAACAGCACCAGCGGCATCGTCATCGGCCAGAACAGCACGGTTTCTGGGCTCAACAGCATTGCCATTGGTGCAGGTGCTCAAGCTGTCGGCGACCATTCGAATGCAATGGGAGATGGAGCCGCCGCTCAGGGCGAGAACGCCGTCGCGATGGGTCGCAACACTGTGGCTGGCGGTGCCGACAGCACGGCCATCGGCCAAGGTGCAGTGACTACGGGCGACTTTGGCACGGCGATCGGCGGCGGCGATATCGCTGATCCGACCAAAGCCAATACGTCGGGTCGCTTCGGCACAGCAGTAGGCTTCGCCTCGCAGGCCAAGGGCGTGGGTGATACCGCGATGGGCACGTACGCCAACACGGGCGATGCCAACACCGATGCGAACGACGACAGCTCGCACTCGTATCGCACGGCAGTGGGCTATGGCTCTTCGGCTACCGGCGACGCGTCGGTTGCGGTAGGCGCGTTCAACCATGCGACGGGCGCACGCAGTACAGCACTGGGCTATGCCGCCAACGCCAGTGCGTCCGACAGTGTGGCCCTGGGCTCGAACTCGGTGGCTGATGAAGCCAACACCGTTTCGGTGGGCAGTGCGACCAATCAGAGGAAGATCACTCACGTAGCGCAGGGCGACCTGTCCGACGGCAGCACCGATGCTGTGAATGGCGGCCAGCTCAAGTCGACAAACGACAGCGTGGGCCAGAACACGTCGGGTATCAGCGGTTTGGAAACACGGGTTACGACCACCGAGGGGAACATCACCGAGTTGGGCGACACGATGACGGCGGTGGCGGGCGATACCGGCGACACCTATGTAGCGGCGAACGGCCGCGGTGTGAAGTATGGCCGCACCAACGACACCGGCCTGGGCGAGGGCGATGCCCACGCCACGGGCGCGGGCTCGACGGCGACAGGCTTCAATGCCACGGCGGTGGGCGAGAACGCTGTCGCGATGGGTCGCAACACCGTGGCTGGCGGTGCCGACAGCACGGCCATCGGCCAAGGTGCAGCGACTACGGGCGACTTTGGCACGGCGATCGGCGGTGGTGATATCGCTGACCCAACCAAGGCCAACACGGCCGGTCGCTTCGGTACGGCGGTGGGCTTCGCCTCGCAAGCCAAGGGGGTGGGCGATACCGCGATGGGTACATACGCCAACACGGGCGATGCCAACACCGATGCGAACGACGACAGCTCGCACTCGTATCGCACGGCAGTAGGCTATCAGGCGTCAGCCACGGGTGATGCGGCCATGGCGATCGGCAGCTTCAACGAGGCGAGCGGTGCACGCAGCGTCGCAGTGGGCTTCAACGCCCATGCTACCCAAGATGACAGTGTCGCGCTGGGCTCGAACTCGGCCACCACGGTGGGCGCGCAGGCGAACTACACCGGCTATGCGGTGGGTGCCAGCAGCTCGACTGGCGAAGTCAATATTGGTGGTCGCAAGATCACAGGCGTAGCTGCTGGCGAAATCGACAGCGACGGTGCAAACGTGGCCCAAGTGAAGGCGGTCGACAGCAAGCTGGACAACCTGGCCGATGACGCTGTGCAGTACGACGATGCCAGCAAGGCATCGGTAACACTGGGTGGCACGGCATCGGCCGACGGCGGTGTCACTGGCGGCACGAAGCTCAACAACGTGGCGCAGGGTGAACTGGCCGATGGCAGCACCGATGCGGTGAACGGTACGCAGCTTAATGCCACCAACGAGAACGTGACGGCGCTGGGCGACACGATGACGGCGGTGGCGGGCGATACCGGCGACACCTATGTAGCGGCGAACGGCCGCGGTGTGAAGTATGGCCGCACCAACGACACCGGCCTGGGCGAGGGCGATGCCCACGCCACGGGCGCGGGCTCGACGGCGACAGGCTTCAATGCCACGGCGGTGGGCGAGAACGCTGTCGCGATGGGTCGCAACACCGTGGCTGGCGGTGCCGACAGCACGGCCATCGGCCAAGGTGCAGCGACTACAGGCGACTTTGGCACGGCAATCGGCGGTGGTGATATCGCTGACCCAGCCAAGGCCAACACGGCCGGTCGCTTCGGTACGGCGGTGGGCTTCGCCTCGCAAGCCAAGGGTGTGGGCGATACCGCGATGGGTACATACGCCAACACGGGCGATGCCAACACCGATGCGAACGACGACAGCTCGCACTCGTATCGCACGGCAGTAGGCTATCAGGCGTCAGCCACGGGTGATGCGGCCATGGCGATCGGCAGCTTCAACGAGGCGAGCGGCGCGCGCAGCGTGGCGGTGGGCTTCAACGCTCATGCCACCCAAGACGACAGTGTCGCGTTGGGTGCTGGTTCGGTGACGACCGTTGGTGCACAGATCGACTATCAGGCCTATCGCTTGGCTGCGCTCCAGTCATCGGTCGGCGAAGTGGCGATTGGCACTGCCGACGGTCAACGCAAGCTGACCGGCGTGGCCGCCGGCAGTGCTGACACCGATGCGGTGAACGTTGGTCAATTGAAGGAAGTCGGCGAGCAAGTCGACCAAAACACCACCGATATCGCCAGCATCCAGGGTGACGTTGATGATATCGCCAACGGCGCTGCAGGCCCGTTCCAAGTCAACCAGAGTGGCAACTCGGTGGCGCCGCAGGCGTCTGGAGAGAACTCCGCCGCCGGTGGTGCCGGTGCAGTGGCATCGGGCGACGGCAGCCTGGCCGTCGGCAATGGCAGCACGGCTGCTGGCAATAGTAGTACGGCATTGGGCAATGGCGCGCAGGCTAACCAGGGCGGTGACGTCGCGCTAGGTTCCGGTTCCGTTGCCGATCGTGGTGCCGAAAGCTATACGGGCAAGTACTCCGATGCTCAGAACAACACGGCGGGCACAGTGTCCGTGGGTTCGGTCGGGAACGAGCGCACGATCAGTAATGTGGCCGATGGCAAGAACGCAACTGATGCGGTGAACTTGCGTCAGCTCGATGGAGCCGTGGCTGAAGCGAAGGACTACACCGATACGCAGATCGGTAATGTCAGCGCCGCAGTGAGCGATGTGGACGGCCGTGTCACCCAGAACACGGGTGACATTACCAAGCTGCAGAATGGTACGGATGGCTATTTCCAAGTCAACAATACCGATGCGAAGGCTAAGCCGAAAGCCACTGGAAGCAATGCAATGGCTGCCGGTGCCGGGGCAGCGGCTTCAGGTGTTGAAAGCATTGCCTTGGGCACGGACGCCATGTCGACTGGGGCAAACAGTGTCGCCCTGGGGACGGACTCGGTTGCCGATCGTGACAACAGCGTATCTGTTGGATCGGCGGACCAGACTCGTCAGATCACTAACGTAGCGGCCGGTACTGAAGCTACTGATGCAGTGAATATGAGCCAGCTGCAGGCGTCGCAAGCTGGAGCAGTGCAGTACGACACCACCGTCAATGCTGATGGAACCGTCAGCGTGGACCGCGGCAATGTCACGTTCAATCGCGGTGGCGATGCCACCGTCGTGCATAACGTAGGTGCCGGCACTGCCAGCACCGATGCGGTTAACGTGGGGCAGCTGAATGATGGCCTCACGAAGGCAATGGATTGGTCCAAGAGCTATACGGACCAGCGCTTTGATGGTCTCAATCGGCAACTGAACCAGATTGGCAGTCGCGCGAATGCGGGTGTGGCTTCGGCCATGGCCATGGCGGGACTGCCGCAGGCCTATCAACCCAATCAGAACGCAGCGGCAGTGGCAGTAGGTAACTTCCACGGCGAAACGGCCCTGGCGGTGGGTTTGTCCACCATCTCCGAAAGCGGACGTTGGGTCTACAAACTCAATCTGACTACCAACACCCGCCAGGATACCGGCGCCAGTGTGGGTGCAGCGATGGTCTGGTAATTGGCTGACAAGGCGAGCGGTTTCCGAAAAATTGGAGCCGCTCGGCTTTCCTGTTTGCTACTCGTTCGAAACACGAACAGATATCGAAACTTATCTGAATATCGATGGGTCCCGAAGGCGATTGAGAAACTCTTCTTGATTCCTTACATAACAGGTCCAAGTTTGCGTGCCGCTAACTCGGTAGTGACGTGCGCACCTAAGCGCATGACGGGCGTGCTTATCAATCTGGTCCTAACCTGCGGAGTGTGCATCGCGATGCTTGGTTCATTGCCCGCCCGAGCTGCGGATGGGCGCATCAACTTCAGTGGCGCAGTGGTGGTCCCCACCTGCGCGATTGCCCTTGAACAGACTATCATCCGGTCGGCAGCCGTCATGTCCCAGCAGAGGGGCTGTCCAAGTTCCGGAAGGTCGGCCATCGCCGGCGCGTACATGCTGAGGGTGACTCATCTGTCGCCGCATAGCCCTGACCACCTGCTCAGCTACTTCGCCAGCTATACGCAGGCCATCAATGCACATGGTGGTTCGGCACAGCTGGTTACCCTGATCTACGACTGATCAGGACAGGTCGGTTTGGCATCGCGTTTAAGTTATTGGCGACTTGATCGTGGCGTGGGTCGACACTGCCAACCTTCGCAAAGAGATGTTTATTTCGTCGAGTAACGGTCGCTCCTGTCCGAGGAAGTGGTTCTGCACGCTAACTATCGATAGTTCTTGCACTGATGGAGTTACTTGCGATCGCGGCCCGCTGATATTTTGGAGGTTGGTTGGATGTTCAAGAAAATGCTTTTCGCGGCGTTGTTGACGGTTACATCGATTGTTTATGCGCAGTCTTCAATGGTCCCAACAACCCCGCATGGGGTTGATAGGTCGTTGTCGGCGCTGACGCAGGATCAGCAGATGCAGATCAGGGATCAGGTCGAAACGCTAGCGCAAGATTCCTTGAGGATTGTCCAGGCTATCGACCATGGTCAGTTGGGCATGGTGTGGGACAAGGCGTCCAGTGTGGCGAAGATGTTCAAGCGTGCAGACTTTGTGCGAAAGATCTATATCGACCGGAGCAAACTCGGCGCACCCTCTTTCCGTAAACAGGTGGCTATCACCTTTTCTCAGTCGAAAGGAGGTGAGGTGCCGGCTGGACTTTACATCAGCGTCGACTATTCGACCCAGTTCGCGAGAGAAAATAAGCCGGTACGGGAGCTGGTTTCGTACCACTTGGACAATGACAAGGTCTGGCGCGTGTCCGGCTATAGCGTGCGTTGATTCGCGCGTTTTCTCGCTGTTACTTTTTAGAAACAAAAATTCGCGAGGAGACGGAATTGATGCAAAAAAGCCGAAGCAGACGCATAAATTCCAAAAAAGAAGAGGCATATCTTGTTGTTGCCGATCGTGGCTCGGATGAGGGGCGCCGCCTTGTTCGTATCAGCCGGAACCCAGATCTCAAACCCCAAGGCTTGCTGTGGTGCGAAATGGTCCCAAGAGTGGTTGTGGAGATGATGGAGGCTCGGGGAAGGTATATCTGCGCCTTCTCATTCCCTCGTAATGGGACCACGAAAGGTCATACCGAAATTGCTGTCACCGACAGCCTACATGATCTGGAGTACGGGCTCGTGCCACGGATGATCCGCTCCGTTCCGTCCCAGGTGGTGGTCGACATGCAGTTGTCGCTCTCCCCGAATGAAGCGGAAGACATTCGCGATGCAATCGCACTTGCCACGAGCGTCGCGGTCTGATCTGAAGCTCACTTTAGTAGTCGGTTCGCATTGAAGATCGTAGAGGTTTCGATCTCGAGATGCACAATTGGCACCCCATCCTGTCAAGGCTTGATGTCAAGAAGACTCTCCATCCGGGCCAAGGGCGCGTTTTTGTTGTGCCGCACCTTCATATGCGGCAGCAGACGCAAGCTTCGAGATCTGAAATTGCCAACGACATTTGTGGCCCGCCGCCCACGATGACTTCTGTGATGACGACCACGAAGAGCACCGATTTAACGGTCACGTGCTTCGGTGGCAGTCATTCCGTAATGCGAGCGGAACGCACGCTGGAACTGCCGCTCATTAGTGAATCCATACTGGAAAATGACCTCTGAAATTGTTTGCTCTGGGTGATCGCGGAGTGCGCGAAAGGCCGCTTCAAGACGCCTTTCGCGGATGTGATGCTGAATCCCACCGAGGTCTGCGAAGAGTCGGTAAAGCTGAGTTCGCGATATCCTGAACCGACCTTGCAATGTGGCAGCGCTCAACTCGGCATCTCCAATCTGAGCATCGATATATGCCAGCATGCGTGCTCGCACGCGTTCTGACCACAGATGGCTGCCGTGTTCGCGCATGGCTATCTGAAAGCAGCGCTTCATTACACCAATAGTCGCCTGAGCGACAACTGGAGTGTGCGCGTTATCGAGACTCGGAAGCATCTCGACAAGACGAAGCAGATGTTGTGTGAGCATCCGACAGGGAAGATGCTCCTTTCGCAAAATTTGCCCGTGCAAGGGTCGAACGGATTCTCCGAGAAGTCGGCGTGGAACCAGGAGATTGACATGTTTACCGTTGTCGACAAGCAGATCGACCGGCTGTGACAAATCACTCAGGTAGATATCCCCCGTCTTTATCTGCAGACAGGAATCTTTACCAAAGTTTCCTCGAACCTCTCCGCCCTGGGAAAGCCTCAGAAGTAGGCGATCGTTGAATTCGCTCCGTTCCATGACTCTCTCGTCGCGACAATAGCGGGCGGAACTTGTGGAAGAGCGTGCAATGATCAATTCACCAAGGTCGTAAGCAGCGATGGAGACATCCATCGGTTTATTGTCAGTTGCATGGATGTCAGCAACTGAGCTGATCCATTGACGAAAGGCACGTGTACGGAGCCTTGGCTCCATGAGTGCCGTGTTGAACATGGTGCAACTGGTATGAGCGCCGATCTCAGACTCCAAGGTGCCGCCTCCATGGGACAGAGCACCTACATGGCACATTGCGTGCCACGGATTTACAACGCTATCAAGTTCGCCAAGACCCTAGCCTGTACGCGGGAATGGCGTTCTTTGCAGAGAGGCGGACACCACGTCACCTGCTGGGCGAGGTGGCGAAAAGTGCCCAGGTACGACGAAAAAAATGGGGACGAAGCGTCGCGGGCGACGGGACAGATTGTCGCGTCGACAGGTAAGTACACGCTTACGATGCTGCACGCATGCGTCGAGCTGAGGCGATGCAAGAAGGCGAATCGCGGAAGTGACGCGATGAAACTGCCTTGATAAGCAAGGTACCCAAGTTAGTCACTGAATTTTGTGAACTTGATCGCACTCATTGGAACCGGCAGGGAAATTGCGAATGAAAACACACCATCAGATCCGCCAGCGAATGCCTCTGATGCTCGCCGGGGTGACATTGGCTTTGCTTGGCTGGGTAGCCGACGTGCACGCCAACGGCTATGGCGAGAACACGTCATGGCAATTCCAGACTACAGCCGACAAGGCCAACATGGCAGCAATTGCCGACCTGATCCAGCGCAAGAAAGGTGGCTACTACAACTCTTTCGGAAGTACGTACAACACCACCAATGTCACAAACATCGGTCACCAGACCAACTGCAACGTGTCTGGAACGTCGGCAGGCAACAGTGGCAGCAATGGCATGACCGGTAGTGCTTCGTCACCCGTGGTCAGTAATACCGGTTCGACCAGCGCCAGCACAACCGGAAACAGCAGCACTGACAACGGTGAAGGCGGCCTCGGCCACACGGATAACCAGCAGGACAACAGCGGCTCGCTGGGCTCTGGGGTGAATGGATCTTCGACTAATACCAGTTCGGGTTCGATTAGCGCTGGTGGCGGCCAGAACAGCCAGGTGCTCAATTCGGACCAGACCAACAACGGTTCGCAATCCGTAAGCATGGACGGCAACACCGCCTGTGCGTTGGCCGGCACTGGCGGCGCACTGAACTGACAACGATAGGCGACGGCGCTTCAGCGCGGAGTCGCAGGGGGTCTACGTGATTGCAAGGTTTGTAAAAGTGGCGGTGCTTGCTGCCGGCGTGATTTTGACAGGTTGCGCCAGCGAACATGCCCGGCGTTTGGCACCGGATGAGGCACCCGTGGTGATGGGTTCGCGCGTGCGGGCCAACACCACGCCGCTCGAGTCGGCGTTTGGCTGTCTGGCCCGCGGTATCGAGGCGCGGCGGCAGCCTCAACTAGCCATCGCGGTTGGTGATGTCAAGGACTATACCGGGCGTTACAGCCAGCAGGAGGGCAGCACCATCACTCAGGGCGGGCCTCTGATGGTCTATACGGCACTGGGCAAGCTAGGCCCGGCGATCCGTGTGGCCGAACGCTTTGATACTCGCATTGCCGAGCTGGAACTGGCTTATATCGACCGCCGTCAGTTGGGTGATGGCGACGACCACGTGCTTGACAGTGGCAAGGGAAAGAGTCAGGTGCCTTGGGTTCCGTACTTTGGCGGCAGCATCCTGCGTTCGGACTACTACATCATCGGTGGCATCACCGAGTTGAATTACAACATTCAGTCCGGTGGTTTCGAGTTTGCCATCAACAACAGCGGGATCAAGAATCGTACCTACACCATGAATATCGGTGTGGATCTTCGCATCGTCGATACGAAATCCTTGCGCGTGGTGAAGACAGTCAGTCTGGAAAAGCAGATCACCGGATACGAAGTAGGAGCGGACACGTTCCGGTTCTTTGGCAATCGCTTGTTCGATGTAAATGTGGGCGCGAAGAACCAGGAGCCACTGCAGCTGGGTGTGCGTACCGTACTTGAGCAGGGCACGCTGGAATTGGTGGGAGCCGTGGCAGGAAGTCCGGTCAACGCTTGCATCCAGAACGCTGAAGCTTCACGCGAAACGGCCAGCGGGACATCGTCTCCGATGCCCTCTACAGGTCAGGATTGCCCTATCACTCCGGGGCCTGCAGAGACCTGTGTTGCCAACCATGCATCCATGGGGCCGAAGCCTTTGGGGCGGACGGCTGTCAACGCCGCGGAGGCGCAATCCGGCATCCCACAGAATGGCGGTGCCGCTATCCAGGCTGGAACGCTGTATCAGGTGCCTTTCGATTTTGGCAGCACTGCACTTGGTGCGCCAGCGGTCGCTGCTATCGAAAAGATCGTCGGCGAGGCTGCTCAAGGGAGCGCGGTGAACATCCAGGTGACCGCCCATGACAGCGAGAACTGGGCGCCGCAGAAGCGCCAGGACATGACCAATGCCCGCATCGGTGCGATCACTGATGCCTTGGTGCAGCGTGGTGTTCCGAACTCGCGCATTCGGACGACATGGGTGCCGTCGCTGAGCGACACCGGCATTACACACGACGGTGCCGGTTACCAGATTTTCGCGAAGCTGGAAATTACCCAGCCATGACATGAACCAAGTATGCAGTTCGCCATTGCTGTCCACTGCATGACGGATACAAACACTCAAGTGGAAACGGAAGCGGCGACCGAATCGCCGAAGTTTTCAAGGGGAGCTAGATCTAATGAATCGCGACAATTACAAGCATTACCGGAGCAAAACCCTGGTCAGCGCCATCGCTGCGGTACTCGCGCTGGGTGCAGCAGGTGGTGCCACAGCTGAAACGTTGACGGGTCAATCGACCTATACGCTCACCCCTAGCCATGCGCCGAACCTCTGGACGCAGTCCGCTTCCTTGCAAGGTTATCTGGATGGAATCACCAATTCGCAGTACTTGACCGGCGACGTCACCGCTGACGTCACCGGTGCGAACATCCTGGTCGATGCCAGCATGTCGGGCGCTCCAGTCACCACAAACAATAATGCCCTCCTCGCAGCCACGGAAGACAGCACGACGGGGTTGGCTGGCGCCAACGGCGCGGCGAACACTGTGGATCTGTCGTCGTTGGGACGCGATGGCCTCAATGAGGGTCTGGGCATTCTCAATGGGCAACTGTTTGACGAGGCCTCGGTACAGAGCAGCATCAATGGCGGTTCCATCGCCACGGATTTGACCAATTACGCCGCCGGATCCATCACGCAATCCAACAACAGCATCAAAGCCACCACCTCGATCAACAGTGCCAGTAATCAGGCGTCAGGCGGTCTGACGGACAGCTTCGACGGCACCGCCGCGGGAAGTATCGAGTACAAATTCAGTGCGACCACACCTACGACACTGACCAGCACCGGCGGCGTATCCGTCGGCAACGTGCAGACCACGGTCGATGCGGGTGCGGGTGCTCAGTCCTATGCGCACATCGCAGACTCGGACATCAGCGTCAATGACGCGATGGCTCCCTCCATTCCGCCGCCGTTGCCGGGGCTAGCTACTCTGACGGTTGGTGTCACAGCCAACGGCAACGCCATTGCAGCCAGCTACTCTGGTAACCAGAGTGACAATCGTTTTGACGCCACCGCCGGCACGAGTTTCAGCGGAAGCGTCAGCGCGATCAATGGCCAAACCAACATCAACACCGTCGGCTTTGATGCGGGCGACGCCGCTTCGGTCGAGGATAGCGGTATCAGCGCTTTCCTGGGCGGTGCGCTGGCTGGCGCGTTGAGCGTCTCCAAGAACAACCTGGATGCGTCGGCACAAGGCAACACGGCGACCACCGCGATCGTCTTTGCCAAAGGCATCGACGTACATGGCAATTCCCCATCCGCCCATCTGACGGAACAGGCCAACACCCGGGGCATCCTCAGTGGCGATCTCGTCCTGCTCAATACTCAACGCAATCAGGCTACGGAACTGGACAGCCACGTCGGCGGCAGCTCCATTCTCGGCACGAGCCTGCACCTAGGCGACGGCAGCGCGATGACGATGACTGGAAACGGCATTGATGCAAGCGCTGGCGGCAACCAGGCCATCAATCAGGTTAGCGCGGATTCCGCGGACTTCAGCGCCAACAGCGCCGTCGGGAATCAGCAGGTCAACCAGGGAACTTCGATTTCTTCCGCAGTGGACGGCGCCATGATCGCGACCGCCGTGCTGGGGGACATCAGCGATGTCGCCAACGGCGGCAGCGTCTCCGTCTCCAGCGACCACATCGGCGCCGATGCGAACGGGAATCAGGCGAACACGACGATTGATCTGCAAGGCAGCAATTACGATACCTGGGATACTGTCGACAACATGTCCGCCAACAGTGCCACGTCCGGTCTGGTAACTACCGGAACGGCCGGCGTCGCTGTGGGCAACGAGCAGTCCAATACCGGCGGCGCATCGATTTCTGCTGAGGTCGGAATCGGCACGGACGCTTTCAGTACGCACGGCGGATGGATCGGCGCGTACTATAACGGCGGCCTCGACGGTGCAAGCGTTACGGTGAACGACGATACAGTCAGCGCCAGCGCCGGCGGAAATGCTGCCACGACCGGCGTCATGCTGGGTGGCACCAACGGCCACGTGAACGCGCAGATGTCCAATGGCCAGTTCAACGACAGCGTTATCGATGCCAAGGTGGAAGGCGCCCAGGTCGGCGTCTACCTGGGTGGAGGCTCGTCCACCACTGCGAGCTTGACGGTCGATGGCGACCAGCTGAATGCCGATGCCTCCGCCAACCAGGCCAGCAATAGCGTTACCACCGACTTTGCCAATGAGGGCCTGGGACTTCCTAGCCAAAACAACTGGAGTACGGCAAGCAACGTCATTGACACGGCCGCGGAAACGAACACAAACAAGGCTGAACTGGCGATTGCCAGCAATCAAAAAAATGCGGGTAGCGTGACAGCGCAAGCGACCGATAGCTTTATCGGCGTTAATGTTGGCGAGCATCCCTGGTCCGGCGACGACCTAGTGCGTGGCAACGTGACCGACGGAGCTATCAACGTCAGCGGCAACAGTGCCTCCACTAGCGCAATCGCCAACAACGTCGGCAACAATTTGAACGTCGGTGCAGGCAATCTGACCCCAGATTCCGGCCACTCCGATCAGGTTGCTTCTCTGGGCAATCTTCAGGAGAACGCCGCAAGCGTGATCGCCAGCGCAAGCGTCACGGGGGATGACGTTCGGGATCTGGAGCAGATCGGTGCGTTCGTGCATGGCAATGCGGAAGATATGGACGCCACCGTAAACAATAACGGCGTGAGCGCCTTCGCTGGCGGCAACATCGCCGGCAACACGATGACCTTCGCGGGTACCAGCTATACGCCTGCGGCATCCACGGCACCAGTTGGAGGCGTTGGCCTCATGACGGCGACCGATATGAGTGTGTCCGCCGGCTTCGCCTTGCAGAACGTCCAGGTCGACACGGGTGGTGATGCCACCAGCCGCACCGCCAGCGTGGACAACGGCAATATCGGCCTCAGCCTGACCGATGGGGCACTTGACGATCGCCATTCCATTGGCGACAGCACGCTGACAGTCAATAACAACACCGTCAGTGCCGAGGCACGCGACAACTACGCCACCAATGGGCTGTACCTCGGTGCCGAGTACCAGCAGCAAAATGGCAGCACGGTGCTCGTCCCCGCGCCGCTGTCCAGCCTGAACACGACCGCAGCGCTGCAGAACGTGCAGCAGTCGTCTGGCGATACCACCAGCAGCGCCAATAGCCTGCTGGGAGTCATCGCCGGTCACTACGACGTCACAGGGTCGACCGCCAGCATCTCCAGCAACACAGTCTCCAGCCTGGCCAGTGCCAACACGGCGTCAAACCAGTTGAACGTGGCTGCGGGCACGCTGAGCGGCGACAGTCGCTATGTCGATGGTAGCTATACCTACGGCGCTGCGTCGATCCAGCCGAACTCGGGCATTCTTCCGCAGTTCGTGCTGGCCGACTACGGCGTGGCCAACACGCAGACCATGGGTGGCACCGTCAGTGC
This sequence comes from Rhodanobacter sp. Col0626, assembly GCF_049994385.1. Classification (GTDB taxonomy): domain Bacteria; phylum Pseudomonadota; class Gammaproteobacteria; order Xanthomonadales; family Rhodanobacteraceae; genus Rhodanobacter. The sequence goes on from NZ_CP188260.1 coordinate 273,912, forward strand.
TTCCCTGCTTGACTCCGACAACAACGGCACGGGCATCGGCTTGGCTCTTGGCCAGGGTAATCTGGATGGCGGCAGCGTAACCGTCAGCAACAACGTCCAGCAGGCGCTGGCTCAGGCCAACGCGGCTACCGACACACTCAGTCTGCAAGGCACGCAGATCGATGCTTCGGCTTCCGTCTTCAACCAGCAGGATGCGGCAGGCACGGTAAGTGCCACGGGTGGGTTCGCGGCCGATGCACTGGGCTTCGGTGTTCAGGTAAATGGTTCGGTCGGTACGACGACGGCCTTGCCGATCACCGTCAGCGGCAACACGATGCTGGCCCAGGCCGGGTTCAATGACGCGACCAACCAGATCCATGTCACCGGCGCCAGCACCATCGGCGGCAGCGATGCCGACTTCCGCGCGGTCAGCAGGGACGACGGCACCGTGTATGCGCAGGCTGACGAGTCGTTGCTGAACGCGCAGACCGCTTCGGGTGCGGCAATCGCCACCCTCAAACCCGGCATGAGCGGAATCGAAGTCATGGCCAGCGACACCCAAAGCACCATCGGCAACACCGATGCGGCCAGCAACCTGACGGTAACCGGCAACCAGTTTGCGGCGCAGACGAGCCTCAACAATGCCAGCAACAGCGTGCGGGTGGATGGTGCGGCGAGCATCGCCGCCACAGCGGCGGTGGCCAACCAGCAGTCGGCGGCAGGCAGCGCGGTTAGCCAGATCAGCAATGCGGATGTCGGTATCTACAACCGTGGTCTGGACGGCGCAGGTGGTGTCATCACCAATGCCGCCATGACCGTCGCTGACAATCTGTTGAGTACCAGCGCCAGCGGCAACAGTGCAAGCAACGCCATCAACATACAGCCGATGGCCTTGAATGCAGCGGCGTCCATTGCGACGCAGGCCAGCATCGACAGCAATGGCAGTCAGGCAGTGGCCGACTATGCAGTGCTGAACATGCAGAACAATGCAGCGGCGGTAAGCGCGGAAATTGCTGGCAGCTCGATCGGCGTCAATGCCGATGCCGGAACCATTGCAGCGCGCGGCAGTGCCTCACAGATGCTCAACAGCGTGGGTACTGTTACTGGCAACCAGGCGATGGCATCGGCCGCGGGTAATAGCGCCAGCAACAGCATCGTGCTGGCGTCGGTGAGCAATATCGGCATGCCGAGCGCTTCACTGGTCAGCTCGCAGGTGAACACTGCCTCCATCAGCGCCACCGTGAGCAACGTAACCATCGGCGTGATTGCCGGCATCGGCAGCAATTCGCCGGTGACCGTCAACAACAACACGATCAGCGCGACCGCCGCGGGCAACTCGGCGATCAACCATATCGGCATCGGCAACTAAGAAAACGGCGACCGCCGTTCGCGGCAGCGTGATGGTGGGAAGGGCGCCCAGTGCTCCTTCCCACCCGCTTTGCCCGGCGGGCGGGCGAGCCAAAGGATCGCCGTTCAATGCTGGCACCCGGTTCGCAGATCGTCGAGTAACGGCAACGGAAACCGGGCAGCGCGACTTTGCCGCTGCCCGCGCCTACCGATCGCACATTGAGCGAAGCGAGCCCACGGGGAAACCGCTTTGACTGTTCATCACAGGGGAAGTTCATGCATCGCAGCACCGGTCCCACGCAACGCAATTTCCGCAACAAGACACTGGTCGGCGCCATCATCGCGGCGTTGGCGCTTGGCGCCGCCGGCACGGCAGCCGCCAACAACGTCGGCGGCAGTTCGACGTATACGTTCGACGGCGTGCAGACGCTCACCCTGCAGCAGTACGTGAAGGCGATCAACAACACGCAGACGCTTCTCGCGCCGCTGAGTGCCAAGGTGCTCGACAGCGAAGCCGGTTACCGTGGCCCTGCCGCCGACGGTTCGCTTACGGTGTCCGCCAACACGTTCCAGGCGTTGACGCAGGACACCACCCACACGAACCTACTGGGCGCGAACGGCGCCGACAATTCGGTCGACCTGGTGCTGCTGGGCAGCGGCGGCGTGAATGCAGGCATTGGCATTGTCAGCGGGCAGCTGGCCGATGAGGGCGTGAGCGCAAAGGCGGGCAACAACAATATCGGTCTCGACCTGACCGATTACACGTCCGGCAACGCCACCGTGACCGACAACACGATGAATGCGACCGCTCTGGTCAATGGCGCCAGCAACCGTGTCGAAGGCGCGTTGAACACGAAGCCTTTTGACGGTGGGAAGCGAGGCGGCGTAAGCGCCCACTACGATCCCGCAGGCGCCGCCATGGAGGCCACTGGCGGCGTGACGATCGGCAACGCACAGATCGCAGACGAGGTTGAGTTGTTGGCGAACGTGACCGACTCCAACATCACGTTCGTCAACGCGATGACCACATCGGGCACCAGTAGTGCGCCGATAACGGTCACCGGCAACACGGTCAATGCCGCCGATACCGGCAACCGTGGCGATAACCGCTTTGCCGCCGCCGCAGGCGGCGCGGTCAGCTATGCCGGCAGCGTGGGCGTGGTCAACGGCCAGGCCAGCCTCGGCGGCCGCACCCGGGCAAAGGTGACGGAAACCGATATTGGTGCGGATCTGCAGGACACCACCTTTGGCGGCCAGCTTGACGTCTCCGGCAACCGTCTGAGCGCCGCTGCGCAGGGCAACGATGCGGCGGCGGTGGATGCCAACGGCAATCTGGTGCGCGGCAACGTCATCAGCTTCGGCCAGGGCATCGAGGTGACCGGGGCGAATCACGAGGGCAGCCTTGCCATGTCCTTCGGCAACAGCATTGTCGACGGCGACGCCGACGCCGACCTCGCGCTGCTGAACAGCCAGGGCAACCGGCAGAACTCTATCGTCGGCAATGTCGGAAATTCCGACATCGGCGCCCAGCTCACCACGCTGGACGGTGGCAGCCTGACCGCAAGCGACAACCATGCTGCCGCGAGTGCGGGCGGCAACAGCGCGATCAACATGGTTTCCGCGAACGGCAGCAGCTTTGACGCCGGCGTTGCCGCGGGCAACCAGCAGAGCAACGATCACACCAGCATCCATGCCTACGCCAGTGACATCACCCTCGGCGTGCAAATCGGCAACGATGGCGGAAACTCGGGCGACAATTCCGGCGATGTCACCGTAAGCAACAGCAGCATCGGCGCCTCAGCCAACGGCAGCAGCGCACAGACGCTGGTCGACCTGCAGGGAACCAGCTTCAACGCCAGCACCGGCGATGCCGTGGATGCCAGCGCCAACAACGCGGGCTACACCTCGATAAATGCCGGCACGGCCGGCATAGCGGTGGGCAATCTGCAGGCCAACTACGGCGCAGGGACCAAGATCGACGCCGCCGTGGGCAGCGTCGATCTTGGCGCTGTCTATAACGTCGGCGGTATCGACGACAGCAACGTCACCGTAAATGGCAATGCGGTTTCCGCCAACGCGAGCGGCAACAGCGCAAGCACCTCCGCCCATGCAGGCGGCGCCGTCGGTTCGCTGACGGCTTCGCTGGGCAGCGGGCAATACAACGCCAACGACATCAACGCGAGCGTCCGGGGCGCCAGCATCGAGGTCCATAACTACAGCGACGGTATCGACGACTCCCAGGTGAGCGTCGGCAACAACGCCCTCGGCGCCACCGCCTTTGCCAACCAGGCCAACAACAGCCTGTCCACCGCGTTCGACGGCAACCTCACGCTGGCCGACGGTGGCACCGGAAGCACGATCGAAGGATCAGGCAATCAGGGCAGTGCCGGGCTGGTCCTGTTGAACAACCAGATCAACGACGGAGCCGAGGTGAATGCCTCGCTGGAGACCGCATGGATCTGGGCGGTCTCCAGCGACGAAATATCCGGCTCCAACGCCGACATGCAGGCCAACACCATCGCCGCCAGCGCCATCGGCAACAACGCCGGTAACAGCCTGACGCCGGTGGCCGGCAGCCTGGTTCGCGACGGCGAGGGCGGTACCCTGGCCGCGCTGGGCAATCTGCAGCAGATGACTGGCGGCAGCACCGCCACGGTGGAGGACGCCGGCGCCGAGGTTTATGCGGGCGACGTCGAGAACGCGACCACCACCCTGACAGGCAACCAGTTCAGCGCTTTCGCCGGCGGCAACCTTGCCGGTGGCAACGGCGTGGCCGGCAATGCGCTGCATGTCACCGGCATCAACCTGGTGGACGAGGCCGGTGCCGGCACCGTGGCCAGCTACGATAGCTCAACGACACAGCAGCGTGCCGTGGCAGCGTTTACGCTGCAGAACGCGCAGTCGAGCACGGATGGGAACCGCGTCGCCATCATTGACGGGGCCTACATCGACGATGAATTCGACGATGTCGGAAACAGTTCATTGACCGTCGCCGGCAACGGCATCAGTACCGAGGCACGCGACAACCGCGCCGCCAATTTGCTGGGCCTGGATGGCTTCAGCGCCTTGGCGACGACCGCTGCGCTGCAGAGCGCGCAGACCTCCGAAGGCAGCATGACCAGTGCTGTTGGCGAAGCGGTCATCGGCATCGCCACGGTCTCTTCGGGCCACGTCGACATGACGGTCTCCGGCAACACCATGTCCGCCAAAGCGGTGGCCAACACGGTCGCCAACCAGCTCACCGTCGACGCCGTCAGCCTCGACGGCACCGCGGGCGGCGGATTGCTGCCTGGTGGTGCACCGGACGGCTACCGTGGCGCCGTTGGCAGCGGTGGATTGCTGGACGTTGTGACGGATTACGGCCTGTCGAACCTGCAGGTCCGGAATGGCGGCGATATCGACGCCGGCATCGGTTTCGCGGACATTGGCGCAGTGGCGGATGGCGGCGATATTGATGATGGCAGCTCGGTAACGGTGAACGGCAATAGCATGACCGTGTTGGGCCAGGGCAATTCCGCCGGGAATACCGTGGGCCTGACAGGCAGCCAGATCGATGCCACTGCCGCCATCCTCAATTCACAGTCCATGCAGTCCAATGTCGCCTCGCAGGCAGAGGGGGTGAGCATCGGCATCACCGCCGAAGGAGCTATGGACTCCGCCATGCCGCTGACAGTCACCGGCAACAGCGTGGGCGTATTTGCCGAATTGAACGACGCTGTCAATGCGTTGAACGTAAATGCGGACAGCAGCATCGCCGGCAGCGTGGGTCTGGCGGGCGCCTCCGACGATACCGACAGCTATCTCGGGTTCGCCGGAGCGGTGGCCGATTTTGCCCTGGTCAACGGCCAGGGTAGCGGCAGCGCGGCGACCGCCACGCTGGAAGATGCCCAGGCCGGCATTCAGGCCGGTTGGAACATCGGCGCGAATGACGGCAACAGCAGCCTGACGGTCAGCGGCAACCAGTTCACCGCACAGGCCAGCGGCAACAGCGCCAGCAGCAGCGAGGCCTTGAACGGCACCGGCGGCGTCGCCGCAACGGCGGCCCTGTACAACACGCAGTCGCTTTCCGAAGATGGGGAGATCGGCGCGACGGTGAACCATGTCACCGTGGCCGCCGGCACCGAAGGAGACGTTGGCGACATCCAGCGGGCCAACGTGACCGTGTCCGGCAACCAGGTGTCCGGTTCCGCCAGCGGCAACAGTGCCAGCAATGCCATCGCCGCCAGCTCGGCTGTGCTGAACGGCGCCGGTTTCGTCGATACCGTGGGCACGACCGACGGCGGCGCCGGGGTGTCGACCGCCATCGCCGATTACGCGTTGAACAGCGTGCAGCGCAACGATGCCGCCATCGGCACGTCGATGGACAGGGTTGCCATCGGCAGCAATCCCCTGGGCACCGATGGCGCTCTGACCGCCAGTATGGCGACAGTCAGCAATAACAGCGTGGTGGGTTCGGCCGTAGGCAACAGCGCCAGCAACAGCATCTTGCTGGCGTCGGTGGCTGGCGTCGGGATGCCCAGCGCTTCGCTGGTCAGCTCGCAGGTGAACACTGCCGCCATCAGCACCGCCGTGAATAACGTGACCATCGGCGTGGTTGCGGGCATCGGCAGCAACTCGCCGGTGACCGTCAACAACAACACGATCAGCGCGATCGCCACGGGCAACTCGGTGATCAACCACATCGGCATCGGCAAGTAAGAAACACCGGCCCCATCGAAGTAGTGGAAATGCCGGTGAAGAAGGGCAGGCAACGCTCTTTTTCACCGGCGTCTGCCGGAAGGATGCGGCGGAGCAAGGACTGTCGCGTATCAGGAAGTCCCGTTCGCAAGCGACATAGAAATCGTCATTGAAAGGCTGGCGGAGTCTGTCGCAATCGCAGCATCCACCATCACACATTGAAGCGAGGCGGACTCATCTGGATCGCCTCCATTTTTTTACCACAGGGGAAAGCTCATGAACCGTGCTGTCATTAACACTCCGAACCATTTCCGAAACAAGGCGCTGGTCGGCGCCATCGTGGCGGCCTTGTCGCTCGGAGCCGCCAGTACCGCCGCGGCAGAAACCACCTATGGCCTCGCTTCGGGCACGCAGACGCTGACCTTGCAGAGTTACCTGCAGATGGTCGCCAGCCAGCAGGTGTCTGCCGCTCCGGTAAGTGCTGCGGACGTGGACAGCGAGGTGGGCTATCGCGGCCCGGCCTCCGGCGGGTCGCTGACAGTCAGCGGCAATACGTTCCAGGCGTTGACGCTGGACACGACCACCAACCTCCTCGGCGCCAACGGCGCTGACAACGCGATCGACCTGGGCCTCCTGGGCATCCAGAACGACAGCCTGCCGGTGGGCGACGCCAATCAGGGCATCGGCATTCTCAGCGGCCAGTTCGCCACGGCGGGTGTGAGCACGCAGGTAGACCATGACAACATCGGTCTGGACGTGACCGATTACACGGCTGGCGATGCCGCCGTCACGGGCAACACGCTGAATTCGACGACCCTGGTCAACGGCGCCAGCAACCGCGCCACCGGCGCGCTGAACACGACGCCCTTCAGCAGCGCTCTCGCGGGCCAGGTGAGCGTGGACTACACGCCGGCCGGTGCCGACGTGGCGGCTGCCGGCGGAGTGACGATCGGCAACGCGCAGGTGGCGGGCGGGGTGACCTCGTCCGCGCGGATCACCGATTCGAATATTTCGCTGGTCGACGCCGGCGTCTCCGGCAGTGCACCGGTGGATGTATCCGGCAACGCCGTCACGGCGGCCGACACCGGTAACCGCGGCGACAACCGTTTCAGCGCCACTGCCGGCGCGGTCAGCTACGCCGGTGCGGTGGGCGTGGTCAACGGCCAGGTCAATATCGGCGGAGATACCACGGCGGCCATTCTCGACACCGACATCGGCGCGGAGCTGGACAGCCCCGTGTATGCCGGTGAGCTCAGCGTAACCGGCAACACCATGAGCGCGTCCGCCCAGGGCAACGATGCCGCGGCGGTGGATGCCAGCGGCGTCCTGGTGCGCGGCAACACCATCAGCTTCGGTCAGGGCATCAACGTAACGGGCGTGAACGACAGCGCCAGCCTGGATCTGTCGATCGGCGCCGCCGGCGTCACCGATGGCGTCCATGGCACCGCCGCCGCCGACCTGGCCCTCCTGAACACCCAGGGCAACCAGGGCGGCACGATCGGCGGCTCCATCGTGGACTCGCGCATCGGTGCCGAAGTGGGTGGTCTCACTGGCGGCAGCCTGACGGCGACCCAGGATCACATGGCCGCCAGCGCAGGCGGCAACAGCGCCATCAACCTGGTTTCCGCCAACGGCGCCAGCTTCGACGCCAGCGTGGCGGTAGGCAACCAGCAGGCGAACGACCGCACCGCCATCCAGGCCAGCGCTATCGGCCTCATGGTGGGTACGCTGGGGACTGGCGACGTCACGGGCGATGTGACCGTCGGTAGCAGCAGCATCGCTGCCAGCGCGAATGGCAACAGTGCGCAGACCGTGGTCGACCTGCAGGCTTCCAACCTCGATGCAGCCGGCACCTTAAGGGCGGGCGCGCTCAGCACCTCCACGTCGCTGGGTCTGGACCATAGCAACGCCAATTACGGCGATCCCGGCGTCATGGTCGGCAATCTGCAGGGCAACTATGGCGCTGACACGACCATCGGTGCACAAGTCGCGGATTCGCTGCTCGGGGCGATGTACGCAGGTGACGTCTTGAACAACGACACCAGCGTCGACTACGGCACGATTGCTGCCACCGCCAGCGGTAACAGCGCCAGCACCAGCCTCGCCGCGGCGGGCACCACCGGTGCGTTGAAAGCGGTGCTGGGCAGCGGGCAGTACAACGCCAATGCCATCACGGCTATCGCGAGCGGGAATTTCCTTGGCACTGGGAGCGAGGGCGGCGGCTTCGCCGGTTCCAACCTGACGGTCGGTGGCGGCAGCCTCAACGCCAGCGCCAGCGCGAACCAGGCCACCAACAGTCTGACGACTGCCTTCGACAGCAGCCTCACGCTGGCCAGCAGCGTCAATGCCAATGGCAGCGTCATGGATGCCAACGGTGGCAGCAACAATGCCCAGGCGGCCCTGAACCTGCTGAACAACCAGACCAACGATGGCGCCGACGTGACCGCGGTGACAGCGGACGGTGAAATCGGCGTCGTGGGCCTGGACGCCTTTGGCGACTCGGTTACCGTGCAAGGCAACAGCGCCGGCGCCAGCGCGATCGGCAACAGTGCCGGCAACACCCTGGCACCGGCCGCTGGCAACCTGGTGCACGGCGGCAACGGCGATCTCGCCGCGCTGGGCAACCTGCAGTTGATGAGCGGCGACAGCACGGCAACGGTTAGTGGCGTCGGCATGGGCTACGCTTTTGCTGGCGAGGCCGGCTCGCTGACCGGTACGGTGAGCGGTAACACGATGAATGCCTTTGCGGGTGGCAACATGGCCGGTGGTGATGGCACCGCCGGCAACAGCCTGACCGCGTCCGGCACCAGTCTAGTCGACAGCGGAGCCGCCTACGTCGATGCAAGCTACAACGCTGGGACTTCGGCATTGGCCGCGTTGGCAAGCTTTACCCTGCAGAACGCGCAGACCAGCACCTCCGGCGAGCGCAGCGCAACGATCGACGGGGGCAGCATCGGCGGTTCGGCGGTCATCGTGGCCACCGACAGCAATCAGAGCGTTACCGGCAACAGCATGAGCGCCGACGCGCGCGACAACTATGCCGTCAATAGCCTGGGTCTGGATTTCGACGGCAGCCTGACGACCACCGGCATGCTGCAGAGTGCGCAGACGTCCACCGGCGGCATGACCGGTGTCGTCAGCGATTCGGCGATCGGCCTGACGGCAGCACAGATAGACGCGGGCAGCCTCACGGTCACCAACAACGGCGTATCGGCCAAGGCGGTCGCCAACACCGCGAGCAATCAGTTCTCGGTCCAGGCCAGCGGGTTGTCGGGCAACGCGGGCGACGGCTACCTTTCGACGCTGGGTGTACTGGCGGATGCGGCGGGCTACCGCGGCGCGGTTGCGCTCGGTGGAACGTCCATGATCGTGGCGGACTACGGCCTGTCGAACGTGCAGACGCGCAGTGGCGACAGCATCGCGCCCAGCGCCACCGGCATCCAGATCGGCGTGAGCGCGGATACGGGCGACATCACCGGCAGCCCGACGACCGTGTCTGACAACGCGGTGACCGTGCTGGGCCAAGGCAACTCCGCCGGCAACGGGCTGGCGCTGTCGGGCAGCAGCATCGACGCCTCGGCGGCGATCCTCAACAGCCAGTCCACCTCGTCCGCCGTAAACGCCTCGGCCAGCAACATCCACGTCGATATCAGTGCCGATGATGGCCTGTTCGGCGGCATGCCGCTCACCGTCAGCGGCAACAGTGTGGACGTGTCCACTGGCCTCAACAATGCCACCAACGCCCTGAGCGTGGATGCGGCCAACACCGTGAACGGCCAGGTCGGCCTGGCGGGTGCTTCCACCGACAATGAGAGCTTCGATGGCTTTGCCGGCGCGGTGGCGGATTTCGCCGTGACCAATTTGCAGGTCGGCACCAGCGCGGCGACGGCCAGCCTGATCGACGCGAGGGTCGGCATCCTAGCGGGTGACGACATTGCGGGAACCGAAGGCAGCCTGACCGTGACCGGCAACCAGCTCGACGCGCAGGCCAGCGGCAACAACGCCGGCAACAGCGTCGCGCTGAACGGCGCGGGCAGCGTGGGTGCCACCGCTGCGGTGCACAGCCAGCAGACGAACGGGGGCGCCATTGCCACCACGGTCAGCGGTGTAGACGTGTCTGCCGGTAACCGGGACACGGGTAACGGCGACATCGTGAGCCAGGCAGTGACGCTGGCCGACAACCGCGTCTCCGGCTCGGCCAGCGGCAACAGCGCGAGCAACGCCATCAGCGTCGGTTCGGCGGCTCTGAACGCAGGTTTCGTCGGCACCGAGGGAAACAGTAGCGACGTGTCGACCGCAATCGCCGACTACGCGTTGAACAACGTCCAGGGCAACACGGCCGCCATCAGCTCCACGATGAGCAACGTCACCATCGGCAGCAACCTCAGCGGCGGTGCCGGTGCGGTGCTGAACAGCCATGCTGCCATCGGCAGCAATATGGTCATGGCGTCGGCATCGGGCAACAGCGCCGGCAACAGCATCATGCTGGCCTCGGTGGCCGGCATGCCGAGCGCGGCGCTGACCAGCAGCCAGGTGAATACGGCCAGCGTGACCGCCAGCATCAGCGGCGCGCACATCGGCATGATCGCCAGCGGACTGAGCAACTCGCCGGTGACCGTCTCAGGCAACAGCATCACAGCCAATGCGGTGGGCAACTCCGCCATCAATCATATTGGTATTGGCATGTAATCAGGTGCACCCGACAGATGGGTGATTGGGGAGGGGCAGAGATTGTCTGCCCCTCCCTTTTTTTCGCGCTTCAGATGCAGCCCTTGGTCCGGTGAATACCAGAAGGTATTTCGTCGATACGTAATAACGAATTGTCATGGCAGTGGTTGGAATGATTGAAAAAAATAACCGCGGCGGCTGGCTTTTAATATGCGTACTGATTGCAGTTCTAGCCGGCTATGTCATGCATCTTTATGGTCTTACGTAGAAGCACAATTGCGTTTTACGAAGTAACTTCATCCACTTTTACCGGAACGGGGTACGAAGCTTTTACGGTAAGTGGCTTGAATTTTCTTTGCCATTGGTGTCATACGGCGTTGTGCGCAATTCAGCTGAATGGATGTGCGGCCTTTGCTCCTGTATCGCATTCGACCGATTGGAGCATATGATTTAGGGGTTCATGACCTGAGACCTTTGTTACGCAATGAGCGTTATTTCCAATGACTCATCTGACAGGTAAGAATTTTGTCGTCAGACGAATGTTGCGGTTGCAGCCAACGTTGCCGATTGAGTACGCGCACTCTTCTTTGCATGTATGCGCTAAAGCAAGCAGCAGGCAGCGTTCCTATGTATACGTACGCTAAGTACCTTTTAGTGCGGTCCGGCTTTGGTTGCGAAGCCCGATGGGACCCGCAAAATTTTCTATCATTTATGAGAGCTTTCACGGCGGCTTGGCAAGCTTATTGCCTCTATAAAGGCGGAAGGCCGGAGCCGCATGGCATCTGGGCCGAATTGTCCTGAATATCGATTGCTGGCCGCCAGCATGGTGAGAGGTGAGACTCGTGGAAAGTACTAGGGAATGTGTTATCGCCGGTGGCCCGCAGCATGGGCAGGTGCATCGTCTCGAATGGGATACGCCAGGACGTTGGCCTTTGGCGATTGCCTCGGTAGACGGCGAACTGTGTGTAGCAGCGGCACGCAGAAATGGAAGCAGCCGTTTCTTCTACCTGCACCCGACTGCCACAGGAGCGCAAATTCTGACGCTTCTGACGGCACGAAATGACGATGTGAGATGAAGTGACGCCGCACCCGCCGGATCATTGTCTGGGTCCTGGTAACGACTGCCGGCACACCGTCAAATTCCATGTTTCATTGGAGTAATCCGTAGGCCGATGAACGGTATATATGCTCTCGAAATCTCGCATGAGAAATCACCACAGGCGCGATGGCTGAAACAGCTCGAATCCATCACCATGCCTGGCGAACTTGGGCAGTTGATAGTTGATTACGCTGAGGGCCATGCCGAGTGCGCGGCGGCGACGTTGCTTTGGGATGTCGTCGACATCATTAAGCCCGATGACCACGACGGGCGGGTGCAAAATGCCTGGATTCGCGGCGTCGCTGATTCTGGCATTCCGCAGTACGCTCCCGCGCGACAGGAAGTGGTGTTTCGCCTCTGCGAGGAACCCCGAGCCACGTTGCTTCTGTTAACCCTGCAGCAAGGCTGCGAGGCTGCGGCGTTCATCGCGCTGCTGAACCCCATATTGCAATTGGCAGGGCGGCGTCTGAGGAGGCTGCTGATGTGGGTCGACCAGAGGCACTCGCGCATTGAGTTGGAGCGCTCCGAGCGCTTGCAACGCGCGCTTTTCTCCATCGCCGAAGCGGCTAGTTCGGATCGTGCTTTATCAGAAGTGTTTCGATGCATACATTCCGCAATAGGCACGCTGATATATGCGGAAAATTTATCTATTGTTCTGCATGACGAACTAAACGAATCGATTCGCTACATCTATCACGTTGATGTGGCGGAGCCGAATATCCCCGGTGATGGAGAAGGGATTCCGCTGAGTTCGATCGAGCGTTCTCTTGCTTGGCATCTGGTGACCCAAGGGCGAGCAATGGTTGGAACCATCGCGGAAATACGAGATCTGGTCACGGGTCCGCTGACTGTTGTGGGCCCCCACTGGGCTGATTGTCTTGGCGTACCCATGGTGCGCGATGGGCGTGTCCAAGGGGCGGTAGTAGTTCAAAGCTACAAGGATGATACGAACTATTCGGACGAGGATATGGCGTTGCTGAAATTTGTCAGCGGTCACATTCAAGCTACGCTTGAACGGAAGTTGGGCAAGGAGGAAATAGGCCACCAGGTATTGATGCGAACAAGAGAGCTTGCAGAGGCCAACCGGGAGCTCTATGGGCAACTGGAGGAATTGGAACACGCGGAGCATTTGCAGGGAGCGCTATACCAGATCGCGAAGCTGGCCACGGTTGACATCAAGCAGGAAGAATTTTACAGACGCGTGCACAGCGTGATCGGCCAGTTCCTAAACGCGAAAAATTCCTTCATCGCCCTGATCAGCGAGTGTGGCCAGCGATTGGATTTTCCGTATGCCATCGATAAGACCGAAAAGCCACTTGTCTCGAAACCGTTGGCGCGCACGTTGAGCGAATATACGATTAGGCAAGGTCGACCTCTGTTGGGAGACGCCGCGACCATTCAACACTTGGTGGACTCAGGGGAGATTGATCCTTGGGTCGACAGGCCCTTCCCCACGCATTGGCTGTCCGTCCCATTGGTAGTCGATGGTCGATCGATCGGGCTCCTCGCGGTGTGGGGCTACAACGGAGACGTCCTCTATACGGAGGCGGACAGAGATCTGTTGGGTTTTGTGGCGCTGCAGATCGCTTACAGCCTTGACCGGCGTCAATCGGTTACGTCGCTACAACGGCGCGTGGAGGAGCGTACCCGGGAGCTGGGTGCGGAGATCCTGGAGAGGAAGCGAATCCAAGAACAACTCAGCCATCAGATCATGCATGACATGCTGACGGGGCTACCCAATCGACGTTACCTGCGCGATCGAGTAGAGCGGGTGCAGGACGCATTGCATCCTGAGCGTCAACGATTATACGCATTGCTTTACTTGGACATAGATCGTTTCAAGAGCATCAATGACAGTCTTGGGCATTTGGCGGGGGATGAAGTCCTCAAGACGGTAGCAAATCATCTGTGGAGTTGCCTAAGTCACCCCGATCTCGCGGTGCGGCTTTCCGGTGACGAATTCGCCGTGCTATTAGAAACCGCAAGCGCGCCGGCAACAGCGATACAAGTCGCGCAGCGGATCATGGACAGGTTCGATGAACCAATGATGATTTCCGGCAAGGCTGTGCAGGTATCGGTCAGCATCGGGTGCGTGATTGGCGATGCCCATTATCAAACGGTGGACCAACTACTGCACGATGCGGACGTCGCGCTCTACCGCGCGAAGCGGCTGGGACGTCGGCGTTTCGAATTGTTCGATGTGGCAATGGCGGAAGATACCATTGACGTGCTGGCGATGGAGATCGAACTGAGGCGCGCATTGCAGGAAAACCAATTCGAGCCCTACTTTCAACCGATTCGTCGTCTGGACGATGATGTCGTGATGGGATACGAGGCGCTGATTCGCTGGAATCATCCCGAACGTGGCGTATTGGAGCCGGCGCATTTCCTGAAGGTGGCCACGGATTGCAATTTGATCGAAGCGATTGACTGGCGGATGTTTGAGCTCAGTTTCGAGTCATTTGCACAACATGTCCATGATGAGGCCTTCGTCACGTTCAATGTATCCGCATTGCATTTGGGCTATGAGGACTTTGATGCGCGATTGATCAGTTTGCTTGGTCGTTTTGGCCTTGCACCAGAAAGAGTCATCGTGGAGATTACCGAAGAAGTATTACTGAATAATCCTGATGCTGTTCGTATCATGTTGACTAGGCTGCAGTCAGTCGGCGTAGGCACGGCCTTGGACGATTTTGGTACTGGTTACTCGTCATTGCACTACCTGCACACACTGCCACTGCGTATGCTAAAAATCGATCGTGCCTTTGTAAATGACTTGGACAAGCCATGGGAAATGAGCAGCTCAACGGTCGTGGCGGCAATCCTTGCGCTGGCTCGGGCACTTGATATTCAAGTGATTGCCGAGGGCATTGAAATGCAAAGCCAACGCGACGCCTTAATCGCCATGAACTGCCAGTTAGGACAAGGTTATCTGCTCGGTCGCCCGTGTCCAGCTTCAGGTGGACTTCCGCTAAAAACAGATAAGGCGGAGATAGACCAATGAGGAGATGTAGCGAAATCCATCAAGGCGACGTAACCGCAGGGGTGAGTTTGCAGGCGTAATGAACCGCTGTCCGCGGCCCAGCGCATAGCTCCATGCCCGATTTACATTGGATAGCCGAAGCGATGCATCACATGTCAAGTAATTAAGAAAATGCGCACGATGCGCAAGTTGGGTGAGCGGGCCTATATTCCCGATCATCTGACAAACGGGGCGGCCCCTTACCCTTTAACGCCCCGTGCACCGTCGTGAGACGTCGCATGTCGAAGAGCTAGTTGAGTTAACGGAGTTCGGCCTATGGATGGGCCCTTCGGCATTAAAGGTCAAATTACGTCTTCGACGGATGTCGCATAGCCCCGTTGCGGGCAATTCGGCAGGTTTTTCGGGGCAGACCTATGCGCCCGGTTTTCGAGCGCTTCGTCATATCGAATTCCCAACTTATAGAATCTAACCTCGATATTCTGCTTTCCAGATTGGTGAAGTTTGCGTGCACTCGTCATCCCCAGCGACGGGGATGGGCTGCCAGATAATGCCGACATAACCGTTTAGGCTACTGGAGGGACAAAGTGTCGCGACAACGGAGTGATCGTCGACGTAGGCTGCCAATGGGCTTACGTGCGACCACGGCAGACGTCGAGGTGCATGCAGGCCAACAGCTGATAGCAGCTGCTTTCGACAATCATCAGGGGATCAAGATCATGCACACGAATTCCACGTGGTATTCCAGCAAGTCGGCCCTGTCGATCGCCATGATCTTGGCCATCGGTACCATGACGGGCACGGCACAGGCGGCTAGTCCGCAAAGCTCCAGTTTGGCAGTTTCAGCTACCGTTACGGCAAATTGCACCATCGATGCATCTGCTGGCCTTTCATTTGGAGAGTACGACACGATCGGTGCCAACTTAGCCGACGCGCTGTCGGGCGAAGGCAGCATCAGCACGACCTGTACCAACGGCTTCACCGCCAAGGTCACCTTGGGGGAGGGCTTGAATGCTGATACTGCATCGACAGGTGAAATCCCTTTGCGTCGAATGTTGAGCGGTACAGACGACTATCTTTCCTACCAGCTTTGCTCGGATTCCAACTGCGGCACAGTTTGGGGCAATACGTCTGACACGGGGGTGGACGTGGTTGGCACGGGCGCGCCCGTGAGCACACCGGTCTACGGAAGCATAGCGGGCGGCCAGAACGTCAAGGTGGGCAACTATAGCGACACCGTACTGGCCACCGTCACGTTCTGATGAAAAATCTGTCTTTGCGCCGGGCTGCTTGCAGCCTGGTGCTTTTTTTTGCCGGTGCAACCATGGCACTGGCAGGATCGTTCCAGGTTAATCCGGTTCGAGCCGAGCTCTCGCGCGCGCGTCCAGTAAGCGCCATGACGGTTCGTAATACCGGGGCAGAGCCTGCAGTGATTCAGTTGCGGGCGGTGTCATGGACTCAACCGGATGGTAAGGACCGCTACGATATGGCTCCCGATATCCTGGGGACTCCGCCGATCTTCACCATTCCCGCAGGTGGTTCACAGTTGATAAGGGTGGGCTCACGTCGGCCGCCGGAAGCGAATCTAGAGCGCGCGTACCGCTTGTTTCTGCAAGAGGTGCCGCCTCCGCCACAGCCCGGTTCCAAAGGGTTGCGCTTAGCATTGCGTTTAAGCATTCCCCTGTTTGTGATCCCTGCAACTGCGGTTTCGCCCGAACTTCATTGGGACGCCGTCGCGGTAGCCAGCGGGAAAGTGCGGATTCATGTGGCCAATCACGGTTCCTCCCATGCATGGTTCACTCAGATCGGACTCGTGATGGTGCAAGGCGGTCAGGCATTGCCCATTTCGACTTTGCCTGTTTACGTACTGCCCGGGGCTGCCCATGACTGGATCGTCGATGTCGATACATCGACTGATCACACGCTGCGGCTCACCGCCCAAGGAGAAGTGGGAACCATCCAGACCGATTTGACGATTCCGGCCCGGTGAGAACTTGTCCGTCATGCACAGAATGAAGCCGCGCTTTTGGAAGGGCGATGCGACTTCACCCTGAAGGTGACAGTGCCTGTCGGCCCAGGGTGCAAACACCGGCGACGACATCTGCTGGGAAGAGCCTGGGTCAGTCGGGTTTGTATCAATTTTCGCTTGCCAAGAGAAATTGCGCCGCCGCGTGGGCCGTTTGTGTTACCTGGTCGCTCCTGACGATGTTTCCAACCCCGGCATGCGCTTCCAGCGTGGTGCACGCCGTCCGCGTCAGCATGGCGCCAGAGCATGTTCGGCTGGTCTTCGAATCAGATACGCCCATTCATGCTCGTGTGGCCAAGCGAAGTTCGCCAGGTGTCCTGTTCATGGACATGGACGTGTCACTCAGCATGGCGCTCGCACAGCTCACAAGGGAAAAGGTCGGCAGAAACAACCCGTTTGTGAGTGGCGTGCTGATGCATCAGGGGCAGGATAGCGGCACGACTCTTGTGGAGTTGAGTTTGCGCCGCCCCATCACATCACGAATTTTCAACCTCAAACCAGGTGATGGCCATGGAAGCCGTCTGGTGGTGGATTTCTATCCCGCCGCGCCGACGGTAGCTATTGCTCTGTCGATGACGGATGCGTCCGGATCGAAATTCGCGATATCCGGGATGCGAAGCAAGGCAGTCCCGGACACTGTCCTTCCGATGCCAGTGCAAACATCGAAAATAGACCTCTCCGCAGCTGGCATCGTCGCCAACTCTGTGCCGCAGGAAGCTTGGTTTGAGGTCCACATCAATCATGAGTCGGTAGGGACCGCGCTTGTGCTGCAGGATGTCGCGGACCATGTGTTGATCAGTGGCCATGATCTGGCGCAATGGCGGATTCGGCGGGATGGTTTGAAAGCTATCCATCATGGCGCGGTGAGCTACTACCCGCTCGATGCCATCACTGGGTTGTCCTATCACATCGAGAAGTCCAGCCAATCGCTATGGCTTGATGTCTCGGCGAATCTGTTCGATATCACTACATTCAACGGTACTTCACGAGGCCTGAGCGAGCCCACACCGTCTCCGCCTGGAGCGTTCCTCGATTACGACGTCTATGTCAATCGGTCCCGCGGACAGTCCATGAACGGCAGTGCTTTCTTGGAGTCTGGTGCCTTCGGTCGCTGGGGCAATGCCACCAATACCCTGCTTGCTCGTCGCATCGATGGACAGAACCATGCGATTCGCCTGGATACCACTTGGTCCTACGATCACCCATCGACCATGGCGAGCTTTCGCTTCGGTGACGATATCAGCGGGAGCAGCGGTTGGGGACGCTCGGTGCGTTTTGGTGGCGTGCAGTGGGCTACCAATTTTGCCACCCAGCCGAGTTTCGTCATCCTTCCCATGCCTACGCTCGGTGGCATCGCGGCGACGCCTTCGACCGTGGATCTCTACGTCAACAACATGCTCCGGCTAAAGCGCGATGTGCCCAGCGGCCCATTCAGTATTCAAGATCTCCCGGTGATCACTGGGCAGGGAGAGATCCGGCTCGTGGTGCGTGATCTCCTAGGCCGCGAACAGACCGTGCTTGAACCATTTTACGCAAGCAGCGGCTTGTTGGCCAAAGGTCTGCGTGACTTTTCCTACGAAGCCGGTTTCGAACGTGAAAACTACGCACTCGACAGCAACGACTACGGCCCGTTTGTTGCCGTGGCTACCGAGCGCAGGGGTCTATCGGACACGTTCACTGGCGAACTGCATGCCGAGGTATTGCGAGATCAGCAGACCGTTGGTGTGGGTGGCACTTATTTGTTGTCGACGGCGGGCGTGTTGACGGCATCGGTTGCCACCAGTCATCGGGCCGCCGGATCCGGCGGTCTTGTATCACTGGGGTTCCAGCGCCAGACGGGACGTGTGAGCTATGGGTTGCAGACCCAATTGACCAGCCCACGGTTTATTCAGCTCGGCTACGACCCGCGAAATCTCCCGCCACGACAAACCAGCACGGCCTTCGTCAGCCTGGGTACGCATGGGCTCGGTTCGTTTGGAGTCAACTATGCCCACCAGGACTTCCGCGACCGTGAGGATTTGGAGCTGATTGGCGCCAGTTACAGCCGGCAGATATGGCAACTGGGTTATCTCGCACTTTCTGCGCAACACATTCTTGGCGATGCGCCCGAGACCCTGTTTAGCCTGTCGATCACTGTGCCGTTTGACGAGCGAAGTACCGCCAGCATCAATACGCAATTCCATGACGGCACCAGTCACGCTGAGCTGAGCGTGCAGCAGAATCTTCCGGTAGGCACTGGCATGGGCTACCACGTACAGGCAGGTATGTCCGCATCCGACCCTCGTCAAGCGGGTATCGCATTGCAGAATGATGTTGGTGCCTATTCTTTCGATGTGGCCGAGAGCCAAGGTCGGGAAGGCTATCAAGGTAGCGTGCGTGGTGGCATCGCGCTGCTGGGTGACAAGGTCTTCTTCAGCCGGAATATCAAGGATAGCTTCGCGGTCGTGCAGGTGCCGGGTTATGCCAACGTACGCGTGTATGCCGATAACCATCAAATCGGCACTACCGATTCGAAAGGTTACGCTCTGGTACCGCAACTACGGCCTTATCAGAAAAACCCTATCCGCATCGAACAGTCTGATCTGCCAATGGATGCCGCGATCGGCAGTCTGGCGATGGATGCCGTGCCTTACCAGCACGGCGCGCTGATGCTGAAATTTCCGGTGACCCGATCGCGCGGTGCGGTTCTCACCATCATCCTTGAAGATGGCAGCGTCCTGCCTGCTGGCGCGGAAGTTTCCATGGCAGGTCATACCGAATCCTTCCCCGTCGGAATGCGTGGTGAGGTCTATCTCACCGGTCTGATGGATTCGAATACGGTGCGTGTCACGTGGCAGGGACAA
Source organism: Rhodanobacter sp. Col0626 (assembly GCF_049994385.1). Taxonomy (GTDB): domain Bacteria; phylum Pseudomonadota; class Gammaproteobacteria; order Xanthomonadales; family Rhodanobacteraceae; genus Rhodanobacter. The sequence continues at coordinate 293,531 of NZ_CP188260.1, forward strand.
AGCTGTGATCTGGCTTTCGACTTCTCCGAAACAAGCGATCCACTGCCCCATCTTGGGCCTTTGACCTGCGCAGGAGTACGGCCATGATGCGTCGCGGAAGGAAGCTCGGTCTGGAGGTATCCCGAGCATCGGTGGTGAATCACAACCGTGCCCGTCAACGTACGCTTGCGTGGCTCATGGCGCTCATCATGGGAATCATCACCACGCCACTGGCTGCGGCAGGGTGCTCGCTAGCGGCAACAGGCGTGGCTTTCGGAAATTACGACTTCCTCAGCCCGACAGATCTCGAGGGTGTCGGTAACATCCAGGTGCAATGCGACGCAGTTGCCTCCTACACCATCACATTGAGCCAGGGTTACGGGTTGTTCGACGCGCGGCGGATGATGAGTGGCGCGCATCAGCTCAGCTACAACTTATATAGCGACGCCGCGCGGACCATCATTTGGGGTGATGGCATCGATGGCATCACACAAGTCGTCGGAGGAAATGACGCCGGCCAGACATATCCGGTTTACGCCAAGGCGCCTGCGGGCCAAAGCCCCTATGTGGGTACCTATACCGACTCGATCACCGTGACATTGACATTTTGAATGCGCGTACTAACCGGCGTATCGACAGGTTCGCTCTTTTGCAAGAGTCGTTCCTCATTCGGATCACTCACCGCTCCCATCCGGGAAGGTCCACAAGAGCGAATCTCTATTCGGCACGTCAACAGAAATCCGATGGTAGTTGGGCTTTTGGATGGTGGGCTTTCTCAGAGAGAAGAATTTTTTGAATGGGCCACCCCTTGCAGGTTTAGACGCATATCTAGGCAAGCCGTCTCGAAAGCATAATGAGGAAAAGCAATTGATGAAGCGCAGGTCTTTATATTTTTTAATGGCAATGGTTCTTGTAGGTGCAAGTGATGTCCGTGCAGATGGCACCTTTGCCTGGAACGACCCCGCAAGCAAGGGAGCAGTTCCTCCAGCCTCCGGTGGTCGCTGGTATATCGCCCCTACTGTTGGAGGCTACTACAACGACGTCGACCGCAATACGAGCAAACGCCAGATTTACTACGGTCTCGCTGTGGGCCGTTTCCTTTCGCCGAATGTATCGGTCGACTTGTTCCTAGATCGCACTAAACGTGATGTCGATGCCGGTGGGTCATGGACCAATGACAATCTAGGAGGCACAGCACGCTTTTACATTGGCGAGAGGAATACATGGCGCCCCTACCTTCTCGCAGGAGTAATGGCCAGCAGCAACCACGGTCATGGTGAAAGTGGCTGGTCACCAGCGGGCGAGTTAGGCGGCGGGGTGTCCGTCATGACGACGGACAGTCTGGACATTCGCGTCGAAGCCGGTTACCGCTACGACTGGGACAGCAAGACGCGTGTGAATGAGAGCGGTTATGGCGACTGGTTCCTTGGCCTCAGCGCGGTGTCATGGTTTGGTGCGCCGACTGCGGTTCCGGTGCATCTGGCAGAAACTGTGGACTGCGCGGTGCTGGACGACGATATCGACGATGTAAGTAATTGCGATGACAGGTGTCCGGAGACAACTCGCGATGCGATCGTTGGCCCGGATGGTTGTCTACAACAAAAAGTTGTAATCGACCTGCGTGGTGTCAACTTCAAGTTCGATCACCCAAGAAAGGGCGAGACCAGCATCTCCGAGTCATTGGCCGAACCGAAAGACGATTCCCTCGCTGTCTTGAACCAAGCGATCGATACTCTTCAACGTTATCCGCAGATCCACGTAACGGTTGCTGGTTACACCGATGCCAAGGGTACCAACGGTTATAACCAAGACTTGTCTGAACGCCGCGCAAAAATCGTGTACGAGTACCTGACCAAACATGGTATCGATTCGCGTCGCATCAGCGGTCCAATCGGGCATGGCGAGAACGACCCGGTCGGTGACAATACTACCGACGCGGGAAGCGCGCAGAACCGCCGCACAGAGTTGCAGGTTAAGTAGCGTCTAGTTGGTTGCAGTGCTTATACGTCTACGCTTCTGATTCAGCACCGATTGTGCGTCTCGGTTGCTTGAGGGACATGCCGGAGAGATCGTCACGTGCCCAATTAGGGTTGCAAAGCTAAATCAAGCGTGCCAACTCAATCGCACGGGTTATGTAAGTCATTGATTTACCGGATCAAAAATTCATCGCGACCAACCATCACACACAATGTTACTCACATCTCCCCGGGCATAGGCGTGGAGCCCAGTAGCGCCCGCCGACATAGCCATCTGGGCGGCGTCAATCCCGAAGCCTTTGAACAGGCTTCAGCGTGAGGCAGGAAAGTGTCTTAATTTCAGGGGCAGTCCAGAGAGGTTCCGCAGCCCGACAGTCACTCTAGCGTAATTCGCCAGTTGTGCCACATGGGGGTGGAAGTTCCACCCATCCGGGCGATCAGATCCGTATCGCAGGCGACGGATTGTTGATTCCGCTTCATGCACTGGAGCGTATGAGCACATACAAAGCACAACAAGGCCAGACATCCGACCCTGCATGACTCGATCGTCAAGCGAAGTCGGTGTACAACTGCGTGCCGTGTTTAAGAAAGAGCGTACATGAAGAGCAAGAAGATCACGCAGAAACTTCTGAAGGAGGTTGGCCTCGCATACAGCAACGCTCCGAGGACCCATTTTTTTTACGAGTACCAAGGCGAGCGAGCCATTGATGCTCTATTGATGATCGAAAACGGCATCAACCTGTGGCACGAGCAGATGTTGAACATCCCAGAGCGGGATGTAAGCCACCTTTGGGCCTACGCTGCGGAACTACTGGCGTCTCGTCGTGACACCCTCATGTATTCACACGTCGAATGGCTCCGATATCAAATCACGATGGGAATCATCGTCCCGGAGAAATGGGATCGCAGACGACCCTATCCCTATAAATGGATGCTTATTTCTGCCGTCTACTTCCAAGAAGCCAGGAGGCTGTGCGAGGAAGGTGGCACCGATCGGGCGTGGCATGTCGTGACCATGGCCTATTACCAACTTGGTATGAACACCAACCCCTCGTTGACACAGGCTGTAGCGAAGGCAGCGAAGGCTCGACATTCAGAAGCCAGCATGAGCAAGCGAGCTTTTGTTTTAGCTGCCCTCGACCAGGTCAAAAGAGCGGGATCCGCCAAGAGCATCCCGGATGCTATAGAAAAAGTGTATGACTTAATTGCCGGTTCGAAGACGGCCACGCAGACACTTGACGAGATTGAAGGACTGACGCCCGAAGCGGCGGAACACGCTGAAGCGGACGATGCAGTGGAGCGACTTCGAGGAACCTTAAAGAGTTGGGCACGTCCCGACGGGCCTTACCCGGAAATGTCTGATGCCTTTTCCTACTTCGATAGCGAGAAAACGCAGCCCAGCACTTTCAGGCCAACTGACGAAGGGATACCGAGCGAAAGGCTGCCTGACGAGTGCACGCACTACATGCGAACCGTCAGCTATATGAACAACGGCGATGTCCTTACTGCAGAAATTTCCAGAGATGCTTCGGAAGAAGCGCACGAAGAAAGCAAGAGATAAGTTTTTCGCAAACCAATAGCGCGTGTGGACCGCCGGATCTGCGGCACGTCGCTGTGCCAGGGTTGCCTAGTGCAATCCGATAGTTCTGTCAAACTGTCTGCGTGCAGACCTTTTGTTGGGGCTGAATCCGATGCCTACTATTCGTGACGTTGCGATTCGCAACGTCACGGAAAGTTAAGCAATGAAACAGTCCATCGCGTCTCCGCTGGCAACCCGCCAGCATCCCCGCCTGTCTCCGCACGAATCGGATCGTGCACACATCGAAACGCAAAGCAGCCCGCACAGCGGTGTCACGCTGGGCGACGTCCATCGGAAGTTGGTTGAACTCCTCAACGAACTTGCTCGCCGCAAGGCAAGCAAGAAGGCTATTCGCTTGCCTGACGTTCAGGAACTCACTGGCGAAGGCCGTAGCCAGATCTACGCGCGAATGAACCCCAAGTACGCGGCGTACGACGAAACGTGGCCCGTCCCCTTCTACATCGGGAAGTCCCCTCGCTGGTGGGAGCACGACGTCGCCGCGTGGTTGGAGGCTAAGGCCGCTTCGTCCACCGCAACCCGTCACTAATTTTGGAAAATACCATGTCAAACGACACCATCCAGAACAACATCTCCGTCAGCAAGCTTTCCCTCAAGCTGGCATCGCTCCAACCGAAAGCGCGTACCGCGAACCAGGCGAAAATTGCCGAACATTACGACGATATCGTAAACGCGATCGAGCGCGGGGTGTCGATGAAGGCCCTCCGTGCCGCGCTCGCCGAAGATGGCGTCGCCATCGCGTCGGCTACGTTCAAGAAACTGCTTGAAAACGAACGCAAGCGCCGTGAGGCGGGTAACGACGAAGCTGGCCTGGCTAATGGGGGTGACCTGTGACCGGCTTCAATAGCGGGGTTTGGAGCCGCAAACATCGGGAAGATCTCACGCCCACCGCGTCACCTTATCCTGTCACTGCACTGCCATACGCGATCCGCAAGGCGGTGGAGTGCCTCTCTGATCGACACCAGATCTCCCCGGCGATCTGTGCTGGGACAGCGAACGCTGCCGTAGGCTTTGCTGTTCAGACCTTGGCGGACTTCAAGATGCCCGACGGACGCTTGCGGCCGACATCTCAGTTCCATCTGGTGATCGGTGAGTCGGGTGTGGGTAAGAGCATCTGCTTCGACACCTTCATCGCACCTTTTGTAGCTCATGACAAAGCTGCTGAGGCCACGTACGTAAAGGCAGTGAAGGAGCACTCGGCCCGGCTTCGCGATTGGAAGCAGCAGCGCTCCGACATCATCAAGATGCTCGCCAAGTGTCGTATGAAAGCAGAGTCGTGCGCGCACCTTCAGCGGGAGCTGGACGAACTCGTGCAACACGAACCTGCGATGCCTCGCCGCCGGAACCTGCTGGTCGCTGACACGACGGGAGCTGCCTTCATTGAACGCATCTCGGGCGCTCATCAATCGTGTTCACTTGCTAGTGATGAGGGCGCTATTCCCTTTACCTACCTCCACCAATACTTCGGCCAACTGAACTTGGGTTGGGACGGAAGCAGCATTGCGGTCCAGCGCAAGAGTACGGGAACTCTCATTGCCTTCGATGCCCGTGTAAGTGCATTGCTCATGCCCCAGCCTGGCGTGTTTAGCGATTTCTGTCGTCGTCATGGTGACTTCGCTCTGGACGTTGGTGCATGGGCCCGTTTCTTGATCGTCTGCCCGCCTCCGGTTGAGAATAAGGTGTACTTGGTCGATCCCATGTCCCATTCCACCGCGCCTATCGATGAGTTCAAGTCGATCCTGCAGGGGTTGATCGGTGAGATCAGCCGCCGCGCTGAAGCAGGTGTCACAGAGCGTGACGTCGTGGAGCTGGACAGTGATGCACGCGAATGTTTGATCACGTTCGCGAACGAGATGAACAGCCGCATGGAGGCCGGCGGAGACCTCAGTGATGTCAAAGCCTTTGCAGCAAAGGCGGCAGAGCACGCTGCTCGCATGGCGGCGGGTTTCAGCTACTTCGACAAGTGCAGCACGATTACGCGGGACACGTTGGAGCGTGCGATTACCATCATTCGGCATCACCTCCTTGAATACGTCAGCCGCTTCTCCTTGGCAGCAACGGTTCCTGATCTGGTCTTGGACGCGGAGGATCTCTCGAAACACCTGCAGAAGAGCTACTGGAGCCGACGCTGGACCAGCGTGCCCATGACACAGCTTGAAAGGCATGGTCCCAGCAAAGATCTGCGCCGTGTCGACCGCCTTCTTCCCGCGCTGCAGTACCTGCAGACTCAGGGAAAGCTCGAGCTTGAGCATCGCGGTCGGAAGGTCTATGTAAAATACCGCCCGAGCCTCGCTTAGTAGGGCGCGCTACCGACACGACCAGTCCACATGGACTGGTCGGAGTCATGTTCTGGGAATCGCACACCTCAACGAACGAACCAGTACTTCTAGGGGCCATTGTGTTTGATGTCACCGTGCAAGACACACAACCACTGAAGTCGAAAAATTGCGTCTCCGGGAACCCATGCGAATTTTGCGAACATTCGCATATTCGCGTGCGCCCAAGCCCCCTTTTGTACGGACTGGACATCTTGCCGTCGGCAAACGGGGTAACGATGATGGGGTTGCATCGGGAAATTGGGAGGCTCTTGGCGCTGTGAGTCACAAGACCTCGGCAAGCCCGAATTACGGTCGATACCGTACTAGCGAGGCTTCCGTTAACGATATGCTGGGTCGACCCAGCAGCGGTTGATGATCGAGCTAATCCGACGAGATCTGAGCTGTCGCGTCCATTGCCTTGTAGCCATCACAGAGCACCGCTCTGATTGTTCATGAGTTCACTGTATCAGACCCGAGCCCAAACCCTTGTGACGCATGTCTGACCATTGGTCGTCGCTGCACCCGCTGTGCGCAGACGCTCTTCGCATGTCTGATTTGATTTTGATCGGCGTGCACTTCCTCTCGCATTGATGCAACAGCGACACTCGCACTACACGCTCGCCTATCGACACATTTATTGCCGTAGTCGTTACCCATTTTGCCCATGAATGAAAGCGTCCGAGAAAAGCGTGAAGGTTCAAGATCACTACAGCCACCAGAAAGTGGCTGCAGCGTATGCATGTGGACCATACATCGACAGCTGCCGTTGCCGACCTCAACGGGACAGGGAGCAATTGGCACGAAAGTCGCCGACCGGTTTGCTCAACCCTGTGCGCATGTTTCAAAAATCAACGTCGATACTTTGTTGACCCGCTCGTCGAGCCTCCACATAGGCTTTCTTGTCCTTTGCAGACATCTTTCGGACGCGCGCTTGTCCCAGATGACGTTCAGGCATCCGGTTGATGCCCTGTTCCTTTAGCGAACCCGCGTCCACACGTGCCCAGTGGCCATATTTGGCCAAGAGGCGATTCTGGATGTCGGCGCATTGCTTGCGCATGGCCTTCATCTTGGCTCTGACCTCCAATGGAGTCATGCCACCACTTTCCTTGCGGAGCCCGCCTTTCTCCGGTCGTACACGATTGTAGCGTCTGAATATCTGCTCCGGAGGTCGGTATATACCGTCAGCTACGCGATCGGAGTACACGATATGCGCATGCGCGTTGACCACGTTGCCCAAGGATGACTGCGGCACGTGTATGGCCCAGCGATGAGGTTTTGGACCTACCAGTGCCGGGAGCAGGCTATGTACTAACTCGACCTGCTGTGGTGCTGTGAGTTCGTTTGGCAACGCAACCACATGTTCTCTGAAGGCGGCAGCATTGCTCCTCTCATGCAGATCTGCCAGATGCCAGAACAGATTAGGGTGTTCTTCCGCCCAGTCGGGCATGTTTCCGACACCGGTCGCCATCAAGTCCTCTCTTGTCGCGTGCTTGCCCTCGCGTGCGATGTACGCCACATGCGCTTGCGCTGAACCTTTCCTGCCGCTTTTGATCCGATGATGAAAACTGGCCATCGTGGACACCCTTTAATCTGTAGGCAATAAAAAAGGCCGGCGGTGTAGTTCGCTGGCCTGCTCATGAAGTGAGTTTCACCGTATTTTTGGATGTCGCCGAGAGAAACGGTAAGTGCGCGTACCACGCTCCCCTCTATACCTGTTCTTCTCTTGTTACACCAACGCAGTTGGTGATGTGCTGTATCAATTTGCAATCCCCTCATATATGTATGTATGGGTGAGTAAAAACTTAATGTGTCTGAAGGCTACTTGTTGGTCATATCAATTCGCCCTCAACAGCCGTTGCTTGCGGCTTTCGTATGGCCCTTGATTGAGGCCTTCGGCACAAGCTGTAAGGTCTCGGTACACTGATGAGCGCTTCTGAGGGAGACGGGAAGAACGAGAAGAACCTTACAGGCTTCGTGTAGATCTTAAGCTGCGTTCGATTGAGCCGACAGGAGGTTCTATCTGGTGATCTGGCGAAGTACCCAAAAAAAACGGAGCCAACAAGAAAGGGAAGAACGCCGTAGCGTTCTTCCCTTTCTATTGCTGACTCGGCTAAGCCAATGGGGTGTTAAGCACCTTGAATGATTAGAGACCAAGCGCGACACCTTCGATCGCCATCACCTCTCCGCGATTAGGGAGGGTTATCGGTGGTAGGGGAGGTCGTCATTGCCCCGACAGTCCCAAGTAGTCGACGACACCAAGGGGCGCCGAGTAACAGGTGCTGGCCTCGGCAACACAAAAAAATGGGCTCCTCACTACGGGCAGGAGCTTTCACTCCCTTCCGTGCAGACCAAAGCCATTTATGCATCAGCCCTTGCGTTTCTCTCTTGCAAGGCTCTCACGAGCCCGCACAAGGCAAAGCTATACACGACTACACCGCCAATAATTCCGAACATCGCGATGATCTCCTTTGGCTACGGATACCGCCCTGCCGCACCTCCAGCCACTGGCTTCGATCAAGCGTGTGCGTGTCCACCAGCCGCAATGCTGTGTGCTTCTTCATTTTTGTATCTCCCAAAGAAAAAGCCCGGCCGAAGGGCTGGGCTCTATGACGTTTGCATCCGATGGATCGTACCAACTGGCGCAGTTGTAGATGTCCCAGCCTTGCTGTTTCAGGGTGATGGCTTGAATGTGGATGTTCAGCGTGTGGCGCGTTTACACGAAAGCCAGGACACCTTCACCTCCGAGTGTAGACGGCGTACATCGAGCCGCCGCATGCAGTCGGGTCACCGTAATCCGCAGTCAGCCGGCGGGAACCTCTTTGCCTTGTTTGCACCATGTTTCCCATTCGTCGACCTGATCCGCAGTAGCGGCGTCATCGACACCAGCCTTCGCGGCAGCCTCGTGGTTGGCCGCAGTCCATCTCTGCACGCAGGCATCCAGCGTGGCGGGAGCAGCAGGTGAGATTGCCGCAGGCGCGGGTGGGGTGTTAGTGGATACTGGCCCGGAAAGCGCCTGATTCAGACGCCCTTCGAGCGATTCGCCGTCGGCCTGCGATGCATCCGTGACATCCTTGTTCGCCACCTTTTTGCCGTCGACGTAGATTTCGTCGGTGAGCAAGACGCCGTTCTTGTCCCACGTCTTGCGTTCTCCGTTGATCTTGCCTTCTACCCACTTGTCGACGAGAGCAATGCGCTTTCCCGTGTCGGCATCGAAAGTTTCCGCCACGCCGTCGTACTGGCCCTTTCGGTAGCGCCATCGGTCAGTCAGCTGCGTCCCATCGTCGGTATAGCGAGCATAGTCGCCATCGTACGTGCCATCGGACCAGGCCACACTCTCGACCAGCTTGCCAGTGGATGGGCTGTATATCTTCTCGGTGCCAGCCGGCTGACCTGCGTCAAAGCTTCCTTCGATGAGCTTCTGAGCGCGACTTTCCGGGTTGTAGTAAACGAGTCCCCCGGAAAGACGCCCCTCCGAGAAGTGGGCTTCGATAAGCTTGGTATCGGTTCTTGGCACGTAACAGATCGCCTTTCCGTCGACATATCCCTTGCGTGCAGACACGTCGCACAGGAACGTCGGTGAGCCGATTCCCTGCGCGAAGCGCCACATCCGGGCGACGGCGTCGCCATCGCCGCCGGCCTCTTGCACGAACTTAGCGTAGCCCTTGGCGTCGCTCAGCAAAAAGCTGTCAGGGACGTGTGTGACGGTACCGGTGAATGGTTCATTGGCGCCCGTGGCATAGATCAGGCCATCGGGCATCTCGGCATTCCGGAAGTCCAGGACCGGCTTGCTGCACCCTGTGAGGGCAAACAAGGTCGTGGCCATCAGGGTAGCCAGCGGGATTCTGTGCGGGGTTTTCATGGTGATCGCTCCTGCGTTGAATGCAAAAAGAGCGTGCGCCCGACGAGCGCACGCTCTTGGTGTGGAGAGGTGGGGATGGATTACCTCTTAAAGAGAGGCTGCGGCGGGGACCGTACTGGTCAACGTCTTGCCAGCCGACCGCCAGCCGAAGCGAAGTCCGACGTACAGGGCAACCACGACCACCAGCACGATGCTTACGAGCAATAGCAAGGCCATGCTCAAGTCACTATCGGCCTGATCGAGGAGGATGGCTGACACGAAACGTCCGCCGAACCAGACCCCCAGGACACGCCACAGCACACCGAGCTTGAGATCCTTGGTGAAGACATAGCGTGTGCCCGGCTGGTATTGCTCGGCGTAGTACGTCCAGCCACGCTTGGTGCCCAGGCGGAGGGTGACGCCCGTCAGCAAGCCAAAAGCGATCAGGAACACCGTCCCCACGGTGCCCTCATCGAGATCCATGTTGCCGACGATCATGGCCAGCACAAAGACCGCCAGCGTCGCGGCCACGCCGTACCAGATGTTGTGCCACTTCTGGGTTGTGGTGAGTTGGAAGGGTTGATTCAGAGCGTTCATGTTTAGGTAGTCCTTTGGGTGAAAATAGAGAACGCACCGCCCGTCCAAGCGCTCGGGCGCGGATAGGCTACAAACGATGGGTTAGATGCAGTGCCTCGCATCGGTGGTTCGATGGCCCCCTGTGGCCATGCGGAGGAGCCGTCTGGGTAAGGCGCCCTACATGTCTATATATACTGTTCCAGTATAGACTATTGCGCGCGACGTATATAGGCAATCCTGAAGGAGATTCAGTTGCCGATGCCCACGTCTGTCTACGCCCGTCGCCACCATTTTTGCCAAGCGTCTGAAGGCTGCCCGCATCATGCGGGGCCTTTCGCAGCGCGCATTGGGAGGCCTCGTGTCTGACGACAAAGCCAATGGCAGCGTTCGCATCAACCGCTACGAGCAGAGAGTGAATCGGGCGGATATGGATACGGCGGCCACGCTAGCTTGCGCGCTGGATATTCCCTTGGCCTACCTTTTCGCCGAAGAAGACGATCAGGCCGAGATGCTCTTGGCCTTCGCACAACTCTCAAAAGGTGAACGGTCAAAGCTGCTCAGCCAAATCCGACAGATGGTCGCCAAGAAAGAAAAGTAGTCAAGGAGCAGGTTAGCCTTGTGGCAGGAGAGGGTGTCGGCCTCTCCTGCTCGATCAAGCAAGCCAAAGCATCTCGGTGATGGCTCGGCGAACTTGCAACATTTCCTTGCGCTGAAGCGAGCGCACTTCCGTCAAGCGCAAGGGTGGTGCCTTCTGTCGGAACCCTTCTAGGGGAAGGTCCAGTAGCTAGAGGGCCGCACCATGGTGTGGAGTGATCACGCCACGAGCTTGATCATCTCGTCCCAGGCACGCTGTTTGATCAGCGCCCCTTGGCCGAACCACGCTGCATCACGGCGGTGATCATCGCTGCGTGCCCGTCGGTGGCGGTCGACGAATTCGGTAATGCTGTTGAGCAGGCCCCACGCGGTGCCACGACTGGACGCCATCAGTGCACCGCGGCCACCGCCCTCGTACAGTGATCGGACCGTTGCCATCGCTTGTTCGTTGACCACCGGTGGCTTGCTGTCCGGTGCCGCGTAGGTAAGCACCCGACGCAGCAGGCCCTCCACCGAGTCGGGATCGACTGGGCGATCGACCAACGCCTTCATGCGGACCACAAAGCCATCCCAAGACGACACGGTGATCCCCAGCTGGCGCTTGACCGCCTCTGCATCGAACTGGCTGCGATGCGGCACCTTGATCGCACCGTTGGCGCTACCCAGCGCGATTTGCAGAGTGTTGTTGCAGACCACCCGCACCGAGGTGAACTGCGCTGTGGTAGCCAGCGTGCCGTCGCAAGCGGTGGCCAGCAATAGATAGCCATCCACCCTGTCGCGCCCCTTGAGCATGCTGCTCTGGCCGGTCTTCGCCAGCGCCCAGAACTTGCGACCCTCGCGCAGCACGCCTGCCGTTTCAAGCTCGAAGCCGTTGCAGGCGGTCAGGTCGCGGTAGAACTCGAGGATCTCGCCAGGCTGCACCACGTGAAAGCGTTTGGACACCACGGCCAACGGGGCCTTGGTGTCCGATCGGTATAGAACCTTCTGTTCCGGGAAGGTGTTGATGGCCCCGACATCGTTGTTGCCGGAGATGTAACGGACTTCGGACTGCTCGATCTGCCAGTCCATACCCGCGTCCTTCTTCCAGGTCTCGATGGGCTGCTGTGGGGCAAGCTTGTTGCCCAGGCCGTGCCACGGCTTATCACCGGCGTAGGCCATCGTTTCAATCAGATGCATGTTCGTTTCCTCGTAAGTGGGTGACATAAACGCACAAGGCCCGGACATGCCGGGCCTTGTGCGCTGTGTTTTTGACGTTGTGGATCAGGGAGCTTTGAGGTCGCTACAGCGAGTGCATCGGACGATGCCGACCAGTACCGCGGTAGCGACCACCAGGACGCAGTAGACCGTGTCGAGTTTGCCTGTCATGAGTCAGGTATCCCTTACGAACGCTGCGACGCGGAGCGTCCAAACGCGAAGCCGGTAACTTCCGACTTCACTTGAGTGATATGTGGGTGAGTTTATTTGGGATCGACCCAGCAAAGGGCAGCGCCGCGGGAGCATCGTCATCAGATCAGTCCCCTGTCGGCCATGCTGACGCACTCACTGCCCACCACGATGTGGTCAAGGACACGTACCCCGATCAGCCGGAGCGCTTCGCGAAGCTCATGGGTGAGCATCCTATCGGCCGCACTGGGCTCGGCCACGCCACTGGGATGGTTGTGCGCCAGGATCGCCGCACTGGCGTTGATGGCCAGTGCCGCGCGCACCACTTCTCTGGGGTGGACGCTTGCCCCATCGACCGTGCCGGTGAAAAGCTTCTGGCAATCGAGGATCCGGTGGCGGTTGTCCAGCCACAGGACGTGAAACTCTTCGTGCAGGAGCGCGCCCAAGCGCATGCGCAGAAAGTCGCTGGCGTCCATCGGAGTGCCGATGCTCCCTTGACGTTCCAGCCGGCTCTTCAGGATAGCTTCGGCTGCGGCGAGCACGTCCTGCTCGGTCGTTTCGCCAGTGAGCTTGTAGCGGGTGTGAGTCAAAGATTGCGCGAGTTGCATGACGAACTCCTTGATGACGGCATAAACGCATAGAGCCCGGCCGTGAGGCCGGGCTCTATGCGTCGCGAGGACGTGGAAGGGGATGGAACGAATAGATCAGTGGGGCCGCTCGATGCAGCCGGTCGTGGCGTCAGGTCAGGGCGGGATCATCCGCACGGGAGACGTCAAAGACGAGGTCCTGGGTCTGGCACCGAAACTTGGCGGGCACCTGGTCAATCATTAACGTCGATCGCCGGCCTGCTACGCTCCATGGGGTGATATAGGTCTAAAATAATTTTCAATCGGGGGCGCTCTGGCCATCGCAGGGCCAAAACGCGCAAACCATCGTAAAAGGCTCGGGTAGAACGAAAAATCAATGGAATTGACCGCCTACCAGGCCAAATATTTCGCGCACGAGCTTACCCGCCGCTTTCCACCCGGCAGCGCGGAGAAGTTGGCTGGCGCTGTCGCCAGCGCACAGGTCGATCTGAACCCGCATCAGGTCGATGCGGCGCTGTTCGCGTTCAATTCGCCGTTGTCGAAGGGTGCCCTGCTGGCCGACGAGGTCGGCCTGGGCAAGACGATCGAAGCGGGGCTGGTGCTTTCGCAGAAGTGGGCGGAGAAGAAGCGCCACATTCTGATCATCACCCCGGCCAACCTACGCAAGCAGTGGTTCCAGGAGATGGCCGAGAAGTTCTTCCTGCCGTGCCGCATCCTCGAATCGAAGTCCTACAACGCAGCCATCAAGCAGGGAAATCTTCGCCCTTTCGAGGGGCCGGAAATTGTCCTGTGCTCCTACCAGTTCGCCCGTAGCAAAGCATCCGATGTCCAAGCGGTGCCGTGGGACCTGGTCGTTATTGACGAAGCGCATCGCCTGCGCAATGTCTACAAGCCGACCAATGTCATAGCGAACACGCTCAAGCTGGCGCTAGCCAATCGCGACAAACTACTGTTGACGGCGACGCCGCTGCAGAACTCATTGCTGGAGCTCTACGGACTGGTCAGCTTCATCGACGAGCATACCTTCGGCGACGTCAAGAGCTTTCGCGAGCAGTTTGCCAACGTCAGTCAGGGGCAAGCTTTCGACGTGCTGAAAGCGCGCCTCAAACCGATCTGTCATCGCACGTTACGCCGCCAGGTCGTCGCTTACATACCGTACACACGACGCCTGCCGCTGGTTGAAGAGTTCACGCCGGAAGAGAGCGAGGACCGTCTCTACACGCTCGTCTCGGAATACCTCCAGCGCGACAACCTGATTGCACTCCCGGCAAGCCAGCGTTCGCTGATGACCTTGGTGCTGCGCAAGCTGCTGGCTTCGTCGACCTTCGCCATCGCTGGCGCACTGCAGTCAATCTCCAACCGTCTCAAGGCAGAGCTCGCTGCACAGTCGCCAAAGGAGTCGCTGGCGGACGACCTCGACAAGGACTACGAAGCGCTCAACGAAACGGCCGAGGAGTGGCCCGACGACACGACCGGCGAACCACTGAGCGAGCATGACCGCATAGCTATGGCCGCCGAAATCGTCGAACTGGAAGCCTTCGCCCAACTCGCCACGTCGATTCATTCGAACGCCAAAGGAACCGCGCTGCTAAAAGCGCTGACCGTGGCCTTCGCGAAGGCGCACGAGCTGGGCGCGGACGAGAAGGCTATCATCTTCACCGAATCACGCCGTACCCAGGACTACCTGTTGCGCGTACTCGCCGACAGTCCGTTCAGCGACGGCATCGTGCTATTCAACGGTACCAACACCGACGAGCGCTCCAAGGCGATCTATGCGGAGTGGTTGCAGCGCCACCAGGGTAGCGACCGCGTCACGGGTTCGCGGACCGCAGACATGCGTTCGGCCTTGGTCGATTACTTCCGCGACGAAGGTCGCATCATGATCGCCACTGAGGCGGGTGCCGAAGGCATCAATCTGCAGTTCTGTGCCATGGTGGTGAACTACGACCTCCCCTGGAATCCGCAGCGCATCGAGCAGCGTATCGGTCGCTGTCATCGTTACGGACAGAAGCACGACGTGGTCGTGGTGAACTTTCTCAACCGCAAGAACGCTGCCGACCAGCGCGTGTTCGAGCTGCTGTCCGAAAAATTCCACCTTTTCGAAGGCGTCTTTGGTGCCAGCGACGAGGTATTGGGTGCCATCGAGTCGGGAGTCGACTTCGAGAAACGCATCGCCGCGATCTACCAAGGTTGCCGCAAGCAGGAGGAAATCAAGTCGGCCTTCGACCAACTCCAGCTCGAACTGAGTCTGGAGATCGATGAATCCATGACTCGTACTCGACAAAAGCTGCTCGAACACTTCGATGACGAAGTGCGCGAAAAACTGAAGGTACGGAAACAGGACTCCGAGGAGCAACTAGGTCGCTACGAGCGTCTGCTGATGCAGCTGACGCGCCATGAACTTGCGGGGCATGCCGAGTTCCTGGGTGACGGCGCCTTTCGCCTCACCAGCTTGCCATTCGCGGAAAAGATGGCAGACATTCCCAGTGGCCTGTACGAGCTGCCGCGTCGTAACGGCGAAGCCCACCTGTATCGGCTGAACCATCCGCTTGCCGAGGCGCTTGTAGCGCAGGCGAAGTCGCGTGAGCTTCCGACGGCGGAAATCCATTTCGATTACAGCCAACATGCCGGCAAGATCAGTGCGTTGCAGCCGCTCATCGGCAAGTCCGGCCAGCTTGCGGTGTGGTTGTTCAGTGTCGAGTCCCTGGATCAGGGCGAAGACCACCTGATCGTCGCGGCAGCCACCGATGATGGCCAAATCCTGGATGAAGATGCGGCTCGGCGATTGTTGACCTTGCCTGGGTCGGTTATGCCTCAAGGCGTATCGGTGGATGAATCGCTCCTGGTGGACGTTGCAACGAAACAGCAAACGCTGATCCAGCGGGTAGTTTCTGATCGGAACGCTCAATTCTTCGAAGCCGAAGTCGACAAGTTGGATGGCTGGGCCGACGATCTGAAGCTAGGGCTGGAGCGTGAGATCAAGGAGCTGGATCGGCAGGTCAAGGATGCGCGCCGCACAGCGACAATGGCGCTGACCTTGGATGAGAAGCTTGCTGGCCTGAAGCAGATCAAGTCGCTGGAGATGCTACGCAATCAAAAGCGGCGCGCGCTGTTCGATGGGCAAGATCAGGTCGATGCACGGCGACAAGATCTGATTTCCGCGATTGAGGGAAAATTGCAACAGACCAAATCCCTCGAATCTGTCTTTGTGCTTCGCTGGACGCTGAGCTAACGCATGCCAACTCGCCCGGAAATGCTTGTACAACTTGAGGCCGGCCTTCGGTCGCGATTCTTCGCTTCTGTGCCGAAGATAACAAAGACAAACCGTCAAGGCTGGGCGGAGGATCAACATGACCTGGATCGCCTTTCGCGCGCGTTGGCGGCTTACACGATCGTTAGGTGTTGCCGGGTAGATGATGCGGTCGCCGTGGGAGCCATAACGGATGGTTCCGATGACCATGGGTTGGACGCACTGTTTTTTGACCGCGCTCGCGGTCGCCTGGTTTGCGTTCAATCGAAGTTCAAACGAACCGGGGCGGCGCCTTCACAAGAGGAGGTGCAGAAAACCATCAACGGGCTGCGGGCACTACGTGCACGACGATTCAACGAATTCAATGAGGCTGTACGTAATCGCCTTGACGAGATCGAAGAGGCGTTAGAAACACCGGGAATCCGCATCGAACTTCACATGAGCTTCCTTGGGGACGCCATGGGCCCGCATGCAATGGATGACCTCAACGGCTACGCCGCGGAACTCAATCCGCTTTCCTTGCTGTTCGAATGGCATACATCTGGGCTCGGGGTTGTGTACAACTGGCTGGCGCTTGAGCAAGCCGCTGCGTCGGTTGACGATCAAGTTGTTCTGGAGAACTGGGCAGGCGTAAACGCACCGCGAAAAGCCGTCTACGGCCAGATCCGCGCCGCGGCGTTGGCGGGCCTCGTGGAGAATCACGGCCAAGCCCTTTTTGAGAGGAACATCCGACTGTATCTGGGAACCGTTGGGGTCAATGCGGCGATAACGAGGACGGTCAGGGAGGCGCCTAACGACTTCTTCTACCTGAACAATGGAATCACCATCGTCGCTGAGTCCATCGCGCAAGCGCAGGGCGATCAACGGCAGTGCACTTTCGCCCTGACCAATTGCTCGATCGTCAATGGTGCGCAAACTGCAGGGGCAATCGCCACGGCAACGCTCGATGGCCATCTTTCTCAAGAAGCCAAACTCATGGTGACGATCATCGAGATTGGTGGCGCTGTTGGTGACCTGGAGCAACGGATCACCAAGGCCCGCAATCACCAGAATGTCGTGCGTGGCGTGGACTTTGCGGCACTCGATCCTAATCAAGAGCGCCTCCGTCAGGAGCTGGCTGCTGCGGGAGCCATATACTTTTACCGACCATCCGCAGAGGCCTTCGCCCGGCGGGATGGCGCGTTCTCATTGGAGGACGCGGCCGTTGCCCTTGCCTGCCTGAGATTCAAAGCGCGGTCAGCGACGGAACTCTTGGCGGCGGAGGTCGCGCGACGGCCACGCCCGAGTAATGCGATTGATTTCGTCACCACTGCCAAGAAGGAGATCGGTCGTTTGTGGGATCAGGGCGGAGTACTGTACAGCCAACTGTTCCCTGCCGATCTCTCCGGGGTGCGCATGTATCGCCTGGTGAAGATCTACCGCTTCATCGACCAGATTCTTGCCGGTTCGGAGGGAGCAGAATCTTCCTATCAGAGGCGGATGTTCTTCCGGCACGGCCGCTACTTCATCATGGCATTCGTGGCGCATCGCTCGGCGGATGTGATTGAGAAGCCCCAGCTCGAGTTGTCGGTCGAGGAACAGGCCCTGCTGTCGCGGCGCACTAATCAGCTGTCCGAGCTGATCTATTCGACCTCGGAGCCGCTTCAGGGATACAAGGGATACTTGGGAATCTTCCGCAATCTGACCGATGCGCAGCCGCTTGCAGATACAGTGCTGCAACGTCTTGCCGCAGAAGATGCGCAATCAATGGCCCAGCCAGCGTTGCCACCGGTTTGAAAGCACAGTGGCAGCCTAAACATGCAAGAGAGAGAGAACGTTTGTGACCAGGAAGCAAAAACTTGAACTCACCTGGATCGGAAAGGAAACGCGGCCGAAACTGGAGCCGCGCATCCTGCTTGAGAATAAAACGAAGAGCTATCACGCGAAGCATCGGGTTGGCGAGAATGACCTGTTCGATAACCGGTTGATTCGGGGAGACAATCTGCTGGCGTTGAAGGCGCTGGAGCAGGAGTTCGCGGGGAAGGTGAAATGCGTGTTCATCGATCCGCCGTACAACACTGGTAGTGCGTTCACGCACTACGACGACGGGATAGAGCACTCGATCTGGCTGTCTCTGATGCGTGATCGACTGGAGATCATTCATCGGCTGCTGTCGGATGATGGTTCGTTGTGGATCACAATTGACGACAACGAGGCGCACTACCTGAAGGTGTTGTGTGACGAGATCTTCGGTCGCGGAAATTTTGTTGCTTCAATTGTCTGGAAGTCTACGGACAACAGTAATAACGATGCTAAGCAGTTCTCTGTTGATCACAACTATATATTGGTTTATTCAAAGAGTCCGGAATGGCAGACAAAGAAGCTTAATGCTGAGGCGAAACGCAGCCACTTTAAGAATCCGGACAATGATCCTCGCGGCCCCTGGTTTGATGGTAATCCATTGAACTCTCCCAAGCCTCGTCCTAATTTAACGTTTGATCTTATCGGTCCTAACAAGAACGTGATCAAACCGCCAAAAAATGGTTGGCGGTGGTCCAGAGAAACCCTTCTTGAGAAAATTGCCACAGGCGAAATCCGGTTTACGGCTGACGGTAAAGGTATTCGCCGTCGGACATATCTGGCTGACATGAAGGGATTGCCTCCATCGACACTGTGGTCCCAACTAGATGAAACGGGCCACAACAGGCAGGCAAAATATGAACTCAAAAATCTTTTTCCAGAAAGGCTGGCGGCTGATCTATTTGGTACTCCGAAACCAGAGAAGCTGCTCGCACAGATATTGGAAATTTCTACTGACGAAAACGACTGGATTCTCGACTCTTTTGCTGGGTCGGGGACAACAGGTGCTGTAGCCCAGAAGATGGGTCGTCGTTGGATCATGATTGAACTCGGAGAGCACTGCGACACAGAAATTGTTCCGCGACTACTTAAAGTCATCGACGGTACAGACCAGGGCGGCATCACCGACGCGGTCGGCTGGAAAGGCGGCGGCGGCTTCCGCTACTACCATCTCGCCCCGTCCTTGCTGGAAAAGGACAAGTGGGGCAACTGGGTCATCCACCGCGACTACAACGCAGCGATGCTGACCGAGGCACTGTGCAAACTGGAGGGCTTCACCTATGCACCCAGCGACACGGTGTACTGGCAACAGGGCTATTCCACGGAGCACGACTTCCTTTACGTCACCACCGCGACGCTTAGCCACGAGCAGTTGCAGCAACTAGCCGACGAAGTCGGGCCGGAGCGATCACTGCTGGTGCTATGTCCGGCGTTTCGTGGCAAGGGTGACTTTCCCAATCTGACCGTCCGCAAGATCCCGAAGCAGGTGCTGTCGCGCTGCGAGTGGGGCCACGACGACTATTCGCTGCAGATTGAGAACCTGCCGAAAGCACCCGAGCCGGATGCTCCACCGCCTGCGCAAGCCGGGCTGTTCACAGAGGGTGAGGCATGACCACGGATGGCGATGAGGGCAAGTCGGCTTCGGAGCTGATTTTGTATCGCACGGCGGATGCGCGTACGCGGATCGAGGTCCGACTGGAAGGCGGCTCGGTCTGGCTGACCCAGCGGCAGATAGGGGAGCTTTATCAGGTCAGCAACAAGACCGTCAGCGAGCACCTGCAGAACATCTACGAAGAGGGTGAATGCGACCCTGAACGAACTGTCCGGAGTTTCCGGACGGTTCGGCAGGAGGCGCATAGGGTGGTGCGCCGCGACCTGGACCATTACAGCCTGGAGGCCATTCTGGCCGTTGGCTACCGGGTGCGGTCGCCGCTGGGCACGCAATTTCGCCAGTGGGCCACCGAGCGGTTGAAGGAGTTCCTGGTCAAGGGCTTTGCGCTGGACGACGAGCGCCTGAAGCGCGGGCCGGACGATGGTTACTTTGAAGAGCTGCTGTCCCGAATCCGCGATATTCGTTCTTCGGAAAGGATGTTCTGGCGCAAGGTGCTGGACATCTACGCCACCAGCGTCGATTACGACGGAAGCGCAGAGGCCAGCCAGCGTTTCTTCAAGACGATCCAGAACAAGATGCATTGGGCGGCGCATGGTCACACGGCAGCGGAAGTCGTCAGGGCGCGCGCTGACGCACGGAAGCCCAACATGGGCATGACGAGCTGGAGCGCCGCGCGACCGCGCAAGACCGATGCCGCCGTGGCGAAGAACTATCTGGAGGTCGAGGAACTGGAAGCGCTCAACCGCATCGTCAATGCTTACCTTGAATTCGCCGAGCTGCAGGCACTGAACCGGCGTCCCATGACCATGCAGGCCTGGATCGGGAAACTCGACGATTTCCTGCGCCTGAGCGAGCGCGACATCCTCACCCACGCCGGTCGGATCAGCCACGAATCGGCGATGGAGCATGCCGGCGTGCAGTTCGATCTGTATCGTCAGCAGCAGGTCAACAAGGTCACGGCGGTGGAGCGTGATTTCGACGCAGCGACCACCAAGCTCAAACAGATCGAAGCCGGCAAGCGAAGCCCGGCGCGGAAGAAGCCGGGCACGAAAACGGGAGACAAGGAATGAACCGGCACGTCAACGCCATTGCTGGCCGCCTGAGCTTACGAGCACCGCAGCGGCGCTCGCTGGAGTTGCTGGATCGCATCACTGAGGTCGCGCCGCCAAGAAAGGCCGCGGATGTTGCCGCAGCATTGGAGATCATTCGCAGCGAATTTCAGTCGATCACGGACTTCGAGCGGGAATTTCCGTCGCTGTGTTTCGCCTTGGCAACGGGCGTCGGCAAGACTCGTCTAATGGGTGCGTTTATCGCCTACCTGCATCTGGCACACGGCATCAACAACTTCTTCGTGCTTGCGCCCAACCTGACCATCTACAACAAGCTGATCGCGGACTTCACGCCGAACACGCCGAAGTACGTGTTCAAGGGCATTTCCGAGTTTGCGACGGACGCGCCTGCGATCATCACCGGCGACAACTACGAGTCGATGGCGGGGTCGCTGTTCGACGTGTTGCTGCGATGCAAGATCAACATCTTCAATATCTCGAAGATCAATTCTGAGGTGCGCGGTGGTCGCAGCCCGCGCATCAAGCGTCTGTCGGAATACATCGGCGAAAGCTATTTCGCTTATCTGGCGGGCCTGCCCGATCTGGTGCTGCTGATGGACGAGTCGCACCGTTACCGCGCCAGCTCGGGGCTGCGCGCGATCAACGAGCTCAAGCCCGTGCTTGGTCTGGAGCTGACGGCCACGCCGTTCGTGGAAACCAGCAAAGGTGCGATCCCTTTTCGCAATGTGATCTATGACTATCCGCTAGGCATGGCGATGGCTGATGGGTTCGTCAAAGAGCCCGCCGTCGTCACGCGCAAGGACTTCAATCCGGCAGGCATGTCTGTCGAAGCCCTGGAACGGCTGAAACTGGAAGACGGCGTTCGCCTGCACGAGAGCGTGAAGGTCGACCTGGAGACCTATGCGCGCGAGACCGACCATGCGATCGTCAAGCCATTCGTGCTGGTCATTGCGCGCGATACGACGCATGCCGGTCAGCTGCTGAAGCTGATCCAGTCCGAAGAGTTCTTCGAGGGCCGCTATCGCGACAAGGTTATCCAGGTCGACTCCAGCAAGAGCGGCGCGGAAGAAGAGGAGATGATCGAGCGCCTGCTCAAGGTGGAACACACCGACGAGCCGACCGAAGTCGTCATCCACGTCAACATGCTCAAGGAAGGGTGGGACGTCACCAACCTGTACACAATCGTGCCGCTGCGTGCCGCCAACGCGCGCATCCTGATCGAGCAATCGATTGGGCGCGGGTTGCGCCTGCCTTATGGCAAGCGGACAGGTGTTGCCGCGGTTGACCGCCTCAACATCGTCGCACACGACAAGTTCGACGAGATCATTCAGGAGGCCAGGAAGCCGGGCAACCCGATCCGTATGGCGTCGATCGTGCTGGACGACACCGAGCTGGAGTCAAAAAAGGAAACCGTCGTCTCACAATCGCAGTTGGCCGGGCAGCTCGGTTTGTCGCCAGCGCAGCAGACTGACAACACAGTTTCCAGCATGGGCGTACAGCCGCCACCCGCGTTCCAGAAGCCGGAAGAGCAGCAGATCGCGCAGATCGCGTGGAACGTGATCCGCTCTTTCGAAAATCGTCCCGCCGATGTGCCTACGCTGGAGCACCTGAAGCGACCGGAGGTGCAGGCTGCCATTGTGAAGGCGGTGCAGGAACAGCAACCGGTCGGCCAAATGGAACTGGAGGGGCTGGCGAAAAAGCCCGACGTTGCCGCCATCGTAGCGAAGACGGTCGAGCTGGTGACGCAGCAGACGATCGACATTCCACGCATCCTGGTCGTACCGAAGGGCGAGGTGCTTTCCGGGTTCAAGCCCTTCACCTTGCAGCTGGAAGGAATGCGCTTCCAGGCGCTCTCGGACGAACTGTGGATGCAATACCTGCGCACTGGTGGGGTCGAGGCACTGGTGCTCGGAAGTGGCGGAGTGGATGAAGCGCGCCTTGAGGATTACGTGGTTTCGGGACTGGTCGATTTTGACGATGTGTCCTACGAGGGACATGCCGACCTTCTCTACGAGATTGCGGGTCAAGTGGTATCGCACCTGCGCAGCTACCTGACCGAGGAGCAGGCCCGTCGTGTGATGCGGACTCATCAAAAACAAATCGCGCAGTTCGTTCATGCGCAGATGCAGAAGCACTATTGGGAAGACGACGGTGGCGGCTACGACGTGCAGATCAGCAAGGGCTACACCGAGCTGAAGCCGAGCGCGTATACGCATGCCGTCAAGGAAGCGCCTGCTGACTATCGCGATTCGCCCGCTGACAAGAGCAACATGGCGAAGTACTTGTTTACGGGATTCGAACGATGTCTGTACTCGGTGCAGAAGTTCGACTCAGAGGCGGAGCGCAAGCTTGCGGTCATTCTCGATCGCGACGCCTTGAAGTGGTTCAAGCCTGCGAAAGGCCAGTTCCAGATCTACTATCGCCAGGGTGCGGATCATCTCGAATACCAGCCGGACTTCGTCGCCGAGACGAAGGATGCGATCTACATGCTGGAGCCAAAAAAGAACAAGGAGATGGAAGACGCGATTGTTCTGGCCAAAAAGGAGTCTGCGATGGAGTGGTGCGCGAACGCGTCGACGTATGCCCTGGCGAATGGCGGCAAGCCATGGAGCTACGTGCTGATCCCACACGACGAGATAGCGGGTAACTTCACGTTGTCTGGCCTGGCTATCCGATTTCGTAGTTGAGTTACGTGTGATACGACCAGAGCCCGAAGGCTGAAGCACCCAATGCCTTGAGGTGAGTGACCGACCAAATGGGCTTCTTTGAGATCCGCTACACAACCGGCAATCTACTCGATGCCCGCGCCGACGCGTTAGTCAACGCCGTGAATACCGTTGGGGTCATGGGCAAAGGCATTGCGCTGACGTTTCGACGGGCGTTCGATGAGAACTTCCTTGCCTACGCTGCTGCCTGCAAGCGAGGCGACGTGAGGATTGGGCATATGTTCGTGACCGAGCGAGGCGCCTTGTCAGGGCCGCGCTGGATCATCAATTTCCCAACGAAGCGAGACTGGCGCACAAAGTCTCAGCTGTCATGGGTCGCAGAAGGGCTGGGTGATCTTCGACGCGTGATTGTAGAGAAAGGCATCCAGTCGATAGCGCTACCGGCGCTGGGGTGTGGCAATGGCGGGCTAGATTGGGTGGATGTTCGCCTGAAGATTGAAGATGTGCTTGGCGAGTTCACCAATGTCGACATTCAGGTCTATGAGCCCGCCGGTCGAGTCTTCTGATGGCGGCCTTAGAGCAAGCTAGCGAAGATTAACTAGCTGCCGCGAAAATGTGCTGGATTAGAAACGGTACTGGCCCGCCCGTGCGCGCATGGGCGGATTCGAGGACGTTTTTCACTTCGGGCAGGAAGCTAGATCGTTGAAGATCACTTTTTCCATGTATCTGGAGATCCCTTCGATGTGATTTTAGAGCCGTACGAACAGACTTGATCGCGAGGTCAACTCGGCTGTCAAGCACATAGCCCAACATCCCACCGTGGCGCACTTGATCTCCGTACTGGCGTTTGACAAAGCGGTACATGCCTTGGGTCACGTACTCCGTGCCCAATGATCGTCGGCGTCCCGCAACAGTGATGTTGAGACGCTTGCATTCCAGGCAGAAATAAAAGGCCTCGTGTGGGACTAACGGGGAGAAGGCGATGTCCATGCGCCCCTGCGCCTGACCGGCTCCCGGATCGAGTTCGACCATCTGTATGTCGATCCGGAATGGAAAGTTGGCACTTTCCCGATTCCTGCGTAGCGCTCGGCAGAGCGCATCTGTGGTCGGATCCTCCAGAGCATCGGGGGCCAATGGTGGCATTTCCTCCCACGTTGAGAGAATCAGATTAAGGATAGCGGGCACCTGAGATTCGATCAGGTCGAGCCACGCTGCCGGGTCACCCCCGAAGCTCATGTACGGGCCTCCACCGGATAGGTGAGCAACTTTCCGGCGATCTGATCTGCATCGTTCAAGGCGGAGGATTGGGTCCAGTGTCGATAGGAATCCGGCTTGACGACGTAGAGGTTTGATCCGTGGAAGATCATGAGTCCGCGTGCAAAATCAACGGTCCGCCTGGTGGAAGGGAAGGCCTTTTGAATGGTATCGATCACCGTCAGCACGTTCATGTCGTCGACGGCATCACGTGCCATCGCTGGAGTTTGTCGATCCGTCCGCTCAATGATGGCCATCGCGATGCCAAGTTTCCTGGATCTAGCAACTCGCCCGGCAAGATTGTTCGTCGCGCTCGACCACTGACTTAGCGTTTCGCACAGTCGATCCTTGTACGCGGCCAAGACCGGATCGGCGACAGGTATCATGGTTGGAACGGAAACTCTCGACCGGGTCGGCTGCACACTCGGAATAATCACGTTGACGGTATCGTCAATCAACAACCTCTCAGAAGGCTGTACGCCAAAATACTCGTTGACCAGTGGCTCGATCGCCTGCGTTGCCCTTTCGACAACGCTTGTGCGTTCAAGATAATTAATCGATGCCGCGTGGGTAGCGTTGTCGATGATTCGAACCACCTCGTCAACGATCCTGCGCGCACAGACTGGGTCTTCATGGTCGTCCGGGATAATCATCGGCAGCCGGAGCAGCTCTTGGACATGCACTTCCGGCCGGTAAATTCCCCAGTTCGATGACGTGTGAAACATGAGGTACTTGGCTAGCGGGGTTCGCAGATAAGCTGCAAGAAATATCAGCAAGCTGCGATCTTCCGGCGGCCCATGAATACCTCGCACAGCATGCTGAAAGCTGACATCGAAGTCGGCGTATGCAATCCGCTGGAAGCCCTTGGTGATCAGGACGTGCGGCGCGCGGAATATGTCCGTGTTCGTATTTGATCGATTCCTGATCAGGACTTCATCGCCCGGAAGGTCAGTCGAATCCTCTGCGAGAGCAAACAGGTCAATGCTCGGATGCGTGGCCTTGATAAAGCGCCGCGATGGAAGTTGGAGGTGCCTTGCTCGCTTTGGATCGTCGTTCTTTCCAGCTGGCTGAAAGCCTTCGGCGCGGACCCAACGCTTGCTTCCAGCCTCCTCGGAGGGAAGCCTTACGAGATCGCGAAGGCGTGACTGCAGCATCATACGGTCGATGAAACGGAGATCCCGCGGAGACCCCCAAAAGTTCTGGCTCCAGAGCTGCGGGGCGTCCGGTCCATCGAGATCCAATAGCAGCTTGTTCAGCTTGATCGAACGGCGGTCGGCGGCACCGATGACGATTACCTCGGCTTGCGTGATCTTCCAATCCGCCTTGGGCGTAAGGTACTCGATTGAATCGCGTTGCGGATTTCCTTGGGCCGTCCTGTAATTGACAACCAGCGCGGGATGGATCGCCTCATTGAAAAGGAACAATCGAAGATCGGCGAGGTTGAGCACTCGCTCGATCGAGTGCTCTTCGACCCATTTGCGCTGAAAGCGGATGGCAGCGGGACTGTGATTGAACAGAACGCCATGTGGGAGAACAAGGGAAATTCGCCCTGCACCGGAGACATGCTCCATGGTCTTCCAGACGAATGCGGCCGCGATCTGACTGTCTGGAAGGGGCTTCCCGGCTTGGAGACACCATAAGCCCGCTTGGGTTTTTGGTCCCGCGGTGCTTCCCCAGGGAGGGTTGCCGACGATGAGGTCTACGTTTTTAGGGAAGTCCTGATCGTCGAAAAAGTCGGCACAGCGGATCGTCCCGGGCTGATTAGTCTCCCCCCTCCCGCCAGAGGTCAACGGGTCGGCGATCAGCCGCGGCAGGGCGCGTCCCTTCTCTTGAAGGGTCTGAATATCACGGGGTGACAGCTGATCGAGATAGGCGAGATAGAGGCTGAAGGCCGCGATTCGACAGGCGGTCTGATTGATGTCGATGCCGAAGAGATTCTGTTGAAGAATCTGGCTCAGTTCCCGTGCGCGTCGGTCGTTACGCGCGTTGGGGTTCGCGACCTTCCACTCTTCGGCGATTCGATTGAACATTCCAACCAAGAAAATTCCCGATCCGCACGCTGGATCGAGGAATCGCTTGCCGAGGAGCGACCCTATGCCCTCAAGCGCAGAGTCCAGGACGATTTCAGCGAGAAAGCGCGGGGTATAGAAGGCGCCATCTTCTTGATCTTCGGCCTTGAGGAAATGCTCGTAGATCGCACTAATCGTCTCGATCGGAATGTATTGGAAATCATACGGCCAGAAAGACCGTTGCCCGGAGCGGATTTGGGTGCCTTGGAAGAAAGCGTCCAGGATCGCTATATGCTGGTTCGAAACAAGGCGTACTTCGGTTTCGATGTTTTCGCTGAACAGGTCTCCATTGAAGTCTTCACTCAGCTTCCTGAAGATCTTAAATAGGCCTGCTTTCGCTTTGGAAGGCGGTCTTTGGCCGAGTACATCGCGCAAGTGCCTTGCCGAGCCCAAGCCGAGCTCTTCCAAGTATCGTTGCCCGACCACGCCTCTATCGAATAGGTAGCAGGTGAAAACGAGACGACAAAGTAGCGCGTCGAGCACATCGACCGGGATCGCGTCGGGTTCGCCTTCGCTCAGCTTAGTGCGAACCTCACCGAGGTTGGACAAAAGGTCACGATCAACCCGTCTGCTAGCGTCGAACGATCGGGCGTACTCGCGGAAGAACGCGCCGGACTCCACGGCAAGAAGAAATTCCGGGATCGCAGTGATCAGATGTTCGAGTGCTGTAACGAGCGATGGAGGGGCGGTGCCCACATCTTCAGGGCAGATCGGGCGCGACAGGCCGGAATAGATTTCCGCGCGATCACCGGAGATGAGCACCAGCACCGGTGCGCCGCCATGATTCCAGAAACGCTTATGGATCGCGAGCACCTCAGCCAACGCAAAGCTTTCTACAAGCTTGAAGAAGACGATCGGAGCACCATCGGAGCAGAAGACTCCGTCCAGATCCAGAAGATCAAATGCATGGCGTATGACATGAGCCTGTGGGGTCCCAGGCGACACAGCGTCAGGGGACAGGAAGAGGCTCGGATAAAGGGCGCGGCTTATCCCGGCACTTTCATGCCAGCGATCGCGGGACTCGACGGTCATTTCGACTCCTCGGCGACGCTGGAGAGCGACGGCTCGGGCGCGTGGATTGCAAAAGCCCACCCTGACGCCAGGCGTTTTGAAGAGATGTGATGGCCTTTGCCGCGCAAGAAACCGACGTCGCGATTGATCGTTGCCTCAGAAACCCCAAGCGTTTTCGCCAGCGCCGCGGCCGAACGACCGCCAGCTTCAATTAGTTCGAGCAAGGATTCATGCCGTTTTGCGATAGCGAAACTCCGAGCGTACGGCACGTTTCGTTCCTCAAGTCTATCGAAAAATGATAGACATGCCGAGATGGGAAGACAAGAGCATTTGGGGACGAAGGTAGGGGCTAGCACTATGCTCGGCCGACAAGCCACCTCCTAACAATTCACGATCGCGCTTACTCACTTGGGTAGCAAATTTGAGCGCGAGCGAGCCGAAGCAGTATGTGCATGTCAGGTCTCAGATCCTGCGCCACTGTTTGCTCAACTGTCTTCTTGTTGACGCCTTCGCCATAGTGAGGAAGGCCTGCAGGTCATTGTAGTTCTCGCTGCTCGTAGCCGTGACCGCGCGGTGATATCCACCACCTTCGGCTTCTATGACCGCTCGGCGACGCAAGTCGGCATGAACCGGGGTATGGTCGGGACGTCAATCGCAGCAATCTGTACAATGTTCGAGGGAACAAAGGGGACAAAGTCTCGCGTCTGATGGTAACTATGACGGTAGGTTTTGAAGCTTATCTTCCGATATTTGGGTTGTACAAAGGGCTGACGTCCTTATTCGAGTCCACCCATAGCTAAAACTGTTCAGAACCTGTTGACGACAATAAGTCGGAACGCAAACGCAGCGCGTCTAGGTAGTCAGCCCACGCCTGCATCATCTTCTTGCGCTCCTGAAGATGTGAGGTTCGATTGTAGGCACGGCCAAGTGGATCACGGACGGCATGCGCGAGCTGGTGCTCTATGAAGTCTGGACGGAAGCCAAGAACTTCATCCAGAAGCGTTCGTGCCATGGCACGGAAGCCATGGGCGGTCATCATGGTTTTGTCGAACCCAAGGTTCCTGAGCGCGGCTGTGATGGTGTTCTCGCTGATTGGTCGGGACGTGCTCCGGACCCCCGGCAAGACGTACTGGCTTCGACGGGTATAGGGCTGGATGTCTTTGAGCACTTCGATCGCCTGCTTCGCCAGTGGGACGATGTGGGGCGTCTTGGTCTTGCTCGTCACATAACGCCATTCAGCGTTGTTAAGGTTAATGTCTTCCCAGCGTGCGTGCCGAAGCTCACCAGGGCGAACGAACAGCAAGGCAGACAGCTTGAGGGCCGCAAGCACGATCGGGGAGCCTTGGTAGCCGTAGATCGCCCTGAGTAGCTTTGCTACATCAGCAGGCTCGGTCAGGCTCGCAAAATGTTTGGTTTTTGGAGACGTGAGTGCGCCGATGAGGTCGGATGCCGGGTTGTACTTGGTTCGACCCGTAGCGATTGCATAGCGAAACACGAGGGATGCTGCCGCTCGCGCTCGGTGCGCTGTCTCGACCGCGCCGCGTGCTTCGATTTTGCGCAGTGCCGTCAGCAACAGCGGAGCGGTGATGTCCTGAACCGGGAAGTCGCCAATGAACGGGCCCAGGTCTTTTTCGAGCATGCGGCGTTCGCGCACCACAGAGCCGGGGCTTAGCGTCTTGGCTCGCTTCTCTAGGAGCTCATTCGCCATGGCTTTGAACGTATTTCCCGCATCTTCGATTTGGGCAGCGCGCTGGATCCGAGCTACTTGTGCCGGATCAGCTCCGCCTTTAAGCAGTGCGCGCGCTTTGTCGCGTTCCGCGCGAGCTTCTGCCAGTGACACAGCAGGGTACTCGCCGACGGTGAGCATGTTTGCCTTGCCCGCAAAGCGGTAGCGATAGCGCCAGATCTTTGATCCGGCCGGGCGCATCTCGATGCACAGGCCGTTGGTATCGGCGATCCGGAAGACGGCCTTCCTGGGCTTGAGGCTGCGGAGCTTGGTATCGGTCAGCATGGGCTTGTGAGTAACACGGATGTGAGTAAGAGGCGGATCAACCCCGATCTTACTCACTGCGTTACTCACTTACTAGCCGGATGCAAATAGACGCATCTGACCTCGCGTGGACGAAACAGCTCTATTTTAATGGGTTTACAGCGTTTCAGTGGACTTCTTCGGACTTCTTTGGACTGCTGAGTGGTGGGCCCACCAGGACTCGAACCTGGAACCAAAGGATTATGAGTCCTCTGCTCTAACCATTGAGCTATAGGCCCGCACAGAGGCGCAAGTTTAACGTAGCAGGTGGGCTGTGCACGAGGCTGGCCTGCTTGAGGTCGGATGTGCGCACGTCGGCGTCCACGAGCTACGCTCTGCGTTCCATCCCAGCGGAGCCAAACACATGCATACCGAAGCGATCGCAAAAAGGTTGGTCGAGTTGTGCCGTGAAGGCAGGTACGAGGACGCGCAGCGTGAGCTGTATGCGGACGATGCGGTGAGTATCGAGCCGGAGGGTTTGCCGCCGGGTACGCTGGGCAATGCGCAAGGGCTGGCAGCGATCTATGAGAAGGGCCGGCAGTTCAGCGCGATGGTCGAGACGGTGCATGGCGGCAGTGTGAGCGAGCCGGTGATCGCGGGGAACTGGTTCAGCATCGCCTCGGCGATGGACGTCACGATGAAGGGCCGCGGCCGGATGAACATGAGCGAGATCTGCGTCTATCGCGTGCGCGACGGCAAGATCGTGCGCGAGCAGTTCTTCTACGACATGGGTTGAACGAGTCGACGAAAACGAAGAAGCCCCGCGTTGGCGGGGCTTCTTCGTTCTTGCGACGCGTTGACGCTTACTCGACGTCGAGGAACGAGCGCAGCTGTTCGGAGCGGCTCGGGTGACGCAGCTTGCGCAGCGCCTTGGCCTCGATCTGACGGATCCGCTCGCGCGTGACGTCGAACTGCTTGCCGACTTCTTCCAGCGTGTGATCGGTGTTCATGTCGATGCCGAAGCGCATGCGCAGCACCTTCGCTTCGCGCGGGGTCAGGCCGGCGAGCACGTCGCGCACGGTTTCCATCAGACCGGTCTCGGTGGCGGAGTCGACCGGTGAGCTGGCGTTGCCGTCCTCGATGAAATCACCCAGGTGGGAATCCTCGTCGTCGCCAATCGGGGTTTCCATAGAGATGGGTTCCTTGGCGATCTTCAGGACCTTGCGGATCTTGTCCTCGGGCATCTCCATTTCCTTGGCCAGTTCTTCCGGCGTGGCCTCGCGGCCGAACTGCTGGAGCATCTGGCGGGAAATGCGGTTCAACTTGTTGATCGTCTCGATCATGTGCACCGGGATGCGGATGGTGCGTGCCTGGTCGGCGATCGAGCGGGTGATCGCCTGGCGGATCCACCAGGTGGCGTAGGTCGAGAACTTGTAGCCGCGGCGGTATTCGAACTTGTCCACGGCCTTCATCAGGCCGATGTTGCCCTCCTGGATGAGATCCAGGAACTGCAGGCCGCGGTTGGTGTACTTCTTGGCGATCGAGATCACCAGGCGCAGGTTGGCCTCGACCATTTCCTTCTTGGCGCGGCGTGCCTTGGCCTCACCGCTGGCCATGGCGCGATTGATGTCCTTGATGTCGATCAGCGGCAGGAACAGCTTGCGCTCGATGGTGGCGAGCTTTTCCTGCTCGGCGTCGATCGCTTCGCGATGGGTCTTGATGTTCGGCGACCACTTCTGGCGCTTGCGGCTGAGTTCGGCCACCCACTCGAGGTTGCCCTCGTTGCTGGGGAAGGTCTTGATGAACTCGGCCTTGGGCATCTTCACCTGCTTGACGAAGATGTCGAGCAGCACGCGCTCGTGGTGGCGGATGTCGCCGACCACTTCGCGCAGCTTGCGCACGAAGCCGTCGATCAGCGCGGACGGCAACTTGAGCTTGAGGAACTCCTCGGCCATCTGGTCGCGCAGCTTGACGATCTTCTTGTCGGTGATGCTGGCAGCTTTCGGCGCGGCCTTCTGGAACTTGCCGTAGTAATCACGCAGCAATTCCATGCGGCGCTTGACCTCTTCCGGGTCGGGACCGGTCGGGCCGGCTTCTTCCTCTTCCTCGGTGCTGTCGTCGTCTTCTTCCTCGGTCTCGTCGTTCGGATCCGGTTCCGGCAGCAGCAAGGCCGCGGCTTCCTTTTCCTTGCGGGCGAGGTCGGCTGCTTCCTCGAGATCGAGGAAACCGGCCAGGATTTCACTGAGGCGGCGCTTGCCATCCAGGTGCTGGTCGTACTCTTCCAGCAGCAGCTCGATGGTCAGCGGGAAGCTGGCCAGTGCGGTCTGCACCTGGCCGAGGCCTTCCTCGATGCGTTTGGCGATGGCGATTTCGCCTTCGCGGGTCAGCAGCTCGACCGTGCCCATCTCGCGCATGTACATGCGCACCGGGTCGGTGGTGCGGCCCACTTCGGCGTCTACCGCGGAGAGCAGCGCCACGGCTTCTTCGGCGGCCGCATCGTCATCGCCCGAGCTGCTGCCGGGAGCGGCGCCGTCGGCAATCGTGTCGGTGTCAGGCGCGGCGTCGTGCACTTCGATGCCGACGCCCTTGAGCACCGCCATGATGTCTTCGATCTGCTCCGGATCGACAATGTCGTCGGGCAGGTGATCGTTGATCTCGGCATAGGTCAGGTAGCCCTGCTCCAGACCCTTGGAGATGAGCGCCTTGATTTCAGACTGTTGCTCGTGGGGAGCTTTGCTATTCATTAACCGACCGCCGCAGGGTTCAAGAACCGGACATTATAGCGATGTGCTGCTTTTTTGACCAGTTTTCAAGTGAGAAAAGATTCCGGCAACGCACGCAAAATTCGCGCCAGATCACGGTGTTGGCCGACCTTGCCGGCGTCGGACGACACATCGCGTGTCCGGCATTGCGCTCAACCGGTGTCGAGCCAGAAAGTGACCGGTCCGTCGTTCACCAGCTGGACCATCATATGGGCACCGAAGCGCCCGGTTTCCACCCCCGGATGTGCGACACGGGCCAGTTCCAGCAACCGCTCGAACCAGCGCCGGCCGTGCTCGGGGGGCGCCGCGCTGGTGAAACCGGGGCGCATGCCGGAGCGGGTGTCGGCCGCCAGGGTGAACTGGCTGACCAGCAACAGGCCGCCGCCGGTGTCGCTGAGCGAGCGGTTCATCTTGCCGTTGGCGTCGGCGAACACGCGATAGCCGAGCAGGCGTTCCAGCATGCGTTTCGTCTGCACCTCGCCGTCGTCCGGCTGCACCGCCACCAGGGCCAAAAGGCCGGGGCCGATCGCGCCGATGGTTTCGTCATCGACACGGACGCTGGCTGACAGTACACGCTGGATCAGGGCAATCATGGGCGCGCGGCGGTGATGGAAGCCGCTAGCTTAGGGCGCGGCCCTGATCAGTGAAAGATGGCTGGGCGCTCCCGTAAACTGCGCGGATGCGTATCGACATGTACCTGTTCTACCTCGTGCTGCGCCTGCTGGCGCTGTTGCCGCTGCGCGCCCTGCATGGCGTCGGCAGTGGGCTGGGTCGCCTGCTGTTGTGGCGGCATGGCCGGATGGTCCACAACACCGCGGCGAACCTGCGCATTGCCCGTCCGCAGTTGGACGGTCCTGCGCAGCAGGCGCTGTTGCGCAACGTAATGGCCGAGAGCGGCAAGTCGGCTTGCGAGATCGTCAAGGTCTGGGGCGCCGGTGCCGTGCGTGCACTGGAGCTGGTGCGCGAGGTACGCGGCGAGGCGCTGCTGGATGCCGCGCTGGCCAACGGCAAGGGAGTGATCATCGCCGCCCCGCATCTGGGTTGCTGGGAGCTGCTGAATTACTGGCTGTGCCGCAAGACGCCGATGGCGATCCTGTACCGGCCGCCACGGATCGCCGCGATTGAAGGCCTGTTGCGCAAGGTACGCGGCGCGCTGGCGCCGGAGCAGGTGCGTGCGGACGGTGCTGGTGTGCGCACGCTGTACAAGCGGCTGGCCGCTGGCGGCACGGTCGGCATCCTGCCGGATCAGAAACCGCGTTCGGGCGAGGGTCAGTTCGCGCCGTTCTTCGGCCGCGACGCGTTGACCATGGTGCTGCTGCCGCGACTGGCCGCGCGCACCGGCGCGACCGTGCTGTTCGCGTTCGCCGAACGGTTGCCACGTGGCGCCGGTTATCGCATCCATCTGCTGCCGGCGCCGGAAGGCCTGGCCGATGCCGACCTGGGCGTGGCGTGTGCGGCGTTGAACCAGGGCGTGCAGGACTGCGTCGAGCTGGCTTTCGCGCAGTACCAATGGCAGTACAAGCGTTTCTCGGCGAACGGCCTGGTCAGTCCATACGATCGCGAGGGTCGGTAGGTACAGGCCGATTTTGTGGGAGCGACTTCAGTCGCGATGCTCTCGTTCGACGGTTAGGAAGAAGCATCGCGACTAGAAGTCGCTCCTACAGGTTTCGCTAGGCTTGCGGTTTTTCCAGCCGCCGCAGAAACACGATCATTTCCTTTTCGGCCTGCTTGTCGCCGCGTTGCGTGGCCGCAGCGATGCCGTTGCGCCAGGCAGCCGCGGCGGCGGCACCGTCGCCATGGGCCAGACAGGCCTTGCCGAGCAGTTTCCACGCGGCCGAGTAGGTCGGATCGAACACGGTCGCGCGGCGCAGTTCGTCGATGGCCGCGTTGGCGTCGCCTTCGGCGAGCAGGGCGTTGCCCAGCGAAAAACGCAGCAGTGCACCATCGCGCGGGCCATCGCATTGCTGGCGCAGGCTGGCGATCAGGCCCGCGTTCATGGCCGCATGCGATAGCGCAGGTCGTCCACGGGATAGACCAGGGTCGGCTGCGAGGGCTCCGGCGGTGTATGGCCGGCGCGCAGGTCGGCCAGCGAGGCCGCCGGCCAGACCACCAGCCACGACGAGCGGAATGGCTGCACCAGCAGCGCGTAACGCAGGTCATTGGGTTCAAGCTTTCCCGGATGCGCCACGATCAGGCCATCGGGGTGGGCGTGGGCGTAATCCTGCAGCGCCTGATCGCCGAACAGCTCCTCGATCGGACGGGTCAACCGACCCTCGAAATGAAACTGGCCTTCGTAGTTGCCGAGGTAGGCGATCGGGCGGTTGGCCTGTTCGGCGGCGCCGAGCAGATGCGCGGCCGGGCGCAGGTCCCAGCGCGACCACAGGGTCAGGGTGAACAGCGTGTTGAGCGCCAGCACACCGATCAGGCCGGCCACGGCCAGGCGACGCATCTCGCCGCGGCCGCGGATCAGCAACAGGCCGCCGAGCAGCAGGAACACCACGGCGAAATAGCGGCTGTACGGCGCGGCGGATTCGGGCCATTCGCCGTTGAGATAATGGCCTGCCACCAGCAGCGGCAGCGCGAGCAGCGCCGCGGCAAACACGATGCCGCCCACGCCCAGCGGCCAGGTGCCGAGCCAGCCGTTGGTGGCCAGCGTCGGTCGGCGTTCCCGCAACACGGCGATCGCACCGGCCATCAGCAACGCCATGCCGGCGAATTCCGGCAGCGGGTAATAGAGCTGCTTGCCGCTGATCAGCGAAAACACGATGAAACCGGGTACCAGCCAGCACAGCGCAAAACGCAGGCCCGGTTCCAGCGGCCTGCGCAGGCTGGCGATGGCCACCCAGACACGCGGCCAGCCGCTGAACGGAAACAGCAGCAGCGGCAACCACAGCAGGTAGAACCAGATCGGCTCGGCGTGGTTCTGCAGGTCCTTGCCCTGCGCCAGCTTGTCGACCACGCGACCGGCGGTCTGGGTGAAGAACAGGCGTTGGCGATAGGCCTCGCCGCCGGAGAATCCGGCCGGCAATGCCCACGCCAGCAGCATCGCACCACTGAGCAGCAACGCCAGCACGCCGCCGCCATACCAGCGGGCGCGGTGCCGGGCGGCCCAGTCGTTCCACAGCGGACCGAGCAACCACGGGAAGATCACGTGCAGCAACATGACCGGACCCTTGGTCAGCAGGCCCAGGCCGACGCACACGCCGAACAACAGCCAGCGCGGTTCGGGCCGTTGCACTTTCGGCGTCAGGCACAGCAGCGCGGCCAGCGCCCATAGCGCCAGCAGCACGTCGTACATGATCTGCAGGCCGAACAGGAAGGCGTAGCCGAAGGCCAGCAGCATCCACGGCGCCGCCTTGGCCATCCACGGCCGGCTCGGAAACAGGCGCCGGGCCAGCATCGAAATCAGCACCAGTTGCGCGCCGCCAATCAGCACCTCGAGCACGCGGGGCCACACATCGCCGACCCCGAATACGAACCAGCCGCCCTGGATCAGCCAGAACAGCAGGGGCGCCTTTTCGCTATAGGGCTGGCCGTTGATGTGCGGCACCAGCCAGTGGCCCTGGTTCCACATCTCCCACGCCACGGCCAGCGTGCGTGTGGAATACAGCGGCATCGGCCCATGCGAAAAGATCGCCAGCAAGGCCACCACGGCCCACAGCGGCAGCCACGGCCACACGGCGCGCAGGTGTTCGGTACGGCTATAGGGGCTCAGTGACACGGGCGGTCTCTTGGCGGGCTCTAGGGAGTGATTCTAGCCTGCGGGTGGTAGGGGCAAGGCCTGGCATCCATCCTCATGCCGGACCCCAGTAGCCGATGCGGCGGCGGATCTTCAGCTTGCGCCACAGGTTTCCTGGCTTGCGCCGACGATTTTTCGCGCCGCGCGCGATGAAGGCGTCGATCGCGTCGAGCACGCGTTCGCCGGAGCGGCCATCGCGGTAGGGGTGGATCGCGTCGGCGTACTCGCGGATCGCCGCCATCAGCTCCGGCGGCCGTGCCAGTGCGCGTTCGATCGCCGGTTCGAATTGCGCCGGGTCGTCGATATCGATCAGCTGGGGGCCCGGTCGGCGGTTCTTGAAGGTGACCACCGGCTTGCCGGTGAGCAGGAATTCGTTGAGCGCGGACGAGGTGTCCGAACACATCATGTCGACCTGCGGAAACAGCTCCAGGATGTTGTCGTTCTCGGCGAACGTGAGGTAGTCGTTCTGCAGCGCCTTGAATTTCGCGGTGGTCTCGGGATTCATCTTCGGGTGAAAGGTGACAATCCAGCGCCAGCGCCCGTCGCGCGACAGTCGTTTTACTTCCTCGTACAGCGTTTCAGCCGCGCTCCACGACGGCGAGAAAGTGGAGTGGTACAGGATCACCGGCGGCTGGCGCACCGGCGGCAGCGGGCCGGTGATCTCCTGCATGAACGGGTCGAGCTTGGGAAAGCCGGTTTCGGTCACGCTGAAATGGCCGACCTTGTCTGCGATGGCCTGGAACTGCGCGGTGTCACGCGGACCGGTGGTGCAGTACAGGTCGAAGAAACCGCGCACGTAGATGTGCCGGGGCTTGCCGGCGTCGAAGCCGTGGAAGGTCTCCACTTTCACGCCGGGAAAGAAGTGCGGCACCGCGTTGGACGACGTGATCACCGCAATCGGCCGCCACGCGCGCACCTCGGCCACGCTCAGCAGGCGTTCGCCTTCCATCAGGTCTTC
This sequence comes from Rhodanobacter sp. Col0626, assembly GCF_049994385.1. Classification (GTDB taxonomy): domain Bacteria; phylum Pseudomonadota; class Gammaproteobacteria; order Xanthomonadales; family Rhodanobacteraceae; genus Rhodanobacter. The sequence goes on from NZ_CP188260.1 coordinate 330,578, forward strand.
CGCGCCGGGACCGTCAAAAAACCAGGCCGCCTCGTCACCGCGGGCGCGGATCGCCTCCTGCAGCGGACGCAGGATCGCCAGCGCGTAGCGCTCGGAGCCATACAGGAGGTAGTGTTTTCTTTGGGGCATGGTGAGTTCGGGAATGGTCTGACTGGAGTTTACGGCGAGCCCCGAACCCTCACCTCGATCCTCTCCCAAGGGGAGAGGATGCGAAGGTGCCGCGCGGGTTCGTTACCTGGTGCATTGCGGCGAGTTTGTGTTCAATGATCTATGTGATGTTTGTTCAATAAATCGGTCGCGTCCGCGACCGATTTGGGGTGGTTGACCATCTCGTAATAGCGCATGCGCTTGTACAACGCGTAGCTGGCCGCGGTCTGCGCGATCAGGAAACCGCGCCAGCCGTCCATGAAGGCGAGCCGGAACACGTAGTCCTTGAGGAACGCCAGCGCATACACGAACGGCGCCTGCCACATCCGCACCGGCTTGCCTTTGTCCAGCCAGTCGCGGCATTTCAGCTCGGCGTAGCGCAATACCTTCAGCTGCTTGTGCGGCAGGGTCGGGTTGTTGACGTGGTTGAACGGCTCGCGCAGCGTGGGTGCGGCGCCATCGAAACGCAGCGATTCGTGTACCCGCGCATCGCTCCACCGCGCGCGTCCGCGGTGGTACAGCCGCGCCATCTGTTCACCGACGGCCGGGCGATACCAGCGCATCGGCCGGCCCATGTAGATCGTGCTGCGGCGCAGGTACGCCGCAGGCACGTCGCTGGCCATCAGTTCGGGCAACCGTTGCTGCAGTTCGGCGGCGAGTTCCGGGCTGAGGTATTCATCCGCATCCAGCACCAGGATCCAGTCGTGGCTGCACTGGCCGGTGGTGAAGTTGCGTTGCGCACCGAAGCCCAGCCAGTCCTGGTGAACCACGCGCGCACCATGCGCCAGCGCGATCGCCACGGTATCGTCGTCGCTGCCGGAGTCGACTACCAGCTTCTCGGCCGCAAACGGCACGCTGTCCAGACAACGCGCGATATTGTCGGCCTCGTTACGGGTGATGACGGCGAGGGTCAGCGGAAGCGTGGGCATGCGCGGATTCTAGCCGAAGCCCGCCGTTTGCCCGAGCGAGGGCCGCTGGCGGTTGCGAGAGGGAATCCTGACCGTTCAGTCAGCTGGATCGCAGCTTTGCCGGCTTGATCCATGACAGAATTGGCATGACGATATCCACTTGCGCTGGTGCCGGCAGCTAATTGTTCGCCGCCCAATTCGACTTTTCGCACTCGACGGCAGCTCATGAAACGCATCCTTGTCACCGGCGGCGCCGGTTTTCTCGGTTCGCATCTTTGCGATCGCCTGCTCGGCGACGGCCATGACGTGCTGTGCGTGGACAACTTCTTCACCGGCAGCAAGCGCAACGTGGCACACCTGCTCACGCATCCGTACTTCGAGCTGATGCGGCACGACGTGACCTTTCCGCTGTACGTGGAGGTGGAGCGCATCTTCAACCTGGCCTGCCCGGCCTCGCCGGTGCATTACCAGCACGATCCGGTGCAGACCACCAAGACCAGCGTGCATGGCGCGATCAACATGCTCGGCCTGGCCAAGCGGGTGAAGGCGCGCATCCTGCAGGCGTCCACCAGCGAGGTCTACGGCGACCCGGAAGTGCATCCGCAGGTCGAGGGTTACTGGGGCAAGGTCAATCCGATCGGTATACGCAGCTGCTATGACGAGGGCAAGCGCTGTGCGGAAACGCTGTTCTTCGACTACTACCGCCAGCACGCGCTGGACATCAAGGTGGTGCGCATCTTCAACACCTATGGCCCGCGCATGCATCCCAACGACGGCCGGGTGGTGAGCAACTTCATCATGCAGGCGCTACGCGGCGAGGATATCTCCATTTATGGCGATGGCAGCCAGACCCGCAGCTTCTGCTACGTCGACGACCTGATCGAGGTCATGGTGCGCATGATGGACTCCGGACGGGACTTCACCGGTCCGGTGAACATCGGCAACCCCGTCGAACACACCATGCTGGAATTGGCCGAGAAGGTGATCACCCTGGTCGGCGGCCGCTCGAAGCTGGTGTACAAGCCGCTGCCGGCCGATGATCCTCGCCAGCGCCAGCCGGATATCGGCGTGGCCCGCGACAAGCTCGGCTGGCAACCGAAGGTGGCGCTGGAGGACGGCTTGAAAGAAACCATTGGCTATTTTCGTCAGCTGCGGCGGGACGGAAACGCGGCATGACCAGTTTTGCGGTCGTCGTCACCAGCTACAACTACCGCGATTTCGTCGGTATGGCGGTGGACAGCGCGCTGGCGCAAACCCGCGCGCCGGCCCAGATCATCGTGGTGGACGACGGTTCCACCGACGGTTCGCCGGACTACCTGCGCGAGCGCTATGGCGATGATCCCCGGGTAACCCTGCTGTGCGGTGAGAACGGCGGCCAGCTGGTCGCGTTCCAGCGTGGCGTGGCCGCTTCCCGGGCTGATGTGATCTGTTTCCTGGACGCCGACGATCGCTGGGAGCCGGACTACCTGGCGCGTATCGGCGAGGTCTACGACACGCGTCGCGACATCGATTTCGTGTTCTCCGACATGCAGCTGTTCGGCGATGAACAACGCTGGTTGGGGTATGCCGATCGTTCGCTGGATCTCGGCTTCACCGTGATCAGCACCTACACATTGATGCACTGGTATGGCGCGCCGACATCGGCATTGTCCATGCGCGCGGTGTGGGCGGAGCGCACGCTGGATCTGCCATTGAGTCTCAGCAGCACTTGGCGGCTGTCGGCCGACAATTGCCTGGTGTATGGCGCCAGCGTGCTGGGTGCGCGCAAGTACTACCTGCGCACCGGCTCGGTGCACTACCGCATCCACGGCAACAACGGCTGGTGGGGCAAGCAGACGCCGAGCAACCAGTATCTCAACCGGTTCCGTTCGCGCTGCCTGATCGAGATCTATGCGCGGGACATCGGCCTGGACGAGCGTTGCGTGGAAAGCGCCAAGCACGAATTCCGTACCAAGCCGGATCCGTCGTGGCGGGAGGCACGGCGTTACGCTTCGCTGGCGCAAATGCGCCGCGGTTCCTGGCTGCGCAATCTGGAACGCGCTTTGTCGATCTTGTGGCCAGTCTTCAAGCGTCGTCACCGGGCGCCCAAAGAACTGCGGGACATGGATTGAACGGGGCTGTCGCGATGCGCATCAGCGTTGCCGTGATCACCTATAACTGGCCCGAGGCGCTGGCGCTGGTGCTGGCCGCGCTGGCGGCGCAGAGCGAGTTGCCGTACGAGGTGATTGTCACCGACGACGGCTCGCAGCCGGGCACACGCGACCTGCTCGAGCGCATCGCGCCGGACTACCCGGTGCGTCTGGTCCATTTGTGGCAGCCCGACGACGGCGCCCGCATGAGCCGGGCACGCAATCGTGCGATCGCTGCCGCCCAGGGCGACTACATCATCCTGCTCGACGGCGACATGGTCGCCGAGCGGCATTTCATCGCCGACCACCGCGCCTTTGCCAGCAACGGCTGCTTCGTGCAGGGTTCACGGGTGCTGACCGACCCCGATCTGACCCGCCGCATGCTCGACGGAGAGCTGGGCATGCCGGGCTTCTTCAGTCGCGGCATCGAACGGCGGCGGCATACCCTGCGCCTGCCCGCACTGGCGCGCTGGTATGCGCGAGCCGGCACGAAACAGCGCGGGATCAAGAGCTGCAACATGGCGTTCTGGCGTGACGATCTGTTGCGTGTGAATGGTTTCAACGAGGCGATGACCGGCTGGGGGCGCGAGGATACCGAGCTGGCGGTGCGCGCCTTCCATGCCGGCCTGTTGCGGCGGGAGTTGCGTTTCAGCGCCTTGGCCACGCATCTTTACCATCGCACCCGCAAGCATGTCGTGGACAACCCCAACGACCGCATCGTGGACGATAGCCGCGCCCGCCGGTTGGTCCGCTGTGAGCTCGGCCTCGACCAGCACCTGGCTGAATTCGCCATGGCGCCGGCGGATCTTCGCGTCGTCGTGAAAGAGCGTCGGGCGACTCAGAGCAACTGACGCAGTGCCGAATCCAATCGCGCGGTGAAGCCGGCATCGTTCGAGGTGAACCACGCGCGCGCCTGTTCGCCGAGCATGTCGCGTTGCTCCGCCGGCATCGCCAGCAAGCGCTCGATGGTGGCTTCCAGCGCCGCCTCGTCGAAACGGTGCAGGGTGATCAGGTTGAACGTGCCGGCTTTGCTGGATTGCACCAGCGCGCCACGCTCCGGGGTGACCAGTTCGTTCATCGGCGGCGCATCGCAGGTGATCACCACCGCCTTGCAACTCATCGCCTCGGCGATGTAGTGACCCCAGCCCTCGGTTTCCGACGGGCACAGGTGGAATACGTGGGTATTCTGCAGTCGACGGATATCGCGCACGTCGCCCAGGTAACCGATCTGGTGGTCGATATTGGCGGGCACCGGTTCGGCCAGGCGAATCGCGGTACGGGCCGACTGCAGCACCGTCAGTTTTGGCCATTCCGGGTGCCGCTGCCACAGGCCGAGCAGGCGCTGCGTTCCCTTCATCCGGCTCGCGCCGGCCAAGTGCAGGAAGGTCGGTTGGCGCGGAATTTCCGACTCGAAACAATCCGTGCTGCGAAAGCCGATATGCAGGGCACGGCAGCCGCGTGCCGTGAACAACTCCACGGCGTAGCGGGTCTTGCACAGGATGCCGTCGAAGCGGCCCAGGTATCTCTGGCTGCGGACCGACAACCATTCCGGGTTCGGTACCAGCAGGTTTACCCGGGCCAGCGCAAACCAGTCCGGTCGCACGTGTTCCAGCGCAATGTTCGCGTCGTACAAAGTGATGCGCCGATCCGCATGGCGCAATCGTCGCCACCACATGCGCAGTCGCAGGCGCCAGGCTTTCCCGCGGCCATCGTGACGGCGCGGTCCAAGCCGCGTCACATCGACCTGGTGACCCAGCGCACGCAGTGCCTCGGACAGCAGCCGGATGTCGTGACTGAGTCCGCGCTGGTTGTCCCACGCAAGAAGGTTGATACGGGCCATGAAAGAGAGTCGATGTCAGCGGATTGAAGCGTTGCGCAACTGTCTGCCGATGCTCACGGCCAGGCCCAACACCAGGAACAGGTACAGCGATTGAGGCATTGCCCGATAAAACACATTGTCGCTGAATGCGCATAGACCGTACATGCCGACCACCATCATCCCGGCGATCGCGGCGGCGGCGATCGGTTCCTGCGGATGGTTGAGATGGCGCCCGAAGAAGCCCAGCGGGACGGCGAACAACAGCAACAGCACCAGCAGGGCGGGCAGGCCGCCAGCGGCCAGGGATTCGAGATATTCGCTGTGCGGATGCACGTATTTGGCAATCGCCGGACTGGCCTGGCCGGTGGCGGCCAGCGCGCGCACGTAGACACCGAACTGGTCCAGCCCGATGCCGGCCAGTGGATGTTCGAGGAACGCCCGCCACGCCGTATGCCACATCTCCAGCCGTTCATGCACGGCGCCGGTGGTGTCATCGGGACCGTAGGACGCCATCTCGGCCGGCACGTCGGCCAACCGATCGACCATTTCCCGGTGCATCGTGGCGGTGATCGTCAGCATGCCGATCACGGTGATGGCGGACAGCGTCAGCATCCTCCGCCAGAGGCGGAAGCGCGCGGCATACCACAGCATCAGCCCGAGGTAGATCGGGGCGAAGGCCAGCAGCGGTCCTCGACTCTGGGTGAGCACCGAGCCATACAGGCCCACCACGACGGCCGTCGCGTGCAGCCAGCGGTCGCCGCGCCGCGTCCCCGGGCGCAGTGCCTCCAGCATGGCCAACAACACCAGGACCAGCAGGAACATCGCGAATTCAATCGCCGCCCAGTCGCCACCGTTCAGACCGTAGGGTCGATCGACCCCCTGCACGTAACGCTGGAACATGCAGACGGCACCGAGCAGGAGGGCCGTGAGGCTGAAGCCGATCGCGATGGCGCGTTGCTTCAGCGGCAAGGCGAACACCGCGGCGATCGCCACGAACAGCAGCGTTTGCGCCGGCAGGTCGATGGTCGACCAGCCAAGCCGGTGTCCGAGGAAGTTGCCGATGTCGTATGCCAATCGCAGCAGGCAGACCGCCACCACCGACCATGCCGCGCGGTAACCGAGCCGGACGTCGGCGCGTGTGCACAGCACCACGATGCCGGTGACGAACAGCAGCACCATCGGCAGCGTCTTGATGCGCGAGGACACCGCGAAACACAACGGCATGACCGCCAGCAGCAGGGAGACTGTCCAGATTTTCCATGGAGCTGGATTTGCGCGCACGTCGTAAGCCTGTCGAACCAACATGAGATCCCTGTCTGGCAATGCTACCGGGCCAGCGTCGTCGACATGGCTTGCGTGCGGCGCATTGTAACGCAAGGGTTCATTTCAGATGTGCCCCACTGCGCGCGGTTCGATCGCTGCTGCCATGCAACTTCGCTCAGGATTCGTTGTCGGCGTTTTGACCGAGTTCCGTGGTAGCAGGCACGCAACGGGACATTACCGCGTCGGCCCTGAACATCCACCGTTTGGCCAGGCCCGCGCGGGACGACGTCAGGTGATTCGGTCGATCACGAATTCGCCTGGGCGCGCTTTTGCAGCACGGCGTAGTACATCCCGTCCAGGTCGCCGTCGCCAGGCAGGATCTGCCAGCCGACACTGGCGGCCTGTCCTACGGGCAGGGTGAAAGGCATCGCCTGGGCGTCGGCCTGCGCGGCGAGCAGGGCGCCCACGATGGCTTCGTTTTCCGCACGCAACACCGAACAGGTGATGTAGACCAGGCGCCCACCGGGAGCCAGCAGCGGCCACAGCGCGCCCAGAATCCGCTGCTGTTGCTTGTGCATCGCGCCGATGTCGCTTTCGCGCCGATGCAGGCGCACGTCCGGGCGCCTGCGCAGCACGCCGGTAGCCGAACAGGGCGCATCGATCAGGATGCGATCGAACAGCTGGCCCTTCCACCAGCCGGCCGGTGCACCGGCATCGCCGATCGCCATTTTCGCGTTCAGGCGCAGCCGCATCAGGTTCTGACGGATGCGTTCGGCGCGCGAAGCGTCCATTTCCAGCGCGGTCAGATCGATGTCGGCGCGCTCCAGCAAATGACAGGCCTTGCCACCCGGCGCCGCGCACGCATCGAGCACGCGCAGGCCGTCGTCGAGTTCGGCCAGATCGGCTGCCACCTGTGCGGCTCCGTCCTGCACCGCGAACAGGCCGTCCTCGAAGCCGGGCATGCGGGTGATGTCCACACTGTGCGGCAACACCAGCGCGTCGCCCAGCCACGGATGAAGTTCGGCTGCATAGCCGGCGTCTTGCAATTGCGCGAGCAAGGCTTGCCGCTCGCTGCGCTGGCGATTGACACGCAGCATCAACGGCGGTTCGCGATTGTCGGCAGCCATGACCGCGTCGGCCTGTTGCGGCCAGTCGCGTTGCAGCGCGTCGGCGAGCCAGGACGGATGGGCGTGGCGGGTCTGCGGCGCGGCGTCGAGCCGGGCCAGCAAGGTTTCGCGCTCGCGTTGCCAACGTCGCAGCACCGCGTTGACCAGTCCGGCCAGTTGTGGACGCTTGAGCGCGCGCACCGCCTCGACCGTGGCAGCCACCGCCGCGTAATCCTGCAATTGGAGAATTTCCAGCTGCACCAATCCCAGCACCAGCAAGGCATGGACAGCGGGATCCTTGTGGCGCAGCGATTTTTCCAGCAGGCCATCGATGGCGGCGTCGAAACGCAGCCACCAGCGTGCGCCTTCGCTGAGCAAGGCCATCAACAGGGCGCGGTCACGCGGATCGCTCAACCGTGGCGCGTGGCGTTCCATCACGTCGCGCAGCGACGCGCCACGCATGGCGACTTCGGCGAGCCCCCTGGCAGCCAGGGCGCGGGTATCGGGCTTCATGGCAGGCGCCGCAATGCTGGACGGCTGTTGAGGTAATCGATGGCGCCGATGCGCTTGCCGCCGGCGCGCTGCACCGCGGTGACGCGCAGGGCGCCCTTGCCGCAGGCGAGGTCGATGCCGTCGCGACCGGCCGCCAGTACGCTACCCGCCACGGCGTGGTGATCGAGCTCGATGGCGCGGGCGGCCCAGATCCGCAGTGACTCGCCGGCGATCTCGCCTTCGGCAACCGGCCATGGATCGAACGCACGCACCTTCTGCTCGAGTTCGCCAGCCGGGCGGGTGAAATCGAGCTTCGCTTCGGCTTTGTCCAGTTTGTGCGCGTAGGTGACGCCGTCTTCCGGTTGCGAGGCGGCAACCAGCGTTTCGCCGGCCAGCACGCGGCGCAAGCCTTCGGCCAATGCCTCGGCCCCGAGTGCAGACAGCCGGTCGTGCAGCGTACCGCCGGTGTCGTCGCGACTGATCGGCGTACGTCGTTGCAATAACACCGGGCCGGTGTCCAGGCCCGCTTCCATCCGCATCAGGTCGACGCCGCTTTCGGTATCGCCGGCGAGGATCGCGCGCTGGATCGGCGCGGCCCCACGCCAGCGCGGCAGCAGGCTGGCATGCACGTTCCAGCAGCCGAGCCGCGGTATGGCCAGAACCTTGCGCGGCAGGATCAGGCCGTATGCCACCACCACCAGCAAGTCCGGCCGGTACGCAGCCAGCGCCTGTTGCGCCTCGGCGGATTTCAGCGACTCGGGTTGCTCCACCGCGATGCCGGCGGCCAGCGCCGCCTGCTTGACCGGGCTGGGCGTGAGTTTGCGGCCGCGCCCGGCGGGGCGATCGGGCTGGGTATACACGGCCACCACGTCGGCGCCGCTGGCGCGGCACGCTTTGAGGCAGGGAACGGCGAATTCGGGGGTGCCGGCGAAAACCAGCCGCAAGCCGGAGCTATTCAAGCCGTTGCCGCCTGCTTGCGTTGCTTGTCCAGCCGTTTCAACAACAGCGCACGCTTCAGCGACGACAGGTAGTCGACGAACACCTTGCCTTCCAGGTGATCCAACTCGTGCTGGATGCACACCGCCAGCGGGCCTTCGGCCTCGACGATGATCTCCTTGCCGTCGACGTCCTGCGCTTTCACTTTCACCTTCAGTGCGCGGGTGACGTCGGCGTACAGGCCGGGAAACGAGAGGCAGCCTTCCTGGTAGACCTGCGAGCCGCTCTTTTCGAGGATCTGCGCATTGATCAGCGCCAGCGGCTGCTTGCGGTCGTCGCTCATGTCGGCCACCAGCACGCACTGATGCACGTTGACCTGGGTCGCGGCAAGACCGACGCCGTTGGCGGCGTACATGGTCTCGAACAGGTCGGCGACGAACTGCTTCAGCCCTGCGTCAAAGATGCTTACCGGCTCGGCGCGAGTGCGCAGCCGGGGGTCGGGGAATTCGAGTATGGGTAGTACGGACATGGATTTAACCTCGGCGCCGGAACTGCGGGCGATTTGGTAAAAAGCCACCCCCGGTGCGATCTAGAATGTGCCTTATTGTACGTCGGCAACCATCCGAGTGCAGACGATTTTTGCCAACTTGCGCCTGTTGCGTGCATTAACCATTCGGTTACACTCGACCGAGCAAATGGGGAAGGGGGATTCCCACCAATGATCAGAAAGATAATCGTGTTGCTGGCCGGCATGCTGGTCACTGTGGCCGTCTATGCGGCCGGTGCACAGCTGCGGTCCAATCATCCCGACAGCTATACCGTGCGTCGGGGCGACACCCTTTGGGATATCTCCGCGAAGTTCCTGGCCAAGCCGTGGCTGTGGCCGGAAATCTGGCAGGCCAACCCGCAGGTGCGCAATCCGCATCTGATCTATCCGGGCGACGTGCTCAATCTGTCCTTCATCAACGGTCCGCGCCTGCGCCTGCAGCCGAGCGTGCACCGCGAAGGCGATGCGGTGCCAGCGATTCCGCTGTCCGAACTGAAAATGTTCCTCAAGGACATGCGGGTGATGGATTCCAATGCCGTCAGGTCGGCGCCGTACGTGGTCGGCCTGGAGGAATCCCGCCTGCGTGGCGCGGTGGGCCAGAACCTCTACGTGCGGGGCCTGCAGGGCGCGCCCGGTCAGCGCTGGGCGATCGTGCGGCCGACCCATGTATTCCGCGGTTTCAATCAGGATGATCCGGCCGACGCCGATCTGGTTGGCCACGAGCTGGACAGCAACGCCGCGATGGTCAACGCGCCGTGGGACGAGAACTCCCGCCGCGACGGCCACTATGGCAGGGGCGACGACCTGGGCGTTGAAGTGAGCGTGATCGGCACCGCCGAAACTCTGCGCATGGGCGACCCGTCGACCCTGTTGCTGCTCGATTCCACCATGGAAATCCGCAGCGGCGATCGCGTCTTGCCGGTCGATGACACGCCGTACGACGCGTTCTATTACCCGCATCCGCCGAAATCGATACCCGCCCACGCCAAGGTGATCGGTTTTGCCGACGCACTGGATGCTGCCGGTTCGCGCCAGGTGGTCATGCTGTCGGTCGGCGCGAAGGACGGCGTCGACAACGGCCAGACATTCAGTGTCTTCGAGCCGGGCGAGACCATTCATGACGATGTCGCCAGCAACAGCTGGAACCGTGGTGTCGGCAAGACGGTCAAACTGCCCGACGAATACGTCGGCCACGTGATGGTGTTCCGCACCTTCGACCGGGTCAGCTACGGCCTGATCATGGACAGCCTGCGTCCGGTGCACATCGGTGGCCGCCTGACCATGCCCGAATAACGACTGGCAGGAATTCCGCCGGCAACATCGGCGACTGCCTACAGCACGGCGCGGCCACCACCGCGCCGTTTCTGTTTGTGCCGGCTCCGTAAACTGTACACATGGACGATATCGAAGAACTGCGCGCATGGATGATCGTGCTGCGTACGCCGGGCCTGGGCCCGGGTGGACTGCGCGAGCGGCTGACCGCGGCCGGCGGCGCCATCAACGAGGTGCTGGCGCGGCTCAGGCGCCATGGCGCGCCGCCTGGCGAGCTGGCACAGGCCTGGCTGGCACGGCCCGACGAAACGCAACTGGCGGCCGACCTGGCGTGGCTGGCCGAGCCGAACCACCGGTTGCTGCGATGCACCGAGGCGGATTTCCCGCCCCAGCTGGAAAACATCCCGCAGCCGCCGGCGGCGTTGTTTGTGGTGGGCGACGCCGGCCTGTTGCTGTATCCACAGGTGGCGATCGTCGGTGCGCGCGGCGCCAGCGCCGCGGGTCTGGCGCACGCCAGGGCGTTTGCCCGCACCTTGTCGGATGCCGGCTTCACGATCACCAGTGGCATGGCCGACGGCATCGACGGTGCCGCGCACGCCGCGGTGCTGGACGCCGGTGCGGCGACGCTGGCAGTGATGGGCACCGGACCGGACCTGGTCTATCCGCGCAAGCATCATGCGCTGGCCCGCCGGATTGCCGCACAGGGCGCCTTGATCAGCGAGTTTCCGCCAGGCACGAGGGCCCGCGCCGATCACTTTCCGCGCCGAAACCGGATCATCGCCGGGCTGGCGCTGGGTACCCTGGTGATCGAGGCGGGCCTGCGTTCCGGTTCGCTGATCACCGCCCGGCTGGCCGCGGAACAGGGGCGCGAGGTATTCGCGCTGCCAGGTTCCATCCACAATCCGCTGGCACGCGGTTGCCATCGCCTGATTCGCGACGGTGCGCGACTGGTGGAAGGCGCCGCCGAGATTGTCGAGACATTGGCGCCGGCCGCGCGCATGCTTGGCGGCGAACTGGCGACGCGGCTGCAGGCCGGCAACGGTAGCGAAGCCGTCCGACAACCCCTTGCCGCAGGCAACGCGACGGCTTCACGCGGACGCCTCGACAAGTTTGAAGATCCCGAACATCGACAACTATTGGACGAACTTGGTCATGAGCCAGCGACGTTGGACGAACTTGTGCAACGTACCGGGCAGCCCGCTTCGACGCTTTCCTCGAAGCTGCTGATGCTGGAACTGGATGCCAGGGTGGAGAGTTTGCCGGGCAACCGTTACCAACGATTGCCGGATGGCGCGACTGGCGGCTGACCGTGCATCTGGATGGCTAAGGCTTGACAGCCGCGGCCGCGGCGTGGTTTCAACTATATATATGTCCGGCACGGAAGCGCCGGTGGTTCACTTGCGGATATCCAGCTTCATGGCAAAAAACCTGCTCATCGTCGAATCACCGGCCAAGGCCAAGACGATCAACAAATACCTCGGCAAGGACTTCCAGGTCCTCGCCTCCTACGGTCACGTACGCGACCTGAAGCCGAAGGAGGGCGCGGTCGACACCGAGAACGGCTTCACCATGGCGTACGAGGTGATCGAGCGTAACGAGAAACACGTCGACGCGATCGCCAAGGCCGCCAAGCTGGCCGACGACATCTATCTCGCGACCGACTTGGATCGCGAAGGCGAGGCGATCAGCTGGCATATCAGCGAGATCCTCAAAGAGCGTGGCCTGACCAAGGGCAAGCAGATGCACCGGGTGGTGTTCTCCGAGATCACGCCCAAAGCCATCAAGGCCGCGGTAGCCGCGCCGCGGCAGCTCTCGCACGATCTGGTCGACGCGCAGCAGGCGCGTCGCGCGCTGGATTACCTGGTCGGCTTCAACCTGTCGCCGGTACTGTGGCGCAAGGTGCAGCGCGGCCTGTCCGCCGGCCGCGTGCAATCGCCGGCGTTGCGCATGATCGTCGAGCGCGAGGAAGAGATCGAGGCGTTCAAGGCACGCGAATACTGGACCATCGAAGCCCAGCTCAAGCATGCCGATGGCGATTTCAGTGCGCGCCTGAGCAAACTCAACGGCAAGAAATTCGAGCAGTTCGACCTCACCAACGAGGCCGATGCGCAGGCCGCCCGCGACGCGCTGAAGCAGGCCGCACGTGGCCGCCTCACCGTCAGCGACGTTGGTTCGAAGGAGCGCAAGCGCCGCCCGGCCGCGCCGTTCACCACCTCCACCCTGCAGCAGGAGGCCGCGCGCAAGCTCGGCTTCACCACCAGCCGCACGATGAAGGTGGCGCAAGGCCTGTACGAGGGCGTGGCGCTGGGTGACGAAGGCAACGTCGGCCTGATCACCTACATGCGTACCGACTCGACCATGCTCGGCGACGACGCCATGGCCGAACTGCGCCAGCTGATCGCCCGCGACTTCGGCACCAAGGCGCTGCCGGATACGCCGCAGGTCTACAAGACCAAGTCGAAGAACGCGCAGGAAGCGCATGAGGCGATCCGTCCGACTTCGGCGATGTACACGCCGAAATCCGTGGCCGGCTATCTCAATGACGACCAGCGCAAGCTGTACGAACTGATCTGGAAGCGCACGGTCGCCTGCCAGATGATTCATGCCACGCTGAACACCGTGTCGGTGGAATTCGCGTTGCCCGAGGTCGCCGGTGGCGATGCCTCGTTCCGCGCCAGCGGCACCACCGTGATCGACCCCGGTTTCCTGGCCGTCTACGAAGAAGGCAGCGATCAGAAAAAGGCCGACGACGACGATGAAGGCCGTCGGCTGCCGCGACTGGAAAAGGGCGAGGCGGTGCCGCTGCACGAGATCGCCGCCGACCAGCATTTCACCGAACCACCGCCGCGCTACTCCGAGGCGAGCCTGGTCAAGGCGCTGGAAGAACACGGCATCGGCCGTCCGTCGACCTACGCCAGCATCATCCAGGTGCTGCAGAACCGCGAGTACGTGTTCCTGGACAGCCGCCGCTTCAAGCCCAGCGACGTCGGTCGCGCGGTCAGCAAATTCCTCACCCAGCATTTCACCCAGTACGTCGATTACGACTTCACGGCGAAGATGGAAGACGAACTCGACGCGGTCAGCCGCGGCGAGGAAGCCTGGGTACCGCTGATGGAACGCTTCTGGCTGCCGTTCAAACAACAGGTGGACGAGAAAACCGAGTCGGTCGATCGCAGCGAGGCCACCGGCGCGCGCGAGCTGGGCACGGATCCGAAAACCGGCAAGCCGGTGTCGGTGCGACTGGGCCGGTTCGGGCCGTACGCCGCGATCGGCACCAAGGACGATGAGGAAAAACCCACCTTCGCGTCCTTGCGCCCGGGCCAGAGCATGCACACGCTCACCCTGGCCGAGGCGCTGGAGCTGTTCAAGCTTCCGCGCCAGCTCGGCCAGGCCGAAAACGGCGACGAGGTGATGGTCGGTGTCGGCCGCTTCGGCCCGTTCGTGAAGCAGGGTGGCACTTACGCCTCGCTCAAGCCCGAGGACGATCCGTACACGATCGAGCTGCCGCGCGCGCTGCAGATCGTGGCCGAGAAACTGGAGATGCTGGCGAACCGGCTGATCCTGGATTTCGGCAATGGCGTGCAGGTGCTGAATGGCCGCTACGGCGCGTACATCACCGATGGCGAAAAAAACGCACGCATCCCGAAGGAGCAGGAGCCGAAGGAGCTGACCGAGAAGCAGTGCCTCGAACTGCTGGCGGCCGCACCCGCACGCAAGCCGGGCCGATTCGGCAAGAAGGGCGCGACCAAGAAGGCTGCCGCGAAAAAGGCGGCGCCGGCGAAGAAGGCGGCAGCAAAGAAAACCGCGACGAAGAAAACCGCCGCCAAGAAGGCGCCAGCCAAGAAGACCGCCGCGAAGAAAACCGCCACCAAAAAGGCCGGCGCGAAGAAGAGCGCCGAGGTCTGAGTGCTGCAGCGCTTTAGCCTCGACGAACTCCCCGCTGCCGCCCGTCTGTTGCACGACGGCGGGGTAGTGGCCTATCCCACCGAGGCCGTGTATGGCCTCGGTTGCGATCCGCATGATCAGCGCGCATTCCAGCGGCTGTTCGCCCTGAAGCAGCGTCCGGCGACCCAGGGTGCGCTGCTGATTGCCGCGGATTTCGCCCAGGTCGAGCGTTACATCGAACGGGCTGCCGTACCGGATGAGGTGTTCCGGCAGGTGCAGGCGAGCTGGCCCGGTCCGCACACCTGGATCTTCCCGCGCTCCGCCGAGGTTCCGTCGTGGGTGGCGGGCGCGCATGCCGGCATCGCACTGCGGATCACCGCACACGAACCGGCGGCTGCGCTGTGCCGCGCTTTCGGCGGCGCGCTGGTGTCGACCAGTGCCAACCCGCATGGCCAGCCGCCGGCGCGTACGGCGCGTACGGTGGCGGACTATTTTGGGCACGCGGCGCTGGATGGTCTGCTGGACGCACCGCTGGGCGACCAGACCCGCCCCACGATGATCCGCGACGCATTGTCGGGAGCTATCATCCGTGCCTGAGCGCCCGGGGAGCGCGTGGGCGAGGGGTCGCCCAACGATGTCCTGCACCGCCACGGAACGGCCGTTGCCGCTGTTCACGCTACCGTTCATCGATCGGCGCGATGCTGGTTCCGCGGCATGACGAACTGAAATCAGGGAGATTCCGCTTGGCCATTGTTTACGACACCTATCAGCGCGAGGCGCCGCAACGACTGCCGTTGCTTGGCGGGGCCGACCCCACGCGAGTGGTGGCCTGGCGCCATGGCGAGGCCGTGAGCGCGGCGCGTTTTCTCGCCCAGGTGCAGGTGGTGGCGGCCGGTCTGCCTGCCGCGGCAGCGGCGGTGAACCTGTGTGAGGACCGCTACGCATTCCTGGTGGCGTTCTGCGCCATCGTGCTGCGTGGCCAGACCAATTTGTTGCCATCTTCGCGGGCACCGCAGGCGGTCGACGAAGTGATGGCGGCACACCCTGGTTGTTACGCCGTGGGCGAGCAGGCGCT
Source organism: Rhodanobacter sp. Col0626 (assembly GCF_049994385.1). Taxonomy (GTDB): domain Bacteria; phylum Pseudomonadota; class Gammaproteobacteria; order Xanthomonadales; family Rhodanobacteraceae; genus Rhodanobacter. The sequence continues at coordinate 346,157 of NZ_CP188260.1, forward strand.
CGATCCGGCCCCGCCCGGCTACCGTCAGCTGCCGGTGCTGGACGATATCCCGCCGACACCCGCCGACCTCGCGTGGCCGTTGATCCCGGCCGAGCAGGTGGTGGCGATCGGCTACACCTCCGGTTCCACCGGCACGCCCAGCGCCAACGTGAAGACCTGGGGCAACTTCCACGCCAGCAACGCCGGCAACCTGGCGATGCTGCACGGAGCCGTGGGATCGCGTTTCGAGGTTGTCGCCACGGTGCCGCCGCAGCACATGTACGGCATCGAGATGTCGGTGCTGCTGCCACTGCTGGGCGAGGTTGGCGTGCACACCGGCCGGCCGTTCTTTCCCGCCGACGTCGCCGCCGCGCTGGCCGAGTTGCCGGTGCCGCGGGTGTTGGTGACCACGCCGGTGCATTTGCGTGCCCTGGTCGATTCGGGCATCGCACTGCCGCCCATTGCCGCAATGTTGTCGGCTACCGCGCCACTGCCGGTCGAGCTGGCGCGGGCCGCCGAACAGCGTTTTGATGCGCCGCTGCTGGAGGTGTTCGGTTCCACCGAAACCTGCGTGTTCGCCAGCCGCCGGCCCACCGCGGACGAGGACTGGGCGCTGTATGACGGGGTCGATCTGCATCCGCAGCCGGACGGCACCGCGATCGGCGCACCCCAACTGGACACGCCGGTGACCCTGGCCGACATCGTCAGCCTCTCCCACGGCGGCCGCCGTTTCCGCCTGCGCGGTCGACATGCCGACATGCTGGAGATCGCCGGCAAGCGTGCCTCGCTGGGTGACCTCAGTCGCCGCCTGCTGGCCATTCCCGGCGTGCAGGACGGCGTGGTGTTCCAGCTTGGCGACGGCGATGCGCTGGGCGTGCACCGGATCGCCGCGCTGGCAGTGGCGCCGGGACTGGACGAGCACACCATCCTCGATGCGCTGCGCCGCGCGATCGATCCGCTGTTCCTGCCGCGCCCGCTGAAACTGGTGCGCGCCCTGCCGCGCAATGAAACCGGCAAGCTGCCGCGCGCGGCGTTGCTGGAACTGCTGCACGCCCACGACTGATCGCCAGCGGGGTTTCACGAGCACTCCAGCTACAATGCGCGCCTGCGCCACGTGGCGCATGATGATTTTCGGAGTGCGGGCATGAAGGTTCTGGTCATCGGCAGCGGCGGGCGCGAACACGCGCTGGCGTGGAAGCTAGGTCAATCGCCGCAGGTCGACGAAGTGATCGTGGCGCCGGGCAATGCCGGCACCGCGCGCGAACCGGACGTGCGCAATGCCGACGTGGCGATGAACGACATCGACGGCCTGCTGTTGCTGGCGAAGCGCGAGAAGGTCGGGCTGACCGTGGTCGGCCCCGAGGTGCCACTGGTGGCCGGCGTGGTCGACCGTTTTCGTGCCGCCGGCCTGCGCATCTTCGGGCCGCGCGCTGTCGCTGCGCAGTTGGAGGGCTCCAAGGCGTTCGCCAAGGATTTCCTGCAGCGACACAACATCCCCACCGCGCACTACGCGGTTTTCACCGAATTGAACCCGGCGCTGGCCTACGTACGCCAGCATGGCGCGCCGATCGTGATCAAGGCCGATGGGCTCGCCGCCGGCAAGGGCGTGGTGGTGGCGCTGACCCTCGCCGATGCCGAACTGGCGCTGCACGACATGCTTGGCGCGCACAGTTTCGGCGATGCCTCGGCACGGGTGGTGATCGAGGAGTTCCTCGACGGCGAGGAAGCCAGCTACATCGTGATGAGCGACGGCAGCCACGCGCTGCCGATGGCCTCCAGCCAGGATCACAAGCGCCGTGACGAGGGCGACCTCGGCCCGAACACCGGCGGCATGGGCGCGTACTCGCCGGCGCCGGTGGTCACCCCCGAGGTCGAGCAGCGCATCCTCAAGGAAGTGATCGAGCCGACCCTGCGCGGCATGGCGGCCGAGGGCGCGCCGTTCATCGGGTTCCTCTACGCCGGGCTGATGATCGACAAGGCGGGCCAGCCGAAGGTGATCGAGTTCAACGTGCGCTTCGGCGATCCGGAAACCCAGCCGATCATGCTGCGACTGAAGTCCGACCTGGTCGAGCTGATCAACGCCGCGCTGGATGGCCGTCTGGAACAGACCAGGGCCCGTTGGGATGCCCGACCGGCGATCGGCGTGGTGATGGCCGCTGGCGGCTATCCGGGCCGGGTTCGCAGTGGCGACGTGATCGACGGCCTGGACGCTCCGGTGGCCGCCGATGTGAAGGTGTTCCATGCCGGTACGCGCATCGACGGTGCGCATGCCGTCACCGCCGGTGGCCGTGTGCTGACCGTGTGTGCGCTGGGCGACGACCTCGCCGCGGCGCGCGAGCAGGCCTACGCCGCGATCGGCAAGATCCGGTACGACGGTGCGTTCTGCCGTCGTGACATCGCCCACCTGGCATTGCAGCGCCGGTGACCTTGCCGGGCGCTGGCGCGCCGGGATGTCCGATCGTGTGAGGGAATTCACGTACGTCGGCGCATGGTGAGTCGTCGATGGCTTGACTTTTCCGGGCCAACATTTTTGGGCTATGCTTGGAACTTCCCCCGCGTAGAGTCGTGTGGCGCCAAGGCGTCTGATCGGCCTCGTGCTTGTTTTAACGTAGAAGAGGTTTTCCCATGCGCAAGACGGTTTTGTCGCTGATGTCAGTTGCAGCGCTGGCTCTGGTTGGTTGCAACGCTCCCAATCCGTCCCAGCAGGCGGGCTCCGTTGCACCCGCGTCCGCGGATACCGCCGGCGCACCCGGCAAGGCTCCCAACGAAGTGAGCGGCACGATTTCGTTGCGTGGCCCGGTGCAGCCGTCGGCGACCGCCACGCTGGTGCTGAACCTGGTCGATGTGTCGTCCACCGCCGTGGGCAGCGCACCGCTGGCCAGCAAGACCGCGCCGGCCGGCTCGTTCCCGCAGCCGTTCAGCCTGACCTTCAACCCGGCCGAAGTGAAAGTCGGCGACTTGTACGTGGTGCAGGCGCTCCTGACCGACGGCGACCGACACTACACGATGCCGATGCAGGCACCGGTGCTTGCCAAGGGCGGCAAGAACGACGGCGTGGCGATCGAGCTGGTGGCCGAGCAGACCCCGGGCGAGAAGGTGCTGGCGGATTTCAACGCCGAAAAAGCCCAGCTCGGCGGCATGAAGGTCAGCCATGGCACCAAGCTGGAATCGAATGTGTCGCGCGGCTGGCAGCTGTTCCGCCAGGCGGGCCAGATCGAGTTCATCCGTGAGCTGGTTGATCGTGGCGACAAGGGCTTCACCAGCACCGATTACGCCTACAAGGACGGCAAGCCGTGGGCGATCGTGCAGGATACCAAGTCCAGCCGTGACGCCAAGCCGAGTGCGACCGATCGCGCCGGCTGGAGCGCCGACGGTGCATTGGTGCTGAAGCAGCACCAGGTCGGCAGCGACGTGCAGCCGCTCGACGCCGACGCGGCGGACAAGCTGAAGAAGCAGGCCATGGATATCCTGGGCGTGGCAACCGGCGGCAAGAACAAGTAAGCCGTCCAGACGTCCGGACACAAAAAAAGCCGCCGGTGCACCCGGCGGCTTTTTTGTGGTCGATCGTTGGGGCTCAGAACATGATCCTGAAGCCCATGTTGAAGTTGTTGTACTTCTGGCTGGTGTCGCTGAAGCGATTGTTGTAGCCGATCCAGCTGGTCACGGTCGGTGTGAGCTGGGCGGACAGGCCCACGTCGAGCGAGCCCCAGGCCTTGTCCGGCATGAAGCCCGCGATCGCGAACGAGCCGCTCTGGCTGTTCAGGCCGGCGGTGACCAGGCGCTCGTTGTCGGCCTTGTTGTCCCGGTTCCAGGCCAGCTCGGCGTATGGCGCCATGACCAGGTTGGCGACCTGCCACTGTCCCTGCAGGCGCCAGCCGAGCGTACCGACCAGGGCCTGGCGGTGTTGCTTGCCGAACCACATCGCGGTGGCATCGCTGCCGTTTTCCCGATAACCGTCGACCTTGATGTCCTGCCAGTCCACGCGCGCGAACGGGCCGGTCTTGATATTGGTGTCCAGGTCGAACCACCAGCCGCCATGCACGCCGATGCCCCGATGCGAGCCGTCGGTGTTGCCGGCTTCGCTGGTGCGGGAGGCGCCTACCTGGAACATGCGTTCGATGTTGTTGAAGTCGAGCTGGCCGTAGCTGCCGTAGCCTCCGATGTAACCGCCGCCGGCGTGGTAGGTCACATAACCGAGCGCGGAGTAGTCGGTAAAGTGATAGCCGCCACCGCCGTACATGTGTGCGGTATTGCGCGCGACACCGAGTGCGACGCCGGCCGACACATGGTCGTTCGCCTGCATGTCGAAACCCAGCGTGAGGTTGGCGTCGTCGCTGTTGACCGATGGCGAGCTCGCAGTGCGATCGAAACGCTGCTGGGCGTAATCGATGTTGACGAAGGCCCGGGTGCCGCTGCCGAGGCTGTCCTTCACCATCTGGTTGTTCAGGGTGCGGTCGTAGGCCGTGGTGGCCGACAGCGGCGCTTCGCCGAGCAGCGAGATCTGCTGGGGTGCGGCGATCTCGGACAGGACGACCTGCGCGAGCATGGCGTGCGCGGCGGTGGTCGGATGCACGCCGTCGGCGAACAGATAGCTCGATGCCGCATCCGGTGCGGCCAGCGTACCGGTCGTGCAGTCGATCGAGCTGGACGTGGTGCAGGCACGGTCGGTGACATTGCTGAAGCCGTAGCGACCGGGATCGGCAATGACCTGGTTCAGCAGCGCGTACGTGTTCACCGGGATGATGCCCACGCCCAGGTTGGCGATGCCCTGGTCGAGCGTGCTGTTGTAGAGCGAACCCAGCTGGCCGGCGATGGTGGCCAGCGGAGTGCCGTGAACCGATGGCGTGTTGGACACGTCAGGCAGGTTGTACACCACGATGTAACGGGCGCCACCCTGCTGCAGCGCTTTCAGCGCACCCACTTCGGCGTTGGCGGCGTTCACCATCTGCGTCTGCAGGTTCTGGCTGACGTCGATGTTCAGAATGTCGTTGGCGCCGATCCACATGGTGTAGAGCGCATGGCTGTCGGCCCTGCCGCCGTTGCCGGCGAGATAGTTGTTGACCTGGGTGCTTGCCGAAACGATCGGGCCCAGATCCTTGGCTGACTGCGCGCCACCCCATGCGTAGTCGGTGCCACCGCTGGTGGAGGGTTCCAGCGTGAAACCGTAGTGGTTGGCGACCACCTCCGAGGCGACCAGCCCCGGGTTGGTGGTGAAGCGCATGCGTGGGCCATCCGGAGTCAGCGACGAGAGATTGCCGTTGTCGCTGAGGCTGTCGCCGAACACCACGATATTGTCGAACGGCGACCGGTCAGCCGCCTGCGCGGTGGAAGCCAGAAGCATGGCGGCGGCGATCGCCGTGACCAGATGACGTGTGCGAAGCATGGGCGACTCCCTGACGAGGCAGCCCGCGAAGGGGCTGCGTAACAAGGTCGTCACGATAACGGAAAAGCACCCGCCGGCACCATGGCGTCAGTTCTTGCGGGCCTTTGCAAAGGCGTCGGCGAAGGCGCCGCTGGCGGGCGCTGCGGTCGGCTTCGGAGGGCTCGTGCGCGGCGCCGGCCGGGCATCGCGCGGACCGCGGTTGTCGCCGCCCGCCCCCGGACGGCCACGTGCCTGGCCCGGTTCGTCATCCAGGCGCATGCTGAGTCCGATGCGCTGGCGCGGCAGGTCGATTTCCATCACCTTGACCTTGACGATGTCGCCGGCCTTCACTGCGTCGCGCGGATCCTTGACGAAGGTGTGCGACAGCGCCGAGACGTGGACCAGCCCATCCTGGTGCACGCCGATGTCGACGAACGCACCGAACGCGGCCACGTTGGTGACGCGGCCTTCGAGAATCATGCCGGGCTTGAGATCCTTCACGTCCTCGACGCCTTCGGCGAAGCTCGGTGCCACGAACTCCGGCCGCGGGTCGCGGCCGGGTTTTTCCAGTTCCTTCAGGATGTCGCGCACGGTCGGCACGCCGAAGGTGCCGTCGGTGAACTGTTCGGCCTTCAGGCTGCGCAGGAAGCTCGCGTCGCCGATGATGCTGCGCACCTCGCGGCCGCATTGCGCGATGATCCGCTCGACCACCGGATAGGCTTCCGGGTGGACCGAGCTGGCGTCCAGCGGGTTGTCGCCGTTGGATACGCGCAGGAAGCCGGCGCACTGCTCGAATGCCTTGTCGCCCAGCCGCGGTACCTTCAGCAGCGCCTTGCGGTTGGCAAACGGACCGTTCGTGTCGCGATGCTTCACCACGTTCTCGGCAACGCCGGCACTGAGCCCGGCCACGCGCGCGAGCAATGCGGCCGAAGCGGTGTTGACGTCGACGCCGACCGCATTGACGCAGTCCTCCACCCGCGCATCGAGCGCGCGGGCCAGCTTGATCTGGTTGACGTCGTGCTGGTACTGGCCCACGCCGATTGCCTTCGGTTCGATCTTCACCAGTTCGGCGAGTGGATCCTGCAGGCGGCGCGCGATCGAGACGGCGCCGCGCAGGGTCACGTCCAGGCTCGGGAACTCCTTCGCCGCGGTTTCGGAAGCCGAATAGACCGAGGCACCGGCCTCGCTCACCACGATCTTGGACAGCTTCGCCTCGCCGAGTTTCTTGATCAGCTCGCCGGCCAGCTTGTCCGTCTCGCGCGAGCCGGTGCCGTTGCCGATCGCGATCAGGTCCACGTCATGCTGCTTGCACAGCTTCGCCAGCGACACCAGCGATTCATTCCACTGTTTCCTGGGTTCCAGCGGGTAGATCGTGTCGGTGGCCAGCAGCTTGCCGGTAGCGTCGACCACCGCGACCTTGCAGCCGGTGCGGATGCCCGGGTCCAGGCCCATGACCGTCTTGGCGCCAGCCGGCGCGGCCAGCATCAGGTCCTTCAGGTTGTCGCCGAACACACGAATCGCCTCGTCCTCGGCGCCTTCGCGCACGCGGCCGAACAGGTCGAGCGTGAGATGCAGGTGCAGCTTCACGCGCCAAGTCAGGCGTACCGTCTCGCGCAGCCACGCATCCGCGGCTCGGCCGCGATTCTGGATATTCGCATGCGCCGCGACGCGGCCCTCGCCTTCGGCGTGGCCCTGTTCGCTGTCGGCGGCAGGCGCCATTTCGAGTTCGATCACGCCCTCGTTGCGCGCGCGCATCAACGCCAGCAGGCGGTGCGAAGGAATCTTGCCGATCGGTTCGACATGGTCGAAGTAATCGCGGAATTTCGCGCCCTCGTTCTCCTTGCCCTCGACCACCTTCGCGCGGATCTGCCCTTGCGCCCACAGCCAGTCGCGCAGCTCGCCGACCAGGTGGGCGTCCTCGGCGATCGACTCCATCAGGATTGCGCGCGCGCCGTCCAGGGCGGCGCGCACGTCGGCCACGCCTTTCTCCGCATCGACGAACGCTTCGGCGAACGCTTCCGGGGTCAGTGCGGGATCTTCGCGCAGCGCCAGCGCCAGCGGTTCCAGGCCGGCTTCGCGGGCGATCTGGGCCTTGGTGCGGCGCTTCGGCTTGAACGGCAGGTACAGATCCTCCAGCCGAGCCTTGGTGTCGGCGGCGAGCAGGTCGGCCTTCAGTGCATCGCCAAGCTTGCCCTGTTCTTCCACGCTGGCCAGGATCGCCGCGCGGCGTTCTTCCAGTTCGCGCAGATAGCGCAGGCGCTCTTCCAGCAAACGCAGCTGGGTATCGTCAAGACCGCCAGTGACTTCCTTGCGGTAGCGCGCGATGAACGGCACGGTGGCGCCGCCGTCGAGCAGGTCCACGGCAGCGCGCACCTGTTCGGTCCGGGCGGCGATGTCGTTGGCGATGCGTTGTTCGATGCTGAGCATAAGGCGGTGATTTCCTGCGGCGACGTTTTGCGGATGAAGAAAGATCAAGCCGTCGATGATAACAAGCGGCTTCGTCGTACCGGGGATGCCATGGCACAAACGAAGACGGCACCGCGGCGTGCCGCGGTGCCGTCGTGGATAGGGCGGATCAGGCGCTGAACGAGTTGCGCTTGTCGGTCGATGCCTGGTTCGGCTTGAACTCGCTGGCGCGACCGTTCAGCACCAGGGTATCGGCGATCAAGTCATGCAGACCCTGCTTGCGCCGGGTCCAGGCGACCATCAGGAACCCGATGAACAGGATGAGCGCGCTGAGGAGCTTGGCCAGATAACGTCCCAGTGCGCGGGGCAGGCTGATCCGCCGGCCCTGCATGTCGGTGACCCGGATGCCCAGCGCCAGCTTGCCCGGCGTGGCCTGCCATGCCGAGCTTTCGCACAGCGCGAAATACAGCCAGCCGATCACGAAAGTGAGCAGCAGTGCGGGCCACATCGTGGAGTAGAACTGCGCCTGCGCCGCCATGATCACGTGCGTGTCGCCAGCGGCATTGGTGGCGGCCTGCTGCAGGGCATCCTTGGCCGCATCGACACCGAACATTTTCTCGATCAGCATCTGCGGGATGTACAGGATGATCGCATCGAGGATATAGGCGGCCACGCGCTTCCAGAAACCGGCGTGATCTTCCAGTGCCGCGGTGGTGATCTGCGGCAGCAGGGGCGCGCTGGGTGGCACATGGGGATGGCCGGGGTCGGCCGGAGGCGTGGCAACTGTTGCTTCATCCGGAAAAAGCACGGACAGCGGCTGCCAATCGGCGAGGCCCTCGTACCAGGCCAGATCCGCGGGGCTGACCTGGCCGCTGCGCAACCATTGGCGCACGTCGTCTTCCTTGTACGGGCCATGCCGTTCGCCGTCGCGGCCGATCCAGATTTCCATCGCACACACTCCATGCTGGTCAAAGTCCGCATGATGCCATGAGTGGACGAGGCCGCGAGCGGGTCGCGAAGGTGGAATCAGGCAGCGTCGCGGCGTTTCAGATGCACCAGCAGCAGCGAGATGGCGGCCGGTGTCACGCCACTGACGCGCGCGGCCTGGCCGAGCGTGGCCGGTAGCGTGCGCTTCAACTTGAGCAAGACCTCGGCCGACAGTCCACGCACCTTGTCGTAGTCGAAGGTGGCCGGAATCGCGGTGTGTTCATGCCGGCGCTGGCGCTCGATCTCCTCGCGCTGGCGCTCCAGATAACCGGCGTACTTGACCTGCACCTCGACCTGCGCGGCCACGTCTTCGCGCTCGACCGCCGGTCCCAGCGCAGCAACGCTGGTGAGCTTCGCGTAATCCAGTTCGGGCCGGCGCAGCAGATCGATGGCGCTGGTTTCGCGGCTGACCGCGATGCCGAGCTGATCTTCGACGTGCTTGCCCAGCGCGTTACCGGGCGTTACCCACAAGCCGCCGAGACGCTGCAACTCGCGCTCGACCGCTTCGCGCTTGCTGCGCAGCGCATCGAAGCGTTGTTGCGGCACCACACCCAGTTCAAAACCCTTTTCGGTCAGGCGCAGGTCGGCGTTGTCCTCGCGCAGATGCAGCCGGTATTCGGCGCGCGAGGTGAACATGCGGTACGGCTCGATCGTGCCGTTGCTGGTGAGGTCGTCGATCAGCACGCCGATGTACGCCTCGTCGCGGCGTGGATACCACGGCGCCTTGCCCTGTACCGCCAGTGCAGCGTTGAGTCCGGCGATCAGGCCCTGCGCGGCGGCCTCTTCATAACCGGTGGTGCCGTTGATCTGGCCGGCAAAGTAAAGGCCGGGAATCGCCTTCGTTTCCAGCCACGGATTGAGTCCGCGCGGATCGAAATAGTCGTACTCGATCGCGTAGCCGGGGCGGGTGATGTGCGCGTTTTCGAAACCCTTGATCGAATGCACCAGCGCCAGCTGCACATCGTACGGCAGCGAGGTGGAGATGCCGTTCGGGTAGATCTCGAACGTGTCCAGTCCTTCCGGTTCGATGAAAATCTGGTGCGAGGATTTCTCGGCGAAGCGCACCACCTTGTCCTCGATCGAGGGGCAGTAGCGCGGGCCGACACCCTCGATCTGGCCGGTGTACAGCGGCGAGCGGTCCAGTGCGCCGCGGATGATCTCGTGCGTGCGCTCGGAGGTATGCGTGATCCAGCAGCTGACCTGGCGCGGATGCTCCTGGCGGGTGCCCAGGTAGGAGAACACCGGCGCCGGATCGTCGCCGGGCTGTTGCTCCAGTTCGCTGAAGTCGATGCTGCGCAGGTCGATGCGCGGCGGCGTACCGGTTTTCAGGCGGTCGGCGGCGATCGGCAGTTCGCGCAGTTTTTGCGCCAGCGCGCTGGCGGGCGGATCGCCGGCACGGCCACCGGCGTACTGCGCCTGGCCAATGTGGATCTTGCCGGCAAGGAAGGTGCCGGCGGTGAGCACGACCGTGCTGGCGCCGAACGACAGCCCCATCTGGGTGACCACGCCGCAGACGCGGCCGTTCTCGATGATCAGGTCGTCCACCGCCTGCTGGAACAGTTGCAGGTTCGGCGCGGTCTCGATCATGCGCCGGATCGCCGATTTATACAGCGCGCGGTCGGCCTGGCAGCGCGTGGCGCGCACGGCCGGGCCCTTCGATGCGTTCAGCGTGCGCCATTGGATGCCGGCAAGATCGGCAGCGTGAGCCATCGCTCCGCCCAGCGCGTCGATCTCCTTGACCAGGTGACCCTTGCCGATGCCGCCGATGGCCGGGTTGCAACTCATCTGTCCGATCGTCTCGATGCTGTGGCTGAGCAGCAGCGTGCGCGCACCGGCGCGCGCAGCGGCCAGCGCGGCCTCGGTGCCGGCATGGCCGCCGCCGATGACGATGACGTCGTAATGGATCGGGTGGCGCATCGAACTGCCCTGAGCATGCAAAAAGTGACAAAACGGGGCGCCATGGTACCGCCATCAAGGTCTTGCGATCCGATCGGCGAATGTTGGCATGTTTACTGCTTCAACCCTTTCGCACTTTCACGGGCAGACGCAGCGCGGCAACGCGCGCCGAGATCGGACGGACAGGGGTTCGATCGCGTACCAGGAAAGGAAGCATGACGGCACCCTTCGGGGTGCCGTCGCCTTTTGCGGCTTCGAAAGGCCCAAAAGACAAGGCCCCGCGGCTTGTGGCCGCGGGGCCTTGTGCTATTAGATCTGGCGCCCGGCGGTCTCAGGAACAGGGGGAATCCAGGATGACCGTATTGCCGAGCGCCAGAAACCGGGAATCTGTTGGTGGTGACGTGGGCCGATGTTCACCGAAAATGCGTGAACAAGGGGTGACTGAAAGGGACTTTTGTGTCCGACCACGGCAGCAGATGACGTGTTGCGTCAGTCGTGTGATGACAACCTCGAATTCACTGTGATCAAAATCACACATTGGCATGGCGGTTGCTTCCCACTCCTCACCAACGACTGAGGAGTACGTCATGGACACCAATTTCGATTTCCAGCCGGTTTATCCGCGTCACGACCTGATGATCGAACTCGGCCAGGTCGAGATGGCGATCGATGGCTTGAATGAGCGCGAAGGCGATGAGCACAGCGCGATGCAACCGCAGCTGCAATCGCGCATGCACAGCCTGCTCGAAGCGCTCGATCATCTGGCCGTCTGAGCGAATCTTGCGAGCTCCGGCTGGTGGTTCAACAGTCACGGGGCGGGCGCCGCCACCAGCGGCGCTGCCGATCAGTGATTCAGCACGCTGTCGATGATTTCGGCCAGATTGCGCGACAGACCTTCCCGGCTGGCCAGCCCCGCGATCGCTTCATGCGCCGCATCGCGGCGGCGTGGCTCCAGTCGCTGCCAGCCATTGAACGCCGTCGCCAGTCGTGCCGCCACCTGCGGGTTCAGGCCGTCCAGTGTCACCAGCCGTTCGGCCAGCAACCGGTAGCCGGCACCGTCGATGCGATGAAAACCGCTGGGATTGCCGCGCACGAACGCACCGAGCAATGACTGCACGCGGTTCGGATTCTTCAGCGTGAACGCCGGATCCTGCTCCAGCTCCGACACACGGGCCAGAGCGGGTTCACCCGGCACCTGCACCTGCACCGCGAACCACTTGTCCAGCGCCAGCGCATTGCCGGCGTGCCGGTCGCGATAGTCGCGCAATGCCGCTACGGTCTGTGGCGCATCGCAACGCACCAGCACGGATAGAGCGGCGAGACGATCGGTCATGCCGGGCGCCGCGTGATACTGCGCGGCAGCGAGCGCGCAGGCGCCCGCCTGATCGAGCAGGCTCAGCAGTTCCAGCACGCGCCGCTTGAGCCGGCGGCGCGCCTGGCTGACGGCATCGAGTTCGCTGTTGGTGTGCGTGGCCAGCGCGGCATATCGCTGGCGCAACGCGTCGACGCCCAATCGTTCGGCCAGTTGCTGCTGCAACGCCTGGCGCAAATCATGGATACGCTGCGGATCGATCGACGTTTCGCGCTCGGCCAGTTCGATTTCGCCCGGCGGCGTCAGCAGGTCGGCCAGCAGTGCATCGTCGATGGCATCGTTGTCGAACAACAGCGCCAGCGCGTCGCACCAGGCCAGCAAGGCATCGTTGGCCGTGCCGTCGCGCAGGTTTTCGTAGGCGCGCGCGGCCAGTTGCTGGCCGGCCTCCCAGCGATTGAAGCCGTCGACATCGTGGGCCAGCAGCAAGGCCAGTTCGTCCGGGGTGTAGTCGCATTCCAGGATCACCGGCGCGGAGAAGCCGCGCAGCAGTGATGGCACCGGCGCCGCGATCACGTTGGTGAAGACGAAGCTCTGTTCGATCCGGTCCAGCACCACCACCATCTCGGTCGTTTCTTTGGACGTCTGGCCGTCCATACTCAAGGGCAGCATGTTGCCCTGGCGCGTGAACAAGGCCAGTTTCACCGGAATCGGCAGCGGCGACCGGGCTTCCGTGCCATTGCCACCCGAGGCGGGCTGGGACAGTGTCAGGGTGTATTCGTGGCGGACGTCGTCGTAGTGGCCGCGCGCCTTCAGTCGCGGCGTACCCGCCTGGCCGTACCAGGCCAGGTAGGGCATCAGGTCGATGTGGTTCGTTTCGCCCAGCGCCGCGAGGAAATCTTCCAGCGTGGCGGCACGGCCATCGTTGCGCTCGAAGTACCGGTCCATGCCGCGGCGAAAGCCATCGCGGCCCAGTGCGCCGGCGAGCATGCGCACCAGCTCGGCGCCTTTTTCATACACCGTGGCGGTGTAGAAGTTGTTGATCTCGCTGTACTGCGCCGGACGCACCGGGTGTGCCAGCGGGCCGGCATCCTCGGGAAATTGCGCGCGGCGCAACAGCGCGACGTCCTCGATCCGCTTCAGCGGCGCCGAGTTCATGTCGGCCGAGAAACTCTGCTCGCGGAACACCGTGAGGCCTTCCTTCAGCGACAGCTGGAACCAATCGCGGCAAGTGACCCGGTTGCCGCTCCAGTTGTGGAAATATTCGTGCGCGACCACCGCCTCGACGTGGCGATACTCATCGTCGGTGGTCGAGTCCGGCTCGGCCAGGAGGCACTTCGCGTTGAAGATGTTGAGGCCCTTGTTCTCCATCGCACCCATGTTGAAGTCGTGGGTGGCGACCACGTGGAATACGTCCAGGTCGTAGTTGCGACCGTAGGCCTGCTCGTCCCAGCGCATCGAGCGTTCCAGCGCGTCCATCGCGTAGTGGCAGCGATCGATCGCATCGACTTCGGCCCAGATCTTCAGCTGCACCGCGCGGCCGTCGGCGGTGACGTAGTCGCGCCCGATCACTTCCAGCCGTCCGGCGACCAGGGCGAACAGGTAGCTCGGCTTCGGATGCGGGTCGACGAAGCGCGCCCAGTGCCGGCCGCCCTCCAGTTCGCCGGCACCGTCCGGATTGCCGCCGGCCAGCAGCACCGGGAAACGTGCACGGTCGGCGCGCAAGGTGACCGTATAGCTGGACAGCACGTCGGGCCGGTCGGGAAAGTAGGTGATGTGGCGGAAGCCCTCGGCCTCGCACTGGGTCAGCAGGAAACCGGCTTCGCGCGAACCGGACAGGTACAGGCCTTCCAGCGCGGTGTTGGCGGCCGGTCGCAGCCGCACGCGGGTTTCCAGCACGCTGCCATCGCGGGCGCCATCGATTTCCAGCACGTTGCCGGCGTAACGATAGGCGGTGGCGGGCAGCTGCTCGCCATCCAGCTTGATCGACAGCAATTGCAGGTTCTCGCCATCCAGCCGCAACGGTGCGTCCTGCGTGGGATCGCGGCGCAGCAGCAGGCGCGCGGACAGTTCGCTGGCATCGATGCCGAGGTCGAAATCCAGCTCGACAGTCTCCACCCGCCAGGCGGGTGTCCGGTAGTCGCTGAGGCGGATCAATGACGGGGTTTGTGGGGAAAGTGCGTGCATGGGGATACAACGGGGAAAGGGATCGGTCAGGTTAACATGCGGTCTTTCGAGCACAGGAAAAACGCCGTGAACGTGACGCGATATACCGCCGAACACAGCCGCCTGGGTGACCAGGAAATCGTGGTGTTGAGCGATGCCCTGGAGCATCGATGCATCCGCATCGCGCGACGCGGTGCCGCGCTGATCGGGTTCGAGGCAAGGTTCGATGGCGCGCTGCGCGATCTGGCCGATGGTTACCGCGATGCCGCCGAAGTGGCCAGCCAACCAGGCTCGCGCTTCGCGATCATGGTGCCATTCGCCGGACGGATCGCCGACGCGCGCTACAGCTTCGATGACCAGCCGCAGGATCTGCAACCCGGCGTGGTCGGTGCCGAGCGGGGCATCCGGCACGGTTTCGTGCGTAATGTGGATTTCGACATCACCGTGCTTGCCGCGGATGATCGCGGCGCCCGGGTGACTCTGGTCACCAAGGCTATCCGGCCGCAGCCCGGCTACCTGCATGCCATCGATCTGGTGGTGACGTTCACGCTGGATGCCGGCGGTCTTGCCCTTGAAGCCTCGATGCACAACGTCGGCGACAGCGCCGCGCCGTGCTTCTTCGGCTGGCATCCGTACTTTCGCTTGGCCGATGGCGACGTCGACGGCTGGCAGTTGCAGATTCCCGCAGAGACGCTGATCCGCACCGACGCCGCGCTGATCGCGTTGCCCGGTGCAGCGGCCTATGTGGCGCTGGACGACGCGCCCGCACTGGATTTTCGCGAGCAGCGGCGGATCGGCGACAGCATCATCGATCAGGGTTATACCGATCTGCAAGCGGATGCCGATGGCCGCATTCGCACCCACCTGCGTGACCCGGTCAGCGGCCGAGGCATTGCGGTCTGGCAGGAGCACGGCGTGATGCATGCGTTCACCGCCGACACCGTAAGCCGCGACGTCCGTCGGGCGATCGCGCTGGAGCCGATGGAATGCATGGCCGATGCATTCAACCGCGCCGATTGCGTCGACGCGATCCGGCTGGAACCGGGTGCCGAGCGAATTTTCCGTTGTGGCGTGGAGATCAAATCATGATGAACGCGTTGCCCGGTTTCGAACAGATCCGCGATGCCGCCGCGCGCATCGCACCGTACGCCAGCATCACGCCAGTGTTGCGCAGTGCGGCGCTGGATGCGCTGGCCGGCGCCGAGCTGCATTTCAAATGCGAGAACCTGCAGCGCGGTGGCGCGTTCAAGTTTCGCGGCGCCTGCAACGCGGTGTGGTCGCTCAGCGACGCGCAGGCCGAGCACGGCGTGGTCACCCATTCTTCCGGCAACCACGGCAATGCATTGGCACTGGCCGCCGCCACCCGCGGCATCGCCGCGCATGTGGTGGTGCCCGAAGGGGCGGTGCGCGCCAAGCTCGACGCGATCGAGCGCGCAGGCGCGATCCTGCATCGCTGCGCGCCGACCCAGGCCGCGCGCGAGGCGATGTGCGCCGAAGTGCAGCGTGCCACCGGCGCCGAGCTGGTGCATCCGTATGCCGACTATCGGGTGATGGCCGGCCAGGGCACGATCGCACTGGAACTGCTGCAACAGGTAACTGGCCTGGATGCGTTGATCACACCGGTCGGTGGCGGTGGCCTCGCCAGCGGCGTGGCGATCGCCGCGCACGGTATCGACCCGGCACTGACGTTGTTCGGCGCCGAGCCGCTTGGTGCGGATGATGCGGCGCAGTCGCTGGCGCAGGGCGCGCGGGTCACCACGGTGGTGCCGGACACGATTTGCGACGGCCTGCGTGCGCTGGTCGGTGAACGCAATCTCGATGCGTTGCGCGAGCAGCATGTCGAGGTGATCACCGTCAGCGATGCGGAGACCATCGCCGCGATGCAACTGCTGTGGTCGGAGTTGAAGCAGGTGGTGGAGGTGTCCAGCGCCACCGTGCTGGCGGCGATCCTCAAGCAGCCGCAGCGTTTTGCCGGCAGGCGTGTCGGTGTGGTGCTGACCGGCGGCAACGTCGATCTTGGCGCGCTGCCGTGGTGAGCGCGACATGCGGGGGCCGATCCGAATGGCGCTTGCTCAAGGCCGCCCGACTCGTGTTCTGCCCCGTTCTCGCTGAGCGCAGCCCGCGCAGCGGGCGCAGTCGAAGCGCCGCCGTGTGAGGGCGCCCTCGTCGCGGGTATGTCCTTCGACTTCGACCTTCGGCCTACGCTCAGAACGAACGGGGCCTCAAGCAAGTGTCATTCGGGTTCGATCCCTTTCGTTCCGTCCGCATGGGTGACGCATTCCCGGCTGCAGATCCCGTCGTCGATCACATTGCCGCATTCACGGCATGGCACCCTCGGCGTGCTCCGACCAGCGTGCCGGGAAATCCTGCACCTCATCCACTTCCGGCAGAAAGATCATGCGCGGTGGCGGATGCATGAGGAACTGCTGGTGCGAAATGTTCCAGGCGTAGGCGCCTGCCAGCGGAAATACCAGGTGGTCGCCGGGTGCTAGCGCGGCGATGGGCTGCGCCCGCGCCAGTACGTCCTTGGGCGTGCACAACTGGCCGACCAGGGTCACGCGTTGGCCCTCGATGAGCGGGCGCTTCTGTCCGCGCCGCACGAAGAACGGGTGATCGTGACCCTGCGCCGCGGGCGTACGGAAATGATGAGTGCCGCCGCGGGCGATCGCGAAATAAGCGCCATGGCTGCGCTTGATATCCAGCACTTCCATGACGTAGTAACCGCAGCTCGCACTGACGTAACGTCCCGGCTCGAAGCGCAGGCGGATGTCGTCGTGGCGCAGCTGGCGCAAACCCGCGCAGAAGCGTGGCCAGTCGAACGAGGCCGCCGGGTCGGCGTAATTGACGCCGAAACCGCCGCCGGCGTTCAACACGGTTATGTCGAGCTGGTAGGTGCTGCGCCAGGACAGCACGCGTTCCAGATAGGCGCGTACCAGGGTCAGTTGCAGCTCCACGTCGTGCTGGTGCGACATCAGGTGGAAGTGAAAGCCCTGCAGCCGCAGCGACGGGCTTTGCCGCAGTTGCGCGATGGCCTGCGGCAAGTCCTGTTCGTCCATGCCGAACGGGCTGGGCGCATTGCCCATCATCAGGCGGGTGGTGCCGATGCCCTCGAGTGCGATGTTCATGCGCAGGAAAACCGGGGTCTGCCGTCCTGCGCGCCCGGCGATGCGCGAGAGGCGCGCGAGTTCGCCGAGGCTTTCCACGTGTATGGCGCATTCCGGCAGCGATGCGGCCAGTGCCAGCTCGCTATCGAGCTTGCCCGGGCCGCCGAACAGCAAGGGACGTCCGGGTTGCTGCCGATGCAGCCATTGCAGTTCGCCGCCGGAGGCCGCCTCGAAGCCGTCGAACCACGGCGCCAGCGTCTGCAGCAGCGGACCTTCCGCATTGGCCTTGGCCGCATAGAACAACTCGCAGCCCTCGGGCAGGCATTGCCGCATCTGCGCAGCGTGGTTGCGCAAGGCCTGCAGGTCATAGAGGTAGGCGCAGACCGGCTCGTCGCTGTCACGGCATAGCGCGGCGATGGCACGGTCGATACGTGGATGGGCGTGGGCCAGCATGGTGTTTCCTGGAAGAAGGACGAGGGATGCGATCAGGCGGCACTGCGCACGCTTGCGGCTCGCGACAACGGGCTGGGCAGGACGGTGTAATCCGAATCGCGATCGGCCCGTTGCAGCAGGCGCGTGCGCAGGTTGTTCTTGCAGGGCCAGTCGGCACCGTCGAGCAGCTCCTGCAGCAACGCGTGTGAGCCGAAGCGGCGCTGGAAACCTTGCAGGGCCCGCTCCACGATCGTCCAGAGCCGGTCTTCCGTATGCGCATCGCCGTCGGCCAGATGGAAAATCGCTTCGGCCAGGTTGTTCACCAGCGTGCAATAGGCAACACGTTGCCACCCCAGTTCCGGCGTATAGAGCACCGAGGCCCGGGCCCGCTCCGAAAGCGTCGCCAGGCGTGCTTGCGGCCACGCGTTCTCGACCAGCTTGGTGCCTTCCAGATCGCGTATCCACAGCCGGGTCGGCAGGCCACGGTCGAAGCCGATCACCGTGTTCTGCAAGTGTGGTTCG
This sequence comes from Rhodanobacter sp. Col0626, assembly GCF_049994385.1. Lineage (GTDB taxonomy): Bacteria > Pseudomonadota > Gammaproteobacteria > Xanthomonadales > Rhodanobacteraceae > Rhodanobacter. The sequence goes on from NZ_CP188260.1 coordinate 364,320, forward strand.
AGCACGACGCCATATTTGAAGAACGCCAACAGCACGCCATCCACCAGCAGGCCAGCGTAGGACGCGAACCAGTGCTCAAGCGCGTGGCCGGTGCCATCATGTCGCAGTCCCGGGCACGCCACGCGGTGCCCGTGCGGGTCGGTGGTGAACAGGGCGCCGGCGACCTGGGGGTGATAGCGCTCGCGTTGCAGCGCCGGAATCGTTTCGCGGTAGAGCATGCCGAAACTTTCACCCAGGTCGCGCACCGCCTCGGTATCGATACTGAGCGCGCCGAAGTCCAGCGTGCTGGCCGCCGGTTCGCCAAGAATTTCGAAGCCGGGTGCCTGCAAGGCCAGCTCGCGCCATACCGGCGTCAGCAGCTCGGTCAGCGCGACGGCACTCTCCAGTTCGTACCATGCGTTCTTGCGCACGCAGTTGGTCAGTCGCACGTGGATCGACAGCTTGAGGAAGTAGTCCAGGCGCGGGTGGTACATCGTGCGCACTGACGAGGTCGGCCACAGGGCCTCGCCGTGCATGCCGAGTGGTTCGATCAGCCCGGCGGCGCGTGCACGTTGCAGCAACGGGTGGGCGAGCACTCGCTCGACTTCCCAGGGATGGCAGGGGTAGAGGTCATCCGCGCCCGCCAGGCGCGTCAGGGTGTCGCCGGTGTCGCGTCCGAAATGTTGTCGCAGGCGTGGATCGACCCGAAACCAGTACAACGCAAACGCGCTACGGGTTTCCGGCGAGCAGGCCAGCACCTGGTCCAGCGGCACACCCTCGCGACTCTTGGGGGTGGGGTGCAACGCATGGCCCCATAACATCGATTGCTCGGCGTCGATCAGCGTATCGCCGCTTGCCATGGCCGATACGGCATGCCGCAACAAACCGACTGTCACCGCCACGCTGTTCTCGCTCTGCGCCAGCAGGTGCGCGGGGAAGCCGTGATCCGGCGCCAGCCGTTCCAGCAGGAAATGGACGGTCGTGCGCGCGTCGGCACAGCGCCATGGCTGTCCCGGACTTTTCAGGTAGGGCGCGGAGCAAAAGCTGCAACGTCCCAGTCGGCTGGCGTAGGCGATGCGCACGCACAACAGGTGACCGGCCTGTCCGAAACCGATGCGCAACAGATGGCCATCACCTCGCAGCAGTGCCGCCGGAGCGTCATGGCCACGGTAATCCAGCTGCGCTTGTCCGCGTGGCAAGGCGAACTCCCTCAGATAGCAATTCAACCAGTTGGCGATGGCCTGCGACTGCGCCATGGCTTCGTACCACTGTTCACGGATCGGTTGCTGCGACATGGGCTTGCCTCGTTGTGCGGGGATGGAAGACGACGAAGGCGACGGCCAGCGCGAAGGCGCTGCTCAAGGCAGCGGCGGCGAACGGTGCCGCCGGGCCGTAACGGTGAGTCGTGACGCCGGCGATCACGCCGCCGGTTGCACCGGCCCACTTGCCGCACGCATCGAAACGTCCGAACAGGCGGCCGGCGCGGCGCTCGGCATGACGACTCAAGGCTCGATTGATGCCGCTGAAGGCCAGCAGCATGCCCAGGCCGAACAGCACCCGCGCCGGCCACAGCCATGGCGCGCGGGTGATCAGCGCCTGCGCAACGCAGGCACCACAGAACAGCCCCAGTCCGGTGCACAGGCGTGCCCATGGCTCGCTACCCACGCTGCGCAGCCATGGCAACGCCAGCAGGTAGATCAGATGGGGCAGGCTGTAGAGCAAACCGGCCCGGCTGTCGCCGATCACGCCCAGATGCTCGCTGTAGGGAATGAAATAGGGAAAGGTGACCACCATTCCGAAATAGAACAGGAACTGCACGCCCAGCAGTGCGCCCATGTCCGGTGGCGTCGACGGGCCGCCCGGGTGGTGCGCTTCGGCGCGTGGTGCCGTGGTCGCTTCCACCCGATCCGTGGGCAGGGCGCATGTGAGCAGGAGGGCCAGCAGCGGTAGCAAGGCCAGGTAGCCATAAAGCGCCTGTGCCTGACCGCGAGCGGTGGCCAGGCCGAGCACGACCGGCGCGGTCACGATCGCCAATCGGGCCGAGAATTGGGTCCAGTCCAGCGCGCGTGACAGCGAGGCGCCGTGCGCCTGGGTCGACAGGTAGGCATTGGCGGCGGCGAGCGAGCCGCCGCAGCTGCCCTGGATGATCAGCGCCAGCACGAACCAGGGCAGAGAGGGCGCAACGCCGGCCAACAGGAAGCCCACGGCCAGGCCCAGTTGCGCGCGCAACAGCGAGAGCTTGCGACCATGCTTGTCGGCCAGCCGGCCCCAAGCGCCGGCGGTCAGCGCGGTGCAGACGGTCGGCAGCACGTAGAGCACGCCACTGAGCCAGTCCGGTGCGCCGGGAGCCAGCCCCTGCAGCACCCGTGGCATGAACAAAGGCATGCCCAGCGCCGTGAACGCGGCCAGATAGTGCGCCGCCAGTACCGGAGCGACGATGCGCATCAGCCGGCGATCCGCGCCGTCGGCGCGTCGATGTCGGCGAGCATGAAGTTCGGCGCGCTGTCGCCATAGAACTTGTTGATGTCGGCGGCGCCGGTGGCCGCCTTGCTGAGCAGGCTGCCCGCGCTCAGCAGGTATTTCACCGGCAGCCGGGGCGATGCCAGCAAGCGCTCGGCGGGCGCGATGTCGATGCCCTCGCCGGCCAGTTGGCGCAGGCAGGCGCGCAGGATGTCGCGCAGCGCGGCGTACATCGGGGCGCGCAGTCCGGGTTCGTATTCGGCCACGCCTTCCAGTACGGCCAGCAGGCCCAGTTGCAGGGTGATCGTGCAGAACATGCGCGCGAGCGCATCGTCGCTGTCGACCACGATGCGGGCATCGTTCAACGGGCCGAACCGCTCCGCCCCCGGCAGTTGTGCGTACAGGCGCGATGGCAGCACGCGTGCAGAATCGTTGTCCTTCATCAACAGGCGCAGCGGCGTACCGGGTTGATACACCAGCACGGCATTTTGCTGGTTCGCTTCCAGCGCGATGCCCCAGCGCAGCCACAGCCGCAGATGAACCTCGCACAGCAGGCGGGTGTACTCGCCCCACCAGGCGAGTGGATCGCCGGCGTGAAATCGCGCCGCCAGATGCATCGCCAACGGACGTCCATCCGGCATCTCGCCGCACAGCGCCGCGACCGGCACCAGGGTGGATTCGGGCAGGATCGGATAACGGCGGACCAGATAGGCCAGGTGCCGTGCTTCGCCGACATGGCCGCCATGGGCTTCGTCCACATGCAGGTAGCGCTCGCGCAGGGCCGGATCGATCGCCGCGACAGCCACCAGCACCTGTTCAAACCAATGGCCGTCGTACAGCGTGGAGGGTTTGATCAGGCGCAGGTTGAGCGATCCCAGGGTGCTCATGCGCAAAGGCAGCTTGATGTGCAGATGGGGATGGGCCAGCGGCATCACCGTGCGCACCGACAAGGTGGGACGCACCGGCAGCCACGCAAGCGGCGCCTTTTGGCTGCCGGCCGGCAGATCGTCCGCGTTCAGCGAGGACCAGGTCAGCGGATGCACCGGCAGCATGCGGTGACTCCGGTCGAGTGCGGCCGGCAGGCCGAGTTGGGCGGCGCGGGGCCAGAATGCCGGCGTTGGCGTCGTCAACGTCACCTGGTCGCGCGGTACGGCCAGCCAGTGCAATGCGAATTGCGGGGCGAACTCCGGCGCGTAAGCGCGCAGATCGACTTCGCTGAAGCCGGACTTGGCGCGCGCGGTCGGATAGAAGGGATGGTCCCGGTAGCTGCCGATGCGCTCGCACAACAAGGCACGTTCGGGCCAATCGGCATGCGTCAGCGCCAGAGCGAGCTGTTCGCGTTGCTCGGCATTGGCCCGCCTGGCTTCACGCCGGTGGGCGATGGCGCAGGCGGCCTCTTCGGCGTAACGGCGATGCAGCGCCTGTGTCTCCGGGTCCATGCCGCGGGCCAGGTGTTCCATCCAGCAGGCGCTGCCGGTTTCGTACGTGACGCTGCCTTCGGTTTCCAGCAGCCAGCCATCGCCGAGCGCGCGGATCGTCTGCATGAAGTCGTCTTCGCGCACCGGCAACCACAACCGGCCGTCAGGCAGATGGTCGATGCGCCACCAATGTCTCGGCAGTGCATTCGGCCAGGCCGCGGCGACACGGGCAGGCGGCACCGCCATCGCGCCCTGGCTGAACAGGCCGCGCACGTTCTCGCGCAGGCAGCAGTCGATGATGCGCCCGGCGATATAGGCGGCATCCTGTTCGGCATGCGGACTCATGCTGCTTCTCCGGCCAGGCTTTCGCGCCCCGGTTCGATCTCCCATTGCAGCGACGGTTCGATCGCAGTCAGCGCGCGGTCCAGCTCCCCGCTGTCCTCGGCGATCACACTCAGCCGTCCGAGGTAGTCCTTGTTCGAGTGGCTCAGTTCGATGTTGTCGCCTTCCGCGCGCAAGGGTGCGTAGTCGATCTGCGCGGATGCCATCGCCGTGCGCGTCGCTCCGATGGCACGGCGCAGCCGGCCGCCGCGGTCGGCCACGTAGTAACGCACCAGCGCTTCGCGCCACGTCGGCTGGAGCGGTGACAGCGGCTTGCCCAGATGCAGTTCGAGGATGGTCTCGAACCAGCTGCGCTCGAACATCCGATCGAGCAGGAATTCGCGTCCGTCGCCGATGCTGCGGTAGTTGATCTCGACCAGCACCGGTCCCTTTCCGGTAAGCACGAATTCGCTGTGGCAGACCCCGAAATCGACACCGAAGGCAAGCACCTGCGCCAACGCCTGTTCGCGCAGGTCGCGGCCGGCTACCGCGTTCCAGCGGGCCTCCAGTTCGACGAAATGCGGTGGCTCGGACAGACGCACGTCGAAGCCGCCGACGAGCTGGGTCTGCCTGCCGTCGGAGAGACTTTCCACCGTGAAAAGGGGGCCCTCGAGCCGCTGCTCCAGCAACAGTGCACGGCCCGGATGGCGTTGCCAGAACGCGTCGGCGTAGCGCTGCAAGGCCTGGGCGTCTTCACACAACCGCACGTCCTGGCTGGCGACGCCTTCGCGTGGCTTTGCCACCAGCGGCCATGGTGCATCGGAGGGAAACACCTGGCCGGGCATCAGGTTGTGGAACCAGGGACAGGGCAGGCCGCGTTCGCGCAGGCGCTCGCGCATGGCGGCCTTGTTCTTGGCTGCATAACAGGTGCGCCAGTCCTTGCCGGGCAGGGTGAAAGCGGCCGCGACCACGGCTGCGGCGGTCTGCAGGTGATCGCTGTTGGAAAACACGGCAGCGGGAGAAATGCCGGCGCCGCGCAACAGGTCGATCACCGCCAGCGGATTGAACACATCGCATTCGATCACCTGCATCGGCATCGCCGCCGTTCGCGCGCTGAAGTACGCCAGGTGTTCGAGTCGGTGATCGGTCAACAGGATCACCGGCAGGCCGAGTCGCTCGGCTGCTGGCAGAAACCCGTCGGTCACGGCGGGGTGGCAGACGTGGGCGAGGATGACCAGGGGAAATGCTTCCATGACGTACTCCGGGTAATGACGCGATCAGAAGGTCAGCTCGAGTCCTGCGCTGGCGGTGCGGCCCGGGGCCGGCTGGCGTCCCCAGGGGCTGGTGTCGATGCCGCGATACCAGTACTGCCGATCAAACAGGTTGTTGATCGCCAGCGTGCTCTTGAGCACATGGCTGCCGTGCGCCAGCAGGGTCTGCGTCCATTGCGCGTTCCACACCGCGTAGGACGGTGTCCGGCCGATCGCGGCGTTGGCATCTTCCTGGCGGGTGTTGGCGGCGTCGGTGTAGGCGCCGCTGTAGTAGTAACCCGACAGCGCCCAGATGCCGTGGCCGGCGAAGTACATCGCGCCGAGGCTGAACTGGTTGCGCGAGGTATAGGGAACCTCGTTGCCCCTGGCGGCGATCACCGCGTTGCTGCTTCCGAAAAGGCTGGAGCGCTGTCTGGCGTCCAGGTAGGCGTAACCGGCGCTGAGTTTCACACCCGGCAGCGCCGAAGGTTGCCAGTCCAGCGATAGCTCGGCGCCCTGGTGGCGCGTCTTGCCGATGTTGCGCCAACGGGTGCTGCTGTTGTCGAAGAGGATCTGGTTGTCGAAGTCGATCCGGTAGAGATCGAACTTCCATCCCAGGTTTTGCCCCGGCGTATAGCGCAGGCCGGCTTCGTAGTTCCAGGCCAGTTCCGAATCGAGATTGTCGCCAAGCACGATCGCGGTGACCTGCGGTGCGCGCAACGAACGTTGCGCGTCGGCGTACACATACCAGGCAGGGTCGACCGTGTAGCCGATGGTCAGCCCGGGCAACCAGTTGCGGATGTTGTTCCGCGTCACCAGCCCGCTGGCGCGATCGCGATACGTGGAGTCCAGGTGTTCGTAGCGCAGGCCGGGAGTGATCACCAGTCGATCGTCGAACACGCCGAACGCATCGCTGGCATAACCGGCCCAGGCGCGGTCCGAGAAGACCCAGTCGCGCACCAGCGAATAGACGCTGTCGTCGAGGTCGGTGCGGCCAACCAGGTAGCTGATATTTTCGCGCACGGCGCGAGCGCCCACGGTGATGTGCTGGCTGACTGCATCGCCATCGATGCGCAGGTTCAGGCGTGGCTCCGTGCCGTATACGCTGAAGCTTCGCGGCGCGCTCTGGCGCAGCTGCGGCGGTAGCTCCGGACGCCAGAATTCACTGGACAGGCGGCGTGCGCCGACGACGAAGTTGCGCTCGCTCTCGGAGCCGAAATTGCTCCAGCTGAATTGCGACTGGTCGAACGGTCCCCAGTCGCCGATGTCCTGCTGATAAGTCAGCGCGCTGCGCGTGCTGCGACCGCCGAACACGTCCATCGGCCGGCTCGATTGCCTGGGCTTGTCCCGATAGTCGGCGGTGGACAGCGCGCCGGCCAACTCCACGGAAGCGACATAGCGTTGCAGCTCGGCCTTCAACAGTTTGTCGCTGGCCAGCCACCACTCGGTGCGCAATCGGACGTTTTTCACGTCGGTAGCGCTGTGGTCCCGCCAGTGCTGGCCCTTGATCCAGTCGGCATCCAGTTGCATGCCGAACGTGGGCGAAAGGTAGCCGCCGGTGCTCAGCGAGGTGTCGCGCAGGTAGTGGCCGGCGCCACCGGCGGTGATCTTCTCGCCGATCGTGGTGGTCCAGTTTTCCGGAATCCGCTTGCTGACCAGGTTGATCACGCCGCCGACGTTGTTCGGACCGTACTGCACCGCAGCGCCACCGCGCACGATGTCGATCCGGTCGATCTGGTTCATGGTCACGGGGAACAGCGACAGGCTGGTCTGGCCGTACGGTGCCAGCGACAGCGGGATGCCGTCGAACAACACCTGCACGCGGCCGCTGCGGCTTTCGTACAAACCGCGCAACATGATCTGTGGCAGGACGCCCGACCCGGTCTCGTCGAGAATCTTCACCCCCGGCACGTATTGCAGGGCATCGTCGAGCGAGCGATTGGCGCCATAGGCCAACTGGTCGTGGCCGATCACCTGGCGGCTGCCGGCGTAATGCCCCGCGGCGATCTCGCTGGAGTCGCCCAGCACCGTGCCGGTGACCATGACGGCATCGAGTTTACGTGCCTGCGGGTGCTGGCCGGGCTTGCTGGTGTCGTCGGTTGCATAGGCGTTGACGGCGATCAACGCGCCACCGATCGCGATCGCAGGCAGGCACAGGCATCGGGCTTTCATGAGGAGTCGTCCTTGATGGGGAAATTCGGGAAACGCAGCGGCTGATGGCGGGTGCTAGTCCATGCGAAGCGCGCGGCGACGTGATCGCAAGGCTGCTTGCAGCAGGCCACGGTCCTCGCCGGCAAGCAGCCAGTGGATGTCGCCCTGGCTCAGCCAGTAGTCGCGCTGCTCGTCGTTGCGCGGGTTGGGGCAAAACGGAATGCCGGCAGCGCGACAGTCGGCATGCATCTGCCGAATAGCCGTCCATACCGATGCATGCGTGGGATCCGGCCCCAAGCCCAGGTCGAGCGCGAGATCGAGCGCGCCCTCCAGCACCAGCGATACGCCCGGCACGGTCAGGATCGCGGGCAAGTCGCGCAGTCCTGCGGCGCTCTCGATCATCGGCACGATGCGGATGTCACGACGGCTTTGCGCGATGTAGTCGCCCAGTCCGATCGTGCCGAAGCCGGTGACGCGACCACCGGTGATGCCGCGCCGGCCGAATGGCGGGAAATGCGCGGCGGCCACGGCCCGGGCGGCTTGGGCAGCGCTTTCCAGTCGAGGAACGACGATGCCCCTGGCGCCGGCATCGAGAACCCGACCGATCAGCTTCTCGTCAACTTCCGGCACGCGTACCCAAGGTTCGCAACCGCCCAGTTCGCAAGCGCGGATGGCGTGTTGCAGTTGGTCAGGCGACACCAGGAGGTGCTCCATGTCGAGCACCAGGAAGTCGTAGCCGGCATGGCCGGCCATCTCGCACAGCAGCGGAGCGGACACGGAGTTGAGCAGTCCAATCGAGCGGGGCATGGCGTCATCTGGGCAGCGGGGCGAAGTGCGCAGATCTTATTGGTAATAAGAATCATTATCAATAACAAATGTTGGTCATTGCGCCGGCGATGGCCGCGGCTACGCTCGATCATGCGTTGTGACCGCGAAGCGCGGACGCGACGATGCCAGGTCCCCGGCTCGACGAACTCATGGGACGGATGCGAAGGTGGTATCACGCATGCCTTGATCAGATGGCTGCGTCATGCCCGGCACTTCTGTCCCGAGCACCTCGAGATATCGATGCCCGGAGGAACGCCGGTACGGCGTCGCTCAGCCGCGTCGCCGCATACCGACACCGCTGACCGCCAACAGTCCTGCCAACACGAACACGATGCCGACCAGCTCCATCGATGACGGCTTTTCATGCAGGATCAACCACGCCAGCAACACGCTGACGATCGGCACACCCAGGCTGGACACGCTGGCCACCGTGGTCGACAACCGCTGCAGCACGATCGACCACAACCACCACGCCAGGCTCGACGCCAGTACCGCGCTATAGGCCAATGCGCCGATGAAGGGCCAGTCCCAGTCGATGCCACGCTGTGGCACCGCCAATGCCACGCTGCCGAGCGCGACACCGCCGACCAGCATCTGCCACGCAGTGAGGTTCAGTACCGACGGCGCGTGTCGCCGGAACATCCGCTTGCTCAACACCGTGCCGGCCGCCCAGGCGACACCGCCGGCCAGCGCCAGCGTGGTACTCAGCACGCTTCCCAGGTCATGCCACGGTTCGATGATGCACAGCAGTCCGGCGGCCGCCAGGGCCAGTCCAAGCCAGTGCCGTCCGGTGGGCCGGTCGCCCAGCAGCAGCCACGCCAGCAGCACCGCCCAGAACGGCATGGTGTAGGCGAGCAAGGCGACGTGGCCGGCGCCGCCATCGAGCAACGCCCACTGCTCCAGGCCCTGGAAGGCGGCGGTCTGGCACAAGCCGATCAGGATCGTCAGCAGCAACGGCGGCGGGCGCAGCGACTGCCGCGACAACAGCAGCGCCGCAAACAGCACGGCCGCACCGATCAGGTAGCGCAACGCGGCGAAATCGAATGGCCCGGCATGCGCCAGCACCTGCTTCATCACGATCCAGCTGTAAGCCCAGAGCAGGATGGTGGCGAGCAACGCAATCAGAGCACCGCGTGACGAAGAGGACGGCATGGGACACCCGGATGGAGTGAGGCGACAAGTCTAGCGGTGTGGGTTACGTTGTGCGGCACCCCACGACATCCTTCAGCCATGACCAAGACCACCGAACCGCAGCGTTGCCACTGGGCCACCGGCAGCGACGCCATGATGCGCGACTACCACGACACCGAATGGGGCATGCCGCTGCATGATGACCGCGCGTTGTTCGAATTCCTGTGCCTGGAAGGCGCGCAGGCGGGATTGTCCTGGCGCACCGTGCTGGCCAAGCGCGACAACTACCGCAAGGCGTTCCACAACTTCGAGATCGCCCGCGTTGCCGCAATGAAAGACCGCGAACTGGAAAAATTGCTGCTCGATCCCGGCATCATCCGCAACCGACTGAAAGTCTCGTCCACACGCGACAACGCGATCGCGGCACTTGAGGTCATCGACGAGTTCGGCAGTCTGGACGTCTATCTTTGGTCCTTCGTCGACGGCAAGACGCTATGCAACCGCTGGCGCAGCCAGGGCGACGTGCCAGCCAGTACGGAGTTGTCCGACCGCATGAGCAAGGCGCTGAAGAAGCGCGGCTTTCGTTTCGTCGGCACCACCATCTGCTACTCGCTGCTGCAGGCGACCGGGATGATCAACGACCACCTGGTGGGGTGTTTCCGGCACAAGGCGTGTGCCGAGGGAAAGTGAGAAGTCAGCCTGGGATTCTCGCCGGAGCAGAATATTGAAGATGCGCGATGTCCATGTCAGCGCCATCGCGCACGGTTCACGGCTGCCGGCCGCAGGCCGGAAGCAATAGACTGGGACCTTGAGTCCCCGGGAGTCTTCGCATGCGCAATCTGGATTTCAGTTCCTTGCACGGGCTCCTTTCGACATTGTTCGGGCTCGCGGTCATCACCTTGATCGGCGTCGGCATCCGCCTGCTGGCCATGCAGGTCATCCAGCAGCGTCGCGAGCGCGAGAACCGGCAGATCAACGAACGCCTGCGCACGCTCATCGCGGCCTACAAGACGCTGGGTGGATCCTTCACCGGCAATCTTGCGGTCGACCCCACGCATCTGCGCGACTTGCGGCGGCGGAGTGAGTCACTCGACAGGCCCGCGGCGGCGGATGCAGCGCCGGACAGCGAAGGGTTCGGTAGTGATCGCTCGCGCCGGATGCGCGACGCCGTCGAGGCGGCGCTGTCCGACATCATCCTGCTGGGCACCGAGGAGCAGGTACAGCTTGCCGCGAAGGCGGCCACCGAGCTTGCCGAGGGTCGCCGCACCCATACGGCGGAGCTTGTCACCTCATTGCGCGACTTCATCCGCAGCGTGCTGGATCTGGAACCGGTGCCTGCCCATCTTTCCATTCCGAAACAGGGCCCCACCCGGGTCGCTGCCGCACGCGGCAAGGGCGACAGCGGTGCGAAGGACGGCGCCAAAGGTGGCGGCGGTAAAGGCATGGGCGGAGGCGGCGGAGGTGCCGGTGGCATGGGCATGGGTCTCGGTGCAGGCGCCGCCGGCGACGACGGTCAGGACCATCATCCCTGACGTTGCGCATGGTCCCACGGTCGGGAATGCGCGTGGCGCGGCGCTTCCGGCAGGCGAGCCGAGACACGAGCAACAGTTCGCCGAAGTCGAATCGCAGGCGTAGTCCTGCGTCGAGCCATGGCGCGCGATGAAATCTTTCCCAGGTGATCGGCGCGTCCCGGTGTAACCATCCGCGAAGTTCGGTTTCCGGAAATCTCGTCGGCGAGCGCATCGTATGGACGTCCATTCGTGTTTGCGCGCGGCTGCAGGCATCATGGCAACTGTCTCCCGATGGGTTGCTCCCGTGTCCTCTCGTTCCGATTACGCGCCGGTGCTGATCGCGGTGGCCATGCTGGTGGTCAGCATGGTGTCGTACCAATGTGGCGCCGCGCTGGCCAAGCAGCTGTTTCCGCTGATCGGTGCGCAGGGCGCCACGGCATGCCGGCTGGGCCTGGGTGCATTGATTTTGTTGCTGGTGCGGCGGCCCTGGCGCTCGCCACGAAGGGCGCGCGACGTGCGTGCGCTGTGGGGTTATGGCCTCTCGATCGGGGCGATGAACCTGATGTTCTACATGTCGTTGCGCAGCATCCCGCTGGGCATCGCCGTGGCGCTCGAGTTCACCGGACCGTTGGCGCTCGCGCTGTTCGGTTCGCGTCGATGGCTGGATTTTGCGTGGATCGCGTTGGTGATAGCCGGGCTGGCCCTGTTGCTGCCGTTGCGCGGGCAGGCGCAGGCACTAGATCCGGTCGGCGTGATGTATGCGCTGGGCGCGGGCGTGGGCTGGGCGTTGTACATCGTGCTGGGGCAGAAGGCGGGGGCGGCGCACGGCGCGGATACGGTGACATGGGGTACCTCGATCGCGGCCTTGCTGGCGATGCCAGTCGGTATCGCCCACGCGGGTAGCGCCATGTTCGCACCCGCGCTGCTGCCGCTGGCGCTGGGCGTGGCGGTGCTCAGTTCCGCCTTGCCCTACTCACTGGAGATGGTGGCGCTGACCCGTCTGCCGACGCGCACGTTCGGCACGTTGCTGAGCCTGGAGCCGGCCATCGCGGCACTCGCTGGCGTGGGCTTTCTCGGCGAGCACCTGAGTGCACTGCAATGGTTGGCGATCGTGGCGATCATCGTGGCCGCGGCGGGTACGGCGCTCAGCGTGCGTCGTCCGGTGGCCGAGCCGCCGCTCAACTGAGCGCGCTCAGCGCGGGCGTCGCGACCCGCGCAGGCTGTCCACCGAGAAGCTGGCGATCTCGCCGCCGTCGGCACCGCGACGCGCCTGTCCCTGCGGCGGACCCCATGCATGGGCGGTGACCACCTCCCACGAAGCGGGGATGCGGCCGTCGACGCGCATGGCGTCGTACGCCGCCAGCATGCGCTGGTAGCGCGTCTTGCCGGTGAGGCCGCGCACGCGTGCACGATCGGCATTGGTGGCGCCGAGGCCCTGCAGTTCCTCCAGCAACTTGCGCGGTTCGCTGTAGGTGAGGGTGTAGTGGAACACGTCCAGTACCGGATCACGCAGGCCGGCGGTGAGCATCGCGTCGCCGACGTCGTGCATGTCCAGGAAACGGCTTACGTGCGGCTGCTGGTCGGCGTCGGCCCAGGCGGCGCGCAGTTCCTTCAGCGTGTCCGGTCCGAAGGTGGAAAACGCCAGCAGGCCACCGGGTTTCAGCACGCGCACGCATTCGCCGAACAAGGCCGGCAGGTTGTCGATCCACTGGAAACACAGGTTGGAATGCAACACGTCGACGCTGTGGTCGGCCAGCGGCAGCGACGTGGCCTCGGCGCATACGCGCATGAACGGCTTCAGCCAGCTGTTGTGCTGCTTGGCGGTGCGCAGCATCGGCAGCGCCAGGTCGAGCGCGATCACCTCGGCTTTCGGATATCGCTGCTTCAGCAACGCGGTGCCGCGACCGGTGCCGGCGCCGACGTCGACCACGCGTCGCGGGGTTTCCGTATAGAAGTCCAGACGTTCCAGCAGGGCGGCCTGCACTTCGCGCTGCAGCACGTCGTGCTGTTCATAGCTGGTGGCGGCGCGGCCGAAGTGACGGCGCACCTGGTGCTGGTCGAGTTGGAAGTCGCTCATCGAACGTGCTCGGATTTTGTGGGGTGCAGCAGCGGCTGCAACGCCTCGGCCACCGCCGCGGCATGGCCAAAGAACGGCGCGTGACCGGCCTGCTGGATCTCGGTATAGCTGCCGCCGCACTGAGTGGCTGACCATTGCATCGCCTGCGGCGGCACCAGCCGGTCGCGACGGCCGCTGATCCAGGCGCTCGCGGCGCGCAGGTCGGGCAGGGCGGCGCGGCGATCGCTGGTTTCCAGGATCCGGATGCCTTCCTGCAGCACGCGCAGGTCGGGCTCGCCGCGGGCGAATACCAGTTCGCGCAGATGGCGCAGTTCGGCGCGCGGATCGGGACTACCCATCGCCTCCAGTGCCAGGAAGCGTTCGATGGTGGCGTGGTAGTCGGTTTCCAGGTCGCTGGCCAGCTGGTGCACCAGCTTGTCGTCGGCGCCATGTGGCCAACCGGCGTCGCGCACGAACTTCGGTGTGGCGCACAACATCGCCAGGCCGCGCACCTGTTGCGGCAACTCGAGCGCGGCGGTCAGCGCGATGGTGCCGCCCAGCGACCAGCCGAGCCAGGTCGCCGGCGGTGTGACCTCGGCAATCGCAGCGGCGCAGGCACGTGGTTCCAGCGGCAGGCCGCAGTCGCGCGAATAACCGTGGCCAGGCAGGTCGACCACGTACATGGTGCACCGGGCTTCCAGCGCCTCGACCAGTGGCGCCAGTACGCCGCCGTGCATCGCCCAACCGTGCAACAGCACCAGCGGGATCGGTCCATCGCCGCGCTTGTCGATATACAGGCTCATGCGTCGCGATCCTTGTCGGTGCGCGTCGCGGGCATCGGGACATCGGCTGGCGCAAGCGTGCTGTCCACGGCAACGCGCCCGTCGAACACGAAACAGTCGCCTTGCCAGTGCGCACCGTCGGTCTGCTCGAGATACTTCAGGATGCCGCCCTCGAGCTGGTGGACGTGTTCCATGCCGAGGTCCTGCATGTGCAGCGCGGCCTTCTCGCAGCGGATGCCGCCGGTGCAGTACGAGACGATGGTCTTGCCTTCGTAGCGCGCGCGGTCGGCGGCGATCGCGGCGGGGAATTCGGTGAAGCTGGCGATGCGGTAGTCCACCGCCTGCGGGAATTTTCCGAGATCGGTTTCGTAGTCGTTGCGGGTGTCCAGCAGCACCACCTCGCGGCCGTCGTCGTCGTGACCCTGGTCCAGCCAGCGTTGCAGGGTGGGCGCGTCCACCGCGGGTGCGCGGCCGCCCTCGGGGCGGATCGTGGGCAGGCGCATGGTGATGATTTCCTGCTTCAGGCGCACGCGCAGGCGTCCGAACGGCACGTCGTCGGACAAGGATTCCTTTGGCGCGATGTCGGCGAAGCGAGGATCGTCGTGCAGGGTTTCCGTGAAGCCATCGATCTGCGCGCGACTGCCGGCAAGGAACAGGTTGATGCCTTCCGGCGCCAGCAGGATCGTCCCTTTCAGTGCGAGCGCCTCGCAGCGCGCGAACAGCCGCTCGCGCAGCACGGGCAGGTCGTCCAGGCTGATGAACTTGTAGGCGGAGATGTTGACGATCGACATGCGGGGGAGTCGGCGGAGCAGGTGGCGATTATACGGGGTTGCCCAACGGGGCTTGCGACGCGTCCGACAGACGCAGTGTTTCCAGCGCGCCCAACAGCCGATCGACGTGGGCTTCCTCATGCGCCGCCGACAGCGTGATGCGCAGTCGCGCCTGTCCGGCGGGCACGGTGGGCGGACGGATCGCAGTCACCAGCAGGCCTTGTCGTTCGAGCGCCTGCGCCGCGCCCAGCGCGGTGTCGGCGCTGCCCAGCAGCAACGGCTGGATGGCGCTGGCGGAGTGGGCCAGTGGCAGGCCGAGTTCGGCGGCGCCGTGGCGGAAGCGCGCGATCAAGCCGGCCAGTTTGTCGCGCCGCCACGTTTCCGATCGCGCCACCTGCACCGCTTCCAGCGCGGCGGCGGCCAGCGCCGGCGGCATCGCGGTGGTGTAGATATACGGGCGCGCGAACTGGATCAGGCCTTCGATGAGCGCGTCCGGACCTGCCACGAATGCACCGCTGCAGCCGAGCGCCTTGCCCAGGGTGGCCATCAGCAGCGGCACTTCATGTTGGCCCAGTTGGGCGGCGCTGAGGCTGCCGGCGCCATCGTCGCCGAGCACGCCGAAGCCGTGCGCGTCATCGACCATCAAGGTGGCACCTTCGAGGGCGCACAGCGATGCCAACTCACGCAGCGGCGCGACGTCGCCATCCATGCTGAACACGCCATCGGTGGCGAGCAGCGCGGCGGCGGTGGGATGCGATGCCAGCTGTCGCGCCGCGGCGGTCACGTCGGCGTGTGGATAACGCTTCAACTCCGCGCCGCTGAGTTGCGCACCGTCGAGCAGGCAGGCGTGGTTGAGCTTGTCCTGCACGCACACGTCGCCACGTGCCAGCAGCGCCTGCAGCACGCCAAGGTTGGCCATGTAGCCGGTGGAGAACAGCAGGGCGCGTTCGCGTCCGGTCCAGACGGCCAGCGCCTCCTCCAGTTCCGCGTGTGCGCTGCGGTGGCCGCAGATGAGATGCGCCGAGGTGCTGCCCACGCCTTCCTCGCGGGCGGCGCGGGTGAGTGCGGCGACCAGTTGCGGATGCTGCGCCAGTCCGAGGTAGTCGTTGCTGCAGAACGACAGCAGACGCTGGCTACCGCTGTGCAGCCACGGGCCGTCGACATGGTCGATCGTGCGCAGACGGCGCCGCAGTTGTGCGTGCTCGCGTTCGACGGTATGGGTGGCGAGACGCTGTAGCAGGTCGGGTCGGGGCATGCGTCAGAGTTCTGCGGGGGGCGAAGAGCACCCCTTCCTGACCGCCTGCTGCGCAGGGGAAGGGACCGGACCGAAGTTGCGCGCGCTGCTCCCTCCCCTGCTTTCAGGGGAGGGATGGGGTGGGGTGCTCTTACGCCGCCGCACTGCAGCCGCAGCCCTGTCCGCAACCCGCTGCCTCGGTGTCGAGGATGTCGGCGTGCACCGTGCCGGTCTGTTCCACGACTTCCAGCGGATACAGGTCGAGCCGGCGGAACAGCGCGAGGTCCGCCTCCACGTCGGGATTGCCCGTGGTGAGCAGCTTGTCACCCAGGAAGATCGAGCCGGCGCCGGCAAAGAAGCACAGCGCCTGGACCGCGTCGTCCATCTGCTGACGACCCGCGGACAATCGCACGATCGACAGCGGCATCAGGATCCGCGCCACCGCGATCGCACGCACGAATTCGAACGGATCGAGCTTGTCGGCATCGGCCAGCGGCGTGCCTGGCACCGCCACCAGCTGGTTGATCGGCACCGACTGCGGGTGTTCGGGCAGGTTGGCCAGCGCCTGCAGCAGGCCGGCGCGCTGCTCGCGCGTCTCGCCCATGCCGACGATGCCGCCGCAGCAGGTTTTCAGGCCGGCATCGCGCACTTGTTCCAGTGTGGTCAGGCGATCCTGGTATTCGCGGGTGTGGATGATCTCGCCATAGAACTCCGGCGCGGTGTCGATGTTGTGGTTGTAATAGTCCAGGCCGGCTTCCTTCAACGCTTGCGCGTGGCCGTCGCCGAGCAGGCCCAGGGTGGCGCAGGTTTCCATGCCCAGGTCCTTCACCGCACGCACGATCGCGGCGACCTTGGGGATGTCGCGATCCTTGGGCCCACGCCAGGCCGCGCCCATGCAGAAACGGCTGGCGCCGGCGGCTTTTGCGGCTTTTGCCCGTGCCAGCACGTCGTCGACCTGCAGCAGTTTCTGCGCCTGCACCCCGGTGTCGTAACGCGCCGCCTGTGGGCAGTAGGCGCAGTCTTCGGGGCAACCGCCGGTCTTGATCGACAGCAGGGTCGACACCTGTACCGCGTTCGGATCGTGGTGCTCGCGATGCATGGTATGTGCGCGATACAGCAGCTCGTTGAACGGCAGCGCGAACAGCGCGGCCACCTCGGCGCGGCTCCAGTCGTGGCGAATGGCGATGTCGGCCATGGAACGGCAACTCCCTGACAAGAATCGCGAGAGTGTGGAAGTCGTCCCGGAGTGTGTCAACCTGACTCATGGCGACGTTGGTTGACGAAGGCACGCGCCTCGCTTCACCCGTTACCATGGCCTTTACGGCCACCACAAGACTTCGGAGTGCACGGGATGACGGAAGGACAAGGCAGCACCGGCAACGTGCTCGCGGCTATCTGCAGCCTCTTTATCCCGGGGCTGGGCCAGCTGGTGCAGGGGCGTTTGCTCAAGGCAATCATCATGTTCGTGCTGGCGGCGGTGCTGTGGTTCTTCCTGCTCGGATGGATCATTCACCTGTGGTCGATCCTCGACGCGGCGCTGTACAAGCCGGGTCGCTGAGCACATCTGCGCATGGACGCGCTGAAAACATACTGGCGACGACTGCAGCAATTCGTGTTGCCGCTGCGTTGCCTGCTGTGCGGCGCCGCCGGGTTCGCCGGCATGGATCTGTGCGCCGACTGCGCGGCGGAACTGCCGCGCAACCGCAGTTGTTGCGCGCGCTGCGCGTTGCCGCTGGCGACCGGGGCTGCGCTATGCGGCGAATGTCAGCGACGCGCGCCGCCGTGGGATGCGGCGTGGGCACCGTTCCGTTACGGCTGGCCGCTGGATCGGCTGGAGTCGCGCTACAAGTTCGGCAGCGATCTCGCCGCCGGCCGCACGCTGTCGATCCTGTGGCAGCGCGAACCCTGTCCGATCGGGTTGCCACAGTTGCTGCTGACCGTGCCATTGCATCGCCACCGGCTGCGCCGGCGCGGCTACAACCAGGCGCTGGAACTGGCCCGTCCATTGGCTCGCGCACTCGACGTGCCGTTGCGCCACGATGCACTCGAGCGTCGCCGTTCCACCGATGCCCAGACCGAACTCGACGCGGTCGCACGCCGCCGCAACGTGCATGGCGCGTTCGCCGTGCGCGAAGACATCGCCTTGCCCGCGCACGTGGCGATCCTCGACGACGTGATGACCACCGGCGCCACCCTCGCCGAATGCACCCGCGTACTTCGACGCGCCGGCGTGCAACGTGTGGATGTATGGGCGCTGGCGCGTGCGCCGTCGCCGCGCGTCACCGGTTGAGATGGATCGGGCTGCCGATCGGCAGTGGATGGCTGTTGACGCCATTTCCGCGGGCAGCCAGCACGGCCGCGCGTTGCTGGTCCGGGCGAAAAAACGCGGGTGCGAGCTCGATGCAAGGTGCGTGACAACACTGGATCTGGACGTCTAAATCAAAGAGGTCCTGAAGAAATTCGCGTCGACATTGCGGCAGCATTCGTGTTGCTTGGTAATCGCGAGGCCTGCTTCGGATCAATCGCCGGGTTCGACGAGACCATCGAGAAAACGCGTGATCCGCCATGACAGGCGGCCAAGCGCAGTGAAGTGGGCGTCGTCGAGATGACCGTTGTTCTGTTCGATCTGGAGCAGCCGAAAACCGGCCAGCGCCTCGTGTCGGAAATCCTCGTAGAGCGTCATGGCCTCGGTCATCGACGGCTGGTGGATCAGCGGGATGTCCTCCAGCGTGTAATGACGAACCTTGCCGTGGTCGTAATAATCCATGGCATGGGGCAACGGCGTATCCAGTGCCTTTCCCAGCGCATGGAACATGTCCGCGTCGACGGCCTCGTGGAAAACCACGTGCACGTGCGGCAGGTTGCGCAGGCTCAGGACGAACAGCTGCAATACCGCGAAGAAGCTGCGCAGGACCTCCGTATGCGTAGCGACCCGGCCACCGGTGAGCTGTGCCAGTCCGCGGGTGGACACCAGCACATCCAGCGGATTGCGGAAGGTGAAAACATGGTGGGAACGGTAGAAATGCCGGCACTGGAAGTCGAATAGCTGCCGGCTTTCGTCCATCGCATGTTCGGGGTTGATGACGATCTTCGCGCCGACGCGCGGATACCTGTCGGCCAGGCACGCCAGATAGTCCCACCAGGCGGCATCCGTTTCGAACAGGTCAGGGCAATGGCTGCTCTTGTTCTCCTGATTGCCCCAGGCGCGATGCATGCCGTTGTAGCGCGTCGCGAAATCCGCATGGCCGGGATCGCGATGGAAAGCGGGTTCGCCGAACAGGAAGATGCCGTCAGCGGCGTTCAACGCGTTCTGCAGGATGGTCGTGCCGCTTCGGGCGGCACCAATGACGAACAAGCCCTGTGGAGCGATGCGGCGGCACGCCGCGGACAGTGCGTCGGCATCGGATGCTGGTGTTGCGAGCGTTTCCGATTGAGGTCCGGTCGGATGCTGGCGCGAAGTCCTTCGGAGGCGGTCGAACATCTTGGGAAATGTTGGAGTCAAGGCATCGGTTCCGCAAAAAGCAGAGGGAGCCAAGCGCAAAGACGACGTGCGTGGCGAAGGTTCCGGGAGTGTCGCACGGCCCGCGCTTATGTGATCTGCCTGGTGAATAAAATCGCAAATAACAATGCCGTCGAACCATACCCGAGATGCCGGGCGCCGATTGAACACGCCAGAGAGAGGTGCCGAAAGGGACGTCGCGCGAGCCAAAGGTGTTTTCGCATCTCGCATCTAGTTTGCGGAACGGACCATCATTGCCCGGATGAACTGTTGTTCTGGAAGATACATTGAGCCCTGGCGATGCTCTTGACGCTTGTCGGGCGACGCCTTGAAGGGCTGCTTGGTGATGTCTAGTTGCGCGCGCGACGTTTCGATAATGATGCAAGTACAATCACTTACTGTGGAGACGTCATTGGTTGCAACTGCAAACTACTAAGCAGGACTCCGAGTTCGCGCGGGTCCGCCGATTCATTCCTCTGTAAGGGGGATATGGGGTGAGCAATATCAAGTCGAATGCGTAGCTTCCCACCCGTATGCAGGGTGGCGGCTGGAACAATGAAGGTATAAGGTTTTGCGACATCACTGGCGACCATCCACTGGGCGGCCTCCTGCCCATCAACGAGCACGGAAACAGGCTGGGATTGACCCGCTGCTGGGGCATAAGAGATCAACTGCAAAGCCACGATGACGGCTTTGTTTGAGGCAGGAACTTGTAACTCAATGATCGCTGACGAGCCGACGCTCCATACGCCACCCACTTCAGGGTAACTCCAGCCAGAGACCAGCAAAGGAAGGCCCGAACCCCCAAGTCGGATTTGAGCTGCTTCGCCAAGAGCCAGCGTACTAGTGCGGTAAACCTTGGATACTGCTACCTGATGCAAGCAGTCACCACCTTTGGCAATACGGCTCATGTAGGATTGCCAGAAAGCGTCACGGTTCATGAAGCTATGCATCGGGATAAAATGCTGTGGATCAATAAAACTACTCGCACTAGTCGCGTCGACACCCGGCGAGCACGCAATCATGCGAGCTCTTGTCCAACCTGATGACGCAATATGCATGCCAGTCGCCTGCTCTCGACCGATAGCGTAGCAGGCAGCCGCGCTGATAGTGAGCACGAAAAAAACACAAACACTGATCCAGCGAAACGCTTTCTCGAAGCGCAACAGCGGCAGTGTTGCCAGCGTAACCGCAGCCACCAGCATTAACAGTGACAAGCGGCTGTCTAGGTAGCTGCAATTATGGTCGACCGTGCACCAATGCTGTTGTTTGCTCGCGGCAACCACCGGCAACGTAAGTGCGACTACTCCGAGCAAGGGCAGTCCGCTGAGGCGCCAAAGTTTTTGGGTTTTTGGTGTCGCTTCAAGAGGTTTTGTACGCCATTGCAAAAAAATGGCTCCGGCGCAGAACGCAACCGAGAAAGTCGAGCCGACTACGGCTCCTCGAGTTAGCGCCGAGGTATCCGCAAACGGTAGCCATGTGCCGCTCGCTATATGCATGGCGAAAGTAAATAGCAGGTTGCGATGGTTACTTAGACCGTCCAGCGTGGCACCATCATAGCGTGAGAGATGACTCCATCGAAAAATCAGATAAGCCATATAGACGAATAAAATTATCCATAAATCGCCACGATAGAGCCTGAGTGTCCCGATCACATTACGCGACTTCGATTGGATGTTTGCTGTAGAAGCCTCCATCAGCACTATGCACGAGGCAAATATAATGATGTACTCACTGCTCAATACAGCCCCTGCATAGATAACCCACGCCATGCGGGAAACTAGCCAGCATTTCATTCGCCGCTTCTGCGATATCACCGCTGCGTCGGGCGCAAGCAGAAGGCGAGTTGCCAGCACTACCAATAGCGGCACGCTGAGCTCAAGAGGATAGCCAACCGGAGGCATGTGATAGCCAATCATGGGCTGTAGCACCACGATACTGACGAAAACGATCAGTGCTATTGGGGCGCGAGCTAACTGGGATAACCACGTCGAAAATAGCAAGACATCGATATACCAAAGGGCGACATAAAATACTCTAAAAAATATGCTGCTGGAGAAATGCGAACCCACCAACAGTAGCGGGACCAAAATATACTGGCCTATACGCGCTTGCTCGTTGGCGGTCTGTGTGATGAATTCAGCGATTTTCCCATGCAGTATGATGTTTTCGAAAAGAACATCGTCACCTGTTAATCGAAAACCTACAAGAAAAAAGTGTGCCTGCAATGCAGCAAGACATATGGCGAACATCCACGCCGCCGCCGAGAGGAGCCGAGGTCGTTCGGTTGAAAGGCCAATTTCTCTCATGAATTAGGCGCATCGTTTTCGCCTACCCACTGATCGTTTCCTGTAATGTAATGGCGCTCTAGCTCAGTGCCGCTGTACGGATTCGGTCGCGTAGTTCTTGCCATCTCGTATGCGCCTGCAGTTACGCTGAGGGTCAATTGTGTCTGGCAGCATGCCTCTGAACTCAACGCACCGCCAGCGCCAGCACGATGCCGATCCACACCACCAGACCCAGCCAGTTGTTGTGGCGGAACGCGGTGAGACAGGCTTCGCGGATGCGGTCGCGGATCAGCCACAGCTGGTAGCCGAACAGGCCCGCGGCGATCAGCAGGGCCAGCCAGTACGGCCAGCCCAGCCCGGCGCGCTGGCCGACGAACAGCATCGCCAGCAGGAAGGTGCCCATCAGCATGCCGAGGATCGGCACGTCCGCGTCGCCGAACAGGACGGCGGTGGATTTCGCGCCGACCTTGAGGTCGTCGTCGCGGTCGACCATCGCGTATTCGGTGTCGTAGATCACCGACCACAGGATGTTTCCGATGAACAGCAGCCACGCGACCGGCGGCATCGTGTGGCTGACCGCCGTGAACGCCATCGGGATCGACCAGCCGAAGGCAGCGCCCAGCACCACCTGCGGCAGATAGGTCCAGCGCTTGGTGAACGGGTAGATCGCCGCCAGCGCGGCGCCGGCGAACGACAGCTCGATCGTCAAGCGGTTGGTGAACAGCACCAGCACGAAGGCGAACACCAGCAGCGTGGCGAACACCATCAACGCCTCGCGCGGCGTCACCCGTCCCGATGCGATCGGCCGGCCGGCGGTGCGTGCCACCTGCGGATCGAGCTTGCGGTCGGCGTAGTCGTTGATCGCGCAGCCGGCCGCGCGCATCGCGAACACGCCGAGGGTGAAGATGATCAGTGGCTTCCACGGTGGAAAATCGCCGGCCGCCAGCCACAACGCCCACCAGGTCGGCCACAGCAGCAGCAATGCGCCGATGGGCCGATCCATTCGGGTCAGCACCAGATAGTCCAGCGCCTTCTCGCGATGCCACGTCGGCAATTTCTGCAGCAACCAGTTCAGCACGCGGGTGGCGCGGGTCGAGCTGTCGGCGGGTTGATTCACCGGCTTGGCCGCCGGCCTGGGTGCGCCGGGGCGAGGCCGAACCGTCGGCGATGGCGGGCTGCTGCGCCGTTTGCGTTTGCGAGGTGTCTGAGCCATCCGCGGAGTCTAGCGCGAGCAAGCAGGTTTCAGCGGTACGCTTCCACCACATGCGACAGCGCGCACAAACTCGGCCGTAGCGCTCAAGAATTGCACGGATCCGCACAGGAAGATGGTCCGGATGCCGCTGTGAAGTAGGGTGGTTCGACTATGGCAGCCCTTCGGCGGTCGCCTCGACCTCATTGTCAATTTGGCGATTTTTCATCGAGCCAAACAATGGCATGACCTGCAATCAGTGCCGATTTCGGCGTTGGCTAGATCAGACGCATGACGGCGCCGGGGTCGGATGCCGCCGATTTCAGCGCGGGTTGCAGAGCGGCAATCTGGGCTACGAACATCATGCACAAGGTCGCCCCCAGAACGGTGGCGATGCTTATCCGGTCAACCTCGTACCACTGCATCAGCAGCATGTTCAGACCGGTTGCCAGGAGGATGCCGAGCACGCACCCGGCCGCCACCACGAAAATATTCTCCCCGAGGACGAGGGCAACAATATCGATTCGGCGAGCCCCGAGCGCACGCCGGACGCCCAGGGATCGTAGCCTTCGTCTTGCCCATAGGCTGGTCAGCGCGAAAACACCCCCGCCGGCGATAAGTATCATGATCAGGCTGATCGCGATCATCGTGTACGTCACCGCGCGGTCGACCTGATAGGCATCCAGCTCGATGTCGCTGAACTTGTAGACACTGCCATCGGTCATCAGCCGGTTGAGATCGATCCGGTACAGCGCCTGTTTTACCTCGGTGGTGGCTTGATCGATCTGTCCTGGTCTGGCCCTGACGATGTAGCGGGTGAATGCCGAGACTGTCCTGACCGGCAACAGCACACTGTCCCAGATGGAGCCGTCGGACAACTGGTAGACGGCTGGGGACTGCAGCGTGTCGAGAACCCCGATGATCCGCGACGGCGTGGCACCCTTGTTCAAGTAAACGAGCCGACCCAGCGCAGGTTGATCGCCAAACAGCCGTTGCGCCAGATGCGCGGTAACCATGACTACAGGAGGTGCGTCATTGGCGCCGGAGAATCTCGGGACGATTTCGTCAGCCCGGAAATCGCGGCCGCTCAGCAGCTTCAAGCCCAGCGTTGATCGTGCGCGTTCGTCCGCGTTGTAGAGACTGACGAGTACGCCGTGACCGGCAGTCGACGGTCCCTTTGCCACATAAGTGGTCCACAGATTGTTGGTCAAAGGCAGCGTGCTGATCGCCGCGGCATTGGCGACGGAGGGGACATCTCTGATCGCGCGAAGATCGGCTTCTTGCCGGGCATTGAGTGCCTTCGCCTGTTCCACCGAGTTGACGTCACCCACGTCCAGCCATTGCTGTGTGAACGAAAACAGCCCGGCGCTCTCGACGCCCGAGTGCCGCTGCATGGTACGGACATGGCCAGCGATGATAAAGGTGGCGTTGGCCACCACCGCAAGCGCGACGGCCACTTGCAGAACCACGAAAATCACCGCTGCGCGATGCCGCAGTGTGGCAAGGAGATCGGCGCGTGAGGGCGGCTTCGGCATCACCATGACGTCAACCCTGCTTGATGGCGCGGAACGGCATCACCCTGGCGGCACTGAGCGCGGGGTAACCACCGGAAATCAGCGTGGTGATCATCGCTCCGAGCAAGGCCAGGGCGACGGAGCTGGCTGGCAGCGCCGCCAGTTGGGCCGGACCGGAGGGTAGCAGTCGATGGACCGTGGCGACGCCCAGAAAGGTGAGTGCGATACCGACGGCGCCACCCAGTGCACCGATCACCCCCGCTTCGACCAGCAGTTGCCGAAAGATGTCTCCCTTGCGGGCGCCGAGTGCGCGGCGCAACCCCAACTCGGGAAGTCGGCCGATGTAGTTGCTCATCATCAGGCTGGCCACGGTGACCAGGCAGCCGATGAACAGGGCAATGGAAACGGCCACTGACGAGCGGACACCGTCGGGAACAATGTGCTTGCTCTCGAGCAGGGAGCGCAACGGAATCATTCGGGCCGACGCCTTTGCACCGGAGCCGGCGAACTTGCCGGTGCCGGATTCCAGTGCCCTGTCGAGCTTGCCGAGGTCAGCTTGCGTGGACGCCTTGGCGATCAGCGAGAGCCACAGGCAGCTCGAGCCGAGCAATGCCTTGAATCCCTGCCCATCGGGCGACTCGATGCACGCGACTGTGCCGGAACTGCGCCATTGAAAACTCAGTGCCGACTGAAGCGGCACGAAAAAATCCTCGTCGGTGCCCGGATAGCCGTTTCCCGCATTGACATCATAAAAGCGTGGCTGTGGATCCCAGTCGCGCAGGACACCGACGATTCTCAAGGTCGAGTCGTTGTAGCGCAGCGTGCTGCCGACGCTGTTTCGACCGGAAAAGATGGCATTGTTCAATCGGCTGCTGATCACGACCAGTGGTTCGCGCTGGTCTTCTTCGGTTGCGGACCAGGGGGCGCCGAAGGCAAATGGAACATCAAGCATCGAGAAGAACGAGGTACTGACGGCATGCCCGTTGACAGGCATCGGGTGAAGCCCCGACTGCTGCGGCAAGGCAATGCCGCTCAACGCATAGTCCGCAAAGACGGCATTGCGGTCGCTGCCCAGCAGGCGTTGTGCCGTATCGTAATCAGCCAGGCCAGTGGCGGCAGCAAGGGTGGCCTGTGTCTGCCCGGACGTGCTGATGGCCGGTGCGTAGAGTGACGCTGAAAGGGAAGGAATCGGATCGCGGGTGGCCGCGCGCAGGACCGACAGCGTGGTCATGCATGCAGCCACCCCCAATCCGACGATAAGCACCGTCGCCACGGTCAGCCATGGATGGGCCAGGGATTTGCGAAATGCGGAACGCAGGTAGTAATCGAACATCCGTCGTCGTCCACCACGGGCAATCACCCGTAGCTGTCAGTTTTACATGATGGTGGGGGCCTGCTTGTCGGCCGGCAGGGAGAACCGCTCGGCCTTGTACTCGTCGGCCATTTTTTCGCTGATGTGCGAAATCAACTTCCACAGATCCTTGCAATAGACCGACGGCTGTTCGAATCCCTTGCCCGATTTGTACCGATGGGGCAGGTAGCCCGCGCCGCAGGCATCCTTGACCGGGCATATCCGGCAGGCTTCGCAGAGGTTGTCCTTGCCCCTGATCGTCGTCTTGAAAAGATCCTTGGTATAGATCATCTCGATCGGATCGCGGAGGATGTTGAGGTTCATCTCGGTAAATCCGTCGCCACATGCCCGCAGCGAATCGACCGGTTCGATGCCGCCATCGGTATCGATACTGACAATGCTGACCGGGGGAGCACCGATGGCATCGAGCCGCGAACGGTAGGCGAGCAGCCCGGCGATCATGTTCTGAAAATGCCGGATCTGGATGTTCGGGTTGTCCTCTTCCCACCACGCATCGAAAATCGGAATCAGATAGTCCGCGAACCGGGTAACGCCCGGATCGGAAAAGCCAGGCGGCAGATTGTCCCAGTTGTAATCCAGCGGCCACAGGAAATCCATCGCCTCGATGCCGATCGCGCGCAGCGACTGGTAAACCTCCAGCCCGCTGACCTCCGGATCCATCACGGTCAGCGTGCCGGTGAAAATATCTTCCTCTTTGGTGAGCAGACTCAGGCTGCGCACTACCCGGTCATAAGAGCCGCGACCCTTGTGATCGACGCGATGCTTGTCATGCGACTCCCGAGTGCCGTCCATGCTGACGCCGATGAAGATGTTCAATTCCCTGGCGAAGTCGATCCATGCCTGATCGATCACTACGCCGTTGGTTTGCATGTAGATGTCGATCCTCAGATCTTCGCTTTCGTACTCGCGAAGTATGGCGACTGCCTCGCGAATCCAGTCCCGGCCGATGATGGTGGGTTCGCCACCATGGAGCGAAAAAGTGATGTAGGCCGTTTCCTGGATGCGAGCAACCCGCGCGGCATTGGCGCCTGCGGCACGAATCACATCCAGCGTCATTTTCTTCGGCTTCTTCTTGTAGGAGAAGTCGTTCAGATTGAACATGAAGCAGTAATCGCAGTTGAGATTGCAGAATTCGGCAATCTTCAGCAGGATCATCTGCAACGGCGCTCTTTTCTTGTTCTCTTCGACGGCGATCGCGGCTTCTTCGATCGCGGCGGCATTGATCAGGTCATCGTCGATGATCTGGATATCAAGTACGGACATTCCCCTTCTCCCTGTGGAAGCCATGCACCAGTTACCTGGTGCATGGCCCGATTCCCTGATGAATGTCAGGCAGTTTCCTGCGTGTCGCGGAGGCTGCCGATTTTCGGGTTCTTTGTGCCGATGTCCGCATGCACGGTCCCATCCGCGTGCACGGTGCCGTCCGCGTGAACGGCTGCGAGAAGTTGCTTCTCGTAGGCCCGGTTGGTGGTTTCGATCAGCGCCTTGGATTCCTTGATCTGCGGGAAGCTGGCTCGCGTCTCACGGATCGTGTGGACGTTGTCTGCCACCGTCGATGCCGCTGCGATGCTTGGCGCCGCAACGCCCAACGCTGCCAGCAACGCGCAGAAGGCTGCTGCATTCTTTGCATTAGCTTTATTTTTCATTACAAGTCCCTTTACTTTGAAATATCCGCCAGGTGCGGACTCCCCTCATCCTGTTGACGACGCACGCGGAAGATCACCGCTTGCATTGGCAATCAGGTCAAGTCTGCGATCGGGTCATGGCGCCGCGCCGAACAGGCGACGAACGGAAAGCTGTTGCGGAGGGAAGGTGCGTGGGGACGCAAAAGTCGGAGCATTCAATCGGTGCGCGCGATCGGCGCGATCGGCAACGACCTGTCCTTGGTCCGTACGGAAGTGTCACTGCCGTCCCCCCATCCATGAAGAATTATCCCTGCATCAGAACTAGCTTACAGGATGGCCGCTTGTCAATGATCGGGCTGGCGCAGTGTGCGCACGATCTCATTCGTGCCGCATGTGGAGAGAGGGCTGATCGAGATCTCGTCGATCCGGATGGTAGTTGCGTGTTTTTCAGGTGCTCCCACGCGACGGGTTGATCATTGTGTTCATCTCATCTCGATACAGATGCATGACAGATGCATGCGCGCACTGGCGAATAATCCCGTCGCCTTTGTCCACGTGCTCCCACCACCCCGGATGGATTCCGCCATCGGTGCGTTGCTGGCCCGTTCGGCCCATCGGTGGTTGGGAGTTCACCGGATGGGTCGGCATGCTCAGCTTCGTGTTCCAGGCGGACGATGGAGTGCAGAAGCTCTCATGTGGATCCGGTGCGCACCGTGGCCAGCCTCCCGTTGCCCGCTTCGGCAGATCGGGGGCATCAATCCTGCGACGAACCCTTCCGGCGCAACAGCAACTGGTAAGCCGGGTGGTCGCTTTCGTCCACATGGGGATAGCCGATGGTGGCCAGAAAGCGCTGGAACAGTGCGCGTTCTGTGTCAGGCACCTGGATGCCGACGAGGATGCGGCCGTGGTCGGCGCCGTGGTTGCGGTAATGGAACAGGCTGATGTTCCAGTCCGGATGCAGCTGGCGCAGGAAGCGGACCAGCGCGCCGGGCCGTTCGGGGAATTCGAAGCGGTACAGCAGTTCGTCGCGGGCCAGCGCGGAACGGCCGCCGATCATGTGGCGCAGGTGCAGCTTGGCCAGTTCATCGTCGGTAAGGTCGAGCACGTCGAAATGCTGGGCGCGGAATGCGTCGATCAACGCCTCGCGCTCGTTGCGACTGGCAATCCGCACGCCCACGAAAATATGCGCGGAGCGGGCATCGCCGATGCGGTAGTTGAATTCGGTGATGTTGCGCTTGCCCAGCGTGGTGCAGAAGCGGCGGAAACTGCCGCGTTCTTCCGGAATCGTCACCGCGAACACCGCCTCGCGTTGTTCGCCGACGTCGGCACGCTCGGCGACGAAGCGCAGGCGATCGAAATTCATGTTGGCGCCGGAGACGATCGCCACCAGGGCGCCGCCACCCCTGTCGTCTTGATGCGTGGCGATATATTGCTTCAGTCCGGCCAGCGCCAGCGCGCCGGATGGCTCCGGTACGCTGCGGGTGTCCTGGTAGATGTCGCGGATCGCCGCGCAGATCGCGTCGGTGTCCACGCGCAACATGGCATCGACATGCTGCCGGCACAGCGCGAACGTCAACGCACCGACCTGTTTCACGGCGGTGCCGTCGGCAAACAGGCCGACTTCGGGAAGCTGCACGCGTTCGCCGATTTCCAGCGAACGGGCCATCGCGTCGGAATCGCTGGCCTGCACGCCGATGACTTTCACCCCGGGCCGCAGCGCATTGATGCAGGCGGCGACGCCGGCCAGCAACCCGCCGCCGCCCACCGGCACGAACACCGCCTGCAACGGACCCGGGTGCTGGCGCAGGATTTCCAGCGCGATGGTGCCCTGGCCGGCGATCACCGCCGGGTCGTCGAACGGATGCACGAACACCGCGCCGCGTTCCGCCTGCAGCTGCATGGCGGCGGCCTGCGCTTCGCTGTACGAATCGCCGGCCAGCACCACCTCGACCAGCGTGCCGCCAAAGCGGCGCACCGCGTCGACCTTCACCTGCGGCGCGGTCACCGGCATCACGATGGTGGCGCGAATGCCCAGCTTCGCCGCGGCCAGCGCCACGCCCTGCGCATGGTTGCCGGCCGAGGCGGCGACTACCCCGCGTGCGCGCTGCGCCGCATCCAGCTGCACCATGCGGTTGTACGCGCCGCGCAGCTTGAACGAGAACCCCGGCTGCTGGTCCTCGCGCTTCAGCAACACCTGCTGGCCCAGCCGCACGGTGAGCAGCGGCGCCACGTCCAGTGCCGACTCGTCCGCCACGTCGTAGACGCGCGCGGTACGGATCTGCGCCAGCAGTTCGCCAGCTTCATCGACCGGGGCGGCAACGGCATTCATGCGGCGAGTGCGGTGGCCGGATGCGCCACCTGCAACACGTCGACCAGCTTGCTGGTCTGCTGCAGCAGTTGCGCGACCCCTGCGTCGTCGCATTGCAGGCTCAGCGTGAGTCGCGAGACGGCCGGATCGTGCGTGGCCGCCACGGTCAGCGTATCGATGTTGTAGCCGCGTGCGGCGAACAGCCCGGCCACGCGCACCAGTGCGCCGGCTTCGTTCTGCAGCAGGATGGACAGGGTGTGGTTCATGGCGGAACTCCGGTGATTGAGTCCCTCTCCCTTCGGAAGAGGGTGCCGACAGGCGGGTGAGGGTTCGGGCGGAGCGAGGCGCTGAGGCTCACCCGAACCCTCATCCGACCCTTCGGGCCACCTTCTCCCAGAGGGAGAAGGGAAGATCAAAAGCTCAGAACATCGACGTCGCGGTGGCCTCGACCTCCCTTGCCGGCGCCGCTGCGCGTGAGGCGATGAAATCGCCGGTGATCATCTGCGCGTAACTGGCGCCGGGGCCGACCATGGGATACACGCCGGCGTCCGGGTCGATCATCACTTCGAGAAAGGCCGGGCCGTCGAAGGCAAGGAAGTCGGCTATGGTCGCCTCCAGTTCCTCGCTGCGTTCCAGCCGCCGCGCCCATTCAAAGCCGTCGGCCTGCGCGGCACGCACGAAATCCTTCTTGTGCAGGCTCTTGTCGGACGCGGCGAAGCGGCCCTTGAAATACAGCTTCTGCCACTGCCGCACCATGCCGTCGCCGACGTTGTTGAGCACCACGATCTTCAACGGCAGGTTGTACGTGGTGACGGTTTCCAGCTCGCCGATGTTCATGCGGATGCTGGCGTCGCCGTCGATGTCGATCACCAGCTTGCCCGGATGCGCGAACTGCGCGCCGATCGCCGCGGGCAGGCCGAAACCCATCGTGCCCATCGAGCCGGAAGTGAGCCAGTGGCGCGGCGCGCGGAAGTCGAAATACTGCGCCGCCCACATCTGGTGCTGGCCTACGCCAGTGCTGACGATGGCGCGACCCTGCGCGTGGCGGTTGATCGCCTCGATCACCGCGTACGGCTGGATCAGCGCACCGGCGCGGTCGTAGTTCATCGCATGCACGCGCTTGAGTTCGGCCACGTGTGCATGCCAGGCGTGCAGCTTCGGCCGCAGGCCATGTGCGTCGCCGTAAGTAGTGAGCCGTTCCAGCGCGCGTGTCAGTGGCCCGACGTGATGCCAGTCGACCGATTTCACCTTGCCGATCTCGGCCGGGTCGATGTCGATCTGCGCGATGAACTTCGCGCGCGGCGCGAACTTGTCCGGCACTCCGGCGACGCGGTCGTCGAAACGCGCGCCCAGCGCCAGCACGAAGTCGCAGTCCTCCACCGCATAGTTTGCGTACGCGGTGCCGTGCATGCCGAGCAGGTGCAGCGCCAGCGGGTCGGTGCTGTCGAAGCCACCCAGGCCCATCAAGGTGGTGGTGACCGGCAGGCCGAACGCGTCGACGAACGTGCGCAGCGCGGCGGATGCCTCCGCTGCGATCACGCCGCCGCCGGCGTAGATCAACGGGCGCTGTGCCTGCATCAGCGCGGCAAAGAATGCTGCGCAGTCGGCATCGCTCAGTGTCGACTGCTCCACCGCTCGAAGTCGTGCCCGATAGCCACTCAGCGCCAGCTCACCACTGCCGCAAAAGTCGAGCGCGCTGTTCTGCACGTCCTTGGGCACGTCCACCACCACCGGGCCGGGCCGGCCGCTACGCGCAAGGGTGAACGCGGTGCGCACGGTGGCTTCCAGCTGTGCCGCGTCGGTGACCAGGAACACATGCTTGGCGCAGGCACCCATGATGTTGCTGATCGGCGCCTCCTGGAACGCATCGCTGCCGATCGCCGCGGTGCCCACCTGCCCGCAGATCACCACCAGCGGGATGGAGTCGGCCATCGAGTCGCGCACCGGCGTGACCATGTTGGTGGCGCCGGGGCCGGAGGTGACGATGGCCACGCCGACCTTGCCGGACGCGCGGGCATAGCCGGCGGCCATGAAGCCGGCACCCTGTTCGTTGGCCGGCACCACCAGCGGCATCGGTTCGCTGCCGTCGGCGTGCGGATGTTCGGCGTTGTAGCGAAATACCGCGTCGTACACCGGCAGGATCGCGCCACCGGAATAGCCAAACATCACCGCGACACCTTCGTCGGCGAGGACCTGCACGATCACCTCGGCGCCGCTCATCGGCCGGCCGACGATCGGTCGCGGGTCGGCGGCGAAGGAATGGGCAGCGCTGGCTGTCGTCGATGGTGTCGTCACGTTGGGTTCCTGGGCATGCCGATGACGGCCTAGTTGCGGATCAGCTCGTCCGCGACAGGCTCGCGGGCGGGAACGCCGTAGGTCGAAATGATGCGCAGGTCCTGCGCCACGGCAGAGAAGCGCTCCCACGGGATGCCGTTGACGTCGGCGTCGCAGCTGAAGCCGTGGGTGTCGTCATCTTCGAAGCCCACGTGGCGCAATTGGCCGGCGCGCTCGGGCTGCTGGTTGATCGAGAAGTTGAGCTGGTCGGTGCGCCACATCGCGTAGGCGTCGGCGACGACCGCTTGCGGCGGCTGGCCCAGGCGGGCGCTGTAATCGGCGATGGAGGCGTCCAGGTCGGCAACGGCCAGGGCGATATGAAAACGTTTCATGGCAAACCTCGTGTTGTTCTGCAGGTGATGGGAAGGACTGCCCGCGGTTCTTTTCAGGCGATTCGGCGCGGGCAGTCCGGTGTCGGTCAGCCGACTTTCTTCAGCGGTTCGACGACGGGCTTGGCCGCGTTCGGCTGCAGCCACGGCATCCGTGCGCGCAGCTTCGCGCCGACCTGTTCGATCGGATGCTCGAGGTCGGCCTGCTTCAGGCGCTTGTAATTCGGCAGGCCGGCCTGGTATTCGGCGATCCAGTTGCGCGCGAAGGTGCCGTCCTGGATGTCGGTGAGCACCTCTTTCATGCGCGCCTTGGTGCCGGCGTCGACCACCCGCGGTCCGCTGACGTAGTCGCCGTACTGCGCGGTCTCGGAGACGAACTGCAACATCTTGGCCAGGCCGCCCTCGTAGAACAGGTCGACGATCAGCTTCAGCTCGTGCATCACTTCGTAATAGGCGATCTCCGGCTGGTAGCCGGCTTCCACCAGGGTCTCGAAACCCTTGATCACCAACTCGCTGGCGCCGCCGCACAGCACGGCCTGCTCGCCGAAAAGGTCGGTCTCGGTTTCTTCCTTGAAGTCGGTCTGGATGATCATCGCGCGACCGCCGCCGATGCCGTCGGCATAGCCTTTGGTTCTGGCTTCGGCGTGGCCGCTGACGTCCTGGTGCACGGCCCAGATGCACGGCACGCCGCGGCCGCGCTCGTATTCGCTGCGCACCAGCGCGCCGGGGCCTTTCGGTGCGACCAGGATCACGTCGATGTCGGCGCGCGGTTCGATCTGCTTGAAATGCACGTTGAAACCGTGCGCGAACAGCAGAGCCGCGCCGGGCTTGATGTTCGGTTCGATCGATTCCCGGTACAACGTCGGCTGCACCATGTCCGGGGTCAGCACGGCGACGAGGTCGGCGCCTTTCACCGCCTCGGCCGGTTCGACGACCTTGAAGCCGTCGGCCTTCGCCTTGTGCCAGGTCGGGCCGTTCGGGCGCAGGCCGACCACGACGTCGAGGCCGGAGTCGCGCAGGTTCAGCGCGTGCGCGCGGCCCTGGCTGCCGTAGCCGAGCACGGCGATGCGGGATGAAGCGAGGGTGTTGTTGCTGCTCATGCGGTGACTCCCTGGTGGGTTTCGGTGTGGATGTGGCTGGGTGTGGACACGGAGGTATCGGGATGCGTGGTGGCGCCGTCGGAAGCGGAACCGACCAGCAGCGCGTACTTGGCCAGCGCGCCGCGGCTGACCTTCGGTGCGGGTGGTTGCCAGTTGGCGCGACGTGCGACGAGGTCGGCGTCGGTGGCGATTTCACGGCGCGCGGCATCGATCACGATGCGGTCGCCTTCGTGCAGCAGCGCGATCGGTCCGCCGCGCGCGGCTTCGGGTGAGATGTGGCCGACCATGAAGCCGTGGGTGGCGCCGGAGAAACGACCGTCGGTGATCAGCGCCACGTCATCGCCGAGGCCGCGGCCGATCAGCGCGGCGGTGACGCCGAGCATCTCGCGCATGCCGGGGCCGCCGGCGGGGCCTTCGTTGCGGATCACGATCACGTCGCCGTTGGCGATGGCGCCGGCCTGCACCGCGGCAAACGCCTCCTCCTCGCTTTCGTACACGCGGGCGCGGCCTTCGAAGTGAGTGGCGCCTTTCCCGGCAAGTTTCAGGATGCAGCCTTCCGGCGCGAGGTTGCCGTACAGGATCGAGTAGCCGCCACGCGGCTTCAGCGGCGCGTCCACCGGATGCACCACGTCCTGCGTTTCGGCACGTGGCGCGGCGGCGACTTCGTCGAACAGCGATTGGCCGGTGACGGTGGGCGTGTCCTCCAGCATGCCGGCGGCGATCAGTTCCTGCGCCACTCGTGCACTGCCGCCGGCGCCGAACATCTCGACCGCCGTGTAGCGGCCGCCGGGCAGCAGGTCCGCGATCACCGGCGTGTGCGCCGACGCGGGCTCGAAATCCTCCAGCGTCCACGCGACGCCGGCCTCGCGGGCGATGGCGAGCAGATGCAGCACCGCGTTGGTAGATCCCGCGGTGGCGGCGACCATGCGTGCGGCATTGCGCATCGAGGTGCGCGTGATGAGCTCGCGTGGCGTGCGGTTCGCGCGCAGGCATTCCATCACCAGCTCGCCGCAGCGGAATGCGGCCGCGCCCTTGGCTGGATGCGTGGCGGGGATGTCGTTGTAACCCAGCGGCGACAGGCCCAGCGTGGAAAGGACCATCGCCATCGTGTTGGCGGTGAACTGGCCGCCGCACGCGCCGGCGCCCGGGCAGGCGTCGCGCTCGACCGCGCTCAGTTCATCGTCGTTGATCCTGCCCGCACCGTGCGCGCCGACCGCCTCGAATACCTGCTGGATGGTGATCGGATGGCTGTCGTGGGTGCCGTGCGCGATGGTGCCGCCGTAGAGTGCGACAGCCGGAATGTCCAGGCGCGCCATCGCCATGGCGGCGGCGGGGATGGTCTTGTCGCAACCGCACAGCACCACCATCGCATCGAGGCAGTGGCCGTCCACCGCCAGCTCGATCGAGTCGGTGATCACCTCGCGGCTGATCAGCGAGGCGCGCATGCCAGGCGTGCCCATCGCAATACCGTCGGTCACCGCGATGGTGTTGAACTCCACGGGTGTGCCGCCGGCGGCGCGGATGCCGGCCGCCGCCTCGAGCGCCAGCTCGCGCAGGTTGAGGTTGCACGGGCTCACGTTCGACCAGGTGTGCACCACGGCCACCAGCGGCTTGGCGATGTCGGCGTCATTCAGTCCGGTGGCGCGCAGCATCGCGCGGGCGGGGGCGCGGCCGGGGCCGCTCTTGATCAGATCACTGCGCATGGCGGTTCCACGGGCTGAAGGAAGAGAAGCGCCCCCTGCGTGCAGAGGGAGGTAGGCGGAACGGAAGAGGGATAGGCGCCATCACGGCGACCACGAACCGTTCCCGCCGGAAGCACGCAGGGGGCAGCAGAAAATACGGACACGTCCTTGTGCCCGCTTGGGAAACCGGGTGTGACATCAGCCGCATGCGCGTGCTCCGCAGAAGAACGCAGCGGCGTTGTCGGCGTGATCCTCGATCGCGGCAAGTACCGCGTCGCGCACCTCGTCGGTGCCGGCGCTGCCGCCGATGTCGCGACTGTGCGGGCCATGCCGAAGTACCTTTTCGACCGCCGACTCGACCGCGACCGCTTCCGCTTCCAGGCCCAGCGAGTGACGCAGCAGCAGGGCGGTCGAGAGGATCGCGCCGATCGGGTTGGCCACAGCCTGCCCGGCGATGTCCGGGGCGGAGCCGTGGATCGGTTCGTACAGTCCGCGCCGACCTTCGCCCAGCGAGGCCGACGGCAGCAGACCCAGCGAACCGGCCAGTGCAGCTGCTTCGTCGGTGAGGATGTCGCCGAACAGGTTCTCGGTGACCACCACGTCGTAGCGGTTCGGCTGGGTCAACAGCAACATCGCCATCGAGTCGACCAGCTGGTGCTCGACCTTCACGTCGGGATAGTCGGCGGCGATGCGCTGCACCGTGCTGCGCCACAGCCGCGAGGTTTCCAGCACGTTGGCCTTGTCCACCGAGGTGACGTGATGACGACGGCCGCGCGCCAGCTCGAACGCGCGGCGCACCACGCGCTCGACTTCGGCGACGGTGTATTTGCATTCGTCGGTGGCGGTATCGGCCGTGCGGGTCTTGGCGCCGAAGTAGGCACCGCCGGTGAGTTCGCGCACGAACAGCACGTCGACGTTCTCCAGCTTCTCGTTCTTCAGCGGCGACAGGTCGGCCAGCGCCGGATGCACCTGCAGCGGGCGCAGGTTCGCGTAGACACCCAGTGCAGCGCGCAGGGCCAGCAAGCCTTGTTCGGGCCGCACCGGTGCATTCGGATCGGACCATTTCGGACCGCCAACGGCACCCAGCAACACCGCATCGGCGGCCTGACATGCGGCCAGCGACTCGGCCGGCAAGGGTTCGCCGGTGGTGTCGATCGCGATACCGCCGATCAACTGTTCCTCGAACGCGAACACGTGCTCGTAGCGTGCGGCCACGGTCTTCAATACGGCTACCGCGGAGGCAGTGACCTCGGGGCCGACGCCGTCGCCGGGCAGGGTGACGATGCGTGCTTTCATGCCGCTTGCTCCTGGTGCTGTTGTTCGTAATGTGAGATCGCATTGGCGTGTTGCAGCAGATAACCGAGTTGATCGACACCGTTGAGCAGGCAGTGCCGCGCGAATGGCTCCAACCGGAACGGAATGCGGCCACCGTCGGGTAGCGCGATGAACTGCTCACGCAGGTCGATCACCAGTTCGATGCCGGGATGCTTGAGCAACCAGCGGTGCTCGAGTTCGTCGATGACGATCGCCAGCAGGCCGTTCTTCAGTGCGTTGCCGCGGAAGATGTCGGCGATCTCGCTGCACAGCACCGCCTGGATGCCGTAGTCGAGCAGTGCCCACGGCGCGTGTTCGCGCGAGGAGCCGCAGCCGAAATTGCGTCCGGCGACGAGGATCGAGCAGCCGTGTGCTTCCGGCTGGTTCAGCGGAAAGGCCGGGTTGTCGCTGCCGTCGGCGTGGTAGCGCCAGTCGTGGAAGCACAGCTTGCCCAGTCCTTCGCGGGTGGTGGTGGTGAGGAATCGCGCCGGGATGATGCGGTCGGTGTCGATGTTCTCGTCGACCAGCACGGCGGTGCGTGAGTGGAGGCGGGTCACGGATTTCATGCGGGAATCCTCGTGGAAACTTCTGCTCCTCCGCCTGCTTGCAGGGGAAGGTTGGGAGGGGGTAAAGCTTCTCCGGCACGAGCGACCCCGCCCCAACCCTTTCTGCGATCGAAGGAAGTCCCCTTGGGGGCTTGCAAGGGAGAGAGCACAACGAAAAGCGTCACCTTCATGCCGCCACCTCCACCAGGTACTCACGCGGATCGGCGATGCGCCCCGCCAGGGCGGAGGCGGCGGCGGTGGCGGGGCTGGCCAGCACGGTGCGTGCGCCCTTGCCCTGCCGGCCTTCGAAGTTGCGGTTGGAGGTGCTCACCACCAGTTGCCCGGGCTGGGCCAGGTCGCCGTTCATCGCGATGCACATCGAACAACCCGGCACGCGCCACTCGGCGCCGGCGGCGGTGAACACGTGGTGCAGGCCTTCGCGCTCGGCATCGCGACGCACCGCTTCGGAGCCCGGCACTACCAGCATGCGCACGCCATCGGCGATGCGCCGACCGTGCAGCACGCGCGCCGCTTCGCGCAGGTCGGACAGGCGCGAGTTGGTGCAGCTGCCGACGAACACCACGTCCACCGGCGTGCCCTGCATCGGCTGGCCGGGCCGGCTCTGCATGTAGTCGAGCGCGCGGCGTTCCTGCGCGTTGGTGGCGGCCGGCACCGGCGCGTCCATCGCGATCGCCATGCCAGGATGGGTGCCGTAGGTGACAGTGGGTTTCACCGCACCGGCGTCGATGCGCACCTCGCGGTCGTAGCGCGCACCGTCGTCGCTGCGCAGTGCGCGCCATTGCGCGACGGCCCCGTCCCACGCGGTGCCGTGCGGCACACGCGGGCGACCTTTCAGCCATTCAAACGTCGTTTCGTCCGGCGCGATCAATCCGGCGCGTGCGCCGGCTTCGATCGACATGTTGCAGACGGTCATGCGCTCGTCCATCGTGAGCGCTTCGATCGCCGCACCGCAGTACTCCAGCACGTAGCCGGTGCCGCCATCGACGCCGATGGTGCCGATGATGTGCAGGATCAGGTCCTTCGCGCCCACGCCGGCGGACAACTGGCCGTCCACATGGATCGCCATGGTCTTCGGTCGGCGCTGCAGCAGGCACTGCGTGGCCATCACGTGGCCGACCTCGGTGGTGCCGATGCCAAAGGCCAAGGCGCCGAATGCACCGTGTGTCGAGGTGTGGCTGTCGCCGCAGACGATCGTCATGCCGGGCTGCGTTGCGCCCAGCTCGGGACCGATCACGTGCACGATGCCGCGGTCGGCGCTGTCCCAGCCATGCAGCTCGACGCCGAACTCGCGGCAGTTGCTTTCCAGTTGCGCAACCTGCGCCTGCGCCTCGGCGTTCGCGTAAGGACGGCTGCCGTCGGCATTCGTCGGCAGGGTTGGCGTGGAGTGATCCAGCGTGGCCAGCATGCGGTCGGGTCGGCGCAGTTTCAGTCCGCGCTCGCGCAGTTCACTGAAGGCCTGCGGCGAGGTAACTTCGTGCACCAGGTGCAGGTCGACGTAGAGGATCGCCGGCGTGTCGGCGGTTTCGGCGGCGACGACGTGGGCGTCCCAGATTTTTTCGAACAGGGTGCGTGCACTCATGCCGATGCCTCCATGGGTACTGGCTGTTGATGGGGAGCTCGACCATGGATGGCCGGCGTTTGATCCGCGCGATCGGGGACGACGGCATCGACGACGCTGAGCCAGCGATGGCGATCCTCGGTGCGACCGTCGAACAATCCGAAGAACGCCTGCTGCAAGGCCTTGGTGATCGGGCCGGGCGCGCTCTTGCCGATCGGCTTGCGATCGACCGATCGAACCGGCGTGATCTCGGCGGCGGTGCCGGTCATGAACACTTCGTCGGCCGAGTACAGCGCCTCGCGCGGCAGCTCGCGCTCTTCCATCGTGATGCCCAGATCGGCCGCCAGGGTGATCACGCTGTCGCGGGTGATCCCGGCCAGGATGCCGGCGCTGGACGGTGGTGTGAGCAACCTGCCGTGCTTAACCACGAACAGGTTCTCGCCGGCGCCCTCGCTGAGCAGGCCGTTGTGGCCCAGCGCGATGCCTTCGTCGTAGCCGTTGCGGCGCGCCTCCAGCCCGATCAGCTGACTGTTGAGGTAATTGCCGCCGGCCTTGGCCCAGCTCGGCAGGGTGTTGGGTGCGGGACGGTGCCATGACGACACGCAGACGTCGGCGCCACGTTCGGCCGCCTCGCCCAGGTAGGCACCCCAGTTCAGTGCGATCAGCGCCACCTCTACCGGTGCGTCGTCCTTCGCCAGCACGCCCAGGCCGCCCGCACCGCGAAACACGATCGGCCGCACGTAGGCCGACGCCATCGCGTTGGCGCGGATCAGCTCCAGGCAGGCGGCGTTGATTTCGTCCTCGCTGTAGCCGACGTCGATCTCGTAGACGCGCGCCGACTCGAACAGCCGCCGTGTGTGGTCGGCCAGGCGGAAATAGGCCGGGCCGTGCGGCGTGGCATAGACGCGCTCGCCCTCGAACACGGACGAGCCGTAGTGCAGCGCGTGCGTGCTGACGTGGACGTTGGCCTCGGCCCACGGCTTGATCCGGCCGTTATGCCAGACGAAAGGCGTGTTGCTCATGCAGTGACTCCCCTGGCTTGCTTGACGGCCGCGGCAGTGGCCGGCGTCTGCCGTTCGATCCGGTTGACGATCACCAGCGCGGCCAGCGCGGCGGCTTCGACGATGTCGGTGCTGCTGCCGTGACCGCGCCAGTCGCGCGCGGCGTGGCGAGCGCTCAGTTGGGCATGGCCCTGGGCGTCGGCGCCTTCGCCGAGGGCATCGATCTGGAAGCGGGTCAGTTCCAGCGGCGTGCCGGTGGCTCGCTCGATCGCACGCAGCACCGCATCCACGGGGCCGTCGCCGATCGCCGCCTCACCGATCTGGTGGCCGTCGTCGTGCGCCAGCTTCACCGAGGCCGAGGCGCTGCCGCCCAGGTGCGAGTTGGCGTGCAGCTGCACCAGATGCCATGGGCCACCAGCGTGCGGGTCGTGGCCCAGCGCCAGCGCTTCCAGGTCTTCGTCGTGCAGCTCGCGGCCGTGGTCGGCCAGCGTCTTGAAGCGGGTGAAGATCTCATCCAGCGCCGCATCGTCCGGTGTGTAACCCATGACCTGCAGGCGCTGGCGCAGGGCGGCGCGGCCGGAATGCTTGCCCATCACCAGACTCGTTTCGGCGATGCCGACATCCTGCGGCCGCATGATTTCGTAGGTGCCGCGATGCTTCAGCATGCCGTGCTGATGGATGCCCGATTCGTGCGCAAACGCGTTGGCCCCCACGATCGCCTTGTTGCGCGGCACCGCCTGGCCGGTCAGCTCGGTGAGCAGGCGCGAGGTGGGATACAGCTGGCGCGTGTCGATGCGCGTGTCGACGCCGAAGTGCGGCGCGCGCACCTTCAGCGCCATCACCACTTCCTCCAGCGCAGCGTTGCCGGCGCGCTCGCCGATGCCGTTGATGGTGCACTCCACCTGGCGCGCACCCGCGCTCACCGCGGCGAGGCTGTTCGCCACCGCCATGCCCAGGTCGTCGTGGCAATGGCTGGAGAAGACCACCCGGTCCGCACCGCGGACGTGGCGTCGCAGGTACTCGAAGAGTTCGACGATCTCGGTCGGCGTGGTGTAGCCCACCGTGTCCGGCGCGTTCAGCGTGGTGGCGCCGGCGGCGACGGCGGCGCTGAAGATTTCCACCAGGAATTCGGGCTCGGTGCGCAACGCATCCTCGGCAGAGAATTCCACTTCGTGGCACAGCCCGCGGGCCCGTTCGATCGCGCGCACCGCAGTGTCCAGCACCTGCGCCTTGCTCATGCCCAGCTTGTGCTCGCGATGCAGCGGGCTGGTCGACAGAAACAGGTGGATGCGCGAATGGCATGCCGATTGCAGCGCGCGGGCGGCGCTGTCGATGTCGCCGTCCTGGCAGCGCGCCAGTGCGCACACGGTGGTGTGTTTCAGCGTGCCGGCGATTTCCGCGACCGCGGCAAAATCGTCCGGCGAAGCCTGCGGAAAGCCGGCTTCGAGGATGTCCACGCCCAGCGATTCGAGCTGCTGCGCCATGCGCAGCTTGGCGCGCCGATCCATCGAGAACCCGGGCGCCTGCTCGCCGTCGCGCAGGCTGGTGTCGAAAATCCGCACGCGTTCGGCGACTACGTCGTCGTCGCTTGCGGGGCTGTTTTGCTGGTCGGGGTTTTTCATCATGGCTCCGCTGTGGGCGGCGCCGAAGGCACAAAAAAACCCCGCATCCGTTACCGGGTGCGGGGTTTTTTGGGTGTTTTCAGGTTTTCTTATTTACCTGGACACATGCCCTCAGCCCGCACCTCCGTTGGTAATAAGGAGTACGAGTACGAGGGTAAGAAGGAGCGTGCCGCGAGCCTGCAGCAAGCCGGCAACCGTCGCGAGACGGTTTCCTTTGGCGATGCTGTGGTGGCTGTTGCGCTGCGACATGTCATCGACCATACGCGAGTTCAAAACCTCGCGTCAACAGTTTTATCTGAAATCATTTGTTGATGACGCGTTTGGTGAGTATGGACGGCCAGCCGTCCATACGATTTTTGCGATGCGCACGCGTATGGCTGGCCGAACCTCCCTGTGGGAGCGATTTCGGCCGTGACAGCTTCCAGTCCGACCAACCTCAGGGCATCGCGACTGAAGTCGCTCCTACAGGAAATTTGGCCTCGTCATGTGCCAGCAGCCACTCCCGCAGCGCGGTGTTATCGGCGGTCATCGGCTCGGCGCTGGCGCTGCGCGCCAGCATTGCAGCCAAGGCCGGGGGTATGTCGAGCGGGTGGCCGAGCAGCGGTTCCACCACGCTCTCGAATTTCGCCGGATGCGCGGTGGCGACCACGGCCCAGGGCTCGGCGTCGCCGTCCGTGCGCAGGCGATCAAGCAAGTGCATCGCGGTGGCAGTGTGCGGGCAGAACGCCTCGCCGTGCTCGCGGGCATGCCGGGCGACGGTCTGGCGGATCGCCGCATCGTCCACGCTGCGTGCCTGCAGCAGGTGGCGCAGTTGCGTCTCGTCGGGGTAGGTCCAGCGCAGACGCTCGAAGTTGCTGGGAGCACCGACGTCCATCGCATTGGCGATGGTGGCGATGGCTTCGCGCGATTGGTAGGGCTTGCCGGCGAAATAATCGGGCAGGGTGGTGTTGGCGTTGCAGGCGAGACGAACTTCACCGATCGGCAAACCCATTTCGCGTGCCCATAGGCACGCCATGGCATTGCCGAGGTTGCCGGTGGGGATGATGAAGCTGAGCGGCGCGCCGTGTTCGCGCCACCAGCCCAGCG
The DNA here is from genome assembly GCF_049994385.1 of Rhodanobacter sp. Col0626. GTDB lineage: Bacteria > Pseudomonadota > Gammaproteobacteria > Xanthomonadales > Rhodanobacteraceae > Rhodanobacter. The sequence continues at coordinate 406,598 of NZ_CP188260.1, forward strand.
CGGCGTGCGCGTAGTAGCTCATCTGCGGCAGCAGGCGGCCGAGGCTGATGCTGTTGGCCGATGACATGGGCACCGCGGCCTGCAATTCGGCATCGTTGAGTGCGGCCTTGACCATGCGCTGGCAGTCGTCGAAACGGCCGGCTACGCGCAGCGCACTGACGTTGTCGCCGAAGCAGCCGAGCTGGTGCGCCTGACGCGGCGAAACCAGGCCGTCGGGATACAGGATCACCACCCGGATGCCTGGCTGGCGATGGAACGCGGCGGCCACCGCCGCGCCGGTATCGCCCGAGGTGGCGACCAGGATCGTCAGCGGCCGTGTGTCGCTGCGTGGCAACCGGCGCAGGCAGGCGGCGAGGAAGCGTGCGCCGAAATCCTTGAAGGCGGACGTGGGGCCGTGGAACAGCTCCAGCATCTGCGTGTTTGGATGGGCAGGCAGCGTGCGCAGGGGCGCATCGAAGGTGAAGGCTTCGGCGCAGATCGCCGGCAGTTCATCGGCCAGTGCATCGCCGGCGAAAAATGGCATCAACAAGGTGGCGGCGGTATCGGCCAGCGTGCCGTGCGGATCGAACGCGGCCAGGTCGATCCGCGGCAGGGATTCGGGCACGTACAGGCCACCGTCCGGCGCCAGACCGGCGGCGATCGCCTGACTGATCGGCACGGTTCCGGCACTGCGGGTGCTGTGGTAACGCAACGGTTCGCTCATGCGTGCTTCGACTGCCGGGTGCGTGATCGCGAGGGTCTTGTGGAAGCGGCTTCAGCCGCGACGGTCGGGCGATGAGGTTCGGGAGTGTCGTGACCGAAGTCGCTCCCACAGATCGTGCTCATGGCTACGCCTCGTCGAGGGAGTCGATCAACGCGGCGGCTGGCCCGTTGATCGGCGACACCCACGCATCGCTATCCAGCCCGGCGTCGGCGAACGCGGCCTGCATCGCCACGCTGGCAGTTTCGGCATCGGCGCGGTTGTCGTACCAGCCGAACACGCTGGGACCGGCGCCGGAGATGCTGGCGCCGAGCGCGTGATGGTCGAGCGCAGCCTGTTTCACCCTGGCGAAGTTCGGGATCAGCGGCGCGCGGCGCGGTTCCACCAGCACGTCCTTCAGTCCTTCGCGCACCAGCGCGGCGTCGCTGCGGTAGCAACCGGCCAGCACCAGGGCGAGGTTGCTGCTTTGTGCCACGAATTCACCGAGGGCGTAGTCGCCGGCCAGCGCCGCGCGGGCCTTGCGCGTCTCCAGCACCACATGCGGATGCACCAGCGCGCAGTGCCACGCGGCAGGCACGTCGATGCGCAGCAATCGATCATGCGTGGCCAGCACCAGGCCACCGAGCAGCATCGAGCCGAGGTTGTCGCCGTGGCGGCTGCCGCTGGCCACCGCCTCGCCGTCCAGCGCGAAACCGTACAGCGACTCGCGCGGCAATGGTTGGGCCAGCAGCGCATTGGCGGCGACCAGCGCGGCCACGCACGACGCCGCCGAGCCACCCATGCCGGAGCCCAGCGCGATGCCCTTGTGCAGCACCAGTTCGAATCCGTGCTGCAGGCCCAGCGCCTTGCGCAGCGAGAGCAGGGCGGTGCCGGCGGTGTTGGCGCGCGGATCGGTGGGCAGGTCGGTGACGCAACCGCGGATCGACGCGATACGCACCACCGGCTCGTCGATGCGGCGTACCTCGGCGCGGTCGCCGGCACCGGCCACGCTGTGGCCGAGCAGGTCGAAGCCGACCCCGACGTTGCCAACGCTGGCGGGCGCGAAGGCGCAGGCGACTTGTGGACGTTTGACACTGCGCGGTGCAGCCATGGCGGGTTCCGACAATAAGAGGTTCATGCGCGCGCCTCCAGCGACTCGGCGATGCGCAGCAGATCGGTGAACACGCCGGCGGCGGTCACCTCGGGGCCGGCGCCGGGGCCTTGCACCGATAGGGGATTATCGCAGTAGCGACGGGTGGTGAACTGCACGATGTTGTCGGTCAGTCGGGTATGCGCGAACGAGTGTTTCGCCGGCAGCACCACCAGCTTCACACGAGCGCGGCCATGGCGATCCAGGCCGGCGACATGACGCAATACGCCGCCGATGGCCTGTGCCTCGGCCAGCCGAGCGGACATCGGCGCATCCAGTTCGTGCAGTCGTTGCATGCAGCCGTCGAGCGGCAACGCAGCCAATGCGTGCGGCACCAGACTTTCCACCGCGACATCCTCCAGCGACAGCGGCCAGCCCGCCTCGCGCGCCAGGATCACCAGCTTGCGTGCCACGTCGATGCCGGACAGGTCATCGCGTGGATCCGGTTCGGTATAGCCCAGCGCATGCGCCTCGCGCACCAGTGCGGAGAATGTCTGCCGGCCGTCGTGGCGGTTGCACAGCCAGGCCAGCGTGCCGGAGAACATGCCTTCCACCGCCAGCAACTCGTCACCGGTGTCGAGCAGGTCGCGCAGCGTCTGCACTACCGGCAGGCCGGCGCAGACGGTGGCTTCGTAGCGGAAACGCGCGCCGCTGGCGCAGGCTGCGCGAATCGCCTGCCAACGCGGCAGCGGTCCACTGCCGGCGAGCTTGTTCGGCGTCACCACGTGCAGGCCGGTGGCCAGCCAGCGCGGGTAGTGCGCGGCCACCTCGTCGTTCGCGCTGCAGTCGACCAGCAGCGCGTGGCGACCGTCGTTGCCGCGCACGTGCTCGGCGAAGGCATCGAGGTCGTTCGGCCGCCAGATCTGCGCGCCGTCGTGGCGTGCGTTGAGCTCGGCGTCGTCGCAGTCCAGCCACATGCGCTTGCTGGCCACCACGCCGCAGAGTTTCAGTTCCAGCCCGTTGTCGCGCGCGAGCCGAGGTTGCGCGGCGCGCAGCTGTTCCAGCAGCGCGCTGCCAACCCGGCCGGGGCCGATCACGCCGACCGCCAGCGTGCGCCGCCGCGTGGTGCCAGTGCGGTGCAATGTCGGCGGCAGCAACGAAAGATGCGGGACTTGTTCGGGTGCACAGGTGATCACGGCGGCCTCTCCGGTGGAGGCCCGTTCTCGCTGGCGTGTCGGGATGGCCCGGCCCGCCTCGTCGAGGGCGGGCCGTTGCGTGTTGAATCTACCTACGCACGACACTCCGCCCGGGACCCGTGGTACCGGTGGTAATCGTGGTGGTCGTGGCGATGACGCCCACGCGCGATGGCAGGCAGCCGGTGCGAACCGGTGTGAAGTGCATGCGTGCGGGCGTGGAAAGCGGCGACATGGAGCTGACCTTACGAGGATTGTTGCACTGCGGTCAACAGATGCATTTGCAACCTTTCGTCATATCCATCGCTGCGCCGGTCAGTCGACGGCTTGCGCGCCGAAGATGACCGAAGCCGGCATCCGGGTTTGCGGATGCAGTGGTTCGCGCATGTCCAGCACGCGTAGTCCGTGCCGCGCAAACAATCCGAACCAGCTTTCCAGGGTACGGAAATACCACGGTGCCGGATCGCCGAAGTCCACACCGAGACCCGCCCACGAACCTTGCCGCCAGCCATCCTGATAGGTTTCGTCGCCACAGGCGATCAGCGGATGCAAGGTCTGGATCAGCACGTGGCCACGCGGTTTCAGCATCGAGCGGAACAGGGCGAACATGCGCTCGACCGAAGCTTCCCCAAGCAGTGAAAAATTGCACACGAGGGCATCGAATTGTGCATCGAGTCCGCTATCGGCAATCGCCTCGTAGGACATCACGCGAAAGTCGCCACCGCCCGCCGCGCGTGCCTGCTCGATCAGGGTTGGCACCGCATCGATGCCGGTCACCTCGATGCCGGTCTCGGCCAGCCGGCGTGCCAGCCAGCCCTCGCCGCAGCCGATGTCCAGCACCGTTCGCGGCGAGCATGCCAGCACCGCATCGACGATCGCCTGGTCGGTTGCCAGCCGCCGGCTTTCGATCCGCTGTTCGCGCACCGCGACGACCCAGGGCGCGGCGTTGGCATGCCAGACGTCGAGGATGCCGGCGTCGGTGAAGGCAGGCATGGCGCGCGGCGACGTGGTCATCGAACTGCCTGCCTCATGCCAGTGCCTCAGTGAGACAGGTCGATTGCGTAGACCGCGGTGCCGTCGCCGTTGTCCTTCAGCTGGCGGATGTTGTCGAGGCGGGCATCGCGAGCCACGTCGAGCTTGTTGCCGGCACCGCTGAACACCACCGGGCCGCGGGTTTTCAGCGGGGCAAAGGTCCACGACGTGGCTTCGAGATCCTTCGTGCCGATCTGCTTCTTGCGCTCCAGCCATTTCGCCAGGATCTCGCGCGTGCCATCGGGGGCGGCCAGCACGATGTTGCTGCCATCGAGGCCGGGGAAATGGCCGCCGCCGCTGGCGCGGTAGTTGTTGGTGACGATGATGAACGGGTTGGCTGGCGCGACCGGCTTGCCCTTGAAGGTCAGCTTGGTGATGCGTTGGCCGATCGGCTTGGAGACGTCGATGACGTAGTGGATGCCGCCCTGGATCTGATCGAAGTTGTAGCCGACGTAATGGCTGCTGATCAGCGGCTGTTCGCCGGTCTTTGTCGGATCGATGCGGTTGAAGCGTCCGGCGGATTTTTCCAGCCAGGCCTTGACGCCGGCGCCATCGGTTTTCACGGCAGCCAGGGTGTTCGGGTAGAAGTACAGATCGGCGGCGCTGCGCAGGGTGAGCGGGCCAGGCGCCACATCGGTGTAATCGTCGGGGCCGCCGAAGCCGGTGCGGAACGCGGCGGCGGCGGACAGCACCGGCACGCCGGCCAGTTCGGGATGCGAGCGCGGCAGTTCGGTGCGTACGTAGTCGGCCTGGGCCGCGTTGACCGGCGCCAGCGCGGTCATGTTGCCTTCGTCGGCGAAGTAGCTGCTCATGCGCAGCGTGCTGCTGCCGATCGGCGTGTTGACGTAGGCAATTGCCGCTTCATGCGCCTGCTGCACGATCGGCGCGATGGCCGGATCGGCCGGCACGCAGGCGGCCTTCTTTGCGGACTTGTCCGCACTGCGCGGGCAGATCGGCCGCACCTCGCTATGCGTGTTGTCGAGGTCGACCACCCAGCGGCCGTTCTGGCGATTCAGCACCAGCTGGATCACGCCGAGGTCCTTGCCGAAGAAGCCGCCCATCACGGCGGGCACGTTGCGCACGAAGCCGAGATGGGCGTCGACGTCCTTCATGCCGGCGTAGTGCGGGCCGGGGAACTCGGTGTGCGAATGGCCGAGCAGCAGCGCGTCGATGCCGGGCACGCCAGCGAGGTACCAGCCGGCGTTTTCCATCTGCGGGGTGTACGGCGCGGTGTTCAGGCCGCCGTGCAGGATCGCCACGACCAGGTCGGGATGCTGCGTCTGCAGCTCGGGCAGGTACTTCTTTGCCGCTTCAACCACGCCGCTGACGGTGACCTTGCCGGCCAGGTTCTGCTTGTCCCAGTCCATGATCGGCGGCGGGGTGAAGCCAATGATGCCGACCTTCAGTGGCACCTCGATCTTGCTGCCGTCGGCGGTGTACGCCTCGATGGTCTTGGTGACGATCGTCCACGGCTTGAAGATCGGCTTGCCGTCGCGCGCGCTGGAGACGTTGGCCAGCACCAGCGGGTAATGCGGGCCGGCGCAGCGGTTGTCGTGGCCGCCGTCGACGTTCATCGGTGTACCGGTGACCTGCGACAGGAAGCCCAGGCCGTAGTTGAATTCGTGGTTGCCGGCGGTGCCGCCGTCGTAGCCGATCGCGTCCATCGCCCGGTAGATCGCCAGCTCCTGGTCGCAGGCGACCGGCTTGACCAGTGCCTGGTAGTCGGCCAGCACGCTGCCCTGGATGGTGTCGCCGCTGTCGAACAGGAAGGTGTTGGGAAACTCCGCGCGGGCGCGGCGGATCAAGGTGGCGGTGCGCTCGTAACCCAGCGAATCGTCCGATTTGAGCTTGTAGTAGTCATAGCTCAACACGTTGGAATGAACGTCGGTGGTCTCCAGGATCGCCACGTTGGCGCGAGCGCCGTCGGGCGTTTTGCCGGGCTTCAATGCCTGGCTGGCGCAGCCGGCGAGCAGGGCGGTGGTCAGGATCAGCAGCGGGGTGGCGAGCGGGGTCAGGCGTGACGGCATGGCATTTCCGTGGAGCGTGCAGGTTCAGATCGCGAAAACTAGCAGATTGGGGTGACGGTATGCGTTCCCGGGCCTGCCGGGGAGGCGACGGGCCATGCGGCAATACCCAACGCCAGTGGAACGATATGGCGCGGGATGCCACCGGTTGCCGAGGCAAGTCCGTAAGATGTCGATCCGGTGACATCCGGTCCTTCAGGGGGACTCTCTTTCCATGCCTAGACTACCGTCACGCCTTGCGCTGGCCCGCGCCATATCGTTGTGCGCGCTGGCTTTATTCGCCGGCAGCGTCATGCTCACCGCGCTGCAGGAACCCACGCCGCTGCAGCAGATTTTCATCACGGCGCTGATGGTGTGCACGTTCGTCGTGCTGCTGTTCGTGTTCGCGCGGGTCGCGACAGCGCTGGTGGTGGCCGGCGGCCTGTTTCTGGCGCTCAAGTTCATTTCGGTGCTGAAACTGCGCTATCTCGATTCATCGCTGATGCCGTCGGATTTCATCTACTACGTGCGCAGCAGCCTGGTCGACACGTTGCGCCATTACCCGCATCTCTACGCGCTGGGCATCGGCCTTTTCGTGATCGTGCCGCCGCTGCTGTACCTGGTGTGGCACTGGGACTGGCGGGTGCTGGCCGCATCGCCATCGCGGCGCGCGACGGTGATCCGGATGGGCGGCATCGTATTGGGCGGGTTCGCGTTCTGGTTGTGCATGCTGCCCACAGGTCCGTTCGCACAGGTGCATTCGCGCAATGTGTGGGAGAAGCTGTCGGACGATGCGCAGCTGACCAATTTTTTCGTCAACCTGCACGATTCGGACGTGCAGTTGCCGGCGATGTCCAGCGACGCCATCGCCGAGCAGGACTGGGGTGCGACGGCGCAAGGCCAGCCGGGCAGCACCCACCCGCCGTACCCGGACATCGTGCAGGTGCTGGAGGAGAGCACGTTCGATCCGTCGCCCTACGACGCCTGCAACGTGCCGGCGTGCCGCGTGACGATGTTCCAGCCCGATGCGCGCACCCGCTCGCACGGCGTGTTGCGCGTGCATACGTTCGGCGGCGGCACCTGGGTCAGCGAGTTCGCGGCGCTGACCGGCATGCCGCAGGACATCTTCGGTCCCGGCGGCATGTATGCGCCGTTCGTGCTGGCGCCGAACGTGCACGACGCGTTGGCGCTGCAGCTGCGCCGGCTCGGCTACCTCACCATCGGCGTCTATCCGACCGAGGCCAGTTTCATCAACGGCAACAACGCGTACCACGCCTATGGCTTTGACCATCTCTACGGCGCCAGCGAACTGGGGCTGGAGGAGTGGGAAGAGAGCGATGCGCAGATGTTCGCCGCGGCGAAGCGCGTCTACGACAAGCTGAAGAAACCGGGCCAGCCGGTGTTCGTGATGATCCTGACGCTGAACCAGCACGGGCCGCACGACGATGATCCGATGTCGACGCTGCCGCCGGCTTACCGGGGATTGCTGCATGGCCTTTCGCCGGGCGAGGCGCTGAACTTCGATACCTATCTGTCGCGTCTGCACGATTCCAGCATGGCCATGCGCGGGCTGGAACGCGATTTCCTCGATCGGCCGCAGCCGACCGTGCTGGTCCACTTCGGCGATCACCAGCCCTCGTTCGGCGGCCAGATCCGCAATCTCTCGCGCAACTTGCCGGCCGCCTTGCGGCCCTACCGCGATTACCTCACGTACTACATGGTCAAGAGCAACTTCGCCGGCACGCCGATTCCCCCGTATCCGATGCTCGACATCGCGCTCCTGCCGAGCATGGTGTTGCAGGTGGCGGGCGTACCGACCGACCCGTATTTTTCGGCGGAGACCCTGCTGCGCTCGCGTTGCAACGGCCTGTACGACGATTGCGCGGTGCCGGGGCTGCTGGCGTCCTATCACGCGTGGACGATCGGACGGCTGCACGTTTATCAGTGACGGACAGGGACAGTTATGGCCGCCGGCGGACCGGTTTGGTGGTCCTTTTCACGGCGAAAACCGCGGCCATTCCTGCTGGCTGGCGAATCGCGCCACTGGCAGGTGTCTTGCTTGGTGTTCGACATGAACGATCGCATCCCCATCGTGCCTCCACGGCGCGAGACTTCCAACGAACCGGGCCTGGAGCAGCAGATGGCCGATTGCGGCTTGTCGAACGATACCCGCCGGTTCCTGCGCAATCTGCACGTGGCCGAGAAGCAGCTCAATGACGCCTTCAGCAAGGCCCATCAGGGCGGCAGGCTAGAGGCCTGTGTGAGCGAGGTCTACCGTGAAATGTATGGCACGGAGCAGGGGCACGCACCGAGATCGCGCGGGCGATGAGCGTATCGGCATTCGTTGCGTGCAGGTTGTTGCAACGGAGCCCGCCGACGTAACGGCGGCGGGCTATGATCGGGTAACCACCGTCACCGGGACCGTGCATGTCCGCCATCGCCTTCAACGCCGCTCCACGGCCGTATCCGCGCGAACTTGCACTGGTCACGCTGGGTGCCAGCCTGGCCGCGATCGCCGGGGCGCTGCTGGCGGCGAGCTATCCCGGTCAGGGTTGGGTGTGGCTGCACTGGTTCGGCAAGCCGCTGGCCACGGCGCTGATTTTCGTGCTGGCATGGCGCGCGCAGCCGGCGCAATCGCCGCGCTATCGGCGCTGGATTCTGCTCGGCATCGCCTGTTCGCTGCTCGGCGACGTGTTGCTGATGCTGCCGGGCGACCTGTTCGTGCCGGGGCTGGTGGCGTTCCTGCTCGGCCACCTGTGTTTCATCACCGCCTTTCTTGGCGATAGCGGCTTCGCGGCGCGGCCGTTTCTGCTGCTGGCCAGCCTCGGTTACGGCGCGGTCAATCTGTCCCTGTTGTGGCCCTCGATCGGCGCGCCGCTGCGCGTGCCGGTGATGGTCTATGTGGTGGTGCTGGCGTGCATGGGCGGGCAGGCCTTGGTGCGCGCACGGATCTTCGCGTTGCGTGGCGACGCGCAGGCGCCAGCGGCGCGGCTGGCCGCGCTGGGCGCGCTGATGTTCATGCTCAGCGACAGCCTGCTGGCGTGGAACCGTTTCCACGGTGCGATTCCGCTGGCCAGCCTGTGGGTGTTGTCGGCGTATTATCTGGCGTTGTGGTGGATCGCGCGCTCGGTGCAGCGCGACGACACGATGGTCGAGGCAGAGGCGGCGACGTGAATACGCAGGAACTCATCATCACCTGGGCGACTCCGGTGTTCTTTCTGCTGATCGGGATCGAACTGCTGGTTGCGAAGTTGCGCGGTCGATCCGCCTACGCCAGCAGCGATGCCATCAACAGCATTGGCCTGGGCGTGATCTCGCAAGTCGTCGGCGTGTTCACCAAGCTGGTGTCGATCGGCATCTATGCCTGGTGCGTGCAGCATCTGGCGTTGTTCGCGATGCCGGAAGACAGCCTGTGGGTCTGGGCCGGTGCCTTGCTGCTGTACGACTTCTGCTACTACTGGCTGCATCGGATGGGTCACGAGGTGAACATCCTGTGGGCCGCGCATGTGGTGCACCACCAGAGCGAGCACTACAACCTGTCCACCGCGCTGCGTCAGACCGGTAGCGGCGCGTTGCTGGGCTGGCTGTTCTACCTGCCGATGGCGGTGCTTGGCGTGCCGGTGAAGGTGTTCGTGGTGGTGGCGCTGATCGACTTGCTGTACCAGTTCTGGGTGCACACCGAGCAGATCGGCCGGCTCGGATGGTTCGACCGGGTGTTCTGTTCGCCGTCCAACCATCGCGCGCATCACGCGGTGAACGATCGTTACCTGGACCGCAATTACGGCGGTGTCCTGATCGTGTGGGACCGCCTGTTCGGCACCTTCGTCGAGGAGAACGACGAAGACCCGCCGGTGTACGGCACGCGCTCGCCGCTGCGCAGCTGGAATCCGTTGTGGGCAAACGTCGAGGTGTACTGGAAGACCGCCCAGGACGCGTGGCATGCGAAGCGCTGGCGCGACAAGTTGCTGGTCTGGATCAAGCCGCCAGGCTGGCGTCCGGCCGACGTGGCGACGCGTTATCCGAAGCCGGATTTCACGATGCCGAGCGAGCGCTTCAATCCGCCGCTGTCATGGCCGATGAAACTCTACGTGCTGCTGCAGTTCGCGTTGTTGCTGGGCATGGCGACGCAGTTCCTCGGCATGGCCGGCACGGCCAGCCTGTCCGCGCTGCTGGGGTATGCGGCGTACTTGGTCATCAGCCTGTGCGTGATCGGTGCGTTGATGGAGGGTCGGCGCTGGGCCTCGTGGGCGGAAGCTCTGCGCGTGCTGGCCACGGCCGCGGTGCCCTTGCTCAGTGGCGTCTGGTTCGGCATCGGCCATCTGGACGGCCATATCGCGCTGGCGTTCGCCGCGATATTCGGGCTGAGCGCGCTGGCCTTGCCGTGGCTCGGCGGGTTGCGCACGTCGGCGCCGCTGCGCACAACGTCGCGCCAGGCTGAGCACGCCCGGTAGGAGCTCGCTGGCGGGCGATGCTCCTGTTCTGGATGTCCGAAGAAAGAGCATCGCCCGCCAGCGGGCTCCTACCGGGTCGGGAGGGGTGCTCAGAACTTCACGCGCGCTTCGACGCCCCACATGCGCCGTGGCGTGACGTAGGCGTACGGCGTGCCAAGCACCGACTGCGAGATCGTGCCCAGCCCGCTGACGTACTGTTTGTCGAACAGGTTCTGCACGTACGCGCCGAGACCCCAGCGACCGTTCGCCGCGTTCCAGTCGACACGCAGGTCAGTGCGTTGCTGCGGCTCGCCGAGGTCGAAGTTGGTCGGCAACGCGCACTTGCCCTGGTAGACCGAAGCGTCGTTGCAACGCATGCGGCCGCGGTAGCCGTAGTTGGCGTGGAAGCTCAGGTCGCCATGGGCGACGCCGTGCCAGGTGTAGTCGCCGCTGAGGCTGTAGGAGTACTTCGGTTCGTCCACCGGCTGGCCGGAGACGTCCAGATAGAGTGCATCGCCCTGGCCATCGAGTCCGGCCGGCACGCGCGCGGTGGAGTACTTCGAATCGATGTAACTGCCGTTGAAGCCCAGCTGCAGGTCGTCCACCGGTATCCATTGCACCTGCAGGTCCACGCCGGTGGCGTCCTGGCTGGTATTGCTGACCTGGTAGGTCGGCACGCCGAGGCCGTCGGTGGACGGCACCACCACCAGGGTCTGCTTGTCGGTGTAGCGGTAGTGATAGACCGAGGCATTCAGCAGCAGGTGCTGCTCGGGGAAGGTGCTCTTGATGCCGACCTCGGCATTCCACACTTTCTCCGGCTCGAACTGCGAGCCGGGCTCGGTGCCGTTGTAGCCGCCGGCCTTGTAGCCCCTGGCCAGTGACGCATAACCCATCGTGTCGGGCGTGAACTTGTAATCGGCGACCAGGCGCGGGCTCAGGTCGTTCCAGCTGTTGTCCTTGCTGACCAGCTGGCCGACCGCGTTGGGGAAGATCTGGTTCTGGGTAAGGATGGCGCGCAGGGCATCGGCACTGAGCGCGCCACCGGTGAGCGCCGGTGCCAGCGCCAGAATGCCGGCGGCATCGAGCTGATCGATCGTTGCATCGAGCTGCGGCGCATAGCGGACTGGCGTGTACCAGTCGAAATACTTGCGATCATGGGTATAACGCAGGCCGGTGGTGATGTTGAGCTTGTCGGTGACATGCCAGATCGCGTCGCCATAGGCGGCATAGGAATTGAAGCGGCCGTTGTTGCTGACGGTCTCGGTCCACGGATCGCCGAGCAGCCGGTACGGCAGGCCGAACGCCTGCAGCAGCGAGTCGAAGTAGTGGAACAGCGTGCCGTCCGGGGTGAAGTTGGCGCCGAGGCCGCTATTGATCGCCAGCGTGTCGTAGGTGTCGGTGTTGACCGTGGCCAGGCTGGTTTGCCTGGCGCGTTCCATGTAATAGCTGGCGCCGGCGACCCAGTCGACCAGGTCGTTGCTGCCGCTGAGCTTGAACTCCTGGTACAGCGTGCGCCCCTGGCTGATCACGCCGGTGTCGAGGTGGGTGGTGAGGTGGTTGGTGCCGTCACCGTCCTCGACGTGCGAGATGTTGTAGGCGGCGTAGTTGGTGGTCGAGGTGAAGTTGCCCCAGTCGAAGCCGTGATCGAAAGCCAGGGTCCAGCCGTTGTACTGGCGTCGTTCGCGGCCGCCGTCGCTGTCGTTGAAGAACGGCGCATGGCGCGGGTCGTAATAGGTGGATGGATCGGCCGGGAACGGCGCGCGCTGATACAGGTCGGTGGACGACAGCGGGATCAGGCCCACGTCCATGCGCGAGGGCTGCTGCAGGCGATCGTGGTCCCATGACAGGTGCACGGTGCTGTCGGGCGTGACCTGCCAGCGCGCCACCATGCGTGCGCCCCATTCGTCGTCCTTGCCGTAGTGCTGGCCGGTGACCGCATCCTTGAGATAGCCGTCGCTCTGGTTGTCCAGGAAGCTCATGCGCACGGCCAGGTCCTTGTTCACCGGCACGTTGAGCAGGGCGTCGCCGTAGCGCTTGCCGTACTCGCCGTAGCGGACGCGCGCGTTGCCCTCGAGCTTGTCGGTGGGTTCGTTGGTGACGATCGAGATCGCGCCAGCGGCCGTGTTGCGGCCGAACAAGGTTCCCTGCGGGCCCTTCAGTACTTCGACCCGCGCCACGTCGTTGAGCGCCATCAACGCGCCCCCGGAACGCGTCTGGTAGACGCCGTTGACGTAGACGCCCACGGCCGAATCGGTGCCAATGCCGAAGTCATTGGTCTCGATGCCGCGCAGCCGATAGGTCGGCTGGGTCGGGTCGCTGCCATCGACCACCAGGCCGGGCACGAACAGGTTGGTCTGACTGAGGTCGGTGGCGGCGACGATGTCGAGTTGCTTCGAGGTGACGATGCTCATCGCGATCGGCACGTCCTGCACCTCCTGCGTACGGCTCTGCGCGGTCACCGTGATCTTGCCCAGCTCGGTGGCGTTGGCGGTCGAGCTGGCCGGTGCGGGCTTGCCGGCGACTTGGGCCAGGGCGGCGCATGGCAAGCCGAACGCCGCGGCGAACAGGGCGCCGCGGATGCCGGCGGCCAGCCGGTGGGTGCGGATAGGCATGGATGTTTCCCCGATGTGTGGCCCGATAGCTGTTTCCGTCGTTCGCCGCAACCGGATGGCGAGCACGGGATACCAGGGCGCATGTTCGCCCGGTATCCGCGGGGAAGTACAGGTGCGGCGCAGCATGGGTGCGCGGTTTCGATGGCGCGGCAACCTCCGGTGCGAATGATGGATGCCCGCGGGCATCGCGCCGGTCATGCCGTCGGCGTATTCGTTATGATCGCCGCTTGCTTCCGAGGGTCACACGATGGGTTTTTTCAGCAAGCTGGTGCGCCACAAGACGGTCGAGCAGTTGCAGGCGGAGGTCGGCACGCGTGGCGATTTCCGTCGCGTGCTGGGGCTGTGGCAGCTCACCGCGATCGGCATCGGCGGCATCATCGGCGTCGGCATCTTCGTGCTGGCCGGCCAGCAGGCGGCGACCAACGCCGGGCCCGCGGTGGCCTTGAGCTTCATCATCGCCGGCCTTGGCAGCGCTTGCGCCGCCTTGTGTTATGCCGAATTCGCCGGGCTGATCCCGGTCACCGGCAGCGCCTATACGTATGGCTACGCGGTGCTTGGCGAGTTCGTCGCCTGGATCATCGGCTGGGATCTGCTGCTGGAATACGCGCTGGTGGTCGCGGTGGTGGCGATCGGCTGGTCCGGCTATGTGCAGGTGCTGCTGACCTCGGCCGGTGTGCACCTGCCGGAATGGGCGCAGCAGAGCATGAGCGCGCAGACCATGCAGTACTACCTGCAGCAGACTTTCGGCCTGCGCGGTGGCAGCGCGATTGCCGGACCCAGCGACGGTCACCGTTTCAACGTGATTGCGGCGGCCGTGTCGGTGGGTGTGGCCGTGCTGCTCACCGTGCGCACCGAATGGGGTGCGCGCTTCAACACGCTGGTGGTGGCGATCAAGGTGATCGGCGTGCTGCTGGTGGTCGGTGTGGGCGTGTTCTATATCGACACCGCGAACTGGCATCCCTTCATCCCCGCGCGCGTCGTTGATGCCGCCAGCGGCGTCGGCCACTTCGGCTGGCAGGGTGTGTTGACCGGCGCCAGCGTGGTGTTCTTCGCGGTGTTCGGCTACGACACGCTGACCACGGCCGCGGAGGAGTCGAAGGATCCTCAGCGCGACCTGCCCCGCGCCGTGCTGCTGTCGCTGGCCATCGCGATGGTGTTGTACATCGCGGTGTCGCTGGTGCTCACCGGCATCGTGCCGTACAGCACGCTGAGCGGCGAAGCCTCGGTGTCCGATGCGTTCGAGTCGATCGGCCTGCACTGGCTCAGTATCGTCATCGCGGTTGCCGCGGTGATCGGCGTTACCAGCGTGCTGTTTGCCTTCATGCTGGGCGCGGCGCGCATCTGGTTTGCCCTGGCCCGCGACGGCTTGTTGCCGGCATGGTTCGCCAAGGTCAGCCCACGCTTCGGCACGCCGGCGCGGCCGACCATCATCCTGGGCCTGTTCACGGCGCTGGTGGCGGGCCTGTTGCCGATCGGCGAAGTGGCCGAGCTGGTCAACATCGGTACGCTCAGCGCCTTCATCATCATCTGCGGCTCGATCATGCTGCTGCGCGTGCGCCGGCCCGACCTCAAGCGCAATTTCCGCACACCGGCGGTGTGGTTCACCGCGCCGCTGGGCATCGTGTTCTCCGCCGTGCTGATCTACGGGCTGCCGTGGATCACCTACGAGCGCTTCGTCATCTGGATGGCGTTGGGCTGCGTGATCTATTTTGCGTACGGCATCCGGCACAGCAAGATGGCTCAAGCGGGCCAGTCGTGATAATCACCGCCAGTTGTCGATCGCGCTGACGATCCGGTCGCGGCCATCGCGCTTGGCCTGGCGCATGGCCTGGTCGGCGCGCGCCAGCAGCGTTTCGAGCGGCTCGTCGGGGCGACGGCATTCGGCGATGCCGATGCTGATGGTCAACGGACCATCCGGTCGCTGGATTTCATGCACCGCCAGGCGCAGCCGTTCCGCACGGGCGCCGGCATGCTGCAGGTCGAGGCCGGGCAGCAACAGGGCGAACTCCTCACCGCCGATACGGCCGATCAGGTCGCCCTGGCGCATCTGCGCGTGCAGGGTGGCGGCTAGCGCAACCAGTGCCGCGTCGCCCGCGGCGTGGCCGTGGTCGTCGTTGATCCGTTTGAAATGGTCGGCATCCAGAAACAAGATGCACACCGATTGTTGCTGGCGTTGCAGCTTGGCCAGCGCGAGCCGGGCCAGTTCCAGAAATCGGTTGCGCATCAACAGTCCGGTCAGGCCGTCGGTGCTTGCCTGCTCGCGCAATTGCCGTTCCAGCCGGAATTGCGCGAACAGCGTGCTGGCCATGAACGAGCGCAATACGGCCGCCAGCGAAATCGAAATGGCCATGTAGACGAAGTACTGGAAGATCTGCACACCGTCGGCGCCGCCAAGCAACAACATCGGCAGCGGCCCGAACGCGCACAGCGCCATCGCGACGGCGAAATCCCAGCGCCCGAGCCAGATCACCGACGACACCACCGGCAACAGTAGGCCCGGCAGCACCCATGGTTGCCCGTGCAGGCGGCCGATGCCGTTGAGGTTGATGCCGATCTCCAACAGCAGTACGCACGACAGCGCCAGCAGGCTGAGCAGCCGCGGCCGCCGAACGTATTTGGCGGCGGAGGCCACCATGACAAGCAGCGGCAGCGGTGCCAGTCGCAGCAGCAGGGGCACGGACGAAGGGCGCACGAAGCTGCTGGCAATAATGGCCACGGTATAGGACAACGTGGCCATCAGCATCAGCGCATGGATCATCGGCCCCATCTGTCGCGCCAGGTAACGGGCGTATTCGCGGCGCTGCTCCGGATCTTCGGCGTGCTTCCGGGTCGCGAAGAGGGCGTGCATGCGGGTCTCGATGGTGGGTGGGTGGGGATGGTGCCCACGCAGTCCAGCAAGATGGGTGCCATGATCGTACCTGTTCCGATCAGGTCGATACGTCGGACGTGCAGCCATGACCTTCGGCATGGGTTAAGCGTGGCTGTCGCGGTCTAGCATCGGCTCCTTGGATTCATGTCGCGGCAGTTTTCGGCGGCGTGGATATCCGGAGTCCATCAGGTTTTGCCCGGTTCGCGCCGTGATGTTCGGCTCGTACGGCCACGCCTGTCGGACTTCCACATCCCCACCCGGAGAAAACATTGAAAGTCACCCGCCTCGCCTCTGCCCTCGCTGTCGCCGCCCTCGGGCTGGTCAGTTTCACCGCGCTTGCCGATGTCCCGGCACCGCAGGATGTGCCGTATCAGGGCACCTTGAAGATCAACGTGGATGCCACCGACCTGGCTCACCGGATCTTCCGCGTGCAGGAGACCGTGCCGGTCGCCGCCGGCCCGCTCACCCTGCTGTATCCGCAGTGGCTGCCCGGCAACCATTCGCCGACCGGCCCGATCGACAAGATGGCCGGGCTGGTGGTGAAGGCGAATGGCCAGGTGTTGCCGTGGACGCGTGACCCGCTCAACGTCTATGCCTTCCACGTCGATGTGCCGCAAGGCGCGACCAGCGTGGATCTGACGTTCCAGTTCCTGTCGGCGCAGGATCGTCGCCAGGGCCGCGTGGTGATGACACCGGAAATGCTCAACCTGCAATGGAACGCCGTGACCATGTATCCGGCCGGCTATTACGCTCGCCAGATCAACACCGAAGCCAGCGTGAAGCTGCCCACCGGCTGGCAGGCCGGCACGGCGCTGGAAGTGGCCTCGAAGAACGGCGACACGCTGAACTTCAAGCCGATCAACTACGACGACCTGGTCGATTCGCCGATCTACGCGGGCAAGTATTTCAAGCGCCTCGATCTCGATCCGGGCGCCAAGACGCCGGTGCACATGGACATCGTCGCCGATGACGCGAAGTACCTGGACGTGAAGCCGGAGCAGCTCAAGCTGTTCCAGAACCTGGTCCAGCAGATGTACAAGATGTACGGCGCGCACCACTACGACCACTACGATTTCCTGGTGTCGCTCAGCGACAAGATGAGCGGCAACGGGCTGGAACATCATCGCTCCAGCGAGGACGGCACCGGTGCCGACTTCTTCACCGAGTGGAAGAAGAACGCGCTGAGCCGCGACCTGTTCTCGCACGAGTTCAACCACTCCTGGGACGGCAAGTACCGCCGCGGCGCGGATCTGGCCACGCCCAGCTTCAACGTGCCGATGAGCGACACGCTGCTGTGGGTGTACGAGGGCCAGACCCAGTTCTGGGGTCACGTGATGGCCGCGCGTTCGGGCTTGTGGGACGCCGACCAGGCACACGACATGTGGGCCTATACCGCCTCTACCTACGACAAGGGCCGTCCGGGCCTGGCCAGCTTCCGCAACGTGCAGGACACCACCAACGACCCGGTCATCGCCCAGCGCGCGCCGTTGCCGTACCGCAACTACCAGGCCAGCGAGGACTATTACTCGGCCGGCCAGATGATCTGGCTCGACGTCGACGGCCAGCTGCGTGAGTTGACCCACGGCAAGAAGAGCATCGACGACTTCGGCAAGGCGTTCTTCGGCATGGACAACGGCAAGTGGGACGTCAACACCTACGTCTTCGAGGACGTGGTCAAGACGCTCAACGGCATCGCTCCGTACGACTGGGCCAAGTATCTGCGCAGCCGCCTCGACGGCCACGGTCCGCTGATCGGCGGCATCGAATCGCACGGCTGGAAGCTGGTCTATACCGACAAGCCGTCCGATGCGGTGAAGGCGATCGAATCGCGCCGTCATTCCGCCGACCTCACCTACTCGCTCGGCGTTTCCATCGGCAAGGACGGCTCCATCGGTGACGTGTTGTGGGATGGCCCGGCGTTCAAGGCCGGCCTCTCGCCCAGCATGACCGTGGTGGCCGTCAACGGCCACGACTACAGCTCCGATGCGCTCAAGGATGCCGTCACCGCGGCGGCGAAGGACAAGAACCAGTCCGTCGAACTGCTGGTGAAGAACTTCGACGAGTACAAAACCATCCGCATCGACTACCACGATGGCCTGAAGTACCCGCACCTGGTCCGCGACACCAGCAAGCCCGACACGCTGACCGCGTTGCTCAAGGCCCGCTGAGGCGAGCCCGAAGCTTCAGGGAAGCTGTAGGAGCGACTTCAGTCGCGATGCTTTTGATCCGGGTGGCAATCACCAGGGAGCATCGCGGCTGAAGCCGCTCCCACAGGTAACGACCCTTCGGCCGCCCGATCACGACGCGCGGCATCTCGGCTATACTGCGCTCCCCGCGCTGTCAGCCCTTCGGCCAAGGCATCTCGCGCGGCCATACATGCGCCCGTAGCTCAGCTGGATAGAGTACTGCCCTCCGAAGGCAGGGGTCGTGGGTTCGAATCCCGCCGGGCGCACCATCACCTCTCCATCGCAACCTACGCATCGATCGATGCGTAGGCGTCTTGTGCGACGGTCCCCTCGTTGATCAACCACCTGCTGTCGCGCCGCAGCAAGCCTGCGCTTGCCTGTCCGTAGTAGCTTCCTCGCGGGGAAGCGGCGTCGCGGCGGGAATTCAGTGGGTGGGGTTGCTGCGACACGTGCCTGTCATGCGCGGCCGACACCATGTCAGGCCATATGCTTTGGACGTTCCATGCGTTTTTCAGGGGAAATCATGTCGAATTCGAGAGCAGGCGTTCGTGTATCGGCACCGCGCCGCAGCTGGTTGTCCTGGTCCATCCAGTGCCTGTTGCTGGGATTGACGCCGTTGGCGGTACAGGCGCAGGAGCAACCGGTCAATGCGCCGGCCGCGTCCGGTTCGTCGCCGTTGGTGGCCAATGCGATCAATCTCAACCGGGTCACGGTGACGGCGCAGAAGCGCGAGCAGCAGGTGGTGGATGTGCCGATTTCGATCTCGGCCTTTTCGAATGATTTCATGCATCGCTTCGGCATCAGCGACGTGGAGGCGTTGAGCCGCTACGTCCCGGGCGTGCAGGTGCAGGTGCAGAGCCCGAACAATCCGGGCATTGCCGTGCGTGGCATCACCACCGACGATGGCGCGGCGAATACCACCACGCGCGTGTCGATCTTCCAGGATGGCGTGGACATCAGCCGTTCGCGCGGCTCGATGGTGGCGCTGTTCGACATGAACCGGGTCGAGGTACTGCGCGGTCCGCAGGGCACACTGTTTGGTCGTGGCGCCGAGAGCGGTGCGATCTCGCTGATCCAGAACAAGGCCCAGGCAGGCAACTCCGGCGGCTTCCAGACCGAGTTCGGCAACTTCGCCAGCCGCAAGCTCACCGGCTATCTCAACACGCCGGTTTCCGACAACGTGTACGCACGCGTGGCGGTGTACAACACGAAACACGACGGCTACATCAAGAACCTCAGCGGCGGTCGCCTCAGCGGCGAAGACACCACCGCGGTGCGTGGCAGCCTGCATTTCAACGTTGCCAGCAACAGCGGCATCGACCTGATCGCGAACTACCAGCGCGACACGCCGCCAGGCACCGATTTCCGCAGCGCCACGGTGCCGAACCGCTACGGCTCGACCGATGTTTACGGCGACGCCGATCTCAACCAGGGCGATGAACTGGGTTTGCGCCGCAAGGTCTATGGCCTCACCGCGATCGGCGATTTCGCGCTCAGCGACGACTGGCGCCTGTCCAGCACCACCGGCTTGCGCAAGTTCAATTCGTTCGAGCGGTTTGACGCCGACGGTTCGCAGGTCAACATGTTGAACTTTGGCGAGCACGCGAAGAGCCACCAGCTGAGTCAGGAGTTGCGCCTGAACTACGACGCCGGCGGCAGCTTCACCGGTTTCTTCGGCGCCAACTATTTCTACGAGAACGGCAGCCAGGGTGTGCCGTTCAGTACCGACGAGCGTAGCTTGTTACTGCAGTTGCTGGCATTGGCGCCGACCCTGGATGGCCTGTCCGAATCCACCCGCAACCTGATTGCGCTGCTCGGCGCGCCGCCGCCGCTGCTCACGCCCGGCAACCTGCCGAATCAGCCGTACAGCGCCATCCCGATTCTCGGCGTGCCGCTGAACACGAACGAGCAGGAGAGCTATACCAACTACGGCAGCACGCGTTCGTACGAGGTGTTCGGCGACGGTACCTGGCGCCCGAACGAACACTTCGATCTCACCGGCGGCTTGCGCGTGACACGCGAGGAACAGGCGGCCGGCTACCAGGTCATCAACGCTTCGCCGGCCTCAGGCATCGGCACGACGCTGGCGCAGTTCGGCGCAGGCTTCAACGGCATTACCGGGCCGAACAACCTGTTCGTACCGACCAACGGCCGACTGGGTAATGATCACAGCAGCACCTCGGTGGTGGGGCGGTTGATCGGCACCTTCCATGTCGACGAATCCACCAACACCTATTTCAGCGTGTCGCGCGGACGGCGTCCGAACGTGCTGGCGTTCAACGTGAACGAAGCAGGCAACGGCTACGACAAGGTGGTGTTGCCGTCCGAGATCATCATGAGTTACGAGATGGGCCTGAAGGGCGAGGCCGACGGCGGTCGCTTCGCATACGACCTGTCGGCGTTCTATTACGACTACAACAACTTCCAGAGTCAGGCTTTCCAGGGCGGCCGCTTGCTGACGCTCAACGCCGGCCGTGCCCGCGTGCCGGGTTTCGAAGCCTCGTTGCAGCAGGCATTCAACGACCGCTTCAGCGGCTTCATCAACTACGGTTACCTGCATGCGCGTTTCGCCGACAAGGACAAGCAGGGTCGCGAGCAGGCACTTGCCGGCAATCACCTGCGACTGGCGCCGGACCACACCCTCGCCATCGGCGTGCAGTGGAACCAGCCGCTGGCCGAGGGGCGCAACCTGTACGTGCGTCCGAGCTATACGTGGCGTTCGAAGATCTATTTCGAGGACAACAACAACCCGGCCTACGTGCAGCCGGCGTATGGCCTGCTGAACCTGCGCGCCGGCGTTACCTTCGACAAGGGCCGCTGGGATCTCGGTGTGTGGGGCGCCAACCTGCTCGGCAAGCAGTACCTGATGGACGCCGGCAACGTCGGCGAGAACTTCAACCTGGCGACCTATATCCCGGGTGCGCCGCGCACGTTCGGCATCAGCATCAGCGGCAAGTTCTGAGCGCATGCGCATGAGTAGGCGCCGCGAATTCCTGCAGGACATGGGGCTGTCGTGTACGGCCAACCGGGAGTCCCCATGTATCGCCTATGCTTGATCCTTGCCATGCTTTCAGTCACTGCCATGCCCGCCACCGTCGTCGCCACCGAGAAACCGCTCGCTGCCAAGGTGCTGGTGATCGGCCACCGCGGCGCCAGCGCGTTGCGTCCGGAGCACACGCTGGCGTCCTACGCCAGGGCCATTGCCGATGGCGCCGACTTCATCGAGCCGGACCTGGTGATGACGAAGGATGGCGTGTTGGTGGCGCGCCATGAGAACGAGATCGGCACTACCACCGATGTGGCCAGCCATCCGGAGTTCGCTGCGCGCAAGGCCAGCAAGACGGTCGACGGCCGCCAGGTGGCCGGCTGGTTCAGCGAGGACTTCACCCTGGCCGAATTGAAGACGCTGCGCGCGCGCGAGCGGCTGCCGCAGATCCGCAGCACGCAATACGACGGACAGTTCCAGGTGGCCACGCTGGACGAGATCATCGATTTCGTGGCGGCCGAATCGGCGACGCGCGGACGCGTGATCGGCATCATTCCGGAGATCAAGCATGGCACGTATTTCCGCAAGATCGGCCTGCCGATGGAGGACAGGCTGCTCGCGACACTGGCCGCCCACGCCTACACGCGCGCGGCGCCGGTGGAAGTCCAGTCTTTCGAGATCGGCAACCTGAAATACCTGCACGGCAAGATCGCGGACGGCAAGCACGCCAACATTCGTCTGCTGCAGCTGCTCGACGGGGCTGACCAGCAGCCGTACGACGTGACCGCCGCGGGTGGCAAGCTCAGCTACGCAGACATGATGACGCCGGCCGGACTGCGCGACATCGCCAGTTATGCCAACGCGATCGGCCCAAGCATCCGCGCGATCATTCCGCTGAAATTCGATCACCTGCTTGGCGAGCCCACCACGCTGGTGCACGACGCGCACGCGGCCGGCCTCGAGGTGCATCCGTACACCTTCCGTCCCGAGAACTATTTTTTGCCGATCAACCTGTGGCAGGGCATCGACCCGCGCCAATACAACGAAGACGGTTCCATCGCCGAAATTCGCACCTATCTCGCCACAGGCATCGACGCCTTCTTTACCGACGATCCGGCGATCGGCCGCAAGGCGCTGGACGGGCGCTGAGTCGCCAACGAAGAAAGGCGCCCCGAGAGACGCCTTTTTCCTTGCGTTGCAGCGGAGCGGTCAGCTCTTCTTGATGTCGAAATCCTGTTTGGCGACCGGCTTGCCGTCGAGCGAGATCTCCACCCGATACTTGCCTTCCGGCCACAGGTCCGGGTTCTGCACCTTGAAGGTGGTCATGGCCGGGCCATCGGTGGCGATCGACTGGCTGATATTGCTGACCAGCTGGCCCTGGCCCTCCAGATAGCTCCACTTGGCATTCAGGGTGGCGCCCTCGCTGCTGCCCTCGGTGGCGACGCTGGCGTAGATGGTCTTGTTGCTGGCGGCGAAACTGCTGCTGGCGTGGGTGACCTGATGCTGCGAGTTCACGTCGCTGCCGACAGTCAGCTTGGCGACCTTGAGCGGTACCGTTACCGGCGCAGCTGGCGGGGCAGCGGCGACCGAGGTTGCGGGGGCGGCCGCACTGCCGGCGGTGGCCGGTGGCATCGTTGCCGTCGTACCCGCAGCCGCCGGGGTCGGCGCGATGGCCGCGGTAGTGGCGGGCGCGGGCGCGGCGGCCGGGGTGGCCGGCTTGTCCTTGCCGCAGGCACTGAGCAGCAACAAACCGGCGAGGCTGGCGCTCAGCAGCGCGGTGGAACGGATCGTATGGGTCATGGCGAACTCCTGGGTCAATGACTGGCACCTGCCGATCCATGGCAACCGCCGCCGCACTGTCCAGGTGCAAGGGTCAAGACGCAAAGGCTAGCCCCGCCGATATGAAGCGCCGATTACCGATGGAAACCGCCGTACTTGAACTTTCACGCGCCGATGACCAGCCGGAGCGACGGTTATTGGCGAACCGTGCGTGGGTTGGCGGGCGTGGCCGGCGTGCTGCTGCGGAACGGATTGATGTCCAGGCCGCCGCGGCGGGTGTAGCGCGCGTACACGCTGAGCCGCTGCGGCGCGCAACGCTGCGTCAGGTCGACGAAGATGCGTTCCACGCACTGCTCGTGGAATTCGTTGTGGGTGCGGAACGAAACCAGGTAGCGCAACAGACCGGCGTGGTCGATCGGCGCGCCGCGGTAGGCGATCTGCACGCTGCCCCAGTCGGGCTGGCCGGTGACCGGGCAGTTCGAGCGCAGCAGGTGCGAAACCACGGTTTCTTCCACGGGTGTGGTGGAGCTCATACCGGCCTGCAGAAAATCGGCCTGCGGCGGCCCGTAGTGGTCGATGTCGATGTCCTGGCTGTCGAGCAGTTGGCCGTCCAGATCGACAACGGGGAAAGCGGTGCCATGCGCCGGGCCGAGCTGCACGTTGACCACGGCGCCGGCAGCGGCGGACAGGTCGTGCATCAGGGTCGTGGTGAGTGTGGCCGCATCGGCGATGCGCTCCTGCGCGAAACCGTTCAAGTACAACTTGAACGACTTCGATTCGATGATGTTCGGTGACGCCGCCGGCACGTGGAACTCGGCCAGCGCCACCTGCGGTTTGCCGCGCAGGTCGAGCCACGACAACTCGTAGGCATTCCAGATGTCCACGCCATGGAAAGGCAACGGTTCGGCCACGCCGATTTCCGCGCGCTTGTCGGCACGCGGAATCGGAAACAGCAGGCTCGGGTTGTAGCGGTCGGCGTAGATGGTGTCCTTGCCGAGCGGGGAGTGTTCGGGGGTGCTCATGCGGTGAAGTTTAACGCGTCCTTCGAGATCCCTCGAAACCGGCGGGCGATGCTTCTGGAAGAGCATCGCCCGCGGGAGGCTTCCAGGACGCTGCGATTTACACGTTCACCATGTGCATCATCGCATCGGCGTAGCGGTTGCCGGCAGCGGCGTCCGCTGGGAACACCGCATCGATCGACGCGAGCTCGGCCTTGCTCAGCTGTACCTCGAGTGCGCCGAGATTCTCGTCCAGCCGCGTGCGCTTGCGGGTTCCGGGAATCGCCAGCACGTCGTCACCCTGCGCCAGTACCCAGGCCAGTGCGAGCTGCGCGGGTGAGCAGCCCTTTTCGGCGGCGATCGACTTCACCTGTTCGACCAGCGCCAGGTTGCGCGCGAAATTGTCGCCCATGAAACGCGGGCTGCCGCGGCGGTAATCGTCGGCGTCGAAATCGTCCGGCGAACGGATGGCGCCGGTGAGGAAGCCGCGACCCAGCGGCGAGTAGGCGACCAGGCTGACGCCGAGCTTGCGGCAGGCGTCGAGCATGCCGTTGGTTTGTGGGTCACGCGTCCACAACGAGAATTCACTTTGCAGCGCGGCGATCGGATGCACCTTGCATGCGCGTTCCAGCGTGGCGCCGGAGGCCTCGCTCAAACCGAGGTAGCGCACCTTGCCTGCGGCGACCAGTTCGGCCATCGCGCCGACGGTGTCCTCGATGGGCACGGTCGGATCGACGCGGTGCTGGTAGTACAGGTCGATGGTGTCGATGCCGAGCCGCTTGAGGCTGGCATCGCACGCGGCGTGCACGTATTCCGGGCGGCCGTTGACGCCGCGTGCCTTGGGGTCGTTCGGATCGCGCACGATGCCGAACTTGGTGGCGATGAAAGCCTCCCCGCGACGCCCCTTGATCGCCCTGCCGACCAGCTCCTCGTTGGTGTACGGGCCGTACATGTCGGCGGTGTCGAGGAGGTTGAGGCCGCGATCCAGCGCATGGTGGATGGTGGCGATCGACTCGACATCATCGTGCGCGCCGTAAAACGCGCTCATGCCCATGCAGCCGAGGCCGAGGGCGGAAACCTGGGGGCCCGGTTTTCCGAGGGGATCTTTGCCGAGGGTGCGGGTCTGCATGGGCGTAGCTCCGGTGGGTGAAGGTGCACGCATGGTGCATCGTGACGTCCATCGAATAAATGCTCAATAATGATCAACACCATTCAATTAGCGACAACAATCACGATGGACCGACTCGAAGCCATGCGGCTGTACACGCGGATTGTCGAACTGGGCAGTTTCACGGCTGCCGCGGACGATCGGAACCTGCCACGCGCCACCGTGACCCACGCGATCAAGCGACTGGAAGCGCGGCTCGGTGCCCAATTGCTGCAGCGGACCACCCGCCGCGTACGCACCACTCGCGACGGCGAAACCTACTACAGCCACTGCCTGCGGCTGCTGGCCGACGTGGACGAGGTCGAGACGGATTTCCGCGAGGCGTTGGTGCAGCCCAAGGGCCGCCTGCGCGTCGATCTTCCCGCTACGTTGGCACGGCTGCTGGTGATCCCCGCGTTGCGGGATTTCTTCGCGCGCTTCCCGCAGATCAAGCTGGACATCGGCACCGGTGACCGCTTCGTCGACCTAGTGCGCGAAGGGGTGGACTGCGTGCTGCGCATCGGCGAACTGGGTGATTCGGGCATGGTCGGGCGGCGCGTGGGGATGCTGGAGCAGGTGACGGTGGCCAGTGATGCCTACGTGCGCCGGCACGGCCTGCCGGCGTCGCTGGCCGCGCTGCAGGAGGGCCACCTGGCGGTGAACTGGGTATCGCCCACCACCCATCGCGCCGAACCGCTGGAGTTCGTCGTCGGCCGCAAGCGGCGCGAGATCGAGCTGCCCGGTTGCGTCAGCGTCAGCGGTGTCGATGCCTATCTGGGCTGTTGCGAGGCCGGCCTGGGCATCGCGCAGATGCCGATCTACCGCATTGCCGACGCGTTGAAGAGTGGCCAGTTGCACAAGATCCTGCCGGCATATCCACCACCGTCGCTGCCGATGACCGTGCTGTATCCGCAGCAGCGACAGATGCCGGCGCGGCTGCGCGTGTTCGTCGACTGGCTGGTGGAACTGACGGCAGCGCAGCGCTGAAGCCCGTTGTCGACGAACTTCAGGATTTGTGGTGTTCCTGTCCCCTCGTCGTGCTGCGGGAAAAAGGTAACTAGGACGCGCGCGGCGGCCCGGGTCGTGGTGCGCTGGTGCCCAGCGTGTCGCTGGTCAGCGGGGCGCCGGCGGTGATCAGGGCGCCGCGTTGTTCGGCCAGCGGCAGGCGCAGCATGCAGTCTTCGAAGCTGGCCAGCTTCTGGAATACCGGTAACGCCTGCACCTGAGCCACCAGCGCCGCACTGCGTGGCCAGCGCGTGGCGTCGATCGCGTAGCGCACGAACGAGGCGGTGCGAAAGAAGCTGGCGATGCTGATGTCGGCAATCGACAGCGCGCCGAAAATGAAGCCGCCATCCGGCAGCTGCTCTTCCAGATAGTCGAGGGCGGCGGGAATCTCCACTTCGCGCGCGTGCTGCACTGCCGCCTCATTCGGGGCTTCGCCGAAGATGTGGCGCTTGATCGCCAGCTGGTGGAACAGCCGCCAGATCAGCCCGTCGGCCAGCCGCGTATCGGCGTACTCCTCCAGCCAGCGCGCCCTGGCGCGGTCACCCAGGTCGCGCGGATAGAGCGCTGGCGTGGGGTGTTTCTCTTCCAGGTACTGGCAGATCACCGATGAATCGGTGAGTACCAGTTCATCGTCGATCAGCACCGGTATGCGACGCAGCGGGCTCAGCCGGGAAAATTCATCGTTACCGACGAAAGGGGCGATCGGATCGATCTCGTAGTCGAGCTCTTTCAGCTCCAGGCAGACCAGCACCTTGCGCACGTACGGCGAGATGTAGTTGCCGATGACTCTGAGATGCTGCGGCATGATCCACTCCAGGCTCCGGTGCCGGCAGCGTGCGATGGCCGTCGCGGCCGCGTCAAGCCCTGCATGTGGTCAGTACCGGGTCAGGCAGGAACGCCATCGGGCAAATGAAGGAGAAACCTGACTTGCCAGCAGGCATTCCCCTTCTTGTTCGACGGGGCCGAGTCCTTGAGTATCGCCGGAGTTCTGTTCATGCCGATTTGGATGGGCAAAGCTCTGGCACGGGGGATGCCCAAATTCTGCAAGGATTTGCGCTGGAAGCGCGGCTTGCGATGTGAGGTTTCCACCGTGGCGCGTCCGGTCATCGACCATTCCACAGGAGAAACCCTTCAATGAAGATCAAATCGTTCGTTCTCATGGCATCGCTGGTCGTTCTGGCCGGCCATGCGCCGGCAAGTTTCAGCACCGGATCCGATCCCGCAGGCAGCAGCGCGGAGGCAGCACCCGCTGCCGGCAGCAAGTTCTCCAAGATCCACGTGGGCATGTATTCCAAGGAAGTGATGGACCTGATCGGCCCGCCCACCGACCAGAAGTCCTATCAGACCGGCAAGGCGTGGATCCCTTTCCATTTCGGCGGCGACAACTACCGGGTGGAATTTCTCTATAAAGGCGAAGGCTCGCTTACTTTTTCCGGTGGCGGCATAGGCAGCAGCGCGATGAAACTGATCAAGGTCACCCCCAATCCGAGCGAATCCGGATACGTCCACTAAAGCTCGCCGTACGGCACCCAGAACGGCTGTCCAGCAGCACGGATACCGGCTCGGCCGTTTCGCCGAGCCGGGCCTGTCAGTCGGACGATTCCGGCAACGCGGGAATCGTCGTGGGCGAACCGTTGGAATCCAGCGCGATCATCACGAAGCGGCCGGTGGTGCAGATGCGTCGATCGCCGCTGAGCGGGTCTTCGGCGGTCATTTCCACCTCGACGTGCATCGAGCTGCGGCCGACCTTGACCACGCGGGCGACCAGCTCCACCAGCTGCCCGGTGCGCACCGGTACCCGGAAATTCACTTCCTCCGACCGCGCGGTGACCACGGTGCGCCGCGCATAGCGCGAGGCGACGATGAAGGCCGCCTTGTCCATCCACGCCAGCGCCTGGCCGCCGAACAGCGTGCCCAGGTGGTTGGTGTGGTCAGGGAAAACCATCTCCAGCAGGCGGGCTTCGATCGGGGCAGTCGACATGGGGACCTCGGCATGGGCACGGGTGGACCAGTGTAGTTCGTTCACCGATCCGCATAGACCTTTGGCACTGAGCGTCCGCTGCGGTATCGCGCTAGCATCGGCCGGTTCGGCGTGGGCGCGGCCAGCGGGCCCCCGCCATGTCATCCGGACTTCGTGGAGGAATACATGCATTCGATGATCAGCAAATCGCGCCTGTTCGGTGCGGTGGTAATGGGGTTGCTGTCGGCGGGCGTCGCCGCGCAAGGTCGTACGTTGAGCGCAGACGATTACGCCCGGGCGGAACGCTTCATGGTCTACAACACGGCGCCGCTGGTCGACCATGCCGTGCAGCGCGTGGCATGGCTGGACGACGGCCACTTCTGGTACCGCGACCACGACAGCACGGGTGACCACTTCTTGCGGATGGATGCGGCCAGCGGCAAGGCCGAGCCGCTGTTCGACCAGGTCAAGCTGGCCGCCGCGCTGGGCAAGGTCACCGGCAAGCCGGTCGACGCGAAAAAACTTCCGGTCACCGATTACGAGCTGAAGCCGGACGGCCGACTGGATATCGCCGTGCGCAACGCGCATTACCTGTGCGATCTGCAGTCGGCAGGCACCTGCGTCGCCGACAAGGGTGCCAAGGCGCATGACAAGTCCGCCAAGTCGGCTACCGGCGACGAGCCGGGCGTGCTGTCGCCGGACAAAAAGAGCGAGGCATTCATCCGCGACTGGAATTTGTGGCTGCGCGACGCTGCCACCGGCCAGGAGACCCGGCTCACCACCGACGGCGTGGAGAACTTCGGCTACGCGACGGACAACGCGGGCTGGAAACACACCGACAACGCGATTCTGGTGTGGTCGCCGGATTCGAAGCAGATCGCCACGTTCCAGCAGGACCAGCGCAAGACCGGCGACATGTACACGATCACCACCAACGTCGGCCACCCGAAGCTGGAGGCGTGGAAGTACCCACTGGTCGGCGACAAGGATGTGACGATGATCGAGCGCGTCATCATCGACGTGCCGACGCACAAGGTGGTGCGCCTGAAGATGCCGGCGGACCAGCATCGCTCGACCCTCTGCGACGACGTCAGCTGCGGTCCCGACGGCGGCTGGGATGACGTGAAGTGGGCGCCGGACGGCAAGACGCTGGCGTTCGTGTCGACCTCGCGCGACCACAAGCATGAATGGTTCCGCATCGCCGATGCCTCGACCGGCGCGGTGCGCACGGTGTTCGATGAAAGCGCCAAGACCTACTACGAGAGCGGCAACGGCCAGGTCAACTGGTTCTATCTGCCCGAAACCCACGAAGCGATCTGGTTCTCCGAGCGCACCAATTGGGGTCAGCTCTACCTGTACGACCTCACCAGCGGCAAGCTCAAGCACGCCATCACCACCGGCGACGGCAACGTCACCGAGGTGCTGAAGGTGGATCCGAAGACGCGCACGCTGTGGTTCCGCGGCGTCGGTCGCGAGCACGGCGTGAATCCCTACTATCAGCAGTTCTACAAGGTCAGTCTCGATGGCGGCAAGCCGACCCTGCTGACCCCGGAGCCGGCTGACCACACGGTGGCTCTGTCGCCGGATGGACGTCTGTTCGTCGACGCCTATTCCACCCCGACGGTGCCGCCGGTGACGGTGTTGCGCAGCTCGCAGGATGGCCACATTGCGGCCCAGGTGGCCAAGGCCGACATCAGCCGGCTGGTCGCCAGTGGCTGGGTCGCACCGACGCCGGTCATGGTGAAAGCGCGCGACGGCAAGACCGACCTCTACGGCATGCTGTTCAAGCCGACGAATTTCGATCCGTCGAAGAAATATCCGATCATCGACTACGTCTACCCCGGTCCGCAGACCGGCTCGGTACGCGGGCGCAGCTTTCTGCCCTCGCGCGGTGACAACCAGTCGCTGGCCGAACTTGGTTTCATCGTCGTCGCGATCGACGGCATGGGTACGCCGTGGCGCTCGAAAGCCTTTCACGATGCCTACTTCGGCAATATCGGCGACAACACGTTGCCGGACCAGATCGCCGGCATGAAGGAACTCGCCAAACGCTACCCGTGGATCGACATCGATCGCGTCGGCATCTGGGGCCATTCCGGTGGCGGCAACACCACCGCCGATGCGATGTTCCGTTACCCGGATTTCTTCAAGGTCGGCTGGGCCGAAAGTGGCAATCACGACAACCGCAACTATGAGGACGACTGGGCCGAGAAGTGGCAGGGCCTGCTAGTGACGCACAAGGACGGCAGCACCAACTACGACGACCAGGCCAACCAGCGCATGGCGAAGAACCTCAAGGGCCACCTGATGCTCACCCACGGCACCATGGACGACAACGTACCGACCTCGAGCACCTTGCTGGTGGTCGATGCGTTGATCAAGGCCAACAAGGATTTCGACATGTTGCTGATTCCCAACGCGCATCACGGCTACGGCAAGGCCACGCCGTATGTGACGCGCCGTCGCTGGGATTACTTCGTGCACAACCTCGCCGGCAATGCGCCGCCGCAGGAATACGCGATGAAGGTGCCGAAGGACTGAGGTTCTCCTGCTCTTCCACGCAAGAGCGGGCGTGCTGCAAATTCAGTGCGTGGCACAGGAATCGGATTCGTCCGATTCCACGGTCATCCTCAAGGGCGCGATAAAAAATGCCCGGTCCGGCGTCACCAGCCGACCGGGCAATTCCGCTCGTCAGCGGTTGATGGTCTGCGCGGCGCCCTTGGCCAGCGCTTCGTCGAGCAGTTTTCCGATCTGCTGGTTGGCCTGTGTGGTGGCCTGTTCCTGGCGCTTGCCGAGTGCGTCCTGCTTTGCACTCAGTGCGTCCTGTTGCTTGCCCAGCACATCCTGCTGTTGACCGAGTGCATCCTGTTGTCGGCCGAGTTCGTCTTCTCGCGTCTGCAGCGCGGCCTGCCTGGCATCGAGTTCCGCCTGATGCTTGTCGTTGTCGGCCTGGCCGCTCAGTGCGGCTTGTTCAGCGGCGAGCTGCGCCTGCTGACCAGCGAGCTGTGCCTGCTGTGATCCCAGCGCACCCTGGCGTGCACCGAGGCCGCCCTGCAGGCCACCGAGACGCCCCTGTTCGCCGCCAAGTGTGCCCTGTTGCTTGCCGAGCGCGGTCACCGGGGCATAGATCGCCTTGGCGCGCTGGATGTAGCTCGCGTCACGAACCAGATAGGCCTTGTCGCCGCGGCGGAACCACAGCATCGGCGTGTTGGTCTTGCGCAGTTGATCCACGGTCCTGAGATCATTCTCCGAGCCGCTGATGGTGACCGCATCACGATCGATCAGGGCGAAGCCGTTGCGGGCATTCGCATAGGTATCAATGTCGACATGGTTTGCCGAAAAGCTGCCGCCATGATGCGGCGGGGGCGGGGGCGGAGGTAGACCGGGTGGCGCCGGCGGTGCGGGGGGAGCTGGCGGTGGCAGAACGGGTGGCGCCGGCGGTGCCGGGGGAGCTGGCGGTGGTGGTGCGGGCACGTTGGCGGTGGTGTGCGTCGCGGCCGCGGTTTGTGGTGCGCTTGCCGTGACGCGATAAGGCAACACGCCGGCCAGCACGATCAGGATGACCAGTGGCCATCCGCGCACGCGCCGACGAGACAGGGTGTCGATTTGTTGCAACATGGTCAGTCGCCTCTTCAGGTTATGGAACGATGGCGAAGCTCCGGCCAGGCCGGAGTGCACGGGATGGGCAATGCCCAGGCGCAGCAGCAGGTGGCCGTAGGCCTGCGGCATCGTGCCGGTCTGCTCGAGTACCTGCGCATCGCAGGCGGCTTCGCGGCTCAGCGCGTACTCGCGCACCGCCCACGCCACCAGCGGGTGGAAAAAGAACAGTCGCTGCGCAATGGCCGGTATCCAGCCCAGCCACAGATCGCCTCGGCGCAGGTGCGCCAGCTCGTGGGCCATTGCCATCGCCGATTCGCTCAGGCTCAGCCGTCGGTCGGCCGGCAGCAACACGGTCGTGCGCCACATGCCGGTGACTTGCGGTGAACTGATTTCGGCGGAAACACGCAGTTCCGGTAGACGGCGCAGGCCCAGCTTGCGCACCTGTTCCGCGCCCATGGCCCGCAGTGATTCATCCTGCAGCGGCCGCGAGTCGCGCAGCACGCGGCGTGCATTTCGCCACTGTCTGCCGGCGATGGACAGCTGCATGAGCAAGGCCGTCAGCCACAGCGAGACCAGGATCAGCCGCCAGTGCGCGTACCACGACGTTGTCGGCGCGATCGCCGCATGTCGGTCACCGGGCATTGTCCGGATCGTCGGCATGTCGCGGGCGGGGGTTGCAGCCGGCAGCGCGGAACGGATCTGCACGACGGTCACGTGCTGCGCCGCTGGCGGCCACACCCGCAATTGCAGCGGCGTACTCCAGCACAGGCCAAGGATCAGCTGCAGGCCGACCAGCCACCACAACGTACAGTGCAGCGCAGCGGACAGCTGCGGCAGCAGGCGACAGACCAGCCACACGACGCCGATCAGCAACACGGCCTGGGCCGACGTCCAGGCCAGCCGGGCCAGCAAGGTGTCGAACAGCAGATTCAGCGTGTCCATTTCACGACTCCTTGCGTCGGGTCTGCAACTGCGCCACCAGCGCCTCGAGTTCGGCCAGTTCCGTCGCGCTGACCTCGGCGTGCTCCGACATCCAGGCAACAAACGGCGAGACCGAGCCGCTCAGCGTCTTTTCGACGAAACTGCCTACCGCGCTGCGCATCGCTTCGCCGGGTTTGGTCGCCGTGCTGTAGCGGAACATGCCCTTGAGCTGACGGCGTTTCAGATAGCCCTTGCCGCGCAGGCGCTCCATCATGGTCAGCACCGTGGAACGGGCCAGCCCGCGCGGTTCGCCGTAACCGGCCGCCACTTCGCCCACCGACGCGCTGCCGCAATCGTCGAGGTAATGCAGCAAGGCCAGTTCCTGATCGCCGATGGATGGTTTTTGCATGGTCGCGGCACGCGGTGACTACAGATGTAGTCAACTTACGCCGTGACTACACCTGTAGTCAATAGGCTGCATGAAACGCATTGCAGCAAGGGGTAGCATGAAAAAGCCGGCGCCCGAGGGCGCCGGCTTTTTGCAGTCAGTCCTTCGCGGTCAATCCGTCAGAACGAATAGCGCAGTGTCAGCATGGCCGACCAGCGCGAAACCACCCGGCTGGGATCGTAAAAGCCGCCGTCGTATACCTGCAGCTGCTGCGGCTGGTAATTGCCGTTCTTGTCGGTGGGCAGCGAGTAGACGTATTGGCCTTGCGCGTTCACGCCGGCATAGCTGGCCAGCGTGCGGGTCGGGTAGATGCCGGTGTTGCTCACCGTGCCCAGGTTCTTGTTGATCAGGTTGAGGAAGTTGTACACGTCCAGCCGCAACTCGCCCTTGTTGCCCTTGAAGATGCCAGGCAGTTCCTGCGAGAAACTCATGTCCAGAGTATTCGACCAGCCCGTGCGCGAGCCGTTGCGGCCGGCTATCTTGCCGCGATGGTCGCGCAGGTAACTGTCGCTGGCGAGGAAATCCTGGAACTGCTGGATCGTCTGCGCACTGGTGCCCGCGGCGTACGCCACCTTGGCGTCGTTGGCTGCGGGGATATACGCCGGATCCCAGCCGGCGATGCTGTCGCCGTTGGCATCGTTGCTGAACACCCAGGTGTATGGGTTGCCGGTGCGGCCGTTGTAGAACATCGATACCTGGGTACGGTAGTCGCCGAAGAAGTTGTGCTGCCAGGTCAACGAGGCCTTGAAGCTCTTGGCGATGCTGTAGTTCGAGGTTGCAGCGACATCGGCGTTCGGATTCAGCCGCGCCACGCGCTGGTAGCCGTTGTACGCGATGGTGTCGGTACCCGGGTCGACGTCGGTTGCGTGGTTGAAGGTCAGGCTGAGGTTGCCCGAGAAGCTGTCCGAGAACGGCTTGCTCAACGCCATCGTCAGACTGTCCGACTTGCCCTTGTGGGTGTTGGTGAGCAGGGTCGACGCCGTGCTGAAGGCGCGATTCTGGTTGGCCAGCGCATCGGCCGAGACCGGCGCTTCGCCGGGCGTCTTCCAGAACTGCTGGCGCCCGTCCGGCAAGGTGCCGGTGGGCGCGCCGAAGTTGATCGCCTGGTACAGGATGCCGTCGCGTACCTGGATATGCTCGTATTCGGCCGAGGCGATCAGGCCCCACCACGGCAGCTCACGATCGAGTGCCAGGCTGCCCTTCCACACCGTGGGCAAGTGGAAATTCTTGGCGATGGTGTCGATCGAACCGGCGCCGCCACCGGCGGGGATGTTCTGGTTGAACGGGTCCGGGTTGAACGGCGCGGTAGCCGGATCGAACGAGGTGTACGAGGTGAGGGTGACGCCGTTGTTCTGGAACGGGTTGGTCATCCACACCGTGGGCGGCGAGGTCTGGAACAGGCCGACGCCGCCACGCAGTTGCGTCTTGTATTCGCTGTCGAACGCATAGTTGAACGACAGGCGCGGTTCGACCACGCGGTTGCCGGAGCCCACCGTGTAGTTGTTCGGATAGCCGAACGCTTGCTCGAACCCGGCGTTGTAGGCGGGTTTGGTGCTGGAATGCGGGATGTCCACGCGCACGCCGTACTGCACCGACAGTTGGTCGTTGACCTGCCAGGTGTCCTGCAGGAATGGGCTGTACTGGCTGTAGGTCCACTTGCCGGCGATGTCCGCAAGCGTGTGGCCGGGGGCCGGGTGATACAGCACGTACTTGTTGTAGTTGCCGGCGATGAAGTTGTCGATGCCCCAGAAGTTGTATTGGCCGAACTCGGTCTGGCCGAACAGGTTGTTGATCTTGTTGCTCTGGTAGTCGATACCGCCCTTGATCGCATGGTCGCCGAGGTAATACGTGCCGGCGAGGAAGACACTGAGCTTCTTGGTGTCGATGTGGTTGTAGTGGCGGAACTGCTCCTCGCCGAGATTGATCGACGGACCCTTGCCGTCGGGCGACAGGTTCACGTTCACCGCGGGTTGCTGGTACGGCGCCGCGGTGTCCTGCACGTACTTCTGGAAGCCGACCTTCGCCTCGGTGGAGAAGTTGTCGGTCCAGTCGTCGAACACATGGGCAACGTAATTGTTGGTGGT
The DNA here is from genome assembly GCF_049994385.1 of Rhodanobacter sp. Col0626. Lineage (GTDB taxonomy): Bacteria > Pseudomonadota > Gammaproteobacteria > Xanthomonadales > Rhodanobacteraceae > Rhodanobacter. The sequence goes on from NZ_CP188260.1 coordinate 441,620, forward strand.
GATCGTCTTGGTATAGGTGTAGCTGGTCAGGCCCACGCTGTTGGAGCTGTTGCCGCCGACGGCAGGCAGCAGTTCCTTGGTGTTCTGGTAGGTGAAGCTGGCACGGTGGTTGTCGCTGATGTTCCAGTCGATCTTGCCCAGGTAGCGCTTGTCGTCGTAGGTGAGTGCGCTGGAGCCGCCGAACACGCCCGGGGTGAGGCCGAGCTGCCTGGCCGCGTCGATCCCCTTCTGCAGGTCGCCCGGCGAAACCTTGTTGCTGGTCGATGCGCCGTTGCCCAGCGTGTCGTCCAGGCCGTTGGCTGAATCGGCGCCGATGCCGGTGGTCTTCTCATGCTCGGCGGAGACGAAGAAAAACAGCTTGTCCTTGATGATCGGGCCGCCCACGTTGAAGCCGCCGGTCCAGTCCTTGTCATAGCCGTTGTAGTGGTAACCCGGATTGCTCTTGGGCAGCCAGCCGGCATCGCCGACCAGGTGGTTGGCATTGCGGTAGGCGTAGTACACCGAGCCGTGGAACTGGTTGGTGCCCGACTTGGTCACTGCGTTGACATCGGCGCCCACCACATCGGAGCTGACGTCGAAGTTGGCGGTGGAGATGTTGTACTCGGCGATCGTCTCCGGCGAGATCGGTGCCTTCTGGTACGGCAGGCCGTTGGCATTGAGCCCGAACGGATCGCCTTGGGTGACGCCATCGACGCTGACGTTGTTGTAGCGGTTGTTCATGCCGTTGGCGGAGATCGCGCCCACGCCCTGGTCGAGCACGGTGATGCGCGGGTCGAGCCGGGCCACGTCATCGATCGAGCGGTTGCCCTGCGGCGTGGCCTGCAGCTGGCGCTGGGAAATATTGGTGGACAGCCCCTTGTTCTCCGAGGAGAAGGTCTGCGCCAGGGTCGTGGCATTCACGCTGACCGCGGCCAGGTTGCTGGCGTTCTGCGCACCGGCGCCCATGCTCAGGTTGATCGAGGAGGGTTGGCCCAGCTGCAGGTAGACATTGTCCTGCTCGACTCCCGCCATGCCTGCCTTGCTTGCGGTGATCTCGAACGGGCCACCCACGCGCAGGCCCTGCGCGGTGTAGCGGCCATCGTTGTCGGTGGTGACCTGCTTGGTGGTGCCGGACGGCTGATGCAGGATCGCCACCGTGGCGCCGGCGACCGGTTGGCCACTGGCATCGAGCACGCGTCCGTTGACGCCCGAGGTGGTGACGTTCTGCGCGATGAGGGGCGCGGATGCCAGCAATGAAGCAACGGCTAAGGGCAGAACTTTCATGCGTATCGGAGTGGCCATCGGAAATCCTTGTAGGTAAGCGTTGTCGAGACAGACTGTCGCGCCGAAACGACACGGGCACCGCCCGACGTGTTTCGGATTGCCGTTGGATTCCCCCTGGCCGCGACGACAGTTGGCCGTAGCCCGCCATCGTCGCGGAATACTAGTGCTTTTTCATGACGCCCCGATCGGGCCGTCGCAAAAGTGTGGCCCGGTTCCGCAACGGCCTGGCAGCAGCACCCACCTCAGAACGCCATGTCGAACGCCACCTCGCCCTGCACGCCGACCTGGTAGGCCGAGACGCGGCGCTCGAAGAAGTTGGCCAGCTCCTGCACGTCCTGCAGATCCATGAAGTCGAACGGATTCTTCGCCCCGTACTTCTTCGGCATGTCGAGCTGGGCGAAACGCTGGTCAGCGCAGTATTCGAGGTACTGGCGCATGTCTTTGACCGACATGCCGGCCACGCCGCCGGACAGCACGTCTTCGGCGAACTGCGTTTCGCAGGCGATCGCGTCTTCCATCATTTCCTCGACCTGCGCGCGCATGGCATCGTCGAACAGCTCCGGCTCCTGCGCACGCACGGTGCGCACCACCTCGAACGCGAACGCCATGTGCCCGCTTTCGTCGCGGAACACCCAGTTGGTGCCGGCGGCCAGGCCATGCAACAGGCCGCGCGAACGCAGGTAGTAGACGTAGGCGAACGCGGCGTAGAAGAACAGGCCTTCGATGCAGGCGGCGAAGCAGATCAGGTTGAGCAGGAACTGGCGCCGATGCTCGCGCGTCTCCAGCCGCTGCAGGCCCTGGATAGAGTCGATCCACTTGAAGCAGAACGCACCCTTTTGCTGGATCGACGGAATGGTTTCGAGCGCCGCGAACGCGCCGTTGCGCTCGGCCGGATCGGGGATATAGGTATCCAGCAGGGTGAGGTAGAACTGCACGTGCAGCGCTTCCTCGTACAATTGGCGCGACAGGTACATGCGCGCTTCCGGCGCATTGATGTGCTGGTACAGGTTCAGCACCAGGTTGTTCGACACGATGGTGTCGCCGGTGGCGAAAAACGCCACCAGTCGCTGGATCAGGTGACGGTCGGCAGGCGACATCTTGGTAGTGAGGTCGCGCGTGTCCATCGAGAAATCCACTTCCTCGACGGTCCAGGTGTTCTTGATCGCGTTGCGGTACATCTCGTAGAAGCCGGGGTAGCGCATCGGGCGCAAGGTGAGTTCGAAACCGGGATCGAGAATGTTGGCGTTGCGGGCGGGTTGGGCGGACATCGTTGTTCCTTGGATTCAAAGCTTGCGTGCATAGGCGTCGTGCACGAAGCGGCTGACATAGGTGGAGAGGCCCAGGCCGGCCTGGGCCAGCTGCTGCATGTTCGCGATGTGCTCGCGACCGGTGGCCTTGTCGGTGTATTCGTAGACATCGCCGTTGACGAAACGGATGCGGATGAAGCCGTCACCGCAGTCGTAGGCGGTGACGCCGGAGTGACCATCGAGATTCCGGTAACGCTTCATCGCGACACCTCATTTCGCTACTGGCAGGCCTCGCAATACTCCGGGTTCTCCAGTGAACAAAACACCGCGGCGGTGGCCTGGGCCTGGTCGGGGGCCGCCGAAACCGTGGTCTTGGCGATCTTCGTCGCCGGCCGCGAACGCAGGTAATACGTGGTCTTGATGCCGGCCTTCCATGCATACATGTACATCGAGCTCAGTTGGCCGATGTTCGGGTTCTCCATGAACAGGTTCAGCGACTGGCTCTGGTCGATATAGGCCCCGCGGGAAGCCGCCAGTTCGATCAGCGATTTCTGGGGCAGTTCCCACACCGTGCGGTAGATCTGGCGCAGGCGTTCGGGAATCGCGCTGATGCCCTGCACCGATCCTTCGGCAAGCTTGATCGCGTCACGGATGTCGGACGTCCACAAGCCCAGGTTCTTCAGTTCGTCGGCGAGATGACGGTTTACCTGCAGGAAGTCGCCGGAAAGCGTCTCGCGCTTGAACAGGTTGCTCACCTGCGGCTCGATGCATTCGTAACAGCCGGCGATCGAGGCGATGGTGGCGGTGGGGGCGATCGCGATCAGCAGCGAGTTGCGCAGGCCGTGCTGCCGGATCTTTTCGCGCAGGCCGTCCCAGCGTGCGCCGTCGTGCGGGACAGCTTGCGGCCAATAGTCGAACTGCAGCTCGCCGTTCACGGCGCGGCTCTCGGCGAAGCCGGGATGCGCGCCTTCGGCCTTGGCCAGGTCGCATGACTGCGACAGCGCGTTGAAATAGATTTCCTCGGCGATGCGGGTGGACAGCGCCAGCGCTTCGGCCGAGTCGAACGGCAGCCGCAGCTTGAAGAACACGTCCTGCAGGCCCATCACGCCCAGCCCCACCGGTCGCCACTTCATGTTCGCGGTACGCGCGGTGTCGATCGGATAGAAGTTGAGATCGATCACCCGGTTGAGCTGGCGCACTGCGGTGCGCACGGTGGAAGCGAGCTGGTCGAAGTCGAACGCGTGGCTGCCGTCGGCGGCGCGGGCGACGTGGCGTGCCAGGTTGACCGAGCCGAGGTTGCACACCGCCGTCTCGTTCGCCGAACTCACTTCCAGGATCTCGGTGCACAAGTTGGACAGGTGGATCACGTTGTCGGGGCTGGCCGTCTGGTTGGAGGTGGCGTTGCAGCGATCCTTGAACGTCATCCAGCCGTTGCCGGTCTGCGCCAGCGTGCGCATCATGCGGGCGTACAGCTCGCGCGCCTTCACGGTTTTCACCGCCAGGCCGCCGGCTTCGGCTTTGGCGTACGCAGCGTCGAACGTTTCGCCCCAGCTGTCGACCAGATGCGGCACCACCTTGGGATCGAACAGCGACCAGGCGCCGTCGCTCTCGACCCGGCGCATGAATTCGTCGGGGATCCAGTTGGCGATATTGAGGTTGTGCGCGCGGCGGGCATCGTCGCCGGTGTTGTCGCGCAGCTCGAGGAAATCCTCGATGTCGGCGTGCCACGATTCCAGGTAAACGCAGGCCGCGCCCTTGCGCTTGCCGCCCTGGTTCACCGCGGCGACCGAGGCATCCAGCGTCTTCAGCCACGGCAGCAGGCCGTTGGAATGGCCGTTGGTGCCCTTGATCAGCGATCCGCGCGAACGCACGCGCGAGTAGGCCAGACCGATGCCGCCGGCGAACTTGGACAGCTTGGCCACGTCGGCGTACTTGTCGTAGATCGACTCCAGCGAATCGACCGGCGAGTCGAGCAGGTAGCACGAGCTGAGCTGCTCATGCGCGGTGCCGGCGTTGAACAGGGTGGGCGAGCTGGCGATGTATTCCAGCGAGGACAGCAGCCGGTAGAGTTCGAGCGTCTCGGCGATCTCGTTGCCGCCCAGCGCACAGGCAATGCGCATGAAGAAATGCTGCGGCGTCTCGATCACGAAACGCTCTTGCGGATGGCGCAACAGATAGCGGTCGTACACCGTGCGCAGGCCGAAGTACTCGAAGCGGCGCGTGGCCAGCGTATCAATCGCGTCGTTGAGCTTGCGCGCATTGACGGCCACGAAATCGCGCAGGCGCTCGTTGAGGATACCCAGTTCGGCGCCGCGCGCGATCGACTGCGAGAAGCTCTGAATTTCCTGGCCGCTGACTTCCTTGTCGATATAAGCACCGAGCAGGCGCGCGGCGAGCTGGCCGTATTCGGGCTCTTCGGCGGTCAGTGCGGCCGCCGTTCGGATGGAGAGCTGATCGAGCTCTTGCGTGGTAGCGCCGTCGTACAGGCCGCCGATGGTTTTCAAGGCGACCCGCAGCGGATCGACGCCGTGCAGGCCTTCGGCGCTGCGCGTCACGGCGCGCACGATCTTGTTGACGTCGACGGTTTCCTGGCCGCCGTTGCGCTTGGTCACGTGCATCTGTGCCGGGCTGTGCGGCGGGGTCAGCGTGAACGCGGCATCGGCGGCAGGCGCTTCGCTGGCGGCGGGTGATTCGGCGCGCGCGACGGTGCGCTCGCGTTCGGCGGTATCGAGGGGTTGCATGGCTGGTGGCTCCCGGCATGGATATCAAACACCCGCTCCCGCGCGCAGGGCCTGATAGCGATGGATTCCGGAGGCGACGCGCAAGCCGGGCGCCGGACGGCGACCTGCTCCACGACGCACTTCCCCGCGGAAGCCGTCACTACGCACCGGGACATGTTCGTCCCGATGTGCCGGCAGGTCTTCGGGCTTGCGGACATGGATCTTTCGATCCGCCTACTTGCCCTCGCTTCCCGGTCGCTGTGGACCAGTGCGTGTGAGAGCGTTCGTTTCCGCTTTACCGCTGCGGGGCAGTTCCGGATTCACACCGGATTCCCTTTTAAGCCCGACCGATGTCTCATCTGGTCGGGCACCGACGGACACAACATATCGGGTGGCCTGGGCAGGGTCAACCCAATAACTTGTGCATAAGTCGTGTTGTGGGCTGGATGCGGCGAGCGCCGGTGCGGGCTGCGGCGAATTTACAGCGCGTCGTGATCCAGCTCGCCAGTGCGGATGCGGATTACCTGTTCCAGCGTGCTGACGAAGATCTTGCCATCGCCGATCTTGCCGGTGCGGGCGGAGTTCTGGATCGCTTCCAGCACGCGATCGAGCTGGTCGTCGGCGACGGCCACCTCCAGCTTGATCTTGGGCAGGAAATCGACCACGTATTCGGCACCGCGGTACAGCTCGGTGTGACCCTTCTGGCGGCCGAAACCCTTCACTTCGGTTACCGTGACGCCCTGCACGCCGACTTCGGCCAGCGCTTCGCGCACGTCGTCCAGCTTGAACGGCTTGATGATCGCCACGACCAGCTTCATGAATTTTCCTCGGGAAGGCATCGGCCAGGGCCAAAGCCGCATTCTGCCCGTCTGGTTGGGTGTTGTCGCCTGAGCGGGGCCCGTGTAGGACAATCCCTACAATTTCTGACGGAGCCTACCGATGGCGCAACCGATTTCCATTCACCTAGTATTTACCCCGACGAGTGCGAGGCGCTGTCCATGATGGATAGGCAGGATATCGATCAGATTGCCCTGCGGCTTGTGTCGTTGGTACCGCCAGGACTGGCACAGGCGCATCAGGATTTGCGAGCCAACTTCCAGGATGTTCTGGCGCAGGGATTGCGCCGCCTCGACCTGGTCACCCGCGAAGAATTCGAAGTCCAGTCCCAGGTGCTGGCGCGTACCCGCGCCAAGGTCGACGAATTGGAGCGACGCGTGGCCGAACTGGAGGCTGCCGTGGCTACTCGCATGGGTCAGTGACAATCACCTCCCGGGAGCCGCCTCCGATCCGTCACCCTCACCCCGAGAACGATCGGAGGCGGTTATTTATCCAGCGCCGCTGATGGAGCCGCTCGATGTTTGTGTCAGTCAGCGCCCCATCTGCCAGCGATCAGCGACCAGTGGCTGCATGAGTCTTGCGGTCACCCTCAGCCGAGCCCAGGAAGGGATCGCCGCACCGCAGGTGATGGTCGAGGTACACCTTTCCGGCGGTTTGCCGTGCACCAATATCGTGGGCCTGCCCGAGGCTGCGGTGCGCGAGGCGCGCGACCGCGTGCGCGTGGCGATCCAGAATACCGCCTTCGAATATCCCAATCGCCGCGTCACCGTGAACCTGGCGCCAGCCGAACTGCCCAAGGATGGCGGCCGTTTCGATCTGCCGATCGCGCTGGGCATCCTGGCGGCCAGCGGTCAGGTGCCGCGCGAGAAGCTGGACGATTGCGAGTTCCTTGGCGAGCTGGCCCTGACCGGGTCGCTGCGCAGAGTGTCCGGCGTACTGCCAGCGCTGCTGCGCGCCCGTGCGCGCGGACGCCGCGTGGTGGTGCCGCGTGAAAATGCCGCCGAAGCGGCGCTGGTGGCGGACGTGGATGTACGCGTCGCCGATACGCTGGCCGAAGTATGCGGCTGGCTGCGCGGCGCGCACGAGTTGTCGATGCCGGTGGGCATTCCCAGCGATGGCGGTGCCGACGATGGTCCGGACCTGGCCGATGTGCGCGGCCAGTTGCAAGCGCGACGCGCATTGGAAATCACCGCTGTCGGTGGCCATCACCTGTTGCTGATCGGGCCGCCAGGCACCGGCAAGACCATGCTGGCCGAGCGCCTGGCCGGCATTCTGCCGCCGCTGTCAGAATCGGAGGCACTGGAGACCTGCGCGGTGCTCTCGGTGTCGGGCCAGACCACCGACCTGGCACGCTGGCGGCGCCGGCCCTTTCGCTCGCCGCATCACACGGCGTCGGCGGTGGCACTGGTGGGTGGCGGATCGTATCCGCGCCCCGGCGAAATTTCGCTGGCGCACAACGGCGTGCTGTTCCTGGACGAGCTGCCCGAATTCAGCCGGCATGTGCTGGAGGTTCTGCGCGAACCGATGGAATCCGGGCACATCATGATTTCGCGGGCGGCACGGCAGTCCACGTTTCCCGCGCAGTTCCAGCTGATCGCGGCGATGAATCCCTGTCCCTGCGGATACGCCGGAGATCCGGCCCAACGCTGCCAATGCACGCCGGACCAGATCCAGCGTTATCGCTCGCGCATTTCCGGGCCACTGCTCGACCGCATCGATCTTTGCGTGGAAGTGCCGCCGGTACCGTTGGCTGATCTGGGTGGACCGCGTAGCGGGCGTGACGAGGATTCCGCCACGGTGCGCGCGCGTGTACTGGAGGCGCGCCGTCAATCCCTGATGCGGGCGGGGCGGCCGAACGCCGAGATCAGCACCCGCGAACTGGAGCGCGATTGCGCGTTGGGCGCCGCCGAACGACGCTGGTTCGAGACCGCGCTGGAACGCCTCGGCCTGTCCGCGCGCGCATACCACCGCGTGTTGCGGGTAGCTCGCACCATTGCCGACCTCGATGGCGGCGCGGCGCTGCTCGAGCGCGAACACCTGGCCGAAGCATTGCAGTACCGGCGATTCTGATACCGCCCGGCTGGACGTCTGCGGCGTCACATGGTTCGATAGCCGCCCGATCTTCCCAAGGAATGCGATGACTATCGAGCTCGGCCTGATGCTCGCCGGCATGCTGATGATCGGCTTTCTGGCGCAGTGGCTTGCCTGGCGGGTCAAACTTCCGGCAATTCTGTTTCTGTTGCTGGCGGGTATCGTGCTCGGACCGGGCAGTGGCTTGCTCGATCCGGACAAACTGCTGGGCGAGCTGTTGTTTCCGACCGTGTCGCTGGCGGTGGCGTTGATCCTTTTCGAAGGCAGCCTGACCTTGCGCTTCCACGAGCTGCCGGGCATCGGCAAGGCGGTGCGCGGGCTGGTCAGCTACGGCGCCATAGCCTCGCTGCTGCTGCTGGCACTGGCCGCGCACGTGGTTGCCGGTCTGGCGTGGCCGATCGCGTTGCTGTTCGGCGCGCTGGCCTGCGTGACCGGACCGACCGTGATCGCACCGATGCTGCGCACCTTGCGACCGAACGCGCGCATCGCCAATACGCTGCGCTGGGAAGGCATCGTGATCGATCCGCTCGGCGCACTGTTCGCGGTGCTGATCTACGAAGCCATCGTGTCGCGGCAGGAAGGCCACACCATCGGCATCTTCGTCGCCACGATCGGTTGCGGTATCGTGATCGGCGCACTGTCTGCGTGGTTGATGGCGTTTTTCCTGCGCCGGCAGATGATCCCCGAATACTTGCAGAATTATTCCGTGCTGGCGGCGGTGCTGCTGGCTTTCAGCGTTTCCAACACACTCACGCATGAGTCCGGTTTGCTGGCGGTGACGATCATGGGCATCTCGCTGGGCAACCTGCGCGGCGTGCACATCGACGACATTCTCGACTTCAAGGAAAGCCTCACCACGGTGCTGGTGTCGCTGCTGTTCATCCTGCTGGCGGCGCGACTGCACTGGCCGTTGCCGGACGGCATGCTGGGCGCGGGCATTGCCTTGTTCGTCATCGCGCAACTCGTGGTACGACCGTTGACCGTGGCGATCTCCAGTTTCGGCAGCGGGTTGAACTGGCGCGAGCGCGCACTGATCGGCTGGGTGGCGCCACGTGGCATCGTGGCAGCGTCGGTGTCGGCGTTGTTTGCGCTGCGGCTGGATGCCCTGGGCGTGCCGGGTGCCGACGCGCTGGTGCCGCTGGTGTTCACCCTGATCATTGGCACGGTGCTGCTGCAGAGTGCCACCGCGCGACCGCTGGCGATCTGGCTGAAGGTGGCCGAACCGGAGCCGCGCGGCGTATTGATCTTTGGCTCCGATCGGGTGGCGCGCGTGATCGGCAAGGCGCTTGGCGAAACGGGTTTCCACGTCATTCTGGCCGACGACGACTGGGACGGCATCCGCCAGGCGCGAATGGAAGGCCTGGTCACCTTTTTCGGCAATCCCGCCTCGCCCCATGCGGAACGTCATCTGGACCTCACCGGCATTGGCCGCCTGCTGGCGGTGTCCACCCATCGCGAACGCAATTCGCTGGCTTGCGTGCACTACCGCCAGGAGTTCGGTCGCGAAAAGGTGTATCGGCTGCGCAACCTGACTCCCCAGGAAAACACCGATCGCGCGGCGTTGGCCGGCAGCCTGCTGGCGCCGCCGTTGTTCGACGAGGAAATGACCCACGGCCGTTTTGCCGAGATGCTGGAGCAGGGCTGGCGGATCAAGTTGACCCGGCTCAGCAACACCTTCGACTGGCCGCACTTCATCGAGCAATACGGTTCGAACACGGTGCTGATGTTCGGCGTGGAAGAGAAGGGCGCATTGCGGGTGGCTTCGGCCAAGCGCGAACTGGAGCCGAAACCAGGCTGGACGGTGATCGCCCTGGTGCCTCCAGCGGAAGAATGACAAACCTGTCCGTAGGAACCCGCTGGCGGCGATGCTTTCAATAGATGAAAAGAGCATCGCCCGCCAGTGGGCTCCTACCCGGGTTTCGGTTGGACGTTATGCCGCCGAGGCCTGCTTGAACTGCGCTTCCTCGGTTGAACCCTTCAATGCGGTGGTCGAGGACTGACCCTGCTGGATCGCCTGGGTGACCGCGTCGAAGTAACCGGTACCCACCTCGCGCTGGTGCTTCACCGCGGTGAAGCCACGGTCGGCGGCGGCGAATTCCTTTTCCTGCAATTCCACGAACGCACTCATCTGGCGACGCGCGTAGCCGTGCGCCAGGTCGAACATGCCGTAGTTCAGGCTGTGGAAGCCGGCCAAGGTGATGAACTGGAACTTGTAGCCCATCGCGCCAAGTTCCTTCTGGAAGTTGGCGATGGTGGCGTCGTCCAGGTTCTTCTTCCAGTTGAAGCTGGGCGAGCAGTTGTACGCCAGCATCTTGCACGGGAACTTCGCATGGATCGCCTCGGCGAAACGGCGTGCGTCATCCAGGTTCGGCTTGCTGGTCTCGCACCAGATGAGGTCGGCGTATGGCGCGTAGGCGAGGCCGCGACTGATCGCCTGATCCAGGCCCGGACGCACGCGGTAGAAACCTTCGACGGTGCGCTCACCGGTGATGAACGCCTTGTCGTTGTCGTCGATGTCCGAGGTCAGCAGATCGGCAGCATCCGCATCGGTGCGTGCGACCAGCAAGGTCGGCACGCCGGCGACGTCGGCGGCCAATCGCGCGGCATTCAATTTGTCGACCGCTTCGCGGGTCGGCACCAGCACCTTGCCGCCCATGTGGCCGCACTTCTTCACCGAGGCCAGCTGGTCCTCGAAGTGCACGCCGGCGGCGCCGGCCTCGATCATCGCCTTCATCAGCTCGAACGCATTCAGCACGCCACCGAAACCGGCCTCGGCGTCGGCCACGATCGGCACCAGCCAGTCGCAGTCGTCCTTGCCTTCGGCGTGGTGCAATTGGTCAGCGCGCAGCAGGGTGTTGTTGATGCGCTTGACCACCAGCGGCACCGAGTTGGCCGGGTACAACGACTGGTCCGGATACATCTCGCCGGCCACGTTCGCATCGGCGGCGACCTGCCAGCCACTCAGGTAGATCGCCTGCAGGCCGGCCTTGACCTGCTGCATCGCCTGGTTGCCGGTCAATGCACCCAGCGCATTGACGAAGTCTTCCTTGTGCAGCGATTTCCACAGGCGCTCGGCACCGCGACGGGCCAGCGAATGCTCCACCGCCACGGTGCCACGCAGGCGCACCACGTCCTCGGCGGCGTAGTTGCGCTGGACGCCGGTCCAGCGGGGATTGTTGTTCCAGTCCAGCGTGATCTGTTCGGCGGTGGGCAGCGTGGTCTTCATGGCATGGCTCCGTGGCGAAGGTGGCATGTGGGAGCGACTTCAGTCGCGATGCTTTGACGAATCGCGGCTGAAGCCGCTCCCACAAGAGGTTGGGCAGGCTCAGACGAGTTCGTCGTAAGCCGGCAGGGTGAGGAAGTCGCCAAGCGTGCTGGCGTGGGTCATCGCCGTGAGCAGGGTGGCAGCGGCATCGGCGCGGGCGGCGCCGGGGTGTTGGCTGTCGCGCAGGTGATGGGCATGCGCGGCCACGGCGCGATCGAACAGCGCGAAATCGATCGGCGCCTGGTCGGGGAATTCGAGTGCGTCCGTGTCCGAGCCGTCGGCATGATGCAGCCATTGCCACAGCTGGGCGCGGGCGATCTCGGCGGTGGCGGCGTCCTCCATCAGGTGATGGATCGGCACGCAGCCGAGACCGTCCAGCCAGGCCGCGGTGTAGCGCAGGCAGACCTCGACGTTGTTGTCGAAACCGGCGCGCGTGATCGTGCCGTTCGGTGCAGCCAGCAATTGTTCGCGCGTCACCTGCACGTCCTTGCGCAGCATGCTCAGCTGATTGGGTGCCGGCATGTATTTATCGAAAATCTCCTGCGCCACCGACACCAGCGCCGGGTGCGCGACCCAGGTACCGTCGTGGCCGGCCTGCACTTCGCGCAGTTTGTCGGCGCGCACCTTGGCCAACGCTGCGTCGTTCGCCGTCGCATCGCCCTTGATCGGGATCTGCGCGGCCATGCCGCCCATCGCGAATGCGCCGCGTCGGTGGCAGGTCTGGATCAGCAGCTCGGAATATGCTTTCAGGAACGGCGCGGTCATGCCGACCTGGGCGCGTTCCGGCAGCAGCCGGTCGCGGTGACCGCGCAAGGTCTTCAGGTACGAGAAGATGTAATCCCAGCGACCGCAATTGAGTCCCACCGCACGACGGCGCAACGCGTGCAGGATTTCGTGCATCTGGAATGCCGCCGGCAGCGTCTCGATCAGCACGGTGGCTTTCATCGTGCCCACCGGCAACTGCAGTTCGGCCTCGGCCGCCGCCATCACTTCGTCCCAAAGCGCGGCTTCTTCCATCGCCTCCAGCTTGGGCAGGTAGAAGTACGGGCCGCGCTGGCGGCTGTGCAGCGCACGGGCGTTGTGGAACGCAAACAGGCCGAAGTCGACCAGCGCGCCGGACATCGGTTCGCCGTCCACGCTGAAGAACTTGTCGTGCAGGTGCCAGCCGCGTGGACGTACCACCAGCACCGCCGGGTTGGCGTTGACGCGATAGCTCTTGCCCTCGGCCGAGCGGAATTCGATCGTGCCGTTCACCGCATCGCGCAGGTTGGCCTGGCCGTCGAGCTGGTTGGCGAAGGTGGGTGCCGAGGAATCCTCGAAGTCGGCCATGAACACTTTCGCGCCGGAATTGAGCGCGTTGATGATCATCTTGCGCTCGACCGGGCCGGTGATCTCGACGCGGCGATCCTGCAGCGCGGCCGGAATGGGCGCCACGGTCCATTCGGACTCGCGGATCGCGACCGTGTCGGTGCGGAAATCCGGCAAGGCGCCGGCGTCGTAATCCGCCTGGCGCAGTTGCCTGGCCTGCAACAGCTGCTGCCGGACGGGCTCGAAGCGGCGATGCAACCGACCCAGGAACGCCAGCGCGGCGGGGGTCAGGATGCTGTCGTTACCGGTGCCGGAGGCCCGCACTTCGGCGGCCCCGATATCCAGTCGTTCCTGCGGTACTGCCATGAGATCGCTCCGTGTCGTGATGACTCGAAGCTAGGGCAGCAATCATGTATTTGACAAAGCAAATGTTTCAATCATTACTATGAGCATAATTAATAACATCTGCAAGATGCTGAAAATAAAGTATGAAAAAGCCGGAAAGTGAGCTGAACAAAGCAAAAAAGGGGCGTCGGGGCGCAGCTGGAAAGCGCGCGGACGACGGGCCGGCGGCCGAAGGTAGCGGCCGTTACTACTACAAGGGCAACCGCCACAAGCAGCTGCGGGCCTTTGTCAGCGTGGTGAAACTGGGCACGCTGACCCGCGCCGCCGAGGCGTTGTATCTGTCCCAGCCCACGATCAGCCTGCAGTTGCAGGCGTTGGAGCGGGAGCTCGGAACAAGCCTGCTGGAACGCCGGCGCCGCCGCATCAATCTCACCGACGCCGGCGAAGCGCTGTACGAACTGGCCCGGCCGCTGATCGAAGGCTGGGACACGCTGGACCGCGACTTCCAGGCCAAGGTGAAGGGTTTGCAGGCCGGCCGGCTGACCATCGCCGCGGGTACCTCGACCATCCAGTATCTGTTGCCCGAGCTGGTGCGCCGTTACCGCGAGCGTTTTCCCGCGGTGCAATTGCAGCTGGCCAACGTCACCGGCAAGGACGGCATGACCCTGCTGCGCGCCGATGAGGCCGACTTCGCGGTCGGTTCCATGCTGGACGTGCCGAACGACATCGCCTGGGCGCCGGTGCACCACTACGACCCGATGCTGATCATGCCGCCAGATCATCCGCTGGCGGCGAAACAGAAGATCACGCTGGAGGACATTTCGCCGTACGGCCTGATCCTGCCGCCGCAGCGACTGTCCACCTACCGACTGGTCGACCTGGTGTTCCAGCAACGCCAGGTGCCCTACCACGTGGCGATCGAGGTCGGTGGCTGGGACGTGATCAAGGAATACGTGGCGATGGGCATGGGCATCTCGATCGTCACCGGCATCTGCATTACCGAAGCCGACCACGCGCGGTTGGCCGTGCGCAACATGAAACAGTATTTCCCACAGCGCAGCTACGGCGTGGTGATGCGCAAGGGCAAGTTCCTCAGTGCCGAGGCACGCGCTTTCATCGACCTTATCCGGCCCGGGCTGTTGACGCATCGCGAGCACGACGACCCGGGGCACTCGCAGCGCTGATGCAGGTATTGCGCCCGTCAGACGTTGCGATGTTTGCCCTTGAACGGCGCGTAGAACGCGCGCAGACGGGCGATGTCGGCGTCCATGTCGGCGCTGGTGTCGAACAGCGGGCCGAGCTGGATGGTCTTGTCGGGGTAGTGGAAGGCAACCGGGAAAATGGGTACGCCGGCGTCGTGCGCGATATGCCAGAAACCGCTCTTCCAGCGCGCCACCGGCTTGCGCGTGCCCTCCGGTGCGATACCCAGCCAGAGCTGCTTGCGCTGGCCGAACTCGTCGATCATCTGCTCCACCACACCCTTGGCGGCACCACGGTCGATCGCCATGCCGCCAAGCCGGCGCAGCAGGCCACCGAGCGGGCCGTGGAACAGCTCCTGCTTGGCCATGAAGTGCACGTCGGCGCCGATCGCCACCTTGATCAGCAGCCCCCACACACCGTCCCACCAGGACGAATGCGGTGCGGCGATGAGCACCAGTTTGGGGGTGTCCGGGAAGTCGCCGACCAGACTCCAGCCGTTAAGACGCAGCACACCGCGACAGGCGCGACGCTGCCAGCCGTCGCGCAGTTTCGGCATCTGCGCTGGCAGCTGGACGGGAGTGAACAAACGTCCCTTCATTCCAAGTCCGGTTTGCGCGAGCGCGCTTGCTTGATCTTGCCGCGCTGCTGCTTGCCGACAAGTCGGCGTTCCTTCGAGGCACGGGTTGGCTTGGTGGCGACGCGTTTCTTCGGCGGCAGCAGCACGCCGCGGATGATCTCGACCAGCCTTTCGCGCACGTCATCGCGGTTGCGCGCCTGGTCGCGGAAACGGCGGCCCTGGATCACCAGCACGCCTTCGGCGGTGAGCCGACGGTCGCGCCGGGCCAGCAATCGTGCGCGAACTTCTTCCGGCAGCGATGGCGAGTTGATCGCGTCGAAGCGCAGTTCCACCGCGCTCTCGGTGCGGTTCACGTGTTGTCCCCCGGGGCCGTCCGCACGCAGAAAGCGTTCGACCAGTTCGGACTCCGGCAGAGCAATGGTGGGACTAATGGCGAGCATGGTGTGAGTGTAGAGGCGCGGACGATGGGAGACGAGGGGAGCATGCCACCGATGCGATATCAGGACCGCCTTGCGGCAGTGTGGCGTGGCTTGAACGGCCAACTTGCAGCATCGATCGTCTCGAGTCGAACTCAGGTAGAAGCGATCGGCCCGGCCAAAGTGCCTGGCGGTCCGAGCGGGTTGTCGCTCGCGTGTTGAATCCAAATGGACCTTGCGACGCATCCAGGCTGCCAACACCGCGAATGCCGCAGTGCAAAGCGAAGGAGCTCAACGGACGACTTGCCTTATCCCGGCCGAGTGGTCCCTCTCCTCAAGCCGCATCCTCGGCGTTCTTCCAACCGAAACGCGCCAGCAGTCCTGCGAATGCCTCGTCCAGCGGAGCCTCGATCTGCATCGACACGCCAGTTAGCGGGTGCGCGAAGCGTACGCGTCTGGCGTGCAGCAGCATCCGGTGGCAACCGAAGTGCTGCTTGTACAGCCGGTTGTGGTCACCACGGCCGTGCTGGCAATCGCCGATCACCGGGTGATGGATGTGCGCCAGGTGCTTGCGGATCTGCCGGAAGCGGCCGCTTTCCGGCTCAGCCAGCAACAGGGCGTAGCGTTGCTGCGGATAGCGGCCGAGTTCGATCGGCACTTCGGTCGTGGCCAGTTGTCGGTACTGCGTGCGTGCTTCGCGACGCGGGCCGGTTTCGCGTGAGCCAGGTAGCGGGTAATCGATCACGCCTTCGGTCGGCTCCGGCCAGCCGCGCACCACCACCAGATACTGCTTGTGCACCGAGCGGCCCATGAATTGCTCACCCAGCGCGGCGGCGACTTCACGTGAACGTGCGACCAGCAGCACGCCGCTGGTCGCACGGTCGAGCCGATGGGCCAGATAGACGTTGTCGCCGACCTGTTCGCGCAACAGGTCGATCAGGAACTCCTCGGCGTTGCCCACCATCTTCGAACGGTGCACGGCGAGACCGGCCGGTTTGTTCACCGCGATCAGCGCATCGTCCTGATAGAGAATGTCGAGCATGTGAGTTTGCCGGAAGGGTGTCGGTACAGTTGTGGGAGCGACTTCAGTCGCGATCGCCTTGAGCAAGAGCATCGCGACTGAAGTCGCTCCTACAGGGCCGGTACGCTTAGCGAGGGCGCGGCCAGCCGATTGCAAACGCCAGCATGCCGGCGACGCCTGCGCATAACGGCGGCCAGATGCCGTGCTGTGGCGACAGCGTGCCCAGCAGAATCGCACCGATCAGCAACGTGCTGCCGAGCAGGCTGCAGGCGAGCAGTTTGTGCTGGCGGTTGGCGTTGTCCAGGCTCAGCTTCAGTGCCAATGGATCGCTCGCCACGCGTTGCTCGCCGCGGCCGATCTGGCGCAGCGCGTCGCGTACCAGTTCGGGGAATTGCGGTGCTTCATGCAGCCATTCGGGCAGCCGCTTGCGTACTTCGCGCAGGGTGCGCAACGGACTATAGCGCTCGCGCAAAATGCGTTTCAGCACCGGATGCGCCACGGCCCAGATGTCGATCTCCGGATCGAGCATGCGGCCGACGCCTTCGATGTTGAGCAGGGTCTTCTGCAACAGGATCAACTGCGGTTGCAGGGTCAGCTCGAAGCGGCGCGCGGTCTGGAACAGCTTCACCACCAGCTCGGCCAGGGAGATCTGCGACAGCGGGCGGGTGAAGTACGGTTCGCATACGGTGCGCACGGCGGCTTCGAGTTCGTCCAGCCGTACGTTGGCGGGCATCCAGCCGGCGGCGACGTGCAACTGCGCGATGCGCGCGTAGTCGCGCTCGAACAGCGCGATGAAGTTCTGCGCCAGCCAGTACTGGTCGGCCTCGGGCAGCGAGCCCATGATGCCGAAATCCAGTGCGATGAAGCGCGGCTCGTCCAGACGCGTGGGGTCGACCCAGATGTTGCCGGGGTGTGCGTCGGCGTGAAAGAAATTGTCGCGGAACACCTGCTCGTAGAACACCCGCACGCCTTTCGCGGCGAGCGCCTTGCGGTCGAGCCCGGCGGCGTCGATCGCGGCGATGTCGTCGCTGCTCAGGCCGTGCACGCGTTCCAGGGTCAGTACGCGGGCGCTGGTCAGCTCCCAGTGCACTTCGGGCACGTAGAGGTCCACGCCGCTGGCGAAGTTGCGCTTGAGCAGGCTGGCGCTGGCGCCTTCGCGCTGCAGGTCCAGCTCGTTCTCCAGCATTTTCTCGACTTCGGCCACGACATCCAGCGGCCGGATCTTGTCGGCGTTCGGGTGCCAGCGTTGGGCCAGTTCTCCAAGCGAGCGCAGCAGCTTCACGTCGCGTGCGATCTGCGCATCGATGCCAGGGCGCAGCACCTTCACCACCACTTCGCGGCCATCATGCAGGGTAGCCGCGTGGACCTGGGCAATCGAGGCGGAGGCCAGCGGCGTCTCGTCGAACCGGGCGTATAGACGGCCAACTGGTGATTTCAGTTCGCCTTCGACGATCGCCCGTGCTTCGCTGCCGGGGAACGGTGCGACCTGGTCCTGCAGCAGGGCCAGCTCGTCGGCAATGTCGGCGGGCACCAGATCGCGGCGAGTCGACAGCACCTGGCCGGCCTTGACGAAGATCGGACCTAGTTCGGTCAATGCGTGGCGCAGGCGGGCGCCGCGCGACAACCCGCGGATATCCACGCGCGGACGTGCCACCAGTGGTCGCAGCAATTTCAGCGGGCGGTACAGGTGGGCGGCGTCGACCAGCTCGTCGAGCCGGTGCGCCAACAACACCGATGCCACCCGCAGCAGGCGGGGGACCACTTTCAGCGGCGTCACGCGGCGTTGCCCGGTAGGCGCTGCAACAGTCGTTGCACGCGCGATTCAAGCCGTTCGCTGCGTTCGCGCACCGCGTCCACGCCATCAAGGAATCCCTCGATCTCGCCCGGCGCCATCGCCACGCGCGCCTCGTCCCGTAGCCAGTCGGCGGTATCTTCGGTGAGGTGGCTGGCGGTCTCGCGGGCGTGGGTCAGACCCTTGCGCACCGCTTTGGCCAGCGGCACGCCGAGTACGTCGCCGAAGGTGCGGGCGAAGGCTTCTTCGAAATCGGGAGCGAACTTGCTCGCCAGTTTTTCCAGGCGGCGCGCCAGTTCGGCGTCACCGGCAATCTCCACTTTCCCTGGCGCGATGCCGTCGTCATCGCGGCGAAACATCATCGCGAGCAGGCTGCCTGGGGTGGCGGCCACCTTCAACTGGCTGTCGTCCTGTGGCGGGCCGACTTTCAGACGCCCCTCGTTGACAGTGATGGCGAGCGCGAGTTCCGGCCCGCGCAGGTGCAGTTGCACGCTTCGGCCATTCAACGCGGCCAGCCTCTGCTGCGTATCCGGATCCAGCGACAGGGTGTGGTTCAGTGCGGTTTCCAGCGCACGTCCGGCGAGCTTGCGCAGCGGCTGTGGCAACCAGGAGTTGGGGATGACGGCGTTCATCCGGCGATTGTAGCTGCGGACGGCGCTGGTGCGGTCTTCGGGGGGGGGGAAGAGCGTCGCGACGGAAGTCGCTCCCATGGCTACAGCTTGGCGCCGGCGAAACCGAGTTGACGCCAGGCTTCGTAGACGGCCACGGCGACCGTGTTCGACAGGTTCAGGCTGCGGCTGGCGGGGCACATCGGCAGGCGCAGGCGCTGTTCGTCGGGAATCGTTTCCAGTACTTCAGCCGGCAAGCCGGCGGTTTCGCAACCGAACAACAGCGCATCGCCGTCGGCAAAGCGGGCATCGATATGGACGACCTGGCCGCGCGTGGTGAACGCGAACACGCGCGGTGTGCCGATGGCGTCGAGGCAACGGGCCAGGTCGTCGTGCACCTGGACGCTGGCGTACTCGTGGTAGTCCAGCCCGGCGCGGCGCAACCGTGCATCGTCAAGCTCGAAACCGAGCGGTCGGATCAGGTGCAGCGCGGCGCCGGTGTTCGCACACAGGCGAATCACGTTGCCGGTGTTCGGCGGGATCTCGGGGCGGAACAGGATGACATGCAGCATCCGTCTATTATCGCGTGTCCACCAGGATTCCGTCGAACGCTCAGCCTGGGACCCGCGGGCAGATCACGCCGTCCGCCGGCAGCGCGCAGCTGTTTGGCGCGACCAGCAGGACAGTCCCGATGCTGTTGCCGCCGACAAGCCGCACGGAGGGCGGCGTGGCCGTAAGCATGGCGCCGAAGATCAGGCCGCAAACGGCGAAGCAGGCGAGGAACAGGCCGCGCAACATCAATACTTCGAATTTCATGTCATGTCTCCGATGAGTGGTAAAAAACCCTGTGTACCAAGGAGAGCAAGCCGCGTGCCAAGTCGAAATATTATTTCAAGTTACTGATTTGAAATAATATTAGTAATGTTCATGGACCCGCCGAGGTTGTCCGCGGACAGCTGGGTGCACGCCACCGGACAGCCGGACACCTGGCCCGCCTGTCGTGGCGACCCCTGACGCAGGTCATTTGCGATGCGCCATCGCCGCCGCTAGCCTGCGTGGACTTATTCGTGAAAGGGAGATTCGCCGTGGTAAAGAAACCGCTCGCCTTGCTGATCGCAGGTTTGCTGACTCTCGTCGGTGCGCCGCCATGGGCACAGGCCGCCACCGCAACTGCTCCGGCAACCACCGCAGCCCGGGAAATTCCCGAGCTTGCGTATCAGCGGTTTACCTTGCCGAACGGATTGACCGTGGTGGTGCACGAGGATCACAAGGCACCGGTGGTGGCGGTCAGCGTGTGGTATCACGTGGGTTCGTCCTATGAGCCCGCTGGCAAGACCGGTTTCGCGCACCTGTTCGAACACCTGATGTTCCAGGGTTCGGAAAACCACAAGGACGAATACTTCAAGCCGTTCGAGCTGGCCGGTGCCACCGACCAGAACGGCACCACCTGGCTCGATCGCACCAACTACTTCGAGACCGTGCCCACCAGCGCGCTCGACATGGCCTTGTGGATGGAGTCCGATCGCATGGGCCATCTGCTCGGTGCGATCGGCCTGCCGCAGCTGGACGAGCAGCGCGGCGTGGTGCAGAACGAGAAACGCCAGGGCGAAAACCAGCCGTACGGCCGAGCCAGCGAGCTGATCCAGGCCGAGGCCTTCCCGGCCAATCATCCGTACCACCACGACACCATCGGTTCGATGGCCGACTTGAACGCCGCCTCGCTGGGTGACGTCAAGCAGTGGTTCCGCGATTACTACGGTGCCGCCAATACGGTGGTGGTGCTGTCCGGCGACATCACGCCGGCGCTGGCGAAGCAAAAGATGCTGAAATTCTTCGGCGACATCGCCGCCGGCCCGCAGGTACCGCGACCGCAGCCGTGGGTGGCGCCGCGTGACAGCTCGACGCACGGCACGATGACCGACAACGTGGCGCAGACGCGCATCTACCGCGAGTGGAACGTGGCGCCGCGCGGAACCACCGATGAGAACCTGCTCGAACTGGCCGCCGCCGTGCTGGGCGGCAGCAAGACATCGCGCCTGTACCAGCGACTGGTGTATCAGGACAAGCTCGCCGACGACGTGTCGGTCGACGTCGACCAGCACGTGCTGGCCAGCATGTTCGAGCTGCAGGTGGACGTGAAGAAAGGCGTCGATCCGGCGAAGGTCGAAGCGGCCATCGCCGATGAGTGGCAGAAGTTCCTGAAGGACGGTCCCACCGCCGACGAGCTGGCGCGGGTCAAGACGGAAACCCGCGCGTCGTTCGTGCGCGGGCTCGAAAACGTCAACACGCAGGCGTCGATCCTGGCCCAGGGGCAGCTGTACCAAAACGATCCGGGTGCGTACCTCAAGGACTTCAACGAATTCATGGCGGCCACGCCGGCCAGTGTCGGCGCGGCGGCAAACAAGTGGATCGCCAAGGGCGATTACACGTTGACCGTGCTGCCAGGCAAGGTCGACGCCAGCGATACCGCGACCGCCACCGGCCGCGCGGCGGCCACCGGTGCGCCGGCACCGGTGCTATCGGCCAAGGGTGACTACCGCGTCGTCAAGAGTGACGTCGACCGTGGCAAGGGCGTGCCCGAAGTCAGCACGTTCCCCGACCTCAGTTTCCCCGCCCTGCAACGCGGCAAGCTCGACAACGGCGTCGAAGTGATCCTGGCCGAGCGCCACACGGTGCCGGCGGTGCAACTGCAGTTGCTGTTCGACGCCGGCTACGCAGCGGATCAGGGTCGCAAGCTGGGCACGTCCAGCTTCACCATGAACATGCTCGACGAGGGCAGCAAGGATCTGGATTCGGTAGAGATCGCCAAACGCAAGCAGCGCCTGGGTGCGATCATCGACAGCGGTTGCGGCCTGGATTACTGCAACGCTTCGCTGAATGCGCTCAACGACCAGCTGAAGCCGTCGCTCGAGCTGTTCACCGACATCGTGCGCCATCCGGCCTTCCGCGAAACCGACATCAGCCGGCTGCGCGGCCAGTGGCTGGCGCGCATTGCGCAGGAGAAGAGCCAGCCCACCGGCATCGCGCTGCGCACCCTGCCGCCGTTGCTGTACGGCAAGGGTCATGCGTATGCCATCCCGTTCACCGGCTCCGGCACCGAGGCATCGATCACCTCGCTGGATGCCGCCGACATGCGCCAGTTCATGACCGATTTCATCCGTCCGGACAACATGAAGATCCTGGTGGCCGGCGACACCACGCTGGCGCAGATCATTCCGCCATTGAACGCGGCGTTCGGCAACTGGAAGGCGCCGGCCAGCAAGCTGCCGGTGAAGAACATCGGCAAGGTCGCACCGCCGAAACAGGCACGCGTGTATCTGGTCGATCGTCCGGGAGCGCAGCAGAGCCTCGTACTTGCGGGCAGCCTGGCACCATCGACGAAGGCGCCGAACAATCTGGAAATCCAGACCATGAACGGCGCGTTCGGCGGCACCTTCACCTCGCGCCTCAACATGAACCTGCGCGAGGACAAGCACTGGGCCTACGGCGCTTTCAGCTTCCTGCAGAACGCCCAAGGCCAGCGTCCGTTCTTGCTGTACGCGCCGGTGCAGACAGACAAGACGGCGCCGTCGGTGGCCGAGATGCTGAAGGAGGCCAATGGCGTCATCGGCAGCAAGCCGCTGACCGACAAGGAGATCGACAAGATCAAGGTCGGCGACGTGCGCAGCATGCCCGGTGGCTACCAGACCACGTCGGCGGTGATGGGTGCGCTGCAGGGCATCGCGCTGTACAACCGTCCGGACGATTACGTGCAGACCATGAAGTCGCGCATCGAGGCGCAGAGCGATGCCTCGGTGGAAGCGGCCGCGAAGGAGATCATCCATCCGGACCAGCTGACCTGGGTGATCGTCGGCGACCTCAAGAAGATCGAGGCACCCATCCGCGCGCTGAAGCTCGGTGACGTGCAGGTGCTGGACGCCGACGGCTTGCCGGCCGGCAAGCCGGCCACTCCGTAACATCGGGCGCCGATCCGGCGCCACCTGTTTCGGATTCGTTGGGGGACGCGTCGGCGTCCCCGCGTTAGGATGGTGGCCGGGCCGGCGACGGCCCGGCCGATTTGTTTTCACACCTTGTCACTGCTGCGGAGCTACCCATGCGCAAGACCCTGTTGTTGCTCGTCCCCGTGTTGTTGCTGAGCGCCTGCAGCAACTGGGGCATCACCATGGACGACGCGGCAAAGAACGTGCGTACGGCCTGGACCGG
Source organism: Rhodanobacter sp. Col0626 (assembly GCF_049994385.1). Classification (GTDB taxonomy): domain Bacteria; phylum Pseudomonadota; class Gammaproteobacteria; order Xanthomonadales; family Rhodanobacteraceae; genus Rhodanobacter. The sequence continues at coordinate 464,513 of NZ_CP188260.1, forward strand.
CGACCTGTCCGGCTGCCGCGACCTGGGCAAGGTCACCGTGTCGGTGATGGACCACGTCGGCCCGGTCAATCGCAATGGCATCACCGTGCGTGACGAGCTGGAAGTATTGGCCCGCAACGAGGCCGCCAAGATGCATGCCGACACCATCAAGCCACTGGCCGATCCCGTCGACGGTTCGCAGCCATGGGGTGCTTACCAGTGCGGTGCGCACCAGATCATGCCGACGCGTTCGCCGAACGCTCCGGTCGACCCCGCTGGCGCGCCCGGCAAGGCGCAGACCTTCCCGGTACACAGTGGCTGAGCCTCAATCGGTTCGGCACGACAGAAGCGCCCTTCGGGGCGCTTTTTTTTGGGCTTGCGCTGGCCGGGCGATCGGCATAAAATTCACAAATAGATATTACATAAATGTACAAAATTCATGACATCCAACACGAGCAGTTTCTTTCCCACCGAGCAGCGCCTGGCGATCACGTGCCGGCGCCATCCGGCTTTTCCACGCGAACCGGCGGTGCTGGTGCGGCTGGTCAAGCACATCTACAAGCGCGTGCACGACGACGCCAACGCCATGCTCAAGCCATGGGGCATCAATCATCCGGAATACAACCTGCTGATGATGCTGTACGGCACCGAGGGGTACACGCTCAATCCCTCGCAGCTGGCCGAAGCGGCCGGCGAAAAGTCCGCCAACATCACGCGGCTCACCAATGAGTTGTGCGATAAGCAGCTGATCGAACGTACGGCGGGTGATGCGGACCGCCGCAAGGTAACGCTGACTCTCACGGAGGCAGGCGTGGCGATGATCGAGAATTTCCTGCCGGACATCTGCGCGTTGCTGGATCGGCAGACGGTCGGCCTGCAGCCGCGCGACATGGCGCAACTGGAGAAGCTGCTGAAGAAATTCCTGGATCAGCTCGACCAGGCCTGAGCGATGTCCGTCACTGCCATGGAATCCGTGCAAGCTTCGTCGCGTTGGCCGTGGCTGGCGGATTTCCTTGCCGGCGAACGACGCGCGTGGATTTTCGTCGGCAAGACGCTGCTGGCGATCTACCTGGCCGCGTGGCTGGCGATGTGGTTGCAGCTGGAGCAGCCGTCGACCACGATGATCACCGTGGCGATCGTGATGCACCCACATAGCGGCATGGTGCTGGCGAAGAGTTTTTATCGCGTGATCGGAACGCTGGCGGGCAGTCTGTGCGGACTGCTGCTGATGGCGGCTTTTCCGCAACAGCGCGAACTGTTCCTGCTCAGCCTGTCGCTGTGGGTGGCGTTGTGCGCCGGCGGCGCGATGCTGTATCGCAACTTCATGTCCTACGGTTTCGTGCTGGCCGGCTATACGGCCGCCATCGTCACGCTGCCGGCAATCAGCAATCCGCTCAACGTGTTCGACTCCGCCGTGATGCGCGTCAGCGAGGTGTTGCTCGGCATCGTGGTGGCGGCCGTGGTCAGCGATCTGATCCTGCCCGAGCGGCTGCGCATGGTGTTGCGCCAGAGTGCACGCGAGCAATTTGCGCAGTTCATCGATTTCGTGCGCGGCAGCACGGGTGGCAGCATCCCGCGCGCGCAGATGGAGCAAGCCCACCTGGCTTTCGTGCGTGCGGCGGTGCGGCTGGAAGACCTGCGCGCCTCGGTGATCTTCGAGGATCCGGAGGCGCACGCACGCAGCACCCGCATGCGCCTGCTCAACCAGCGCTACATGGCTGCCTCGACCAGCTTCCAGTCGCTGCATCATCTGATCAACCGTTTGCAGCGTGGTGGCCGCGCGACCGTGGCCGATGCGTTGATTGCGTTGTATCGACCGATCGGCGCCGCACTCACGCCGGAGCCGATACAGCTGCACGATCCGGCGGTGCTGGCGTCGCGGCTGAGCGCATGCGTGACCCGACTGCCGGCACAGGCGCAGACATTGCACGCATCGCTGGGCGAACCGGCCGCACAACTGGAATTCGACACCGGCGCGGCCTTGCTGCAGCGCTTCGCGCAGGAGCTGCGCGATTTCACCGTGACCGAGGATTCGTTGAGCGGCAAGCAGCTGCACGGCAGCGTGGAGCGCGTGCATTTTCGCCGCGGCAACGACTGGGCCGGTGCGGCGATCGCAGTGCTGCGGACTTTTCTCACGATGGGCGCGCTGAGTGCGTTCTGGCTGGCCAGCAGCTGGGATTTCGGTTCCATCGCCATGTTGCTGGCGACGATTTTCAGTGGCTTGCTGGCGGCCTCGCCGAATCCGCTCACCGCCGCGGCGTACACGCTGTACGGCTATGCAGCCGGCATGCTCGCTGCTTTTGTGGTGGAGTTCGGGTTGCTGCCTGGCAGCGATGGTTTTCCCATGCTGATCGCCGCCAGCGCCGCGTTCATGCTGATCGGTCCATACCTGAGCACGCGCGACACGTTGCCCGGTGTAGGCGCCGGTTACACGCTCGGCTTCGTCTATATCCTGGCGCTGAAAAATCCGATGGTCTATGACCCGGCGCATTTCCTCAACGACGCGGTCGCACAGGTGGTGGGACTGGCCCTGTCCGGCGTCGCCTTCGTGTTCGTGCCGAAGGTGACCGGTACCGGCTGGCAGCGCGCACGCCAGTTGCGCCGCCTGCGCGGGCAGGTGACGCTGGCCGCGACCGAACCGCTGCCGGGACTGGCTTACCGCTTCGAAAGTGTCAGCCGCGACCTGTTCCAGCAGGTGGTCACGCACACGCGACCGGGCAGTGCCGAATCACGCAATCTGCTGGCGTGGGGACTGGCGGTGCAGGAGAGTGGTCGCGCGGTGCTGGAGCTGCGCCAGGACCTCGCCGCTGGCGGAATCGCACCGGCCATCCGCGACACCGCCCGTGCGGCATTGCAGGCAGTGGCGCACCTCTATCGCCAGCCCGATGCCGCGCGCTGGCGAGACGCCGACCTCAGGGTGCGCGAGGCGATCGCGGTCGCCGGCGGTGATCAGCCGGTGCGGCTGCATCTGTATCAACTGTTCAGCGCGTTGCGCGATGACGAGTCGCCACTCGCTACCTACCTTCCTCCGCGGGAGTCCGCCGATGCCGCATGAAGTCTCCTTCCACGGCGTGCTGATGCCCGGACTGCTGGCGGTGTTCATCGGTTGCCTTTTGCTGATGGTGCTGCTCGACCTGCTGGTCGGGCGGCTCGGCCTGTATCGGCATGTCTGGCATCCGTCGCTGTTCCGGCTTGCCCTGTTCGTCTGTCTGTTCGGCGCCGCCGGACTGTTGCTGCTTCGTTGAAATCATGGCCATGAAAATCCAGTCGCTCTTGCGTTTCCTGATCACCGCCGCCGTTGTCGTCATCGCCGTGTTGCTCGGCCATGCGCTGTGGAAGCATTACCTGTATTCGCCGTGGACCCGCGATGGCCGCGTGCGTGCCGAGGTCGTACGCGTCGCGCCGGATGTCTCCGGACTGGTGACCCGGGTTGCGGTGATCGACAACCAGCTGGTGCACAAGGGAGACGTGCTGTTCGTGGTCGACCAATCGCGTTTCAGCAATGCGCTGAGCCAGGCCGAGGCCAATCTCGCCGCGTCCGAAGCCAGCGCCCGCGCGGCCGGTGCCAGCATCAGTTCCGCGCTGGCCGCCGCGTCCGCACGCAGGGCCGAATACGAGATGCGTCAGCAACAGGCACAGCGCCGTCAGCAGATGGGCGACCTGATCGCGAAGGAGGATCGCAATGACGCGGTGTCCACCGCCAATTCCGCCCTGGCCACCTGGCAGCAGGCCAAAGCCGGCGGCAACCAGGCCGGCGCCGCGCGGGAGCAGGCGCAGTCCGCGGTCGAACAGGCCCAGGTGGCGCTGGATCTGGCCAGGCTGAACCTGCAACGCACCGAAGTGCGCGCGCCGGTGGACGGCTATGTCACCAATCTGGATGTCCGTGTCGGCGACTACGCCGCGGCGGGTGGTGCCCGACTGGCGCTGATCGACAGTCACAGCTACTACATCTACGGTTACTTCGAAGAGACCAAGCTGCCGCAGCTGCGCGTGGGTGATCCGGTCGACGTTCGCCTGATGGCCGGCGGCGTGCATCTGAAAGGCACCATCAGCGGCATCGCCCACGGCATCACCGACAGCGACAACCCGACCGGCAGCGACCTGCTTGCCGACGTGAATCCCACGTTCAGTTGGGTGCGGCTGGCCCAGCGTGTGCCGGTGCGCATCGCGATCGATACCGGCAAGTTGCCCGCCGATACGTTGATCGCCGCGGGCATGACCGCCACGATCCAGGTGCAGCCACGCCCGCCGGTTCACGCGAACACCGGCGCGCGCGCCGTGATGGGCCGCTGACGTGGTGGTGGTGAGCCCCCGGTAGGCGCATCCGCCATGGTTTGCGATGATGGGCGTTGTCACCCATCGATGTGCCCATGAACAAGTTGATCTCCGCTCCCGGTCGCCTCGCAAGGCGCATGTTGCCCTTCCCGCGCAGGCGCAAGTCGGACGCCGTGCTGGAGGCGTTGCCGTTCTTCGCGGTCCCTGCTGGCGCGATCGAGGCCTTGCCCGACCCGACGGCCTTCCGGCAGGCCCTGTTGCGACACATCGCGCAGGCCAGTCGACGCATCGTGATCGTCACGTTGTACCTGCAGGACGACGAGGCCGGCCGCGAAGTACTCGACGCGCTGTACGCGGCCAAGGCACGCCAGCCTGCGCTGCGGATTTCGGTGTTCGTCGACTGGCATCGCGCGCAGCGCGGCCTGATCGGCAAGCAGAAGAGCGAAGGCAATGCAGGCATGTACCGCGAATATGCCGAGCGACTCGGCGCGGGCGTGGACATCTACGGCGTGCCGGTGCAGAACCGCGAACTGTTTGGCGTGCTGCACCTGAAAGGTTTCGTGATCGACGACGCGGTGTTGTACAGCGGCGCCAGCCTGAACGATGTCTACCTGGCGCGGCATGGACGCTATCGCCTGGACCGCTATCACCTGTTGCAACATCGCGCGCTGGCTGACGCGATGGCGGCATTCGTGCAACGGCACTTCGTCGACAGCGACGCGGTGCGTCGACTGAACGTCGTCGGCGTGCCGTCCACGAAAATGCTGCAACCGGCGATCCGCGACCTTCGCCAGGACCTGCAGCGTGCGGCTTATGAGGTCCCACCCGCGTCGCTAGGCGACCGCGACGTGGCGGTGACGCCGCTGCTGGGTTTCGGTCGCGGCGACAACACGCTCAACGAGGTGCTGCTGGCCTTGCTGCGCGGCACGCGTCAGCGGTTGATCCTGCTGACGCCTTATTTCAATCTGCCACGCCCGGTGCGGCTTGTGCTGGGCCAGTTGCTGCGCCGCGGTTGCGTCATCGACATCATGGTCGGCGACAAGACCGCCAACGATTTCTACATACCGCCAGGACAACCGTTCAAGACGATCGGCCTGCTGCCCTATCTGTACGAAAACAATCTGCGCCGTTTCGCGCGGACACATCGCCGACAGATCGACAGCGGTCAGTTGAACCTGCACCTGTGGCGCGACGGCGACAACAGCTACCACCTGAAAGGCCTGTTCATCGACGACGACGTGGCCGTGCTGACCGGCAACAACCTCAACCCGCGCGCATGGGCGCTGGACCTGGAAAATGGCCTGGTGCTGCGCGACCCCGCGCACCTGCTGCATGCGATGCATCAGGCCGAGTGGGAAGCGTTGAAGCGACATGCCGTGCGGCTGAACGATTACCACGCGCTGGAAAGCCCGCGGCACTATCCGGCCGACGTGCGCAAGCTGCTCAGGCGGCTCAATCGCACGCGTCTGGATCGCCTGGTCAATCGCCTGCTGTAGGGCGGCGCGCGATGATTTGCGCCAGCGTGGCGAAAAGCATCGCTGGCCAGCGCGTTCCTACGTGTGTGGGGCGAGGCGGTTCAGGCGCGTGTGCAGCCAGTTGTCCACGTTTGGCCATTCTTCGGCGAGGATGCTGAAGCAGACGGTGTTGCGAAGGCTGCCATCGGGTCGGCGCTTGTGCGCGCGCAACACGCCCTCGCGCTGGGCACCGAGGCGTTCGATCGCGCGTTGCGAATCCTCGTTCAGCTCGTCGGTGTGGAAGGCGACGGCCACGCAGCCGAGGGTCTCGAAGGCATGTTCGAGCAACAGGCGCTTGCAGGCGGTGTTGAGGTGGCTTTTCTGCCAGCGCTTTGCGTACCAGGTGTAGCCGATGGCCAGCCGCGGCAATTCGGGTGCGATCTCGTAGTAGCGGGTGGTGCCGACGATGTCGCCGCTGCCGGTTTCGCGGATGGCAAACGGCAACATGTGGCCATCGGCCTGGCCTTGCAGCGCGTTTGCCACGTAATCGTGCGCCTGGCCTGGCGGCGGCACGCTGGTGACCCTGAGATTCCACAGTTCGCCGTCGGCGGCCGCCGCTTCCAGCGCCGGGACGTGATCGAGGCGCAACGGTTCCAGCACGACGTAATCGTCATGCAGCCGGGTCGGGGAAAACGGGTTCATCGGAATTCCAGGCGGGGTTTCAGGCGTCGAGATCGGGGATCAGCTTGCTCTCGAGCCGGGCGATATTGTCTTTCAGCAACAGCTTGCGTTTCTTCAGCCGGGTCAGCTGCAGCTCGTCACGGCCGATCGCGGTGGCAAGCTGGTCGATTGCCGCGTCGAGATCGCGATGTTCCATCTTCAGCTCGGCGAGCAGATGAACGATTTCGGCGTGATCCTGAACCTGCATGACCTGTACCTGTGGCGTGTCGCAACGGTTGGGGGCGGTTTTCCTAGTCTACCGCCGTTTGCCGGTTCGGAAGCCGGGCGCTGGCCCGCTACAATGGGGATTCCTTTCGCCGATTGGCCGTCATGTCCGTCCAGTTCGACATCCCCCGTTCGTCCGCTGCCGAAACCGGCAAGCTGGCCAGTCGCCTGCGTCGACAGACGGGTCAGGCGATCGGCGATTTCGGCATGATCGAAGACGGCGACAAGGTGATGGTGTGCCTGTCCGGCGGCAAGGACTCGTACACCTTGCTGGACCTGCTGCTGCAATTGCAGGCGAAGGCGCCGGTGCGTTTCGAGCTGATTGCGGTGAACCTGGACCAGAAGCAGCCGGACTTCCCCGAGCACGTATTGCCGGAGTATCTGACCGCGCGCGGCGTGCCGTTTCACATCATCGAGCAGGACACCTACAGCACGGTGACCCGGGTGATCCCTGCCGGCAGGACCATGTGCAGCCTGTGCTCGCGACTGCGTCGCGGCGCGCTGTACACGTGGGCCGCCGCGAACGGCATCACCAAGATCGCGCTCGGCCATCATCGCGATGACATCCTGGCCACGTTCTTCCTCAACCTGTTCTACCAGGCGCAGCTGAAGGCCATGCCGCCGAAGCTGCGCTCGGACGATGGTCGCCACGTGGTGATCCGGCCACTGGCCTATTGCCGCGAGAGCGACATCGCCGAATACGCGACGCAGCGGCAATTCCCGATCATCCCGTGCAACCTGTGCGGCTCGCAGGACAACCTTCAGCGCCAGGCGGTGCAGCGGATGCTCGCGGAGTGGGAGAAACTGCAGCCCGGGCGCAGCGAGAACATCTTTCGTGCGCTGGCGCACGTGTCGCCTTCGCATCTGGCCGATCGCCAGCTGTTTGATTTTGCGCTGGGCGCCGCTTCCGCCACCGCATGGCCGGTCGACGCAACGGGTGAGACCGTGGCCGCGCAAGCTTGAACATTCCGTCCCCCTTCCACTGCCTGCCGAGTAACCACCGTGTCCTTCTTTGCATCCGTTGAAATGGCCCCGGGCGATCCGATCCTGGGCTTGACCGAGACCTATCTGGCCGACCCGCGTCCGGGCAAGATCAACCTGGGCGTGGGCATCTACGTCGACGAACAGGGACGCATCCCGCTGCTGCCGACCGTGCGCGAGGTGGAGCAGGCGTTGGCAGCGGCGGCGAAACCGCGCGGCTACCTGCCGATCGACGGCCTGGCGGCATACAACCAGCTCACCCAGGGACTGGTGTTCGGTGCCGGATCGGAATTGCTGGCGGCCGGCCGGGTGGCCACCGCGCAGACCATCGGTGGCAGCGCCGCGCTGCGCGTGGCCGCCGACCTGTTGAAACAAGTCAGCGGGGCGGGCGCGAAGATCGCGATCAGCAACCCGAGCTGGGGCAACCACCACGTGGTGTTCCGCACGGCCGGCTTCGAGCTGCTGGAATACCGCTATTACGACGCAGCCAGCCACGGCCTGGATTTCGCCGGCATGCTGGAGGATCTGGGCAAGCTGGAACCGGGCACTGTCGTGCTGCTGCATGCGTGCTGCCACAACCCGACCGGTGTCGATCTGGACGCCACGCAGTGGCAGCACTTGATCGAGCTGCTGAAAGAGCGCCGGCTGCTGCCTTTCATCGACATGGCCTACCAGGGTTTCGACCAGGGCACCGATGCCGATGCCACCGCCGTGCGCCTGCTGGCGGCATCCGGCATCGAGGCATTCGTGGTCGTCAACTCGTATTCGAAATCGTTCTCGCTGTACGGCGAACGGGTCGGCGCGTTGTCGATGGTGGGTGCCGATCGCGACGAAGCCGCGCGGCTGTTGTCGAAGATCAAGCAGGTTATCCGCACGATCTACTCCAGCCCGTCCACGCATGGCGCGGCACTGGTGGCCGGCGTGCTCGGCAGCACGGAATTGCGTGCCCGCTGGGAACAGGAACTGGGTGGGATGCGTTCGCGCATCCATGCCATGCGCGCGGGTTTCGTGGATCGGCTGGCCGCGCTCGACGCACCGGATTTCAGTTTCATCAACCGGCAGGCCGGCATGTTTTCCTACTCCGGCCTGAGCAAGGCCCAGGTGCACCGGTTGCGCGATGAGTACGCCATCTACGCGCTCGACAGCGGGCGCATCTGCGTGGCGGCATTGAACGAGGCGAACCTGGATACGGTAGCCGCCGCGGTGGCCGCCGTCACCCGCTGATGCGTTGTCGATCATTACATCAGTCCACATACTGTTCGCCCTGAGCGTAGGCCCGAAGGGTCGAAGTCGAAGGTTGTCGTACCGTGACCTTCGACTTCGCTGCGCTACGCTCAGGGCGAACGGCGAGTTGAAACATTGCCTACGGGCTTCATTGAATCCGGATACCGAATGTTCTTTCGCAACCTCACGCTGTTCCGTTTTTCCCCCGCTGTCGCCAAGGATCTGGACCGTCTCGACGAGGCGCTGGCCGAGCACCGGTTGCGTCCATGTGGGCCGATGGAAATGTTCACCAAGGGTTTCGTGCCGCCGGTCGGACGCGGTGAGAACGAGCCGCTCACGCATGCGGTGAAGCAATGCACCCTGCTTACCGTAGGTGGTGAGGACAAGCTGTTGCCGGCCGCGGTGATCAACGACGAATTGCATCGCAAGGTGCAGAAGATCGCCGAGGAAGAGGGCCGCAAGGTCGGTGGCCGCGAGCGCAAGCGGATCAAGGAAGACCTGCTCAACGAGTTGCTGCCGCGCGCCTTCGTGCGCAATTCGCGCATGTCGGCCTATGTCGACAAGAAGAATGGCTGGCTGGTGCTGGACACCTCCAGCCGCAAGTCGGCCGAGAACGCGCTGACTCAGGTGCGCGAGGCGCTGGGCAGCTTTCCGGCGGTGCCGCTGGCGCCGGAGGAGGGCCCGCGTGTGCTGATGACCGACTGGCTGTCCACCGGCAACCTGCCGGCCGGGCTGACCTTGGGTGACGAGTGCGAGCTGCGCGACCCGGCCACCGCCACTGGCGCCATCGCGCGTTGCCGCCGGCAGGATCTGGACGCCGAGGAGGTCAAGGAGCACCTGCGCAATGGCAAGCAGGTGTTCATGCTGGGCCTCACCTTCGACGACCGCATCAGCTTCGTGCTGGGCGAGGATTTGATCGTCCGCAAGCTGAAGTTCCTCGACGTGGTGATGGACGAACTGGGCGACAGCCAGCAGGACGCCCAGGCTGAGCTGGACGCCAGTTTCGCCCTGCTGACGCTGGAACTGGAGCGGTTGCTGGGCAAACTCGAAGAATGGTTCGGGTTGCCGCGTCCGGCCGATAGCTGAACGAAAAATCCATTCCCGTTTCACCGACCGGCGCGCCATACTGGGCGTCCGGTCGCCTGCGAGCGTCCGGATTTCCCGATTGATCGGAACCGCCCGGCAAGCACAGGCAGGATCATGACGCAGCATCTGGAAGGCGATTGGCTGGAATTGGCGACGGTAGGCGGCAGCACCATCCGGGTGCTGAAGGCCGCTCATCCGCGCGCGCGCCGGCTGCGCCTCACCGTGACGCCCAAAGGCGCGCGGGTCACTTATCCGCATGGCACCCATCCGGCACAGGTCAATGCCTTCCTGCGCAGCCATGCCGACTGGCTGGAGCAGAAGCTCGACGAGCTGAACCTGATCGTGAAGCCGTTGCCCCCGCTGCGCGTGGGCTACGCCTGCAGTTTTCCCCTGCGCGGTGAGCTGGTGGAGCTGGATTGGGTCGAGGGTACCTATCCAAAAATCGAGGTGCAGTCGAACGGGTTGACCCTGGTGATCCCGCGCCCGCATACCCGCGCGTTGCCGATCGCCCGCGGGTTGCTCGCGTCACACCTGGAAACGCTGATTCGGCGCGATGTCTCGCGCTGGCTGGCCGGTTACGTGCCGCAGCTGGGGCTGGCGCCCACCTCGCTACGGATCCGCCCGATGAAAAGCCTGTGGGGCAGCCTCGACACCCGCGATCGGATCAATCTGGATCTGGCGCTGGCGCTGGCGCCGCCGGCGGCACTGCGCTACGTGCTGGTGCACGAACTCTGCCACCTCAAGGTGCGCAACCATTCGCCGCGGTTCTGGGCGCAAGTGGAAAACCTGTTTCCGGATTGGCGCGAACAGCGCGACTGGCTGCGCCAGCATGGCGCCATCCTCAAGTCGGAACTCGATCGACTGATCGCCGACGTGGCTGACTGATCGCCACCGCGGCCCTGTGGGAGCGACTTCAGTCGCGAATGCTCTGCATTCAGCCAACGGCAGCCCGGGGCATCGCGACTGAAGTCGCTCCCACATGAGGGGGCGGGGTTTCAGCTTTTCCTGGGCTGGCGCACGTAGCGTGTGCCCAGCAGTACATCCCACAGTGGCGTGGTGACGCCGAAATTGCTGCCCGGGTGATAATGGTGCACGTGGTGGGCGCCAGCCCAGCGCCGCAGCAGCGGCTGCTTGAAGCGCACGTGATGGATGATGAAGTGGCTCAATCCATAGACCACGTAGCCAAACGTGATGGCCCCGGCCATCAGCAGGGCAAACCCTGTCGGCATGATCAGCGCGAATACACCCGCCAGCACCAGCAATACCGCCGCCGGCAGGAAGAACGGCAACGAGTCGTAGCCGAGCGGTTGCTCGTGGTGCGTGCGATGGCCCTGTTCGAACAGCGGAACCCGCGTATGGAACATCCAGCGATGGAAGAAGTACTCGATGAAGCTGAAGGCGAACAGCCCCAGCCCAAGTGCGAGCAATGCAACCAGCGGACCTCCGGCATGCCGGCGCCAGCCCTCTGCCACCAGCAACAGGCCCAGCGCGACGTCCAGGCCGAGCTCAGCCCAGTAATTGGTGCGTGTGGCGGACATCCGCACAATCGCATCCACCCCTGAGCGCAAGAGACTTTGCTTCATCGGCTGCTGCATCGTTCCGTTTTCATGCGCGTGGACACCCCGGGTCGCAGGGCACATAGCGCCATTCTCCCATGTTGTCACACGCAATTCACAATAATGTGCCCATGGCGCACGGGTCCGTTCAGTATCGCTTTCGGGGGGCCGAAAGGCGCTGGCCGTTCAGTGCGACAACGTGAAACCGGTAAGAATTTGCGCGGTCTGCTCGGGCTTTTCGATCATCGGCATGTGATTGCAGCCGTTGATCGTGCTGGTACTGATCGCGCTGGCGGCGGCCAGGCCGTTGCGCAGGCTGTCCAGTGCCGACAAACCGACGATCTTGTCGTCGTGACACCACAAGCCGAGTACCGGCATGGTCAGCTGCCCGAGCCGGTTCTGCACGGAAAGATATTGCGCGGGCTCACGCAGCTCGTTGAAGGTGCGCTCGATGAAGTCATGGTCGCGCTGATTGCGCTTCACCAGCACGTCGACGAAACGGCCGGGCAGGTCGAGCGGCTTTTCGAACGCCAGCGACGTGGCGCGCTCGAAGCCGGCGCGATCGTCGTAGACGAAGGGGTTCTTGCCGGCCATCGCGGCGCGGGAGAAATCGGACTCGGCGGTCTTCAGGCCAAAGGCGTCGACCAGTGCGAGTTCGGCGACGTGTTCGGGGTGTTCGCTGGCGTACACGCCGGCGATCGCGCCGCCCATCGAATGCCCGACCAGCACGAAGCGCTGCAGTCGCAGGGTTTGCACGAACGCATCCAGGCGCACCGCCTGGGCGTCGATGTTGTAGCTCGCGCCGGCATCGCGCGAGGACTCACCCCAGCCGGGGAGATCGGGAATGATCAGGTGGAAGTGCGGCGTGAGCAGCTTGGCCACCTCCAGCCAGACCTCCTTGTCCGCTGAAAAACCGTGTAGCAACACGATGGTCGGACCGTCGCCACCCTCGTAGTAGACCCAGCGGGTGTCCCCGGCCTGCACCGAATGTGTCTCCAGGTGCGCCGCCATCGCCTCCCGCTTGAAGTTCGCCTGCATCAGCCACTGCGGCGCGAACAGGTAACTGCCGCCGAACACGATGACCAGCAAGGCAACCAGCCACGCCAGGAATTTCAGCCTGCGCAGCAACATGCGTTTCCAGAGTGGGGTGGTGGTGTTCGTCGATGGGGGCATGATGGCTTCTTGTCAGTCTTGGCGGGGTCGCTCCCTCTCCTGCAACGCAGGAGAGGGTTGGGGAGGGGTAGCTTTTGCTCTGGATTGAAGATCCAGAGCGCTACCCCCTCCCAACCTCCCCCTGCCTTGCAGGGGGAGGCGCCGCAGTTATTTCGCTTTCTTCGCCTTGGCGATGATGCCCTCGACCACCTGCTGGGTCAGCGGGTGATAGCCGGATTTCGCCTTGGCATAGACCTGCTCGGCGTAAGCCAGGCCGTCCGGCGTTTTCACGAAGGCCTTGTACAGCGGGGTGGTCAGGTAAAGCCGGCCGATGCGCGTCATGTGTTCGGCGGCCGCCGTCCAGACGGCCTTGTCGCCGGCGGCGATGGCGTGGCGGTACCAGCGCATGCCGATCTCGGCGTTCGGCGTGCCGGTGAGGTGCCAGGCGCTATCGAGTTGCTGCATTTTTTCCAGTGGCGGGGCATCCGGCAGGCGGTCGAGGAAGTACATCCATTCCTGGGTGTTCCAGGCCTTTGCATCGAGCTTGTCGGCGGCCAGCTTGTCGGCGAGGAAGTCGCTGCGCTCCTTGTCGATGGTGTTGAAGCGCGGCGAGTCGGGCAGCGGCGCATCCTTCGGGATGCCTTCGCCGTAGACCCAAGCCTTCACCTCGTCCCAGCTCATCTTGCCCGGGTACTTCTCGATCAGGTTCGGCTTCATGTAGTCGAGCATCTGCTCGGTGGTGATGCTGTGCCAGGCGAAGTGGTCGAAGTAACCTCTCTGGTAGGCGTCGAACGCGTCGCGGCCGAAGCGTTGCTCAAGCGTGCGCAGGAACCATGAGCCCTTGTCGTAGACCACGTCCGACAGCGCATCATCCGCGCCGACGCCACGCGGATCGGGCGCCAGCTTCTGCGAGTTCGCCGGCATGTGGCCGATGCTCTTCTGCAGTGCGCGGGCCGACAGCAGTGCTTCCTCGTCGGCCAGCGCCTTGCCGTACACCGCCTCGGTGATGCGGCCCTGCACATAGGTGGTGAAGCCCTCGTTGAGCCAGCCGTCGCGCCAGGTCGCATTGGTCACCAGGTTGCCGGACCACGAATGCGCCAGCTCGTGCGAGATCACCGAGGCCAGGCTCTTGTCGCCGACCACGATGGTCGGCGTGGCGAAGGTCATGTTCGGATTTTCCATGCCACCGAACGGGAACGACGGCGGCAGCACGATCAGGTCGTAGCGGCCCCAGCGATAGGGGCCGTACAGCTTCTCGGCCGTGGCGATCATCTTTTCGGTGTCTTCGAATTCGCGCGCCGCCTTGTGCACCATCGAGGGCTCGGCGTACACCGCGCTGCGCGGGCCGGTGGCCTCGGCGTCGATGCCGCCGGCGGCGATCGCCAGCAGGTAGGAGGGAATCGGGTGCGGCTGGTCGAAGCTGAAGTCGCCGTCGAGCGGATGCTTCGCATCGTTGATCGCGCTCATCACCACGCGCACGTCCTTCGGTGCGTGCACATGCGCGTCATAGGTGATGCGAATCGCCGGCGAGTCCTGCAACGGCACCCAGGAGCGTGCGTGGATCGACTCGGACTGCGAGAACATGAAGGGCAGTTTCTTGTCGGCGGTCTGCTCTGGCGTCAGCCACTGCAGGCCAGACGCTTTGGGCGAAGTCGTGTAGACGATGCGCACCTGCGCCGGATGCGTCGGCGTGGCGATGGTCAGCTTGCTGCCGAGCTGCTTGTCGCGCGGCGCCAGCGCATATTTCAGCGGCGTACCCTTGCCGTCGGCGCCGAGCGCTTCGATTCTCGCGATCTTCAGGTCGCGCGTGTCCAGCACCAGCGAGGCGGCCTTCGGATTCTTCCAGTCCAGCTTCAGCGTGGCCTTGCCATCGAGCTGCCTGTGCGGGAAGTCGACTTTCAGATCGAGATCCAGATGCGTCACCACGACCTGATCGGGTTGCGCGTAGGAATTCGAGTCGTTGGCGTTGGCGTTGGCGGCCAGCGGCAACATCAGCGTGCCGAAGGCGAGGGCGGGCAGAAGGCGCATGGAGAACTCTCGAGCCGGAAAACCCCGAGTATGCCATTGCCGTCACATGGCTCGCCCGTGACGAAAGCCGTGGTCTACGGCAAATCCCGCGTCGAATGCGGATCGATCGCATAGGAATGCATGGTGGCAAGAAACCCCGGCTGGGTCTCGACCCGCGCGACCCAGGCACGAAAATGCGGATATGGCTGCAACGACAACCCGGCCTCTTCGGCGCGGCTGGCGTAGGCGAATATAGCCATGTCGGCAATCGAGTAACGGTCGCCAGCGACGAATGATCGTGTTGCCAGCTCGTTTTCCAGCATGCCCAGCGATCGTCCCGCGGCGCTGCGCCTGGCCTCGATCATCTCCGCCGAACGTCGTGCCAGCTTGCCGGTCATTGTCCAGTGGCGCAGCGAACCGATCACCGATTCCACCCGCTCCTGCTCGAAACAAAGCCATTGCGCGACCTTGGCGCGTCCGAACGCATCATCCGGAAGGTACGGCGTACCTTCGGCCAGATACAGGAGGATCGCGTTCGACTCGGCCAGCACGCGGCCGTCCTCCAGCCGGATCGCCGGCACCGTGCCGGTCGGATTGACGCGCAGGAACTCCGTCGTCCGGCCTTCGCCTTCGAAGATGCTCACCGGCACCGAGTGATACGGCCGGCCGAGATGATTCAGCAGCAGGCGCACCTTCCAGGCGTTCTGCGAAGGCAGGTAGTCGAACAGGGTGAGCATGACGATCATCCGGTGGAATCGGGGAGTCACAGTTTTGTCGTGGCCACCTTTTTGCGATATCCGATTCTTGCGCCGTGATGGCACGGGCTTGCCGTGAATCCGATGGTGCTCAAGCCCACAATGTCGGCTTGGCGATCATCAACCAGAAAATGGCAATCACCGCGAAAAAGGCAGGCCATCCCAAGGCAAACCACAGGCGCATGCACCGATGGTAGGCCGGCGGCAGGACCGTGCCGCTGCGCAGTGCCGTATTGGCAAGATTTCGCGCACGCCATTGCAGCCACACCACCGGCAACCAGCATGCGCCGGTCACCAGATACAGCGCCGCGGCAACCTGCAGCCAGGGGGTATGCAGGTCGAAACCCATCAGTCGCATCAACAAGTAGCCTGACAATGGCTGCACGATCACCGCCGGCGTGGTGAAAAACAGGTCCGCGCGAACCGTCAGTCGTGTCGCTACCGCAATGGCGGCAATCTGGCCGCTGCGATGGGTGAACCACATGAAGAACGCCGTGCCCAGTCCGGTCCCGAACAACAGCGTGGATGAGAGGATGTGCACCGTCTTCAACAGCACATAGGCATTCATCGACGTTCTTCCGTAACCAGCAGGATCACCAGGGCGCCGAACAGCGGCAGGTTCTTCAGCAAGCCACCAAGCGGATCCAGCCAATGCGCGGGCCACAGGATGCCGATGCCCAGCGTGTAACCGACCAGCATCGCCAGCATCAACGTCAGTACGACGCGAGGACGCCAACGCAGCAGACAAAGCACGCCGAGCACCAGGTCAGCGCTGCCAGTGACTCGGGCAAGACCAAGCAAGTATCGGCAGAGAGCGAGCTTCCTGGTGCCGAAGCCATCACCGCAGCCACCGGGGTCAGCCATCCGATCACGCCGGAGCCGAGCCATGCCAGGGCGGTCAGTACGCGCAACGCAGGCAGCCAGAAATACAACCGCGCATGCCAGCGATCCTGGACGTGGCTCGGCGCTTCATCGAGCGCACGCAGCAGTCGTCGTGGCAACAGATCGAGGCGTTCGCGCAGGCGTGTTGTCGCATCGGGTGCGCCGATGTTGCCGCGTTCCAGCATTCGCGCCATGGTTTGTCCCAACGGGCCGTTACCCATGCGCTCGCCGATCGCGGCGGACACGCGGACGAGGCGGGCGGGAACCGCGAGGACGCGTGCAGGCCTGAAACCAAGCCAGCGCCGCCAGGCCAGCAGATAGTCATGCAACGTCAGCACGTCGGGTCCGACCAGTTCGATCACCTCGCGGATGCACTGCGGACGCGAAAGTGCGGCGGCGACCGCCGCGCCGACATCTTCCGCAGCAATCGGCTGTACCTGTTGCTGGCCGTGACCGGGCAGTGGCAGTACGCCGGGCAGGGCGGCCAGCCCGCGCAGCAGGGATGTGCCGCCGTACGAACCGCGTGCGCTATAGACAAGCGAAGGACGCAATACCAGCCAGTCCAGTTCCAATGTCGCCAACGCATCGTCGCAGCGATGCTTGGAAGCAATGAACTCGCCATCCGCGGCGCTGCCCAGCGCAGAAATCTGGATCACCCTTCGTATGCCGTGCTGCCGACAGGCTTGGAACAAGGCAAGCGGCGCCTGTTCATGGATCGCAGCGAACGTGTCGTCGCCATGCTCGCGCAGGATGCCAGCGCAATTCACCACGGCATCGATGTCCTCGAGACGGGGCAGCCAGTCTTCGCTGCGGCTGTCGTGGGCCATGTCGCACGCTACTGCGGCTAGTCCGGAGAAGCGCGAATCGCGCCGCGCATTTCGCACGGCGCAGACGACCTGGTGACCGGCGGCCGTCAATGCTGCGACGATGTGCGCACCGATGAAACCGTAGGCGCCGGTAACCAGAACACGCATGGAAAATCCCCGATGATCAGCGGCATGGCCTTACGCGCCTGCATTGCAGAGCGGCATGACGGTTGCGATCGACGGCTCTGGCCAATCGTTCGCGGCGGAACGTCGAAGTATGCCATCGCCGCCTCCGGCGGACGCCGCTTCAGCTCATGCATGTCGTTTTCTCCCGGCTTGGGTGCATGCTCCACCAGCCCATCACGCCAAGCTCGCCATGCTGAACCATGAACCCCGCGAACCGAGCCTGATGCGCACCTTGCCTGTACCCATGCGTCGACTACTGTGGCTGGTGGGCGTGCTGTATGTGCTGTACCTGATCATCGGCAATGTTTTCCTCAACAGCCCGATGGCATCGTCCACGATCAACCGCAAGCCGGAAACGTTTCATGCGCAGTGGGCGTGGGCGTGGACGTTGTGGCCGGGGCAGATACATGCGCATGATTTGCAGCTGCATGGACATGCACGCCAACTGTTGTGGAGCGCCCAGGGCGAGTCGGCGGGTGGACGGATCATGTTGTGGCCGCTGCTTCGGCGCGAACTGCGCTTCGGCCAGGTCCGCACGTCGGCGGTGAAGCTCGATATTCAGCCGACCAGCGTCGACCACAAACCACCGCCCTGGCAAAGCGACGCCTGGCACGTCACGGTCGATCGGGTCAGCACGCTGTCGTTGCGGCAAGTGCGCATGGGCGATCTGGTCGCCGACGGCGATGGCAAGGCCGAACTCGGCTTTACGCACCAGTTGCGCGGAGGAGCGACGGCCATTTTTCCTTCGCGCGTATGGATGCCCAGGGCGAGCGTGCACTATCGGCAGCAGGAATTGCTGCACGACGCCAGGCTCGATGTCCATTTTGCGTTCGATCCTTTCACCCATGAGTTGCCACCGGGCTGGAAGAAGCTTGAGCGGGCGAAGATCCATGTGGTCGCGGAAGGCGCGACGCCGGCGATAGCGCTAGGTGCCGACAAGGCCGGCACGCGCGCCGCTGCACAGTCATCGCTGAAGGGTCATCTGAGCGCCGACTTCTCGCTTGACCACGGCACTTTGGTACCTGACGGTCGACTGCAATGGAACGCGCCGGTGGCGATCACCGATGCCGACGGCAAGCAGGAGCAGCGCCGCGGTCAGCTCGATCTGGCGGTGCAGCCCGCTGCGGTAGTGATGCACGCGCGGATTCCGCCGCCACCGGGTATCGATAGCAACGCCGCGACGAACCAACTGGAGGCCCACCTGCAGTTTGCCAGTCGGCGGGTGTTGCCGTGGCGTTCGACCAGCGAGGCGCTGCGGCTGCTTTCCGGCAACGTCGACGGTCGCTGGCATTTCGCTTCGCTGGACTGGCTGGCGCCGTTGACGATGTCCAAGCCCTGGTTGCGACTGGACGGCTCGGGCGATATCGCCGGTGCCTTGCACATCGAGGGCGGTCACCTGCAATCGGATACGCATGTCGAGGTGCCGCAGGTAGCGCTGGTGGCGAACATCCTCGACAACGTATTCGCCGGCAGCGCGCAGGCGAAGGCGCGTGTCGTGGCGGCGCCCGGTGGCGGGCGATTGCTGGCGGATCTCATGGTGGATCGTTTCACGCTGGCGCCGCGCGACGCACCGGGGCAGGCGTATCTGCGCGGCCGGGCGTTGCAGGTGAACCTGCGTTCGTCCGACGACCTGGCCAGGTTGCGCCAGCTGTTTACCGCCCGGCTTCATTTTGACGATGCGCAGATTCCCGACCTGCGCACATACAACCGTTACCTGCCCGGCAAGAGCCTGTACTTCCTGCAGGGCACTGGCTCGATGTCCACCGACTTCACGCTCGACGGCAACGGCGATGTCAGCGCGGGACGCATGCAGATGAACAGCACGGCGGCACGACTCGCGCTGGGTGTGTCGCGCCTGCGCGGCAGCCTGTCGCTGGATACACGGCTCGATCGCGCCAAGAAGCGCGCGGGGCATGCGTTCGATCTGCAGGCATTCACGCTCGGCCTGGATGGCGTGCGCGTGGAAGGGTCAAGCGCGCCGCCGTGGTGGGCCAAGGTGACCCTGCAGCACGGCCGGCTGGACTGGGATCGCCCGATGCGCCTGCGCGGTGATGCCACGATCGTGATGAAGGATGTCGGCCTGTTGCTTTCGCTGTTCGCCGATCGCAGTGCATTCCCCAAATGGATCACGAACGTGATCAACGATGGCCAGGCCACCGCACACGCCAGGATCGAGGCGCAGCGCGGTGACTTCATCCTCGACCACCTGGTGGCAAGCAACAAGCGGGTCGACCTGTTTGCGCACCTGCGCATCAGG
Source organism: Rhodanobacter sp. Col0626 (assembly GCF_049994385.1). Classification (GTDB taxonomy): domain Bacteria; phylum Pseudomonadota; class Gammaproteobacteria; order Xanthomonadales; family Rhodanobacteraceae; genus Rhodanobacter. The sequence continues at coordinate 484,058 of NZ_CP188260.1, forward strand.
GATGGCCAACCGAACGGCGATCTCTATGCGCGCTGGGGTGTGCTGGGTCTGGGTGTGGCATTGGCGGACGGCAAGCGCGACTTTCATCTGCTGCATGCGCAGCGCTGGTACGAGGCACAACCGGACCTGATCCCCGCCGAGGCCACCTCGCCCCATTGAGCGGGGCGGCGTGGCTTACGCATGGCGGTCGGCCAGCCGGTCGGTCGCCTGCACCAGTTGATCGACGATCGCCGGATCGGCGGCGCTGTGACCGGCCAGCACCACGTGCAGATCCGCCTCCGGCCATGCCTGGCTCAAGTCCCACGCACTCTTCATCGGGCAGATGATGTCGTAGCGGCCTTGCACGATGGTGGCCGGAATGTGGCGGATCCGGTCGACGTCGCGCAACAGCTGGTCGGGTTGGAGGAAGATCGCGTGGCGAAAATAGTGCGCCTCCATGATGGCCAGGCTGACGGCCTTGTGCGGATCCTCGAAATCGCCGCCGCCATCGGGATCATGGACCAGCGTCGTGCTGCCGCCTTCCCATGCGCTCCATGCTTTCGCGGCGTCAAGGCGGGTCGCTTCGTCTTGACTGGTCAGCCGGGTCCAGTACGCGTCCAGCATCGAAGTGCGCTCATCGGCCGGGATGAAATCCACGAAGCGCGACCAGCGTTCGGGAAAGATCTGCGAGGCGCCGCCGTCGACTTCGTTGAACCAGCGCAGCTCCGGTGGACGGCCCAGGAAGATGCCGCGCAACACCAGCCCGAGCACGCGCTCCGGATGTGTCTGCGCATAGGCCAGCGCCAGCGTCGAGCCCCACGAGCCGCCGAAAACCACCCAGCGCTCGATGCCCAATTGTTCGCGGATCTTCTCGATGTCGGCGACCAGGTGCCAGGTGGTGTTGTCGATGAGTTCGGCGAACGGCGTGGACTGGCCGGCGCCGCGCTGGTCGAACAACACGATGCGGTAGCGTGCCGGATCGAAGAAGCGGCGGTGGTAGGGCGATACGCCGGCGCCGGGACCGCCGTGCAGGAAGACCACCGGCAAGCCGGCGGGATTGCCGCACTCTTCCACGTGCAGTGTGTGGCGCGCATCGACCGCGAGTTGATGGGTCCGATACGGTTCGATCTCGGGATAAAGCTCGCGCATGGGATTCCTGGGCGTTGTGCTCCCTCTGCTCGTCGGGGAGGTTGGATCGGAGATGCAGCTTACGACGCGGGTTGGTGGTTCCCCAATCCCGGGGGGCTTCTTGTGGAGGTTCGTCGCGGCTTGAACCCCATCCCTACCCTGCGGAGCAGGGGAGGGTATACCGGCGGCGATGGAGTTTCGGGTGGCCGGCTTTGCTCCTTCCCCTGCGCGCAGGGGAGGCTGGGAGGGGTGGCTCTTGCTCAGTCGAACTGCAATGCCGCGGTGAGATCACCCGGCGGTGGTCCGCCGGCGGCGATCATGGCGGCATCACGCAGCTTGAGTCCTGGCAACTTCTTCAGCCCGAAGCGGCGCGTGAGGAAACGCAGGATCGAACCGGTGTCGTAGATCGTATGGTCGACGAAGCCTTTCTTCGCGAACGGCGACACGATCAGCGCGGGAATGCGTGAGCCGGGCCCCCAGCGGTCGCCCTTGGGCGGCGCCACGTGATCCCACCAGCCACCGTTCTCGTCCACCGTGATCACCACCAGCATGTGCGGCCACTGCGGACTCTTCTGCAAGGCATCGATGACCTGTGACAGATGCTCGTCACCCGCGGCCACGCTGGAATAGCCGGCATGCATGTTGAGGTCGCCCTGCGGTTTGTAGAACGACACCGGCGGCAGCGTGCCGGCTTCGATCGCGGCGATGAAGTGATTGCCCTCGGCGGTGCCGCCGATGCCCGCGTCGCGCAGGTGTTGCTGGCGCGCCGACGTGCCAGGCGCGAATCGACGGAAATAGTTGTATGGCTGATGGTGGATCTGGAAATTCGGCACTTCCGGAAACACGTGATGGTCGCCGTCGCCATGGCCCTCCAGCGCCAGTTTCCAGCCGCCGGCATACCAGGCCCAGTCCACGCCGGCTTCCGACAGGACGTCGCCGATGGTCAGGTGGACCTGTGGCGGCAGAGTGGTTGGATCATCGGCGTTGGCCAGCTGCGGGTTTTGCTTGTCGTGACTGAACGCCGGCGCATAGGCCGGGCCCATCGTATTGACGGCCCAGAAGTCCGGCGTGAGCGCGTCGGGCGTGGCGAACTTCGAGCGGCCCTGCATCGCGCTGGCCGGTGAGTCGTCGGCCAGTCGGGGACGCACCCCGGTGGGATCGTCGCCCTCGAGGGTGGCGACCTGGAACTTGCCCGGCCGTTGATCGGCATCTGGATAGAACGGCGGTTGCGCCGCGGCCAGGTACTGATGGTTGAGGAACGAGCCGCCGAAGGCGCCCATGAAGAAGTTGTCGCACAAGGTGTACTGCTGCGCGAGCTGCCACAGACGCAGGTTGGTGGCGCTGTCGGCGTAATGGCCCATCACCAGTGCACCGGAATTGCCCCAGGCGACGAAACCGTCGTTCTTGCCGCCGTTGATCTGCAGCTGGTTCTCGTAGAAGCGATGCACCAGGTCGCGCGTGACCACGCCATGCGGCAGCGGCGCGCCGGCGGGGGTGCGCAGCGCGAACGGCTGGTTGGGCAGGTCGGTGATGGCGTGTACGTCGATCTGGTAATGCTGGCCGTCCACCGTTTGTGCGTGAGGCACCAAGCCGCCCCAGATCGGCGGTAGCGTGGTGAACAGGTTGCCGTCGCGATCGCGCTGCGGATACCGCGTCGACTGCGGATCCTGCAGCGGCTGAGCCAGCCCCGGGAAGTCGGCGAACAGGTTGTTGAAACTGCGGTTCTCAGCGTACAACACCACCACCTGCTGGATGTGCTGGCGCAGCAGCGCGTCGAGTTCGGCGGCAGGCATATCGTGCGCGCCCGCGGTCGCCGAGCGATGATCGCCGAGCGGACTGCAGCCGCCAAGTGTCAGCGCCGCACCGGCGAAGGCCATGCCGCCGAGCAGGCGGCGGCGCTCGGGGTTGGAAGGCGCCTGGTCGGTTGGGACAGGAAGTTTGTCGGTGGGTTTGTCGGTCATCGGATCGGATGCTCTCGGGGATGGGATCAATCGTTCGACAGGGCGCGCGCGGCGTTCCACATCGCGCGGGTCAACGGACGGTTTTCGTGCGGCGTCTGCAGCACGATCAGGGTCGTGGTGCTGTTGCTCGCACCGGTCTTGAGCAGGCGGTCGAGCACGGACTCCAGGTGGCTGATCGACATCGCCACCACGTGCAGCAAGGCGGCATCCTCGCCGGCGAGCCGGCGGCATTCCAGTATCTCGGGGATGTCCTCCACCAGCGTGCCGATGCGCGCGCAGGTGATGCCGTCGCTGCGCAGCCGGACCATCGCGCTGATGCTGTAGCCGAGCCGCTTGGGGTTGACCGTGGCGCGATAGCCGGTGATGACCCCGACTTCCTCCAGTTGCTTCACCCTTTCGGCCACTGCCGGTGCGGACAACTGCACCTTGCGGCCCAGCTCCGCATAACCCAGGCGTGCGTCCTGTTGCAGCGCCTCCAGCAGCTGCCAGTCTTTGCTATCCAATTCGGGTTTCGATTCCAAGGCGGGATCACTCGTAATTGCTTCGATCGTTGGCGAAACATCGTGAAAACGATTCGATGCATTATTCCCCGGTGTGACCGGCAAGACTAGGATGCGCACTCCCCCGTACTGGAATCCATCCATGGATACCGTTGATCGTCTCGATGGCCGCGCCTTGGTCGCCATCGCGATTGCCCTGCTCACCTGGTCCTCGGCGTATGCCGCGATCGCCTATGCGTTGCCGGCATTTACGCCTGGCGAGGTGGCGTTTGCGCGATTGCTGATCGGTTCGTTGTGCTTCGCCGTGTTGCTGAAGGTCAGGCGGGTGCCGCTGCCCTCGCGTCGCGACTGGCCGCAACTGGCCCTGCTGGGCGTGTTGGGACTCACCACGTATCACCTGTGCCTGAATTATGCGGAGACGCGCATTGCCAGCGGCACCGCGTCGATCCTGATTTCACTGGTGCCGGCGGCCACCGCGGCGGTATCCGCTTTCTGGCTCGGTGAGCGGCTGGCGCGGCGGACCTGGATCGGGCTCGGCATGGCGCTGGTGGGCACCGTGCTGGTGGTGCTGGCCAGCGGCCAGCGCGTGCAAGTGGATCCGAGGGCCTTGCTGGTGCTGGTTTGCGTGATCGTCTCGGCGATCTACTTCGTGGGCCAGAAGGCCTTGTTTGCGCGCAACAGCATGCTCGGCGTCACCGCATTCACCTTCTTTGCCGGCACGCTGGGTGCGCTGCCGTTCGGCTGGCAGCTGCCGCAGGCCCTGGCGACGGCCTCGTGGCCGCACATCGGCGCGCTGCTGTGGCTGGGTATCGCGCCGACGTTCGTGGGTTACCTGGCGTGGAACATGGCGGTGGAACGGGCCTCGGCGTCACGCGTCAGCAGCTTCATCTATCTGTCGCCGCCGATCGCGCTGCTGATCGGTTGGCTGTGGCTGCATGAGGTACCGAACGCGTTGATTCTGCTCGGTGGCGCGATCACCGTCGGTGGCGTGGTACTGGCCAACGCGCGGCGGCGACCGGTCGTGGCGCCGATCGGTCCGGTCGCGCCGGTCGAAGCACGCGAACGATGCTGAGAGGCTTCGCCGGAGCGCCTTCGGCGTGGGTTATCCGTGGACAATGATCCTGGCCCGATTCACTTCAACGCACGTTGCCAGTGGTCTACCGCTGGATGCTGATTTCTTCCGGACCGGTTCGCAAAGTCCGCAGTTGCCAGCCGTGTTCCAGCGACTTGACCAGCGTTTCCTGGTCGCCGGCGTGGATGCTGCCGCTTACGCGCAGTGAAGCCAGCGAGGGATCGGCTATGCGCAGCTTGAGTGCCGAGTAGCGGTTGGCCTCGATCAGCAATTCGTCGAGGCGGCGCTCATGAAACACCAGCTTGCCGCGTGGCCAGCTTTGCGCGGCATCGACGTCGAGTGCCTCGGTGGGACCGGCATGGCCGTCCACGCCGACCAGCAGTTGTTCCGACGGTGCGAGCAGTCGATGCCATGCCTGACCGTCGTGTTTGCCGGTGATTTGCACCTGTCCCTCCAGCAGTCCGATCTCGACGCCGCGCACGTCGCGACTTACCTGGAACGTGGTGCCGATATCGCGGATCGTGGCATCGCCGGCCTGAACTTCGAAGGGCCGGCGGGCATCGGCGGCGACGGTGAATTCGGCGCGGCCGCGTTCGAGTTTCACCACCCGTCGGGCATGACCGAACTGCACCGCGACCGAGGATCCGGCATCGAGTTGCAATCGGGTGCCGTCGGTGAGGGTGATCGTCTGTGGGGTCGTGGTACTGGCGTAATGGATTTCCGGCACGGCACTCTGATACCGATGGATGGCGAGGCCAAGCGCACCGACCAGCACGGCAGCGGCGGCAGCGGAAGCCGCGATCCATCCGAAACGAGGGCGCGTATCTGCACCTTGCCGCTTCGCCGCGCGGGTTGCCGCGCGGATCAGCGGGTCATCGGCCAGCTGTGCGGCGGTTTCGTGCAGGTATTCCGCTTCGGCGAAATCGTCGGCGTTGGCGGCGTCGGCCTCTCGCCACCTGGCGAACGCGGCCTTGTCCTGCGCGCTGCAGTCGGGGGCAAGCAATCGCGCCAGCCACGCCTCGGCCGTCTCGGGAACCGCATTTGGACTATCGGATCTGAAAGATTTCATGACGAGTCGTTTAATCTTCGGAGGCCATGGTGACGCGCAACAGGACCAGTGCTTTGCTGATGTGTTTTTCCACCGCCTTGACGCCAATGCCGCAATGGCTGGCTATCTGGGGATAAGTCATGCCTTCAATGCGATGCAGTAGGTACATTTGACGACAACGTGTGGGCAGGCGGAGCAGGGCGCGTTGCAGTCTTGCCAGCTCCTGTTGTGTGGCGATGCGTTGCACGTGCCCCGGTTCCAGTGATGCCATCTCATGGATGTTTTCGTCCAGGTGGACGCACTGGATGTCCTGACGGACACGAAGCTGGCGCAAGCGATCATTGTGAACATTGATGGCGATGCGATAGAGCAGCGGAGCCCAACTGGCGGGGTCCCTATCGCGGTAACGCATCAGCCGGATCAGGCTCTCCTGGACAATATCCTCCACGTCTTCATCCGAGGTGATACGTCGGCGCAGGTAGCTGACCAGTTCAGCGCGCTGCTGCCTGACAAATGCCTCGAATCCCGCCGGCATGACGGGGGGCACGCCGTTATCGGCTGACTGCTGTCCCATCTGTTGCCACCACTCCTGTGTGCGCCTGTGACATCAATCTAGCGCAACGCGGGACGTAGTGCGCAAAAAACAGGGAGTGTTGCCCCCGCATCCTTGCGGGAGACTGGTGTGTGCCGATCCGTTTTCACGGACCCGGCCGAACAGAAACAGACGCAGGGGGGCCACATCGTTCCTGGACAGCAGCGGGCGTCCTGTCCCGTTGCTACCCCCTTTAACGTGTTTGCCGCCGATCCCCCTACCTCCGGACACCATATTTTCGACGTGGCTGCGATGGCCTCCTTCGTTCGAGACGGGCAGATGGCGCCGGGAATGCCGATTTAGGAATAATTCCTAGGGGGGTGAGATTCTTCCGGATCGTTCTTTACGGGTACGCGGAGCGACGTGCCTGGCCGTGCGCAAGGTGTGGTCAGCAGCACGTCATCCCAGGCCATTCGGCATTCGCCGACGCAAACAGAACGATCAGAGGAATACACATGTCACGCACGAACCTGACTGCCGCATTGCTTGTTGCGCTGGGCGCAACGATGAGCACTTCCGCGCTCGCCGGCTCCGTTCTGTCGGTCAACGCGGGTCATCTTGGCAAGGCCAGGCCTGTCGAGCTGGCGTCCAACCTCAACCTGGGCATCGGTGCCTCATTCCAGGCCACGCGTTCGCAGGTGGTCACCCAGCGCGGCACGGTGAAGACACGCGAACAGCAGATTTTCAACGGCGTTCCGATTTATGGCCGTACCGTGGTGGTCGAGCGCGATGGCGCCGGCAATGTGCTTTCGGTACGTGGCGTGGCCGAGAAGAACATCGGCACGGATCTGGCCTCGGTCACGCCGAAGCTGTCCGCGGCGCAGGCGCAAGCGGCGGTGCTGAAGGCACGGGGCGTTCCCGCGGGTCTGGCGCCGACGGACGAGAAAGCCGAGCTCTTTGTCTATCCCGCTACGAGCGGCGCAAAGGCTCGCCTGGTCTATCTGGTCTCTTACGTGCTCGACAGCGGCAATGGCGCCTCGCGTCCCACGGCCTTCGTCGACGCCAACAGCGGACAGATCATCGCGCAGTGGGAGGGCATCACTTCCGGTCGCCTGCCCACTCCGACGCCGGCGACCAACGTCAACGTCGAGGCCGCCGGCATCGGTGGCAACGCCACCGTCGGCTCGTATTTCTATGGCGACGGAGGCACCGGTCATGACCCGTTGCAGGTCCAGCGCAATGGCCTGACCTGCTACATGCAAAACGACCGCATCGTGACCTACAACATGGCCGGAGGAACCGCGCGTGGCGTGGTCTGGTCGTTTCCCTGCGCCAAGGCGCCCTATGCAAGCAGTGGTGACAGCATCAACGGAGGCTTCTCTCCCATCAACGACGCGCATCACTTCGGCGGTGTCGTGCATGACATGTATACCGAGTGGTTCGGCGCGCCGCCGCTGATCAACCCCGATGGCTCGGAAATGAAGCTGGTGATGCGCGTGCATTACGGCGTCAACTATGGCAACGCGTTCTGGAACGGAACGTCGATGACGTTCGGCGACGGCAATGGTGTGAATGTTGAACCGTTCGTCATGCTGGATGTGACCGGGCACGAGATCAGCCACGGCTTCACCGGCCAGCACTCCGGCCTCGAGTACACCGGGCAGTCCGGCGGCATGAACGAAGCGTTCTCGGACATGGCCGGCGAGGCGGTGAAATTCTTCGATCGGGGCAGCAACGATTTCCTGGTCGGCGCCGATTTCATCGTTCCCGGCACCGTCGCGCCGGGCGGCCTGGCGGCTTTGCGCGACATGTGCACGCCGAGTCGCGACGGCAGCTCGATCGATACCGCCGATGAGTTCACGGCAGACATGGATCCGCATTACTCCAGCGGCGCGTACAACCGTGCGTTCTGCGTGTTGGCGAAAACCGAAGGCTGGAATACGCGCAAGGCATTCGAGGTTTTCCACGATGCCAATGCCGTGGCCTGGCAGCCCGACGAGACCTTCGACGGTGGTGCGTGCGGGGTCGAGCAGGCGGCCACCGACCGCGGCTACAACGCTGCGGACGTGACGGCCGCGTTCGACGCGGTGAAGGTCGAGTGCAAGCCAATCGCTCTGAGTGGTGGCTCGATCCGTTGATGAGCCTGGTGCCGTCGCGACGTTCATTTGCGTCGTGATGGCCAGGGTCCGGATTGAATTCATGCCGCAAGTTTTCCGCTCTTGGCGGTGGACTGCATCACCACGGCGGCTACGCCGCATGCGTCGTCGGCGGATATCGGGGTCGGAGGTCTTCGCGGTCCGGCATCGATATCGCGTACGCACTGTGTCCCAACGGTTCTCGTGCATATGGCGCGTTGCTTTTCTTCGCTGCCAGATCCGCGCGGTCCCGGGGTTTCATTTGGTCGTCCCGGCCATCACAAGCATTTTTGGAGTTGTCGATGAACAAGATTCACAGCAAGGTTTGGAACAAGGCACTCGGATTGCTGGTGGTGGCCTCTGAACTCGCCGGGGCCAGCGGCAAGGGCGGCGCCTCCAGGCGTTTGCGCGCAGCGGCGGTCGGCATGCAACTGCTGATGGGCGCGGTGATCGCGATGGGCCCGCTCAGTTCACATGCGTCCACCACTGACGATTTGTTCAAGGCGAACGACCCGAGCGGCAGCTCGGTCGCCACCGCGAGCGGCCCCAGCTCCGTGGCCGCAGGGGCCAACAGCCAAGCCGCCGGCGCGAGTGCGACGGCCGTGGGTGCCGGCGCGAGCGCCAACGAGGAAGCGAGCACGGCGGTGGGCGGCACCTACACGGTCGATGGCATTGCGTACGCGACCGAAGCGGCGGGCGTGGGTTCGACCGCACTCGGTGCGGGTGCCGGTGCGACGGGCGCGATCAGCACGGCGGTGGGCGCGCTGTCGCTGGCGAGCGAACAGGGCGCTTTTGCCGGCGGCTACAACGCCGGCGCAACCGGCTACAACAGCGTGGCGGTGGGTGCGAACGCGCAGGCATCGGATCGTGGTTCGGTAGCGATCGGCGGCGGCGAGCCGGATGCGGACAACGACGGGAAGGCGACGGCGGCGACAGGCGAAGGTGCGGTGGCGGTGGGCTCGCTGGCATCGGCCAACGGTCGTGGTGCGATGGCCATGGGCTATCAGGCCGCGGCGGAAGGCACGAGTGCCCTGGCCACCGGCGCCGGTGCCTTGGCACTGGGTGCGAACGCGGCGGCGTATGGCGGAGGTGCCTATTCGGGCGCCGATGGCGCCGCTGCACTGGGCGGCAATGCCTATTCGGGCGCCATTGGCGCCACTGCCTTGGGCGGCAATGCTTACGCGGAGGGCGCTTACAGCATCGCGATCGGCAGCCAGGTAGAGGACTTCGACGACAACGGCCGTACTTCAGGCGCGATCGGGGTTCAGTCCATCGCTGTTGGCTACTCCAGTCGCGCAGCGGGTAATGGCAGCACCGTACTGGGTGGATACGCCACAGCGTTCGGACTGCTCAGCACGGCGGTCGGTTATGCCAGCTACGCAGAAGGCGACCGCAGCATCTCCATGGGTAACCAGACCGATACGGATTCGGGTGCCATCGGCGAAAGCGCGACTTCCATTGGCGATGAAGCTGGTGCGTTTGGCAATGCTTCCACGGCGATAGGCAGCCATGCCAAGGCTGCGGGGGATCTGAGTACAGCGGTTGGCAACGAGGCCCAGTCGACCGGCGCACTCAGTCTCGCCGCAGGCTCCGGCAGCACGGCGTCGTCCCAGGGCTCGGTCGCCTTGGGTGCCGGCGCGACCGCGAGCGAGGAAGCGAGCACGGCGGTGGGCGGCACCTACACGGTCGATGGCATTTCGTACGCGACCGAAGCGACGGGCCCGGGTTCGACCGCGCTCGGTGCGGGTGCCGGTGCGACGGGCGCGGTCAGCACGGCGGTGGGTGCGCTGTCGCTGGCGAGCGAACAGGGCGCCTTTGCCGGCGGCTACAACGCTGGCGCAACGGGCTACAACAGCGTGGCGGTGGGTGCGAACGCGCAGGCATCGGATCGTGGTTCGGTGGCGATCGGCGGCGGCGAGCCGGACGCGGACAACGACGGGAAGGCGACGGCGGCGACGGGTGAGGGTGCGGCGGCGGTGGGTTCGCTGGCATCGGCCAACGGTCGAGGTGCGATGGCCCTGGGCTATCAGGCCGCCGCGGAAGGCACGAGTGCCCTGGCCACCGGTGCCGGTGCGCTGGCGTTGGGCGCAAACGCGGTGTCGTATGGCGGCAATGCCTTTGCGGCCGCCGACGGCGCTGCCGCCTTGGGCGGCAATGCCTATTCGGGTGCCGTTGGCGCCACTGCCGTAGGCGGCAATGCTTACGCGAAAGGTACTTACAGCGTCGCGATCGGCAGCCAACTCGATAATAAAGCGGTGCGTACGTATGGTGCGATAGGTGTGCAGACCGTTGCCATCGGCTTGAACAGCGGCGCACTCGGTGACGGCTCGGTGGCCTTGGGCGGTTATGCAAACGCCGCCGGCAAGCTGGGTTCGGCGCTGGGCTACGGTGCGGCGGCATCGGGGGCCAACAGTACGGCGGTGGGCTACGGCAGCGTCGCTTCGGCGCAGGCCTCGACGGCGTTGGGCATGAAAAGCAAGGCGTCGGGAATCAATACGATCGCACTGGGTGCCTCGGCCATCGCCAGCGCCGATGACAGTGTTGCCCTGGGTTCGATGTCGGTAGCCGACAAGGCCAGCACGGTTTCGGTCGGCAGCAAGGGCAAGGAGCGTCAGATCACCCACGTGGCGGCGGGCACCGAAGACACCGATGCGGTGAACAAGAGTCAGCTGTCCGAGGCGATCACCGGTATCGATGCCGCGATCGGCAACTCGGTGGCTTACGACAATGCCAGCAAGGATAAGGTCACTCTCGGTGGTCACGGCGGCACCATCATCAGTAACGTCAGGTCCAGCAACGTCCTGACCGATGCGGCTACCGTGAGCCAGATAGCAGGTACGTTGCGCGCCGTGGGCGGCGGTGCCGGACTGAACGCGGACGGCAGCGTGGCTACGCCGAGCTTTGCTGTGCAGGGCGGTACTTATCACAGCGCGGGCGATGCGTTCAGCGCACTCAACAGCGTGCTCGACGGCATGACCAACAGCCTCACCCAGGTGACCACCGGCCTCGGGAAAACCCAGTCCGACGTCGGCGCATTGCAGGCGGCGGCTACGGTAGAAAGCAGTCGTGACGCGCGCGTGGCAGTGGACGGAGCGGCCGCAGGCAATGATGCCGCCCATGTCACGGCCGATTCGCGCGGCATAGCCATCGGTTCCAACGCCAAGGCCGGCGGCGCGTACGGAACTGCCGTGGGTGGCGACAGCTATGCGCTGGGTCCGAAAGACACCGCCATCGGTGGCAAAGCCCGCGTTTACGCTGACGGCAGCACCGCGCTAGGTGCCAGTGCCACCATTTCAGCGCAGGCCACGAATGCGGTGGCGGTAGGTGCCGACGCAGCAGTGACCGCCGCATCCGGTACGGCACTGGGGCAGGGCAGTTCGGTGACGGCCGCGGGTGCGGTGGCACTGGGTCAGGGTGCGGTGGCCGATCGCGCCAACACCGTGTCGGTAGGCACGCAGACACACCAGCGTCAGATAACCAATGTTGCGGCAGGCAAGCAGGCCACGGATGCGGTCAATGTCAGCCAGGTGGACGAAGCTTTGCAGAGCGCCAAGACCTACGCCGATGCCAATGACAAGGCGACACTTCGCTCGGCCAAGAGCTATACCGACGGGAAGTTCGACAGTGCGGTCAGCCATGACGACTTCGACACCTTCCGCAACCAGGTCGGCGACCAGTTCCATGATGTGAACCGTCGGCTCAACCGGGTCGGTGCGATGAACACGGCGATGGCGCAGATGATCGGCAACACGGCGGGTCTGTCCGGTGTCAATCGCATTGGCGTGGGTGTGGGTGGCTACTCCGGCGAGTCGGCACTTTCGGTGGGCTACCAGCGTGGCTTCAACAACAACCGCGCCAGCGTCTCGATCGGCGTGTCCGCCTCCGATTCGGAGAGCACGGTCGGCGCTGGTGCCGGCTTCAGCTGGTAACGGCGGCCACGCGGCGGCGGGCAGAACGTCCGCCGCTGGTCTGCGGTAAACCTGACCCGCATTCGTCATCGGATGACGATGATCGAACCGGCGTGTTTGCGCGTGCCGACAAAATCCAGCGCGGTGCGGTTCTGCGTGCACGGCACGCGCTTGCCGTCGGGATGGAAAGGATCGGCGCCCGCATGGCTCTATCCATTGACCGGCTCAGTCGCCACCGCGGGTCAGCCCGCTGGTTTGTCGCGATGTCGATACCGAACCCCGTCGTGTCGCGCTGGAGCGTTCGCGTCTCCCGTGCCGTACCGGACTGCGGTTGCGGATGGATGAAGCATCGCCTTCGCTGGATGGATGCAGGAGCCAGCCGAAGTTCATGAGCGGACGGAACCATGGAGCCGCTTTCGTCAGCAGGCAGGCCAGCGCGGCGCCACCGGTGACGGCCAGGCCGAGACGCCACGCCGGTGGGAGGTGTGCGAGGCTTGCCCACAAACCCAGCGCCGTGGCGGCGTTGATCAACAACCCATGCAGCAGATACACCGCGAGGCTTTGTCGCCCCATCGCGGTAAGCGGGCTTGCCTTGCGCGGCACCAGTCGCAGCACGGCCCATACGCCGACCGCCGATGCCGCCAGCAGGCCGGCCCGCAGCGGGCCGCCCCAGAGATCGGGATACGCACTGCTGCCATAGAGCCATACCGGGTCGAGATCGCGAATCAACCAGGCCAGTCCTGCCAGTGACAGCAGGGCAGCGACAGCGCCGCTGCGTGGTCCGGGCAAGTCGAGGCCATGACGATGGCCGGCGATGAAGAAAGGCAGAAAGACCAGGGTTCGCGACAGACTGAACGGATATCCGATATCACCGGCGTAGCCGGCCAGTATCGCGATGCCACACGCGGTCAGCAGCGGTCGTCCAAGCGCCAGCATGGGTGGCAGCAGCAGATGCCAGCAGGCGAGGCTGGCCAGATACCAAAGCAGCCAGTACGGCTCGGTGATGTGGTACTCGAACGTTTCATGCAACAGCCACGCGTTCCACGCGTGATAAATCGCCTGGAACACCAGCAACGGAATGAGCAGCGTGCAAAGCCAGCGCATGCCCTGCCTGACGCCGAACTCGGTGCGCGCAAGCGAACCCGACAGGTAAACGAAGGCCGGGATGTGGAACAGGTAGATGAAGTGGTAAGCCGCTTTCAGCAACGGCGAATCGCCGCGCAGCTCACCCATGCCGTGGCCGATCACGACCAGCGCGATCAGCACGAATTTGGCGTTGTCGATCTGCGGATTTCTTGTACGAGTGGCGGACGGGATGCGGATTTGTGGCTGGGGAAAACTGCTCATGAAGGCCCTGTTCGCCGGGCGAAGGAGGGCATCCGGTCATCGACCGCAAGTAGGTGCCAGGCCGGCGATTGCACAGCGGCGGCGGTCGCAGGAGGCCTGGCAGGGACCACGCAGGCCAGCGACGAAATTTCCGGAGACGGGGCCCAGCGTGCAGGTCAGAGCTTGTATGCGCGATGAATCGCCACGATGCCGTTGCTGAGATTGCGCACTTCGACACGGCCGAAACCGGCGCGTTCCATCATGCCCTTCAAGGTCTGCTGGTCGGGATGCTTGCGGATGGATTCGGCCAGGTACTGGTAGCTGTCGGCGTCGCCGGCGAACAGCTGGCCGAGCTTGGGCAGGATCTTGAACGAGTGGAAATCGTAGAGCTTGCCGAACAGCTCGCTCTGTACCCGGGAGAACTCCAGCACCAGCAGGCGGCCGCCGGGTTTGAGCACGCGGCAGATGTCGGCCAGCGCCTTGTCCTTGTCGGTGACGTTGCGCAGCCCGAACGCCATCGTCACCGCGTCGAAGGAGTTGTCCGGAAACGGCAGTGCCTCGGCATTGAGTTGCGCCCAGCGTAAACCCGAGACCAGCCCGCGATCGGTCATGCGATCGCGACCGACGCCGAGCATGGCGGCGTTGATGTCGCCCACCACCACTTCGCCCTGGTCGCCCACCACCGGATTGAGCAGCGCGGCGATGTCGCCGGTGCCACCGGCCAGATCCAGCACGCGATCGCCGCGACGCACGCCGCTGATGGCGACGAAATGTCGTTTCCACAGCCGGTGCACGCCGAACGACATCAGGTCGTTCATCAGGTCGTAGCTGCGCGCGACCGAGGTGAATACCTGGCCGACCAGCTTCTGCTTGTCGCCGACCGGCACGTCGCGGAAACCGAAGTGGGTGGTCGAATCCGGGGTGGTTTTGGGCTGCTGTTCGCTCATGAGGGCATGCTACAGGATCGACCGCGAAGCGGCCGGAAAGGCTAGAGGGGAAGGTCCGTCTGGTCGGGATCTTTGGCCGGCGCGGCGTGCGCGTGCAGGTGGTGTTCGGCCTCCACATGGCGCTGGTGCAGGTCGGCACCGGAAGCATCCTCGGGCACCTTGTCGTCGTGGTCGCCATCGGGCGCGGTCAGCACCAGTGGCGGCGCGGAGGTTTCGTCATTCAAGGCGTCGCCGGCGGCCGATTCCTTCTCGTGGGTGCCGGGGGTGATCTTGAGGATCGAATGGCGCACCTCGCGCGACAGGATCACCCGCGCGTCGCGCACCATGCCTTCCAGCGCGCTGTCGTAGTCGAGCTTGCCGGCATCGTCGGTCCACACGATGCGGCGCTCGCGCAGCTTCTGGATGAAACCGCGGAACAGCGCCTTGTCGAAGAACTCCGGCGCGGACAATTCGTTGAGCAGGCTCAAACGCTGCGCGGTGAGCGTGCAGGCGTTCTCCAGCTCCGCGCTGGTGAGCGTGTGCGGGCCGTTCTTGGCCAGCGCGGCGATGGTGATGTAGTAGCGCTCGAACGCCTGGATCAGGCTGCGCGCGATCACCTTGAGCTGATAGGCGCCGTCGTCCTGGCCGGGGCCGCGTTCCAGCACGCGGCCGTCGCTGCTCGATTCGAGCAGGCCGCGACGTACGAAGAAGTCGATGGTCGCCTGCAGTTGTGCGGCAAAGCCGTCGATGTCCCATGGCAGGAACAGCTCGCCCTGGATGAACGGGTAGATGATCCGGCCCAGCCGCAGCACCGAGCCGCGCGACATGCGCCGGTTGTTGACGAAGCAGCAGGCTACCCAGGCGGCGGCGGCGTTCAGGTGCAACACGTTGTTGCGGAAGTAGCTCAGCAGCACCGCCTGTTCACCGCCGACGGTCAGCACGTCGCCCAGCGGATGCTGCACGCGCTGGATCCAGCCCATCTGCTCGCCGTAGGCGATGATCGCCGGCGGATTCATCGGGGTCAGCGTGACTCGGTCCGAATACGGCAACTCCTCCAGCAGCGTCTTGCTCAGCTCGAGCTGGGCCAGCAGGTCGCTTTCCGCCATCGCGTGCTTGGGCGTGGCGAGCAGGGCGAGCGCCAGCAGGTTGATCGGATTGACGTCGGCGGCGCGGTTGATATTGATCTGGATCTGCTCGGCCAGACGATCGGTGACATTGCCCAGCCATTCCGGCTTGACCTCGGGGTCGGTGTTGCTGGCGCGCCAGTCGGGACTGGCCGCATCCAGCAGCGGCGTCAGCTCAATCGGCTCGCCGAAGTTCAACGCCACATGGCCGTAGCGCTGGCGCAGTACCTTCAGGCCGCGCAACAGGCCGAGCAGGGATTCCTTCTCCTTCGCCTGGCCGCTGAGTTCGCCGGCGTAGGAAGCGCCCTCCATCAATTTCTCGTAACCGATGTAGACCGGCTGGAACAATACCGGTCGCCGCGGCGCGCGCAGGAACGCGCGCACCGTCATCGCCAGCATGCCGGCCCGTGGCGCGAGCAACCGTCCGGTGCGCGAGCGGCCACCTTCGATGAAATACTCCATCGGCACGCCGCGATCGATCAGCTGCGCCACGTATTCGTTGAACACCACCGAGTACAACGCATTGCCCCTGAAGCTGCGCCGCAGGAAGAACGCGCCACCACGCCGCAGGATCGGCCCGAGTCCCGGCAGGTTGAGATTCACGCCAGCGGCGATGTGCGGCACCACCACGCCGGACACATGCAGTTGGTAGGACATCAGCAGGTAGTCGGCGTGGCTGCGATGGCAAGGCACGTAGATCACTTCGTAGCCAGGCGCGGCGGCGCGGGCCTTGTCGAAGTGGTGCATGGCGATGCCGTCGTACAGCTTGTTCCAGAAGTTGGACAATAGGAACGAGACCGAACGCACCACCGGATGCGAATAGTCGGCGGCGATTTCCAGCACCAGCTTCTGCGCCTTGCGCCAGGCCTTGGCGTGGCTGATTTTATCCTTGGCCGCGCTGGCGGCGATCGCGGCGCGCACCGGTTCGGCATTCAGTACCGCGTCGACCACGGTGCGCTTGTGCGACAGATCCGGCCCGATCACGGCGGCACGGATGCGATGGAAATGGGTGCGCAGCACCCGCGCGATCTTCCGTGCGAAGCGTTCCGGCGTCATTTCGCCGGACTCGTCCAGCACGCTGCGCAGCGACACCGGCGCAGAGAAATGCACCACGGTGTCGCGCCCGTTCAGCAACAGCGCCAGCAGGCGGCGGAAGCGACCGACCATGACCCAGTTTTCCGAGAACAACACGCGGAACCAGCCACTGTCGCGGCTCGGCGCGCGGCCCACGTAGATCGACACCGGCACGACCTGGATGTCGTGTTCGGGCATGCCTTCCAGCGAATGCACCATCTGCCGCAGCGGCTCGCCGGCCGCGCGCTTGCGGTTGCGTCCGAACACCCAGCCGTCGCGCCGGGTCAGTGCAAACACCGAGCGCTTGCGGCGGGTTCCCGACAGCGGCAGCATTGGGTTCGGCAGGCCGGCCTCGCGACAGGCACGCTGCAGGATCAGTGAGTCGGAGAAACCGTCGCGCTCGATCACGTAACAGACCGGCACGCCAGCCTGCAGCAAGGTCGCCGGCTCGGCCGGATCGCGCCGGATGCGCACCCAAGGCTGCAACAACTGGCCCGCCAGGTTGAACCACCAGGGGGCGCGTTGGCGGGCGGACTCTGCGCTGGAAATATTCTGCATCCGCGTATTCTAACGGTTGCGCCGATCAGTCTTTCGCGGCGGCACTGCCGGCGGCTGCCGGTGCGCTGGCGCTGGCGGCCGGCTGGCTCAATCGCTGGTGCGACTGGCGCGCGTTGTTCAGCAGGTCCTCGCTGTACCAGCGGCCATCTTGCTGCACCAGCTTCGATTCGGTCGACAACGGTTTGCCCAGCAGGGTGTAATCGATCTTCATCACGGCGTGGCCGTTGCTGTTCGACACCGGCGTGAGCTTGATGGAATTGAGCGTGTCATCCATCGACAAGCCGTAGATCAGCACCAGCTGCTTGAGGCCGGCATAGCCGGTCGAGTACTTGCCCATCGTGGTGTCGAAATCCATCGTGCGCAGTTGTTCCGGCGTCTTCAGGTCCAGCTTGCGCGCCGTTGCCACGATGACGCCGACCGCCTGCTTCGCCTTGGCCTGATCGAACCATGGCGTCTGCTTCGCCCACGGTGCGAGTACGTCGAGCACGCTGTTGGCCTGGTTCTTCTGCGTGTCACTGAAGGTCTTGCTCTGCGCAATGCCGTTTTTCACCAGCGCTTCGCCGACGCTGATCAGCACCGGGAGCTGGTCCTTGTACTGCTGTTCCATGGTCACCAGCTTCGGCTGCAGCTCCGCGTACAGCTTGTTTTCCGCATCCGGTTCGGTGAGTTTCTGCATGGTCTGGTTGAACTTGATGCGATCCTCGGCCGTGATGGGCCGCGAATCCTGATCGCGGTGAGCCCAGTCGGCGCGCATGTTGGCGTAGTCGGCCGGTGGCAAGGCGTGCTTCCACAGCCCATTGAAATCACCGGCCTTGAACAGGTCGATCGAGCCCTGCAAGGCGGCTTGGGGCGTGCTGCCGCCTGGTTGCGAAGCTTCGTCCCGGCCATGGCAGGCACCGAGCAATGCGATGGCGAACAAGGGCAGCACGGCGTGGCGGAGGAAAGTGAAGCGCATGGGCAGACTCTCGCGGTGAGTGACGAAGGCGCGGGTGCACCGTCGTGACCGCGCAGGGTAAGTGGCGCGATGGTCCCGGAACAAGGGCGGGCGCCGATTTCACGAGGTTCTGAAAAAGAAAACCCCGCGGGCCTGGGGCCTCACGGGGAAATCCGGCAGAGCCGGAAGGGAAATGGCCTTGCCTGCAAAATGTCAGGTCAGCAGGGTTGGCAGACGAAATATTACTTGTTCGTTAAATCTAAGGCAATACTTTTATTTTGAACGGTAAATTATTGATTTTGATAAATTAAACACTGCGTCATCATCGATAGTGCAACGCATCGATTTTCTGCTGACGACGCTGCTCTGGCGGAGCCGCCCAATCGTTGTTGAACAGGGCTGGCTCCCATGATCCGTACGTGGTGTTCGGCAGGGTGAACCAGCGCGTGCCAATCCAGTCCATATACGGCGCCATGACACGGCGACGGCCTTCGGGACTGTTCGCCAGCACCGTGACAAAGTCGCCGATCTGGTCGCCGAACTGCATCAGCACGCGGTATTTGCGGCTGATCAACTGGCGTCGGCAGCCTTTTTCGGTACCGACCTGCTCGCAGCCTTCGACAAACGTGCCCAGGCCAAGGAACGCCTCCGGGCCGGACACCGGCAGGCCGACCTTGCGCAGGTTGGCCAAGGTGACCTGGTCGAGGTCCTTGGCGCGATTGGAGATGTAGATCACGGCGATGCCGTGTTTCGCGGCGAACTGGGTAAACGCGACCACGCCGGGCATTGCGCGGGCGATTTCCTCCTTGCACCACGCCGCCCAGTCGGCCTCGTTGTACTCGCCGCCGCTGCGGACCAGACGGGCCTGGTACGGCGAGTTGTCCAGCACGGTCTCGTCGATATCCAGTATCACGGCCGGCTTGAGGCCGTTGGCTGGTGCCACGCGGTCATCCTTGGCCAGTGCGTCCCAGGTCCGGGCGCGCATGGCGGCCAGCAAGCCCGCCTGGGCATCGCGATAGGTTTGCAGGTAGATCAGGTCGTGCTCGATGGCGGTCTGGGTCCACACCACGGCGTTGAGGTTGTCGTTCGCAGCGACGGTTGCCGATGCCGATGCCGGTGTCGTCGTGGCCGTCGCAGGCGCGACAGCGATGCCGCCTTGGCGCGGTGCCGAAGACGCACAACCGGCAAGCAGGGCAAGTGCGAACAGGCTCGCGGGCAAACGAAGTGACATGGGGAATCCTTGGACGAGACGAATGCGGGCAACCGGCCGAGTTTACGACAGCTATATGGCAGTTTCGGCAGGGCTGGCAGCCGTCGCGGGCTGCTGACAGACTGGCGGTCACGCTCCCACGGTTCCGTCTGCATGGATAACCTTTTGCCCGCTGCGCGCGCTTCCTCTTCCGTCATCCGCTACGCGAGCTACCTGCTGGCCGCGGCCGCCCTGCTGGTGGTGATCGAAGTCCACCTGTTGTCGGCGCTGCTGGCCGGCCTGCTGGTGTACGAGCTGGTACGCACGATGACCCCGCTGCTGGGTCGGCGGATTTCCGGCGAACGCGCGCGACTGGTGGTCGTGGCGCTATTGGGTGCGATCGTGGTGGGTTTGCTGGTGTTGCTGATCCTTGGCGCGATCAGCCTGTTTCGCCACGAGATCGGCAATCCCGAACTGCTTTGGCAGGAGCAGTTGATGCCGCTGGTGGAAAAAGCCCGCCAACAATTGCCGCCGATGCTGGTCAACAGCCTGCCCGACAGTGTCGACGACCTGCGCGTGGGCGCGATCGACCTGGCGCGCAAGCACGCGGGCACCCTGCAACTGGCCGGCAAGGGTGCGGTGCGGGTGTTCGTGCACATCATCATCGGCCTGGTGCTGGGGGCGATCGTGGCGCTGAGCCGCGCCCGCCCGGCGCACCAGGTCGGTCCGCTGGCGGCGGAGCTGAGCCTGCGCAGCCAGCGCGTGGCCGACGCGTTCCACAACATCGTGTTTGCGCAGATCAAGATCTCGCTGATCAACACCTTGTTCACCGCGATCTTCCTGCTCGGCGTACTGCCGTTGCTCGGCATCCATGTGCCGTTGTCGAAGACGCTGGTGGTGCTCACTTTCATCGTGGGATTGTTGCCCGTGGTTGGCAACCTGCTGTCGAACACGGCCGTCACGATTGCCGCGTTGTCCGTGTCGCTGGGCGTCGGCATCGCCGCGCTTGGCTTCCTGGTGGTGATCCACAAGCTGGAGTATTTCCTCAACGCGCGCATCGTGGGTACGCAGATCCATGCCCGCGCATGGGAGCTGCTGATCGCCATGTTACTGATGGAGGCCGCCTTCGGCCTGCCCGGGGTGATCGCCGCGCCGATCTACTACGCCTATCTGAAAGCCGAACTGGAAGCGGAGCGGCTGATCTGACCGATCGCCGTGATCCGTTGACGCAGACGATCCCGCGTGCCCTGTCGGCAACGCGGCACCACCGCGCATTTTCGGGCCCGCGTGCACCGGCGTTCCGCCCCATGCCGGCACCGATCTGAAAGCGGTCGGTGCGCCGCTCCGGGCCGAAAACATCCACAACCTGCAGTTATGCAAAGTGCCGGTCTTTTCATTGGTGCGGGCTGCTCGGCTGTGCCTATGCTCGGTTCGTGTTGTGAGGGGTGATCGATGTCCGACCGAAACGCATCGCGATCATGTACAGGCTCAGCGTGCCGGACGACTCCGTTTCGCAGGCCTGCGGTACCGCCTCTCGGCGCAGTAGCGAGGGTCGTGCATGGCCTGGGAGCCCATGCACAACGGGGTAGGCAGCGACCATTCGCGCGAACGCGATGGCGACTGCAAACGGCTTCGCGAATCTCCAAGGGAGTCATGCACTGACAAGCGAGGCCTTGCGACCGCTTTAGCCCGCAGCGGTCTGTTGCGGTAAAAACCAATGAGGGGAGCTTCATGAACAAGCGTCGTGGTCGGATCATGCCGACCTTACTGGCTGTAGCAGTACTGCTTGCACTCACCGACATCGCGGCTGCGCAAGACGCCAACCCGCCGGCATCGACCGGGACACCCACCAAAACACCGGCCAAGGCCAAGAACCTGGACGCCGTGGTAGTGACCGGCACACGCGCCGGCAACCGCACGGAAAGCTCATCGCTGACGCCGATCGACGTGATCTCCGCCGACGCGCTGAAACAGACCGGCACGATCGACCTGACCCAGGCGCTCGAGCGCGCCATTCCATCGCTGAACTTCCCGTTTGCCCCCGCTTCAGACACCTTCGCGTTTCAGCGCCCTTTCGAGTTGCGTGGCCTGTCCCCGGATCAAGTCCTGGTGCTGGTGGACGGCAAGCGCTGGCATCCCGGTGCGCTGGTGTTGAGCCTTGGCCAGATCGGTCAGGGTTCGCAGGGTATCGATCTCAACACGATTCCGCTGTCCGCCATCGACCACATCGAAGTACTGCGTGACGGCGCGTCCGCGCAGTACGGCTCGGACGCGCTGTCCGGCGTCGTCAACATCATCCTGAAAAAGGGAGCCAAAGGCGGCGACATACAAGTTTCCGGCGGCCAGTATTCCGCCGGTGATGGCCGGCAGTGGCAGGGCGCCGCCAATTTCGGCGTGCCGCTCGGCGGCGACGCGGGCTGGTTGCGTCTCAGCGTGGAGGACAGCAACCAGAGCCCCAGCAACCGTGCCGGTGTCGACCGCCGCCCTGGCGTGAGCCAGCTGGGCGTGAAATTCCATTACGGCACCGTGTCGTTCAAGAACAAGAACCTTTTCCTCAACACGCAATACGACATCACCCCTGGCGTGCAGTTCTATGCGTTCGGGCATTACGGACGTCGCATCGGCGAACCCCGCGGCTTCTACCGCTATGGCAGCAACACGCCTTATCCGCGCGATCCGTTGATCGGGCTGGTCTACCCCGACGGCTTCCTGCCCAGGGAGCATGGCGACTCGACGGACCGTTCGCTGGTGGCGGGCTTGCGTGGCGAAGTGAACGGCTGGCATTGGGACTTGAGCGGCAACTACGGCAACAACCGCGTGTCGTACAGCACGCAGAATTCCACCAACTTCGCCCTGCTGAATGATTTCGGCAGCAGCCCGACCAGTTTCCACGACGGCATCCTGTCGGCGTCGCAGCAGACCGTCGACATCGACATCTCCAAGGAGTTGGGAGCCGACTGGCTTTCCAATCCGCTGACGCTCTCCTTTGGCGCGCAGTGGCTACGGCAAAGCTACGAAGTCCGTTCCGGCGACCCGGGCTCCTATTACGTCGGTACGTCCGGCGTCAGCGGTGGCGCGCAGGGTTTCGCCGGTTGGGGTCCACAGGATGAAATCTCGGTGGCAAGACACGACGTCGCCGAGTATGTGCAACTGGAAGGCAACCTCACCAACAAGCTCAGTTTTTCTGCGGCTGCACGTCACGAGGACTATTCCGACTTCGGCACCACGACATCCGCGGCGCTGTCGGGTCGCTTCGACTTCACCGATTCGTTCGCGCTGCGTGGCAGCGCTTCCACCGGCTTCCGCGCACCGGGACTGGGACAGCAGCACTATTCGGAAACCACGTCGGCCGCGGTCGGCCCGGGCAACTCGCTGGGCCTGCCACCGGGAATCTACCTGCGGGGACTGGTGCCGGTGGACAACCCGATTGCCAAGTTGCTCGGCAGCGAACCGCTGAAAGCGGAAAAATCCCGCAACTTCACCTTCGGCGCCGTGTGGAACCCGACCAGCCAGCTCAGCATCTCGGCCGACGC
This sequence comes from Rhodanobacter sp. Col0626, assembly GCF_049994385.1. Classification (GTDB taxonomy): domain Bacteria; phylum Pseudomonadota; class Gammaproteobacteria; order Xanthomonadales; family Rhodanobacteraceae; genus Rhodanobacter. Next base: position 506,985 of record NZ_CP188260.1, read on the forward strand.
GTACCAGATCACCGTCCGCGACCGCATCGCGTTGTCGAGTTCGCTGTCGCTCTCGACCCCGGAGGTCATCAGCTATCTGGCCGCCAACGGCGTCACCAACCTGCAGTACCGGGGCCTGGCGTACTTCACCAATGCCGGCACCGTGCGCACCCAGGGCATCGACCTGGTGACCAGCTACCGCACCGACGTCGGCAACAACGGCACGCTGTCATCCACGCTCAGTTACGGCTACCACAAGAACAAGGTCACCGACGTCAAGCCGAATCCGCCCGTGCTCGATTCACTGGGCCTGTTGTTCCAGCGCCTCAACCGCAGTGCCATCAAGGGCCTGCTTGCCGACACCGCCCCGCGCAGCAAACTGATACTCAACGAGACCTATAGTGTTGGCAACTGGGGTTTCACGGGAACGCTGACCCGCTACGGGCGCATCACCGAGTACGGTTCGACAAGCTATCTGGATGACGACGTGTATCCGCACAAGTGGCTGCTTGACCTGGCGGCGAGCTACCGGCGGGATCGGTGGACGTTCACGATCGGTGGCGACAATGTGCTCAACACCTATCCGAAGAAAACTCCGCAAGATTCCGATCAGGATGGGGCCTTTCCCTATTCGTCCAGTTCGCCCTTCGGTTTCCAGGGCGCGTACGTGTACGGCAAAATCATGTACCGCTGGTAGGCCGGCAGGGTTCGATGTGCGAAACCCCGGCGATGCCGGGGTTTTCGTTTGGCAGGACTGCGCGCGTGGCCAAAACGAGGGCGCGTGGTCGGATACCGCAGTCAACCGCCAGCCAGCATCGCCTTGATGCGCGCCATGTGCGATTCGGCGGTTTCGCGGGTTACTTCCTTGTCCGCTTCCGGGTCCTTGCCCTGCCAGTGCAGGTCGGCCTGCGGCAGTTCGTGCAGGAAGCGGCTGGGCTGGTTGGTGTGGATGTCACCGTAGCGCTTCGTCTTCGACGACCACGACAACGTCAGCAGTTCCTTGGCGCGGGTGATGCCGACGTACATCAGCCGGCGCTCTTCGTCGATGCGACCCTCGTCGATCGCCCCTTCGTGCGGCAGCGTGCCGTCCTCGCAGCCGACGATGAAGACGAAGCGGAATTCCAGACCTTTCGCCGCATGCAGGGTCATCATGCGCACGGCGTTGCCCGGTTCGTCGCGATCGGCGTGGCTGAGCAGGGCCAGCTGCGAGGCGAGGTCGCCGGCGCTGTTGCCACCCTTCTGCATGGCGCGGAACCAGTCGGCCAGTTCCTTCAGATTGCCCAGCTTGCGTTCGCGCACGCTGGCATCGGGTGTGCCGGCGGCGATCTGCGCAGCGTAGCCGGTGCGTTTCAGGATCAGCTCGACCAGGTCGGCCGCGTTTTCCCGCAGCGAGGCGCTGCGCAGTTCATCCAGCAGGTTCGCGAATGAAGCCAGCGCGGCGGCCGGGCGCGGGGTGAGCTGGCGCAGCACGCCGTCGCTGCGGGTGGCGTCGAGCAGAGAGGAGTGGCGCGACTGCGCGATCTGGCCCAGCTTCTCCAGCGTGGTGGCGCCGATCTCGCGCTTGGGCACGTTGACCACGCGCAGGAAGGCGGCGTCGTCGCTCGGGTTGGTCAGCAGGCGCAGGTAACAGAGCAAGTCCTTCACTTCGGCGCGGTCGAGGAAGGACAGTGCGCCGGTGAGGTGATACGGGATGCGCGCCAGTCGCAACGCCTTCTCCAGCGGCCGCGCCTGGAAATTGCCGCGGTACAGGATGGCCATGTCGTGCCAGCGCGCCTTGTGCTTCTCGGCCAGGGTGGTGGCGATCGCAGCGACGCGTTCGGCCTCGTGCTCGGCCTCCTTGCATTCGAGCACGCGGATCGGCGCACCTTCCGGATGCTCGCTCCACAGCTTCTTTTCGTGCAGATGCGGGTTGTTCGCTATCAGCTGGTTCGCCGCGCGCAGGATGCGTTTGCCGCAGCGGTAGTTCTGCTCCAGCTTGATCACGCGCAAGGAGGGCCAGTCACGGCCCAGCTGGTCGATGTTTTCCGGATTGGCGCCGCGCCAGGCGTAGATCGACTGGTCATCGTCCCCCACGCAGGTAATGCCGCCGCGATCGCCGGTCAGCACTTTCAGCAGGCGATACTGCGCGTCGTTGGTGTCCTGGTATTCGTCCACCAGCAGGTAGCGCAGGCGCTCGCGCCACGCGTCGCGGCACTCGGCATCGGCTTCGAGGATGCGCAGCGGCAGCCGGATCAGGTCGTCGAAATCGACCGCGTTGAAAGCACTCAGGCGCTGCTGGTACATGTCATAGATCGTCGCCGCTTCCAGCTCGCGCGGGCTGCGCGCGGCGGCCAGTGCCTCCTCCGGCGAGAGTCCGCCGTTCTTGGCGCGGCTGAGCAGGTTGCGGATGCCGAACAGCACGTCGTTCTTGACCCCCTTCGGCGCCAGCTCCTTGACGATGCCACCGCTGTCGTCCGCGTCCAGCACCGAGAAGCCGCGGCGCAGGCCGGCACGGGCGTGCTCGATCTGCAGGAACTTCAGTCCCAGCGCGTGGAAAGTGCTGACCGTGAGCGCGGCCGCATCCTCTGCGCTGACCAGCTTGGCCACACGCTCGCGCATTTCCTTCGCCGCTTTGTTGGTGAAGGTGATTGCGGCGATCTTCGACGGCGCCAGATGCTTGCGCCCGATCAGGTAGGCGATCTTCTGGGTGATCACGCTGGTCTTGCCGGAACCGGCACCGGCGAGCACCAGCAGCGGGCTGTCGCAGTGTTCGACAGCAGCCAGTTGTTGTGGGTTGAGCATGAATCGAGGCAATGGGTGAGGCGGCGGCCGATGGTAGCAGAGCGGCTTCAGGCGCCCGCCGGGTCTGCGTCATAATCGCCTGCTGGGGAGCTTGCCGGTGTGGCGAGGCCGAAGGGAGCAAATATGCAGGACCGGAAGGACGTGGCGACAGAGCAGTGCGACGTGGCTGTCATTGGCGGTGGCCCGGGTGGCAGCACCGCGGCGACGCTGCTGGCGCGCCGCGGCTACAAGGTAATTGCGCTGGAGAAGGCGCACCATCCGCGCTTCCATATCGGCGAATCGCTGCTGCCGATGAACCTGCCGGTACTGGAGCGCCTTGGCGTGCTGGACAAGGTGCGCGCGATGGGCGTGTTCAAACCGGGCGCGGATTTCGAGGCGGACAACGAGCGCGGCTACAACACCTACGCATTCTCCCGCGCGATAGGCGACAGCCCGCCGCATGCCTACCAGGTCTGGCGGCAGGATTTCGACAAGATGCTGTACGACCATGCACGCGAAAGCGGTGCCGAGGCGCGCGAGGGTCATGAGGTGGTGCAGGTCGAACAGAAGGGTCTGCGTGACACGCGGCTCGACGTGCGCACCGACGACGGACGCAGTTACACGATCCAGGCGCGCTACGTGGTCGACGCCAGTGGCCGCGACGCGCTGCTTTCCTCAAGGAAGAAACTCCGCCGAAAAAACGATCAACACCAGAGCGCGGCGATCTTCGGTCACTTCCGCGGTGCCGAGGCTCGGCCGGGTGAAGATGCCGGCTGCATCAGCATCTACTGTTTCGACCATGGCTGGATGTGGATGATCCCGCTGCCCGACGGCGTGATGAGCGTAGGCGCCGTGTGCCGGCCGGAGTACCTCAAGCAGCGCAAGGGCCGCACGGTCGAGTTCCTGCTCGATACGCTGAAGCAGAGCCCGGCCATGTGGCAACGCATGCAGCACGCCGAGCTGATCGACGACGAAGTGCGCGTTACCGGCAACTATTCCTACGATTCGAAGCAGATGGGTGGCCCCGGCTGGATCCTTGTCGGCGATGCCTTCGCCTTTCTCGACCCGGTGTTTTCCTCCGGCGTGTATCTGGCGATGAGTGGTGCCGAAAAGGCGGTGGAGATCGTCGATCGCGCGCTGCGTGATCCGGCATGCGAGATGTCGCTGATGCGCGCACTGGAGAAACGCCAGCGTGCCGGCATGGCGCGCTTCTCGTTCTTCATCTATCGCTTCAACGGGCCGGTGATGCAGCAGATGTTCCGTCAGCCGCGCAACACCTGGCAGCTGGAGCAGGGCGTGATCTCGATGCTGGCCGGCGACCTGTTCGACACGCCGCTGGTGCTGCGCAAGCTGCGGCTGTTCAAGCTTGTGTACGTGGTCAGCATGTTGCGCGAATGGCGCCGCAGCCGCGCGGAGCGCAAATATCGGCTGGCCCAGGCCCGCCTGCAGTTCACCGGCGGCACCACGCCGCTGGACAAGGCGTGAATGCAGCCACCTCTCGTTCGCGGGAGGTGGCGGCGGCGCGTTCGATGCACGTCACGATCCGAATATGTCCGTATTGCTCGATTCTGCCAGCAACTCAGAGACGTATTGGCAAAGCTGTAACCGCTGAGCGGTCACCACGGCCACCCTTAATTGCGCACGTCAGCGCCAGATCGGTGCTGCCTTGGGCACGGATCACCATGCCGAGCAGCTGATCCATGAGGTAGATCACGGGCTTTATCAGGCGGTGGCCACAGGCAAAGCGGCTACGTGTTGAGCGATATGTCGATGGTGGTCGGCTCTGATAGAACCACTATGTGATTCCAGTGTCAGGAAGCCCCTACGTGCATCAAGATGCTTTCTGATGAACTGACCGATCCGCCTACGCGATGATCCATGCGTTAGGACGGCATGGATCTGGGCAAGCGCCTGGGCGAAATCCAGACCATCGCGGCGATCCTCTATCCCCGCCGCCTGCTGGCGCAGTGACGAAGGACGAGGATGACATGATGAAAATCAAATTTGCTCTGACTTTCCTTTTTCTTTCTCTAGTCTCAGCCACAGGATGTTCCGTGACACACGGCGATCCGAAAAATCCGAAGAAGAATCCGCATCCCGTCAAGCGCTATGAAGTTACCGCTACGGCAGATGCGCCGGGGCCGTGGGATTCGGTGAGCGGCACCGTGTTTTTCGATTTGGTTAACTTGGCATGTACCCCGGAAGACAAGTTCCTCGGAGTGCATGCCAAGCCGCGAGATGTGGCGATCGATTTCGAGATGACCCATGTGGACGAAAGAACCTGGAAAGGTTATTTCTACCGCGACGCCATGTTGGATGAGGATTACTACGGGCTGGGCATCTGCCACTGGGATGCAACCAGCGTATCGGCAGGATTCACCGCACAAGGCATAGATTTCAGCTCGGGCGCATTAATGGATGAATTTTTGCATAAAAACTCACAAACGGAATATTTTAAGAAGAGTTCCTACGGAGACCATAATCTCATTGATATTGGCACGTTGGATTTTTCTTCTGATAATCCAGAATATGTCAAGAGCCCTAATGCCTTCTTCCCGATCACGGTAACCGTTAAGGAAGTCTCGCCATGAATCCTCGTCCCGAAGTTTCCGCTGCTGCAGCAAGCGATTCGTATGCCAATCGCTTGCAAAGCGATGCCGACCCCAAAAATCCGGCAAAAGTAGCTTTGAATGGGCAGCAGTACACGGTGTTCGGCTACAAGGATGATCCCTCTACCGGCTTTCACGCCACAGCGTATCGCAGTAGGGAAACCGGCGACATCATCATCGCCTACCGCGGCACTGACCCGGATTTCAAACACCACACCCGCACCACCGTTCAAGATGCTCTCGTTGACCTGACGATGGTGAAGGCCAAGATCAATCCACAGAAACGCGCTGCGGATGTCTTTACCCAAGACATGATCGACAAGGCGCAAAAACACGGTATCCCCAAGGAGCGGATCACCGTCGCCGGCCATTCGCTGGGCGGCACGCTGGCGGAAATCGAAGCGTCGGAGCGTGGTTTGCGCGGCGTTACCCTCAACTCCTACGGTGCAGTCGACCTGGGCTACGGCATCGCGCTCGGCGGCAGTCAGGTCACCAACTATGTGATGGCCGGCGACGTGGTCAGTGCGGCCAGCCGTCACTTCGGCCAGGTGGTGCCGCTGGCCAGCCAGGCTGATGTCGGCGCGCTGCACGCAAGGCGCTATCTCGGTGCGGTGCCGGCGCGCCACCGCCCAACCCGTTGCTGACGATGCGTCTGGGCGACCACAGCGGCATGCACTTCACCGGCGCGGATGGCATGGAGAACGTGCTGGCACCCGCCAACCTGGTGCAATACGAGGCGCGCTACGCGCAACACAAAGCCGCCTTCGACCACTTCCGTGGTGACGTGCAGCAGGATCGCGCCGAGTTGGCGGTGGCACTGAACGACCCTGGCAGCCGCAATATCGAGACCACGCTGGCGCACCTGTCGCCGCACCGTCAGCAGCCGCTCGCCGAATATCGCCCCGCACACACCGATACACTCATGCAACACGCCGCGTAGGATCAAACCATGCCACTACGACGAACACTCACCGCACTCGTTCTTGCCCTGACACTGACCACAGGATGTTCCATGACTCACGGCGATCCCAAAAACCCGAAGATGAACCCGCACCCGGTCAAGCGCTATGAAGTCATCGCTACGGCGGATGCGCCGGGGCCTTGGGATTCGGTGAAGGGGTACATCAGTTATGACGTCATCAACCCCGCATGTACACCGGAAGATAAATTTCTTGGGGTTCATGAGATGCCTCAAGACGTGGGTCAAGATATCGAGATGACCCGCATAAACGAAAAAACGTGGAAGGGCTATTTCTACAGGGATCTCATTCAGGACGAGGATTACTACGAGCTAGGTGTTTGCCATTGGGATGCGACCAGTGTGGCGGCTGTTTTCACCGTGCACAACGAGAAGTTCGCTGCGGGCTCCGCGATGAAAGACTTCACGCACAATGGTCCGCAGATGGAGTATTTCAGGAAGAGTGATTTTCTGGATCGTTCAAGAACGATCGATGGTCTGCCATACCTTACCGTTCGACCCGAATACATCAAGAGTCCCGACGCCTTTTTTCCGATCACAGTTACTGTCAAGGAAGCTACGCTATGAGCTCGAGCCCGCAAGCCTCTGCTGCCGCTGCCAGCGACGCGTACAACAATCGCTCACAAAGCGATATCGGCACGAAGTTTCCCCCGCTGGATGGCCAGAAGTACGAAGTATTCGGCTACAAAGACGACCCCGTTACCGGCTTCCACGCCACGGCTTATCAAAATTTGGCTACCGGCGAAATCATCATCGCCTACCGCGGCACCGATCCGGACTTTAAAAAGCATCCCGGCACAATGCTGCAGGATATCGCCGTCGATGCCACGATGGTGCGCGATGCGATCAACCCGCAAAAAGATGAAGCCGACGCTTTCACCGCCGCGATGATCGCCAAAGCCGCGCAACAAGGCATTTCCAAAGACCATGTGTCGGTCGCCGGCCATTCCCTCGGCGGCACCCTGGCACAAATCGAGGCAGCCAAGTTCGGGTTGCGTGGTGCGACCCTCAACGCCTTCGGTGCAGTGGGTATGACCGACGGCCCACCCGCGCCTGGCTGCCAACTCACCAACTACAGGATGGCCGGCGATCCCGTCAGCGCGGCCAACGCACACATCGGCACCGTCGTTTCGCTGGCCAGTCCGGAGGACGTCGTCGGCCTGCAGGCCGGGCGCTATCTCGATGCACCGGCCGGTTCCGCGCCGCCCAATCCGCTGATAGCCATGCGCGGTGGCGATCACAGCGGCGCCCACTTCACCGGCGCGGACGGCAACATCAACGTGCTCAACCCCGCGGTGATGGCGGAGTACGCACAGCGATACAAGGACCACCAGGCCGCCTTCGACCATTTGAGCGGTGACCTCAATCGCGAGCGCGGCGAACTCTCCGTGACACTGCGCCAGATGGAAAGCGGCAAGCCATCGGTGCACCTGCCGTCGGACATCCAGCAGCAGCTGAACGAATACCTGGCGATCAACGCGGACCCGATCATCCGCGACAAGATCGAACACAACGCCACGGTGCAGCGTGTGGAACACCGCTTGCAACATGGCGCTGATGGCGTGCGGGCGGGTAGCCAGTTCGTGCAAACGCAAGATGAGCAGGTCGCGACAGCCGCCCGCAAAGCCGGTGAATTTATGCTGCCGTTGGCACCACTCGCGCCGCTGGCCGGTGCTGCCTTGGGCGAGGCCGCGCACCTGCACGGGCAAGCGGTGCATGCCGTCGGCAACTACGCCGCCCACAAGCTGGAATCGGCCCGGCAAACCGTCAAGCAGAGCGCGCACAACGTCTCGCAAACCGCCCAGGCGGCCATTCACAACCCCGAGGTTCAAGCGACGACGGTGGGTGTGGTGAACCGTATCGTTGATACCTATGGGCGCGTTGAAGCCACCGGACGCGCCGTCGAGCAGTCTTACGATACAGCGACCCATCCGATGCAGTCGTTGGAGCGCGCATTGGCATCTGAAATATCGGCTGAAATGTCAGCGGCTCTGGACGCCACCCGCCACCAGCAACGTGCCCTGCACGGCGAAAGCAGCCAAGCCGACCGTACCCAGGAAGCGCAACGCCAGCAGCAAATCCAGGGTCATATCGCCACGCGCGAAGCGCCTTTGCCGCCTACGCCTGCGGCGATCCTGCCCGGCCTGCGTGTGCCGGAGCGCGAGCCCGCACCTGCCCCGAGCCCTGGGTCGTACAACCATGACGCCCAAACCTCTGCACCGACTCGCACGGAACCGGCCATCGCCACCATCGAGCCCAGCCATGCCGCGCTGGCCGCCCAGCAGACGCATCAGCAGGCGATGCACGCGCAGCAGCAAGCGAGGCCGCAGGAGGAACGAGCCGCATCGCCCTCGCGCGACACGACCTCGTTGGAACCCGGCCGCGTCGCCGAGGCCGCCGCCCTGGTCCCGGCGGCGGTATCGTCCCCGCGCGAAGTCGCCCCGGTGCTGACGCCTCCGCTCGACCCGCTCGCCCTGCGTGACTTTCGCCACGCCGAGCATCCGCTCAACCCGCGCTACCAGATGTTTCGCGATGCGCTGGGGGAGCAGGGCTTCCATGAGGCCCGACCCACCCTGAATGAGGCACCGGCGGTGCGTGGCTACAGCGCCGAGCAAAAGGATCGCCTGGCCGCCGGCTTCACCGCCAGGCTGGGCAGCGATTTGCTTTACAACACCGAAATCCAGCACTTCCGCAAGGACGGCGAGGCCTTGTTGGCCATCGAGCATCCGCGGGATCTGGGCGACCGCCCCCTGGTGCTGGCCGTTCCCGAGGCACAGACCCTGGCCCACACGCCCGAACAACATGCCGCGGCGTGGCGTACGCGGGAGCTGCCGCCACCGGAGGCCGTCAACACGCAGCGGCCCGATCCGCACAGCCTGTCGCCGGATCATCCCGGCCATCCGGACCACTCGCACCATCCCCTGTTCGAGCACGCTCGTGCGGCACTGACCCATGAGTACGCCCGCTGGGGCATGCAAAAAGGTGCCGAGTCACTGGATCGTGAAACGGTGCAGGTGATGATCGGTGCGCGCGACATGCAGATGAACGACGTAGGTGCGGTCCGCCTGCTGAAGAACGGCCTCGAAGGCCGTATCAGCGAGAACCCCCACCTGGCCGTGTTCGCCACACCGGAAGGCCCGTACCAAAGGTTTCAGGACAAGGCGATCGTCCTCAGCCAGACCCTGCAGGAAGCACCGTCGGTGGCGCAGTCGGCGGTCCAGTTCAAGGAAGTGGATCAGGCGATGACGCAGCAGCAACTGACGAACCAGGCGTTGCAGGCGCAGATCCATGCGCAAGGGCAGCAAGGGCCGATGCTGGGCGTGGGACGTTGAACGGCTTTTTCCCAATGGCGGGCCCTGTGGCGCGAAACGATCGCGCCGCGACGTCTCCTCCAAACTGAGTAGCACGAAGCTTTAGAGTCCGATCCCGTGAGCTGAGGAGATCGGACGTGAAGCGTTTTTCGGAAGAACAGATCATCGGCCTCCTGCGAGAGGTCGAGGCGGGGTTACCGGTGAAGGAGCTGTGCCGCCGGCATGGCTTGTCGGGCGTAGTAAACACGCAGTTGATCGAACAAGCAGCAACCCACTACGAGAAATACCACACGCAGGACGACGATTGAATCGGGCTCGGCGCCACGAACGTTGTTCTCGGCGCGCGAAGCGGTGCGTTGGGCCGTCCTACCTCAACCCTGCCGTGCTCTTGATGAAACAGATCCGGCGGGACAAGGCACGCGCACTGACAATCGCCGAACGAAAGCACCAGCTAAGATGCGCGCAAGGTTAAGGGAAACGCAATCCGGGAGCCTTGACGCGATGATGCATATGCTGGCGTGTGGGTTTTGCGTTCCGCTGGCTTCACGACCCCTTTGAGGGGCTCGCCCATAAAGTCCCGGTTCTGCCGGGAGAAATTATTCTAATTAAGTAACATTTTATAAAATGGCCAAGCTCTATTTCTATTACTCGGCAATGAATGCCGGCAAGACCACCACGCTTTTGCAGAGCGCCTACAACTATCACGAGCGCGGCATGCGCACGCTGATCCTCACTCCGGCGCTGGACAACCGTTACGGTGAAGGCGTGGTCGCCTCGCGCATCGGCCTGAAGGCGAATGCGCGGCGCTTTGGTGGCGAGGAAAACCTGCTGGCGCTGGTCGAGGCTGACATCGAGGCCCAAGGTCCGTTGCATTGCGTGTTCGTCGACGAGGCGCAGTTCCTGATCAAACCGCAGGTATGGCAGCTCAGCGACGTGGTCGACAAGCTGAACATCCCGGTGTTGGCGTTCGGCCTGCGCACCGATTTTCGTGGCGAATTGTTCGAGGGCAGCCGCTACCTGCTGGCCTGGGCCGACAACCTGGAAGAGATCAAGACGATCTGCCACACCGGCCGCAAGGCGACCATGGTGGTGCGCGTGGACGAACACGGCCGTGCCGTTACCGAAGGCCCGCAGGTTGAGATCGGTGGCAACGACCGCTATGTCTCGGTGAGCCGCGCCGAGTTCAAGAAGATCAGCGAAGGCAGTGGTCGCATCGAATTGCAGCAGTCGGTGTTGCCGCTTGGCAAGAATCGCTGATCGAGCACCGTTGACCGAGATCCGCCACCAAGGAACGACATGAGCCACCCGATCACCATCCCCGCCTGGCAGCGTCCGCACTGGCAGTCCAGCGACGAGGAAATCCTGCTGCAGTTCTACGTGTTCGGAAAATTCGACACGGTGCGCGTGCCTTCCAGCGACTACGGCAGTGCCGGTTTGCCAGCGGGCATCGAATCGGTCAGCCACCATCACAGCGCGTTGCGCCAGTGGGTAGGCTACCCGTTGAAGGGTGCGATGGGCCGCATGTTCAAGGCTGACGCGCCGGAAGCGTACCAGCGCGCTTTCGATGCGCCCGAGGTCATGGTCGTGCGCGGTTCGCTCAAGGACAGCCAGGCCACCGGCTACCTTCGCGACACGCTGGGCGTGCTCGCCGGCATGCTCGATATCGGCGGCACCGCGATCCTCGATCCACAGATCCTCAGCCTGCTGGACGCCGATGCGTGGCGCCGTCGGTATCTGATCCGCGATGGCGCCCCGATTCGCAATCATCTGCTGATCTTGCGCGACAACGATGCCACGCCGGATCATTCCTGGGTCCACACGCGCGGCATGCGCAAGTTCGGGCGCCCCGACATCAGCATTCGCCAGGTGCCGGACCGCGCGATCGATCGTGCTGGCGTCCTGTGCGAAAAACTGGCCGAACTGGAAGCCCTCGGCGCACATTTCTCCGACGGCCAGACGCTGGATATCGAAGGGGTGCCCAACGGCGTGGTGGCGCATCTCGGCGGCGGACTGGACGACCCGCAGTTCAACAATACCTACGTCGAGTTCCAGTGGCCGCAGTGAGCGCTGCCGCCCCGTTCAACGTTGGCAGGTCGGACACCAGAACGTCGAGCGTTGCCCCAGCACGACTTGCCGGATCGGTGTGCCGCATACGCGACATGGTTCGCCCGCCCGGCCATACACATTCAGTTCGCGGAAGAAGTAACCCGGCGCGCCATCGGGATTGAGGAAGTCGCGCAACGTGGTGCCGCCGCGTTCGATCGCCCAGGCCAGGATGCGTTTCACTTCGCTGGCCAATCGTGCGTAGCGTGCTCGCGAGACGGCGCCGGCGGCACGGCGCGGGTCGATGCCGGCGGCGAACAGCGCTTCGCTGGCGTAGATGTTGCCCACGCCGACGACAATCGCGTTGTCCATCAGGAACAGTTTCACCGCTGCCGTGCGGCCGCGCGACAGATGCCACAGCAGGTCGCCGTCGAACGCGTCGGTCAGCGGTTCCGGGCCGAGTTTCGCCAGCAGTTCGTGGGTGTCGCCGGGCGCCTGCCACAGCAGGCAGCCGAAGCGGCGCGGGTCGGTGAAACGCAGGATGCGCGGTGCCTGCGCCGATGTCCGTTCCAGCGCGATATCGACGTGATCGTGCTTGCCGACCGGAGCATCCGGTGGCAATACGCGCAACACGCCGGACATGCCCAGATGCAGCAACGCGCTGCCGACTTCGGTGTGCAGCAACAAGTATTTCGCGCGCCGCTCCACCGCATCGATGCGCTGGCCCGGCAGCAGATCGCTGACTTCAGGCGGAATCGGCCAGCGCAGGTCGGGTCGGCGCAGGATCACCCCGGTGACGCGACGGCCGATCAGGTAGGGCGCGATGCCGCGGCGGGTGGTTTCGACTTCAGGCAGTTCTGGCAAGGGTGAATTCCGCGACTCAGTGCAGCTCGGTGGTGCGTGTGGCCGGCGAGCGAGGCATGTAGCGTGACGATACCAGCGCGATCCGGTTGCCTGCGCGCACGTAGTGTTGTGGCCCGGTGACCGAGCTCTCGCCGAACTCCAGCGACTGCCCCTCCAGCGTAAGCACGGCCCGTGGCGGCGCCAGCCCGATCTTCGCCATATCGAAATTGCGGGCCGGCCGCCAGCTCAACACGGGCGCGGCGGCGGTATCGGCCAGATCGCTCAGTCGTGCATCGTCGGCGCGTGACGGCGTGCCATCGGTGCGCCACCAGTGGCCGTCGCGTTTCTCATAATGCAGGGGCGATGCGCCGGGCAAACTCAGCGCGATGTGGTCGATGCTGGCCGGATCGATCGCGGTGAGGTTGCCGGTGTCGTTGTGGGCGTCGCGCTGCCACTGCCAGCCGGCCAGCCCCAGCAGTGCCACCACGGCAATCAGCAGGCTCAGTCGCTGGCGGTGGGCGTGTTTCATCGATCAGCGCCGCCGCCGACGCCAGGCGATCAGGCCGCCGATCGACAGCAGCAGCAGCGGCAATGCGATCAGAAAGCCGATGCTCAACGCGCTCAATTCGGCCTGGGAGATCTCCAGCAGCCGATCCGGCGCGCCGCGCGGCGGCAGGTCGACCAGTTTGTCGTCGCCCAGCAGCCAGTCGAATACACGTTCGCCCAGCGCGCGGTTGCCGCCGTTGCCGAGGAAGGTGTTGGACAGGAAATCGCCATCGCCGATCACCACCGCGCGCTGCTCGCTCTTGTCGGGGCTGGGTGACAACCGGCTCAATGCAAAACCGAAATCCAGCGGGCCTTTCAATTCGCCTGCGGCGGCATCGAAGCGGATGTCCGATGGCTTGGCGTTGTCGATCGGCTGGAACTCGGTCCAGCTTTGCGCGCCGGAGCGCAGGAAGGGCTTGACCGTCCAGTCGCCCTTGGCTACCTGAGCCAATGCCGATGCCTGCGGAAACAGCGTGGTCAGCGTAAAGCCGCGGGTGATCGCCTGCGGCTGGTAATCGCCCAACGCGATCAGGCGCGGATCATGCAGCCCCAGCGCCGTGCCGGACCCGTCGACCAGCACGCCCGGCAGCACGCGCACGCCGAGTACCGCGGCGAGCGGATCGAGGCCGAGGTCGTCATTGGTCGGCTCGGTCAGCCACAGCAGGTTGCCGCCGTTCTGCACGTAGCCGACCAGCGCCTGCACCGCACCGGCCGGCAGTGCCAGGCTGGGGCTGGCCAGTACGACCAGATCGGTGTGCTCGGGCACGGCGGCGACCTGGGCGAAATTCAGCGGTACCGCGCGCATGCCACGCGCTTCGAGCTGGATCATGAAAGTGCCGAGGTCGGCGTTGGCCTGGCCGTCGGCGCGACGCTCGCCGTCGCCGGTGACGAAGGCCACGATGCGATCGCTGCCCCGCACGAGGCGTTCCAGTGCGTTGGTCAGGCTGCGCTCGGACAATTCGTCCAGCCGTTGCTCGCGATCCTTGTAATGCAGGATCAGCGCGCCATCGACGGTGATGCCCAGTTCGCGCATCTTCGCCGGGTCCAGCTGCGGATCGACGAACCGCAGGCCGAGATCGGGCTTCACCACCTGATAGCGCCGCAGGAAGCCGGCCACCGTCTGGCGCAGGTTGCCCTGCGGGTTGGCGTAGCTGACGATTTCCACCGGTCCGTCGAGGCTGGCCAGCACCGCGCGGCTTTCCGCCGACAGGCTGGTGCGGCCGTGTGCAGTCCAGTCGGCCTCATGGATGTAACGCGTACTCAGATAGCCGATCGCACCCGCTGCCAGCAGAAGGAGCAGGGCAAACAACCAGCCGTCCAGACGTCTGAACAGATTGCGCATCAGCCACGCTCCTTGTCGGCGTCGAGCCGGCGGGTGGCCAGTACCAGCGCCAGCACGATCAGCAGCACGAACCAGACGATGTCAGTACTGGAGACCAGCCCGCGCAACATCGGTTGCAGATGCGAACTCATCGCCAGCCAGTTGATCGCGCCACCGTTGATGCCGGCCATCTGCGCGCCCAGGTTCACGCTCCACAGCGCCAGCGCAAGAATCAGCGCGGCAGCGGCGGCGATCGCCGGATGCGAGGCAAAGCTCGAACAGGCCACGACGATCGCGGCCAGCGCGGCCAGCATCAGCGCCAGGCCGAGCGTGGCGGCGGCCAGCTTGCCCCAGTCGAGATGGTTGGCGTGTGCCAGTACCAGCGGCATCGCCAAGGTCAGCAACAACCACAGCAGCAGCCAGCCCAGCAGCGCCAGGTATTTGCCCCACACGATGCGCGATGCCGGCACGCCGGCGGCGAACAGCAGCGGCAGGGTGCCGTTGCGGCGTTCGCCGGCGAGCACCGACATGCCCAGCAAGGGCACCACCAGGAAGGCCAGTTGAGCAAGCTGGCCCAGGAGCGGCACCGCGACGAGGTCGGTGAAACCCGGTCCGTCCGGCGCCGCGGCGCGCTGGATCTGGCCGGCCAGGAAATTGCCCAGCAGCAGGGTGAAGTTCCACGCCAGCCACGCCAGGGTCAGTGCGGCCAGCACCCAGGCCAGCGGACGCACCAACAGCCGGCGCCATTCCAATCGTGTCACGGAAAAAACACTCATGCGGCGCGTGCCGGTTGGGTGGTGCCGTTCATCGCAATCTCGAAAAAGGTTTTTTCCAGTGCCGCGTGATCATTGGCGTGCACCGGGCCGTCATGGCGCAACTTGCCTTCGTGCAGGATCGCCACGCGGTCGCACACGGCCGTCACTTCGGCCAGCAGGTGGGTGGACAGGATCACCGCAGTGCCGTCGGCGGCCTGCTCGCGAATCAGCGTGCGCAGCGCCGCGACCTGCACAGGATCGAGTGCATTGGCCGGTTCGTCCAGCACCAGCAAGGCGGGACGGTGCAGCAGTGCGCAGGCCAGTCCCAGTCGCTGGCGTTGACCCTGTGACAGCACGCCGGCCAGGCGCCGGGCCAACGGCTGCAGTTCCAGCCGCTCGATGATGCGATCGCGCGCCGCGCCCAGCGCAGCACCGTTCATTCCACGCAGACGGCCATGGGCGTGGAGATGTTCTTCCACGCTGAGTTCCGCCCACACCGGCGCGCGCTCCGGCAGCCAGCCGATCAGCGTGCGGGCCAGCTCGGGATGTTCCAGGAAATCCTCGCCGTTCAGCTTGATGCCACCGCTGTCAGGCCGCAGCGCGCCGGCGATCATCGACAAGGTGGTGGACTTGCCGGCGCCGTTAACGCCCAGCAGGCCCATGACCTGGCCGGCCTGAAGCGACAGGCTCAGGTCCTGCACGGCCTGGCGGCCGGCGCGTTGGCGGCCGAGTCGATCCAGTTGCAGGACAGTCTTGGCTGAAGTGGGGGTCATCAAGGTCATTGCGTGATTGTCAGGGTGCCCCCACTGTTAAACAACAGGCACCGTTCGCGTCCGTGAATAACATCGCCTTGACGCCCCGCTCTTGACCGACTGCTATGATTCGTGGTCGACACCATGCTGGCGGGTACGGAAACCCCGATCTACACTGACTCGTCCCTTACTCCGGTGCTCTCCATGTTGAATGCGGTGCTCAATTTCCTGAACGATGGTCTGACCGGCGCGAGCTGGGTCCAGATGCTCGTCTACCTGTTGATCGTGACCCAGCTCACCATCTTCACGGTGACGCTGTACCTGCATCGCAGCCAGACTCATCGCGGCGTGGATTTTCATCCGGTGCTGGCGCATTTCTTCCGCTTCTGGGGCTGGCTGACCACCGGCATGGTCACCCGTGAATGGGTGGCGGTGCATCGCAAGCATCACGCCAAGGTCGAGACCGAGGAAGATCCGCACAGCCCGATGATCTACGGCATCAAGAAGGTGTTCTGGGACGGCGTTTCGCTGTACCGCGACGCCTGCGAGTCGAAGCAGGACATGGAGCAGTACGGCCGTGGCACCCCGGATGACTGGGTCGAGCACAAGGTCTATGGCGCGCACCCGTATTGGGGCCCGACCCTGATGCTGCTGATCAGTGTGGCGCTGTTCGGCGTCATCGGCGCGGCACTGTGGGCCGTGCAGATGGTCTGGATCCCGTTCTGGGCTGCCGGTTTCGTCAACGGCATCGGCCACTGGGCCGGCTACCGCAATTTCGAAAGCGCCGATACCGCACGCAACCTGATCCCGTGGGGTTTCTGGATCGGCGGTGAGGAGCTGCACAACAACCATCACGCTTTCCCCAGCTCGGCCAAGTTCGCGCTGCGCAAGTGGGAATTCGACATCGGCTGGGCAGCGATCTGCGGCCTGCGCGCGGTGGGTCTGGCCAAGGTGCTGCGCGTGGCGCCGTCGCTGGACGTGCGCCCGAACGTGCGCCTGCCCGATGCGGAAACACTGAAGGCGGTGTTGACCCATCGCTTCCAGGCCATGACCGATTACTACCGTGGCGTGATCATCCCGACCCTCAGCGATGAAGCACAGCACGCTGGCGAAAGCCTGAAGTCGATGCCGCGTCGCATGCGTCTGGCCCTGGCCGACGGCGGCCGCTGGCTCGATAGCGAAGGCCGCGATCGCATGCAGGCTGTGCTGGCCAAGCGGCCCACCCTGGCGATCGTGATCGATTTCCGCAGTCGCCTCGCCGCCCTGATGGAGCAGCGTGGTGCCGAGCAGGCCTTGAAGGGTTTGCAGCAGTGGATCGGCGAAGCCGAAGAGAGCGGTATCCGCGCTTTGCAGGATTTTGCCCAGCGGCTGAAGGGCTACACCGTCGCTACCGCTGCTGCCTGACCGCGTCGTACATCACGTTCCGACAAAACCCGCCTTCTGGCGGGTTTTGCTTTTGGAGAGACCGCAACGACGGGGGGACACATGGCTTTGCGAGTGCTGCTGATCGGCGCCAGCGGCGTGTTCGGCACACGGATCGCCTGCGAGCTGGCGCATGACCCACGCTTTTCGCTGACCCTCGCCGGAGAGGCACTGGCCGCGCTCGTTGGCTTTGCCGTAGAGACGCAGCTGGAAACGCTTACGTCATGAAACGCGCGTGCTGCTCCGGCGTGGGCAGGAAACAGCCGCGGCTCTGTCCGAAAATGCGGTAGCGGTGGCGGGCCACGAAGCGGTATGCCGGATCGCGCAGCCAGCGTGGCAGCAGTCGCAATGCGCCACCCAGCCAGCGCCAACGGCGATGTTGCAGGCCATGCAATACGCGGGCGATCGCGTCCGTGTCGGTGTAGCCGTGGCCATCCTCCACCAGCAGGAAGGACAGCGGTGAGTCAGGGTCCAGTCCGTGCGCCAGCAACAGGCCGCGTCCACCTTCCGACTGCATCGACGCGAAGCGATAACGTTGCGCACGATCGTGCTTCAACAGGAAGCGCACCCAGCGGCTGCACAGCAGGCACACGCCGTCGAACACGATCACCGGCGCGGCGGATTCAGCAACCATCCGGCAGCGGCTCCAGCCAGCCCTGGTAGCCGATCAGCTGCCCCAGCAGCGGCAGCCGCACGTCCACGCTGAAGTGGTAGCGGCCGCGCCGGAAACCGCTGCGCGAAAGCACCCTGCCGCGCAGCGCACGCGGCAGCGGAAGGCCGAACACGTGCAGGCTGTGCAGTTGCCAGTCGATCGCGTCGCCGTCGTGATGCAGCGCGAAGCCAAGCCTGGCCGGCCCCAGCCGCTCGTACAGCAGCGGCGAACCGGCACGACGATCGAGCACCGACTGCATGCACCGATGACTGAAGCGGCGGGTCCACACTTCGCGTGTGCCCTGCCGCTCGATCGTCAAGGCCAGTACCTGCTGCGCGCCGGGCCGCGGCAGTCCCAGCAGGTGGCGCAGCCAGCGTGCGGACAGATGGCCGGCACCCTCGACATCGGCCAGGCCGGTGGCGTGCAACTGCGGTGCCGAGCCATGCATGGCCTGCACGGCGTGCGGCAACCGGTGCCAGGCATCGGCGCCAAGCAGATCGGAAAACAGGCCGTTGGTCATCCGCCGATCATGCGGGGTGTCAGACGGCCGGGCAAGCGGCCGGCAAAAAAAACCCGCCACGAGGGCGGGTTTCTTCGGGATGGCGATCAATTACTTGATCTTGCCTTCCTTGTAGATCACGTGCTTGCGCACGACCGGATCGTACTTCTTGAACTCGAACTTTTCCGGCGTGTTCTTCTTGTTCTTCTGCGTGGTGTAGAAGTGGCCGGTGCCGGCCGAGGAGATCATGCGGATCTTGTCTTGGGTCTTGTTAGCCATGATTTATTCCTCAGACCTTGTCGCCGCGGGCGCGCATCTGGGCAATCACGGCTTCGATGCCATTCTTGTCGATCGTGCGCAAGGCGTTGTTGGACACACGCAGCTTGATCCAGCGATTTTCGCTGGCTACCCAGAAACGACGCTCATGCAGGTTCGGCAACCAGCGGCGACGGGTACGGTTGTTGGCGTGCGAGACGTTGTTGCCGCTCTGCACACCCTTACCGGTGACTTGACATACACGGGCCATGACTTGCTCCGTTGAATGACTTCAAAAGCCGTGGCTTTGAAAGTCGGTTGGACACCCGTTAGCCAGGGTGAGATCGGCCCAGCGCGCCATGCGCCACGCAGTGCTGGAGGTAACGCAACGCATGATCGTGAGGTCCGTACCGCGTGGCGGACCGCCCAGAAACACCGGGTCGACAGAGGCGAGCCGCGTATTCTCGCAGAAAAACAAGGCCATGCGCAATCTTGAGGCGCCTGCTCGCGGCAGTTCGGGGTGCGCGAGAAGGGGATGTATGGAACAATCGATCTCTTTTTCGACCTGACTAGACCCGAGGAAATCCCCGATGGCACAAGAGATCACCAACGACCAGGCCAACGGCCAGGCCAGTCAGCCGCAGCTGGTGATGCAGAAGATCTATGTGAAGGACGTTTCCTTCGAGGCGCCGAATGCGCCGCAGATCTTCCAGGATATCGACGAAAAGGACCAGCCGCAGGTGCAGCTGAACCTGGGCCAGAAGGCGACCGACCTGGGCAACAACATGTATGAAGTGGTGCTCAGCCTCACGCTGACCTGCACGGTCGGCCAGCGCACCGCCTACCTGGCCGAAGTGGAGCAGGCCGGCCTGTTCGGCATCGCCGGTTTCAACGAGATGGATCATGCCGGCATCATCGGCAGCTACTGCCCGAACCTGCTGTTTCCGTATGCCCGCCAGGTGATCTCCTCGCTGGTGCTGGAAGGCGGCTTCCCGCCGTTCCTGCTGCAGCCGATCAACTTCGATGCGTTGTTCGCCGAACAGCAGCGCCGCGCGATGGGTGGCGACGAAGCTCCGGCCACGCTGAACAGCTGAGCCGCAGCCATGGCTGAAAACCCGACGCTGACCGTTCTCGGTGCCGGTTCCTGGGGTACCGCACTGGCGGCTCTGACCGCGCGCAACGGCGTGCCGACCCGGTTGTGGGGGCGTGATCGCGAAGCACTGGCGGCGATGGCCGCCAGCCGTCGCAATCAGCGTTATCTGCCTGACATCGAACTACCTGCGGAGCTGGTCTACGAGAGCGATCTGACCGTCGCCGTGCGCGGTGCCGACATCGTATTGATCGTGGTACCCAGTCATGCGTTTGCCGCGATGCTGGCCGAACTGGCGCCTCTGCTCGACGCCGGTACCGCGATTGCCTGGGCGACCAAGGGCTTCGAGCCTGGCACCGGGCGTTTCCTGCACGAGCTGGTGGACGAGCAGTTGCCGGGGCGCGCGGCGGCGGTGGTCACCGGACCGTCGTTCGCCAAGGAAGTCGCCGCCGGCCTGCCCAGCGCGGTCACCGTGCACTCCGATGACGATGCGTTCGCGCAGCGGCTGGCGGGTCTGTTGCATGCGCCGAACCTGCGTGCGTATTCCGGCAGCGACGTGCTCGGCGCCGAACTGGGTGGCGCGATGAAGAACGTGCTGGCGGTCGCCACCGGCATCGCCGATGGCATGGAGTTGGGCTTGAATGCCCGCGCCGGCCTGATCACCCGCGGCATGAACGAAATGCTGCGCCTTGGCGTGGCGCTCGGGGCGCGGCCGGAGACGCTGATCGGTCTGTCCGGCCTGGGGGATCTGGTGCTGACCTGTACCGGCGATCTCTCGCGCAACCGCCGGCTCGGCCTGGCGCTGGGGCAGGGCATCGCGATCGACGAAGCGGTGCGCCGGATCGGCCAGGTGGTGGAGAGCATCCTCACCGCCGACGAGGTATCGCGGTTGGCCGACAAGCACCGGCTGGACCTGCCAATCAGCGCCGGCGTGCGCGCCGTGCTGCACGGCGAGGTCACGCCTGTCGACGGGCTCAAGGCGTTGATGGCGCGCGAACAGAAGCCGGAATATCCGCGGGGTTTGTTCGGCACCGATTGAGTCGTCGCAAGCCATTACGACGGGAGGGTCGCATCCGGCCTCCGCGCTGCTAAGCTCAACGTTTTGGTTGTCGCCACGGATCGCATGCGCATGCAGCAACCGGACGAGAAACAGCACGCCGCCGCCCCGTCGCCCAACGACGACGAAACCCTGCCGCAGGCATGGCGGCGGTTGCTGGCTGCACCGAAGCCGGCCACGACCGACGACCACGGGGTACTTGGTTTCTTCCTGGAAGTGATGCCGGAAGAGGGCGCCGCCTTTGCGCGGCTGGACGTGGCGCCGGTCTTGCTGGCGGTGGCCGAGCATGGCCGCTACGCACGGCCGGTACCGCTGGACAGCCGGCACCTGGCGCAATCGCCGCTGCAGCCGCATGAACAACGCCTCGCCGCGACCATGCTGGGGTTGCCGCAGAACGTGCGCAAGAGCCGCAGCTATGCACGGCTCAGCGGACACGTCGGCGATGCCTTGCTCGCCGAAATCCTCGATACCGCACCGTGCTTTCTCGGCGGCCTGGCCGGCCTGCGCTTGTCGCGCGGCAAGTCGCACCAGCTCAACTGGCACTGGCAGATGGAACCGGATGGCAGCCAGCGCCTGCTGCCGGTCATGCCGCACAACCAGCGCCTGCTGCGCCTCGATGGCCTGTGGTACCTCGACGCCGAGCGCGCCACGCTTGGCCTGTTCGATGCCGCCGCCGAAGAAACCCGCTGGCTGGAGCTGCCGCCGCTCAAACACGAACACGGTCGGCGCCTGCGCAACCGTCTGCCGGGCAGCCGGCTGGCCACACGGGTGCCGTTACCGCAGGTGTTCGGCGAAGTGCGCCGCTCGGAACTGGCGCCGAAGCCGGTGCTGACCATGCATGCGCTGACCCGCCATGCGCGCCTGGCCGCGGGCACGCCGCCATTGGGTTACGCGCGACTGGCGTTCGACTATGCCGGCGAACGCCTGCCCGGTCGCGGCGGCGAGCCGCTGGTGCGGCGCGTGCGCAATGGTCAGCTGGTTGAAATCACCCGCCGCCGCGCCGAAGAACTCACGGCGATGGAGCAGCTCGAACGCGTCGGCCTTACCCCCGGCGTGGACACCGAGGGGCTGCCGTGGGATGTGGCCGACACCTTGCCCGATGACGCGTGGCTGTTTCCCGGCACCGGTTACGCCGGCGCGCTGGAGGTGAACACGCCGGCACGCTGGCTGGCCCTGCGACCCAAGCTCGAAACGGAAAACTTCCAGGTCGAATACGCGCCGAGTTTCCCGTTCGAGGTGCTGGAAGGTCCGGTGCATTGGTACGGGCAGGCGGTGGAAGACAACGACGACCACGCGTTCGACCTGGAGATCGGCATCGAGCTGGACGGCCAGCGCCACAACCTGCTGCCCGCCGTGGCGCAGGCTTTGGCCGAGCATCAGTTGAACCTCAGCCCGGCGCCGAACGAGCCCGAAGACGCGGTGTGGTACGCGCCGGTCGATGCGCGGCGCCGTGTACCCGTGCGCCTGAAGGAGTTGCGCGGGCTGCTGGCGCCGCTGGCCGAATACCTGGAGAAACCGCGCAAAAAGCTGCACCTGCCACGAGTGCAGGCCGGTCGCCTGGAAGAACTGGTCGCCGCGATGCCCGGCGGCAGCACACTGGAAGCCGCCGAGCCGCTGCTCGGTTTTGCCGCACGCCTGCGCGACGCGGCTGAACGCGCCAGCGATGCAGTACCCGAAGGGCTCACGGTCGAGATGCGGCCGTACCAGCGCGAGGGCCTGCGCTGGCTGAACGCTCTGGCCGAAGCCGGCGTTGGCGGCGTGCTCGCCGACGACATGGGCCTGGGCAAGACGCTGCAACTGATCACCCACCTGCTTTCGCTGAAACAGAACGGCGCCCTGACTCAGCCCGCGCTGATCGTGGTGCCCACCAGCCTGATCCCGAACTGGCAGTCTGAGATCGTTCGCTTCGCGCCGATGCTGCAGGTGCTGACCCTGCACGGCCCGCAGCGCGCCGAAGAATTCGCCCAGCTCGGTGCGCAGGACATCGTGCTGACCAGTTACGCCCTGCTGCCGCGAGACGTGGTCGCATTGCGCAAGCAGCCGTTCGCGTTGATCGTGCTGGACGAGGCACAGCAGGTGAAGAACCCGCGCACGCAGGCGCGCCGCGCACTGCTCAGCCTGCGCACGCCACGTTACGTCTGCCTCACCGGCACGCCGCTGGAAAACCACCTCGGCGAGTTGTGGTCGCAGATCGACCTGGCCGTGCCCGGCCTGCTCGGCGACGAGGGCGCGTTCCGCCGTTACTACCGCCTGCCGATCGAGAAGCAGCACGACGAGGAATGCCAGCAACGGCTGAACCTGCGTCTGGCGCCATTCATCCTGCGCCGGACCAAGGCCCAAGTGGCGAAAGAGCTGCCGCCGAAGACCGAGATCACCCGCCGGGTGGTGCTGGAAGGTCGCCAGCGCGAACTCTACGAAGGCCTGCGCCTGTCACTGGCCGAGGAATTGCGCGAGGTGATCGCGCAGCGCGGCATCGCCCACTCCGGCATCGTGGTGCTCGATGCGCTGCTGAAGCTGCGCCAGGTCTGCTGCGATCCGCGCCTGGTGAAACTGGAAGCGGCGCGCGGCGTGCACGAATCAGCCAAGTTCGAACTGCTGATGGACATGCTGCCGGCGCTGCTCGACGAAGGCCGCAAGGTGCTGCTGTTCTCGCAGTTCACCGGCATGTTGAAACTGATCGCCGCCGAGCTCGACCGCCGCCGCATCCGCTACGTGACCCTCACCGGCGATACCCGCGACCGCGCCGAACCGGTGCAGCGTTTCCAGAACGGCGAGGTGCCGTTGTTCCTGCTGTCGCTCAAGGCGGGCGGCGTGGGCCTCAACCTCACCGCCGCCGACACCGTGATCCACTACGACCCGTGGTGGAACCCCGCCGCCGAGGCGCAGGCCAGCGACCGGGCGCACCGCATCGGCCAGGACAAGCCGGTGTTCGTGTTCCGCCTGATCACGTCCGGCACGGTGGAAGAACGCATCGAGGAGCTGAAGGAGCGCAAGGCCGAACTCGCGGCCGCCGTGCTCGAAGGCGGTGGTACGCGCGAGAAACTCAGTTTCGATCAGGTCGATCTGGATACGCTGCTGGCGCCAGCCCTGCCACCGGTCTGATCCACTGCCGGCGGCAGCAGGCTCATCTCAGGATGAAGGCGCAGCACGCGTGCGCAGCAGCGCATCGACCGATTGCTGCCATTCCGGCGAGCCGGGTTGCGATTGCGGGGCTTCCTGGCCAAGCTTGCGCTGCACCGCCTGGTTCCATTGCGCCGAACCGCGGTCCGGGCCGTGACCATCGGTGTCTGCGATGCCCAGCGTGCGATCAACCCAGGCATACCACTCGGTCGAACCCAGGGTGGCGTTGGCCGGCGCGGTCTGCGCGGTTCCCGCAGGAGCAGGTGTCGGCGTGGGTGAGCACGCGGCGAGCAGCAGGGCGAGGGGAAGGCTGGCAACGAGTCGACGCATGGCGAATTCCGTAGGCGATAGGTCATGAGCCTACCCCCTGCACTCCTGCCGGTGGTTAACCCTTCATGACCTGTGCCGTGCGACGTCGGCGCTTGTAGTGAAGGCGTTAGCCACGTGCAAAAAACTCATTCAATCGCGTGCCGCGACCTCGTCGATATGACGCAGCAGATCCGCCGGGTCGTCATACACGCGGAACGCGCCGGATTGCTGCAGTTCCGCATGGCCGTAGCCGCCGGAGAGCACGCCGACGCCGAGTGCACGGGCACGTTGGGCGGCGAGCATGTCCCACACGCTGTCGCCGATCACCAGCGACTGGTGGATATCCACGCCCAGCCGCGCGGCCGCTTCGAGGAACAGGTCCGGGTCGGGTTTGGCGTGGCGCACTTGATCGCGTGTCACCACCGGCACCTTCGACGGATCGACGCCGAGCGCTTCCAGGTTGTGCGCGGCAGTCTCCATCCGTCCACTGGTGGCGATCGCCCATGGGATCTGTTGTTCGGTGAGATACGCCAGCAATTCGCGCGCGCCTGGCAGCGGGCGGACCGACCCTTGCGTGTGCTGCCGGTTGAATGCCTCCGCATGCCAGTGGCGCAGTCGCTCCAGTCGATCTTCAGTGATCTCCAGGCCGGTTTCGCGCAACAGGATGTTGGTGAACAGTCCTCCGCTCATGCCGATCTTGCGATGGATGCGCCATACCGACAGTTCCACACCCTCCTTGTCCAGCGCCTCCTTCCACGCCAGCACATGCTGGTAGACGCTGTCGATCAGGGTGCCATCGAGGTCGAACAGAAAGGCGGTATCGCGGCGGGGCATGGCGGTTCTCCGTGGGAAATCGGTGTAGTTCTGACGCGCCGTATCAGCCGCGCGACAGCAACGGCCGTCCGGACTCCAGTATGGCCAGCGCTGCGGCACCGAGCAGGCCCGGCTCGGGATTCATGATCGCTTGGGTCGGTACTTTTTCCATGATGTCGCGAAAGCGGCCCTTGGCTTCGAACCGCTCGCGGAATCCACCACGCTCCAGCCATGGCAACAGGATCGGAATCAGGCCGCCGGTAAGGTAGACGCCATCCCAGGCGCCCAGCGTGAGCACGAGATCGCCGGCGACACTGCCGAAGATGCCGGCGAACGTTTCCACGGTGCGCGTGCACAGGGGACAACCGTCGTCCTTGGCACGCGCGGTGATGTCCTCGGGCTTGAGGTCGTCGGGCTTGGCGCCGACGATGTGGCAGATCGCGTCGTAGAGGTTCACCAGGCCCTGGCCGCAGATCAGCCGCTCGTTGGAGACGCGGCCGTATTTGTGGTTGAGGTAATCGAGGATCGCGATGTCCTCCGGCGTGTGCGCGGCGAAGCCGGCGTGGCCACCTTCGGTCTGCAGCACGCTGCAGTGGCCGCCGCGCACCAGCAGGCCGCCGACGCCAAGGCCGGTACCGGGCCCGACGATCGCGAACGTCTGCTCGTCCTCGGCACCGATCACCGGCCGCGCCACCGTGCCCACGTCGACCAGGTCGTCGCCCCGCAACAGGGTGACCGCCATGCTCTGCGCCGCGAAATCGTTGACCAGGTGCACATACTCCAGACCCAGCGCGCTGGCCGTCTGGTGGGCCGAAATCGCCCAAGGATTGTTGGTGACCTTGACCGTCTCGCCGTCGACGATGCGGCCGGCAGCGGCCACGATGGCGCGGTGTACTGTCAGCCCGGTGTCATCCAGGTATTGCCTTGCGGTCGAGACCAGCGAGTCGTGTTCGGCTACGCGGTAACGACGGATGCTGTCGTTGATCAGCGCTCTGTCACGCGATGGATCGGCCACTCCGAAACGGACATTGGTGCCACCGAGATCAACGAGCAAGGTGGGAGCACTGCGGGACTGGCTCATGAAACTTCCTGACGGCGTGGAACGCCAAGCCTGCCGACGTCACGCCGGTTAGTCCAGTCTTTTGCTGACCGTACGGCGCAGAATGTGCGATGACCCGGGCAACCGGTCGGCACGCAGGCCGTGGCAAAGTGTCCGTCGGCGACGGGAGCGTCGCGCAGCGGCGTAAAATATCCCGATATTGCCCACGAGACCCCGCCATGAGCTTCCCCGCCATCCGCATGCGCCGCATGCGTCGCGATGCCTTCTCCCGTGCGCTGATGCGCGAGCACACCCTGCTGTCCAGCGACCTCATCATGGTGGCATTCGTGATCGAGGGTGAAGGCCGGCGCGAAGCGGTGCCGTCGATGCCGGGCGTGGATCGGCTGTCGATCGATGAGCTGCTGAAGCTGGCCGGCGAATGCGTGAAACTCGGCATTCCCGCGCTGGCGCTGTTTCCGTCGCCGGGTTCGTCGGTGAAGAGTGAGGACGCCGCCGAAGCGTGGAATCCCGACGGCCTGATGCAGCGCGCCACCCGCGCATTGAAGGCGAAGCACCCCGAGCTGGGCCTGATCGGTGACGTGGCGCTCGACCCCTACACCACCCACGGCCAGGACGGCCTGATCGACGACAGCGGCTACGTGATGAACGAGCCCACCGTCGAGGCGCTGATCAAGATGTCGCTGGCGCAGGCCGATGCTGGCATGGATTTCGTGGCCCCTTCGGACATGATGGATGGACGCATCGGTTCAATCCGCGACGCGCTGGAAGAGGCCGGCCACATCCACACCCGCATCCTCGCCTACTCGGCGAAATACGCCTCCGCGTTCTACGGGCCATTCCGCGACGCGGTCGGCTCCTCGGCCAACCTCGGCAAGGGCAACAAGCACACCTACCAGATGGACGTCGGCAACAGCGACGAAGCCCTGCACGAAGTCGAGCTCGACATTGCCGAAGGCGCCGACGCGGTGATGGTGAAGCCGGGCATGCCGTACCTCGACGTGTTGCGGCGGGTGAAGGACACGTTCGGCGTGCCTACCTTCGTCTATCAGGTCAGCGGCGAGTACGCGATGCTGAAAGCCGCCTCGCAGAATGGATGGCTGGACGAGAAAGCGGTGGTGCTGGAATCGCTCACGGCGTTCAAGCGGGCGGGAGCGGATGCGATTCTTACTTATTACGCGATTGATGCGGCGCGTTGGTTGCGAGAGGAATGAGGTGCCATCTTCGCCTTGGGGTGCGACACGTCGCGACGCCATCGATATGAGTGATGCATGAGTACGATTCTTCGGCTTTCCCATCCGGCTTCGCTCAACAAGTTCTATCACGTTCCTGCCGATAGGACGCATTGGCAGGATGGTGATTACAGGAAGCTGAAGACCGCCGGCTGGACACCAGCCCGTGCGCCGGCATCGTTTGGATGTCAGACGGCTGCGCTGCAGAAAAATTCGGCAGTCGGCCTGGAAAGGCAATACGGGATCTACGTGCTCGGTTTCACGGTGCCAAGCCCTGCTCTTTACGTTGGCATCGCTGCGCGGTCACGAGTTCCTGAGGGAATAGACACGCGCCTTCGCAAGCATCGGATCAAAGTGACAGGGTCGCACGTGGGATCGGCTCCCGACCGGAGCGGCGTAAACCATACAAGGCAATGGCGCGAATTTGCACCCGAAAGGTATCGCCACTTCGCGACAACGGGATGCTACGACGACCTGGATGACGCGATGCTTCTCACGGGAGATATTGAGGGTCTGGAAGATATTGGTGACCACAAGAAAGTATGTGAATACTTCGAGCACATGTTGGTCAACGACGTACGCTATTTCGAAATACTTACGCGGGCATTGCTTGGTGTCGCAGCCGATGAGGTGTTTCGTTTGAACAGTGGCAAAGGCGGTCGTGGTCAGACACCAGCCGTCCCAGGTATAGATTTCTGGGGAAGCTCCACCGAATGGATATCGGGTCAGTTGCCATAGCGTGTCATGGTGCTTCGTGTAAGCAAGAGCTTTCGTCTGCCTGCGGCAGCCGAGTTACTTTCTCTTTGCGTGGCCAAAGAGAAAGATAACCAAAGAGAAAGGCCACCCCGTTTTGGCGCTTGCCGGGCATCCTGCCCGGCAAGTCCGTGAGCCGGGGTCGGGCTTTTCGACCGGACTCCTGTCCGGGCGAAAAGGCATCGACATCCTTGTCGATGCCCGCTGCGCGGCCTGTCGACTCCGACTCACCGCCGCACAGGGGCCCCGGGTAGAGCAGCGGGCCATCGTGGCCCGCACTCGGTGGAAAGCTGAGAGGCAAAAGCAAAAGCAAAAGCAAAAGACGAGAGCGCGGCATCGCGCGTAGATTTACTGTCCGCTTTTGATCTGACTCTTATGAAAAGTACGCGCAGGATGCGCGTTGCTCTACTGGGGACCCTCTAGAGAAAGGGCCTCGCCCTCCATTAGGACGACGAAAGCTCTTGCTCTTGAAGGCAAACCATTACGGGGGAACAACCGATGCGTGCCCGCGCGATACCATTGCCATCTCAGATCGCAATTCGAGTCCACCATCCATGTCCCCCACGCGCCTAGAAATCATCCGTCCCGACGACTGGCATCTGCATCTTCGCGACGGCGATGCGCTGGCCTCGGTCATCGCCCATACCGCGCAGCGATTCGCACGCGCCATCGTGATGCCGAACTTGAAGCCGCCGGTCACGACAGTTGCGCAGGCCGAAGATTATCGTCAGCGGATTCTTGCAAGCCTGCCGGCGGGCATGCGCTTCCAGCCGCTGATGACGCTGTACCTCACCGAGAACACGCCGGTCGAGGAGATCGCCCGCGCCAAGGCCAGCGACAGCGTGTTCGCGGTGAAGTATTACCCGGCCGGCGCCACCACCAATTCCGATTCCGGCGTGCGCGAGCTGTCGGGGGTTTATCGCGTGATCGAGGCGATGGAGAAGCACGAGCTGCCCTTGCTGCTGCATGGCGAGGTCACCGATCCGGACATCGACATCTTCGATCGCGAGCGGGTTTTCATCGAGCGCCACCTGCTGCCGTTGCAAGCGCGCTTCCCGGCCCTGCGCATGGTGCTGGAACACATCACCACGCGCGACGCGGTCGATTTCGTCAGTAGCGCGCCGGCCCATGTCGGCGCCACCATCACCGCACATCACCTGCTGCTCAACCGCAATGCGCTGTTCGAGGGCGGCATTCGCCCGCACAACTACTGCGCGCCGATCCTCAAGCGCGAGACGCATCGCGCGGCGCTGCTGCAGGCAGCCATCAGCGGCAATCCACACTTTTTCCTGGGCACGGACAGCGCACCGCATCCGCGTGAAGCGAAGGAAACGGACTGCGGCTGCGCGGGTCTCTACACCGCCCATGCGGCGCTGGAGCTGTATGCGGAGGCGTTCGATCAGGCGGGTCGGCTGGATCGGCTCGAAGCGTTCGCCAGCTTCCACGGTCCGGACTTTTACCGCTTGCCGCGCAACACGGATCGCATCGCGATCGAGCGCACGTCGTGGATCGTTCCGGATGCCTATCCGCTGGCCGGATCCACCTGCAAACCGATGCGGGCGGGCGAATCGGTCGCCTGGTCAATCGTGGAAACGACGTCGTCCTGAGTGGACCTTTTCGCCGGGAGCGAAGCTCAGGCGTACTGTGCGATTCCGTTGCCGAATGACCAGTTCTCCTTCGTCACCTCGACCAGGTTGATGAACAGGTCTTCGGGACGCAGTCCCGGGTCGGCGGAGAGTTTCTCCGCCATGCTTCGGTATAGCGCCTGTTTCTGTTCCACCGTGCGACCGCTGTTGCAGGTGATCTGCACGATCACCAGATCGTCGCTGCGGGCGATGCCGAGATAGTTCGGGTCGCAATCGAATTCGTCGGCGTCGTGCTGGCTGACCAGGATGAAGCGGTCGTTTTCCGGTACGTTGAAGGTTTCGCGCATGGCCTGGTACACGCCGTTGCGCAAGGCGGCGAGCTGGGCGGGCGACTTGCCGCGGCGCAGGGCGATACGAACGAGGGGCATGGGTTTCTCCTTGGTTGGATGGTGGTTCAGCGCACAGCGCCGGGTTGCGAGACGTGGCCGACGCTGTAGGCCTGGCGATCTCCATGGGCGAAGTCGGCGCGGGGTTTGGGCCAGAGGCGAAAGCGCAGCAGGGTCCAGCCGGTCGGTTCGAAGGCGCTGACTGCGGCGAGCGCGCCACGATCCATATCGTCGTGTGCGGCGGCAGCTTCCGCGCGGCGGCAGGCATCCAGTGTGCTATAGGGTGGCAGCGCAATGATGTCGCGTGTGGCACAGGTTGCCGCGGAAAGATCCGCCGCCAGTTCCGCCTGCCATACCGACCAGGTGCGTATCGACGGCCAGCCGAACGACTGCGTGAGCGCAGCAAAACCGGCACCGCCGAGGAACTCATTCATGCCTTCGCCGTCGCGCCATAGATAGAACGGTGCGTAGAGATTCTCGCGGCCGGGCAGTCGTGTGTCATGGCGATCGGCATACAGATACGCCTTGAAACGCAGGTGCGGGAAGTCGTCCAGCAAGTGGCCTTTTTCCGCGATGCGGTTACGGATGATCGTCATGTCGTAGTCGGCCGGCAGGGTGAAGCCGTATTGCATCGCGATCATGGCGCAACCGCCTCGTCGAGCGCGCGCAGCGCCGATACCGCCGAGGCGGCGCAGGGCCAGCCGGCGTAGAACGCGAGATGGGTGACCAGCTCGGCCAGTTCGTCGCGACTGATCCCGTTGTCGCGGGCGCGGCGCAGGTGGAACGGCAACTGTTCGCCACGGTTCAGTGCCACCAGCGCGGCCACGGTGGCAAGGCTGCGCTCACGCGGCGACAGCTGCGGTCGTCGCCAGACGTCGCCGAACAGTACCTGGTCGGTGAGTTCGGCGAGTTTCGGAGCGATGTCGGCCATGCTCTGCCGGTCGATGTCAGGTATGGCATTCATGCGGTGCTCCGTAGCGCGATGGTGTTGACGGAAGCTACCGTAGCGCGCCAAGCTCATGCCGAAAATCGGGAAATATCGAAAGATAGGTCCCAAAAAACAGGACGATTAACATGCGCCGCATCAGTTTCGATCTCGACAACCTGCGCAGCTTCGTCACGGGGGTCGAACTGGGCAGTTTCGCCAAAGCGGCCGACCGGCTCGACCGCTCGACTTCGGCGGTCAGCGCGCAGCTGAAAAAGCTGGAGGAGCAAGCCGGTACGCCGCTGTTGCGCCGGGCCGGTCGCGGCATGGCCCTGACCGATGCCGGCGAGGTGATGCTGGGTTATGCGAGGCGCCTGCTGGAGCTCAACGACGAGGCGGCCACCGCGCTGCGCGGCGGTGAACTGGAAGGTGGGATCCGGCTGGGCCTGCAAGAGGATTTCGGCGAGACCCTGCTGCCCGAAGTGCTTGGACGTTTCGTCCGCGCCCACCCGAAGGTACGCATCGAGGCACGCATTGCACGCAATGCGGAATTGCTGGAGCGGGTCGGCGCGAACCGGCTCGATCTGGCACTGGCCTGGGAGGCTGGCGTGTCTTCGGCGCATGCCGAGCACCTTGGCACGGTGAAGATGTGCTGGATCGGTGCGGCGCAGGATCGCTTGTGCTGGCCACGTGCCGACGGCGAACCTTTGCCGCTGGTGATGCTGGAGTCGCCATGCCTGCTGCGCAGCGCGGCGATCGACGCGCTGGATCGTGCCGGCATTTCCTGGCGAATCGTGTTTACCAGCGCGAGTCTGGCCGGTGTCTGGGCGGCCGTCGCCGCCGGCCTGGGTCTCACGCTGCGTACGCCGCTCGGCTTGCCGGCCGGCGTACGGCCGCTGGATGCGGTGTCAGCGAATTTGCCGGTACCGGGCACGCTGGGCCTGGCGCTGCACCGTGCCGAGTCCGAACCGGCGCCCGCCGTGGTGCGGCTGGCTTCGATCGTTCGGCACGACCTGCTGGGATTGCTGGCTGCAGCGTCGATGGATGTCGTGCCGGCCCGGAGGCGACACGTTCGCCGCTGAGTTGCCTCCGGCGGATGCGCAGTCGCTCAGTATGCGAATTCGCGGAATGCCGGATCGACGCTGCCGTTCCACGCACCATGAAACAGTTCCAGCTTGCGTTCGGCTGGGGTCTGGTTGGCCTGCACGATCTCGATCATCGGCTCGAGGAAGATGCTTTCGTCGGCGCCATTCTTGTTGAGGCGGGCGCGGCGTTTGAGGCCATGGCCGGCGATCTTCAGCGCTTCCTCGGCAAGATCGCGCACCGTGCCGCCGCGGAACGGCAGCTTCAGTGCGTGCATGGGCACGCCATCGCGCAGGGCGTGGCGTTCCTCGCGGCTGAAATCCTTGACCAGATCCCATGCCGCATCCAGTGCCTCGTCGTCGTACAGCAGGCCGACCCAGAACGCGGGCAAGGCGCATAGCCGGTTCCACGGGCCGCCGTCGGCGCCGCGCATTTCCAGGTACTGCTTGAGGCGCACCTCGGGAAAGGCGGTGGTGAGGTGGTCGGCGAAGTCCTTCATGGTGGCGTGGGTGCCAGGCAGCAAAGACAGCTCGCCGGCCATGAATTTCTTGAAATCCTGTCCGGCCAGGTCGATGTATTTGCCGTCCTGGAAGCTGAAGTACATCGGCACGTCGAGGATGTAGTCGACGTAGCGCTCGTAACCGAAGCCGTCGGTGAAGACGAAATCGAGCATGCCAGTGCGGTCGCGATCGGTATCGGTCCAGATGTGCGAGCGATACGACAGATAGCCGTTTGGACGTCCTTCGGTGAACGGCGAATCGGCGAACAGCGCGGTGGCGATCGGCTGCAGCGCCAGGCTGGTGCGGAACTTCTTGATCATGTCCATTTCGGACGAGAAGTCCAGGTTCACCTGCACGGTGCAGGTGCGCGTCATCATGTCCAGGCCGAGCGAGCCGACCTTGGGCATGTATTCGCGCATGATCTTGTAGCGGCCCTTGGGCATCCACGGCATCTCGTCGCGACGCCACTTCGGCTGGAACCCCATGCCGAGGAAACCCAGCCCCATGCCGTCGGCGACCGAGCGCACTTCCTCCAGGTGCGAGTTCACTTCGCAGCAGGTCTGGTGGATGGTTTCCAGCGGCGCGCCGGACAGCTCCAGCTGGCCGGCCGGCTCCAGCGTGATCGAGGCCTTGTCGCGCGACAACGCGACCGGGTTTTCCCCTTCGCGTGCCACGTCCCAACCGTAGCGGGTAGCCAGCGTCTCCAGCAGCAGCTTGATGCCGCGGTCACCCTCGAACGTCGGTGGGCGCAGGTCGTCGGTGCGGAAGCCGAACTTTTCGTGCTCGGTGCCGATGCGCCATGCCTCGCGCGGCTTTTCGCCGGCGGCAAGGTAATCGGTGAGTTGCTGGCGGCCCGCAATCGGGGTGCTCTTGACGGCACTGGGTATGGACACGGGCACTTACCTCGGTGGGGAGGTGGTCACTATGGGGGCGACGTCGGGCGGCGAAAAGGGGGCGCTGGAAATTGCGCCGCGCAGCCCTGGCTGATGATGCCGGCGAATGCGTCCCGCGGACAAGCGAAAGGCCGGCATGCCGGCCTTTCGCACCGTACATCCCATCTGGCTCAGCCCTGCGTGGTAACCGTCCCCGGCAGCTTCACGATGCCATTCCTGAGGTCGCCGTCGGCGCCGGTGGCGATGGTGAACAGGCGTTCGGCACTGCCGTAATCCGAACCGCCGAGGTTGCGGCCCAGCCCCAAGGCAAAATCGAACGGGCTGACGGCGTTGCCATCGTAATCCTGGGTCAGGATGCGCAAGTTGGAGTTCATGCCGCCGGAGGCGTCCAGGGCTTTTTGCGCGTCACCCATGAGCTCTTTCATTTGAGCTTCGGTGTAGGTGATCGTGACGTTCTGGCCGGCTTTGACCGGGCCATTCTTGGCGCTGTCCATATTGCCGGTCTGGGCGACGTTGATCATCTGCGCGGTGTTGTCGTCGGCCTTGATGGTGTAGGCGTAGGTGCGCTGATCCATCTGTTCGTTGCCGTTGGCGTCGAACTTCTGGCTGAGGGTCATCGGCACGTTGCCGCTGTATTGCAACTGCACGGTGCGGGTGATGCTGCCGTCGGGCTCGGTGGTGACCACGGAGTTGCCGGTGTTCTTGGCGCCATCGATGCTGAACCCGATCGGGCCCAGCTTGGCGTCGAGCTTGGCCTGCGAGGAGTAGTCGAGCTTCTCGATCGTCTGGACGCCCGAGACGCCGGTGCCGTTGTCGGTGGGCAGGTTGCCGTTGGCGACGAAGTCGTTGTACGAGGCCTTGCCTTCGGGGGTCGACAGGTCGAATTCGGCGGTCTTCAGGGTGGCGCTGCTGAGCTTGTCGTCACGGCTGAGCATGGCGCTGGCGACACCAAAGTCCACGCCGACGCCGTTGTAGGCCTGGATCGCCGCGGTGGGGCCGGCGGTGACCTTGACGGTGTTGTCGCCGGTCTTCTCGACCAGCAGGCTGGTGCCTTTCTCGTCGGTGATCTTGGTGGCTGCCGCCAGGTTCTTGAAGGTGGCCTTGAATTCGTTGGTGGTGTAGTGGGAGCCATCGATCTTGATCACGGTGCCGGTCGGCATCGAGTTCGGGTCGAACGGATTGACGGTGGCCAGGTTGGTTTTCTTGGCGGCGTCTTCCGGCATCGCCACTTCATAGGAAGCCTTGATGCCGTCGGTATGGCCGACTTCCAGGCCGGCCTGTTTGCTGCTGACGCCCGCCTTGAGCGAGATCGACGCATCGGTGGATGCGCTGTAGGTGGTGACGCCCTTGTCGGTCTTCTGGCCCACGACAACGGTGGCGTTGGCATCGATGCCGAAGCTGACACCCACGCCCTTGGAGTTCTTCACCTCCTTGCTGAACCCGGTGCCGCCGGACACCGAGACCGTGCCCTTGTCAGGATCGACACCGATGCTGCCCGAGCGGGTCTGGCCCTGGGTGGTCTTGTTGCCATTGGCGTCGGTGGTGGTGGTTTCGTTCTTGTGCGAACCACCTACCTCGGTGCTGCCATCGCTTCCGATCTTGGCGTTGGCCTCCGTGGTGCTGGAGGTGCCATTGGCCTCGGTGCCGGTCTTGGTCTCGCTCACCGGACCTTTGCCGGTGACCGAAGTCGTTCCTGCGTCGCCGCTGCTCGTCTCGGGCGTGGGCTCGGGGATGGTCAGGCGCATGCCAGCCTGGAACAGCACCGGCGGATGGATCTGCGGGTTGGCCTCATACAGGGCCTTGGACGTAACGCCGTAATCCTTGGCGATGCTGTCCAGGGTTTCGCCAGCGGTGGCGACGTGCTGCTTCGAGCCCTGCGGACCGTTTCCGTAGAACAACGGATTGTTGTTAAAGCCGACGCCGTTGACACCCATGGGCGTGCTC
Source organism: Rhodanobacter sp. Col0626 (assembly GCF_049994385.1). GTDB lineage: Bacteria > Pseudomonadota > Gammaproteobacteria > Xanthomonadales > Rhodanobacteraceae > Rhodanobacter. The sequence continues at coordinate 542,459 of NZ_CP188260.1, forward strand.
CTCATCGATGGATAGATGATTCGAGCCTATGGGCCCGGTGGCGCAAGGGCTATCTAGGACAAACCCGAGGCACCGTGAAACGCACCGTCCCAAACGGAAAGAGGCCGGCAATGGCCGGCCTCTCTCCTTGCTTTTCCGCTTGCGCGGATCAGCGCTTCATCGAATTGAAGAACTCGTCGTTGGACTTGGTGTTCTTCATCTTGTCGAGCATGAACTCCATGGCCGACAACTCATCCATCGGATGCAGGAGTTTGCGCAGGATCCAGATCTTGGCCAGCATGTCCGGCTCGATCAGCAGGTCTTCGCGGCGGGTGCCGGAACGGTTGATGTCGATCGCCGGGTAGACGCGTTTCTCGGAGATGCGACGGCTCAGGTGCACTTCCATGTTGCCGGTGCCCTTGAATTCCTCGTAGATCACCTCGTCCATCTTGCTGCCGGTCTCGGTCAGCGCGGTGGCGATGATGGTGAGGCTGCCGCCTTCCTCGACGTTGCGGGCAGCGCCGAAGAACCGCTTCGGCCGCTGCAGTGCGTTCGCATCCACACCGCCGGTGAGCACCTTGCCGGAGCTCGGGATCACGGTGTTGTAGGCACGCGCCAGGCGGGTGATCGAGTCGAGCAGGATGATCACGTCCTTCTTGTGCTCGACCAGGCGCTTGGCACGCTCGATCACCATTTCGGCGACCTGCACGTGGCGCACGGCCGGTTCGTCGAAGGTGGAGCTGATCACTTCGGCGCGCACGGTGCGTGCGATTTCGGTGACTTCCTCCGGGCGCTCGTCGATCAGCAGCATGATCAGGTGCGCTTCGGGATGGTTGTACTGGATGGCCTGGGCGATGTTCTGCAGCATCATCGTCTTGCCGGATTTCGGCTGGGAGACGATCAGGCCGCGCTGGCCCTTGCCGATCGGTGCGATCAGATCGAGGATGCGGCCGGTGATGTCCTCGCTGGAACCGTTGCCGCGCTCCAGCTTGAAGGCCTTGCGCGGAAACAGCGGGGTGAGGTTCTCGAACAGCATCTTGTTCTTCGACGCTTCCGGCGGATCGCCGTTGATGTCGTCGACGCGCAGCATCGCGAAGTAGCGCTCGCCTTCCTTCGGGTGACGCACGCGACCGGTGATGTAATCGCCGGTGCGCAGGTTGAAGCGGCGGATCTGGCTGGGCGACACATAGATGTCGTCCGGGCCGGCGAGGTACGACTCGTCGGCCGAGCGCAGGAAGCCGAAGCCGTCCTGCAGGATTTCCAGCACGCCTTCGGCCCAGATGCCGCCGCCGGAGCGTGCGTGCGCCTTGAGCACGTTGAAGATCACGTCCTGCTTGCGCGCGCGGGCGACACCTTCGTGCACGCCCAGCGACTCGGCGAATTCCAGCAGCTGGATCGCGTTCTTGCGCTTCAGTTCGGTGAGGTTGATCAGGCGGGTATCGCTGCCCGGATCGGCGTTGTCGTCGTCCATCGGCAGGCCGTTCGGGTTGGGCCGTGGATGGTTCTGCGGGCGACCCTGCTGCTGCGGGTTCGGGTTGCCGCCGCGCTCGTTGCGGCGACGGCGACCGCGGCCATCACGGCCTTCGCGACCGCCGTTGTTCTGATTCTGCCCCTGGTTCGGATTCTGACCTTGTGCCTGGGCCTGGTTCGGCTGGCCCTGGTTCGGGCTCGAGCTCGGCGACGGGTCCTGACTCTGCGCGGGCTGGGTGCCGGATTCACGTGGCTCCTGCGCGGCGCGCGGTGGCGATGGTTCGCGCTGGGCGGCCGGGGTCACCGGCAAACTGGCCTGGACCGGCGCGGGGGCTGGCGCCGGGGGTGTCGGGGCAGCGGGCTTGTCGGCCGGCACCGTCCTTTCGACGTTCGCCGCTTTTTCGGCATTGGCCGCGGCGATGGCAGCTGCCGTACGACGCGGAGCGCGCGGGCGCGGCTCGGATTTCGCTTCGGCAACAGGCTTGGTATCGGCGCTCTTGGCGTCGTTCGGAATTTTGTTATCGGTATCGGACACGGGCAATCCTCGCAGGGCGCCGTTGAATTACAGGAGGGAGGGTGTGCGTCGCGCGGAAGGCGCAAGGGGACAGAACTGTCCCGACGGACGCACTGAATCTAGCACCCGCGGCGTACTGGCGTAAAGCCTTGTGAGCCGGCCGTACTCAGCCGAGCCGGCTCCGCGTCGCGGGTTTGCAACGGTGGATCAGAGGGCCTTGTCGATCATCTGGGTCAGCTGACCCTTGCTGACGGCACCGATCTGGGTCGCCTCGACCTTGCCGTTCTTGAACACCATCAGGGTCGGGATGCCGCGCACGCCATAGGTTCGCGGGGTCTGCTGGTTCTGGTCGATGTTGACCTTGACGATGCGCAACTTGCCTTCGTACTGCTTGGCCAACTCGTCCAGCATCGGCGCGATCGCCTTGCATGGACCGCACCATTCCGCCCAGAAATCCAGCAACACCGGGGTATCGGACTTCAGCACCTGCTGCTCGAAGGCATCGTCGTTCACATGGGTAATCAGGTCGCTCACCGGGGATCTCCGTGGCTGGGGCAAAAACGCGTGGAATGAAAAATGGGGAGGCAAAGGCAAAAAACAAGGAGATGGCGGCCAGACAGACGCCAGCGCCGTCATCAGCTACACTCAGGCGCCCATGAAGCGCGGGTTTGGGCTGGAATCAGGCGGTGCCATGGCGGCAAGTCTTCATTCCAGCGCAACTCCGGGCACGATTCAAGGGCGGCTTGCACAGTCGCCCGTCAGACCGCCGGCAAACACGGCGTCGCCAGCCGCGGCGCGATCTTGTTGACCCTGACATTGAGCCGCTTCGCTGCGCATCGCGCACCCGTCCTGCACCGCTTTCGCGCCGGCATCCGGCGCCTGAAGCGGGTGCAGCGCATCACGCCGCCGTCAGGCCAAGGTTACCCATCCGCATATGTCACAAACCGTACTCACCGATACCTTTTTCGCCAATTTCGATTTGCAGCCGCTGCTGCAGCAGGGCCTGGACGACAGCGGCTTCACCCGCTGCACGCCGATCCAGGAAATGACCCTGCCGCTGGCATTGGGCGGTCGCGACGTCGCTGGCCAGGCACAGACCGGCACCGGCAAGACCTGTGCCTTCCTGGTCGCGCTGATGAATCGCCTGCTGACCACGCCGGCCGTCGCCGACCGCAAGGACAGCGACCCGCGCGCCCTGATCATCGCGCCGACCCGCGAGCTGGCCATCCAGATCGAAAAGGATGCCAAGGCGATCGGCCGCCACACCGGCCTGCGCGTGGCGCTGATCTACGGCGGCGTCGACTACGACAAGCAGCGTCAGCAATTGAAGGATGGCTGCGACATCATCATCGCCACCCCCGGTCGCATGCTCGATTATCACAAGCAGGGCGTGTTCAGCCTCAACAGCGTCGAAGTGATGGTGATCGACGAAGCCGATCGCATGTTCGACCTCGGTTTCATCAAGGACGTGCGCTTCATCTTCCGTCGCCTGCCGCCACGCGAGCAGCGCCAGGTGCTGCTGTTCTCCGCCACGCTCAGCCATCGCGTGCTGGAGCTGGCCTACGAGCACATGCACGAGGCCGAGAAGCTGGTGGTGGAGAGCGACAACGTCACCGCCGACAAGGTGCGCCAACTGGTCTACTTCCCGGCCAAGGAAGAGAAGATGCCGTTGCTGCTCAACCTGCTCGATCGCACCAAGCCGAGCCGCAGCATCATCTTCGTCAACACCAAGGCCGCCGCCGAGCGCATCACCGAGCGGGTGAAGCGCCATGGTTGCCGCGTCGGCGCGATCTCCGGCGACGTGCCGCAGCTGAAGCGGCAGAAACTGCTGCAGCGTTTCCAGGAGGGCCAGCTCGACATCCTGGTGGCCACCGACGTGGCCGCGCGCGGCCTGCACATTCCCGCGGTCAGCCACGTCTTCAACTACGACCTGCCGCACGAGGCCGAGGACTACGTGCACCGCATCGGCCGTACCGCCCGTCTGGGCGCGGAAGGCGACGCGATCAGCTTCGCCTGCGACCTGTATGCGATGTCGCTGCCGGATATCGAAACCTATATCGGCCAGAGCATCCCGGTGGCGCAGATGGATCCGGAACTGCTGGTGATGCCCAGGCCGCGTGAGGTCGACGCCGAGTTCGCGGCCAATGCCGCCGCCGACAGCGCCGCCTTCGGCGACGTGGTGCCGCCGCGTCCGGGCGAAAAGCCGCGTCGTTCCGGCAGTTCGAGCCGTAGTGGCGAGCGCAGCGCGGCGCGTCCGCCACGCGAGCGCAAGCCTGCCGCGGCCGTTGCTCCCGTTGTCGAGGGTGCGGCCGAGCCACCGGTCGTCGTGGCCGTGCACAAGACCGACACGACGCCGAGCGTCGATGGCGCCGCTGCCGAAGGCCCGCGCAAGCCGCGCCGTCGTCGCGGTGGCCGCAATCGCCGTCGCGAAGGCGCGCCCGCCGACATCGCCGACAACCAGAGTCAAGGTACGGTGGCTGCCGATGCCAACCGTGCGCCGCGCGGCGAGCGTCGCCCGCCGCGCGATCGCAACGTGGCCGAATCCACCGGCAGCAGCCACAACCGGCCGTCGCGGCAAGTCGCCGTGACCTCGGGCAAGCCCAGCGAACACGCCCACCCGAAGAAGCCCGGCTTGTTCCGCCGGCTCTCGAAGCTGTTCACCGGTCGTTGAGCAGGCCGATCGCCGCGGCCTGAACCGGCGGCACTCGACGAGTAGGGGAAGTCCGCACCTCGGTGCCGGCTTCCCTTATCCTTGAGCCCAGGCAGGACGGCACGCAGGTTCGGGGACACTCGGTGATCCAGTTTGATCAAGTCAGCAAACGCTATGAGGGCGGCCATGAAGCGCTCTCGCAGCTGTCATTCGAAGTGCCGACCGGCGAGATGGCCTTCGTCACCGGTCATTCCGGTGCCGGCAAAAGCACCTTGCTCAAATTGCTGGGACTGATCGAGCGCCCGTCACATGGCCTGATCAGCATGGATGGCCGGAGCTTGGCGAAGATCCGTCACAGCGGCATCCCGAAATGGCGCCGGCAGATCGGCATGGTGTTCCAGGATCACCGCCTGCTGATGGAACGCACCGTGTTCGCCAACGTCGAGCTGCCGCTTGTGATCGGCGGGATTGCCCGCGCCGAGCGCGCGCGGCGTGTGCGTGCCGCGCTGGAAAAAGTCGGCCTGCTCGCCTACGAGCGGCAACTGCCGGCCACCCTGTCCACCGGCGAACAGCAGCGCGTCGGCATTGCCCGTGCGATCGTGGCGCGGCCTACCTTGCTGATTGCCGACGAGCCGACCGGCAACCTCGATCCGCAACTGGCGGTGGAGATCATGGGCCTGTTCGCCGAATTCCAGCAGGTCGGTACCACCGTATTGATCGCCAGCCATGACCTGCCGCTGATCAAGCGCATGAAGAAGCGCGTGATCGTGCTCGACCATGGCCGGCTGGTCGCCGACCTGGCGGCGCAGGAGGTGTTGTGAATACATCCCCGGAAACCACCCGCGCGCCGGTGCCGGATGCGTCGTTGCACAACGGGCGCAGCCAGGGCAGCCGCTTCGGCAGCTGGCAGGAGCATCATGGCTGGAGCGCGGCGTCGAGCCTGCGCCGACTTGCCTCGCGTCCGCTCGGCACCTTGCTCACCATCGCGGTGATGGGGCTGGCCTTGGCGTTGCCGCTGGCCTTTTACCTGTTGCTGGGCAATGTGCAGAAGCTCGGCGATGCGCTGGGCCAGAGCCAGTCGATCAGCGTGTTCCTGCAGCCGGGCCAGTCGGCGCAACAGGCGCAACTGCTGGCCCGGCAACTGGGCGATCGTGCCGAAGTAGCCACGGTGACGGTGAAAACCCCGCAGCAAGGCATGGACGAACTGGCCAAGATGCAGGGATTTTCCGGTGCCCTGCACACGCTGGACGACAATCCCTTGCCCTACGTGCTGCAGTTGATGCCTCGCGCGGGCGCCAGCGCCGACGCACTGGTGCAATTGGTCGCCGATGCACGCGAGCTGCGTGGCGTCGACCTGGTGCAGGACAGCGGCAGTTGGCGTCAGCGACTGGATGCGTTGCTCGGTGTCGGCAACCGGGTGGTATTGATTTTGGCGCTGATGCTGGCGCTGGCGGCCCTGCTGGTGGTCGGCAACACGGTGCGGGTGGATATCGCCAGTCGCAGCGAGGAGATCGGCGTATTGCTGCTGGTCGGTGCCAGCAGCGCGTTCGTGCGCCGGCCGTATCTGTATGCCGGGATCTGGTATGGCCTGTTCAGCGGCATTCTTGCGGCTTTGCTCGCGGTCGTGATCGAATTTGCGCTGGCTGCGCCGGTGGCACAGCTGAGCCGGGCTTATGATGGTCAGCTGCAAGTGGGTGGGTTGCCGCTGTGGCTGTTGCTGGCGGTACCGCTCGCGGCCGCCGCGCTGGGTTGGCTGGGCGCGCGGCTGGTCAGCGCGTGGCAGCTGCGCAAGGCGGTGTGATCTTTCGATGGGGTGACGTGAATCGCAACGGCCATGCCGCTGCCGGTGCACTATCGCCAGTTGACGCGAATGCAGGGGGTTGCGTTCGCCGGTTCATTGGCCAGGGATCGCCACGGGTAAGGTGGGTAAGTTAAGGAATGAGTACAAATATCAGCAGCCGTCTGCTGACCGAGGCGCCGCGGGTACTGGTGGTCGACGGTTCGCGCGTCGTGCGACAGCTGATCACCCGCGTGCTGCAGGCCGAGTTGTTCGGCGTCGAGGTGGTCGGCTGCGGCAGTGGTGCCGATGCACAGAAGGTGCTCGGCGAAGGCGTGTTCGATTTCATCACCATCGCACTGCGCCTGCCCGACATGGACGGGCTGGCGCTGGCGAAGTTCGTGCGGGAGTCGGCGCCGCAAACCTACGTACCCATCGTGGTGGTGTCCGGCGATGTCGACGACCGGCTGCACCGACGATCGCTCGGCGAGCACGTGACCGACTATTTCGACAAGGCGCTGGGTTTCCAGGCACTGGCCGATTTCATCCGGGGTTACGTGAGCCCGCAGGCCACCGCCGAAGGCACCGTGCTGTATGTCGAGGACAGTCGCGTGGTCGCCCTGGCGACCCGCCGCATGCTGGAGAAAATCGGCCTCACGGTGCGCCATGTGATCAGCGTGGAAGATGCGCTGGCCCTGCTGGAGACGGATCGCGCGATTGGCTCGGTCGGCGCCGACGTGGTCTTGACCGACGTCAGCCTGAAGGGCGAACTGACCGGCGGCGACCTGCTCAAACATATCCGTGGCGAGTTCGGCTACGGCAAGGGCCGGTTGCCGGTGCTGGTGATGACCGGCGACGAGAATCCGGCCAACCAGGCCGCCTTGATCAAGGCAGGCGCCAACGACCTGGTCGAGAAGCCGGTCGAGGAAAGGTTGCTGGTGACCAAACTGCTGTTCCAGTTGCGCATGGCGCGACACTTGCGCGAGCACGCGGACAAGCGATGAGCGACGAGCGGGTCACGCCGGAAAGAGTCAGGCTGGAGCCGTCGTGGAAGGCGCGCATCGGCGACTATCTGCAGCGCCCGGAGATGCAGGCACTGTCGGCGTTTTTGCACACGGAGAAGCGGGCGGGCAAACGCATCTATCCACCCGGACCGGAAATCTTCGCTGCGTTCGAACACACGCCGTTCGACGCCGTGCGCGTGGTCATCCTCGGTCAGGATCCCTACCACGGTCCCGGCCAGGCCCATGGCCTGTGCTTTTCGGTGCGCCCCGGCGTGCGGGTGCCGCCGTCGCTGGACAATATTTTCAAGGAAATCCAACGCGATCTCGCCATCCCGCGGCCCGACCATGGCTGCCTCACGCCATGGGCCGATCGCGGCGTATTGCTGCTCAACAGCGTGTTGACGGTGGAAGAAGGCCGGGCCGGGTCGCATCAGGGCAAGGGTTGGGAAGGTTTCACCGACGCCGCGATCGAGGCACTCAATCGTGAGCGCGAAGGCCTGGTATTCCTGCTGTGGGGTGCGTACGCCCAGCGCAAGGGCCAGCTGATCGATGCGGACCGGCACTGCGTGCTGAATTCGGTACATCCGTCACCGCTGTCGGCCCACCGCGGTTTCCTCGGCTGCGGCCATTTTTCCACGGCCAACCGCTACCTCGAGGCCCATGGGCAGCATCCGATCGACTGGTCGCTGCCGCCGCACGCGGCGTTGCCGGGTTTCACGCCTGCTTGAATGCGGCCGCGCGATCCTCATGTCGATGCCTTCAGGCCACTGGACAAGGGCTGTCTATATCTGTACCATTGGGTTCATTAAAGCTCGGAACGCATCCGGGCTGAACCAATCGGAGCTTTAGCACTCCAACCACCCGAGTGCTAAACTTTGATGTCATTCAGGAGGTTCCACCCATGTCTCAAGCCTTGGTGACCGCCAACTTTCCGCTACCGAGCGTAGTGGGCAGTCTGGATGCCTATATTTCTGCGGTCCACCGCATCCCGGTGCTGAGCTCGGAAGAAGAGCAGGCGCTGTCGCGCGATTTCCTCGAAGACGCCAACCTGGCCGCGGCGAAGAAGCTGGTGATGTCGCACCTTCGCTTCGTGGTGCATGTGGCGCGTGGCTACAACGGCTACGGCCTGCAGCTGGCCGACCTGATCCAGGAAGGCAACATCGGCCTGATGAAGGCGGTCAAGCGTTTCGACCCGGACCAGGGCGTGCGCCTGGTCAGCTTTGCGGTGCACTGGATCCGTGCCGAGATGCACGAGTTCATCCTCAAGAACTGGCGCATCGTGAAGGTCGCCACCACCAAGGCGCAGCGCAAGCTGTTCTTCAACCTGCGCAAGAGCAAGAAGCGCCTGGGCTGGATGAATGCCGCGGAAGTGAAAAAGGTGGCGCTGGACCTGGGCGTGCCCGAAGCGACGGTGCGCGAGATGGAATCGCGTCTGTCCGGTCGCGACATCGGTTTTGAGGCTCCCGCCGATGCCGATGACGATGCCAAGCCCGCGCCGGCGGCGTTCCTGATCGACGATGGTGCCGATCCGTACGAGAACGTGTCCGACGAAGACTACGCCGACAACCAGATGCAGACGCTGACCGATGCGTTGAGCCACCTGGACAAGCGCTCGCGCGACATCATTCAGCGCCGCTGGCTGGACGATGACAACAAGGCCACGCTGCAGGATCTGGCCGATGAGTACGGCGTATCGGCCGAGCGCATCCGTCAGGTGGAAGCGAACGCGATGAAGAAGATGCGCGGCCTGTTCGCCACCGCCTGAGCGAGTTGTTTACATCGCGCGATCAGCAACGGCCCCGCAAGGGGCCGTTTGCGTGTGGGCCGCGATGACTTCCAGGTGCGCGCCCCGCCGGTGTCCGGATTCGACCTTGACGGCACTTACCGGCGGGCGTGAACCGCGGCGGCGTTTCAGCGCCGCACCGCGCCGGGCTGGCGGAGCGCCATGCCCTTGAGCACATTCAGTGCCTGCGACAGCGCGTAGTCGCTGGTGGCCAGCTTGCCGTCGGCAGCGCTACCGTCGTCGTTGATGTCGTTGCCGGTCTTGGCGTGCTCGTTGGCCAGGTGGTTTGGCAGGTCGGCTTCGGAACTGATCAGCACCGGGCCGCTATCGGACTTGTTCACCGTGAGGTCGGCCAGCGCGATGTCCGGCTTGATGCCTTCGGCCTGGATCGAGGTGCCGTTCGGCGTGTAGTAGCGTGCGGTGGTGATCTTCACCGCGTGGTCGGCGTCCAGCGGCAGCACGGTTTGCACCACGCCCTTGCCGAACGTGCGCTGGCCCATGGTCAAGGCGCGGTGGTTGTCCTTCAGTGCGCCGGAGACGATTTCCGCCGCCGAGGCGGTGCCGTTGTTGGTCAGCACGATCATCGGCGCGCCGTGGAGCTGGTCGCCGGGGTGTGCGTTGAAGGCCATGTTGGAGTCCTGCAGCCGGCCACGGGTCGTGACGATGGTGCCGGTATCGAGGAAGTCGTCGCTGACGCCCACCGCCGCGGTGAGCAGGCCGCCGGGGTTGTTGCGCAGATCCAGCACCGCACCCTTTTGCGCGCCGCTCTTCTTGATCAGGTCGCCGAGCTTTCGCTCGAGGTCATCGGTGGTGTCGTCCTGGAACTGGCTGATCCGCAGGTAGGCGTAACCGGGCTCCAGCTCGCGCACCTTGACGCTGCTGACCGCGATATTTTCGCGTAACAGGTTCAGGTCGATCAGCTTGTCGCTGTTCTGGTGCACGATGGTCAACGCGATCTTGCTGCCGGGCTTGCCGCGCAGTTGCTTGAACATGTCGTCGACGTTCTGCGGATCGATCAGCGTGCCGTTGATCTTGACGATGCCGTCGCCCGGCTTGATGCCGGCGCGCGACGCCGGGGTGTCGTCGATCGGCGAGACGATGCGCAGGCCGCCGTCGACCTGCAACACCTCGATGCCAAGGCCGCTGTACTGGCCGGTGGTGTCCTCGTTGAGCTGGGCCAGGCCGTCCTTGTCGAGATACTCGCTGTGCGGATCGAGCCCGCTGAGCATGCCGGTGATGGCCGCCTTCATCAGGGTCTTGTTGTCGACTTTTTCCACATAGGCCTGACGCACCACTTCGTAGACCCGGCTGAAATTCCGGATGTCGTCCAGGCTTACCTGGTCGGCGGTGGAGCTGGCGCTGGCCGGTGCGCCGGCGCTGCTGTTGGTGGCGGGAAGATCGACCGGTGGCGCCACCGCGCTGGTCGCGGCGGCCGGCGTGTCCTGCGCGTGAGCGCCGGGCATCGCCAGCCATGGCAGGGCCAGCAGCAGGGTGGTCAGGCCGATCGTGGGGCCGCGGGTGGAAAGACGCATGGGGTGACTCCGTACAACAACGCGGCAAGGTGGTGGATGTTCAGCTGTGACAACGGAATTGCGGTGTAATTCATCGAAGGCGTACATCTAGCCTGCGGTGCCGTGGCGACTGCGTCAACGGCGCTGGCTGAGCCAGCTGCGTGGATCGACCGGCTGGCCGCCCTTGCGCAATTCGAAATACACGCCGGTATTGATGCCGGTGGGCGCGCTGGCGGTACCGATCGCCTGGCCGGCCTCGACCTGATCGCCGACGCCGTGCAGCAGGGTCTCGTTATTGCCGTACATGCTCATCCAGCCATTGCCGTGGTTGACGATCAGCAGCATGCCGTAACCGCGCAGGAAGCCGGCGTAGATCACCCGTCCGCGCGCCACCGCATGGATCTCGCTGCCACCGCTGGCCTTGATCAGCACGCCGCTGCCGTAGCTGTTGACCACACCGCTGGCCGGCCATGGCAGATTGCCGCGGATGTTCGCGCTGGCGCTACCGACGTCGATCGGCGGGGGCGGCTTGTGACCCGGGTGCTTCCTTGCGGCTGCCGCGCGCGCCGCGGCCTCACGGGCCGCTGCTTCGCGCGCGGCGTCATCGATGGCCTTCTGCAGTTTGGCGAGCAGGTTGTTCAGCGATTGCGCGTTCTGTTTCATGGCGGCCAGGCGTTGGGCCTGGTCCTTGTATTGCGCGTCGGTCACGGCTGCCAGCTTCTGCTGGGCAGCGCGCTGCTGGGTCAGGGTCTTGGCCTGTGCGGCGCGCTGCGTGCGGGTGGCCTGCAATGCCTGTTGCTCGGTGGTGATCGCGCTTTCCAGTTCCTGCAGCTTCGCCAGATCCGCCATCAGCGTTTGCACGCGCTGGACGCGGTCTTGCTGGAAATATTTCGAGTAGACCAGGGCGCGCGCGATGCGCCCTACGTCCTCATCCCCCAGTAACAGGCGCAGGTCGGAACCGTGACCGAGCGCGTAGGTGGCCCGCAGCAGGTCGGCGATGGCGGCACGTTGGCCGTCCAGTGCCTGTTTCAGGGTGGCACGTTGCTGCTGCAGCTGATCCAGTTGCTGCTGCTTGGCCGACAATTCGGCGTCGGTCTGGCGCATGGCCCGCGCCGCGCTGGCCAGGGCGTTGGCCTGTTTGGCCAGCTCTGCATTGACGCTGTCGCGGCGTGTAGCGGTATCGGCCTGCTGTTTCGCCAGTGCCTCCATCTTGCTGCGCAGGTCGGCCAGCTTCTGTTTTGCCTCGGTCTGCTCGGTACGGCTCTTGCCGTCCTGGCGTGCCTGCAATGGCGTAATGGCCAGCCATCCTAGAAGGGCGGCGGCGATCAGGCAGCGGACAGGGAAGGCGGCGAGACGGGAGGATTTGGGCATGCCGCCGATTATCCCCTAGCCACCCGGCCGGCGCGAGATGGTGCCGAGTGGGCGGTCGGGGCATGCGAACGTCCTGGATGAGACGTCCATCGCCCACTTTGGGGCAGGCGTAACGGGTCTGTCGACCGCGTTTGACAAGCGCTGGTTGCCGTCCGTCGACGAGGTGGTGAATGGACGTATGGACGTCTATTCAAGGGTTGATGCGTTTATTTATTCCTGCCGGAATTTCCTGTGCGGAATAAGCATTTAGCGTGCCACGTCCATCGAGACGTGATGAATATCACTTTATTCTGGATGAGGCACTTTGCCACGTGCGTGAAAAGGTGAAAGACTCGACGCGCAACTCCCTCGTTCGCTGGCCCGATGTTGTTTGTTGCCGCTTTATCGGTTCATCGAGCGCGTTGCACCCACAATGAGGATATGTCGATGAAGCCGAACAAGCTCGCTTTGGCGCTGGCTGGTTTGCTGCTGACACCCGTTGTCGCAGCCGTCGCGCAAACCACGCCGCCTCCCGCCTCCGATGCCAACGGCCAGCAGGCCGCCAATCAACCAACGCCTGACCAGCAGGCTCCCGAACAGAAGCAAGCCCAGCAATTGCAGTCCATTACCGTCACCGGCTCGGCGTTGCCGCGCGTCGACCTGGAGACGCCCTCGCCGGTCACCGTGATCACGGCGGCGCAGATCGATCGCAGCGGCCTGAAAACCGTCAACGATGTGATACGTGCGATCTCCGCCGACAACAGCGGTTCGATCCCCACGGCCTTCACGGCCGGCTTTGCCGCCGGTTCCGCCGGTGTGGCACTGCGCGGCCTGACGGTCAATTCCACCCTGGTGCTGATCGACGGCCGCCGCTCGGCCAGTTACCCGCTGGCCGATGACGGCCAGCGCACCTTTGTCGACCTCAATACGATCCCGGTGAACGCGATCGAGCGGATCGACGTGCTGAAGGACGGTGCCTCCTCGCTCTACGGCGCCGACGCGATCGCCGGCGTCGTCAACATCATCCTCAAGCACGACTACAAGGGGTTGCAGGCCACGGCCGATATCGGCACCTCGCAGAAGGGCGGCGGTACCACGCGCCGCGCCACGTTGATTTTCGGTGGCGGCGACCTGGCGAAGGACGGCTGGAACGCCTATGGCAGCATCGAGGCACAGAAGGACGACCGCATCTGGGCGCGCGACCGTGGCTATCCATACAACTCCACCGACCTCAGCCGGATCGGCGGCAGCGATGCCACCAATGGCCAGCCCGGTTTCAACAACGGGTCGATCTACGGCATGGTCCAGCCGGCCGAGCTCGGTCCGAATGGCCCGGGCGGCATGCTGACCGGCACCGCGGTCCCCGGATCGTTGTGGCAGCCGTTGCGGCCTTGCGGGCCGGCGGCGACACCGGTCACCAATAGCTCCGGCAGTGGCTGCGAGCAGAACTTCACCAGCCAGTACACCGACCTGCAGCCGGAACAGAAGCGCCTCGGCGTGTACGGCCGTTTGACCATCAAGGTCGGCGATGCCAGCGAGGCCTACCTCGGCGCCAGCGTGTACAGCAACAAGACCGAGGTCGCCGGCGGTCCGCCGCAGATCCGCGCCGGCACGCCGGTCAATACGCGTTCGATCGTGCTGCCAGCGGTCCTGCCGAATGGTTTGCACAACCCGAACAATCCCTACGACCAGCCGGCGCTGATTACCTATGCGTTCGGCGGCATCAACGGCGGCGCGAAGCAGAACAACGACAACATGCGCCTGGTCGGCGGCATCCACGGCACCATGGGCGAGTGGAACTACGACAGTGCACTGGTGTTCAACCACAACGCGCTCACCGTCGACAATTACGGTTTCCTCAACTACAACGAGCTGATCAAGGTCGTCAACGACGGCAGCTACAACTTCATCGATCCATCGAAGAACTCGCCGTCGATGCTGGCGGCACTGGCGCCGGTGCTGCACAAGAAATCGACCACCGACCTGCAGTCGCTCGATTTCCACCTTTCGCGCGCCCTGGTGGATCTGCCCGGAGGGTCGCTCGGCCTTGCCACCGGCGTTGATGTGCGCCACGAGGAACAGAACGATCCGGATCTGAACCCCGGCCTGCAGGCGCAGGGTCTCGGCGTGGCGCATACCTTCGGCAAGCGCACGGTGTCCGGCGCCTTCGTCGAGCTGGACGCGCCATTCCTGGAGTCGCTGGAGGTCGATGCCTCCGGCCGCTTCGACCACTACTCCGACTTCGGCAACAACTTCTCGCCGAAGGTCGGCTTCAAGTGGAAACCGATCGAGTCGCTGGCGGTTCGCGGCACCTGGTCCAAGGGTTTCCGCGCGCCGAGCTTCGCCGAGAACGGCTCCAGCGAATCGGAAGGTTTCGCCACTTACACCGTGCCGGACGCGTATGCCGCAGCGCATGGCAACAACGCCTATGTGCGTCCTTACGGCCTTGCCTACGACACCATCGGCAATCCCAACATCAAACCGGAACGCTCGAAGAGCTGGACTTTCGGCCTGATCTACCAGCCCATTCCCCAGCTGAGCGCCTCACTGGATTACTACGACATCAAGAAGACCGGCGTGATCGGCCAGCAGGACACGCAGGCGATCCTCGACGCCTATTTCGCCGGCCAGCCGCTGCCGCCGAATTCGGGGGTGATCGCCGATGTGCCCGATCCGGCGAACCCGACGCTGTTGCCGAAACCGGTCGTGGTGGTGGCGCCTTACGTCAATCAGAATTCGTTGCAGACCAAGGGCATCGACTTCGATCTGATCGGCAACTTCGATCTGGGCGAAAGCGCGAAACTGCGCAGCGAGTTCAACGCCACGCGCATCTTCGAGTGGAACCTGACCCTGCAGGATGGCACCGTGCAGCGCTTCGTCGGTACGCATGGGCCGTATGCGCTGTCGTCGGGCGCGGGTACGCCGCGCGATCGGGCGTCCTGGTCGAACAGCTTGAGCTTTGGTCGCGCCACCGTCACCGGCACGCTCTACTACACCAGCAGCATTTCGATGAGCGCGCCGGACAATGGCGAGGGCTGCATTTCGGTGGATGACAATGGCGACCCGTTCCCGCCGAGCTGCCGGATGGCTTCGTTCACGTCATTCGACCTGACCGGCAGCTATGACTTCAACGACCACTTCGCGTTGACCGCCTCGATCCTGAATGCCTTCAATCGCGAGGCACCGTTCGATCCGAGCAATTACGCCGGCAACAATTACAACCCGACCTGGGCACAGGCCGGCATGGTCGGCCGGTTCTACACGCTGGGCGTGAAGTACAAGATGTAACCCGGGAGGCATGCGCGCCGGGCGACCGGCGCGCATGCCTCGTATAACGGCGGCGTGGCGCGGTCCGCCGGTCGGATCGCGCATTAAGCAGTCTAGACGTCCATACGTCATCTTTGACGCGACGCAGCAATTGTGTTTTAGTCAGAGCCGCTCCTGCGCAAACGATTGGTGCCTCCGGCATCGCGGCGACCTGCGCAGCCCGGAGGGGTGAGATGGCGGCAAGCGGCACGGCGACGTTATACGACCCGGCTTTCGAACACGACAGCTGCGGCTTCGGCCTGGTTGCCCAGATCGATGGGCGTGCCAGCACCACGCTGGTCGACACTGCCTTCGCCGCGCTGGCAAAACTTTCCCATCGTGGCGGCGTGAATGCCGACGGCATCAGCGGCGACGGTTGCGGCGTGCTGATCCATCGGCCGGCGGATTGGCTGCGCGTGCTGGCGGCGGCGGACGGCATCATGCCGGGCGAGCGCTTCGCCGCCGGGCTGGTGTTCCTCGACCCGAATGGCAGCGAAGCGGCGGCGATCGAGTTCGAGCGCCATCTGGCCGAGGCTGGGTTGCCGTTGTCCGGCTGGCGCGATGTAACAATCAACCAGGATGCCTGCGGACCACTCGCCAGCGCCACCTGTCCGCGTGTGCGCCAGGTGTTCGTGGACGCCGCGGCCGGCATGGACGACGAGGCCTTCGAGCGCGCACTGTTTCGCGCACGCCGCCGCGCCGAGACTGCGCTGGCGGATGACCCGCACTTTTACGTCGTGAGCCTGTCCGCCCACGTCATCGGCTACAAGGCCATGGCGGCGCCGGGGCGACTGCGTGAGGTTTTCGCCGATCTCATGCATCCGGCGCTCAGCAGCGACGCGGTGGTGTTCCATCAGCGTTTCTCCACCAACACCACGCCGCAGTGGCGGCTGGCCCAGCCATTTCGCCTGCTGGCACACAACGGTGAAATCAACACCATCCGCGGCAACCGTCGCTGGATGCAGGCGCGCGAGGCCGTATTGCGTTCGCCGCTGGTGGACCTCACCGACATCGGTCCGCTGGTACGCCAGGACGGTTCGGATTCGGAGAGCCTGGACAATGCACTGGAAGTGCTGCTGGCCGGCGGCCTCGACATGCTCACCGCGATGCGCGTACTGGTGCCCCCGGCCTACGCGGCACGCGAGGACCTGGACGAGGACCTCGCCGGTTTCTACGAGTACTACGCGCTGCACAGCGAGCCGTGGGATGGCCCCGCCGGATTGGTGATGTGCGACGGCCGCTACGCCGCGTGCACACTCGACCGCAACGGCCTGCGTCCGGCGCGCTGGGCGCTATCCGACGACAACCATCTGATCGTGGCGTCCGAAGCCGGCTTGTGGGACATGCCGGCGTCGCGCGTGGTGGCGAAGGGACGGCTCGGCCCGGGCCAGATGCTGGCGGTGGATTTCACCGAGGGGCGCCTGCTGCACGACGCCGACATCGACGCGATCAACCGTGGCCGCGCGCCATTCCGCGACTGGCTGCGTGCCGGCGTCAGTTATCTGGAGTCGGATCTGATCGACCCCAGCCTCGCCGCCGAGCCGCTGCCGGCGTCGGTGCTGCGCCGTTACCAGAAGCTGTACGGCCTGAGCCGCGAAGAGCGCGAGAGCGTGCTGAAAGTGCTCGCCGAGACCGAGGCCGAAGCGACCGGCGCGATGGGCGACGACACTCCGATGGCGGCGTTGTCGCGCCAGGTTCGCCCGCTGTTCGACCGTTTCCGCGAGGCATTCGCCCAAGTTACCAACCCGCCGATCGATCCGTTGCGCGAGCGGCTGGTGATGTCGCTGGTGACGCAGTTCGGTCGCGAGGGCAACCTGTTCGAGTTGTCCGCCGACAATGCAAAGCAGATCCTGCTGAACTCGCCGATCTGCTCGCAGCGCAAGCTGCGTCAGCTGCTGGCCTTGCCGCAGTTCGTCAACGCCACCGTGCAGATCGACCTGTGCTACCCGCCCGAGGAAGGGCTGGAAGCGGCGCTGCATCGATTCTGTCGCGAGGCGGAGCAGGGTGTGCGCAAGGGCGCCGGCATGGTCTTCATCACCGACCGCTATCCGAACAAGGACACCTTGCCGGCGCATGCGCTGCTCGCGGTGGGCGCGATCCACGCGCACCTGATCGAGACCGGCCTGCGCTGCCAGTGCAACCTGCTGGTGGAAACCGCCACCGCGCGCGATGCGCACCAGTTCGCCTGCCTGATCGGCTTCGGCGCCACCGCGATCTATCCGTGGCTGGCCTATCAAAGCCTGTTCGAGCTGGGTCGCGATGGCCACATCAAACGCGGTGACAGCAGCCAGCGCGAGATCGGTCGCAGTTACCGTCGCGGCGTCCGCAAAGGTCTGTTGAAGATCCTGTCGAAGATGGGCATCTCCACCATCGCCGGTTACCGCGGCGCGCAGCTGTTCGAGATCGTGGGGCTGGCACCGGAAGTCGTCGCACTATGCTTCGGCGGCACGCCGTCGCGGATCGGCGGCGCCGGTTTCGCCGATCTGGAACACGATGCCCGCCTGCTTGCCGCCGAGGCGTGGAACGAAGCGCAGCCACTGCGTGCCGGCGGCATCTACAAGTTCGTCCACGGTGGCGAATACCACATGTACAACCCGGACGTGGTCGACACGTTGCAGGCTGCCGTGCGCAGCGGCCTGATGTCCGACTACCGCCGTTACGCGCAACACGTCGATGCGCGTCCGCCATCGGCGTTGCGCGACCTGCTGTTGCCGCATGCCGCTGGCGCCGAAATTCCACTGGACGAGGTCGAGCCGGTGGAGGCGATCCTGAAGCGTTTCGACTCCGCCGGCATGTCGCTGGGTGCGTTGTCGCCGGAAGCGCATGAAGCGCTGGCGATCGCGATGAACCGTCTTGGCGCGCGCAGCAATTCCGGTGAGGGCGGCGAAGACCCGGCGCGCTACGGCACCGAGAAGAGTTCGAAGATCAAGCAGGTTTCCTCCGGCCGCTTCGGTGTCACCGCCGAGTACCTGATCAACGCCGAGGTGCTGCAAATCAAGATTGCGCAGGGCGCCAAGCCCGGCGAAGGCGGCCAGCTGCCTGGGCACAAGGTCAACGAGATGATTGCGCGGCTGCGCTACGCCAAACCCGGCATTGGCCTGATCTCGCCGCCGCCGCACCACGACATCTACTCGATCGAGGATCTGGCCCAACTGATCCACGACCTGAAGGAAGTGAACCCGACCGCGTTGATCTCGGTGAAGCTGGTTTCGCATGCCGGCGTGGGCACCGTGGCCGCCGGCGTGGTCAAGGCCGGCGCAGACCTCATCACCATTTCCGGCCATGACGGCGGCACCGGCGCCAGCCCGCTCACCTCGATCAAGTACGCCGGCACGCCGTGGGAACTGGGCGTGGCCGAGGCGCAGCAGACGCTGCGCCGCAACGGCCTGCGCGGGCGTGTGCGGCTGCAGACCGATGGCGGGTTGAAAACCGGCCTGGACGTGATCAAGGCTGCGATGCTGGGTGCGGAAAGCTTCGGCTTCGGCACCGGCCCGATGGTGGCGCTGGGTTGCAAATACCTGCGCATCTGCCACCTCAACAACTGCGCCACCGGCGTCGCCACGCAAAACGAGACACTGCGCCAGGACTACTTCATCGGCTTGCCCGAGATGGTGATGAACTACTTCCGCTTCGTCGCCGAGGACGTACGCGAACATCTGGCAAGGCTCGGCCTGCGCAGCCTCGGCGAGCTGGTCGGTCGCAGTGATCTGCTCAGCCAGGCCGAGGGCAGCACGCCGGTGCAGAAGCAGCTCGACCTCTCGCGGCTGATTGCCGCGGATGGTCTCGGCGTCGACGTGGACAGCGCCTGCACACTGGCACGCAATCCGTTGCGCGACGATGCGGCGCTGGCCATGCGTATCGCTCGCGATGCCGCGCCCTTGGTCGAGCTGGGCGCGGGCGGCACGTTCCGCTACGCGATCGCCAACACCGATCGTGCGATCGGCGCGCGCCTGTCTGGCGACGTGGCGAGGCGCTGGGGCGACCACGGCATGCCCGAACCGATCACGCTGCAGCTGGAAGGCAGCGCGGGGCAAAGCCTGGGCGCGTGGAACACTGGTGGCGTGCAGATCGAACTCACCGGCGAGGCGAACGACGGCGTCGGCAAGGGCATGACCGGTGGACGCATCATCGTGCGGCCGCCGGCGGAATCACCGTTCGCCAGCCAGGATGCTTCCATCCTCGGCAACACCTGCCTGTATGGCGCCACCGGCGGCGAACTGTTCGCCGCGGGACGCGCCGGCGAGCGTTTCGGCGTGCGCAACTCCGGTGCACTGGCGGTGGTCGAAGGGGCCGGTGACCATTGCTGCGAATACATGACCGGCGGCGTGGTCGCCGTGCTCGGCGCTTGCGGACTCAACTTCGGCGCGGGCATGACCGGTGGCTTCGCCTACGTGCTCGACCTGGAGCGCAACTTCGTCGATTGCTACAACCACGAGCTGGTCGACATCGTACGCATCTCGCCCGAAGGGATGGAGCACCACATGCAGCACCTGCGCGGGTTGATCGTGCGCCACGCCGAACTCACCGGCAGCGTCTGGGCACGCCAGCTGCAAGGCGATTTCCGCGGCCTGCTGCAGCGCTTCTGGCTGGTCAAGCCGAAAGCGGCGAGCCTCGCCGCGCTGGCCGACGAATTGCGGAGGGCAGCATGATGAACTTCGCTGCTCAGCTTTCGCTCCTCCCCCTGCGTGCAGGGGGAGGTTGGGAGGGGGTTGCTCACGCTGGCGGGAAGATCAAAAGCGGACCCCACCCCAACCCTCCCCTGCCAGCAGGGGAGGGGGCAAAAGCCTCGCCTTGGAGCCGTCCATGAGTGACAAACTTTTCCAATTCCTCAACCTGCCGCGACAGCCACCGAAGGCGGTGCCCGTGGCCATCCGCGTGCTTGGCTATGGCGAGATCAGCGGTGACTTCGCGCCCGCCGCTTCCGTCGGTCAGGCCGAGCGTTGCCTGGACTGCGGAAATCCGTACTGCGAACACGCCTGCCCGGTGCACAACTACATCCCGGACTGGCTGAAGCTGGTGCAGGATGGACGTCTGTTTGAAGCCGCCACGCTGATGCACGAAACCAATCCGCTGCCGGAGATCTGCGGCCGCGTGTGTCCGCAGGATCGCTTGTGCGAAGGTGCCTGCACGCTGGAACAGGGCGGCTTCGGTTCGGTCACCATCGGCAGCATCGAGCGTTCGATCACCGACGAGGCGTTCCGCCAGGGTTGGCGGCCGGACCTGTCCGGCGTCATCGAAACCGGTCGCCGCGTGGCGGTTGTCGGCGCCGGGCCGGCCGGGTTGTCGTGCGCGGATCGATTGCGCCGCGCCGGCATCGCGGTGGACGTGTTCGATCGCCAGCGCGAGATCGGTGGCCTGCTCACCTTCGGCATCCCGCCGTTCAAGCTGGACAAGACGGTGATCCACACCCGTCGCGCGGTGCTCGAGGGCATGGGTGTGCGTTTTCACCTCGACGTGGAAGTCGGCCGCGACCTCGCGTTCGAGCAACTGCTCGCGGACTACGACGCGGTGTTCCTAGGCACCGGCGCGTACACCTTCGTCGATGGCAACCTTCCGGGGTGGGAACTCGACGGCGTGCACGACGCGCTGCCATTCCTGATCGCCAACGCGAACCGCCTGCTCGACGACCAGCCAGTGCCGCCCGCGCTCGACCTCAACGGCAAGCATGTCGTCGTGCTCGGCGGTGGCGATACCGGCATGGACTGCAACCGCACCGCGATCCGCCTTGGCGCCGCCTCGGTCACCTGCGTGTACCGGCGCGACGAAGCCAGCATGCCGGGCTCGCGCCGCGAGGTCGGCTACAGCCGCGAGGAAAGCGTCGAGTTCCTGTTCCATCGCCAGCCGCTCGAACTTGTGGGCGAGTCGGGAAAGCTGTGTGGCGTGCGCGTGGTGAGCACCGAGCTGGTCGACGATGGCGCCGGCCGGCTACGCCCGCGCAACATCGAAGGTAGCGAGACCGAGCTTCGCGCCGACGTGGCGATTCAGGCGTTCGGCTTTCGCCCCAGTCCCCCTTCATGGTGCGCGGCCCATGGCATCGCGCTGGACGCCAGCGGCCGCATCCTTGCGGGCGGCGGCGGGCGGCTGCCGTTCCAGAGCGGTCACCCGAAGATCTTCGCTGGCGGCGACAACATGCGTGGCGCCGACCTGGTCGTTCGTGCGGTGCACGATGGCCGCGAAGCGGCGAAGTCGATCGTGCAGATGCTCGCTACCGTGGACGCAAGCGAGGTTGCGGAAGTCGCCTGAGCGCGTTCGCGCCCGCCGTCATCGGGCAACCGATGCGGACGGTGCCGACATCGGCACGCCATCCTTAGCCGGTACACCGAAATCCGGCGTGCCATCTGCGCGCCAGTGGAAGCGCTGCATCCGCGGTGCGCGTCGCGCGTCGCATTTCCAGCCCGGCCCACCGTTGGCGTGATAGATGATCCAGTCCTCGGTCCCGTCGGGCGATTTGAAAAAGCCGTTGTGGCCCGGCGCATAAATACCGTGGCCCGATGATGCGGCGAACACGGGTTCGGCTGACTTGCTCCAGGCGGCCGGATCGGTGAGATCGGCGTCGGCGCGTGCGCTCAGCATGCCCAGCGCATAACTGTCCGACCAGCAGGCGCTTGCCGAATAGGTCAGGAAGACCTTGCCGCCGGGCCCAGGCAGAAACTCGGGGCCTTCGAGGATTTTGCGTCCACCCAGCATTTCCCAGTCGTGCGTGGGATGCGCGATGTCGGTCTGCTGCTGCGCCAGGGTCCAGGGGTTGAGCATGCGCGCGATGATCAGGTCGCTGTGATCGCCGACATAGGCGGAGTACGCGAAATAGTTCTGATCGCGCCACCGGAACACGGTGCCGTCGATGCCGGTGAGCTGGGTGTTCAGCGCACCCTTGTCGACCCAGCGGCCGCGGGTCGGGTCAGCCGATGCGTTCTCCAGCACGAAGACGTGGCGATGCGCGTCATCGTCGTGTTGCTTGTCCGCGGCGCTGTAATACAGGTACCACTTGCCGTCGAGATGATGAAGTTCGGGCGCCCACACCGACGTCGAATGGGGTCCGCTGGCCGGCGCCCGCCACACCACCGTGGGCGGCACCTGCGAAAGCCTGGCCATGTCACGCGTCTTCCGCAGTGCGATGCGGTTACCCAGGGTGTTGCTGTAGTAATAGTAGCCATCGCGCTGGGCCACCCAGGGATCGGCGCCCGACGGCAGCAACGGGTTGGTGAACGTTTCCGGCGCGGTATCCCGGGCCTGCGCAGGCATCCACGCCATGGCCGTGAGCAGCGCGAACGTGCCGCTCAACAGGCACGTTCGCGCAACCCTCACTGTCCGATCTCGCGCAGCGGCTTGCCGGCCATCAGGTTGCGTTCGATGTGCTCCAGCGTGACACCCTTGGTTTCCGGTACCAGCCAGAACGTGAGCAGGATGAACACCGCATTGAAGCCCGCGTACAACCAGAACGTTTGGCCCGGGCCGATGCCGTTGACCAGGGACAGGAAGGTGTTGCCGACGACCCAGTTCATCGCCCAGTTGGTGAAGGTCGAGCAGCCGATGCCGAAGTCGCGCCCCTTCAGCGGCTGGACCTCGGAGCACAGTGTCCAGATCAGCGGGCCGGCCGACATCGCGAAGCCGATGATGAAGACCAGCAAGGTACCGACGGTGAAGTACTGCTCGGCGCGGGTGGTGGTGCCGATGTGGATCATCGTGCCGACGACCGCCAGGGATACCGTCATGACCACGAAGCCGATATAGAGGATCGGCTTGCGCCCGATCTTGTCGACCAGGCCGATGGCGATGAAGGTGGCCAGCACGTTGGTGAGGCCGACGATGGCGGTAAACCACAACTGCGACTCGTGGTCGTAGCCCAGGGTGCCGAAGATGCGTGGTGCGTAATACATCATCACGTTCATCCCGGTCAGCTGCTGCATCACCTGCAGCAGCACGCCCAGGCCGACCGAGCGGCGGAAGTTGCCGTTCTCCTTGAACAGGTGCCAGCCAAGCTGCGGGGTCTTGAGCGATTCGGCGATCTCGGCGATCTCGTGCTCGACGATCCCGTGGTCACCGCGGAGCTTCAGAAGGACGTTCTCTGCCTCCGGCTTGCGACCCTTCATCATCAGCCAGCGCGGGCTGTCCGGCAGCCACAGCACGCCAAGCAGAAACAACGCACCCGGCACGGCGATGATCCCGAGCATCCAGCGCCAGCTACCGCTGTAGCTGAAGGCGAGGTCGGAAAGGAAGGCCACCAAAATGCCGATGGTGATCATCAATTGGTACAGCGAGATCATCGCGCCGCGGATGCGCTCGGGTGCGACTTCCGCCAGGTAAAGCGGTGCGGTAAACGACGCGATGCCGATGGCCAGGCCCAGGATCACGCGGGCAATGATCAGCGTTTCGGGATTGCTGGCGACACCGCACAATACCGAGCCGATAACGAACAGGACGGCACCGAGGATCAGCGAGCGCTTGCGGCCCAGCGCCGAGGACAGCCAGCCGGCGCCCAGTGCGCCCGCGGCGGCGCCGCCCATCATGGAACTGACGATCCATTCGATGGTGCGGTCGCTGATGGCGAAATCCGCCTTGATGAAGTCGGTGGCACCGGAGATCACGCCGATGTCCAGCCCGAACATCAGGCCTCCCAGCGCCGCGAGTACGCAGGTGAAGATGGCGGTGGCCTTTGGCCGCAAAACGGTGGATGAGGCAATGGCGTTCATGAGTTCTCCCCGAACTTGAGCGTGCAGTCAGCGGTGCAGTGATGGATGGCTAATGCAGAGCCCGCTGGCGAGCGAAGCGGTTGCTTTGGAAAATTCAAGGCAACCGCATCGCCCGCCAGCGGGCTCCTACGACGATGGAGATACCTCTGGTGCGCCGGCGAAGCGCGCTTCGGTTATGCCGCGCACGCCGACGTCGACGGCGAACACGGCACCATGGAGTGGTTCGTCGCGCACGTCGTCGGCGGAAAGGCCGTCGCGGGCGCTGGTGATGTACAGCGTTTCGAGTGTCGCGCCGCCCAATGCTGGTCGTGTCGGCTGCGTCGCGGGCACCTGCACGACGATGTCCGTGCTGCCGTCGGCGCGATAACGCACCACGCGCGACATGCCCCATTGCGCATTCCACACACCGCCTTCGGCATCCACCGTCGAGCCGTCGGGCTCGCCGGCGATGCCCGCGAGGTCGACGAAGATGCGCGGGGCACCCACGCTGCCGTCGACGTGATAGTCGCGGGCGAGGATGCGCCGCGTGGGCGAGTCGCAGTAATACATGGTCAGTCCGTCGGGACTGAAGGCGAGGCTGTTGCTGATCGCCACCGGTTCGAGCGGCAGGCGTTCCAGCGTGAGATCGGCATTCAGGCGATGGAAGCCGCCGATGCGGTGTTTCGCCTCGCCAGTCGGCGGCTCATGCAAGGTGCCGAAAACGAAACGCCCCTGCCGATCGCAGACACCGTCGTTGAGCCGCGTCGGCAGATCGGCTTCCACGTCGGCAATCGGCAAAAGCCGCTCGCTGTCCAGGTGGAAGAACGCCAGTCGCGAGGCCAACCCCAGCAGCAGCCAGCCATCAGTTTCGCATAGCGCGAAGGAGGCCAGCCGCTCGGGCATCGTCCACTGCCGGGTACGACCGTCCCGCGGTGTGTAGCGCCACAACGTGGCGGACTGGATGTCGGTCCAATACAACGACTGCGTACGCGGACACCACAGCACGCCTTCGCCAAGCTGGTTGCCGGCGTCGACCACGGGGCGGGCCTGGTACGCCACGGCGCTCACACCCAGCCGCCGTCGACGATGAAATCCCTGGCCGTGATCATGCGGCTGTCATCCGCCGCCAGGAACAGCGCCATGCGCGCCAGGTCATCGGCCATCACGTGGCCGGGCAGGCATTGCGCACGCGCGATCTCGGCCTCGCCCGCGGCGTCCAGCCACAACCGTTGCTGCTTCTCGGTGATCACCCAGCCAGGCACCAGGCAGTTGATGCGGATGTGGTCGCGACCCAGTTCGCGCGCCAGTCCGGCGACCAGGCCGTGGATGGCGGCCTTGGCCATCGTGTACATCGGATAGCCGGCGTTCTTGATCATCCAGCTGGTCGAACCCAGGCAGATCACCGAGCCGCCACCCAGCGCGCGCATGTCGTCGACGACGGCCTGGGTGGCGAAATACTGATGGCGCAGATTCACCGCCACGCTGCGGTCGAAATCGTGTGGCGTGGTGGTCGCGAACTCGTGGCGCACATCGTTGGCGGCGTTGTTGATCAGTACCGCGATCGGGCCGAGCGCAGTGCGCGCTTCAGCAATAGCCTTCGCCAGCGCATCCAGGTCGGCGAGGTCGCAAGGGATGAACAATGGCCGGTGCGCGACCTCACCTAGCTGGTCGAGCAACGATAGCGCTGACGTTGTGTCGACATCCAGAAACGCCACCCGCGCACCTTGCCGCGCGAAGTGTTCGACGAAACCGGCACCGATGCCACTGGCGCCGCCGGTAATCAACACGGTGCGGTTGGCGAGGCTGGGATAGCTCGCGTAAGCAGGCGCTTGCGGCATCGTCGTGTTCACCATTCCGCCACGCTCCCATCGGCGTGCCGCCAGATCGGATTGCGCCAGCGGTGGCCGACGGCGGCGCGCTCTGTCACGTAGTCCTGATTGACGGTGATGCCGAGGCCCGGGCCACCCGGAATGCTGACGAAGCCATCGTCGTAGGCGAACACGCTGCGGTCGCTGACGTAATCGAGCAGGTCGTTGGCGGCGTTGTAGTGGATGCCCAGGCTCTGTTCCTGGATGAACGCGTTATGGCACACCGCGTCCAGTTGCAGGTTGGCGGCCAGCGCGATCGGGCCGAGCGGACAATGCAGCGCCAGCGCCACGTCGTAGGCCTCGGCCATGGCCGCGATCTTGCGCGTTTCGGTGATGCCGCCGGCATGCGACGGATCGGGCTGGATGATGTCGACGCCGCCCATCTGCAACACGCGCTTGAAGTCGTAGCGCGAGTACAGCCGCTCACCCAGTGCGATCGGCGCCGGCGAAATCGCGGCCAGCTCGGGGATCGCCTCCAGGTGGTCGGACAGCACCGGCTCTTCGATGAACATCAACTTGAACGGCGCCAGTTCGCGCATCAGCACCTTGGCCATCGGCTTGTGCACGCGGCCATGGAAATCCAGGCCGAGCCCGATGTTGGGGCCGACCGCCTCGCGCACGGCCTGCACGTTTTCCAGCACGCGCTCGACCTTGTCGTAGGTATCGACGTACTGCAGCTCCTCGGTGGCGTTCATCTTCACCGCAGTGAAACCGCGCGCAACCGCATCGACGGCGGCCTTGGCGGTATCGGACGGCCGGTCGCCGCCGATCCACGAATACACGCGAATGCGCGAGCGCACCGGCCCGCCAAGCAGGGCGTGGATCGGCTGGCCCAGGTCCTTGCCCTTGATGTCCCACAGCGCCTGGTCGATGCCGGCAATGGCGCTCATCAGGATGGGTCCGCCGCGATAGAAGCCGCCGCGGTACATCAGGCTCCACAGGTCCTCGACGTGGCGCGGATCCTTGCCGACCAGGTAGTCGGCGAGTTCGTCGACAGCGGCGGCGACGGTATTCGCACGCCCCTCGACCACCGGTTCGCCCCAGCCGCTGAGACCTTCGTCAGTGTCGATGCGCACGAACAGCCAGCGCGGCGGGACCAGGTACGTGGTCAGGCTGGTGATCTTCATGTCTCGTTCCCCTGCGGCAATGTCGTCCATGCCCGCACATACGCCTGCGCGCGGCGCCGCGCCCATGGACGGGCACGCGTGTCGAATACCCACCCATGTTCGTCCAACCAGCAGGCGCGCAGGCTGCTGGTGCCCCCATCGATGCCGATAAGTCCGCTCATTTACGGGTTGACTTGCCGGCACGGTGGCGGATGTTGACGCGTGAATCGTTGACCATTCCGATCATCGCTTGCCGAGCCACCTCCGGCTGCTTGCGCCGCACCGCTTCAAAGACTTTCAGGTGTTGTGGCAGGGCGACGTTGAAATTGGAGGCGTTGCGCGCGGACAGTCGGAAATAGGTGTCCAGCGCCGTTTCGATTACCGCGAACAGCGAGGACAGCAGTTCGTTGTTGGCGGCCTGCAGCAAGCGTTCGTGAAAGGACAGGTCGGCCTCGGCCCAGGCATCAAGGTCCGCTGCCGCCGCCATGGCCTCATAGGCCTCTTTCAGTGCGGCCAACTGTTGCGGCGTGCGGCGACGTGCGGCAGCGGCCGCAGCAGCCGGCTCGATGATCTCGCGCATTTCCGACAATTTTTCAACAAAGCTGTCGGTGGGCATCGAGGCGCAACGCCAACCCAACACGTCAGCATCAAGTTGGTTCCAATGCACCGGATCGCGCACGCGCGATCCGGTCTTTTGCCGCGATTCGATCAGGCCCTTGGCGGAAAGCACCTTCATCGCTTCACGCAATGCGGTGCGACTGACGCTCATCTGTTCCGCCAGCAGCTCTTCGCGCGGCAGGCCTTCTCCGACTTTCAGTTCGCCACTGATGATAAGTCGTCCCAACTCATGCACCACCTGTTTGTGCAGGTTGCGCACAGCGATGGGCTTCATCATGGCACCGAACTCCTTGACCAATACATACGCAATGCGCAACCCGAACTAAAGAGCAAGATTGACTCCGATTAACATCGAGATAAATTATAATACAATTTATCTTATAGCAGATTGTCTGGGTGTCATCATCTGGTGTGAAGCGTCTGACTTTGAGGCGCAGACTCTTGACCAGCGAGCACTTGGAAAACGGGTCGGCATCGCAACGTCGCTTGCGGCTGAAGCAGGGTCGTGCCGTTGGCGACAGCGGCGTCTGGCAGGTGCATCGCATTCACCGGATCATCAACCGATTCGAGCACAGGAAGTCGCCGCCTATCGTGGCTTGCACCACGAAGAAATCCAGATCGGCGCCGACAGTCAGATCCAGTAGCAGGGCCGGTCATTGGATCATCGCCGTTCGGCGACCACACCAGTCGAAGGCGGCGAATCCACTATCACCTCGGGCACAGTCCGCAGTTTCAACAACGCATTCTCAAGGGTAAATACTTTACTGTTTCTGCAAGGATCAAGCAGGACAGGGCGACGCAGATCGCCCTGTCGCGAATGACTACGGCAGGCTCAGAGTTTGACGATGCGGTAGACCACGGTGGCGTGCGCCGGCAGGCTGACCTTGAGCGAACCGTCACCCTTCGCATCGCTGTGTTGCCACAGATCACGTACGTTGTACTGGCCCGCTTTCAGGCCGATCTCGGCAGCATTGATGGCGACATCGTGCGAGGCATCAGTTTCATTGAACACGGCCACGGCTCGGCTACCATCCTTGAGCGGTTTGACGATGACGTGAATGCCATCTGCGTCGCGCACCTGATGACCCTGCTTGCCGAGAGGGTCCTGATCCACCGCGATGACTTCCTTGTTGAGCAGGATCTGCAATGCATCAGGTTTGATCGTGCGCAAGTCGGTGCCAATCAACAGCGGCGCCGCCATGATGGACCAAAGGCTGAAATGGCTGCGGTATTCGACGTCAGTCATGCCACCGTTGCCGACTTCAAGCATGTCGGGATCGTTCCAGTGGCCCGGCGTGGCGTAGCTGTCGAGTACCACGTTCTCCTTGAAGATCTTCAGCATCGAGGCGTAGGTGTCAGTGATGTCCCCAGTGGTACGCCACGACTGGGCATCAACCGGCGGCTTGCCGGCCCATAGCCACGGCTTGTTTTCGCCCCACTCGCACATGCTGTAGAAAATCGGTCGACCCGTCGAGCGCAGCGCTTCGGCCATATCGGTATAGCGCTTGTGCGCGTCGATCTTCTGGTTGTTGCAGTTGTCGTACTTCAGGTAATCCACTCCCCACGAGGCATATG
Source organism: Rhodanobacter sp. Col0626 (assembly GCF_049994385.1). Lineage (GTDB taxonomy): Bacteria > Pseudomonadota > Gammaproteobacteria > Xanthomonadales > Rhodanobacteraceae > Rhodanobacter. Next base: position 571,639 of record NZ_CP188260.1, read on the forward strand.
TCGCGGCGTCCTGTTTCTCGTGACCCAGGCCGCCCGGAAAACCACGGTTTTCCTTCAACGGCTCGCAGGTGGACGTACCGGCACTGGAGTAAAGGCCGAACTTCAGCCCGCGCTGGTGGATGTAGTCGGCCAGCGCCTTGATGCCGCTGGGGAAGCGCTTGGGATTGGCCTGCAGCTTGCCGTCCTTGCCGCGCTGCCAGCTGGCCCAGCAGTCGTCGATATTGACGAAGCGGTAGCCGGCGTCTTTCAGGCCCAGGCTGATGAACTTGTCGGCGATGCCACGAATCATGCCCTCGTCGAACTCGTCGCGGCAGTGGGTGGAGTTCCAGTTGTTGAAACCCATCTGCGGCGGCGTGGCGGCGGCCATCGCTGGTGCGGCAGCCACGGCAACGGCGGACACGAGCAACCAGGAAGCAGTAGTGCGCAGCGTGCAGGCAAGGAAACCTTTCATCGACTTCTCTCCATTACAGGTAAGCGAGATCAGGGGCGGCGGCGAGGCTCTCAGTGCATCGCGGCCGCGTAAAACATCTAGCGACGTGTTTGGCATCACTTGCTTCAGGTGGTTGCGCCAGTACTCACGCGGTATGCCGGCAACGCGTCGAACAGCGCCCCTATCGCAAGGCTTCTCAAGAAAATTGATTGGCGTATCCCCAAGCGGTTTTCATGCCATGCCTCGTGGCAAAAGCCGTGGAATCCAGGCCGATACGGAGTCATCGGCCTCGACTCCGCAGCCAGCGCGAAGCCGAAGCCGTTCCTCGTCACCTGCGGACATCAGAAGGTGCCGCGAACACCCACGGTGTACTCGGTGCCGTCCGCCTCGGCATAGAGGAACCGGTTCGAATAGACCGAATAATCGTAGAGGTGCTGGTGCGTCAGGTTGGTCGCGGAAACGAACAGCGATACATGCTTGCTGATGCCGTAGCTCGCGCTCAGGTCGAGCTGGCCATAGGAGTCACGTGTTGCCGGCTGCGCACCGGCGCCAAAGGACAAGCTTCGCAGGTACGAACCACGCCAGTTGTAGGCAAGACGCGCCTGCACCGGACCCTTCTCGTAGTACAGGCTCATGTTCGCGGAATTGCCGATGCCGGGCACGGCGAACCTGCCCGAAGCGGCGATCACGCCAGGACTGAGCGTGGTGCTGCTTGAAACGTGTGTGTAGTTGGCGGCGATCCCCAGGCCGTCGAAGGGATCGGGCAAGAGATGGGTGAACTGGTAGTTGAAAGTGAGTTCTTCACCGTAGATGTTCGACGAGTTCAGATTGATCGGCTGGGTCAGCGTCCAGGTGAGCGGCTGGCCGTCGGCCTGATTGGTGAGGAACGGCACCGGCGTGCTGACCAGGGTGCTGAAGTTGCTGACCTTCTTGTAGAACCCTTCCAGCGCGATGTAGCTGGCATCGTCGATGTACCACTCCAGGCCCATGTCGAAGTTTCGCGAGGTGTAGGGCTGCAATTGCGGGTTGCCTTGCGAGATGGTCAACGAGTTCGGGCGCGTGCCGAAACTCCTGTTGTAATACAGGTTGCTGAGTTCCGGCGGAGTCAGCGTCTTGGACAAGGAGAAGCGGTAGACCAGGTTGTCCAGCAGGCTCCACTTGAAGTTCAGCGACGGCAGCCACTTGTGGTAGCCGCCATCGTCCGATTGCGGTGCCAGTGGACCATAGGCAACTTGGCCATTGCTGGTGTCATTGGGATCGATGTAGTAGCTGACCGGCGGCTGGTTGATCGCTGTGGAAGTCGAAACCAGGTCGAGGTAGCGCACACCCACTTCCAGCGTCCAGGGCTTGTCCCACATCTCGCCCTGAAAGGTGGATTTGGCGAAGAACGATTTCGAGCTTTCGGTCACTTTGTTGTAGCTGCCCGGATTGGGCGCTGCATTCAAGGTGCCACCATTGGCGGCCAGCCCGGCAAGCAGGGCAGCACGCTTGTCGGCAGGCAACTGGTTGTACGCCGCCGGCGAAGCCAGCCAGGCGAGATAGGCATGTGGATCGTACTGGATCCATTGCGCCGGCAGGCCCGGCGAGGACACGCCGCCGATCTTGTTCGGCGCGGTGTAGACATAGGCACCCACCGCATCCGGCGGCACGGGAAGGGTGTAGCCGCAATAGGCGTTGCAGAGAATGCTGTTGGGCGTGCCCCAGCTGACCGACTTGACCGACTGGTCCTCGAACTGCACGCCGAACTCAAGCTGCGAGAGCACGCCGTCGACAAAGCTCTTCGTCAGATTCAGCTGGTACTGGTTGACCTTGTTGGTGACATTGTTGCCGCTGCCGGCGTTGCAGCAATGGGCGGTCAAATCACTCGTGTCTGTCGGCGAGAGGATGCCGCTGTAGCTGGGCGGTGTGCTGCTGCCGTTGTTGGTCCAGACCGGGTTGACACCGAAATTCTTTCCGCCGATTACCAGGAAGTAGCCGTTGGCACTTTGCTTGTTCCAGGCTTTGGAGTTGGAAATGTCCAGGCTCAGCGTGGTCGACTCATCGAAATCGTAGGCGAGGTTCAAACCGTTCTGGTAGCTCTTTTCATAGCTGGGCGTATACGACATCACATAGTCGTTGGCCATGACGCCGCCGCCCACGCCGCTACGTGTGAAGCTCGTGACGGTGTTGTTGGCATCGGTGGTCAGCCCCAGGATATTTGCGGTATTGCCGTACTGCCCGAACTCGTGCTCCAGCGGGTCGACCTTGTAGCTTGAGAACAAGGTATCGGCCTGCACCGTGAAGTGATCGAACGGCTTCCAGTCGATCGCGCCGCTGAAACCCTTGCGTGTGCGCGTCTCGTCGAGAACATTGCTGGCCAGGGTCTCAGGTACCGCAACATGGGTGTAGTTGGCCGTGCCAGGACCGGGAGACAGTGTGGAAATGTCCTGGTCGACATACCAGGAATTGGCCTGCGTATTGAGCTGGGTGTCCTTGCGCTTGTAGTACATCGCCGAGGCCATCCAGCCGAAGGTATGGTCCGAGTTCGTCCAGCCGAACACGCCCGAGGCCTTGGGTGTGGTCTTGCCCTTCCAGTCACCGGTCAGGTTGCTGTTGACGCCCGCCGCGCTCCAGGCGCCATGGTAACCATTGAAATCCAGTGGGCGTGCCGTCTGGATGTTGACGACGCCGCCGATGTCGACTTCGGGAATGTCCGCCGACGAGGTCTTGTTGACCTGGGCGACGCTGATGATTTCCGAAGGCAGCACGTCGAAGTTGAAGGCGCGCGAGCCGGAAGCCGTGGCCATCTGGCGATTGTTGACCGTCACCGCGACGAATTCCGGGCCAAAGCCGCGCACGGCGATCTGGCTGGATTCGCCGCCGCTGCGGTCCACCGACACACCAGGTACGCGCTGCAAGGCATCGGCGACGTTGGCGTCAGGAAACTTGCCGGCCTCCTCGGCCGAGACAGAGTCCACGACATTGACGGCATCCCGTTTGATCGACTGCGCGCGACGGATGGCGGAAAGCTGGCCAGTGACCGATACCGCATTCAGATCGGTCACCTTTTTGTCGCCTGCTTTTTTCTTGGCATCGCTGACACTCGGCGTGGCCGGAGCTGGTGCCGAGGTGCTGGCCGCTGGCGCCGTTGTACTGGTTTGCGCATGTACCTGCGTGCCATAGCCGAGCAGACAGGCGAACCCCATCGCCGTCATCGCCTGACTCACCGAAAGTGCCATTTTGGTTCGTTGCATGGAGTGCCCCTTGCTTGAATGTGGAATGCCCGCCAGAGATGAGCCAAGGAGTACGACACGTGCCCCCGCCGCGCCGCGTCACCTGCTCATGTCGGTCCCGCACCTATCCCGCCCGCCACGTCGTTCAACCGCTCGGCCATCACTGTTCACGGGCCGTATCCGGCATTGCCTCGACTTCAAGCGATCCGCCTCTGATGGTTCGCATCAAGTCGCATCGCCGTTCGAATTATATTGTCGTATTTAATGATAATACTATCCGATGGCAGCGCTGCAAGTTGCGCCGCAGCATCGCTGAAAGCGCCTGCATATCGGCACTCCAAAGCTGGCGCACTTCTACTTTCCACGCATGGAAACCGTGGCCTCGCGGAGGCCATATGTCGACAGACACACGACACCGGATCTCCCGGCTGCACCAGACCTGCGCAACCTCAAGGGCCTTGGCTGGAACCGCGGGTGGGTCTATCGCACCTGCCGGTAGCTGGAAGCGAAACGTCCCTGTCGAACGCTGCAGCCGGACCGTGCATTACGCCTGGCCCGAACCTTGTTCGGGCTTGGTCGAGCAAATGCAGAAGGGCGCTTCCTCTTTGGCTCCGGGGTCGCGCGATTCAGCGGCTGCCATTGGCCACCTTGCCAATGCGCTCGAATACCGCCGCGGCGGCATCCATGTCGCCGCGCAATTCCAGGTCGATGCCGCGATGCATCCAGTACGCGCCACTGGCGACTTCGGGCGTGCCGTTTGCGGCCTTGCCGTGAATGAGGCGATAGCGATAACGCGCGGTTTCGTCCAGGCCTTGCAGGTAAAGCGTGGGATAGGCCTGTGCTTCCTGGCCTTGGCGCAGGAACGCGAACAGCACCGCCTGCCGGCCATCGGTGGCTACCGATTCAGTGGCCGAGTGCGGCGCACGTTCCTGTGGTGATAGCAGGCGATAGAGCCGGCCCAGCTGCACCGTGGCCCGGATGTCTTTATAGGCGGCGATATAGCCGCGTGCGGTTGCATCTTCCGCAGGTGTCCACTGGAGAATATTCGCGCCAATGCCAAGGCCCCCCTGCATGGACGATAGGAAGCGGAAGTCGAGCGAACTGCTGCGACCGTTGACCCAGTTGGGCGAGCCGGTGACCCAGGCCATCATCACGGCGGGCGCATAGGCATAGGAAAAACCATCCTGGATCGACAGACGATCGGAAGGGTCGGTGTTGTCCGACGGCCACACTTCATCGGTCAGGCTCATGATGCCAAGATCGACGCGCGCGCCGCCGCCGGAACACGATTCGATTTCCAGACCCAGATGGCGTTCGCGCAGCCGGCGAATGATGTCGTACAGGTGCTGCACATAGGTGACGTACACCTTCTGTTGCTGCTCCGGTGTTTGCTGCGGCCAGCCCGGCTCGGACCAGTTGCGGTTGTAGTCCCACTTCAGGAACTGGATGTCGTTGTGGCTGAGCAGGTCATCCAGCACGTGGAAAATGTGCTCGCTGACATCATCACGCGCCAGGTTCAACACCAGCTGATTGCGCCCCAGGCTGCGCTGGCGGCCGTCGAAGTTGAGCACCCAGTCGGGATGCTTGCGATACAGGTCGCTGTCGGGGTTCACCATTTCCGGTTCTACCCACAGGCCAAAGCTCATGCCCAGCCCGTGCACCTTGTCGATCAACGGCTTCAGCCCGTTCGGAAATTTCTCGCGATTGACCGTCCAGTCTCCCAGCCCGGCGTGATCGCTGTTGCGTGCACCGAACCAACCGTCATCAACCACGAAACGTTCCACACCGAGCGCTGCGGCTTTTTCGGCGAGGCGTTCCTGGCCAGCTTCATCGACCTTGAATTCGGTGGCTTCCCACGAGTTGTAGAGCACCGGTCGCAACTTCAGCTGCGCGTGCGCGGGCAGAATGCGACTGCGCTCGAACTGATGCATCAGACGCGAGGCTTCACCGATGCCATCGTCGGTATAGCCGGCATAGAACACCGGGGTATCCAGGCTTTGCCCCGGTTCCAGCTGGTAGGCGAAATCGAACGGGTTGTAGCCACCGGTGACGCGCACCTGGCTCAACACGTCCTGGTCAATATGAATGCTCCAGGAGCCGCTCCAGGCCAGCGCACCGAACCACACCCGACCGCGCGATTCGTTCCACTCGGCACCGCGTCCGATCGCAAACCAGGGGTTGTTCTCGTCGCCGGTCGAACCGCGACGGCTTTCCAGCTCGGTGGCGCCAGGTGTCAATGGTCGCGTGCGCAAATGCCATTCACCGGCCCATGTGCCGGTCAGGTAGCGCAGCGAATAATCCGTGGCCGGTGGCAGGTTCCAACTGGCAGCGGCGACGCGATCGAGCGTGACGGCTTGTGTTGCGTGATTCTCGATGCGTGCCGAGCGGCCGATGATGCCCGTGTTTGCATCGACCGCGTAATCAAGTACCACGCTGACGCCAGCCTGCTTGTCGCGTAGCGTGACCATCAACGTGCCATCGACAATCCGGTAGCTGTCGTAGCGCAACACCAGGTCGCGGTTGCCATCGGCGAAATGCACTTTCAGGTCCGGCATCACGGTGATCGGGCCACCCCAGCCGGCGTACTCCTGCGGCGTGTTGGCACCGGCCGGGTCAAACGAGGAGCGTGGTGCCGGCGGCGCAGCGGTGGGGAGCGGATCATTCGCCATCAGCCGCGCGCCCCAATACAGCGTTTGAAGCGCACCATTGCCATTGACACCGAAGGCATAAGTGATCTTGCCGGCATCGATACGAAAGGTCCGCCGGCCGGCATCGTAATGAATCGGCGCGGCTTGCGTCGAGCTTGCGCAGGCGGTCACGCTGCTACCCAACCATGCGCCGAGCGCCAGCATGGTGGCCGCCAGGCAGGGGATCGCTCGCTTCATTGATTGCCACTCCTCATGTTTGCTGGAAGCATCGTCGATGCCCGATCGCTTGATCGCACTGCAGAATTCATATAATAATATTTTTTAAATTCACTCACGCCGCAGCGCAGCACACTGCATGGCTGGCCGCCTGCCACGAGCACCCCAAGCTGTCAGCATCAGTATCCGCCGCCATGCCGGACTGACGCAGGAGATCGACGTCGATGAAGGCACGCGCTGAAGCCGTGGAAGCCAACGTGGCCCATCCACTGTACCTGTGGCTGATTTGCCTGGTCGCCGCCTTGGGCGGCTTGCTGTTCGGCTACGACTGGGTGGTGATCGGCGGCGCAAAGCTGTTCTATGAAACGTATTTTTCCGTGCACGATCCGGTGATGTCGGGCTGGCTGATGAGCTCGGCCCTGATCGGTTGCATCGGTGGCGCGATGGTCGCAGGCATGCTGGCTGATCGGTTTGGGCGGCGCCCCCCGCTGGTACTCGCCGCCGTGCTTTTCGTGGTTTGCGCGGCAGGCACGGGGCTGGCCAACGACGTGACGTCATTCGCGGTATTTCGCATCGTCGGCGGCATCGGTATCGGACTGGCCTCCGGGTTGTCGCCGCTCTATATCGCCGAGGTCAGCCCCGCGCGAAACCGCGGCCTGTTCGTGGCGATCAATCAATTGACCATTGTGGTCGGCGTGTTGGTCGCGCAACTGGTGAACATGTGGATCGCGCAGCCGGTACCCACTGGCCTTCCTGCCCAGGCGATGTTGCACAGCTGGAATGTGCAAAGCGGTTGGCGCTTGATGTTCTACTGCGAAGGCGCGCCGGCAGCGCTGTTCCTGTTGCTGGCCCTGGTGATACCCGAATCACCACGCTGGCTTTACAAGGCTGGTCGAGCGGCGGCGGCACAACGCGTATTGGAACGCATCGGTGGAGCCGCTTATGCGCATGAGGTACTGGGTGCGATTCGCGAGAACCAGGCCGGGGCGATTCGCGAGTCATCGTCGTTGCGTGCGCTGCTGGCGAAGAAGGTGCGCCCGGTGTTGGTGATCGGTGTGGTGCTGGCGGTGTTCCAGCAATGGTGCGGCATCAATGTGATCTTCAACTACGCGCAGGACATCTTTGCGTCCGCCGGCTTCGACATCAATGACTCATTGAAGTCGATCGTGGCCACCGGCTCGGTAAACCTGATCTTCACCCTGGTCGCCCTGCGACTGGTCGACAGCTGGGGACGGCGTCGACTGATGTTGCTGGGGGCTGGGGCACTTACCGTGATCTATCTGCTGATTGGCGCGGCCTACGCGCTGCATTTGCTCGGCCTGCCGGTGTTGTTGCTGGTGTTGATGGCCATCGCGGTGTACGCGACCACCCTGGCGCCGGTGACCTGGGTGCTGCTGTCGGAAATCTTTCCCGAGCACATCCGTGCACAGGCGGTGGCGCTGAGCGTGTTCGCCTTGTGGAGCGCATGTTTTGTGCTCACCTACAGCTTTCCCTGGCTCAACACACATCTGGGGCCGGCGGGAAGCTTCTGGTTTTATGGTTTGATTTGCGCAGTGGGTTTCATCTTCATCCTGCGCAAGGTGCCGGAAACGGCGGGTGTCTCTCTGGAGGAGTTGGAGATGCGCCTCAGCGGCAAGTGACCTGATGGCCCGACGCGTGGACGTTACCCAGCGCGCAGGGTGTCAAAGGTCAGGCGTGGTAGAGCTGGCTGCGCCCGCCATCAATCAGCAGGTCGGTGGCATTGATGAAACGTGCTTCGTCGCTGGCCAGGAACAGCGCGGCATAGGCCACCTCGGAAGGTTCACCGATACGCTTGCATGGCAGCAACTCGGCCTGGCGAAGGCGCTCGGCTGCGGGGTCGGGGCAAGTCTCGAAGTAGCGTTCGGCAGCCGGCGTGAGGATCAGCCCGGGCGAAATCGAATTCACGCGGATGCCACGGTCGGCATACTCGATGCCGAGCGAACGGGTTAGCCCGATCAAGCCGTGCTTGGCGACGGGGTACGGGAAACTTCCCGGAATGATCTTGTGACCATGCACGGAGGCGATGTTCACCACGTGCCCGTAACCGGCCGCGAGCATCGAAGGCAGTGCCGCGCTGATGCAATGCCAGGCGCCACGCAAATTCACATCCATGCAGCGGTCCCAGTCACTCGCCTGTAGGTCCAGCGGATCACGAAATACGTTGACGCCTGCGCAATTGATCAGGATGTCGATGCGTCCCAGCGCATCGATCGCCTGCGCAAAGCAGGCATCGATCTGCGCGGCATCGGTGACGTTGGCCAGCAGGGGAACGCAGTGCCGGCCGGTGCTTGTGTGCAATCGATCGGCGAGCTGCTCAACCGCGCCGAGCTCAAGATCCAGCAACGCGAGATTGGCGCCGTGCTGGGCGAACAACTCGGCGATCGCACTGCCAATGCCGCTGCCTGCGCCGGTGATCAGTGCCGTCTTGTGTTGGAGTCTGGGTTGCATGGAGAAACATCCTGCGGGTCATCGTGCCCGTGTCTAGGGTGGCAGCTGCGGCAATCGTGCACCGATAGCTAGTCCTGCGCCTCGTCGGCCACGCGGAATACGAAGCGGCGCGCCAGGCTGGATCGTGGCGCGAGCAGGGTCATGCCATTGGCGGCGGCGCCCCCAGGCAGATGTACCGCGTTGATGGCATGGTCTACCGGCTCGAAACAGAAAAAATCCTCACCAGCCGGTGTGTAGAGCACGAACGCATCGACATCGGTTTCCACATGCAGGCGCAGGCCATGTCGCGGCCAGGCAATCACTGCATCACCGGTCCATGCCTGGAAACCATGGTTGAGCCCGTCGGGCAAGCGCCTGGCGTGATCGAAATTCCAAGCGGGTGGAACATCGACGCACTGCACCGGCAGCGGCGAGTGACCATCGTTGAGCCAGACCTGCGCGGCAGGTGCGTGCAAGGTTGCTTCGCCATGGCGGGGAAAGAACGGATGCAGGCCAAGGCCGAATGGCAGCGTGCGTGCCCCCGTATTGGTTACCTGCAATGCAACCTCAAGAGCATCCTCGTGCAGCACGTAGTGCAGGCTGGCCTGGTAGGTATAGGCGTTCGCCGAATACTCCTCCAACACCAGGCGTGCTTCATGATCGTTGTGCGACAGCACCTGCCAGGGTCGCTGCCAGCCGCTGCCGTGGATGGGATAGGGATCATCGTCACGATTTGCCGCCAGCGTCATGCGATGTCCATCCACATCGAAGCCACCTTCGGCAATGCGATTGCTCCATGGCAGCAACGGGTAGCAGGCCAGCTGGTTGGGGTCCGGCACCTGGCCAGGTTGCGCCGTCAGAGGCTCGAAAGAGCGCATCAAGGGCACCCACTTGTCATCCTTGTAGTAATCGAAACCGGCAAGTGCGCCGCCTGCTTCGGGAAGAATCTGCATACGCAGATGTGCATGGGTCAAGTGCAACATTGACATCGATCCCCAGCGTGGATGGCTTTCTCTTGATCCAGAACGAAGTGCGAATGCACATCGCTCCCAGGTTGATACGCCGGCACCCGCAACGATCACCACCAGGATGCTGCACCGGCGCGAGCGCATGGTCGCCGCCAGATCGTGGTCTTGCCTACTCTCCCGTTTCGCGCAGCGTCATCGTGCTCACCATTCCGCGACACTGCCGTCGGCATGGCGCCAGATCGGATTGCGCCAACGGTGTCCCACCTTGGCGCGTTCGGCCACGTATTCCTCATTGACCTGGATGCCGAGGCCCGGTCCGTTCGGAATGCTGACGAAGCCATCGTCGTAGGCGAACACGCTGCGGTCGCTGACGTAATCAAGCAGGTCGTTGGTGGCGTTGTAATGGATGCCCAGGCTCTGTTCCTGGATGAAGGCGTTGTGGCACATCGCGTCCAGTTGCAGGTTGGCGGCCAGCGCGATCGGTCCGAGCGGACAATGCAGCGCCAATGCCACATCGTAAGCCTCGGCCATGGCCGCGATCTTGCGTGTTTCGGTGATGCCGCCGGCGTGCGACGGATCGGGCTGGATGATGTCGACGCCACCCATCTGCAGCACGCGCTTGAAGTCGTAGCGCGAGTACAGCCGCTCACCCAGTGCGATCGGCGCCGGCGAAATAGCGGCGAGCTCGGGGATGGCTTCCAGATGGTCGGACAGCACCGGCTCTTCGATGAACATCAACTTGAACGGGGCCAATTCGCGCATCAGCACCTTGGCCATGGCCTTGTGCACGCGGCCGTGGAAATCCACGCCCAGGCCCACGTGCGGCCCGACCGCCTCGCGCACGGCCTGTACGTTCTCCAGCACGCGCTCGACCTTGTCGTAGGTATCGACGTACTGCATTTCCTCGGTGGCATTCATCTTCACCGCGGTGAAACCGCGCGATACGGCGTCAGCGGCGGCTTTGGCGGTGTCGGCCGGCCGGTCGCCGCCGATCCACGAGTACACGCGAATGCGATCGCGCACCGGGCCGCCCAGCAACGCGTACACGGGCACGTTGAGATCCTTGCCCTTGATGTCCCACAGCGCCTGGTCGATGCCGGCGATGGCGCTCATCAGGATCGGGCCGCCGCGGTAGAAACCGCCGCGGTACATCACGTTCCAGTGGTCTTCGATATGCCGCGGGTCCTTGCCGATCAGGTAGTCGGACAACTCCTCGACCGCGGCGGCCACCGTCTGCGCGCGCCCCTCAACCACCGGTTCGCCCCAGCCGCTGATGCCTGCATCGGTGTCGATGCGCAGGAACAGCCAGCGTGGCGGCACCATGAAGGTGGTCAACTTGGTGATCTTCACGCGTTGGTTCCTTGTGACAGCGACGCCCATGCCTGCGCGAAAGCCCGTGCCCGGCGGGACACGTCGGCGACCTCGCGACCCGGCGCGTACAGCGCCGAGCCGATACCGAAACCGTTGGCGCCGACGGCCACGTACGTCGCCATGGTGTCCGGCGTGATGCCACCGACCGGCAGCAGCATGAGATCGCGCGGCAACACCGCGCGCCATGCCTTGATCACGGCCGGCCCGACCTGTTCGGCGGGAAAGATCTTCAACGCGTCGGCGCCGGCCGCCAGGGCGGCGAACGCCTCGGTCGGCGTGGCGACGCCCGGCGTGCAGAACAGGCCGGCACGCTTGGCGGCGGCAATCACGTTGGTATCCGCGTGCGGCATCACGATCAGACGTCCACCGGCGGCCGCGACGTCGTCGACCTGCGCCGTCGTCATCACCGTACCGGCGCCGATCAGGCAACGATCGCCCAGTTTCTGCTGCAGCAGGCGGATGCTTTCCAGCGGTTCGGGCGAGTTGAGCGGCACTTCCAGCATGCGAAAGCCGGCATCGGCAATCACTTCGCCCATGGCTACGGCATCGTGCGGCGTCAGGCCGCGCAGGATCGCGATCAGCGGCAATGGGTGCAGCCATGAATGCATCATGCGTGGAACTCCTTGGTGGCGCGGGGGCGGTCACCGGTGAGGCTGGCGGCCTGCGCGATTCGCCAGAGACCGCGCGCGGCGGCATCGGCAATCCAGGTCGGGTCGGGCAGGTCGAACAGCGCGGCGGCGCGGCGGTAACGCAGGCACAGGGCTTCGTCACCGATCAGCACGACAGCCTGGTCGCTGTCGATCCAGCCGGCCGCGAGGGCGGCGCGCCATTCCTCGCCGATCAACAGGCCTGAAAGGTAATCGGGCACGGCCGCGGCCGGGAGGCGGCCTTCGAGCACCAGGGCGCGCGATGAAAAGATTCGTGTCAGCGCGCCCGCCGGACCGCTGGCGCGTGCCGCGCGCACGCCTTCGTCGAAACGGTCGTCGAACCGCTCCGTGGTTGATGTATCAGTCAGGTGGGCGCCGAGAATCGAATGGTTGAGCAGCACGGCATACAGTTCGCCGGTCATCATCGTGGCGAAGCCGGCGATGCGAGCGTCGCGCAGGTCGACCCATTTGCTGTGCGTGCCGGGCAGTACCAACCGGGCACCGGTATGGAATTCGGGATGCAGGTCGAGCGCACCGATGAGCTGGGTTTCCTCGCCGCGCATGACATCCGGCGCGCCTGCATCGCGCACGCCGGGAACGATATGGATGTCGCGCCCATCCTGACTTTTCACCGTGACCAGGTGAGCGGCGATGATGCGGATGTCCGCCGGCGTGTCGACATAAGGCGCTTCACGCCACCCCTGCCGACTGCCGACCATGCCCGCGGCCAGCGTGGGGCAGGCGGGCCAGTCGCTGCAGATCGCCGACAACGCCGCGTCGAAGCCGCCTTCGGGAAGGTGGCGGATGCCCCATGTCCGTTGGCGCGCCTCATGCACGTTGCCTTCGCCGTCAAAAAGCATCGCGCGAAGACTGGACGTGCCCCAATCAAGTCCGATCAGCCAGGACATCGCCGTGTCAGCCCTTTTCCGCTTGGCGTTTGGCCTTGCTCAGGTTGGCGCTGGAATCGGCGATCATCCGATGCATGGCGCGACGGGCAGCTTCGGGTTGGCGGCGACGGATGGCATCGAGCACCTTGCGATGGTGCGGCAGTGAATACTTGAAGTTTTTCGCCGTGCGCGCGGACAGCACGAAGAACGTTCCCAGCGCGGTCTCGATCACCGAGAACAGCGAGATCATCAATTCGTTGTTGGTGGCACTGAGCATCGCCTCATGGAAACTCAGGTCGGCCTCGGCCCATTCGTCCAGCGTCTGCGCCGTGTCCATCGCCGCATAGGCGGTGTCGAGCCGTTCGAGCTGTTCGGCGGTGCAGCGGCGGGCGGCGGAAGCGGCCGCGCTCGGCTCGATGATCTCGCGCATCTCGACCAGCTTTTCCACGAAGTCCGCCGTGGGCATCAGCGCGCAACGCCAGGCCAGTACGTCGGCGTCGAGCTGGTGCCAGAAGTGCGGATCGCGCACGCGAGTACCGACCTTGGTGCGCGATTCGACCAGGCCTTTCGCCGACAGCACCTTCATGGCTTCGCGCAGCGCAGTGCGGCTGACCTCCAGTTGTTCGGCCAGCAGTTCTTCGCGAGGAAGCACCTCACCCGGGCGAAGTTTGCCACCCACGATGCGCCGCCCCAGTTCCTGCACGACATGGCCATGCAGATTCCGTACCGGTGTCGGCTTGCCCATCTGCCCGGCCCCTTTGATGCGGCTGGCTGTCGGGATTTTCTTCACGGCAAGTACCGCCGTGCCTGCGGACTTCGGCGCAGCCCCCCGCGTTCCTCGTGTCATTTGGCTCAAGTCCTATTTGTCCTACAAGTTGTTATATCAGAGCCCACAAGCATCGTCATTATCGAATCGTCATGGTCGTCGGTGAATTTTCTCACGATCCGTCAACCGTCTGGAATTGAAGAATAAATTCAGAACGGGCACAGAATGGGTATTGCCATAATCCGGGCGGTCGAAATCGATGTTTGCATATTGTAATACAATATGATCAGATGTCGATCTGGGATGCATCAGGATCGGCGAGGGGTATGCGTATGAGGCGGACGGATTGGATCACGGGTGCACTTTGCATCGGCATGCTGGCGGCGCCCGTGATGGCGCGATCGACTGACGCGACAAGAAGCGTTTTCGGCACCATGCCGGATGGACAGCAAGTCGGCGCGGTGACGCTCGACAACGGTCACGGCGTCACCGCGAAGGTGATCGCGCTCGGCGCCAGCTTGCAGGCGCTGAACGCGCCGGACCGCGACGGCAAGGAGGCCAACATCGTGTTGGGCTATGCGAGCCTGCAGTCCTATCTCGATACGCCGCAGTACTTCGGGGCCACGGTGGGGCGCTACGCCAACCGGATCGCCAAGGGGCGTTTCCGCCTGGACGGGCGCAGCTATCAGGTGCCGGTAAACGACGGCCTCAACTCGCTGCACGGCGGCACGCGGGGTTTCGACAAGGTGCTGTGGACGGTGACCGACGTGAACAAGAGCGCCGACCACGCCAGCGTGACGCTGCGCTATGTCAGTCCGGATGGCGACATGGGCTATCCCGGCAAATTGACGGCGACGGCAACCTATACGCTGGATGTTCGTGGCCGACTGTCGATCGACTATCGCGCCACGACCGACAAGCCGACCATCGTCAACCTCAGCAACCATACTTACTGGAATCTGGCGGGTGAGGGATCCGGCACGGTCATGAACCAGCGCCTGACCATCCCGGCGCAGACCTATCTCCCCGTCGATGCCACGTCGATACCTACCGGCAAGTTCACCAATGTGGCCGGCACGGTATTCGACTTTCGCCAGGCAAAGCCGATCGGCCGCGACATCCGCCAGGGCAGCGAACAGCAACTGCTGAACGGCCACGGCTACGACCACAACTGGGTGATAAGCCGCCACGCGAGCAAGACGCAGCGCATGGTCGCGCATGTCGAGGATCCGGTTTCCGGCCGCGAGCTGACCTTGAGTTCAGCGCAGCCAGGGTTGCAGTTCTATTCCGGCAACTTTCTGGACGGCACCAGCGTGGGAACCGGCGGCAAAGTGTATCGCCAGGGCGACGCCTTCGCGCTTGAGCCGCAGCTGTTTCCCGACACGCCCAATCACCCGGACTTCGGTTCGGCGCGTCTGGCTCCGGGACAGACGTACCGGAACCTGATCGTCTACCAGTTCTCCACCATCAAGGCCGGCGGTTCATCCAACTGAGTGGCTGTTGCCACGGATGGCGGCGTGCCGCATGAGAAGCGTTTTGCGATCACTAACGTATTTTATATGACAAATAGGCAGCCATGAGGACTGCCTGACCAGGCCATCGGCGACACCGCCGCATTCTCGGGGAGAGAAGATGAAGCTTGTGATGCTTGCAGCGACTCTGGCATTGGCCACGTTTCTTGCGGTGCCCGCAGCGCATGCCGCGGACACTGCCCGCTGGTCTCAAGCCAGGGCGAAGACGTGGTACGCCGCGCAGCGCTGGCCGGTCGGCAGCAACTACGTCCCGGCCGACGCGATCAACCAGCTGGAGATGTGGCAGGCCGACACGTTCGACCCCAAGCGCATCGACCTTGAACTTGGCTGGGCGCAAAAACTGGGCATGAACACGATGCGCGTGTTCCTGCACGACCAGCTCTGGCAGCAGGATCCGGAAGGCTTCAAGAAGCGGATCGGGATCTTCCTCGACATCGCCAGCCGCCACGGCATCAAGCCGATGCTGGTGTTGTTCGATTCCTGCTGGGATCCGGAACCCAAGCTCGGCCCGCAGCATCCGCCGGTTCCCGGCGTGCACAACTCCGGCTGGGTACAGGGGCCGGGTGTGGCGATGACGGATCCTTCCCAGTATCCGCGGCTGGAGCATTACGTGAAGGACATCGTCGGCAGCTTCGCCGATGACAAGCGCGTACTGGCGTGGGACGTGTGGAATGAGCCGGACAACCCGGGCGGCGGCGATTACGACGCCCGCGAACCGAAAGACAAGGTTGCGCTGGTCGCCAAGCTGTTGCCGCAGGTTTATGCCTGGGCACGCAGCGTCCATCCCGCGCAGCCGCTGACCAGCGGTGTATGGCATGACGACGACTGGTCGGACCTGGCAAAGCTCAACGCCGTCGAGCGCACCCAGCTGACTGAGTCCGACATCATCACCTTCCACTCCTACGACTGGCCGGAGGTTTTCTCCCGGCGCGTGCAGCAGCTGACCGGATATGGCCGTCCGCTGATCTGCACCGAATACATGGCGCGCAGCGCGGGATCGACCATCGACAACACCTTGCCGCTGGCCAAGAAGCTCGACGTCGGCATGATCAACTGGGGTTTCGTCGAAGGGAAAACCCAGACCACGTTGCCGTGGGATTCCTGGCAGCGCCCGTACACCCTGCAACCGCCGGTTGTCTGGTTCCACGACCTGTTGCGTGCCGACGGCACACCGTATCGCCAGCGCGAGGCGGACGTCATCCGCGACCTCACCCAGGCGCCGCGCGGTGTCGTGCCTGGGCAGGCGTTGATGCCTTCCGCCGGCATGCAGACCCACTGATGTTTTCGATGCGCGCCCCGGACAACACATCGCCGCGGGCTTTTACACGATGTCATTGCCCATCGCCGGCGTCGCCGGTGAATCCACCCTCTGAGGGGAGGCCCACCTGATGAATCGCACACATATTACGGTCACGTTGCTGGCGACCATGATTGCCATCGCGCTGAACCCCGCGCACGCCGCCCATGCTTCGACCGACACGCAGACTGCCGACAAGGCAGCGCCGGTGCAGATGGATAGCCCAACCGCGGCCGACCAGAACGCGCAGGACGCCAAGAAGCCGAAGCCCAGGACCGATGTGTCCAAGGACGTCACCGACCTGTCGGGCGTGGTGGTGAGCCCGCTGCGCGGCAGCTTGCAAAGCGCCCAGTCGATCAAGCGCGATTCGCGCATGGTGGTCGACTCGATCGTGGCCGAGGACATCGGCAAGCTGCCCGACAACAGCGTGGCCGATGCCCTGCAGCGCATCACTGGTGTGCAGGTGGCGCAAGGCTTCCAGGGCGAGACGAGTTCGGTGGTGATCCGCGGCCTGCCCAACGTGATCACCACGTTGAACGGCCGCGAGATGGACAGCGGTGTGGGCCGTGCCTTTGCCTTCCAGAACCTGCCGGCGACGGCGGTGAAGACGATCAAGGTGTACAAATCCAGCGAAGCCAGCCTGCCGGATGGCGGCATTGCCGGCGTGGTCGACATGCAGCTTTACCGTCCGTTCGATTTCGACGGCGCCAAGCTGGCTGCCACCTATACGCAGACGCACAGCAAGTACGGCGGCCGCAGCGATCCCAATTTCAGCGTGCTGATGAGCGATCGCTGGAAAACCGACTATGGCGAGTTTGGCGCGCTGATCAATACGTCGCTGATGACGCAGCACTATCAGTACAACGCAGTGTGGGGCGATGTGCCGGTGATGGCGACGAACGCCAACGGCGATCCGGTGCGTACCGCCGACGGCAATCTGGTGGCCATACCCAATGCCCTGGGCGCGGACTACAACATCGGTTATCGACAGCGTCCGGAACTCAACTACGCGTTCCAGTGGAAGCCCAACGACAATACCGAGGTCTATTACGAAGCGCTGTACGACTGGGTGTCGGACGACTACAGCCAGCCGTTCTATTTCACCGGTGCCGGCAACTCCGGCGTCCCGGCCAGCAGCCTCAACGTCGGCAACCATTGTTATCCCAACCAGCTGACCGGATCGCCCTATCAGGGGCAGACCATCTGTGACGCGAACGGAGGCAGCTGGAAAGGTGACATCTACACCGCCACCAGCACCCAGGCGCATACGCAGCGTGGCCAGGACCGGCAGCATGCGATCGGAATCAAGTGGCGTGGCGATCGCCTGCAGCTGTCGTCGGACCTGTCCTATAACCAGTCCTCGTTCACCGACAACACTTTCATCATCGACACCTTCCTCAAGGGGCCGATCAATGTGAACTGGGGCGGCGTGTCGGACGATCACCAGAACTGGTCGCTGGGCGGCAACCCGCAACTCGATCCGAACAACTATTACCTCAACGGCCTGTTCCAGACCTGGCACACCGAGCGCGCCAAGCAGTACGCATGGCGCGGTGACGGCACCTTCGATTTCAACGGCGATTTCTTCCAGTACCTGGATTTCGGCCTGCGCTATTCCGACCACAAGGCCGAGTACGTGGGCAGCGTGGAGATCTCCACGCCGCCACCGGGCGGCGCAGGCACCGGCAACATCACCGCCAATCCGAACCCGGCGAACCAGGTTTCCGCGGTGTTGCCGGGAAGCTTCTTCTGCAGCATGCCGACCACCTCGGCGATACCGACGACGTGGCTCACCGGCTGTTACAACTACCTCACCTCGAATGCCGATGCGTTGCGCAATTTCTACGGCCTGCCTTCGGGATTGGCCGCGGAAAATCCCGGCCGGTATTTCCATATCGATGAAAAGTCGATGGCCGGTTACGTGCAGCTTGGCTATGGGAGCGAACTGTTCGGCATGCCGTTCGACGGCCTGGCCGGTTTTCGCATGGAGCGCATCAAGCGCGGCCTCAATGCGTATTCCTTCGATGCATCCACCAGCATCTACAGCCCGCTGTCGGTGTCGACCAGCGAGCCGGTCTACCTGCCCAACCTCAGCTTCAACCTGCATCTGACCGATGAACTGCAACTGCGTCTGGTGGGTGCGAAGACCGTCACCTATCCGGGCTTTGGCCAGCTCAACCCGTCGCTGTCGCTGAACCCGGGCACGATCAACCGCGATGGCGTGGCCTCCAGCGGCAATCCCAACCTGAGCCCGATCAAGTCGAACAACTACGACGCTTCGCTGGAGTGGTATTTCGCCCCGGCCGGCTACGTCAGTGCCGGTGCGTTCTACCGCGACATCGACGGCTACATCCAGAACTACGTGACCGACGTGGTCATCGACGGCGGCGCCTACCATCTGTCCTCGCCGCAAAGCGCCGGCAGCGGTCACCTGGATGGTGCCGAAGTGGCCTACCAGCAGTTCTTCGACTTCCTGCCGGGTGCACTCAGCGGACTGGGGCTGCAGCTCAACTACACCTATATCGAGGGATCCACGCGATCGCCGCAGTTCATCGGCGGGCCGTCGGTGGTTTCGCCGCTGCAGAACGTGTCGAAGAACAACTACAACGCGGTGCTGATGTACGAGAAGTACGGCGTCTCGGCGCGACTGGCCTATAACTATCGCAGCCGCTTCATCGACGGTTTCAACCAGCCGAATGTCGCGGGGGTCTACGATGAGATCAAGCCGGCGAACCAGCTCGATTTCTCGCTGGGCTATGACCTCAACCGGAACGCCACGGTGGTGCTGACGGCCACGAACCTGCTGGGACAGGACCTGCATCAGTTCTGGGGCGACGGCGATACGCGGCCACGCGACATCCGCTATCAGGATCGAACCGTCGGCCTGGGTATCCGGCTCAAGCTCTGATCGCCTGGCGTGTGGATGGCGCGGGATCAGGAGGGCACGAGAAATCCATGAGAGGCAAACGCAAGCAGACACGGCGCGTGTTCGTGTGGTTGATCGTGCTGCATGTTGCCTGCGCCGGCGGGTCGGCATGGGCAGCACAGGGCCGCCACTGGGTCGGCGCCTGGAGTGCGGCGATGATGCGCGCGCCGGTGCCTGCCAGTGCGCTGCTGAACGAGCAGCAAAACGTCGCGCCATTGTCCGGTCAGACCGTGCGGCAGATGGTGAATGTCGGGGTGGATGGACAACGCATCCGGATCCGGCTTTCCAATGCCTTCGGCGAACAGCCGCTGGTGTTGAGCGCGTCCAGCGTCGGTCTGCGGACCGCTGCAGGCGGCAGTGACGTGGCGGCATCGAGCCTGCACGCGCTTCGTTTTGGCGGCACCGGAACCGTGACGATTCCGCCAGGAAGCTACCGCGACAGCGACCCGGTAGCCCTGCCGGTACGGGCAGGAGACACGCTGGGCATCAGTCTGTACGGGGCCGGGCGGATCGCACCTTCCACGTGGCATCAGGATGCGCTTCGGACCAACTTCGTTTCCATCAAGGGAAACTACACGGCCTCGGCCGCGATGGCGGTTGCCCGCACGATCGGCGACAACTACTGGCTGTCCGGTGTGGACGTCGAAACCAGCCAGCGGACCGCCGTCATCGTGGCGCTGGGCGATTCGATCACCAACGGCTTCCAGTCCAGCATCGACAGAGACGCGCGTTATCCGGACGTGCTGGCGCGGCGGCTGCGGCAAGCGGATACGGACACCTGTCGCCATGCGGTATTGAACGCGGGCATCGACGGCAATCAGGTGCGGGCTTTCGGCGGCACCTACGGGCTGGGTCAGAGCATGCTGGATCGTCTGGATCGCGATGTGCTTTCCCGTCAGGGTGCCAGGTTCCTGCTGTTGCTCGGCGGCATCAACGACATCGGCGTACCGACCATGGTGGCCCGGAAATCCGGTCGCACGATCGACGCCGCGGCGACGGCCGCCCATGTCATCGACGGACTGGGACGGATCATTGCCAGCGCGCATGCTGCCGGCCTGCGCGTCTACGGCGCGACCCTCACGCCGTTCGAAGGCACCCGGGATGCGTATTCGGTCGAGGGTGAGCAGGCGCGCGAGAAGATCAACGACTGGATTCGTCATCGCGGACGCTACGACGCCGTCATCGATTTCGACCTCGCCACACGTGATCCATCGCATCGGCAACGATTGCAGCCCGGGCTGGACAGTGGCGATCACATCCACCCCAACGATCGCGGCTATCAGGCGATGGCGGCGGCGATACCGCTGCGCCTGTTGGCCTGCCACTGACGGAATCAACGGCGCACCTCCGCCAGCATCGCGATGCAGTGCCCTCTCGGCACGCACTCACCAGACACCTCGACGGGAACGATCATGAATCGAATCGCCAGCATCTCATTCACCGCGGCCCTGGGCTGGGCGTTTGCCACGGCGCCTCCGGTCCATGCGCAAACCGCGGCAACCGCGGCAACCGCGGCAGCCCAGCGGCTGGCCGATGGCAGCGGCTATGTCTCGGTGATCCGGTTGGCGCACCAGCCCGATACGAAGGAAAACGGTCGCCTGCTGATGGTGTTCGAGCAGGACGGGATGAAGGGCATTCCGCTTTACTCCAGCAACGACGATGGCGACCACTGGACGCTTCAGTCCGATATCACCGACCGGGCTCATGCCAGCGACAAGCGCTGGCAACTTCGCTGGCAACCGAACCTCAGCGAGGTGCCGCGTACCAGTGGCCATCTCGCCGCCGGCACGCTGCTGCTGGCGGCGAATGCCACCGGCAACGACGAACGCGGGCGCGTGATCACCGAGGACCTGCAGCTTTACGCATCCACCGATGGCGGCGGCAGCTGGCGTTACCTCGGTTCGATCATCAAGGGCGGCGGCCGGCCGGAGGACAAGGACAACAAGGGCGTGTGGGAGCCGGACATCCACGTGCTCGATGACGGGCGCATGGTGGCCTACTACTCCAGCGAACAGCACAAGGCGGCGGGCTACAACCAGCTGTTGGCGCACAAGGTCTCGGTGGATGGCGGCCGGCATTGGGGCAGCGAAACCATCGACGTCGCCGTCCCCGGCGGCGTCCAGCGTCCGGGCATGGCCACCGTGGCGCGGCTGCCCGACGGCCGTTACGCGATGACCTACGAGAACATCGATGGGCCGCGCAACGGCCAGGTATTCATCAAGTACAGCCGCGACGGCCTGGACTGGGGCGATCCGGCCGATCACGGCGATCCGGTGATGACGGCATCGGGCATGTTTCCCTCGGCGTGTCCGGTGGTGCGCTGGTTCCCGCTGGGCGGCCCCGAGGGCGTGATCGTGGTCTCGGCCGAACGCGCCGGCGGCGGCGGTGACGAGGGTGGCCACGCGCTCTACTGGAACAACGCCTCCGGTCGCGGGCCGTGGTGGCAGGTGCCGGCACCGGTGCGCAAACTCACTGGCAACATCCACGCCGGCTGGACCCAGGCGCTGCTGCTGCGCCGCGATGGCCGGTTGCTGCATGTCACCTCGTCCGCGCGCGCGGATGCGCCGGAAGACGTGGCGGCCAACCAGATCCTGTTCGCTTCGGCGCAGCTGCCATTCGACCGCTACGAAGCCGAGGATGCCGCGCTGCGTTCGGCCGTGATGATCGGGGACGACAAGCTCTCGAACGGCGCCAAGGCGCGCATTGCCGGTGGTACGGACGGACGCCTGCGTTTTGAGATTCATGTGCCGGCGGCAGGCAAGCGCATGTTGCGCGTGCGTTTCGCGGATCTCGGCCTGCCTGCGCAGCCGGGTATCAAACTCAATGGCGCTCCGCTGGGCCACATGCATGTCGTCGCCGACAGCGAGGGTTGGTCCATCGCCGAGATCCAGGCCCCCCTGCTGGCCGGCTTCAACATGATCGACGTCGCCGGTGGTGCGCACGCACTGGACGTCGACTACCTGCAGCTGGGTGATGATCCGATCGCGGGAAAACAGCCTTGAGCATTGGTCAGGCCCCGTAGAACGACAATGCGGCGAAGACGCTGGCCGGCATCCGTTGCTTGGCCGACAATGCGGGCATGTCGATGCGAAAATCATTTCGATGTGCCTGATCGCCTTCGCCTGGCAGGCGCACCCGCGCTGGCGTTTGGTGCTGGCCGGCAACCGCGACGAGTTCCATGAACGACCCAGTGCCGCGCTGGCGCGCTGGGATCGTTCCAGCATCATGGCGGGTCGCGACCTGCAGGCCGGCGGCACCTGGCTGGGTGTGGCGGATGCGGGCCGTTGCTGCGTGGTGACGAATGTGCGCGATCCGCGTGATCCCCAGCTCGGCACTTCACGGGGGATGTTGGTGACCGACTATCTCGGCGGCGACAGGGATGCCGCGACGCACGCGCAGCACCTGCTGCATTCGGCCGCGGCGTATCGACCGTTCAACCTGCTGACCTTCGACGCCCACGAGGCGTTCTACCTGGGCAATCGACCCGCACCGCGCGCGCAGGCGATAACGCCCGGCGTGCACGGTTTGTCGAATGCCGACTTCAATACGCCATGGCCGAAGACCCGGGCCATGATGCAGTCCCTGCAGGGCTGGATCGCAGGGCCGGACGAGAATGACTTCACGTCGCTGTTCGATGCCCTCGCCGATGAATGTCTCGCGCCCGATGCCCTGTTGCCGGATACCGGCATCGGGCTGGAGCGCGAGCGCCGGCTGTCCGCCGCGTTCATCCGTGGCGAGCAGTACGGCACGCGTGCCAGCACGGTGGTGGCGATCGGTCATGACGGAGCCGGGCTGATCACGGAGCGGCGCTTTGGGCCGAACGGCCGTTTCGGTGGCGAGACAACCTTGCACTTCGCGGACGGCTCGCCGGGCTAGCCCGATGCCTACGCATGCCATCGGCATCGTCGGCTGACTGGACGGGCAACTGCTGGCTAGGCTGTCGACAACGTCCACGGAAGGAAGAAAACATGCGCATGGAATGGTTGTGGCCGGTTGCCGGCATCGCGGCATGGGCCTGCAGCACGGCACATGCCGGCGACTGTCCGGACTGGTCGGCCGTCCGGGCGAAGCAGGAGCTGGGCGCACTGCACGACCGACTCGACGGCTGGAATCATGCCTATAGGGTCAGTGGCCAGTCGCCGGTCGACGATGCCGTCTACGACCAGGCATTGCAGCGCTTCAGGCTCTGGCGACGCTGCTTTCCGGCGCAGGCGCCCGCGGCGCTGGCGCATCTGGCCGATGCCAGCGGCGCGGTGCGCTCGCCGGTGGCGCAGACCGGGCTGGCCAAGCTGCCGGATGCCGCTGCGCTGGCTCAGTGGATGCGCGTTCGCGACGACAAGGATCTCTGGGTGCAACCGAAGGCCGATGGTGTGGCAGTCACCCTGCTGTATCTGGATGGCCAATTGCAGCAGGCCACCAGCCGCGGCGATGGTGTGCAAGGTTCGGACTGGACCGCGTTGGCGCAGCGCATCGATGCGATTCCCAAACGCCTGCCACACGCACCCGCGCGCGTGGTCTTGCAGGGCGAGTTGTACTGGCGTCTATCGGGTCACGTGCAATCGGATGATGGTGGCGCCAATGCGCGCTCGACGGTGGCCGGTGCGCTGGCGCGCGATGAGCTCGATGCCGACATCGCCGCGCAGGTCGGCCTGTTCGTGTGGGACTGGCCCAGTGGCCCGGCGGACATGACGGCGCGGTTGGCGGGGCTTGCGGCAATGGGCCTGGCAGACAGCGTCGCGTATACGCACCCGGTCACTTCGATCGACGACGTGAAGCGCTGGCGCGAGCAGTGGTATCGCCATGCCATGCCCTTCGCCGCCGACGGCACCGTGGTTCGACAGGGCCATCGTCCGCTCGCCGCAACGTGGCAGGCATCACCGCCGGCCTGGGCGGTGGCGTGGAAGTATCCGGCGGCTTCCGCGCTGGCCGAGGTGCGCGCGGTGACCTTCACCGTCGGACGCAGCGGCCGCATCACGCCGGTCCTGGAGCTGGCGCCGGTGCAACTGGATGACCATCGCGTGCAGCGGGTCAGTGTCGGCTCGCTGCGTCGCTGGCAGCAGCTCGACATCCGGCCGGGCGATCAGGTCGAGGTGGTACTGGCCGGCCTGACCATTCCACGGTTGCAGTCGGTGGCATGGCGCGCGCAGGAGCGCGTTGCGGTGTCGCCACCGGATCCGCAAGCACATGGTCCGCTGAGCTGCTGGCAGGCCGGCCCCGGCTGCGAGCAGCAATTCCGTGCACGGCTGGTCCGGTTGGGCGGCCGGCAAGGCCTGCGCCTCGATGGACTTGGCGCTAATACGTGGCAGGCGCTGATCGACGCGGACCTGGTTCATCAGCTGCTCGACTGGATGGATCTCACGCCCAAGCAACTGGCCGTCGTGCCTGGCCTCGGCGCCGGCCGTGCAGCGGCCCTGGCGAAAGCTTTTGCCAGCGCACGCGATCGGCCGTTTGCGGATTGGTTGCGTGCGCTCGGTGTTCCGGCCGCCAGCTTTGGTGATGGAACGGACTGGAAAGTACTGAGCAGTCGCGGCGTGGATGAATGGCGTAGCCAGGACGGCGTGGGTACAGGCCGCGCGAAACAGCTGGTGGCTTTTTTCGGTCGCACCGAGGTACGCGCGCAAGCCGTGCGCCTGCACGCTGCCGGCGTTCGGGGTTTCTGACGCGTTCTGTGTGGGAGCGACTTCAGTCGCGACATCGCCGAGGGAATACTCTCTCGCCCTCCGTTCCGGGCGATCCAGCGCATCGCGACTGAAGTCGCTCCCACAGAAGGCGTGGCGTTGGGCGCAGCGCTCAGTTCTTCAACTCACCATCGAGGTAATACCAGCGGCCGTCCGTGCGCACGAAGCGGCTGGTCTCGTGCTGGCGCTGCGCGCGGCCACCGCCCAGGCGGTAACGGGCGACAAATTCGACCATGGCGTGATCGGCATCGATGTCCTGCTGGCGGCGAATCTCCAGTCCCAGCCAGGTCGGCGGCGGTTGCTGCGCGCCCAGTCGCAACGATGTCGGGCGCGTGTCCGGATGCCAGCTGGACAACAGGTAGTCCTCACGCTTGAGCACGTAGGCGCTGTAGCGCGAACGCATCAGCTGGGCGGCGGTGGTCGCGACGGCGCCATCGTGCAGGGGGCCGCAGCACTGGATGTATCCGAGGGGATTGCCGCAGGGGCAGGGAGTGAGCGTATCGATCGACTTCATGCCGCCTTTGTACCCGGTTCGGCGGTTTTGTGCAGGTAGCCATTCAGACGCGGATGCGGCGCCACACGCGGCAGCGATTGTTGGCCGGCATAGCGATATCGTCGATCAGCACGAAGCCCGCGTCGCTCGCAAGAGCATCGACGGCCTCGGCGTCGCGGATACCCATGTGCGCATCGCGCGCCTTCAGCCATTGATCGAACGCGGCGTTGCTGTCGCTGCTGTAGCGACCCCCATAATTGAAGGGGCCGTAGACAACCAGGATGGCGTCGGGACCGGTGATGGCGGGCAGGCGCGCGAACAGACATTGCACTTCCGGCCACGCCATGATGTGCAGCGTGTTGGCGCTGAACACGGCGTCGAACGGTCCGGCGGGCCAGGTTCCACCGACATCGAGGGTCAACGGTGGCGGCGTGTTCGGCAGGTCCGCTTCATCGAACCAGGCGCGGATGCCGGACAGATTTTCCGCGCGATCCGAACTTTGCCATGTCAGCTGCGGCAGTGCGGCGGCGAAATGCACCGCATGCTGACCGGTGCCGCTGCCGATCTCCAGCACCTGCCGGCGATCGGAGAAATGGTCGCGCAGCACGGCGAGGATCGGTTCGCGATTGCGCTCGCACGAGGGCGAGTGCGGCTTGCTCACGTCCTGAGGGATACGCTTTCGCTCAGACCGGATGACCGCGCAACACGCGTGCCGGCAGCATCAGCAACGCACCGAGGAAGGCGAACACCGCGCCCACGGTAACGCCCACCAGTCGCAGCGGCAGCACCAGCAGCCATACGATCGGATAAAGGACCAGCGCCAGCAGCGCGAGCGGCCAGCAGAACACCAGCAGCAACAGCCAGAGCAGGAAACCAGCCATATGTTGATCCTCGCGGATGTGGGGGCGGTGCCGACTTTAGCGCAGGTCGACGGCGATGCGCAGATGACTCTCGACACCCCTGCAGTTGATCACGCCATGGGATTCACGCCGATCAGCCACCGGTGCAGCCACAGCGCGAAAATCACCCAGGCCACGAGGCCGATGACCACGGTCAGTACATCGCCTTTCAGCGTGCCGGGCGGATAAGTCGTTCCATCGCGGCGATCGCGCCGGCGCGATGCGGCAAACAGCGCCATCGCCCACAGCAGGAACGCGCCGAACAACACCACGTCGTGCAGCATCCCCGTGGCCAACAGGTGGCCGAACGCCCACACCTTCACCGCCAGCACCTGCGGATGATGCAGCCGTGCCTTGAAATGGTTGCGCGGCACGCGGGCAGCAAAGAACAGTACGAACGCAACCAGCGTGAACAACGCATTGAGGTGGCGCAGCCACATCGGCGGCACGTACAGCAGTACCGGATGCTGCCGCGCCAGTGCGAAACCCCAGCAGATCAGCACGAAGCCGATGATGGCGAACAGCGAGTACAAGCCTTTCCAGCGTTTCAGCCCCAGCCGTTGGATCTGGCCTGCACGCCAGCCGTCGGCAAGGATGCGCAGCGAATGCAGGCCGAGGAACAACATGAGGCCGAGGATCAGCACGGACATGGCGGGAGCTCCGGTAGCGGCGATGAATGCCGAATATAGAGTTCCGCCGCGCCGCACAGTAGTGACATTCGTCAGGCCACGATTTCGACCCGTACGACCAGCGCCAGTGCGTCCGGATGCAGGGTCAGTGGCGCGGCATCGGGTGATGGCCGCCAGGCATCACCCGGATGCAGGGTGGCGTCACCGCAGCCGATCGTGCCGCGGGCGCAGTAGACCAGCACGACGTCGTCGTCGGGTGTGCGAGCGCCCGTATCCCGCCACACCTCGATGCCTCCGCGCGCATGTTCGCGACGCAACATCAGGTTGAAATCGCGGGTGAGGCCACCGGTCAGCGTCACCGCCACTTTTGCCTCGCCGGGAAACGCGAATGGCGCGAACGGTGTCGTCAGCGCGTGTGTCCGCTCACTATCCAGCGTCATCGTGAAACCGGCACCGTCCAGCAGCACGATCTGCCGGTCGATGCCGGGAAAGGTGGAGAACGGCGCGGCGCTGTCGACCTCGGCGATGCTGACGCGCCAGAGAAAATCGTCGCCATCGGTACCGGACGGCTGGACGGCTATTTCTCGGGTGCGACCCATGCCGTTCTTCCATGGCTGGGATGGGCAATCGGAAAGGCGGATGATCATGCGGTTCTCTCGATCACGCGCTGGAACGGCGGCAACGCCTTCAACATGCCGCTGCCGTAGCGCTTGGTCACCACGCGACGATCCAGCAGCACGATGCGGCCATGGTCGGTTTCGTTGCGGATCAGCCGGCCGCAGTACTGCGTGAGCAGACGCGTGGCTTCGGGGATGCTCACTTCGATGAACGGATTGCGCCCGCGCGATTCCAGCCATTCGGCGTAGGTCGCCCCGACCGGATCGGTGGGCACCGCGAACGGGAGCTGGGTGATCACCACCGTCTCGCACAGCTTGCCCGGAAGGTCGAGGCCCTCGCCGAACGAGGCAAGGCCAAACAGCGTGCTGCCCTTGCCTGCCTCGATGTCCGCGCAATGCTCGGCGACCAGTTGCGACTTGCCCAATGAACCCTGCGCGCGCACCTTGCGCACCTGGGCGATCGGCAGCTTCTGCAACACACGATCGAGTTTCACGCGCGAAGTGAACAGCACCAGGTTGCCCGCGTCCCAGTCGAGGTTTTCGGCCAGCCACTCGCTGATTTCTTCCGCATGCGCTTCGCGCGCGTCGGGCAAGGTGCGCATCGCCGGCACTTCCAGCCGCGCCTGTGCGGCAAGGTCGAAGGGCGAGGGCAGGCTCAGCGTCACCGCGTCGTCGGGCAGGCCGACGGCGTCGGCGAAGCCGCGGAAATTGCCGCCCGCGCTCAGCGTCGCCGAGGTCATCACCACGCCGCTGGCGTTGCCCCATAGAACGCTGCGCAGGAGACCGGCGGCGGAAACCGACGACGCGTGGCAGACCAGTTGCTGGTCGGCGCCCAGGGTGACCCAGCGCGCCATCGGCGGTACGTCGTCGGGATCGTCGCCGGACCACGCACGCCAACAGCTGGCCTGCTTGCCGATGCGCTCCAGTGCGATGCCGAGTTCGCGCGACAGTGCTTCCTGGGTGGGGCCGCCGTCGGTCATCTCGACCACCGCGCGGCGCACGGCGGTGAGCCAGCGCTGTACTTCACCGGTGAGCAGGCTGAGCAGGCGCGCGTGTTCCACCCACGGCTCCGGCAGTTGGCCCAACGAACCGCGGTACATCGGCTCGGTCTCGGCCGGATCGGGCAGCCAGCCCAGGCGGATCTCCTTCTCCAGCTCTTCCAGCGTGTTGCTCAGTTCCTGCAGCTTTTCATCGCCCTTGTCGAGGCTGAGCTTGCCCAGGCTTTCCTTGTCGGTCAGCGAATACGCCGCATGCACCTGCCGGCCGAGACGGCTCAGCTGGCGCACGGTGGCGGTCATGTAAACCTCGGCGGCACCGCGGTCGATCGCCTTGCCCGGCACATGGTGACCTTCGTCGAAGATGTACAGCGTCTCGTCCGGCCGCGGCAGGATGACGCCGCCCCACGCCGGACTGGAGCCGCCATCACCCTCGCCCGGCATGGTGAGGTCGGCCAGCACCAGGTCCTGGTTCGCCACGATGATCTCGGCGTCGTCCACCGCGCGGCGCGCGGCGAAGAACGGACAAATCATGAACTGACCGCACTTGCGCCCGGTGCAACCACCGGCGCTGGTGGTGATCATCGGCCGCAGCAGGTCGCTGACCGCCTCCGGCGCGCTGTCCATGTCGCCGTTCCACTCATTGTGATCGAACGCCACGCGCAATTTTGCCAGCGCCTGCTTGTCGCGTGCCTGCGGTGGTTTGGTCCAGAGCACCAGATCGGCATCGAAACCGGCCAGGCCCATCTGCGCGGTGTCGTTGATGCTGTTGGCCGCCATCATCAGGTTGCGCGGGCACAGATAGCGGCCGCGACCCTTGGCCAGCGCCACCTTCGCCTCGATGCCGTTGAGCTGCAGATACAGCGGGATATCGCGCTGCACCAACTGCTCCTGCAATGCCACGGTGGCGGTGGCGATCAGCAGCTTTTTCTTCTGGAAGCGCGCCACTTCCACGCCAGCGATCAGGTAGGCCATCGACTTGCCGGTGCCGGTCGGCGCTTCGATCACCGCCACGCCGCCCGTCTGGCCGAACGCCTTGGCCACCTCCGCGATCATCTTTCCCTGTGACGCGCGGGCGCGGAAGCCCGGCAGCCCGTCTTTCAGGCGCGCATAGGCGGCGCGGATGGCGTCTTTGGTGGCGTCGGCGAGCATGCGGGGTCGGAAACCTGTGAGGCGAATAACCGGGCGTGTGGTGCGGCGAACGCCGCTGGCCGGCTGCAAGAGGAACAGTCTATCGGTATTGCGTGTTCGGCCGCATGCGGGCAGGGTGGTGACAGCGCTGGCACCATCGCCATCGCGCGGTTTTGCAGGGGTATGCTGGGCAACCGACATGGGCGGCCAGGGCCTGGGGGATGGATCGATGAAACATGCGTCGCATGACGGGTCGCTGCAGCTGGGCTGGCTGGCTCGGCTGATCGTCGCGCATGCGCCGGATGAGGTGGCCGAGGCGATCGCGGCGCTGGCCCAGGCCCGGCCGGGCTGCAAGGCGGCCTGGGTGCTGTGGGGGTTGGATGATCCGGCGGATTGGCACAGCATGCCATCGACCCCGACCGACCCGGCAGACCGGGCGTGGCTGCAGCGGGTCAGCAGCTTTGCCCACCCGCGATGGCACCCGGATGGGCAGCGCGTCGCGGTGCGGTTGTGCGAGCAACCCGAAACGGCGCTGTTGTTGCTGCACTTGGAGCCGACCCACGCCGATGCCGGCTTTTTCGATGAACTGCAGGCACCACTGCAACTGGCTGGCCAGCATCTGCGGCGGGCGCTGGAGTGGGCCGACCTGCAGGATTCGCACGAGCAGCTCGAACGCTCGGAAAATTTGCAGCGCGCGCTGTTCGCCATCTCCGACCTGGCGGGTTCCGAGCGCGACATGCCAGCCATGCTGCGCGGTATCCACGCCATCGTCAGTACGCTGATGTACGCGGAAAACTTCTTCATCGTGCTGCACAACGCCGAGCGGGACACGGTCCGTTTTCTGTATTTCGTCGACGTCAACGACGACATGCCACCCGGCGGCGGCCAGGACATGCCGTTGAGCGCGATCGAGTACACGCTGACCTGGTATGTGATGCGCGACGGCAAGGCCCGCATGGGCAATGCCGAGGAACTACGCAGCCAGGTTCCCGGACCGGTCGCGATGATCGGCGCTGACAGCTACGACTGGCTGGGCGTACCGATGCTGCGCGACGGCCAGCCCGGCGGCGCGCTGGTGGTACAGAGCTACCGACCGGACGTCGGCTTCAGCGACGATGACCTGGCACTGCTGGAGTTCGTCGGCAGCCACATCCTCACCGCACTGGAGCGCAAACAGGGCAAGGAGGATCTGGAGCAGCGCGTGCGGCTGCGCACGCTGCAACTGGCCGAGGCCAATCACGGGCTGCAGCTGGAGATCCTCGAGCGGCAGCGCGCCGAGCACCTGCAGGCCGCGCTGTTCCAGATCGCCGAACTGGCCACCGCGGACATCGACCAGGACACGTTCTACCGCCGCGTGCATGGCGTGGTCGGCGAGCTGCTGAATGCGGAAAACTTCTTCATCGCGCTGCTCTCCGACGATCACCAGCGACTGACCTTTCCGTACTCGGTGGACGCTGTACTGATGCCGCCGGCCGAGCGCCCATTGGGACGCGGACTGAGCGAGTACGTGCTGCGCCGTGGCACGGCACTGCGCGCGGACAACGCCGATATCGAGGAGCTGGATCGCCGCGGCGAGATCGCGCCGGGCCGCTCCGGTTCGCCGGCGATGTGCTGGCTGGGCGTGCCGCTGATCGTCGGCGACGAAGTGATCGGCCTGGTCACCGTGCAGAGCTATCGGCCCGACGTGGTCTATGGCCCGGCCGACCAGGAACTGCTCAGCTTTGTCGCCTCGCAGATCGCCAACAGCTTGACCCGGCGCCGTTCCGCCGAATCGCTGAAACGTGCCTACGAACAGCTCGAACACCGCGTCGAAGAGCGCACGCTGGCCTTGCGCAAGGAGATCAACGAGCGCGAGCGCATGCAGGATCAGTTGCGTCACCAGGTCATGCACGATTCGCTTACCGGCTTGCCGAATCGCAGCTATCTGCGTGACCGCATCGATCGCGTGCTGGCCGTGATGCGGCGCGAACCGCAGCAACGTTGCGCACTGCTGTACCTGGATGTCGACCGGTTCAAGATCATCAACGACAGCCTCGGCCACTTGGCTGGCGACGAGGTGTTGAAAGAAGTGGCCACCCGCCTGGCCGACTGCGTGCGCCATCCCGACCTCGTGGCGCGGCTGTCAGGCGACGAATTCGCCGTCCTGCTGGAGCAGCAGGAGCTTCCGCCGGCGGCCACGGCGGTGGCGCAGCGCATCCTGGATGCGCTGGCGGCACCGATGCTGGTCGCCGGCAAGGAATTGCAGGTGACCGCCAGCGTGGGCATCGCGATCGGCGATGATCATTACGCGACAGCCGACGAGATGCTGCGTGACGCCGACATCGCGCTGTACCGGGCCAAGGAACTCGGACGCAAGCGCTTTGCGTTGTTCGACGAAACGCTGGCAAAGAACGTGGTCGACGTGCTGGCGATGGAGGGCGAGTTGCGTCAGGCGCTGCTGCACGATCAATTCGAACCGTACTTCCAGCCGATCTGCGCGCTAGGTGGTCGCCGCCGGGTGATGGGCTACGAGGCACTGATCCGATGGAACCATCCGCAGCGCGGTGTGCTGTGGCCGAACGACTTCCTCAAGATCGCCGAGGATAGCGGGCTGGTCGAGACGATCGACTGGCGCATGTTCGAGCTCAGCTGCGAACTGCTGCTGCAACACGATCGCGCGGATACCTTCATGACGATCAACGTCTCGGCGCTGCACCTGCGCCACGCGGATTTCGACGGACGCCTGATCCAGTTGCTCGAACGCACCGGCCTGCCGCCGGAGCGGCTGGTCGTCGAAGTCACCGAAGGCGCCTTGCTGGATAACCCCGAGCGTGTGCGTGCCACCCTCGATCGCCTGCGCACGATGGGCATCGGTGCCGCGCTGGACGACTTCGGCACCGGCTATTCGTCGCTCAGCTACCTGCACTCGCTGCCGCTGCGCATCCTGAAGATCGACCGAGCGTTCGTGCAGGAACTGGACAGGGGCGCCAATACGTCCAGCACCACGGTGGTGGCCGCCATCCTGGCGCTGGCGAGTGCGCTGAATATCCAGGTGATCGCCGAGGGCATCGAGACCGAGATCCAGCTCGGCGCCCTGACGGCGATGGGTTGCGAGATGGGCCAGGGCTACCTGCTGGGCCACCCGTCGCCGAGCCATCATTGGCAGCAGTCCGGCGCCGCCGGTGCATGAGCCGGCGGCGGTTCAAGCCGCTGCCGCAATTTGCCGCAAAGCCTGCTCGAAGGCCTCCGGCGGTTGCCCACCGGAAATCAGGTGCTGGCCATTGATGATCGTCGCCGGCACGGAATGGATACCCCGCGACATGAAGAACTCCTCTTGCGCGCGGACATCCTCGGCAAACTCATCACTGGAAAGGATCTGCCGCGCCCGGTCCGCATCCAGCCTGACTTCACCGGCCAGCCGCAGCAGCGTGTCATGCGCGCTGACATCTTCGCCGTCGGTGAAATAAGCGCGCAGCAACGCCTGCTTCAGTGCGATGTGCCGACCTTCCAGTTCGGCCCAATGCAGCAGTCGGTGCGCATCGAAGGTGTTGTAGACGCGAGTGCGCCGATCCATGTTGAAAGTGAAACCCAACGCCGCGCCGCGCTCGCGGATCGCCTCGCGATTGGCATCGACCTGCTGCGCCGAACTGCCGTACTTGCGCACGAGGTGTTCGGTGGAATCCTCGCCTTCGGGCGGCATTTGCGGATTCAGCTCGAACGGCTGGAAATGGATCTCCGCCGTCACCTCGCCATCGAGCCTGGTTAGCGCCTGCTGCAGCGACGCCAGCCCCACCGCACACCACGGACAGGAAACGTCGGACACGAAATCGATGCGGACGGGGACGGGAGAGTTGGAGGTCGACATGGGGACTCCTTCACGAAAATGGCGGATGGACCACTGCTACGTGCGGGCACCGGAACGAGCAATCAATTGCCGGCTTGCATGGCGTGGACCGTGTGATTCGCCTTTTGGCTGTTTTTCCCAGTCAACTCATGGGTTGAACACGGATTGCCCCGTCATGCTCAGCGCCACCGCCTCGGCCACCTTGATGCCATCGACGGCGGCGGAGAGGATACCGCCAGCGTAGCCGGCACCTTCGCCGGCGGGATAGAGGCCGCGGGTGTTGAGGCTTTGCAGGCTGTCGTCGCGCTTGATGCGGACGGGCGAGGAGGTGCGAGTCTCCACGCCGGTCAGGATGGCGTCGTGCATGGCGTAGCCCCTGATCTGCCGATCGAACGCAGGCAGCGCTTCGCGGATCGCGGCGATCGCATAGTCGGGCAGTGCGCTGTCGAGGCTGCCCAGGGTCACGCCGGGTTGGTATGACGGCTGCACGTCGCCGAATTCGCGCGAGGCGCGGCCGGCCAGGAAATCGCCGACCAGTTGCGCGGGCGCGCTGTAGTTTTCGCCGCCGAGGGTGAAGGCGTGGCTTTCCAGTGCGCGTTGCAGCGTGATGCCGGCGAGCGGGCTGCCACTATCGTCGAACGGCGCGAAGTCGGAGGGTTCGATGCCAACCACCACCGCCGCGTTCGCGTTGCGCTCGTTGCGCGAGTACTGGCTCATGCCGTTGGTGACCACACGGCCTGGCTCGCTGGCGGCGGCGACCACGGTGCCGCCGGGGCACATGCAGAAGCTGTACACCGAGCGCCCGGGACTGCCCTGATGTCCCTTGCCGTGATGCACCAGCTTGTAGTCGGCCGCGCCGAGGATCGGGTGGCCGGCCTGCGCACCGAAGCGGGCGCGGTCGATCACCGACTGCGGGTGTTCGATGCGGAAGCCGATCGAGAAGGGCTTGGCTTCGAGATAAACGCCGCGCGCATGCAGCATCTCGAACGTGTCGCGCGCGCTGTGGCCGAGCGCCAGCACCACATGGTCGGAACGAAGCTGCTCGCCGCTGGCCAGGGTTACGCCGCGCACATGGCGTTCGCCGGCGGCATCGGTGTCGATCAGCAGGTCGTCGACGCGCTGGCTGAAACGGATCTCGCCGCCCAGCGACTCGATCGTGGCGCGCATGTTTTCCACCATCGTCACCAGCCGGAACGTGCCGATGTGCGGCTTGCTGACGTAGAGGATTTCTTCGGGAGCGCCGGCCTTGACGAACTCCGTCAGCACCTTGCGGCCGTGGTGCAGCGGGTCGCGGATCTGGCTGTGCAGCTTGCCGTCGGAGAATGTGCCGGCGCCGCCTTCACCGAATTGCACGTTCGATTCGGGATGCAGGTTGCGCTTGCGCCAGAGGTCCCAGGTGTCCTTGGTGCGCTCGCGCACTTCCTTGCCGCGGTCGAGGATGATCGGGCGGAAACCCATCTGCGCCAGGATCAGCCCGACGAACAGGCCGCACGGGCCGAAGCCGATCACCAGCGGGCGGTGTTCGATCCGCGCCGGCGCCGTGGCCACGACGTGGTAGTGGGTATCGGGCGTGGGCTGCACGTGCACGTCGTCGGCGAAGCGCTGCAGCAGTTCGGCTTCGCGCGGAGTGTCGATGTCCAGCGCGTAGATCAACGTGATCGCGCCGCGCTTGCGTGCGTCGTAGCCGCGCCGGGCGATCGTGTAGCCACTCAATTCCCCCGCCTCGATACCCAGGCGCTTGAGGATCGCGGCAGCAAGCGCAGCCTCGCCGTGATCGAGCGGCAGCTTGAGGTCGGTCAGTCGCAACATTCGTCAGGGGTCCGGAAAGCAGGGCAAGCCACCGGATTTTCGCAGATATCGCGCAGGCGTGACGCTCGCAGATCGCCCGTGCCCTGTGGGAGCGACTTCAGTCGCGACGTTTGGGCTGTCGCGGCTGAAGCTGCTCCCGCAGGACCATCAATTTGCGATTACGCCTGGCCGATGAAATCCGTCTTGCCGATGTCGGCGCCGGCCTCGCGCAGGATGTTGTAGGCGGTGGTGCAGTGGAAGAACAGGTTGGGGAGGCTGAAACCCAGCAGGTAGGCCTGGCCTTCGAGCGTCATCTCGCCGGTGCGCGTCTTCATCACGATGGAGCGGGTCTCGCTGCCGTCGATCTGCTCCGGCTTGAAGCTCTGGATGTACTCGACCACGCGCTCGATGCGGTTGCAGGCCTGCTCCAGCGTGGTCTCGTTGTCCTCGAAGCTCTGCGGCTCCGCGCCAGCCAGGCGGGCGGCGCCGCGCGAGGCCATGTCGCAGGCGATCTGGATCTGCTTGATCAGCGGCAGCATGTCGGGGATCAGTCGCGTCTGCAGCAGCACTTCGTCGCTGACGTTCTTCGACTTCGCGTGCTCCGCGCCCTTCTTCAGTACATGGGTGAGATTGCCGAGTGCGCGGACGAAGACGGGTACGGAAGCCTGGTACATGGACAATGTCATGGGTGATCCTGGGGTTCGTGGGGATGCGGTTCGTGGGAATGTTCAGGTGGATGCGCAGTGGCGACGGGAGGCATGTCGCCGGGCAAGACGGTGGGGGTGGAGGCGTCGGGCTTCAATGCGACGGTGGCCGGCAGGCGCCGGGTGACCCGCGCCGCGATCACCAGACCCACCAGCATCAGCACCGCCGAAAGCACGAAGGCTACACCCGGCAGGTGGATGGGCGAGGACGGTGCGATCGATACCGCAAATACCTGCGCGAACAGGTAGGGTCCGAAGATGCCGGCGAAACTGCCCAGGCTGCCGATGGCGCCCTGCAGCCGGCCTTGTTCGGACGGATCGACCTGCTGCGTCATGATCGACTGGATCGGCGGCATGGCCAGTCCCCACAACGCCAGCAGGGGAATGCCGAACAGGAACGTCCAGCCGACGTTGGCCAGCCCCATCACCAGGAACGCGCCCACGCCGAACAGCATGCCGGCCAGCAGCACGCGGCGCTCGCCGAAACGCGGTGCCAGCTTGCCGGTGAGCACGGCCTGCACGAAACCGTCGCAGGCGCCGACCAGCATCAGCACGTAGCCGACCGCCTGCGGGCCCCAGCTGTAACGGTAATCCGCGTACAGCACGAACACCGTCTGCAAGACGTAATGCGCGAGATAGACCAGGAACAGCACCACGGCCAGGCCGAACACCTGCGGGTAGCGACGCAACAGTTTCAGCGAACCGAACGGATGTGCGCTGTGCAGTTCGATGCGCGCGGTGCGGCGCTCTTTCGGCAGCGATTCGGGCAGGATGAAGCAGCCGTACAGGAAATTGCACAGCGCCAGTCCGGCGGCCACCCAGAACGGCAGCCGCAGCGCGATGCCGCCGAGAAAGCCGCCGATGCCCGGCCCGATGATGAAACCCAGTCCGAACGCGCTGCCGAGGATGCCGAACGCGGCGGCGCGCTTTTCCTTGGAAGTGATGTCGGCGATATAGGCATTGGCGGTGCTGAAGCTGGCCGCGGTCATGCCCAGCAGGATGCGCGCCAGGAACAGCAGCCACAGCGTCGGCGCCAGCGCCAGCACCACGAAATCCACCGCCAGGCCGAGGTTGGAAATCAGGATCACCGGCCGTCGGCCGAAACGGTCCGACAGCGCACCCTGTACCGGCGCGAACACGAATTGCACCAGCGCGAACACCGTGCTGAAGATGCCCACCCACCACGCCGCTTTCGCGATGCCGCCGCCGGCCAGCTGCTCGATCAGGTGCGGCAGCACCGGAATGACGATGCCGAACGCCAGCATGTCCAGCAGTACGGTGACGTAGATGAATACGAGCGCAGCGCGATGGCGCGGTTCAGCGGAGGACGCTGGCGAATGCATGGCTGTGCCGGGGACCAGGGGATGGCACGATAACTGAACCACGGCGGCGTGGCATGTGCGGTTGGTCAGTGGCCGGCGGCAACGTGCCGGGCAGCGCGATACCATGGTCCATCCGTTCGCCAAGGAATCGCCATGTACCGACGTCTGCTCCCCATGTGCCTGCTGCTCGCGCTGGCTGGCTGCTCATCCAGCCATGACACGACCTCCACTGCGCCGGTATCGAAGGAAGAACTGGCGCCAGCACCGGCGGCCACCACGCCGGCACCGGCCGGTAGCGCCGTGCAGGCGGAAACCAGCGGCGCGGTCGCGCAGCATCTGGCCAATTACGCCACGGTGAAACTCACCGCTGACCTGTCCGCGTTCAATGCAAAGCAGAAGAAAATGATCGCGCTGCTGGTCGAGGCAGCTGACGGCATGAACGCGATCTACTGGCAACAGGCGTGGGGCGACAAGGGCGCCCTCTTGCAGAAAATCAGCGACCCCGCCACGCGCGAATTCGCCGAGATCAACTACGGCCCGTGGGACCGGCTGGACAACGACAAGAGTTTTGTAGACGGCATCGGCGAACGTCCGGCCGGCGCGCAGTTCTATCCCGCCGACATGACCAAGGAACAATTCGAACAAGCCACGCTGCCGGACAAGACCGCGCTGTACACCTTGCTGCGGCGTGACGCGCAGGGCCAATTGATCACCGTGCCGTATCACGAGGCCTACAAGGCCGATCTGGAAAAGGCCGCCGGCCTGCTGCGCGATGCCGCGAAACTGGCGCGGGACCCGGGCTTCAAAAAGTACCTGACGATGCGTGCGGCCGCCCTGCTCAGCGATGACTACCAGCCCAGCGATTTCGCCTGGATGGCGATGAAGAACAACCCGGTCGATATCGTCATCGGTCCGATCGAAACCTACGAGGATCAACTCTACGGTTACAAGGCCAGCTACGAATCGTACGTGCTGATCAAGGATCAGGCGTGGAGCAAGAAGCTGGCACGCTTCGCCCAGTACCTGCCCGAGTTGCAGCGCGGCCTGCCGGTGCCCGATCGCTACAAGGCCGAGAAGCCGGGTTCCGATGCCGACCTCAATGCCTATTTCGCGATCTACTACGGTGGCGACGCGAACGTCGGCGCCAAGACCATTGCGATCAACCTGCCCAACGACGAGCAGGTGCAGTTGAAGAAGGGCACGCGCCGCCTGCAACTGGAAAACGTAATGCAGGCGAAGTTCGACAAGATCATGCTGCCGATCGGCAAGGCGCTGATCGCCGACGACCAGCAGAACAACCTCACCTTCGACGCGTTCTTCCAGAACACCATGTTCCACGAAGTGGCGCACGGCCTCGGCATCAAGGAAACGCTGAACGGCAAGGGCACGGTGCGCAAGGCGCTGAAGGACCAGGCCTCCAGTTTCGAGGAAGGCAAGGCCGACGTGCTCGGCCTGTACCTGGTCAGCAAGCTGGCTGAAAAAGGCGAGCTGGACAAGTCCAGGCTGATGAACAATTACGTCACCTTTCTCGCCGGCATCCTGCGTTCGGTGCGTTTCGGCGCCAGCGATGCGCACGCCAAGGCGAACATGGTGCGTTTCAATTTCTTCAAGCAGCAGGGCGCGTTCAGCCGCGATGAAACGACCGGCCGCTATCGCGTCGATTTCAACAAGATGACCGCGGCGATGAACGCGCTGTCGGAAAAACTCTTGACCATCCAGGGCAACGGCGATTACGACGCCGCCCGGCAACTCACCGATCAGATGGGCGCGGTCGACGCCGAACTCGCCGGCGATCTGAAGCGGCTCGACCAGGCACACATTCCGGTCGACATCCGCTTCGAGCAGGGGCTGGATGCGCTGGGGCTGGACAAGCACTGAGACCAAGGGTGGCGGCGCCGCGTGCTACCGCCACCTCGTCGGGCTCGGCAGCGGTTCGCCGATAGCCAGGTTACCTGGGTGCGATATCGCGCAGGACGACATGCAGATGGCGACCGTCGGCGAGGGTGAGCATCAGCGATGCTCCTTCGGCCTGGCCGTTGGCGGCCTGCCGGAAATCGTCGCTGCCCATCGTCTGCACGTGCTTGCCGTTGACCGCGGTGATCTCGTCGCCTTTCCTGAGTCCGGCCTTGGCCGCCGGGCCATCGGGCACTACCCAGCTGACCTTGAAGCGGTCGCCGTGGCTGGCATCGACCTTGGCCGCACGCAGGCCTGCGGCGGCGAACCGGCGTGGCGAAAGCCGGTGGCGCGGCAGTAAGGTCATCGACTGGCGGCGGTAGTCGAAGTGCACGTTGAAGCGTGACAGTACGTCCTGTCCGATATTGCCCGCCTCGGTCGGGTTGCCGGTGGCGCCGGCATCGGCTCGGGTCAGCTGCGCCAGCGGTGTGCCCATCGCCGCGTCGCCGAGTTGCATCGAACGCACGTGCGCAATGTGCGAAGTGAACGCACCGCCAACGCCGCCGGTCGGCTGCGGATAGCCGGTGGCGTAATGGGCGAGCAGGCCTTCGCGCTCCACCCATTGCGGAAACAGCAGCAGATAGCCGGAGTTGCCGGTATCCACGCCGAACACGCCGTGCTTGCCGTCCACGCTGGCGTCGATCGACGGCATGTCGTAGGTGAAACGCAGCGGCAATGTGTTGCCCTTCGCTTCGGCTGGCGGTGTGCCGTGGTCGAACGGTTGCAGGATCAACTGCTGGTGGTCGTAATCGAAGGTCACCGCGAAACGCTCGAAGATCTCCAGGCCGAGGATGCCGGCGATCGGCTCCTTGCCGCCGCGCTCGGAAAACGGATATCCGTAGGGCATCACCAGGAACGTCTGGTCGCGGATGTCCGCGCCGCCCATCGTGAGGTGGGTGACCCTGGTGTACGCGGTGCTCATCGAACCCGGCCCGGAACCGGTGCTGACGCCCTTGCCCTGGCTGGCGAGGCCAAGCTTCTTCGCCGCGTCGTCGGTGAGGATCGAGTGTCCGCCGGTGTCCAGGATGAAGGGCAATGGACCATGGCCATCGATGCGTACGTCCACCAGCAGCACGTTGCCCTGGAAATGCATCGGCACCGTGGTGCGTTTCGCGTCGCCCTGCATGCTGACATCGCGGACTGTCGGGTCGGGGCGC
Source organism: Rhodanobacter sp. Col0626 (assembly GCF_049994385.1). Classification (GTDB taxonomy): domain Bacteria; phylum Pseudomonadota; class Gammaproteobacteria; order Xanthomonadales; family Rhodanobacteraceae; genus Rhodanobacter. Next base: position 612,176 of record NZ_CP188260.1, read on the forward strand.
GCCAGGGCGTTCGCCGGCAGGGCCGCCAGCGGCTGATAGCGGTCAATGACGTCGATGCTGTCGCCGTCGGAGGTGCCGGTCGCGGTGGCGGCCGAGTTGCTGATCCGGAACGGTAGCTGCAGGCCCTGCACCGGACGGTAGTCGGTGTAGCGCTGGGTCATGATCAGGAACGAACCGGGCCACACGGCGCGGTCGAGCCGGTGCGTGGCCTTGTCGATCCACAGCGTCGCCGTGCGGCCACCTTGCAGCGAGGCTTCCAACCGCGCGAAGCGGTGGCCGTTCTCCGTCACGTCCGGCAACGTGCGATAGCTTGCGGAGGCCGGTGCGGTGAGCACGCCGAAGCGCTGCACCCAGCTCTCGGTGACGGCCATCGCCCTGGCCTCGGCGGAGTCGTAGGGATGGATCAGCCCCGACATGTCCTGGTGCCAGCGGCCCTGCGCGTCGAGACCGTCGCCGCTGGGATAGACCGGATTGCGTGCACGCACGACGAAGTGCCCGTTGCGCAGGTCGATGGCGGCATGCATCGCACCGCTCAATCCATCGCTGGTCTGCTGACCGTCCGCGAGCAAGGCGCCGATGTCGTTCCAGTGGTTGCCGCCATGCGCCTGGCGCAGCTCGCGCAGGAGTGTGGCGGTGTCGTCGGCGGTGGCCGGCGCGGCCAGCAGCGCGTTGGGCAGAAGCAGGCCGGCGAGCAGCAGCAGACGACAGGGCAAGGATGGTGGGCGAGGTAGCATGCGGGGAACTCCGGGAGCGGTTGATCCATGCTGGTCCGACTGCACGGAACCCGTCTAGGACGCGCTTGACCGATCAGGATGCGATTTGCATGGCCTGCCGGAAGTCACGCGGCGAGCGGCCCACCACGCGCTTGAACACGCGGGCGAAGTGGCTCTGGTCGGCGAAACCGGCTTCGGCAGCCACCTCGGCGATCGATTGCGTGCCTCTGGCCAGCGCCTTGCGGGCCATGGCGATGCGCAGCCTGCGCTGGTACTCGCCCACGGAAACCCCTTGTGCCTGCTGGAATCGCCGTGCCAGATGCGAGGGATGGACGTGCGCCAACGCGGCCAGTTCGCTCAATGACACGCTGGCACGCGGATCGTCATGCAAGCGTTCGATCACGCGAACGAGCCAGCCCGGGCGTTGCTCGCCTTCGCCATGGCGACAGGCGTGCGCCAGCAGCTCGAGTACGGCGGACTGCAAGGCCAGTGCCGCGGCATCGTCGGTGGCCGCCAGTTCGCTTTCGATCCGCGCCAGCAGGCGCGCACTGTCAGGCAGGCGCAGTTGCCGGTTGTCCTCGAGCAGATGGTTGACGCCATCGCTGGCGCCCAGTTCGGCGGACAGGAAGATGCTGAGGCAGCGTGCCCCCTGCCGGGAAAAACGATTCGCGTGGCGCAGTCCCTGCGGATGCACAAGCAGCATGCCGCTGCGGCACTCGCTGTCCCGGCCAGCGCATTGCTGCGTATAGCTGCCGGCAGCGACCAGGCACAAATAGGCGTCGTCGTGCTCGTGCATGGGCAGGCTCGAATCGCCGGCGTAGGCGGTGGTCGATACCTGCAGGCCGCCGCTCGAGCGCAGTCGCTGGGGTGATCCGTAATTGGCGCGGGTGAAACGCTGCATGGCATCCATTCTAGTGCGCTACCCGGCGATGGAATGTGCCGTCAGTCAGGCCGCACGGGTCGGTGCCGGGTATGTTCACGTACCCATTCGGCCACGGTGGCCGGATGTTCCAGATGCAGATGATGGCCGCCGTCCATCTGTGTGACGGTGATGTCCGGCACGCAGGCAGCGCGCGCCCGCATGGGCTCGACGGGCAGGTACGGCGCGCAGGGCCGTGCCAGCATCAGCGCCGTGGGCGCGCTGATGCCTCGCAGCAGTGCGTGAATCTGTGATTCGGCGAGCCGGGCGGGGCTGGGCCGGGTCAGTTGCGGATCGCTGCGCCAGCGCCAGCCGCCGTCCGCCGCGATCAGCCCGCGCTCGACGATCGGTCGCGCCAGTTCGGCGGACAGGCCGCCAACCACGCTGCGTGCGTCGACGGCTTGTTCGATGCTGCGGAATGTCCGCAGCGGTTTGCCCTTGTTGCGCGGTGCCAGCGCATCGCGAAAACGCTCCAGCGTATGCGAGCCGTCATCGCCGAGCGGGCCGAGGCCTTCGATCAGCAACAGCCGTTGGATCCGCTCGGGCCGTGCTGCTGCAACCAGCGCCGCGATGCCCGCGCCGAGCGAGTGGCCGAGCAGGGTGAAGCGATCGAGTGCCAGCGCGTCCGCCGCCGCAAGCACGAACTGCGCGTAATCGAGGTAGTGATAGCTGGCGCCGGGAGCCAGGTGAGCGGAGTGGCCATGGCCGGGCAGGTCCAGCGCAATCACCCGGAAGCGCGTGGCCAGTTGCGGTGCCAGCAGGGCGAAGCTGCCGGCATTGTCGAGCCAGCCGTGCAACGCCAGCAGTGGCGGAAGCGCCTGGTCTCCCCATGCCTGCGCCGCCAGCGTGAGGTGCGCAAGCGCGATGGATTGTTCGACCGGCGCGTTCAAGCGATGGATTCCGGCCAGCCTTCGATGTGTCGGTTGACCAGTGCCGCGAGGCTGTTCACTTGCTCTACGCTGTCGTTGAGCGCGGGGATGTAGCGCAACGACTCGCCGCCGGCGGCGATGAAGAAGTCGCGGTTCTGCATGGCGATTTCTTCCAGCGTTTCCAGGCAATCCACGGCAAAGCCGGGGCAGGCAACGTCGAGCTTGCGTACGCCGTCGGCGGCCAGTTGGCGCACCGTGGCATCGGTGTATGGATGCAGCCAGCGCTCGCGGCCGACACGCGACTGGAAGCTGACGACCAAGCTGTTTTCATCCAGCTGAAGCCGCTCGCGCAGCAGCCGTGCGGTGGTCTGGCACTGATCGAGGTAAGGATCGCCAAGCTGCACGTAGCGCTCGGGAATGCCGTGGAACGACAGCAGCAGCTTTTCGCCCCGGCCGTTCGCGGCCCACCAATGTTCGATGCTCGTGGCCAGCGCGTCGATGTGGGCCGGATCGTCGTGATAGTCGTTGATGAAGCGCAGCTCCGGCGGCCAACGCATTGACTTCAACGCATCGGCGACCGCATCGATCACCGCGCCGGTGGAGGTGGCCGAATATTGCGGATACACCGGCAGCACCAGCAACCGCCGTACGCCGGCACGCTGCAATTGTTCGATGGTGCGTGCCACCGACGGCTCGCCGTAGCGCATTGCCAACGCCACCCGCAACTTGCCTGGCCGCTGTCGGTTGAGCTCATCCTGCAGGCCTTCGGCCAGCGCCTCGCTGCCGCAGCGCAGCGGCGAACCGCGTTCGTTCCAGATACGTGCGTAGGCGTGCGCCGATCGCGCCGGCCGCAGGCGCAGGATCACGCCGTGCAGGATCAGCCACCACAGCCAGCGTGGGTAATCGATCACCCGCGGATCGCCCAGAAATTCGGCAAGATACGGACGCAGCGCCCGCGCGGTGGGCGCGGTCGGCGTACCCAGGTTGACCAGCAGCACGCCTGCCTGAACGGGCTGAATGGACGTTGCATCGGATTGGCTGGCAACGCCGGTATAGTGGTTGCTGCTTGGCATCGTGACGGTCGTGGCTGGATCAGCCATGGAGTCTGCCACAAGCCCGGCGCGCCGCGGCGCGTCGCGCCATCCCGAACCTGTGTGGAGTGGAGCTGCCCATGATGAAGACTCGAGTGCAACGTCTGCTGCTGATCGGCCTGGCCCTGTTGTTGCCGGCGATGGCCGCGCATGCCGAGGATCCGCCGCTGGTGCGTGCGAAGAACGCGGTGCGCGTACTTGCCGACATCATGCAGGCGCCGGACAAGGCGATCCCGCAGGATCTGCTGCGCGATGCCAAGGCCATCGCGGTGATTCCCGATTTGCTCAAGGTCGGGTTCGTTTTCGGCGGCCGTCGCGGCGAAGGCCTGATTTCCGTGAAAAGTCCGGACGGCACCTGGTCCAATCCCAGCTTCATCAGCATGACCGGCGGTAGCGTGGGCTTCCAGGCTGGCGTGTCGTCGACCGACGTGGTGCTGGTGTTTCGCACCCAGCGCGGCGTGGACTCGATCGTCAAGGGCAAGTTCACGCTCGGTGCCGACGCGTCCGCGGCGGCGGGTCCGGTCGGACGCACCGCTTCCGCCGCCACCGATGGCCAGTTGAAGGCCGAGATCTACTCGTATTCACGTTCCCGCGGCCTGTTCGCCGGCGTCGCGCTGGATGGTTCGGCGCTGCGCATCGACTACGATGCCAACGAGGCCGTGTATGGCGCCGGCATCACGCCGCGGCGCATCTTCGAAGGTGGCGTCAGCAATGTGCCGGGGCCGGTGATCGAGTTCCGCGACCGGCTTGAGGAGTACACTTCGCGTTGATCGTGCAGGTATGGCTGCACTCCGCGCAGAGTCGCTCCGCCAAGGCGGGTTCAGAGGTCGATTATGGGTTTTGACAGTGTGTGGCATTGGCTCATCCTGCTGGTGATCGTGCTGCTGGTATTCGGCACCAAGAAGATCCGCAATCTCGGACCGGACCTCGGTGCGGCCATTCGCGACTTCAAGAAAGGCCTCAGCGGCGACGACGAGGCCAAGCAGAAGGAAGAGGAAGCCAGGCGCAAGGAGGCCGAGCAGCTGCGTGCCGATCCGCCGCCGGTCGACAGCACCACCACGCAGAGTCAGCGCGACTCCAGCGAAACCAAGTAAGCGCGGTGGGCGGAGTGCGGCGATGATCGAGATCAGTCTCGGCAAACTGGTGCTGCTCGCCCTGATCGCGTTGATCGTGCTCGGTCCCGAAAAGCTGCCTGGCGCCGCACGTACTGCTGGCGCGCTGTTGCGACGCGTGCGCAGTGGCTGGGACAACGTGCGCGCCGAGGTCGAGCGCGAACTGGAAATCGAGGAAATCCGGCGTACCGCTCGGGCTGCCGCTGCGCAGGCCGAGGCGGCCCAGAACGAAGTGAGGGATGGCGTGCGGCAAATGCACGAGCCGTTGAGCAAGACTGCCGAAGAGATCGCGGCGCTGGTGAAGCCCGAGCCCTCCGCGACCATTGCAGCGGAACTCGTTGCACCCGAGCTGGCTGCGGTCGACGATGCACCGGTCGATCACCGGCAGGCAGAGCTTCCGCTGGGCGAACCGTCGCCGCTTTCAGGGAAAGCACCCCATGACCAGGCCTGAGTCCGACCCGCCCGAGTCCGGGACGGACAGCGTCGCCGACAGCCTGCAACAAGGCCTGTTTTCGCACTTGCTGGAATTGCGCACGCGCCTGCTCAAGGCGGTGGCGGCGGTGGTGCTGGTGTTGCTGGCGCTGGTGCCGTTTGCCAACCGGCTGTACTCGGAGCTCGCCGCGCCGCTGGTGGCGCGCCTGCCGCAAGGCGCGCACCTGATCGCCACCGAGGTCACCAGTCCGTTCATCACGCCGTTGAAACTGGCCTTCTATACGTCTCTTTTCATCACCATGCCGGTGATCCTGTATCAGTTGTGGGCCTTCGTCAGCCCCGGTCTGTACAAGCACGAGAAGCGGCTGGCGCGACCGTTGCTGATCGCGGCGATGGGGTTGTTCTATGTCGGCTGCGCGTTCGCGTATTTCCTGGTGTTGCCGGCGGCGTTCCGCTTCCTTACCGCGGTGACGCCGCAGGGCGTGGAGATGATGACCGACATCTCCCATTACCTCGACTTCGTGATGCTGATGTTCTTCGCATTCGGACTTTGCTTCGAGGTACCGGTGGCGGTGGTGGTGCTGGCCGCGATCGGTGTGGTCGACCTGGAAAAACTGCGTGGCGCACGGCGTTACGCCATCGTCGGCGCGTTCGCGATCGCCGCGTTGATCACCCCGCCGGACATCACCTCGATGATGATGCTGGGCATCCCGATGTGTCTGCTGTACGAGCTGGGGATCCTGGCCGTGCGCTGGCTGGTGAAGCCGGGTTCGTTGCGACCGGACGCCGGCTGACTGGCCTAATACAGGTCGATCGGATCGACATCCAGCGACCAGCGTACCCGCCGCGCCGCTGGCAGAGCGGTCAAGGCCAGCTGCCAGGCGCGCAACATGCCATGCAGCGCACGACGATGGGCGGCCTCCAGCAGCAACTGGCCGCGATGACGGCCGGCCCGCAGCGGCATCGGCGCGGGCATCGGCCCGGCGATCTGCAACTGGTCGCCTTGCGGTAGGGCAGCGTGCGCGGCAGCGAGAAATTCATCGACGTGCTCGCGTTGCGGCGCATCCGCGCGCAGCAGCACCTGGTGGCTGTACGGTGGAAGCTGGATCAGCTGGCGCTCGGCCAGCAGTTCGCGTGCGGCGGCGGCGTAACCGTGTGCCAGCAGGCTGCGCAGCAGCGGATGTTCCGGCTGGTGGGTCTGCAGCACCACGCGACCGGGTTTGCGTGCGCGGCCGGCGCGGCCGGCGACCTGTACCACCAGTTGGGCGAGTCGTTCGCTGGCACGAAAATCCACGCTGTGCAGGCCTTCGTCCACGCCGACGATGGCGACCAGGGTGAGGTTGGGCAGGTCGTGGCCCTTGGCCAGCATCTGGGTGCCCACCAGGATCGCCGGCTGGTCGTCCTTGAGCGTGGCCAGCAACTGTTCGAAGGCATCGCGGCGGCGGGTGGTTTCACGGTCCACCCGAAGTACCGGCAACAGCGGAAACTGCGCGGTGAGCGCCTCTTCCAGCCGCTCGGTACCCTGCCCCTGCGGTTTGAGATCGCCGGCACCGCAGGTCGGACAAACCAGCGGCAGGCGCTGACGATAGTCGCAGTGATGGCAGATCAGCTGGCGGCGACCGGCGTGCAGGGTCAGCGGACGATCGCAACGCGGGCAGTCGGCGTGCCAGCCGCAGGCATGGCACAACAGCACCGGCGCATAGCCGCGACGATTGCGGAAGACCAGCGCCTGCTCGCCGCGCCCGACCGTGTCCGCCACCGCGGCGAGCAGGGCAGGCGACATGCCGTGTTCCAGCCGTTGTGCGCGCATGTCGATGATCTGTACTTGCGGCGGGCGGGTTGCGCCCGGTCGTGCGCGCAGATGCAAGGTGCGATAGCGGCCGGCCTCGGCGTTCGCCAGCGACTCCAGTGACGGCGTTCCCGAGCCGAGCACCACCGGCACGTCGAGCGCACGGCCACGCACCAGGGCCAGGTCGCGGGCGTGGTAGCGGAAACCTTCCTGCTGTTTGTAGGCGCTGTCGTGCTCTTCGTCCACGATGATCAGGCCGGCTTGCGGCAGCGGCGTGAACATCGCCGAACGGGTGCCCAGGATGACGCGTGCGGTGCCTGCCCGTGCGCGCAGCCAGGCCCGCGCGCGATCGCCCTCGGACAGGTTGGAATGCAGCACTTCGACGATCACGCCGAGCCGCTGGCGCAGGCGCCGCACGGTCTGCGGCGCCAGTCCGATCTCGGGCACCAGCAGCAAGGCCTGCTTGCCTTGTGCCAGCACCTGTTCGATCAGCGCGAGATAGACCTCGGTCTTGCCGCTGCCGGTGACGCCGTCGAGCAGGAACGGCTGGTATTGGCCGAGACTCGCGCCCACGGCGGCGACGGCCTGTTGCTGTTCGTCGTTGAGTTGTGGTGCGAATGATGGCGGCAGCGGCCGATCCAGCGGCGGCCGTTCGCTGCGTTCGAGCAGGCCGGTTCCTGCCAGCCGACGCGCCGCCACGCGCCAGCCGGGATGACGTTCATTCAATTCCTGCGCGCTCAAGGCGCCTGCGGCAAGCAGGTCCAGCAACATCCTGCTGGCGCCGCGGCGGCTGCCGGCATCGCGGGCGCTGCGGCCGGCGTCGGTGAGGGACCAGTATTCATCGCCGATTGCCGGCAACGGTTTCGCTTCGCGCAGGGCCAGCGGCAACGCATTCGCGTACGCCTCGCCGGGCGCGCCGAGCCAGTAGTCGGCAGCCCAGGCCAGGGACTGCATCAGCTCGCTGTCGAGCAGTGGCTCGTCGTCGAGCAGCCGCAGCGCCTGTTTCAGCCGGCCGCGGCCGACAGTTGCCTCGGCATCGACCGCCACCACCACGCCAACCTGTTTGCCGCGCCCGAACGGCACCAGTACCCGAGCGCCCACGCAGGCTTCGCCCGCTGGAGGTGGCAGGTAGTCGAACAGGGTTGGCAGGGGCACCGGCAGGGCGACGCGAAGGACAGCGGGCATGGACTACCTCTTGGCTGGCCAGTGTAACCGCGGCACCGATAGCGCCTCACGTATAGACCGTTTTGACGAGAGTTGGATCGGCGGTGCGGTTTACGCGAACTTGCTCCCGGCCTATCGAGGAATGCCGGGTAAGTGACTAACCGTCGGGGGTTTTTGCGCTTATCCACAAGAGCTGTGGATAAGTCTGTGGATGCAGCGGGGAGGGGGCGTCAAAAAGCGCACTGCAGCGCCTTTCACGACAGCTTGACGACGTTTTCAGCACGCAAAAAAAACAATATTTTTCAATAACCTGCAAATGACCCCCGCGACAGGGTTCACAAAATTGACAAACCCCGACGGTTCACCTTGACAGGTTCGTGACGCTGTGCAAAACCCGCCGTGGCACGGGCCGTAAAGTGCCGTTCAGTGGGCTATGCCAAGCACACCCGCGATCACCAGCGCCAGCATCAACAGCCAGAAATAGCACCAGCCGATGCACCAGAATTTCAGCACGGTCATCGGCCAGCCCTGGTGGTAGACCCGTTTCTGCATGATCAGCAGATAGGTCGGAATCCACAGCATCAGCAGTGTCTGGACCCAGCCCAGCGCATAGCCGGTCCATGCGGCATGAGGGTGCAGCCAGGTCGACAGCATGCCGGTGGCGGTGATCAGCAGCAGACTGAGGAACATGAACGCGTGGCTGTGCAGGGCCACGATCAGGTGCTCCATGTATAGCCGCTGACGGAATACGTAGAAAAGCTTGAGCAGTACCGCAAACACCGGGATCAGCACGAACATCGTGGCCGGCAGCGTGCTGAACACACCGTTGATCATTCGCTGTTTGGCTTCGTTGCGGGCGGCAGGGTCGCCGTCCTTGAACGTCCGCCAGTTGTTGTGGATCTGGTGGCCCAGTCGGGTCAGCCTGGCGTTCACCACTTCCGGCAGCCAGGCGATCCGGACCGGGTTCGGATCGGTGTCGGTGTCGATGGTTGGCGGTATGGCGACGGAGGTAGCCGGCATCGGGGCGGCACCAAGTTCAATCAGGCGCTTGTTCGCCTGTTGCTGCATGTTCTGGGCGGCCAATTCGAGTTGATGTCGCGGCAGCACGCCATAGGCGGCGATGTGCGGCAGGGTCTTGAGCTGATTCTTCAGCGCCTTGCGCACTTCCTTCGGAGTGTCGGCGTCCTTGAACGTCTCCCCGGTTACGGTCACGGTGGGCCCGCGGTCCACGATCTTGGAGGACACCTGGTCGATCGCCAGATGAAACACGAAGAACGACAGCAGGCATATCACAAACATCAGCCGGAACGGTGCGATGTAGCGCACTCGCCGTCCGGCGAAATACTCCATGGTGAGGAAACCGGGCTTGAGCAGCAGCGGCGGCAGCGTGTGCACGATGCGGCCGTCAATGTGCAGTACGGTCTCGATGGTCTCCTCGACCATGTGATGCGCCGGCTTGAGCACGCTGTGGATCGACTGGCCGCACTCGTGGCAGAACTCACCCTGCATCGGCGCGCCGCAATTGGCGCAATGCAGTCCCTCGTAACTGATCATCGGCTTCATCGCGGTCCCCGTCCGGTGCAGCGGGTGATCTTCGCACAGCCTGCACGCCGGACGGACGTGACCTATGGCTCAGGTAGAATGCCCGGTCCTGGAGTCTGCTGTGTCGATGAAACCCTTTCGCCCCGAACGCGCCCATCTGATGCACGAAATGCGTGCCACGGTGCGCCTTGCGTTGCCGCTGATCTGCGCCCAGCTGGCGGCGATCGGCAGCAACGTGATCGACGCGGTGCTGGCCGGACATGTCAGCGCGCACGTGCTGGGTGCGGTGGCGGTGGGTGCCAGCATCTGGTCGCTGGCGATCGTCAGCGGCATCGGCATGATGATGGCGGTGCCGCCGTCGGTGGCACAGCTCGATGGTGCCGGCCGTCGGCCGGAGGTCGGCGCGGTGTTCCGCCAGGCTTTGTGGCTGGCGCTGGGGATGGGCGTGGTGCTGTGGTTCGGGGTGCGTCATGCCGGGCCGCTGATCGACTTGATCGGCGTGACCCCGAGCCTGCGCCACGACGTGCAGCGCTTCCTGCTGGCGATCAGCTGGGGCGCGCCGGCGCTGACCTGTTATTTCGCGTTGCGCGGCCTGTCCGAAGGCCTGTCGCTGACCCGGCCGTCGATGTATTTCAGCCTGGGTGGACTGGCGTTGCTGGTGCCGCTGGGCTACGTGCTGATGTTCGGCAAGCTGGGCATCCCGCCACAGGGCGCGCACGGTTGCGGCGTGGCGACGGCGATCGTGCTGTGGATCGAGATGCTGGCGTTCGGCACGTATGTGGTCTTCCGCCGCAATTATCGCGGGCTGGGCCTGTTCGATCATTTCGAATGGCCGGACCTGCGCCGGATCGGGCAGCTCGTGCACATCGGCCTGCCAATGGCGGTAACCCTGCTGGCCGAGGCCGGATTGTTCGTGGCCACGGCGCTGATCATCGCCACACTGGGCGAGGACGTGATCGCCAGCCACCAGGTGGCGATCAACATCGCTTCGCTGTTCTTCATGATCCCGCTCGGGCTGGCGATGGCGATCACCGTGCGCGTCGGCAATGCGGTCGGGCGCGGGGACGAGCGTGGCGTGCGCTATGCTGGCTTCTGCGGCATCGGCCTGACCCTGGTCACCCAGGTGTTCTCCGCCGGCCTGATGTTGAGCCTGCCGAATGTCATCGCGGGCCTGTACACGCACGATCCGAAAGTCATCGTGCTGGCTGCGCAACTGATCATGCTGGCCGGGCTGTTCCAGTTTTCCGACGGCATCCAGGTCGCCGCCAACGGTGCGTTGCGCGGTCTCAAGGACACCCGCGTACCGATGGCGATCACCCTGTTCGCGTACTGGGTGATCGGCATGCCGGTCGGCTGGTGGCTGACGTTCCACCATGGCATGGGCGCGCGCGGCATGTGGATCGGGCTGATCGCTGGCCTGTCGGTGGCGGCCGTCATGTTGTTCACCCGTTTCTGGCGCAGCGCCTGGAAACAGCGTTGGCGACGCGGCGCGCCGATGACCGCGCCGGCATGACCGGCTACGCTTGATCACCTGACCCTTGGAAATGCACGCATGACACCACCGCTACCGCCGCCTCGCCGCCGCAACGGTTTCTGGGCCTTCCTGTGCGTGCTCGGGCGCGGTATCAACGTGATCAGGCTGGTGGTCATCAACCTGGTGTTTTTCGGTGTGCTGTTCGCGCTGCTGTTGCTGCTGACCGCCGGTGTGGCCGGCAGCCGGATGGAACGCGCGGTGCAGGACAACAGCGTGCTGGTGCTCAAGCCGCGTGGCCAGTTGGTCGAGCAGTACAGCATCGATCCGCTGCAACGCACGCTGGCCGGCCTGTCCGGCGACGAGCCGAAACAGGTGCAGTTGCGCGACATGGTCGATGCCATCGATGCGGCGGCGAAGGACAAGCGGATCAGCCGCATCCTGCTGCTGCCGGACGAGCTGCAGGGCGGCGGCTTCGCGGCGTTGCGCGAAGTTGGCGCGGCACTGGACCGGTTTCGCGCGGCCGGCAAGCCGGTGACGGCGTGGGCGGTGAATCTGGATCAGGGCCAGTATTACCTCGCCGCGCATGCGGACCGCATACTGCTCGACCCGCAGGGCGGTGTGATGATCACCGGGCTGGCCAACTACCGGCTGTTCTACAAGGACCTGCTGGACAAGCTCGGCGTCGACGTGCACCTGTTCCGCGTCGGCGAGTTCAAGAGTGCGGCCGAGCCGTACATCCTCGACCATGCCTCGAATGAGGCAAAAGAGGCCGACGGCTACTGGATGGGCGGTTTGTGGGACAGCTACCTCGACGAGGTGGCCGCCCTGCGCAAGCTCGATCCGTCCGCATTGCGCGCCGACATCGACAACCTGCCGCAGACCATCGCCAGCACCGAGGGTGATCTTGCGCAGCTGGCCTTGAACGAGCACTTGGCCGACGGCGTGGCCACTCGTGCCGAGCTCATTGCGATGATGCGCGAGGCCGGCGTGCCGGCCGACAAGAAGGGTCACAATTTCCGCCAGGTCGACCTGTCCCGCTATATCGCCAGCTTGCCGACGGATGGGAATGCCTTCGAACCCGGCGTGGCGATCGTGGTCGCCGAGGGCGAGATCGCCGGCGGCAAGCAGTCGCCGGGTTCGATCGGCGGCGAATCCACGGCTGCGCTGATTCGCAGCGCACGTGAGGATCGCAAGACCAAGGCCCTGGTGCTGCGGGTCAACTCCCCCGGCGGTGAAGTGTATGCGGCCGAACAGATCCGCCGCGAGATCGCGTTGACCCGTGCCGCCGGCATTCCGGTGGTGGTGTCGATGGGTGACGTGGCTGCCAGTGGCGGCTACTGGATCTCGATGAACGCCAACCGCATTTTCGCCGAACCGAACACCATCACCGGCTCGATCGGCATCTTCGGGATGTATTACTCCGTACCCAACACGCTGGCCAAGCTCGGCATCCAGAGCGACGGCGTCGGCACCGGGCCGATGGCCGGCGCATTCGACATCAGCCGACCGCTGGATCCGAAAGTGGGCACGGTGATCCAGGCGATCATCAACAAGGGTTACCGCGACTTCGTCGGCAACGTGGCGAAGGCGCGCGGCAAGAGTTACGAAGCGATCGACGCGATTGCGCAGGGTCGCGTGTGGACCGGCAAGCAGGCGCTGGAACGCGGGCTGGTGGACCAGCTTGGCGGCCTCGGGGCGGCGGTCGCCGATGCGGCCACCCTGGCCAAGCTCGGTCAGGGTTATCCCGTGCGCTACGTGGAGACGCCGCTGGGCGGGTTCCAGCAGTTTTTGATCGGCCTCAACCACAGTGCCAGCGTGCAGGTGATGCAGTCCTGGGGTATTCGCCTGCCGACCTGGGTGGCCCAGCTGCCGGCGCTGGCGCCGGAGTTGCAGTTGCTGCGTAGCGCAAAAGCCGGCACGCCGAACATCTATGCCGATTGTCTGTGCACCCCGCGGTAGGCGTGGCGCATTCCTGAGCCAGACCGCCCGGTTTACTGGGTCTGCGCCTCGATCTGCTTGCGTTGGTCGTCAGCCTGTTTGTCGACGACCTTCTGTACATCCTTGGCGCGTTGCTCGTCCGCCTTCAGCGCGTCGAACGGCGTGGCCACGTCGGCCTTCGCCTTCGGTTCCGGCGGCTTGTTGGAGCAGGCGCCGAGCGCGAGCACGCAGAGCAGGATGGGCAGCAGCGTCTTCATGGCGGTTCCGCGCGTGGATGAAGTGCCGAGTGTCCCGCCATGCATCGTCGCAGGCAAGCTGTCGCTAGGCGCGCCGGCGGCGACGTTTTAAGCTGCACGCATGAACAGCCGTCCCGATGCCTGGCAACTGCAAAGCCATACCGCCCTGATCACCGGTGCCAGCAAGGGCATCGGTTATGCCACCGCACGCGAACTGGCCAGCCTGGGCGCCGACCTGTTGCTGGTGGCGCGCGACGAGGACCATCTCGAACAGGTGCGGGTGGAACTGGCCGACGAGTTCGCGGATGTCGAGGTGCTGGCCTTCGGCGCGGACCTGACCGAGGCCGAGGAACGACTTGCCGTGTTCGACTGGATCGCCGACCTGGGTGCGCCGGTGTCGTTGCTGGTCAACAACGCCGGCGGCAACATCCCCCAGGCCACGCTGGACTATCGGGAGGACGAATACCGCGCGGTTTTCGAACAGAACCTGTTCTCCGCGTTCGAGATGTGCCGGCTGGCGCATCCGCATCTGGTGCAGCATGCCAACGCGGCGATCGTCAACGTCGGCTCGGTATCGGCAGTGACGCATGTACGCACCGGTTCGCCCTACGGCATGAGCAAGGCGGCCCTGCACCAGCTCACCCGCAACCTGGCGGTCGAATGGGCGGTGGACGGTATCCGCGTCAACGCCGTGGCGCCGTGGTACATCCGCACCCAGCGTTCGGAGCCGGCGCTGGCCGATGACGACTATCTGGATGAAGTGCTCGAGCGCACGCCCTTGAAACGCATCGGCGAACCCGAGGAGGTCGCCGCGGCGATCGCCTTCCTGTGCCTGCCTGCGGCCAGCTATGTCACCGGCCAGGTACTGGCGGTGGATGGCGGGTTCCTCAGCTACGGGTTCTGAATCCCGTCGTTTGCAGGCCGCGGCCGGCGATGAGACTTCAAAATTCGGCCGCGTGCTCTTCCGCGGCGAAGCCCAGTGTCACGGCTCCTTCGCCCACGTTGACCATGCCGGTGATGCTCATCGGCGCTTCCATCAACTCCACGCCACATTCCTCGCAGGCCGCGCGCAGGCCCGCGTAGCCGGGCAGGTGCGACAGCACCGCGAGATCGCCGCCATAACTGGCGCATACCATCGGCACCAGCAGGCCGGCACGGACCCGCTGCGCGGCATATTTGAACAGGGCTTCGGCGCCCTGCTCGAAACCACGCACCTTGCCGACCGGGCCGGTTTCACCCCGGAAGCAGCGCAGGATCGGCTTGATGTCCAGCGCCGAACCCAGCATCGCGCTCACCAGGCTGACGCTGCGATCGTTTTTCTTCTTGGCACGGGCGCGCAGGTAGTACAGGTCGCGCGGCAACATGTAGCCATACGTATGGTTGGCGATATGGGTGATTCTTTCGCGGATCACGGCGGGCGGCTCGTCCGCCGCGATCAACCGCGCCGCCTCGTGGACTGCCGGTGCCGCGCCGGCGAAGATGTTGCGGGTATCGATCACGCGCATCATGAACGGGCCGGGGATGCCGGCCTGCTCGCGCACCTGGCGATAGTTCTTGAGGATCGCGAAGCTGGCCTTGTTGACGTGCTCGTTGATCGGGCTACGGGTGGCCGTGATGGTCAGGCAGAACACGCAATCCTGCTCCAGCACCAGTTTTTCGAGGAACAACCTCTGCACGTCTTCGACCGGACAGGGCTCGGTTTCGGCCGAATGGCTGCGGCTGCCAAGCCGGCGGTCGACAAAGCGCTGGATCTCGGCCGGCCTGCGATCATCCATGAAGACTTCGCCGTCCACCCGCACGGTGATTGGCATGATGGTGACGTCGTGCTGCTGCAGGAACGCCTGCGAAAGATCGCAGGCCGCATCGATAGCCAGGCCCATCCGCATACGTCTTCCCCCGTCATGAATGGCAAGCGAAACATATCACGACACAAGTGACTGCAGCATCTGGGAAAAGTGCCCGAACAGGATGTACGGAAGCCGTTCGGAACCAGAGGGATGATCCATCGAAAATGGGCGTGGAATCCGCGTTCAGGGAGCCAACCCGTTCGCAGCGCGTGGCGTCTGCGCTTGAAGAAGAGGCGTTTGATTGATCGCTCCGAGCCGGCGTGGGTCGAGGATAGGGTGGGCGATATCAGGGGGTCGGGTGTTCCGCGCGCGGATGCTCCCGGGCGGATCATCCCGTGAAGCCATGGTTGCGGTTGCCGCGCAAAGGGGTGACTCGAGACCGACGCTTCCGCCTGATCCCGCCGATGTCGCCATGCATCAAAATCGAGTGACGATCGCTGTCGCCGCCAAGGCCAGGCGTTCGCCATCCAGGCCGGGTCTTCTTCGGACGTTTGCATGCGGTCGCACGGTGGCGCTCATTGATCTTCGAGTCGCATCCAAATGCCGTTGACTGTCGTTGAAAGCCAGATTCGCGAATATCCGGAGTGGCGGTTCCTGGATTAACAAAACGAGAAACAGCATCGAAAATAATTACGTTTTGAAAGAAAATGCGTCGTTGCGCCCTGATACGACTTTCAGGCATCGCAAGTTTTTACTAATCCGTTATTGGTAATCGTCGTTCCCTTGTCACATGAGTTGTGATATCCGCGTCACAGCCTTCGTAGAGAGCGGCGTAGAAAGATTCGCATTGGGCGGAATTCCTCACGCAATGGGTCTCCGGAAATAACGTTGCGAGTCCCAGTGGCGAGCATTATGGATCATGCTGGATGAAACCGTAATTTATTACTTATATCCGCAAGTTATTATTGTTGACTTTTTGTTATTTGGCGACTTAATGTTCGCGAGGAGTCAGATTGCTAATGGTGGGTTAAGGCTTGTTAAAGCTGGCTCGCCTTGTGATTTGCGAAGTAGGTGTGGTTGTCGGTGATGCGCTCCAGTTCGTTATGTCACCGCTCGGTACAAGCGGCTTTTGCGCAGACAGCTGTCATCGCTATTTAAGGTAAAAATCTTGCCGCTATGGGGTTCACTTCATGAATATTAAAAAGCTTGCACCGGGGTCCAACGGGTTGCACGTGCGGCGTACCGCACTGGCCGTGGCAATTGCCATGGGGGTTGGCTTGTCAGGTCAGGTATTGGCGCAGGCCACCACCGGTACGATTACTGGCCAGGCGCCGGTAGCCAGCGGTGAGAGCGTTCAGATTACAGGTGGCTCGGGCTATGACCGGACAGTTCCGATCGACAGCACGGGACACTATTCGGTCACCCTGCCCGTGGGAACCTACAACGTCACGCTCCTGCAGAACGGCCAGGCGGTGCAGACGCGCGAGAACATCACTCCGAGGGTTTCCGGCTCGGTTGCGGTCAATTTCACTGGCGCCGCCGGCGCAGCCACCGCGCAGAACCTGTCCAGCGTGACAGTGACCGCGAACGCCATTCCAGCGATCGACGTGAGCTCGACCAATGAGAGCACGATCATCACGGCCGAGCAGCTGAAGCATCTGCCGCTGCAGCGCAGCGGTGCGGCGATTGCACTGCTTGCACCGGGCACCGTGGAAGGCGCTGCCATGATCGGTAACGGCCCGACGGGCGAGCCGCTGATTTCGTTTGGTGGTTCGTCGGTTGCCGAGAATGCATACTACATCAATGGATTCAACACCTCCGATCCCCTGGGTAATGCAGGCGGCATCACGCTTCCCTACGGCTCGATCGCGCAGCAGGAAACCCTGACCAGCGGCTATGGCGCCCAGTACGGTCGTTCGGCCGGCGGCGTGATCAGCCAGGTTGGTAAAAGCGGAACCAACGATTTCCATTTTGGTGGTCAGGTCTTGTGGGAGCCCGATTTTGCCCGAGGCAACGCTGCCAACCAGCACTATTCGAACCCCAGGACCACGACAGTGGGCGCGCAAAAAGGCGATCTGCGTACCTACCGCAACGGCAACAATAGCTGGGATACGGTCTATGACGCCTACGTCAGCGGCCCGCTGATCAAGGACAAACTGTTCTTCTTCATATCCGCCGAAGCTGACAAGTCGCACGCTGCCACCGTCGGGTCCATCGGCGCGGCCAACATTGATTACACCAAGGAAAGCGATCCCAAGTTCTACGGCAAACTGGACTGGAACATCAATGACAGCAACACGCTTTCGCTGACTGGCGTCCAGACCAAGACCCAGAGCGAAGGACAGACCTACGACTACGACTACGACACGAAGAAGGCCGGAGCGTTCAGCAGTACGGATCAGAGCACGAAGAACGCGTTCAAGATGTGGAGTGCGAAGTACACCTCGTACATCACGGACAATCTGACCTTCAACGCCCTGTACGGCAAGATGAAGGGCACGTACTACACCGTGCAGCCGCTATTCACTGGCCTTGATCCGAGCTTGGCGCATATTTACAGCGCAAGTTCGCAGAACCCGCTCTATTCAGGCGGTGGCGGTGGCATTCAGAACAAGAATGTCAACGGAACCATAAACAATGCGGATCACAAGTCGACGCAGACAAACCTGCGCCTCGATTTCGATTGGAAGCTGGGCGATCACGACGTCGCGTTTGGTATCGACAACCAGAAGACGGTCGACATCAACGCCGGCAACTCCATGACGGGTCCGGGTTATGGATGGGAATACGGGCAGGGCAAGGATGGTGCCACGCCGCTGAAGAGTGGCAATCCCTATGTCGGCCCGACAGGCGTTTATCCGGGCGGTGAGGACGGATATTACGTTGACAAGTACGTTTTCGTGGTGGGTTCGACGGTGCAGGTCAAGCAGCATGCACAGTACATTCAGGACAACTGGCAGGTCACACCTAACCTGCTGTTGAATCTTGGTTTGCGCAACGACCAGTTCACCAACTACAACCCCACGGGCCAGGCCTACCTGCGCCTTACCAGCCCGCAATGGTCGCCGCGTCTCGGCGCCAGCTGGGACGTGTTTGGTGATTCCAGCCTGAAGGTCTTCGGTAACGCTGGTCGTTACTATCTGGCCATGCCGGCTGGCGTAGCGCTGCGTTCGGCTGGTGCACCGCTGTTCACCAGGGAATACTTTACCTACACGGGTATCGACGCGAACGGCATTCCGCAGAACCTGACGCCGATCACGTCAAATCCGACAGGTCCGAATGCGGGGGCTGCAAATCCGTCGGGCCCCGTTCCGGAAAACGGCGAAAATGGACTGCCGCTGGATCCGAAAACCGTGGCATCGACCAACCTCAAGGCCGAATATCAGGACGAATTCGTTCTTGGTATGCAGCAGCAGATCAACCCGTCGTGGGTGTACGGCGTTACGGCTGAAGTGCGCAAGCTGAAGCGCGAAATTGATGACGTCGGCGATACCACGACCATCTATAACGCCTTGGTGGCACAGGGCGCCGACCCGACCACGATCGGTACCATTCCGGGCAGCATCCTGATCAATCCGGGTTCAAGCAATACCTTCCGGGTCGCGAACACCGCCGGTGGCTATGACACGGCTGTCGTATCGCCGAAGGACTTTGGTTTTCCGAAGGCTACGCGTAATTACTATTCGCTCGAGGCGTATCTCGAGCATCCGTGGGATGGCAAGTGGTACGGCAAGGTCGATTACGTCTTCTCGCGCAGCTACGGCACCACCGAGGGTCCGGTGCAGTCGAATATCGGACAGGGCGGCAACTCCGTGTCCGCTACCGAGCAGTGGGATTACGGTCAGCTCATGAGCTATGCCAATGGCGATCAGGCGAACGATCGCAAGCATGTGCTCAAGGCGTATGGAACCTACCAGATCGCGCCGGAATGGACGATCAGCGGCAACCTGACCCTCGCCTCGGGCACCCCGCAGACCTGCCTGGGTGGCTACGGTCCGGAAGAAAGCAATCCGGGACTGGGTTATGGCATCGGCAATTACCACTGGTGTGGTGGCGTCCCGGCTCCGGGCGGCAGCACAGGTTTCACGCCATGGATCCATACCCTGAGCCTGCAGGCGGAATACCGCCCGACATGGGCCAACAAGAACCTGGGCTTCTCGGTCGAGGTTTACAACGTGACCAACGAGCAGAAAGCCACCCAGATCTACCCGGTCTATGGTTCAACTGCCAATCCCAGCTCGAGCTATCTGTTGCCGCAAGGGTATGAAACTCCCCGCTATGTACGATTCGGTGTGACCTACGATTTCTAACATCGAGGATCACCTCAGCGGAATCCGGCAGGACATTTGATACGTCAGATGTCCTGTCGCGGAGTTGAGCTATCGCAAGAACAACAAGCCACCGGTTAGCCGGTGGCTTGTTGCTTTTTGTATTCCTGAAGACGCGGAACAAGCAGTCAGGCCCGGCGGGCTGATGTAACCTGAATCGCTGGTTCCGACCAGCAGACACACTACAGAGACGCAGCTGATGACAGTCAATCGAGCACATCCACCGACACAAGATCGAGCCATCGACTCATCGCCCATGGTGGCGCGTCTGCTGACCGAAGGAAGCACAGCACTGAGTCGGGGACAAGCCGACGACGCCGAACGGGTGTTGAGCCAGGTCGTGGCATTCGCCCCGGACCATCCGGAGGCCAATCGGCTGCTTGGTATTGCTTGCCAAATGCGCGGTGACTACGTCAGAGCGGTCGCTTTTCTACGCAAGGCACTTGTCAATTGCCCGGACAGCGCCTTGTTCCATACGAACCTTGGCAGCGCGTTGTATGAAAGCGGAGAGGTTGAAGCGGCCTTGGCCGCTCTGCACCGCGCCTGTGAGCTAGCGCCTGGAATGGCGGCTTCCTGGTACAACCTTGGCAAAGCCCTGAAAATGCAGTTTCACTTCGAGGATGCATGCGAGGCCTTCGAGCATTCGTTGCGTATCGACCCTACGCACAACCGCGCTCGCAACAGCCTGGCGGACGCGCAGACAAGTCTGGGTGCGATCCCTGCGGCGATTGCGAATTATCGGGAAATTCTCCGGCGCGAACCATCAAACCCCAGTGCCTGGTTCGCGTTGGCCAATCTGAAGACCGAGCCGTTCAGCGACAGCGACGTGAGCCAGATCCAGCAGCTGTGGGGTCAGCAGGGAGCAGGAGCCGATTCACGCATTCTGCTCGGTTTTGCCCTGGCCAAGGCACTTGAAGACAAGGACGATTACGCCGGGGCGTTCGAGGTTCTTCGCACGGCCAATGCGTTGAAACGTCGTGAGGTGAGCTGGAATGCCGGGGAGGAACGGGCGCAGGTAGAGGCCACCATCGAGGCGTTTGCCAAGCCTCTGCCGGCACCGCTGGATGCCACGCTGGGCCACGAGGTGATTTTTCTGGTCAGCTTGCCCCGGTCCGGATCGAGCCTGACCGAACAGATCCTTGCGTCGCACCCGCAGATCGAGGGTGCGAATGAGATAACCGATCTCCCCCAGATCATCGATGAAGAGTCGGCGCGTCGGGGCCAGCCGTTCCCGGAATGGGTGAATCTGGCGACGGCTGAAGACTGGTCGCGGCTCGGTCGGGAATACATGGCCCGTACCGAGCGCTGGCGCCAGCAACGCCCACGATTCACGGACAAGAACCTGACCAATTGGCGAATGGTTGGAGCGGTCTTGGCCATGCTGCCTGGTGCCCGCGTGGTGAATTGTCGTCGCGACGCACTTGAAACCTGTTTTGCGGGCTACCGGCAGCTATTCAGTAATGGCGCGCACTTCAGCTACGACATGAATGACATGGCGGATTGTTACCTGGACTACGATCGCCTCAGCCGTTACTGGCAACGGCTGTTCCCGGAGCAATTCTTCGACCACGTTTACGAATCACTGCTGGCAGATCCCGAGCCACAGATTCGACGGTTGCTGGATTTCTGCGGACTTGAATTCGATCCTTCATGTCTCTCGTTCCATAAGACCCGTCGAACCGTGCGCAGCACTCCCAGTGCGGCTCAGGTGCGTCAGCCCCTGCGCTCGGATACTTCGCGCAGCGCACGTTACGGCGAAAAGCTTGATCAGCTTCGTATGCGGCTTGGCTATCCGGGATCAGGAGTCGAACAATAATCCTGCGTGTTGCCGAACTTCCTTCGCCTCAGTATCTGGGTACACTCGAATCGATTTCGGCAGCCCACGCGTCCATGCCACCTTCCACGTTGTAGAGATTGCCGAAGCCATGCGCCGCGAAACGCTCGGCCATGGCGCGGCTGGAGATGCCGTGGTGGCAGATGAAGGCCAGCGCGGTGTCCTTGGGCAGGGTGGCGAGGCTTTCGTAGCCTTCGTCTTCCAGGATGCGGGCCTGCGGCAGCGGCGCGGCCTGGGCGCGGCCATGCGCAGGGCGCACATCGATCAGGGTGATGTCGGCGGCGGCCAGGCGGGCCTGGAGTTCCTGCACGCTCAGTGATTTGATTTCCTGCGCACCGGGAAATTTCAGGCTCAGGCCCTCGCCCTGCACGGTGGAAACCCAGTCGATCACGATGCCCTTGGCACGTTGGGCGCTGGCCGGATCGAAATGTACTTCGAGGCCGTTCGCGTGGGCCACGATGTCGCTCTCGCTGGCCGGCGCCAGCTGGAAACCGGCGCTGTGATCGGGGCCGATCTCGAGGTGAAGCGCCACGCCCTGCGCATTGGCGGTGCCCTGGCGTATCGCTTCGGCGGCAGCGTCGGTGATGGTGATTTCCGGCGGTGTGCGATCCGGCGCGGCCACGCCGAACAGCTGGTGCAATTCGCCGCTGCCGTACATCTGGCGGATGATGTCGGCGCCGCCGACCAGTTCGCCTTCCACGTACAGCTGCGGGATGGTCGGCCATTCACCGTAGGCCTTGATGCCTTCGCGGATTTCCGGATCGTCCAGCACGTTGACGGTATGGTAGTCGGGCAGCAGCTCGTTCAGCGTGTTGGTGGCTGCGGCGGAGAAGCCGCACATCGGCTGCTGGCGGTCGCCCTTCATGAACAGCACCACGCGGTGGTCCTTGAGCAGGGTTTCGATACGTTCGCGGGTGGGGTTGTCGAGGGACATGGGAAATTCCGGCAAAGAAGACAATGATACGCCGCCCGATATGCGGTGATCCTGCCCGCCTTCAAGGTGGCCACTGGTTCAGGCGGCCCGATGCAGCTCACCCAGGTCACGCCGGGCGCTGCCCAGCGGCGCCAGTGTCAGCGCGGCGGCGGGCGAGGGCCACACCAGCTCGCGGCTGGCGCGACCCAGCGCGGTGGATTGTTCGCTCCAGTGGATCAGCTCCATCGCACCGGTGTGATCCTCGACCAGCGCGGTGCAGTGCTCGACCCAGTCGCCATCGTTGAGGTAGAGCACGCCGCCCAGTTCGCGCACGTGACCGAAGTGGATGTGACCGCAGATGTGGCCGTCGAAACCGCGCTCGCGCGCGTCATCGGCCACCCGCTGCTCGTAGGCACGGATGTACGCCAGCGCCTTGCCGATGTGCGATTTGACGATGATCGACAACGGCAGGTACGGCAGCTCCAGCCGTTGCCGCATCGCATGCAGTCGGCGATTGCTCCAGCAGATGAGACGGTGCATCGCTTCGCCGAATTGCAGCATCCAGCCGCGACCGACGTGCTCGGGATCGAACTCGTCGCCATGGCTGACTCGATAGCGGCGGCCGTCGGCACCGACGTGCACGGCTTCCAGTTCGATCCGTACCCCACCGAAATTCTGCCCCCGCAGGCTGCGCAGGGGCGCGTCATGGTTGCCCGGGATGTAGACCACCTCGACGCCGCGGCGCACCAGTTTCATTACCTCGGCGATCACCGCGCTGTGTTCGGCGTGCCACCAGCGACGTTTCGCCAGCGCCTCCAAGTCGATGATGTCGCCGACCAGGTAGAGTTTCTCGCAGCGCAGCCGGCGCAGGAAGTCCAGCAGGTAGGCGGATTTGCAGTCCGGCGTACCCAGATGTACGTCGGAGATGAAGGCGCTGCGGCAATGAAAGCTGGTCATGGCACGAATCCCCGGTGGTTGCCCGGGGCGTCAGTGTGCGAGTGTTACGTCACCGTGCGATGGCGAACGGGTTGCAGCTGCGTTGCCAGGATCAGCGAAGCGCCGCGCGGACCACCGGTTCGATCAGCGTCACCCACAGCGCATATTGCGCCGCCGAGGGATGCAGGCCGTCGTCGGCGACGAGATCGGGGTGTTGGCGCGACATACCGGTGATGTCGACAAAATGGGCGCCCGCACGCTGGGCCGCATCACGGGCGAGCGCGTTGTAGCCATCGATCTCGCTGGCGATACGTACACGATCGCGGCCCTGTTCCCGGGCAAAGCGCGTGACGCCCCAGTCGGGAATCGATACCACCACCACGCGCCCGGGCCGATCGCCCGCCAGCGTGATCGCACGCGCCAGCAGGCCGGCGAACTGATCGCGGTAATCGTCGGCGCTGCGTCCGCGGTACTGGTTGTTCACGCCGATCTGCAGCGTGACCAGATCGTAAGCCGGCGCCAGCGAAGTCGCCTCCATGCCCTGCAGCAGTTCGTCGGTGGTCCAGCCGGTGGTCGCCACGATGCGGGGGTCGTCGATCGCCACGCCGATCCGGCGCAGGCGTTGCACCAGTTCGGCGGGCCAGCGCTCGTGCGCCGCCACTGCCTCGCCGATGGTGTAGGAGTCGCCGAGGGCGAGATAGTGCAGCATGACGGTGGCGGGCATCATCGGTGGCGAAAACTCAGGCTACTGCGGCGGCGGTCGGGGTCTGCTCGTGCGCCATCCGCGTCAGCACCCGCTCGATCCGTACAAAGACCTCCTGCAACTGCGTGGCCGGTGGCAGCAGGGTCAGCCGGAAATGACGGCTATGCGGTACGTTGAAGCTGCTGCCGGGGACCACCAGCACCGACTCTTCCTCCAGCAGGCGCAGCGCGAAAGCCTCGTCGTCGAAGCCCGCGATGCGGTCGGCGCGCACCTGCGGAAACGCGTACAACGCGCCTTCCGGCGCCACCAGCTCCAGATAGTCGCTGGCGGCCACACCTTCCAGTACGATGCGCCGCGCCTCGTGCAGGCGACCGCCCGGTGCGGTCAGCGTGCCGATCGTGGGCGCGTCCTGCAATGCCGGCAATACCGCCCATTGGGCAGTGACGTTGGCGCACAGGCGCAGCGCGGCGAGTAGCTGCAGCGCATCGCGGTACGCCGCCGTGCGTGCGTGGTCGCCGGACAAGCTCATCCAGCCGACCCGGTAACCGCAGGCGCGATGCACCTTGGACAGGCCGCCGAAACTGAGGCAGGGCAACTCGCCGGCAACCTCGGCCAGCGGCTGGAAGCTGGCGTCGTCGTACAGGATCTCGTCGTAGATTTCGTCGGACAACAGCAGCAAATGGTGTCGTGCCGCGATCGTCACCAGCCGCTGCAGCAGGGCCCGCGGATACACCGCGCCGGTCGGATTGTTCGGGTTGATCAGCACCAATGCCCTGGTACGGGGCGTAATCAACGCCTCGACCTCGTCCGGGTCGGGCAGGTGGCCGTGGCGGGCGAGACAGCGGTAATAACGCGGCTGGCCGCCGTTGAGGATGGTGGCGGCGCTCCATAGCGGGTAATCCGGGCTCGGCAGCAGCACTTCGTCGCCCGGTTGCAGCAGGGCGCGCAGGGACAGGTCGATCAGCTCGCTGACGCCGTTGCCGATGAAGATGCGTTCGGGTTCGACGCCCTGCGCGCCCCGTTTGCGTTGCTCGGAGGCAATCGCTTCACGGGCAATCTCCAGGCCCTGTTCGTGGCCATAGGCTTCGCTGTCGTGCAAATGGCTGGCGATGGCTTCGCGCAAATGCGCCGGAGCCTCGAAACCGTAGCGGCCGGGGTTGCCGATATTGAGTTTGATGATGTCGAGACCGGCGGCCTCCAGGTCGCGCGCGCGCCGGGTCAGCGCACCGCGGATTTCATAGCGCACTTCCGCCAGGTGCGCACTGGGTGTGATCGGGGCCAACGCCGTCATCCTTAAATGTGAGGTCCGCCGTCGGTACCGCCGGCGGCAGGTCGATGCTAGCAGCGTGATGCACTGCAGCGCGATAGCTCTTTGTGCCGGATTCCGGTTCATCGTCGGGCAACCTTCGGGCAGGGCATAATCGCCGGACCATGCACATAGATCCAAGAGCCCGTTCACGATTTCCGGCCGACTCGCGACAACCCTTCGGATCGGGTCCGTTTGCCGGCGTGCCGGCATCATCGCCCGGTCGCGTACGGACGTGCACGCCCTCGCTCTCCCTTGGCCTGCGAACAAACAGCTTCCGGCGCGAGGCACCCGCAGATCATGAACAGGCTCTCACCCATGAGTGATCTTGAAACGATCAACCGGCTGCGGCATATCGGCTGGCGCGGCGACGTCCTGCCCGCCAATGGCCTGCGGTTGGCCCGCGTGGTAGCGCAGCATCGGGCCGGCTACGAACTTCACGATGGCGAAACCCTGTTCGGCGCGCAGCCGGACGGGCGGTTTCTCAAGCGGGGCATCGATCCCGCCGAGCGTCCGGTGGTTGGCGACTTTGTCGAAGTGGTCGGCGGCGTGCCACCCCACATTGTCAGCGTGGCGCCGCGGCGCACGGTGATGTCACGTGCGGCCGCCGGGGAACGCTACGAACGCCAGTTGATCGCCACCAACATCGATTACGTGCTGGTGCTGACCGGCCTGGATGGCGATTTCAACCCGGCGCGGATCGAACGTTACCTGTCGCTGACCGAGGATTCCGGTGCCCAGCCGGTCGTGCTGCTCAGCAAACTCGACACGCGCGAAGACGCGGCCGCGCAGATTGCGGCATTGCGCGAGCGGCTGCCCGACAGCACGCCGATTCACGCACTGAACTGCAAGGACCCGGTCAGCGTGGCGCTGCTGGCGCAGTACCTGCAGCCGGGCGACAGCGCGGTGCTGGTCGGCTCATCCGGCGCTGGCAAATCCACCTTGACCAACACCTTGCTGGGCACCGCGACCATGGCGACCGCCGCCGTGCGCAGCCATGACAGCCGCGGTCGCCACACCACCACCCACCGCGCCTTGCTGAAGCTGCCCAGCGGCGGCTGCCTGATCGACACGCCCGGCATGCGAGAGCTGAAACTGACCGGCGAGGAAAACCTCGACCTGTTCGCCGACATCGAGGCGCTCGCCGAACAGTGCCGCTTTGCCGATTGCGGCCACGGCAGCGAGCCAGGATGCGCGGTACAGGTGGCGCTGGACAATGGCGAACTCACCGCGGCGCGCTGGCGCAACTACCTCAAGCTGCACGACGAACGCGAAGAGCAGGCGGCGACATTGGAGGCGCGCTTGCGGCGCCAGCGTGGCGGTCGCCCGATCGAACGGCCGCATGGGCACCGCGGGCAACGCGAGCGGGAGTGAGCTTGCGCTTTCCGCGCGTGTGCACGCCGTGCTCCAAAGCATCTAACATCGCGGCATCGTCGTTGCGGAGCGCCGGCATGGGTTTGCCATCGTCATGTCCCGGGTTGGTCGAACGCGTCGGTTTGCGCGGCGGAGTCACGCGATGAGTACGTCGGCCGACACGGTCGCACCTGAACTGCGGCGTTATGCCGCGCTCGACCAGCGGCTGCTGGCGGCGGTACGGAGCATCCATATCCTGCCGACGGTGGCGTGGCCGGCATCGCTGGAGAGCCAGCTGATCGAGGCCTATAGCAAGGGTAAGTTTGCCTTGCCCGAGGTGGCGTATGTGCGGCCGGACCTGGCGGCGGCGCGTGTCGAGCTGGCCGCGATCGAAGAAGCCGCCGGCGGCCATGATCCGCACGACATCGACCCGCTGGGCGACTACCTGCGTCGCACGGCGGAGTCCTGGCGGATCGCCGCGGAAATGCTGGAGGCGGTCGGTACGCCCGCTTTTGCGGCACCGTCGATCGTGTTGTATGGACGTCCGGATGATTCCATCCCCGGCAGCCAGCGCAGCAATCTCGACGCAGCACGCTACTTCGTCGAGCTGTCCGACGAGCTGGGCGCGGATCTGCTCGCCGACGACAGCAGCGTGAACATTCCGGCCGATGTGTTGCGCGCGGACCTGGCCGCCACGCTCGATGCGTTTTTCGGCGCTGGCACGATCAGCGTCGAGGTGGATGCCGAACTCACCGCCAAGGCTGCCGCCGGCGCCACCCGTATCCGTTTGCGCGGCGGCACCAGCTTCAGCGAATACGACCGTCACCAGTTGCTGGCGCACGAAGCGTTCGTGCATTCGCTGACCGCGTTGAACGGTCGCCGACAGCCATTGCTGGCTTCGCTGGCGCGAACCTCGCCGCGGGTCACTGCCACCCAGGAGGGATTGGCCGTATTCGCCGAGCTGATGTCCGGCGCGATCGACATCACCCGGCTCAAACGCATCAGCCTGCGCATCCTGGCGATCGACATGGCGCTCAAGGGTGCCGATTTCGTCGAGGTCTACCAATACTTCAGTGCCTGCGGGCAAAGCACGGCGGACAGCTTCCATTCGGCCCAGCGGGTGTTTCGTGGCGTGCCACCCAGCGGCGGTGCCGCGTTCGCCAAGGACAACGTCTATCTGTCCGGACTGCTCACCGTGCACACGTTCTTCCGCTGGGCACTGAAAGAACGGCGGATGGACCTGCTGCGCCACCTGTTCGCCGGCAAACTGACCCTGCACGACGTGATCAGCCTGCAGCCGCATTTCGAATCCGGCGCGATTTTGCCGCCGCAATGGCTGCCGCCGTGGATGCAGCACGTGCATGGGCTGGCCGGCAAGCTGGCATTTTCGGTCTTCATCAACGGCATCCACATGAACCGGGTGCAGGGCGACGAGTTGCTTTCCAGCGTCTAGGTGCCGCGCACACCGCAAGAACGGGCCGGTCGGGGATGCCGGTGCTAACATTCGCGAGCCGTCATTCGCCGTCGTGGCCGGCGTCCCCCTTCCGACAAAAACATCTCCGATGAGCCTTCCCGAAGAACTTCGCCTCGCTGCCCTCGAATATCACCGCCTGCCACGTCCCGGCAAAATCAAGGTCACGCCGACGACCTCGCTGCTGACCCAGCGCGATCTGTCGCTGGCCTATTCGCCGGGTGTTGCCGCGGCCTGCGACGCGATCGTCGAGGATCCGACCTCGGCCGCCGCATACACCGCGCGCGCCAACCTGGTCGCGGTGATCACCAACGGTACCGCGGTGCTGGGGCTGGGCAACATCGGGCCGCTGGCGAGCAAGCCGGTGATGGAGGGCAAGGGCGTGCTGTTCCAGAAGTTCGCCGGCATCGACGTGTTCGACATCGAGATCGACGAGAACGATCCGGACAAGCTGGTCGACATCATCGCCAGCCTGGAGCCGACTTTCGGCGGCATCAACCTGGAAGACATCAAGGCGCCGGAGTGCTTCATCGTCGAGCGCAAGTTGCGCGAACGGATGAAGATCCCGGTGTTCCACGACGACCAGCACGGTACCGCCATCATCGTCGGCGCGGCCGTGCTGAACGCGCTGGAAGTGGTCGGCAAGCGCATCGAGGATGTGCGCGTGGCCACCACCGGCGCTGGCGCGGCCGGTATCTCCTGCCTCGACATGCTGGTGGCGCTGGGCGTGAAGCCCGAGCACATCCTGGCGTTCGATCGCGAAGGCGTGATCCACAGCGAACGCACCGGCCTGGATCCGGACAAGCAGCGCTACGCGCGGGTGACCACCGCGCGCACGCTGGCCGAGATCGTCGACGGCGCGGACATCTTCCTCGGCCTGTCGGCGGGCGGCATCCTGAAGCCGGAAATGGTCGCCGCGATGGCGGAACGGCCGATCATCTTTGCGTTGGCCAACCCGAATCCGGAGATCCTGCCGGAAGACGCCAAGCGCGTGCGGCCGGACTGCATCATGGCCACCGGCCGCTCGGACTATCCGAACCAGGTCAACAACGCGCTGTGCTTCCCGTACCTGTTCCGTGGCGCGCTGGATGTCGGCGCCACGGTGATCAACGAGGCGATGAAGATAGCCTGCGTGCGCGCGATCGCCGCACTCGCGCGGATGGAGGCGGGCGACCTGGCCGGCGCCTATGCCGGCGAAGTACCCACCTTCGGCCCGGAGTACCTGATCCCGCGGCCATTCGATCCGCGCTTGCTGGTGACGCTGTCGGCGGCGGTGGCGCAGGCGGCGATGGACTCCGGCGTGGCCACGCGTCCGCTGGAAGACATGGAGGCCTATCGCGAGAAACTGGGCCAGTTCATCTATCGCACCGGCCTGCTGATGAAACCGGTGTACGAGCGTGCGCGCGCCAACCCGCAGCGCGTGGTGTACGCCGAGGGCGAGGAGGAGGTCGTGTTGCGCGCGGTGCAGACCGTGATCGACGACCGCCTCGCGCGACCGATCCTGATCGGCCGTCCGGACGTGATCGAGACGCGCATCCAGCGGCTCGGCCTGCGTATGCGCGCCGGTGTCGATTTCGAGCTGACCAACATCAACGACGATCCGCGCTTCAACGACTACTGGCAGCAGTACCACGCGTTGACCGAGCGTCGCGGCGTGTCGCCAGCGGCGGCCAAGAACCTGCTGCGCTCGCGCCCGACGCTGATTTCCGCGCTGATGGTCGAGCGCGGCGAAGCGGACGCGATGATCTGCGGCCTGGTCGGTCGTTACCACAAGAAACTCGGCTACCTGCGCAGCGTGTTCGGACTGGATCCGGGCGTGCAGTGCACCTCGGCGATGACCGGCGTGATCAACGAGAAGGGCGCCTGGTTCTTCCTCGACACCCACGTGCAGTGCGATCCCTCGGCCGAACAGATCGCCGAGGCGACGTTGCAGGCGTCGTACCGGCTCAAGCTGTTCGGCATCGAGCCCAAGGTGGCGTTGCTGTCGCACTCCAACTACGGCAGCCACGACAACCCGAGCGCGGCGAAGATGCGCAAGGCGTGGCAGATCCTCAAGGCGCGCGCGCCGAAACTGAACATGGATGGCGAGATGCAGGCCGACACCGCGTGGGACGAGACGCTGCGGCATCGCATCTTTCCGAACACCACGCTGGAAGGCCGCGCCAACCTGTTCGTGATGCCGAACCTGGACGCCGCCAACATCAGCTACAACATGATCCGGGTGATGACCGATGGCGTCGCGATCGGCCCGATCCTGATGGGCATCGACAAGCCGGCGCACATCCTGACGCCCGCCTCGTCCGCGCGCCGGGTGGTCAACATGACCGCGATCGCCGCGGTCGATGCGCAGATCCGCGCCGCCCAGCAAGGCGAGCGACGCGGGTAGCCCATGCGGTTTCACCTCCCGGGCCGGCATGGCGGGGAGGGCGGCTGGCAAGGATGCCAAAAGCCCAACATGCGCCGCCGCATGGGCGACTCGATTGGCGGCATGGCGGTGCCACCGCTAGAATCGAACGAATCCCCCGTCATCCCGCAGATTTGCGCGGGGCGTCGAATCCCCCGTTCCGTCGCGGTCCCCGGCGACGAATCCATTTGAATTTTGGCGCCTTGCGCCGCGGAGAATCTCCCATGGATCAGCTCGACGATATCCTCAATCAGGACATCGACCCCACCGAAACCAAAGAGTGGATCGACTCGCTCGATGCGGTGATCCATCACGACGGTACCGAGCGCGCGCATTTCCTGCTTGAGCAGATGGTCGACACCACCCGTCGGTCCGGCGGTTATCTGCCGTTCGACCCGACCACCGCGTACGTCAACACCATCGCGCCCGGGAACGAGGCGAAGATGTCCGGCGATGCGGCGATGGAATGGCGCATCCGCTCGCTGATCCGCTGGAACGCCATGGCGATGGTGGTGCGGGCGAACCGCAAGCCGGGCGAGCTGGGTGGCCACATCGCCAGCTTCGCCTCCAGCGCCACGCTGTACGACGTGGGCTTCAACCATTTCTGGCGTGCCCCGAGCGCCGACCATCCGGGCGACCTGGTATTCCATCAGGGCCATTCCAGCCCGGGCGTCTATGCACGCTCGTTCCTCGAAGGCCGTCTGGCCGAAGACCAGCTCGACCTGTTCCGCATGGAAGTGGTCGGCAAGGGCCGCGCACTGTCGTCGTATCCGCATCCGTGGCTGATGCCGGACTACTGGCAGGTGCCGACCGTGTCGATGGGCCTGGGTCCGATCCAGGCGATTTACCAGGCGCAGTTCTTCAAATACCTCGAGCATCGCGGCCTGATCCCCAAGAGCGACCGCAAGATCTGGTGCTTCATGGGCGACGGCGAATGCGACGAGCCGGAGTCGCTCGGCGCGATCTCGCTGGCCGGCCGCGAGGGCCTGGACAACCTGATCTTCGTGATCAACTGCAACCTGCAGCGCCTGGACGGCCCGGTGCGCGGCAACGGCAAGATCATCCAGGAACTGGAAGGCAGCTTCCGCGGTTCGGGCTGGAACGCGATCAAGCTGGTCTGGGGCAGCTACTGGGATCCGCTTCTCGCGCGCGATACGAAGGGCGTGTTGCGCAAGCTGATGATGGAAACGCTGGACGGCGAGTACCAGGCCTGCAAGGCGTTCGGTGGCGCGTACACGCGCGAGCATTTCTTCGGCAAGTATCCGGAGACGCGCGAGATGGTCGCCAACCTCAGCGACGACGACATCTGGCGCTTGAACCGTGGCGGCCACGATCCGCACAAGGTCTACGCGGCGTATCACGCGGCATCGAACACCAAGGGCATGCCGACCGTGATCCTGGCCAAGACGGTCAAGGGTTACGGCATGGGCGCGGCCGGCGAGTCGCAGAACCCGACCCACCAGCAGAAGAAGCTGGACGACGAGTCGGTGCGCCACTTCCGCGATCGTTTCCAGATCCCGATCGCCGACGACAAGCTGCACGACGTGCCGTATTACCACCCCGGCAAGGATTCGCCGGAGGTGCAGTACATGCTGGAGCGCCGCAAGGCACTCGGCGGTTTCCTGCCGCAGCGCCGTCGCCAGGCCGAGGCGAAGCTGAAGGCGCCAGAACTGGCCGCCTTCGAGCAGATCACCAAGGGCACCGGCGAGCGCGAGATCTCCACCACGATGGCGCTGGTGCGCGGCATCAACCTGCTGTTGCGCGACAAGCAGCTGGGCGAGCGGATCGTGCCGATCGTGGCCGACGAGGCGCGCACCTTCGGCATGGAGGGCATGTTCCGCCAGATCGGCATCTACGCGCCGTTCGGCCAGAAGTACAAGCCGCAGGATTCCGACCAGCTGCTGTATTACCGCGAGGACCAGAAAGGCCAGGTGTTGCAGCAGGGCATCAGCGAGGCCGGCGGCATGGCCTCGTGGATGGCCGCGGCGACCAGTTACTCGATCAGCAACCAGGCGATGCTGCCGTTCTTCATCTATTACTCGATGTTCGGTTTCCAGCGCATCGGCGACCTGTGCTGGGCGGCTGGCGACATGCGCTCGCGCGGTTTCCTGGTCGGCGGCACGGCGGGCCGCACCACCCTCAACGGCGAGGGCCTGCAGCATGAGGACGGCCATTCGCACTTGATGGCCGGCGCGATCCCGAACGTGAAGTCGTACGACCCGACCTTCTCGTACGAGGTCGCGGTGATCCTGCAGGACGGCACGCGCCGGATGATGGCCGAGCAGGAGGACATCTACTACTACATCACCGTGATGAACGAGAACTACAGCCATCCCGACCTGCCCAAGGGCAGCGAGGAAGGCATCATCAAGGGCATGTACCTGTTCAAGGATGGCGGCAAGCCGAAGAAGGGCGAGCCGCGCGTGCAACTGCTGGGCTCGGGCACGATCCTGCGCGAGGTGATCGCGGCGGCCGAACTGCTGGAGAAGGATTTCGGCGTGAAGTCCGACATCTGGTCGTGCCCCAGCTTCATCGAATTGCGTCGCGACGGTTTCGATGCCGAACGCTGGAACCGGTTGCATCCGGAAGCCGAGCAGCGGGTGCCGTACGTCACCGGCCTGCTCGACGGGCGCTCCGGTCCGGCGATTGCGGCGACCGACTACGTGCGCGAGTACGCCGACCAGATCCGCGCGTTCATGCCCGACGGCATGCGCTACACGGTGCTTGGTACCGACGGTTTTGGCCGGTCGGATACGCGTGCGCATTTGCGCGATTTCTTCGAGGTGGACCGCTACTGGATCGCGCATTCGGCGCTGGCGGCCTTGGCGAAGGACGGCAAGGTCAACGCGAAGGATGTCAGCCGCGCGATCAAGGAATACAAGCTCGACCCGGATCGGCCCAACCCGCTTACTCAGTAAGCATGCCGGTCATTTCGTCATGGAAAACCCCGCTTCGGCGGGGTTTTTTTATGCATCCGAACTTCTTCTTCACCTCCGCTGCACCCGGCGCGGCGTTCAGCCCTTATATCCTGCAGGGCACGGGGGAACCGGTGATGGGCGGCGACTACGCCGACGATACCCGCCACGACGGGTGGATGTCCGACAGTCACTCCACATAAGGAATGGACCATGCAAACCCTACGTCCGTACGTTTATTTCCTCGGCGGTGCCGCTGCGCTGGCGCTGGCCGGTTGCCAGAAGGAAGCCATCCAGCCGACCCCGCTGCCACCGGAGCCGCCGGTGGCTTCCACCGTTCCTGCGCAGCAGAGCTTGTCGGCTGACGCGCTGTTCGCCTTCGGCAAGGCGCGCCTGAGATCCGCTGACAATGCCGAGCTGGATACGCTGGCCGAAAAAATGAAAGCGGCATCGCAGATCGACACGGTGCGTGTGCTGGGCTACACCGATCGGATCGGCAGCGAGCAGGCCAACCAGACACTTTCCGCGCGGCGTGCCGAAGCGGTACGCGACTATCTGGTGGCGCATAGCGTGCCGGCTGGGTCGATCCAGACGGAAGGTCGGGGCGAGGCAGACCCGGTGGCGGACTGCCCGGATCAGAAGGGTCGGAAGCTGATCGCCTGCCTGGCGCCGAACCGGCGTGTCGTGATCAACACCACCGTAAGCGATGCCGTCGCCGCAGCGCCTGTCGCCATCCCCCCGGGTAGCCACGGTGTGACCCGCACGGTGTGGATCGGTCCGCACACGGTGCCTTGCGACGGCGACAGTTCGGGCTATTGCTATCGCGTTCGCGAGAGCGAGAACGGCCCGTGGAAGTTGTGGCACGGTCGCATCCAGGGCTTCGACTATGTCGAGGGCAACGACTACGAGCTGGTCGTCAAGGCTTACCGCTCGGAGGTTAAACTGGAGAACCAGTCCAGGGACCTGGCGTCCCGCACCGTGTTCTCCGGCGCCAATGGCCCGTTCGTAGTCTGGGTACTCGACCACGTGGTGAGCCAGCAGCCACACACTGGGCACTGATCCGCCGTCAAAAACAGAAGGGCCGGACGATTGCTCGTCCGGCCCTTCTGTTTGCTACGTGACGCTTACTCGTCGTCGTCGCTGCGGAAGGCGCGGCGCAGCAACAGGAACGCGCCGATGGTGCCAGCGACGATCGCCACCGTGGCGCCGGGGTGGCGGTTGACCTGGCGACGCAGGCGGCGATAGTGGTAATTCGCCTCGTCGGCGAAATCCTCGGCCGCCTGGGTCAGCTGCCGGCCGTAGGTGTGGCGTTTGTCCAAACGCTGCTGGATGCGTTGACGGCCACGTTCAAAAAGGTCCTGGGCGCTGCCGCTGGCGCTATCGGCGTAGTAGCGCGCACGTTCGCCGGCACGCTCGGCGGTGTCATGCAGCTGGCGTTCGATATCGCGTTTACGCATGGTTGCTCTCCTCCAGTGTCTGGCCTGACAGGCTGCCAGCGACATCGTGATTGACGCGTAAACAGCACGCCGGTCCGTTCAGCCAAGCCGATACTCGCCGCCACGCTGCAGGGCGCGCTGATAGGCCGGGCGGGCATGGATGCGCTGCAGGAAGGCGGACAAGCGCGGGTAATCCGCGTCCAGCCCGCCACGCGCCGCGAACGCCTCCAGCGGAAAGCTCAGCTGGATGTCGGCGACGCTGAACCCGTTGCCGACAAACCACTCGTTCCTGCCCAGCTCGCCCTCCAGGTAATCCAGGTGCTGTTTCAGTTGCGGATCGACATAGCTCTGCTGGACCTTGGATGCGATGCCCTTCGCGATGGGTTTTGCGAAGAACGGCACCGGCGCGTGTTCGACCCGCTGGAACACCAGCTTCAATAGCAGCGGCGGCATCGCCGAGCCTTCGGCGTAGTGCAGCCAGTAGTTGCAACGCAACCGTTCCGGCGTGCCGCGCGGAGGAATCAGTGTGCCGGCACTGTAACGATCGGCAAGGTATTCGATGATCGCGCCGGACTCGGCCAGCGTGAAATCGCCATCGGTGATCACCGGCGACTTGCCCAGCGGATGCACGGCACGCAGTTCCGGTGGTGCCAGCATGGTTTTCGGATCGCGCTGGTAGCGCTTGATCTCGTACGGCACGCCAAGCTCTTCCAGCAGCCAGAGGATGCGCTGTGAACGCGAGTTGTTGAGATGGTGAACGGTGATCATGTGGCGATGCTCCGCGGTAGGTGTGTGGCGGCTTTGCTCATCCCTCTGCGTGCAGGGAGAAGTCGGGAGGGATTGTTCGGTCTTGCGTTTGCCTCTTGCGATCGCGAGCAGGCTCCTGCACCGGATGTGCTGATTCAGTAAATCTCGCCTACGCAGCAACGCAGACTGCCGCCGGCCTTCTCGATTTCGCTCAAGTCCACCGCGCCGACGGCAAAACCATAACCGGTCAGCGCCTCGACCTGTTCGCCGTGGAGCGCGGCGGCAGCGCAGGCGCTCATCCACACGCGGTCGCCGGACAGGGTGATCGCGTTGCCGGCGAATGCCTGCTTCTGGGTCGGGTTCAGCCAGACCACGCGGTCGCCGTAGGCAGCGGCAATCGTCCGCGCCGCGACAGGATCGCGGAAGCCGTCAGCGGCGATGATCGCAGCGCGGCTGGCCAGCAGGGTCAGCACCACGTTGGTGTGGTATTCGGTTTCTGCCAGGCCGAAGCAGAAGGTCAGGCGCAGGTCGAATGCCTTGTGCATCGCCCGTGCACCGGGCATGTCGCAGCGTTCGCTGAGGCCGCAATAGCCGACGCCGCGCGCGCGATCGATGATCAGCGAACCGGTCAGCTCGGCGACCAGGTCATCGCAGCCGGACAGGTCGATTTCGTCGTAGCCCAGCACGTCCGCGAAGAAATGGCGGATGTCGGCGCGTTCGGCCTCGCGCTGGCGGACCGCGTGACGCATGCGGCCGATGATCAAGCGCCCCGGTGCGGTGCCGAACACATTGTTGGGAAACACAGCATCGGGCGTCGCCGGATCACCGGGAAAGGTGATCACCGGCACGTCCGCACGCAGTGCCTGTGCCAGCGCGCTGTGCTGGGCCAGTGCCTTGAGCGGGTCGACCGCAAGGTTCATGTCCATGTAGCGGTTGTCACGCGCCGATTCCGCCGCCAGGGTGAATTGTGCCGGAGCCACCAGATAGACCGCGCGCGCGGTCGCGGCAACCTGCGGCAGCGGCGGCAATGCCGCAAAGGCTTCGAGGAATTCGGTCGGGGACGTGGTGATCACGCGGCGGCTCCATGCGCGGCTGACGTCAAACTGTCCGTCAAAGGATATCCGCTGCCGGTTCTTCCCGCGCGGCCGTCTCCACGTGCAGTTGCTGGCGTCGGCGCAAGGTCGGGAACATCGTCATCCACAAGCCGACCACGACCAGCGTGCCGATGCCGCCGATGACCGTGGCGCCCACCGCGCCCAGCCACGCCGCCAGCATGCCGGACTCGAATTCGCCGAGCTGGTTGGAGGTGTTGATGAAGATCGCATTCACCGCGCTGACGCGACCGCGCATGTCATCCGGCGTATCCAGTTGCACCAGTGCACCGCGGATCACCATGCTGACCATGTCGAACGCGCCCAGTGCGAACAGCGCGATCAGCGACAGCCACAGCGTCGTCGATACGGCGAACACCAGCGTGGCGATGCCGAAGCCGGCCACCGAGGCGAACATGATCGCGCCGACCCGCCGCTGCATGTTGTGCCGCGCCAGCCACACCGACATCAGCAACGCACCTACGGCTGGCGCGGCGCGCAGCAGGCCGAGTCCCCATGGACCGGTATGCAGGATGTCCTTGGCGAAGATCGGCAGCAACGCGGTGGCGCCGCCCAGCAATACGGCGAACAGATCCAGCGAAATCACGCCGAGCACATCGGGGCGGCGACGGATGAAATGTACGCCGGCGAACAGCGTCTTCAAGGTGGCCGGTTCGCGTTTCGGCGGTGCCTGCTCGTAACGAAGCCGCGCCATCAACGTGATCGAAACCAGATACAACACGGCGCACACCGCGTACACCACGCCCGGCCCGGCGACATACAGGAAGCCGCCCAGTGCCGGTCCCATGATCATGGCCGCCTGGCCTGCCGAGCCGTTCACCGCCATCGCGCGCGGCAGGATCTGCGCCGGCACCAGTGCGGGCAGCATCGACTGCAGCGCGGGAAATTCGAACGCCTTGGCGATGCCGATCAGGAACACCAGCAGCAGAATGCCGATTTCGTGGATCCCGTGCGCCAGGCTGAGGCCGGCGAGCACGGCGATCGCCACCCACTCCACCACCTGCCCCAGCAGCACGATGCGGCGTCGCTCGAACTGGTCGGCGACATGCCCGGCTGGCAGCGCCAGCAGTACCGATGGCACGAACTGGACCAAGCCGATCAGGCCCAGATCGAATGCGCGTCCGGTGATTGCATAGATCTGCCAGCCCACCGCCACCGACAGCATCTGGAAGCCGAAGCCCGATGCAATGCGGGCAAACCAGAACGCGACGAAGGCGCGATGTTGCAACAGCGAATGGGCCGGCGACTCAGGTGGAGATGGCATCGAGGATCCTTGCGGGACGGCCATTATCGGGGTGCGGCATCATCCGGCAAAGTGCCATGTCTCACAGGCGGCCATTCAGCCCGTGGTCGGCCGAATTGACTCTGTCTTGCCATCTCGCCGCCTAGCGTGTTGGCCAAGCGAGCGAGGTCTCTCTCATGGGTAAACAGGCGCAACGTGTGTATACCGATTCGGCCGGCATCCAGAAACTGGAGTCGCTGATCGAGGAGCTGCCGGCCAACGGCCACGTGGTGTTGTGGCTGAAGGACGGCAGCAGTTGCGATGGCATCGTCAGTACACGGCCCAACGTGCAGTTGTTCCGCGATCCCGACCAGCGCGAAGGTATCAACGCCGTGGTGCAACTGGAACGGCCAGACGTGCCGGAATGGAAACGGCACGTCTGGCTGGATCAGATCGTTCGGGTCGAGCATCTGGATTCGAGCATGGCCAGCGAAAGCTGATCGCACCATTTCAGGCCAGATCGTCCACCAGCCGTGCGGGCAGCGTCACCGGCGTCGTGTGCACCGCCGCTTCCAGGCCGAACAGCGGCCGCAGCCAGCGCACCCGACGGATCACGCATTCGTGCAGGAACGCGCAACCACCCACGGTGGCCAGCACGATGAGTGTCGGTTCGGCGATCGGTCCCAGCCCCAGCGGCATCAACTGCCAGGCGAACAGCAACAACAGGCTCTGGTGCAATACGTACCACGGATACACCGCCTCACGCGCGTACGGCAGCCAGCGGAACGGACGGTTGAGATACGCATGTCCCCAGCCCAATACCGCGACGATCGCGCTCCATAGATACAGGTAGTGCAAAGCACGGACGGCGACGACCAGCGGCAGCGCGGCATCCTCCGGCAAGGTCTTGATCCCCAGCAGATAGAAGGCGAAACAGCCCAGCGCCAGCGGCAGCGATATCCGGCGCAACCGGGCGAGCTCGGCCCAGATGCCGGCATCGGTGCCCAGCAGATACCCGTACAGGAACACCGTGGCGTAGATCGCGTGCGCATACCAGTCGCCCCACAGCGCCCCGGTCACCGGATAGCGATTCATCAGCCACGATCCCCAAAGCAGCAACGGCAGGGCCGGCAGCAGCAACAGGCGGGTGCCGCGCAGTGTCAGGCAGGCCGTGCGCAGGCGCTGACCGTGACGTGACTCCAGCAAAGGCAATAGCGCCAGCAGCAGCATCGTGTAGACCCACAGGTAGGGCAGGTACCACAGATGATTCCAGGTGAAACCGAACTGCCAGCCGGTGAACGCGCCGGCCGGCCACGGCCCTCCCGTCCAGTAACGCAGCAGGAACCGGCCGAAGCCAGGTTCGACCAGATGGTTCGACAATCCCTGGACGTACGGCTGGATCGGGATCGCCACCAGCATGCCGAAGATGAGCGGTAGCAGCAGACGCAAACTTCGCTTGCCGGCCAGCCGACCGAGGCTGCCGCGTCGGCGCATGAAGTTCACCGCCAGCCCGGAAACCAGGAACAGCAGTTCCATTCGCCAGCGGTTGAGGAACAGCATCGGGTATTGCAGCCATTCGGCGGTATGGCTGCTCTTGAGATGAAAATCCCAGCCGGCTACGTACAGCATCGCGGCGTGGTAAAGGATCAGCAGGCCAAAGGCGAGGACGCGCAGCGCGTCGATATCATGGCGGCGGTTCATGGCGGCACTCCCGTGCGTGAAAGTGGCTCCAGCCTGGGTTGCCGTGTACGGCCTGTCGTGCCCGAAGTGACCGTCCGCCGGGCTGCGGTGACGAATCGCGGGTGGCGGGGACGAGTGGTGGGGGCGAATTGCGTAGAATCCGCCGCATGACCACGAGCCCCGGCTTCGACCTGTACCAGCGCTGGCGGCGGCCGTTCGAGGTCGGCGCGTGGTTGCTGATCTTTGCGCTGAACGCGACCTTCAACAGCATCGACACGCACATCGACCATGCCGGCCGACTGGCCACCTGGGAGCCGTGGGTGTGGGAATGGAGCAGCGCACTGGTGATGCTGGCGCTGCTGCCGGCGGTGATCGCGCTGGAGCGACGTTGGCCGATCCGCTTCGACACATGGCGCCGCAACCTGCCGCTGCACCTGCTGGCCAGTGTGCCGTTCAGCCTGCTCCATGTCGTCGGCATGATCGCGTTGCGCAAGCCGGCCTATGCCGCTGCCGGCTGGCACTACGACTTTGGCTCGTGGTGGTTCAATTTCGGCTACGAATACCTGAAGGACGTGCGCACCTATTTCCTGATCGTTGGTACGCTTGTGCTGTACCGGTTGTGGTTGCTGCGCCAGCAGGGCGAGGCGCGCCTGCTGGAGGCGCCGGACGACGGTGTGCCGGTGGAGCCGGTGGAGCGGCCGGAGCGCTTCCTGGTGCGCAAGTTGGGCAAGGAGTTCCTGCTCAATGCCAGCGAGATCGAATGGCTGCAGGCGTCGGGCAACTACGTGAACCTGCACGTGCGCGGCCGCGACTATCCGCTGCGCGTCACCATGGCCGCGATCGAAGACCGACTGGATCCGGCGCGCTTCGTGCGCGTGCACCGCAGCTACTTCGTCAACCTCGACTACCTCGCCGAGATCGAGCCGCTGGAAACCGGCGACGCCCGCCTGCAGATGCGTGACGGTGCGAAAATTCCCTGCAGCAGGCGGTATCGCGCTGCGTTGCGCGAGCGCTTTGGCCAGCCGGACTGAATGGCGACGGTTGCTTCGCGACGGCGGATCGTTCCAAGCTAGACGCCTGTTTCCCGAGCGGTGCGCCAACCATGATGAATTCGCCCTTCCTCCGTCCGTTGGCCGGTGCCTTGCTCGGCGCCATCGTGGTGCTCGCGGGTTGTTCGCAGCAAGGTGCAGCTCCTGCGCCGAACGCCGCTCAGCAGCAGGCAGCAAGCCAGAACGCCGACGCCGCGCGCAACCTCGACACCTACCGTCAGTTGTTGCGCATCCACAACGACGAGATGGCGGTGGTGATGGGCAAGGATATCGTCAACCGTTTCCCGGACAGCGATGCCGCGAAGGAAGTGCAGAAAACCCTGCCCGAGATCGAGAAGCGCTACACCGAAGTCAGCGAAAAAAACCGGCTGGCCGGTTTGTGGCTGTATCAGGTGTCGCCGATGGCCGGCGGCACGCAATCGACCGCCACCATCCAGAGTAACCCGCCCTCCGGCAACGACCGCGTGCAACTGGTGCTGCGCCGGCATACCAGCTGGGGCCAAAGCGTGTTCCTGTACGGCAGCAAGCCCGGTTTTGTCTGCCGCGGCAACTGCACCATCGCCAGCACGGTCGATGGCAAACCGGTGAAGATCAAGGCGTTCGCGCCGTCGACCGGCGAGCCGGCGTTGATGATCCGTGACGACAAGGCCTTCATCGCGTTGCTGCAGAAAGCGAAGAAGATCAGCATGGACGTCACCCTCGCGAACGGCGAGAAGAAGCAGGCCCTGGTCTACGAAGTGGGTGGCTTCGACCCGGCCAAATGGGCCAGCGTGGGCAAGCAGAAAAAGAAGTAGCGCGGGTATGTCGAACGGCAGGCTCGTGCGTTACAGGTTGGTACAACCCGCTGATGGAGTCCGATGCCATGTCCACGATTCGTCTTCTGCTGGTAACCATTCTTGCAACCGTGCTTGCCGCCTGTGCCAGCGCGCCCTACGCGCAGCGCACCAGCGATCGCCAGGCCGCGTACACAGCCGCGGCAGGAGCACCGGTACGCAACTTCCGTTTCTTCAACCTGTATTCGTGGGAGCCGCTGGGCGACCGGCAGGTGGCCATCTACACAAAGCCCAACGAGGCCTGGTTGCTGGATCTCGGTGGCGGCTGCCAGGATCTGGCGTTCGTCAACACCATCGGTCTCACCTCCAATCTCAACCAGGTCATGGTGGGCTTCGACAAGGTGCTTACCGGGCGGCGCAATTTCCCCTGCACCATCAGCCAGATCCGGCCGGTGGATGTGAAGAGCCTGAAGGCCGTGCAGCAGCAACAGCGCCAGATCAGGAGCGAACCGCGCGGCACCGGGAAACCGGCCGCCGCCCAGTAGTGCGAGCGGCATGGGCGCGCTCAGTGCAGGAACAGTTTTTCGGTGATCTTCGCCAACGGCTTTTCCAGCAAGCTCTGCAACCGGGCTGGCAGGTCCAGGGGCTTGAGCAGCATCTTAACGGTCATGCCGGCCGGAATGTGCCGGCGCAACAGGCCCTGGGCACGGTTGCTGATACGGCGGAACTCGGCGTCGTTGCCCGCGTGTTGCGGATAGCACTGGTTGAACACGTGGCGTAGCGCGATGTCGCTGTCCTCGCTCTTGATCTCGTTGACCCGGCGCAGGATCACGCGCAGCACCTTGTAGCGACCGAACCCCTCGCGTTCCCGGTACAACCGATAATGCTGGTAGAAGTGCTTGAAATGGCGCACTTCGTCACTCTTGATGTGCCCAGTCAGCTGCTTCAGCACCGGCTCGTCGGTTATTTCGTTGAGCGCGCGATACAGGCTGGCCGTACCGGTTTCCACCACGCAACGGGCGGCCAGCTCCAGCCCGCGGCAGGGTTCGAGCTGTTCGGAAGTGCACACGGCGCCGTACTCGTTCCAGAACGCCTGGAAACCCTTGTCCCAGTCGAATTCCGGCCAGACCTTGCGGACATACGCGGCCAACGCGCGGCCATGCTGGAGTTCTTCATGTTCCCAATGCTGGCTGAGCCAGGTCTGCAGCTCCTGGTCACCGGCGAAATGATCGATCAAATTTTGCGTGTAGAGTTCCGAGCCGCTTTCCACGAACGACGAGCTGCACAACAGGAAGAACAGGTCCTCGTCATGCCGCACCTGCGCAACGTCGATGCGATCGAGGTCGATGTTTTCCAGAGTCCAGGGCAGGGCGGCAACGTAATTCAAGCGGATTTCCCGTGTCGACGCATGCGACGAGCCGGAAAGTCCGGCGCACATGACGAAAATATGACACAGCATAGGGCTTGGCCGCGGCGTCGGATTAATGCTTGCCGACTCACCATCGCGCGGCGCGCCCGCGTTTCAGCGAACCACGGTCACCGGTACATGCGCACGCGCCAGTACATTGCTTGAGACCGAGCCGAGCAGCCAGCGCGCCAGCGCGCCGCGTTCGGTATGGCCGATCACGATGTGGTCCACGCCATGCTGTTCGATCTGGCTCAACAGCACGTCGCCCGGACTGCCGTAAACCAGCTCGATATCGACCAGGGTGGCGGCGTCGGGAACGATTGTGCCGAGCTCGTCCAGCAGCTCTTGCGCACGCAGGGTGCCGGAGTCGGCCATCATCAGTGCCGATGCATCAGCGCCACCTTCGGTTACCTGCAATACCGATACCACCCGGACCCGGCTGCTGCCGCAGCGGGCCAGATCGATGGCGAACTGGAACGCGCGGCGCGAGGCATCTGAGCCGTCGTAACCCACCAGTGAATACTTGACCATGGTTCTCCTTCGATGCAGGCCTTGAGCATCATGTCGAGTCTAGGCAGTGTTTCGGCCATCCCACAAGCACTCGGCCAAGCGCCCGACTCCGGCTGCAGTCTGCACGGCAGTTTGTTATTGAAGCATCAAGGTGGCGGCTGAACGTACCGTCATGCTCCTGCACGTCGTTATCACGCGGTCATGCACACGATGGATCGACCACGCGGCGGTTTTCTGATTTTCAGGGTGTGTCGAGCCTGCGTCGGTAACGAATCCGATCCCGCAAACACTTAAGGAGATGACAATGATCAAGCGTACTTTTGGAATGGCTGCCCTGGTAATGGCCTGCGCGGGTGCGATGACCGTGCTGCCGACGAGCAATGCACAGGCCGCTGAAGCGACGGTGAAGTGCCACCTCGCGTTCAGCCTGTCCGGCTGGTCGCTGATCTACAAGCATGCGGAGGGCCACGGCATGATCACCTGCGACAACGGCCAGCGTGCGAACGTGAAAATCACCGTGGTGGGCGGCGGTCTTACCGCCGGCAAATACCATATCGACGATGGCAAGGGCGAAATCAGCCACGTGCACGGCATCAACGATGTGTACGGCGATTACGCACAGGCGGGCGCCGAGGCTGGCGTGGTCAAGAGCTCCACCGCGCAGGTGCTGACCAAGGGCACCACCTCGCTGGCGCTGGCCGGTACCGGCGAAGGCATCAACCTGGGCGTGTCGGCGGGCAAGTTCACCATCAGCAAGCGCTGATACACGGTTGCATGCAGACGAAGAAGGGCGCCATCTGGCGCCCTTCTTCTTTGCTGCGCGTAAACTGGGACGGCTGCACATCCCTTGCCCTCTTCCCCGGAGAATCGTCATGCGTCGTCTTTCCTGTTTGCTCGCGTTGACCCTGCTGTGTGCCCTGGCTGCACCGGCGTTTGCCGCCGGTCCGCAGGTGGGCGCAGCCGCGCCGGCGTTCCGCCTGCAGGACCAGAACGGCCACTGGCGAGCACCGGCCGATTTTCACGGTCACTGGCTGGTGATGTATTTCTACCCGAAGGATTTCACCCCCGGCTGCACGACCGAGGTGTGCACCTTTCGCGATGACATCGCGAAACTGCGCAAGGCCGGCGCCGAGGTGGTCGGCGTGAGTCTGGACGACGTGAAGTCGCACGCCGATTTCGCCGAGAAGTACCACGTGCCGT
The DNA here is from genome assembly GCF_049994385.1 of Rhodanobacter sp. Col0626. Taxonomy (GTDB): domain Bacteria; phylum Pseudomonadota; class Gammaproteobacteria; order Xanthomonadales; family Rhodanobacteraceae; genus Rhodanobacter. The sequence continues at coordinate 656,542 of NZ_CP188260.1, forward strand.
TCCCCTTGCTGTCCGATGCGGATCGCACTGTGGCCACCAACTATGGCGTGCTGACTTCGCACATGGGCATGCACTACGCCAAGCGCACCACGTTCCTGATCGATCCCCAGGGCAAGATCGCGAAGATCTATCCTGACGTCGATCCGGAGAAGAATTCCGCCCAGGTGCTGGATGATCTGGCCACGCTCAAGGCGGCGCCCTGATGCCGTTGGCAGCAAGCACCGGCACGCCGCCGGTGCGACGTTTTTCGCTGTGGGCGATTGCGCTGTGGATCCTGCTGTTGTTCGCCGCGCTGGGTGCCGTGCAGTATCTGCAGCATGCCGAGTATCCCTACCTGGCGGCCGCGCTGGTGATCATCGTGATATGCGCCGGGTGCATCCTCCGCCAGCCTTGGGCGCGGCCTGCGATGCGCGTGCTGGCGTTGCTGCTGGCGGCATGGTCGCTGGTCACCGGGGTGTTGATGCTGCAGCAATGGGGCGATTTCGAAACCGCCCGGCAACATGCGTTGGCGCAGCCGCAACTCGGCGAGCTGGCGTTATGGCTGGTTGCACGGGCGCGACGAACCTGGCAGATCGGGTTGGCGTTGAAGGCGGCTGCCATACCGTTGCTGCTGTGGCTGGCCTGGCAGTTGGGGCGGCCCGAGGTGCGTGCACAGTTCCGTCGGCGTCCCCGCTGAACGGAGCAGTTCAGCGGCGGTTGCGCCGATGTCGGCTATCGCTTGGCGATCCACTTCGAGGAAGGTTCCATGCGCCTGTCACGACTGCTGCTCCTGCTGATGCTGCCACTTGCCGGCCCCCTGCTGCATGCCCAGGATCTGGCTTCGACCTGTCATGCCAGCAGCAGCTATGACGTGACACTGAAGCCCGGCAGCCTGTTGTTCGACCGGGCATCGCCGGCGCCGTTCCACGTCGAATTGCAGCAAGGCGCACTGCATACGGATGGCACGGCAGTGCGATTGAATGCGGAAAACCAGGACCGGCTGGTGCTGTTCGAGCGTGAATTGCGTGCGCTGGCGCCGCGCGTGCGCACGGTCGCGCAGAACGGAGTGGACATGGCGGTGCAGGCGATGCGCGCCGAAGTGACCGGCATGGGCGTGGGTGCCGATACCCGTGCCGAATTCGAGATCCGGCTCAGCGCGCACGCCAGCGAGCTGAAACGGCGCATCGCCGTGAGCCAGAGCACCCACGACTGGCAGGGCGACGCTGCGACCCAGACCATGAATCAGATCGCCGGTGACTTGCTGCCTCTGCTGGCCGCCGATCTGGGTCAGCAGGCGATCAATGCGGCGCTGGGCGGCGACCTGCAGGGAGCGTCCGCGCTGCGCGACCGGGCCACGGATCTCGCCACCGAACTGCAGCCGCGCCTGCAACAGCGCATGCAGGCGCTGCGTCCGCAGATAAAGGCGCTATGTCCTTCGATCCAGCAACTTGCCGGATTGCAGCAGGGCGTGCGCGGCAGCGATGGGCGGCCACTGAACCTGCTGCAAGTCGAGCAGTGAGCTGGCCCGGATCGTTGGCAAAGATCGTTGGCAAAGATCGTTGGGAAGAATCGTTCATGACGACGGGCTGACCGCGACCGAGCGCCCCCGTGCTGGTTAATCTCCCGCTAAGTCGGCGGGGACGACGATGGCGCCCATGTTCCACTCATCCACGCAGCCGCAGGCGGTGATGCCGCTCGATGCTTCGGCCTCCGTCTTGAATGTCCTGATCCGGCGCAGCATCGAGCTGCGCCGGATGTATCGCCATGCCGCCACGGCGTCTGAGCCGGGCCTGCGCATGGTGCTGAATGAGAACGCGCAGACCCTGGATCTGTTGATTGCCGACCTGCAGACGCAGGTACATGGCAGCGGCGATCGCGCATGCCGGCATGGCGCCTGGCGCGCCGCTGTCCACCGGCATCTGGTCGGCTGGTCGCTGCATGCCGCCGGGCATCGCGACAGTGCATGGATCCGCGCGCTCGCCCGTCGCGAGGGTGCCCTGTTGCAGGTATTCGAACGCGCGATCGACGCGGCACCGGCGGAATTGGCGCTGAGTCTGCGCCGGCAACTGCCGCGCCTGCGCAGCATTCACCTGGACATGCACAGCCTGGCCGGTACCGCGGGCTATTGAGGAATCGTCATGTCCGCGACTGCACAGGACGTCATCGACTTCTGGTTCGCCGAGCGCAGTGCCGCGCGCTGGTTCGATCCTGATCCGGCATTCGACGCGCGGATCCGCGAACGTTTTGGAGATACAGCGGCCGCTGCCGCCGAAGGCGAGCTGGCCGATTGGGCGACGACGCCCACCGGATGGCTGGCGCTGTTGCTACTGCTGGATCAATTTCCGCGCAATCTCCACCGTAACGACGCTCGCGCATGGGCGCAGGACGTCAACGCCGAGCGCATGATGCTGTCGGGACTGGCTCGCGGTGACGACCGGAAACTACCGCCGCTGCAGCGGGTATTCGCCTACTTGGTGCTGGAACATGCCGAAGATGCAGCATTGCAGCAACGTTCCGTGGCGCTGTTCGAGGCACTGTGCGCGGACGTGCCATCGGCACAGCGTGAGCGCTATGAAGGATTTCTGGACTATGCTCGCCGTCATGCCGGGGTGATTGCACGCTTCGGCCGTTTTCCGCACCGCAATGCCGCACTGGGGCGGGCGAACACGCCGGAAGAAACGCTTTATCTGGCCCAGCCGGGCGCCGGCTTCTGAAATTCACCGGGCGAAGGAGAATGCCATGCGTCGTCTGCTATTGATTCCGCTGCTGGCCGTCAGCTTGAATGTCTTTGCGGGCAATACCCTGCGCGTGGGTCAGCAGGTGTTGACGGTCGGCGATACCGCCGCGCACACCATCGATCTGCTGGGTACGCCGTCGTACAAGGAACCGGTGGAGAACCGGTTCGGTGCATTCCGCGGCGAACGCTGGCAGTACACGCGCGACAACGGTCACGTGGTCGAGGTGACGATCATCGCCGGCAAGGTCGCTGCGATCGAGGATCACGTCGAGGAACGCCGCGGCTGAGTCGAGCGTTGCATAGCGGGAAAGGATTTCCGGATTTCATCATGCCAGGGAGAGGTTCATGCATTTTCGTCTCGTCATCGCACTGCTCGCTTTCAGCGCCACCGTGCACGCATCCAGCACCTTGCGGGTCGGCAATCAGGTTCTGACCGCCGGCGACAGTCAGGAACGGGTCACCGAGTTGCTGGGCAAGCCGTCGGCCCGCTCGCATAAACGCGACTCGCGCAGTCGCGGCAGTCGCCGTGGTGGTGTTCGCGTAATGAGCGTCGATCGCAGCGGCGAACAGTGGCGTTATCGGCACGGCGATCATGTCACCGTGGTGACCATCGTCGATGGCCGGGTCAGCGATATCGAGGATCACCGGCTCTGAAGCGATCGGTTTGTCGGCAACTCCTTCATTGCCGGTTTGCTAGGCTGTTGTCGTTTTTCCTCCGGACTGATGGCGATGCACGACTTTCTCGACAACTTGCTGGGGGTGACGCTGTCCGAAGGCGTCATCCGCGCAGGGATGAATCTGCTGGTAGCGGTGCTGATCCTGCTGGTCGGCATCTGGCTGGCGGCAAGACTGGCCAATTTCAGCCAGCGCGCACTGCATCGCGCGGCCGTCGACGACACCCTCAGCGGGTTCCTGCGCAATCTCATTTACGGCGTACTTGTAGCGGTGTTGATCGTGATGGCGCTGACCAAGGCCGGTGTGCCATCGGCGCCACTGGTGGCGGCACTGGGCGCCGGGGGGCTGGCGATCGGCCTGGCCTTGCAGGGTTCGCTGAGCAATCTGGCCTGGGGCGTGCTGCTGGTGGTGTTCCGGCCATTCCGTGTCGGCGATTACGTCAGCGCCGGTGGCACCGAAGGCACCGTGCAAAGCCTCAACCTGATGCACACCCAGCTGGTGCTGCCGGACAACCGCGAGGCGATCCTGCCGAACGCGAAGATCGGCAGCGATGTCATCGTCAATTTCAACCGGCGTGGCACGCGACGTTTCGAGCTGAAATTCGGTGTTGCCTATCGCGATGACGTGGACAAGGTAATGGCAACGATCATGCAGTTGTTCGAAACCGATCCGCGCATCCTGAAGGATCCGGCCCCCGGTGTATGGATCGAGAGCCTGGACGAGCAGAAGGTCAACCTGGTGCTGCGTGGCTGGACCCGCAGCAGTGACCAGTGGGGCGCACAGACCGACCTGCTGCGTGCGATCAAGCAGCAGATCGGCTCCCCGCTGGCGCCGCGCGAAGTGACCCTGGTGCGGAGCACGTCGCCGAAGGCCGACTGAAAAAACTACTGCACCGTTACCGCGCGGCGGTTGTCGCTGGAGACTTTGTCGATCAATTCGTTGTATGGATCGATGCCGGCCAGTGCGGGCTTCGCGTCGACCGTCACGGTGACCGTGCTGTCGCCGTCCGGCAACACGCGCTTTTGCAGGTAAAGCGGCTTGCCGTCCTTGCCGCTGCCGGTTGAAGCGGCGAACACGCCGATTTCGATCGGGATGTCGGGCTTCGCCGTGGTTTCCTTGCCGGTACCGTCGACGTAGACCTTGCCGGCATGCACCTTCATGGTCACTTCGTACTTGCCGTCCGGCAAGCTCTTCGCGGTGGCGTCGGTGATGCGGTTGTCGAACAGGGTGATCTTCCAGAAGAAATCGTCCAGCAGACCCTTCCATTTCGGGTCGGTGCCGCGCGCCAGATAACCCATCAATTCCTGCGAGGTGGTGTAAGGCGGTTGCTGGAAACCCTTGTCGTGCAGGAACTGCTTGAGGATCCCGTCGAGCGTCAGCTCGCCGATGTAATCCTGCAACGCGTAGAAGATCAGCGAACCCTTCTGGTAATGGATGTAGAGCTGCTGCTCTACCCTGGCCAGCGGTTCTTCCTCGACCTGTTCGGTGGCGCGCCCGGCCAGGTACTTGTCCAGTTCGTACTTCAGGAATTTTCGCATCTGCGAAGCGCCGTAGCGCTGCTTCATCACCATCAGCGAGGAATACTGCGCCAGCGATTCGCTGAGCATGGTCGAACCCTGCATGTCGGCGCCGATCACCTGATGCGCCCACCACTGATGCGCCACTTCATGGGCGGTGATGTAGTACGGATAGTCGATCTTCGAAGGGTCGCGCAGGTCGGCGATGAAGCCCACCGATTCGGAGAACGGGATGGTGTTGGCGAACGACTGCGCGAAGCTGGCGTAGTTGGGAAATTCCAGGATGCGCAGCTGCTTGAACTGGTAGGGCGTGTAGTGCGCTTCGTAGTAAGCCAGCGAGTCCTTCACGCTGCGGATCATGTCGTCCACGTTCCAGGCATGGTCGGGGTTGTAGTACACCTCGATGGCGATGCCGTGCCATTGGTCTTTCTTCACCGCGTAGCGGGCCGACAGGAAGGCGAAGAAATTCAGCGTTGGCTGCATCTTGCCGTCCTGCATCATGCTGTAGTGGAAGTAATGGCGGCCGTTGGCATGCCACTCCTTCTGCAGATAGCCCGGCGCCACGGCGATCTGGTTGTCGGCCGTCGATACCGTGGTGTCGAAGCTGATCCAGTCGGCATCGTTGCTGATGTAGGTATTGGCGCGCGCCTTTTCATCGCCCAGCTTCGGCATGCGCGGCACGGTCGCGCTCAGCCCGTATTTGCGGCGATCGTTGCGGTCGGTGATCTGCTGGTTGTCCTGGTAACCGAACTGGGGCAGCACACCGCTGTTGAAGAAGGTGCCGTTGTGGGCGAGGAACTGTCCTTCGGGGCTGTTGGTGAAGCCCTTCGGTGCATATTCGAGGGTGAAGTCGAATGTCATCGATGCCCCCGGCGCCAGCGGCGTATCCAGCCGGTAGATGGTGTAGCCCAGCGGCTGGTCTGTACTCACGATGGTGTGCGGAGCGAAATCCAGCGAGCGCACGACGAAGTCGTTGTCGGTGTTGACGTGCAGGTCGCGGATCGGTGCGGCTGTCTTGTTGACCAGGGTGTAGCGTCCGCGAATCGCCAGCCGCCGCTGGTAGGGATGGATGTCCACATCGGTCTGCACGGCGGTGATGCGTGGCTGCGGCAGATCCTTGTACTTGGCGTACTTCTTTTCGTAGTCGGCGCGCTGGCGGGTCAGCGCCTCGCTATTGAGGTAGTGGTTGAGCACGTTGGTGTTGTAGAAAATCCACGCGCTGCTGCCAGCGAAGCCGAGCAGGGCCAGCACCAGCACGATGCGCGCGGGTGCGCGCAGGCGCCGCCGTGCCTCGCGTCGCCGTTCCCGCCACGACTGGCCGGTGCCGCGCACCCAGAACAGCGCTGCGACCACCAGCAATGCCGTCGCGAGGCAGGCCCAATAGGCATCGAACCACAGTTTGGCGGCCAGGAAATGCCCGAAGCCGTTGAGGTCCGAGTACGGCGTATCGGGCGCCGTGCCGTAGTTGTAGAGATGGTGTTCCCAGTGCAGCAGGCCAAAACCAATCGTGCTCGCTACCAGCCACACGATGGTCAGCAGATAGCCGAGGAACTTGTTGTTCGACAACACTTGCAGGAATACCGCCAGCACCGTCAGCAGCAGGAACGGAATCGCATCCAGCGGCAGGGTAGCCAGGTACAGGCCCGGTTCCAGATGGCTATAACCATGGGCGAGCTGCCAGCCGATACCCGCCACGCTGCCGACCAGCAGGAAGATCGCGATGACCGCGAACAGTGCCAGCAGCTTGGCTACCAGCGGTACCCAGTCCGGTGTGGGAAAGGCGTCGGTCACCTCGGCGACGCCGGCACTGCGTTCGCGCCACACCAGTTCGCCGGCGTAGAAGGTGATGATGATGTACAGCAGCCACTGGAAGCCGCCCTGGATCGACTCCAGCATCTGGTGTGTCACGGGATAGGTTGCCGTGCCGTAGATCTGTCCGGACAGGGCCAGGATCGCGAACAGGTTGACCAGGCCGAACACCAGCATGATGAGGAATGGCACGCCGCGCAGCACCGTGCCGGTATCGAACAGGAACTGTTTGCGCAGCTGCGCAAGATGCTCGCGCATGCCATAGCCAAGGGTTACTTTCGGGGCCACGGTGAGGCCGGCTGCCGCGGAAACGCGCAACAACGGCGGTTCGGCCCGCGGTTTGCGCCGTGGCAGGCGCAGACCTTCACGATCGATGCGGAACAGGGCGAAAGCCGCCGCCAGCAGGGCGAGGCCGATCGCGCTCCACAGGACCCGGTTGAGCAGAAGAAGTCCCTGCAGCGGCGGCAGTCGATGGTTGAGTTCGTCGGCTGACCAGTACCGCGTGACGATGGCGAGCGTGCGACTGCCAAACGGGTCGATCAGCGCGGCGACGAAGTGGTTGTTGACGTCGCGGGTGAGCAGGCCGCCCAGCAACTGCAGCACGAAATAAACGATGACGCCCAGATACGTCACCAGCAGCGAGCGAGTGGTGGTGGCGAGCAGGAACAGCAAGCCGGCCATGAACAGCATGTCCGGAACGGCCATCACGCCGAATGCCCAGGCGTATCCCCGCCATGACGTGGGACCGAGGCGTGCCTGGTCGATCCACGGCATGAAGCTGCCCAGCAACAAGCCGAGCTGGCAGACCAGCAGAATCGCCAGACAGGCGAAATAGCCGGCGACGAAACGTCCGCCCAGGTAGGCGCGCCGGGTCACCGGGGTGGTGAACATCAGCTCCGAGGTGCGCAGGTCGAAATCGCGCAGCGCGGCATTGGCCACGAACAGGGTGACCAGGAAGATGCTGAAGATCGCCATCGGCATCAACAGCCGCACCGTCACCATCGGTGCATTGCGCAGCACATTGCCGCTGGCGCCACCAAGCGTCACCGCATCGGTGCTGGCCAGGGCGAAGGCGAGGGCGCCGAACACGGCCACGGCGATCCAGAACAGCGGCGTCTTCAGCTGTTGGCGCCATTCGAATCGAAAGATCTCGAAAAACATGGGGTGCTTCCGCCTCGATGGCTGGATGGCTGGGCAAACAGCGGCTGGCGTCAGGCGGCTCGGACAGTGGCCTGCATGCGCAGGCGGCCGAAGTAGACGTCTTCCAGGTCGGGGGAGACGGATTCGAAGCCTTCCTCCGGCCTGGTATCGGCCAGCACGTGGAGCAGGGTGCGGCCACCGGCCAGGCGGGTGGACAGGATGTTCATGCGTGCGCGGTAGCCGTCCAGCTCGGACTTGTCGATGCTGCAGCGCCAGACCCGGCCTTCGAGCGAACGGATCGCCTCGGCCGGTTCGCCGCTCAGCAACACCTGGCCCTGGCCGATGATCGCCATGCGCGGACACAGGTCGGTGACGTCTTCGACAATATGGGTGGAGAGAATCACCACCACCCGCTCGCCGATCTCGGCCAACAGGTTGAGGAAGCGGTTGCGCTCCTCCGGATCGAGGCCGGCGGTGGGTTCGTCCACGATCACCAGGCGCGGATCGCCGATCAAGGCCTGGGCAATGCCGAAACGCTGGCGCATGCCGCCGGAATAAGTGCCGAGCTTGCGCTTGCGCACATCCCACAGGTTCACCTGGCGCAGCAGCGATTCGATCAGCTCGCGCCGCTCGCTTTTCACGGTGACGCCCTTGAGCACGGCGAAGTGATCCAGCATCGCTTCGGCCGACACCTTCGGATACACGCCGAACTCCTGCGGCAGGTAGCCAAGCAGGCGGCGGGTGGCCTGCTTGTCGGCGAGCAGGTCCATGCCGTCGAGCGCGATCGTGCCTTCGTCCGGGTCCTGCAGCGTGGCGATCGTGCGCATCAGCGACGACTTGCCCGCACCGTTCGGGCCGAGCAGCCCGAACATCCCGTTCGGAATATCCAGCGACACGCCGCGCAGTGCACGCACGCCGTTGGCATAGGTTTTCGACAGGTCACGGATCGTCAGCATGCAGTCCTTCCGGTGTCGCCCGCGCGGCGTGGTCATTGGCAATCAGGGTACGGTACGGACCCCGGACGCGCGTGCGCTCAAGGTCATGCATACGCATGCGCATGGTGACGGGGAAATCGACGGATCCGCCCGATCCGGGCATACGGAATGGGCCTGCCTTCGCTATGATTGAGGCCTTGTATGCGGCCGCCATCCCCGAGCGGCACGCCATCGCCATCGCAGGAGTCCCCATGGCCGACCTCAAAGAAGCCCGCGTTCCCGATATCGGCCACGCTGACGTCCCCGTCATCGAAGTGCTGGTCAAGGCCGGCGACCGGGTGGAGAAGGAACAGAGCCTGATCACACTGGAATCGGACAAGGCCACCATGGAAGTTCCCGCGCCGTTCGCCGGCACGGTGAAGGAAGTGAAGCTGAAGGTTGGCGATGAAGTGTCCGAAGGCGCGGTGATCGCGCTGATCGAAGCGGACGGTGAAGCCGCGACGCCCGCGCCCGCAGCAGACAAGGCCGAAAGCGCGCCCGAAGCGGCAAAGCCGCCAGCTCCCGCCCCTGCGCCAGCGCCTGCCGAAACCAGAGACAAGCCTGCGCCGATGGCCAGCCAGGGCGTGCAGCCAGGCAACGCCGCCGAGGGCGATGCCGCGCCCAGCGCGCGCCCGCCACTCGATGCCAGCATCGTGATGCCCGGTGACGCGCCGTATGCCAGTCCCGCGATCCGCGCCTTCGCGCGCGAACTGGGCGTGGACATCCAGCAGGTGAAGGGCAGCGGCCGCGGTGGCCGTATCCAGCGCGATGACGTCAGCGCGTACGTGAAGCACGCGCTGGCCTCCGGCGCGCGTCCCACCGGCGGCGCATCGGCCTCGCTTGGCGGGCTCAATCTGCTGCCATGGCCGAAGGTCGATTTCGCCAAGTTCGGCGAGATCGAGGAGAAGCCGCTGTCGCGCATCCAGAAGATTTCCGGCGCCAACCTTGCGCGCAACTGGGCGATGATTCCGCACGTCACCCAGCATGAAGATGCCGACATCACCGAGCAGGAGGCCTTCCGCAAGAAGCTCGGCGAAGAGAACAAGGATCTGAAAATTTCTCCGCTGGTGTTCCAGATCAAGGCGGTGGTGGCGGCACTCAAGCAATTCCCGCAGTTCAACGCCTCGCTCGACGAATCCGGCGAAAAGCTGATCCTCAAGAAGTATTTCCACATCGGCATCGCGGTGGATACGCCCGATGGCCTCGTCGTGCCGGTGATCCGCGACTGCGACAAGAAGGGTCTGCTCGAGCTGGCCAGCGATCTGGCCGTGATCTCGAAGAAGGCGCGCGAGAAAAAACTCGGCCCGGCCGAAATGTCCGGCGGCTGCTTCTCGATCAGCTCGCTGGGCGGCATCGGCGGCACCTACTTCACGCCGATCGTCAACGCGCCGGAAGTGGCCATCCTCGGCGTCTCCAAGTCGGCGATGAAGCCGGTCTGGAACGGCAAGGAGTTCGCGCCGCGGCTGATGCTGCCGCTGTCGCTGTCGTACGACCACCGGGTGATCGACGGCGCGCTCGCCGCGCGTTTTGCCTCTTTCCTCGCCACCCAGCTCGGCGACATCCGCCGGCTGCTGCTCTGACCGGAGGCGATGACGATGGCCAATACGATCGAAATCAAGGTCCCCGACATCGGTGGCCATGACAACGTGCCGGTGATCGAGGTACTGGTGAAAGCCGGCGACACCGTGGCGAAGGAACAGAGCCTGATCACGCTGGAGTCGGACAAGGCGACCATGGAGATTCCTTCCAGCGCCGCCGGCGTGATCAAGGAAGTGAAGCTGAAGGTCGGTGACGAGGTTTCCGAGGGTGCGGTGATCGTCGTGCTTGAGGTTGCCGGCGATGCCGCCGCTGCGCCCCCGACGGAAGCCGCAAAGCCGGAGGCGCCGAAGGCCGCTGCGCCGGTGGCGGCCGTTCCTGCCGCGACCCCTCCCCAATCCTCCCCTGCCAGAGGGAGTGAGCCGGCACCGCAGGCTGCAGCAGCCTCCGACCGCAAGGCTGACATCGAATGCAAGCTGGTCGTGCTCGGCTCTGGCCCCGGCGGCTACAGCGCCGCGTTCCGTGCGGCCGACCTCGGCGTCGACACGGTGCTGGTCGAACGCTACGCCACGCTGGGCGGCGTCTGCCTCAACGTGGGCTGCATCCCGTCCAAGGCGCTGCTGCACGCCGCCGCGGTGATCGATGAGGCCGAAGCGATGGCTGCGCACGGTGTCAGCTTCGGTGCACCGAAGATCGATCTCGACAAGCTGCGCAGCTTCAAGACCAAGGTGGTCGGCCAGCTCACCGGCGGCCTCGCCGGCATGGCCAAGGCGCGCAAGGTACGCACGGTCGAGGGCAACGGCAGTTTCGTCTCGCCATACGAAATGGAAGTCCAGACGAAGGATGGCGTGAAGCTGATCCGCTTCGAGTACGCCATCATCGCCGCCGGTTCGCAGTCGGTGAAATTGCCGGCGTTCCCATGGGACGACGAGCGCGTAATGGACTCCACCGGCGCACTGGAACTGAAGGACGTGCCGAAGAACCTGCTGGTCGTCGGCGGTGGCATCATCGGCCTGGAAATGGCTACCGTCTATGCCGCACTGGGCAGCGCCGTGACCGTGGTCGAGTTCGTGGACCAGCTGATCCCCGGTGCCGACGCCGACCTGATCAAGCCGCTGGCCAAGCGCCTGGGTGGCAAGCTCAAGGGTGTGCACCTGAAGACCAAGGTGGTCAGCGCCAAGGCCACGAAAAAAGGCATCGAAGTCGGCTACGAGGGCGACAGCATGCCCGAAACCACGCTGTTCGACCGCGTGCTGGTCGCGGTGGGTCGTTCGCCGAACGGCAACACGATCGGCGCGGACAAGGCCGGCGTGGCAGTGACCGAGCGCGGCTTCATCAACGTCGACACGCAACTGCGCACCAACGTGGCACACATTCACGCCATCGGCGACCTGGTCGGCCAGCCCATGCTGGCGCACAAGGCCACGCATGAGGCGCACGTCGCGGCCGAAGTGGTGGCCGGGCTCAAGAGCCACTTCGACGCGCGGGTGATCCCGTCGGTGGCGTACACCGATCCGGAAATCGCCTGGGTCGGCGTGACCGAGCGCGAGGCGAAAGAAAAGGGCCTGAAGGTCGGCGTCGGCAAGTTCCCGTGGGCGGCTTCGGGCCGCGCCATCGGCATCGACCGCACCGAAGGTTTCACCAAGCTGATCTTCGACGAGGAAACCCATCGCATCGTCGGCGCCGGCATCGTCGGCGTGCATGCGGGCGATCTGATTTCCGAACTGGCGCTGGCGATCGAGATGGGCAGCGAGGCCGCCGACATCGCCCTCACCATCCATCCGCATCCCACCCTCGGCGAATCGGTGGGCATGGCGGCGGAAGTCTACGAAGGTACGATCACCGATCTGTATATCCCGAAGAAGAAGTGAGTTGCGCCTCAACAGACATGGTCGGTTGAGGAAAAGCGTGGCAGGTATTCCACGCTCAGAAAATGAACCAAAAAAAGGATGTTCTCGTGAAACCTGAGCGATATGCATTCATCGGCATTGCCGCGATTTTTATGGCTTGCGCTGTGCATGCGCAGCAGTCCACTTCTGGCGGCATACAAGCGATTGACGGCGGATCAAGGGAGTCCCAGACAAATCATGTCGATGTGCATGGTTCTGCTGCGCCATATGAATTCAAGATGGCTCGCTTGGGAATGAGTCTGGAGGAATTCAAGCGCGTGGCAAGCGGTGAGTTGGTGGATAGGCCATTGCCGGGTCATACGATTTTTGGTGGCCTCAGGATGAAAAAATTTCCGACGCCACTCTGTACCGACTCCACGAGGGCCTTTGAGGGAGATCCTTTACTTGAGCTTAAAAAGGGCGAGGTTGTCTGTAACGCCTCGCCAGGGGATGTAAACCAGAATCTCGGCACGGTTGCGGGTCGCAAGCTTCGATACATAACGTACAGTTTTTATGACGGGAAGCTATACAAAATTTCGTTGCAAATGCCGCCCAGTACATTCGCTGCGGTGGTGGATGCCTTCAGCAAAAAATATGGAGTCCCGCTGCAATCAGGTTCCGATTCATACCAAAATGGATTTGGAGCGACATGGAGTGTCGCAAAATTCGTGTGGAAAAGAGGACGCCAAACAATTGCAGTGAAAGAAGGGGTGGGACGTGGGCCGGGGCAGTTTGATGACGGAACAGGCGTAATCATGGATCCTTCTTTTGGGCCGCCAGCCCCGCCTCAGCAGCCTCTGGATTTTTGACCAGATCACGCGTGACGATGAAAACATCGTCATCTTGCCAAAATCAGAGTCCAGGGGCTTCAAACCTTTGACAAAGCGAAGGGTGCTGGATTCCGGCTTTCCCCGGAACAACGTGCTTTGCAAGGTTTCGCGATTTCCATATCCGAAATGAATTGTTGGAAACCGTGGCTAGGTGTCACTCTGCAGAAACGCCAGCTTCCGTTCTCGCGACGATTGCTTGCCGCAAGCGCTCGGCCAGTGTCTCGAGCAGCGAGGCAGCCGACATCGCGCTCACCATCCATCCGCACCGGACCTTGGGCGAGTCGGTGGGCATGGCGGCGGAAGTCTACGAAGGTACGATCATAGATCTGTACCTTCCGAAGAAAAAGTGAGGTTGTGCGTGTCAAGGATGGTTCCGCTGTTGCTGTTGCTCCTGTCCACATCGTTGCTGTCGCCGGCGGCCAGAGCTGACGATGACGATGCTGCGTTGATGAAGGCCTGTCCCGGTCTTGCGGCCTGGGCGGCCACGCATCCGCGCGGCAACGGGGCACCAGCGCGCGACGACCGGCGTCACTATTCCGATCCGGCGTTGCGGCATGAGCTGGCCGTGCGGGCAGCGGCTGACGAGACGGCGCGCAATGCATCGACCGCTACCGATATGCGCGACAAAGCGGCGAACGAGGCGGTGCTGGCGGTGGATGCCGGCAATCTCTCGTGGTTGAAGGGTGTTGTCGCCACCCGGGGATTTCCGGCCGTGGATGACGTCGGTGGTGAGGGGATTTCCCATGCATGGTTGCTGGTGCAGCACGCGGATCGCGATCCGGCGTTCCAGGCAACGGTATTAAGGCACTGGAGTCGCGGCTGGCTACCAGTGGTGTGCGCAAGGCTGACGTAGCCATGCTCACGGATCGCGTACTGCGTAATCAAGGCAAACCGCAGCTCTACGCATCGCAGTTCATGCTGGCGAAAGACGGCAGTCTGGTACCCGAGCCAACGATGGACTTGGCACGCGTGGATGAGCGCCGTGCCATGATGGGCAGATGCCGCTTGCGGTCTATCGGTGTGTTTTGAGTGCTTCCTACGCGCCCACCCCGAAAGTAGCGCATTAAACTGAGCGCCACCGGGAAGGACTAAAACAACCGCATCAGTCGACGCGCCGGTCCGGCGGGTGGACGTCGCATTCCGCAGCAGTCAGTTGCAGCCCTTCTCGCTCGAAAACGCGCTCTTCAACTGCGACCCGACCTGCTTGAGGTGCGACTGCGTTTCGGTCGAGGTGATGATCATCTGATGCAGCACGGAGACGAACTCGATGGGGTCGATCTCGCGTCCCAGGTCGATCCGGGTCCGCAGATTTGCCATCAACGGCGCATCGAGGAACAGCGTGCTGTCCTGGGTCATCCAGTTCGCGGCGTCGCGCTGCTTGCTGTAGGCAGCCGAATAATTGTTCAGCGTGGTGCTGTCCATCCAGGTGGCGGACTGATTGGCCACCGCCACGTCCCACGCCTGGTTGCCGAAGATCGGCCAGTCGAGACTGAGGTTGAACTGGGCCTTGCGCGCCTGGATGTGCTGGTTGATCGTGTTGGCGGGCAGGTTGGCGCGGATATCGGTGCTGATGGCCTGATCGAGTTGCTGCAGTGACGCAATGCGTTTCTGATTGGTCAGATAGGTCGCCTGCAGGCCGTCCAGATTCGCCCGCAGCTCCGTTTCGATCTGATGACTGGCCAGCTCGGCAGCGTGCCGGTGATGGACATGTTCGATCCACGCTTCCAGCCCCAATGCCGTGAGGATGCTGAGCACGATCATCAGATAGTGCTTGGCGAAATCCTTGACGCCGCGCATGGGCAGTTTCGGTACTTCGAAGTGCATGGAGTCGCTCCGAGCGGTGGGCCGCGAACGCGGAGCGTACCCCATCCGCGGCGAGCCGGATGCTGGAAGGCACCTCCGCAAAGCCGGCGGGTGAATCAGGGTGCGTGAACGGCCTTGGTGGACACGTGATCGGCATCGGGAAGGGCCGCTTCGAGTTGTTTCTTCAGCACCTGCAGGTTCTGCGTGGTCTGCTCGACCATCGCGCGCATCTGGCTGACGACGTGCAGGAACTGGCGTGGCTGCACCTGGCCGGTCTCCATGTCGGCGATGGTGTCCACCATGCCCGTGCCGTTCATCAGGATCGCGGTGTCCTCGGTCATCAAGGTGACGCTGTCACGTGCGTTGGCGTAAGCGGCCGAATAGCGCTGCATGCGCGCGCGCTCGATCCAGCTAGCCGACTGGTTGGCCACCGCCACGTCCCAGGCTTCGTGGCGTAGTGTCGGAAACTTCAGGTGCAGGTCGAAGCCACTCTTGGTCATGGCGAGAATGTGCTGGCTCGCCAGGTTTTCCGGCATGTTCGACTTGAGATCCCGGGTCACCGCCTCGCGGATCTCGTCCAGACGCTGCACCTGTCTGGCGTCCTCCTTGGCATCGGCATCGACTTCGGCCAGATTGGCGCGGATCTCCGCCTCGATCTGCGCGCTGGCCACCTCGGCTGAACTCTGGTGATGCGCATGCTCGATCCATGCCTCCAGTCCCAGTGCGGTGAGGATGCTGAGCACGATCATAAGGTAATGCTTGGCGAAATCCTTGAAGCCGCGCATGGGCAGTTTCGGCAATTCGAAATGCATGGAGTAGCCCTGTACAACGTGATTCGCGAACGCAGAGCTTAGCTGATCCGGATGCGCATGAGATTGAGGAAAACTTGACCGCGGCGTCACGCCGCTCCGGTTATTCCTGTCTCTCATCGTGTCGGAGAAAGCGCATGAACAAGTCATTGCTTCTGGTGGCCTCGCTTGCCTTGGCGGTGCCCGCACTCACCATGGCGCCAGTACAGGCGCAGGGGCGTCATCGTGAGGTCTGCGAAAACGTGCAGGTCAAGCACAATGGCTCGAAGGACGACCACCGCATCATCGGCACCGGCGTTGGCGCGGTTGCCGGTGGGTTGTTGGGCCATCAGGTAGGCGGCGGCAAGGGCAAAACCCTGGCCACCGTTGGCGGCGCGGTCGCCGGCGGTTACGTGGGCAACCGCGTGCAGAAAAATGCGCAGGACAAGAAGACCTACTACACCACTGAGCGGCGTTGCCACGACGTCTACGACTGATCGGCCACGCCTGTCGGTCATGTCGTGTCCATGCAGTGCCCCTATGGATGACGCAGCCCATTCGCCGTACGCTGCGTCACTCCTCTGTCGATCCAGGTCCATCCGATGACCTTGAAGATATGCCTCGCCGGCGCCACTGGTTGGGCCGGTTCCGAACTGGCGCGCGGAATGGCCAATGCCGCTGATCTCAATCTTGTTGCCGCGGTGGCGCGACGGCGTGCCGGACAGAAACTCGGCGATGTACTGGGCGAGAGCCGGCTTGATGCAACGATCTTTGCCAGTGCTGCCGAAGCGCTGGCAAAGCCCTGCGACGTTTTCGTCGAGTACACCGGGCCGGCCAGCGCGAAAGCCAACATCCTCGCCGCGCTGGAGCGCGATGCGCACGTAGTGGTGGGCACTTCGGGCCTCACCGACGAAGACTATGCGCAGATCGATGCGCTGGCGCGAGAGCGACAGCGTGGAGCGCTGGCCTGCGGCAACTTCGCGTTGACCGCGGTGCTGCTGATCAAGTTCGCCGAGATGGCTGCGAAGATCATTCCGCAATGGGAAATCATCGATTACGCGTACGCCGGCAAACCGGATGCGCCTAGCGGCACGGTGCGCGAACTGGCCGGGCGCATGGGCAAGGTGCGCCATCCGCAACTGGAGGTGCCGCTGGAGCAGACCTCCGGTGTGCCGGAAACGCGTGGCGGCACGCTGGCCGGCAGCCAGGTGCATGCGGTGCGGCTGCCCGGGTTCGTGCTCGGCGCCGAGGTGATTTTCGGCATGCCGGACCAGACGCTGCGCCTGCACCACAACGCCGGTAGCAGCGCGAAACCCTACGTGGACGGTGCGCTGCTGGCGATACGCAAAGTTTCCGGCCTGGTCGGCCTGCATCGCGGGCTGGATGCGGTGCTCGACCTGTAGGAGCGCGCTTGCGCGCGATGCTCTTTACCGATTCGCCGAAAAGCACGACGCGCCAGCACAATCACGCATCCAGGGCATGGGCGGGTAGAGTTCAATGACGGCGCGGGCAGCCAGCGCGATGCGGCGATTGAGTGGATAGCCGAACCCGAACAGATAGCGCTGCAGATACTGGGAACGCAACACATGGCCATGGACTGCATGGTTGACCTGCCCACAGGATGAGTGGTCGCATGAACGAGCACACGTTGTTCAACCTGGTGGATCTGGCTGGCACGTTCGCGTTCGCGATCAGTGGCGCGACGGCGGCGAGGCGCTGCAATCTCGACTTGTTCGGCATCCTTGCGATCGCCTTCATCACCGCCTGCGGTGGCGGCATCGCGCGCGATCTGTGCATTGGCGCGATTCCGCCGGCGGGCCTGTCCGACTGGCGCTACCTGCTTACGGCGATTGTCGCGGCCCTGCTCACCATCGTCGCGTATCGCTGGGTAGAGCGGCTGACCTATCCGGTGCGGCTGTTCGACGCGATGGGGCTGGGCCTGTTCGCGGTATATGGCGCGCACAAGGCGTTGCTGTTCGGCCACAACGCGGAAGTGGCGATCCTGCTTGGCATGATCACCGCGATCGGCGGCGGCATGGCGCGTGACGTATTGCTGGCACGCGTGTCGGTCGTGCTGCAGCAGGAGATCTATGCGCTGGCGGCGTTTGCCGGCGCGGCGCTGGCCGTGGTCGGCGAACATTATCGGTGGCCGGCGGTGTGGGCGACCTGGTTGCCGATCCTGTTCTGCTTTGCGCTGCGCTTTCTGGCCCTGCGTTTTCACTGGAACCTGCCGCGTTTCGGAAGCGAACGGGAGTCGTGATCGGTTAGGCTTCAGCGCATTCCGCCTTGAGGAAAGACCATGACCATGCATGCCCGCGGCACCTTCGACGTGAAAATGACTCCGCAGTCCGCGCAGGACGGCGTTGGCGACGCCAGCATCGGCCGGATGGCGCTGGACAAGCAGTTTCACGGTGACCTCGAAGCGATCGGCAAGGGCCAGATGCTGGCTGCCGGCACCGACGTGCAGGGCTCGGCTGGCTACGTCGCGCTCGAGCGAGTCAGCGGCACGCTCGACGGTCGCAGCGGTACGTTCGCGTTGCAGCACAGTGGCACGATGACGCGTGGCGCGCCGCAGCTGAGCATCACCGTGGTGCCCGATTCCGGCACCGACGCATTGCAGGGGCTGGTGGGCCAATTGACGATCACGATCGCCGATGGCAAGCATTCCTACGATTTCGAGTACGGCCTTCCCGGCGTGTCCTGATCCTCGCCCGAGGACGCAAACAGATCCGTCTGCGCCTGGTAGCTGTCTTGCGCGACGAAGCCGGCCAGGCCCACGCCAACCAGCCGGTAACGACTGTCGACGGGACGTTCGACGCGCTCGCGCAAGGCGCAGGCGATGTCGGCCATCTCGTTCGCCGACATCGGCCGCTGCGCCGGGGTGAGGCTGCGAGTCAGCGTGTGGAAGTCCGCGGTTTTCAGTTTCAGCACCACCGTGCGTGCCACGCGGCGATCCTCGCGCTGGTAGCCGGCCCAGGCCTTTTCGGCGAGCCGG
This sequence comes from Rhodanobacter sp. Col0626, assembly GCF_049994385.1. Classification (GTDB taxonomy): domain Bacteria; phylum Pseudomonadota; class Gammaproteobacteria; order Xanthomonadales; family Rhodanobacteraceae; genus Rhodanobacter. The sequence goes on from NZ_CP188260.1 coordinate 675,214, forward strand.
CGGATGTGCGGTTCGAGATCCTCCAGCAACAGGTCGTGTTCGAACGTGTCTTCGGCGGAGATCTGCAGGGTCGGGCGTTCGGGTTGCACGGCGTGTTCGTCGATGCCGCGCGAGAGTTCGTGCAGGCGCCTGCCCCAGCGACCAAAACGTTGCTCCAGTATCACTTGCGCAAAGGCGCGCAGCTCGCCCACGGTAGTGATGCCGAGGGCAGCCAGCTTCGCTTCCATCACCTTGCCCACGCCGGGCAGGCGACCGACTGGAAGCGGGGTGAGGAAGGCTTCGACTTGATGGGGCCGCACGACGAACAGGCCGTCGGGTTTGCGGAAATCCGATGCGATCTTGGCCAGGAACTTGTTGGGAGCCACACCGGCTGAGGCGGTCAGTTGGGTTTCTTCGCGGATCGCCGAGCGAATCGCCTCGGCGGTCGCGGTGGCCGAGGGCAGGTCGGTCTTCGTCACGGTAACGTCGAGATAGGCCTCGTCCAGCGAGAGCGGCTCGATCAGGTCGGTGTGTCGCGCAAAGATCTCGCGGATCTGCCGCGACACCGCCTTGTAACGCACGAAATCCGGGGGCACGAAGACCAGCTGCGGGCACAGGCGTTCGGCGCGGATGGCCGGCATCGCCGAACGCACGCCGAACACGCGCGCCTCATAGCTGGCCGCGCACACCACCGAACGCGCACCGCGCCACGCCACGGCCACCGGCCTGCCGCGCAATGACGGGTCGTCGCGCTGCTCCACCGATGCGTAGAACGCATCCATGTCGACGTGGAGAATCTTGCGTGGGGCGGAGGACAAACGGCGCGGCCGGAAAGAAGGGAGATGCGTTCATTCTAGCGACCGCGAAGGACGACGCCGAACGGGGCGCAGGAGCGGGCCTTCACGTTCGCTAACCGTTGCTGCACGTACCGTCTGTCGGCAATGGACCGGGCTGCTGGTCCGGCTGACGGTACGCGATGGCAATGCAATCACTGGCGCGTGGAACACAGGCGAACGGCAATCCGACATGGTCTTCCATGGTGGAGGGGACCGTGCGGGCGTTCGACGCGTTCGTAAGGCAACCCGGGTTTCCGTGCCTCGGCGCGAAAGCATCGCAGGGGCGTCGTCGCCTGCGCACGTTGTGCGCGCATAACATTGTCGACGCGCGCGACGATCGGCGCATCACCGATCGTCTGCAGGCGTTCGCGGCAGAGGTCGGTGGACAGAGTCTGTTCGTCAGCCTCGCGGTGCTGTTTCCCTGCTCGGCGAGGTTGTCGGAAGAGGCCTTTGAGATGGCGCTATGGCGGCGCCTGGAAGCGATCCACGCCATCGATCGCGTCCGCTTTGGCTGGGACACCAGCGTCAGCGATGACCCGGCCTCGGCGCGTTTCAGCATGAGCGTCGGTGGCAAGGCGTTCTACGTGGTGGGTTTGCACCCGGCGGCCAGCCGGCGGGCGCGGCGCTTTCGCTGCCCGGTGCTGGTGTTCAACTTGCATAGCCAGTTCGAGCGGCTGCGCGCGGACGGACGCTACGAAAAATTGCGCCAGGCGATCATCCAGCGCGACATCGCCTATTCGGGCTCGGCGAATCCGATGCTTGCCGTGCATGGCAAGAGTTCGGAGGCGCGCCAATACAGCGGACGCGAGGTCGACACGCAATGGGTTTGCCCTTTTCACGGCAGTGACGCGGGTGGCCGGCGATGATCAAGGTCATCGCTCCGCGCAGCGGCGTGGCGTTCGAACTGAAACGTGGCGAGCGGTTGAAAGTGATCGATCCGCAGGGCGAACAGGTGGCCGACATGGTCGCGTTCAACCGGCACGATGTGCATGAGGCGATCTCTTCCGGGCGCAGCATCGACTACGCCAGCAGCATCTACCTCAGCACGGGCGATCCGATCTATTCGAACCGCAGCCGCATCATGCTGCGCATCGTCGAGGATACGGTCGGTCGGCACGATTTCCTGCTGTCGCCGTGTTCGTCCGAGATGTTCCGCATCATCTACGGTGACGCCGAGCCGCATCGTGGCTGCCTGGGCAATCTGTGCGAGGCGCTGGTGCCCTATGGCGTCACGCCGGACGCGATACCCACGGCGTTCAACATTTTCATGAATGTACCGGTGGACGCGGCAACCGGCATGATCCGCGTGGAGCCGCCGCTGAGCCAGGCTGGCGACCACATCGTGTTCGAGGCGCACATGGACCTGCTGGTCGGGCTCACCGCGTGTTCGGCCGGGCAATCCAACAATTTTGCGTACAAGCCGATCCATTACAAGGTGATCGGGCATGAATGAGCCCGTCGCCACGGCCCTCGATGCGCGGCCGCCGCTGGCGCGGACCGCGCCGCGGGTGGGCACGATGGAGCGCATCCCCAAGTGGCTGAACCTGGTGCCGATGGTGTTGCAATGGTGCTGGCTGGGTTTGCGCCATCGCAGCCTCACCCTGCCATCGGCGGCCAATCCGCAGATCACCGCCGGCGGGCTGGTGGGCGATACCAAGTCGGAATACTTCGCCGGCATGGGTGCGCTGGCGCGTTCGCACGTGGCGTCTTACGTGGTGCTGCGGGTGGAGGGAGCGGACAAGCTGGCGGCCGCGCTGTCGGCGATGCGGGCCGCCGGACTGGGGTTTCCGGTGGTGGCCAAGCCGGATCTTGGCTGGTGTGGCTTCGGCGTGCGCCGGCTCGACGATGCGCTGGATCTGGCCGACTACCTGGCCCGTTATCCGGTCGGTGAGTCGCTGATGCTGCAGCGCTACCTGGACGAACCGGGCGAGGCGGGCATCTTCTACGTGCGTCACCCGGACCAGCCGCGAGGCCGCTTGCTGGGCATCCTTCTACGCCACTATCCGCAGGTCGTCGGCGACGGCGTGCATAGCGTGGCGCAGCTGATCGATGCCGACACACGCCTGCGCCGCGCGATGCGCCATCCGCGGGAGCACGAGTGCCAGCATGATCCCGAGGAGGTGCCGGTAGCCGGCGACAGCGTGCGACTGTCGCTGATCGGATCGACCCGGGTGGGCGGCCGTTACGAGGACGGATCGGCGCTTGCCGGTGAGGAACTGCTCACCGCGATCGATGCGATTGCGCATGACATGCCGCAATTCCACGCCGGCCGTTTCGACGTGCGCTATCGCACCCTGCAGGACCTGCGCTGCGGCCGCTTCACCATCATGGAGGTGAACGGTGCCGGTGCCGAGGCGGTGCATGCGTGGGATCCGAAATATTCGATACGACAGGTCTACCGGATGGTATTCGCCAAGCAGCGGCTGATGTTCGCGCTGGGTGCGGCCAACCGCGCGCGCGGACACCGGCCGATCGGCATGCTGGCGCTGGCGCGGCACCATTTGCACCAGCAGCGCTTGATCCGGCGCTATCCGCCGTCCAACTGACGCCCGCTGCCCGCGGGATGCGTCGAGCCGGGTCAGCCGCCTCGACGCCGACGCCGCAGGCGCCATTCGAATCCACCCAGTGCCATGCTGGCCAGCACGAACGGCAGCAGGCTGTAGATCAGTCGGTAGCACATCATCGCCGCCAGCAGTTCCGGCCGCGCCTGCGGCGGAAACGACGCCAGCATGATCGTCTCGAACACACCGATGCCACCGGGTGAATGGCTGACGATGCCGGCCAGCACGGCACCGACATAGATCGGCAGGAAGTCGACGAACGGCGGCGCCACGCCCGCCGGCAACAGCACGTAGAGCGCGCTGATCGCGGCCAGCATCTCGATGCCGCCGATCAGCATCTGCGCCGCCGCCGTTCCCGCGCTCGGCAACGCCAGGTCCCAGCGCCAGAGCTTGAAGGTGGCTGGGCGTCGGGCCAGCCAGACCAGCAAGGCGAGCAACAGCAGCAGCAAGCCCACGCCCGGCAGGCGACCCCAACCCTGCGTGATGGCGGGTTGCCAGCACAGCGCACCGGCGACCACCACGACGAAGCCCAGCCCCACGCCAAACCCTGCCAGCCCCACGATGCGCGCGATGTCGCCGGTGCCGAGTCCGGCCGTGGCATAGATGCGATAGCGTAGTGCGACGCCGGTGATCGCATGGAAACCCAGCGTGTTCGAAATACCCTGGGTGACCGCGCCGGCGAACGCTGCAAACCCGGCCGAAATCCGTGCGCCCACCACCGTGCGGGCCGCCAGTACGTCGAACATCGCCAGCATCGCGAAACTGACGGCCGCCGCCGCGACTGAATACGCGATGCGCCGGGCCGGCAACTGTGACCAGGCGGCAACCACGTCGTGCCAGGCGAGGCCGGTCAGGTAACGATGCAGCAGCCACAAGGCCAGCGCAAACATCGCCAGCGAGCCCATCCACGACAGCACGTGCAGCCAGCGCGAAGAAGAGCCCGCGACGGCGTCGGGACGCTGCTGATCCGTCACGGGCGCCATGTCAGGAAGCGACGGCGGTCGGTGCCGCTGGACGGGCGTGAGCCAGTCGATCGGCCACGTCCCGCGCCAGCCGCTCGGCTGCCAGCGGATGTGCAGCCAAATGCAGGAACGGTTCGATCAGTTCCAGTTCCATCACCAGGAAACCGCCTTCGCTCACCACACCATCCACGCGAACGTAGGCGTGATCGCCATGGCCGATCGCGGCGACGGCAGCCAGCGCACGATCGGCCGCGGCCAGCGTGGCGGCATCGGGCCGGGCTGGCTCCGCGCTGCCGCCATGCTCACCCTGGACGCGATAGTCGCCGCTGGCTGGGCGCTTGATCACCGCATGGCTGAATTCGCCGGCGAAATACAGCAGCGACCACTCGCCGGCGCTGACGACCTCCGGCACGAAGGGTTGCACCAGGTAGTCAAGTTCACGCGGAAGGCGCGCTGCCGCGGCGGCGAACTCCGCGTCACCGACCGTGCCGCGCAGCGTGTGCCAGGCACCACCGCTGATGGTCGGCTTGATCACCACTTGCTGCCCCGGCATCGTCGCCAGTACCTCCGGCAATGCGGCCGCACTGGCCAGCCGGGTCGGGATGATGGCGACGCCGTGTTGCGAAAGTTCGAGCAAGTAGCGCTTGTCGCTGTTCCAGCGCAGCAACCGGCTGTCGTTGATGGTGGGAACGCCCAGGCGGTCCAGCCGGTCCAGCCACGCGAGAAACGCCGAGTGGTGCTTGAAATAATCCCAGATGGTGCGGATCAGCACCGCATCGAACGCCGACCAGTCGATGTTCGGGTCGTTCCACACGCAGACGACCGGCGCGACACCGAGGTGTTCCAGCGAGGAAGCCAGATGTTTGTCATCCGGCTGGATCGACGGATGTTCGGCCGAGGTAGCAAAGGCGAGACGATAATCAGCGCGGGTGGACATGGCGACACCTCCAGTAACCGGATAGGGCGCCCTTGTGACGGATTCACCTGTCGAGCGTGGCGGATGGCGATCCGCTGCAGCACCCCTCGGAGGCGATGACGCAACGAGGTCGTCGCTGCGCCATGAACGTGCAGCGCACGACGCGCTGCCGTCGACAGTCTTCCGGGGCCGCTGTGGCTTGTCAATTTGCCAGAAGACAGGGGGCGCCGCGCCGTCGCCAAAACGGTCCATGTCACACGGGACTGGCTGAAACGGTACGGACAATGGCAAGGTAGCCGCCATGCTGACCGAACCCGCCAATGCTTATGCCCGTCGCCTGAACACCTGGGACGCCGCGATGATTGTCATCGGCGGCGTCATCGGGGCAGGTATTTTCATCACGCCGGCCACGGTGGCTCAGAACACGTCATCGGGCATGCAGGTGCTGGTGTTGTGGGCGATCGGCGGCCTGCTCACCCTGGCCGGGGTGCTGTGTTACGCCGAACTTGGCGCACGGCGACCGCAGGCCGGTGGCATCTATGTGTACCTGCGCGAGGCGTTTGGCCTGCTGCCGGCGTTCCTGTTTGGCTGGACCATGGCGCTGATCAACTACCCCGGCAGCGTGGCCGCGGTGGTGACGAAATTCGCCGTCTATTTCTGCCGGGCGATCGGCCTCAGCCGGCTCTACGAAATGCCGATCGCGGTCGGCGCGATCGTGTTCATCGTCAGCATCAACCTGTTCGGCATTCGCGCCGGCGCATGGATGCAGAACATCTTCACTGTGCTGAAGGTGCTGGCGATTGCCTTGCTGGTGGTGGCCGGCCTGGTGCTGGCGCATGGCCAGCTGGGACTGACGCTGGTGCCGGATACCACGCAGCCGGTGTCGTCGTGGGCCTTTGCCGGCGCCCTGCTGCCGGTGCTGTTTGCCTATGGCGGTTTTCATTACCTCAACGACCTGGCCGGCGAAGTACGCAATCCGCAGCGCACCTTGCCGCGCGCACTGGGCATGGGCATGGCCGGCGTGGTGCTCTGCTATGTCCTGGTCAACTTCGCGTACCTGGCGGGGCTTGGCCATGCCGGCCTCGCGACCAGCATTGCGCCAGCGGCGGACCTGATGCAGAAGCTGTTCGGCGCGCACGGTGCCACCGTGATCGAGGTCGGCATTGCCTGCTCCACCTTCGGTTATTGCAGCATTGCGATCGCCGGCGGTGCACGCGTGCTGCAGACCATGGGCGCGGACGGCGTGTTCTTCCGCGCCACCGGGCGCGTCGACCCACGTACGCGCTCGCCACAGATCGCACTGGCCGTGCTCGGTGCGTGGGCGATCGTGCTGACCGTATCGGGCAGCTTCAACCAGCTGCTCAACTACACCACCGTGGGCGAGTGGCTGGGCCACGTGTTCGGCATCGGCACGCTGTTCTGGTATCGCAGGCATTTCATCGACCAGCCGGCGCCGTACCGCGTACCGTTCTATCCGCTCCTGCCGCTGATCTTCGTGATCACCGTGTTCGGCGTGATCGTGGCCAGCGCGATCCACGCGCCGGGCGATGCCGGCATGAGCCTGGCGATCATCGCGTTGGGCGTGCCGGTGTATTACGGCTGGCAATGGTGGTCGGGTCGGCGCTCCGCCTGATCTCCTGTGGGAGCGGCTTCAGCCGCGATGCTTTTTTTAGGGACGGCTGCTGTGGCGATGGCCGCCGAAGAGACATCGCGGCTGAAGCCGCTCCCACACTCGACGCGAAGGTGGCCCATCGATGAAACGTCATCTCTTGACCTGGCTACCTTGCCTGTTCGGCCTGGCTGCCTGCCATGCGACCGCCGGGCCGAGTGTGGTCGATCTGGCCAGCCCCACTGCGACGGTGCACCTCACGCTCGACCATGTGCAGCGCACCGGAGCGGTCGAGCAGGCCAGCGATGGCGTCGCGCAACAACGCTACGCCTTCCAGCCGGCAGGTCATCCGCAGTTGGTGATTGCGCTCGCTGACGGCAACTGGGACTGGTCGACGCAAGGCGAGCTGCGCCTGCGCGTGCAAAACGCCATGCCGTGGGCGGTGACGCTCAGCGTCGCGATCGACGGCGTGAAACCCGGACAGCAATTGCAGGCGACCGTGGGCGTGCCGGCCGGACCGGCGCAGACGCTGGTGATCCCGTTGCAGGCAACTTCGCCACGTGGCGAAGGCATGCAGGTGGGTCCGCCGATGCCTTTCGACGACCACGGCCGACCGACCCTGCTGGCGACGACGGTGCAAGGTGCGCTGGACCTGCGCCATGTCACCGCCGTCCGACTCGGCGTGCCGTCACCACAGGCCACGCAGACCCTGCTCTTTGGCCGGGTCGACACTGCATCGGGTTCGCCCACGCTGCGTCACGCCTATGCCGGCATCGTCGACCGCTATGGACAATTCGCTCGGGCGAAGTGGCCAGAGAAGATCGATTCCGACGCCGCGCTGCGCGCGCGCGTCACCAGGCCCGACAAAGCCGGGTCGAGCGGGCCGGATCCGTATGGTGGACGTCTGGACGTCCATGACCTCAAGCGTGCCGGCTGGTTCCACACGCAGAAGCAGGGTGGCCGATGGCACTTGGTGACGCCCGACGGTCACGCCTTTTTCTCGCTAGGCGTCAACGCGGTGGCCATCGATGGCGGTCGCAGCTATGTCGAAGGTCGCGAGTTCCAGTTCGGCGACCTGCCGCCGGACAGCGGTGAGTGGGCGGCGTTTTACGGCAGCAGCGACAGTCGTCGCGCGGACCAGGGCGCCAGTCAGGGTATCGGCTTCAATCACGGCCGCTGGTTCGATTTTTACGCAGCCAACGTGTATCGGGTTGATGGCCACGACTGGTCCGCGGCATGGCGCAAGCGCACGCTGGATCGCCTGCAGGCCTGGGGGTTCAATACGGTCGGCAACTGGAGCGATCCGGCGCTGGGTCAGGCGCATCGTCTGCCCTACACGCGCTCGATCAACATTGCCGGCGTCTACGCCAACGTCGCCAGCGGCTTCGACTATTGGGGCCGCATGCCCGACCCGTTCGATCCGCGCTTCGTGCAAGCCACCGAGGCGGCGGTGACGAAGGCAAGTGCGGACGTGCGCGACGATCCCTGGCTGCTGGGCTATTTCGCCGACAACGAACTGGCGTGGGCCGGCAGTGGCCCGCAGGGACGCTGGGGCCTCGCGCTCGGCACACTGGCAGGTGACGCGAAGAGCCCAGCCAAACAGGAGTTCATCGCCATGCTGCGCAAGCAGTATGTGGCGCCGGAAACGCTGGCTTCCGCGTGGGGCATCGCACTCGATTCATGGGCTGCACTGAACGTCACAGGCTTCGCCGCACCCGTGCCGAACGAGGCACACCCTGCGATCGCCGCCGACTACCGCGCGTGGCTGCGCCACTATGCCGATACCTATTTCCGCACCGTGGCCGAAGCGATCCATCGACACGATCCGCACCATCTTTTCCTCGGCGGCCGCTTCGCGGTGAACACGCCTGAAGCCGTCGCTGCCTGCGCGCAGTATTGCGACGTGGTCAGCTTCAACATCTACGCCGACCTGCCGCAGCACGGCTTCGATGCCGCCGCCATGCATGCGCTGGACAAGCCGGTGCTGATCGGCGAATTCCATTTCGGTTCCGATGACCGCGGTCCGTTCGGCAAGGGCGTGGTGTCGGTATGGAACGAGCAGCAGCGTGGGGAGGCTTACGCAAAGTTCATGGCTGCGGCAGCGGGCAATCCGGATATCGTCGGCGCGCACTGGTTCCAGTACACCGACCAGCCCGTCACCGGCCGCCTGCTCGATGGCGAGAACAGCCATATCGGGCTGGTGGGGATCACCGATATTCCGTTTGCCGGTTTTGTCGAGGCGGTGACTGCGGCGAACCGGCAGGCCGTGCGCCGATGATGCATTGCAGGCCGGCGTGAACTGGCCGTGCGCGGGCGCCCGACCGCGCAGGCCGGGCGTGCGGCGTCAGCCGGTCACGCCAGGCTGGTGGCGACCCCGAAACTGACCGCCATGATCACCGCCACCGCCATGCAGGCGCTGCCGGGGCGGATGCGGCGGGCATCGACGCGCGGCACCATCCGCCACAGCAGCACCGTGCCGATGAGCATGTCCAGTACCAGCACGCAACGCAGCAGGCCGGAACTCAGCAAGGCGGCATACGGCGGATGCAGTTGCCCCTCGTAAGCGGCCACGCCGACGACAAGCAGCATACCCAGCATCGTCCACAGCAGGCAGGCGAGGTAGATGCGGTTGAACACCACGCTGCAGCGTTCTGTCCAGCGCATGACGGACCAGCCGATCAGGGCAAACACCAGTGCAGCCATGCTGCTGTAAAGCACCCACCACAGCAGGCTGCTGATCACGGTAAGCAGGGTGGTCATGTGATTTGCTTGAATCCCAGTGCGCGCAGCAGCTTGGCCATCAACCAGGCCGGACCGATCAACAAGTAGGCGAGGTCGGTGAGGAAACTGGGCTTGCGCCCCTCGAACTTGTGGCCGATGAACTGGCCGATCCAGGCGACCACGAACACGCCGATGGCCAGGTAACACAGCGAGACGCCGCCGAGCCTGTCATACAGGACATGGGTGAGCAGGCCGAGCAGGGCGAAGGCGACCAGCAAGGCGACGGCCAGCCGGCGCGAATGTTTCCAGTACCAGTAGAACGCCAGCACCATCACCAGCACCGCCCAGGCGCCGGGCCGGGCAAACGCGGCCGGCACCGGGATCGCCCACAGCAACGCGATCACCGACCACACGATCGGCGGCACGCAGAACCAGTGGAACAGGCGATTGGTCGGGTTCTGGTGATCCCCGCTGTAACTGTCGAGCCAGCTCTGCATGTCGCGCATTTTCGGAGCCCTCATGGATAGTGCCTTCAATGGGCACCACTCTTGGATAACAGGTTCAGCACCAGCACGCCAGCAACGATCAACGCGATGCCGAGCATGCCAGCCAGGTCGATCCTCTGGCGGAAAGCCAGCACGCCGATCAGGGTGATCAGCACCGTGCCGGCGCCCGACCACACCGCATAGGCGATGCCCACCGGAATCTGCTTCAGCGTGAGGCTGAGAAAGTAGAACGCGAGGCCGTAGCCGGCGATCACCACCACGCTGGGCAGCAGCCGACTGAAGCCTTCGCTGGCCTTCAGCGCGCTGGTGCCGATCACTTCGGCGAGGATGGCCAGGGCCAGCGTGAGCCAGGCGTTCATCAGTCCAGCCGGATGCCGGCCAGTCGTTGCAATGCCTCGGCGTACTTGGCGGCGGTACGAGCGATCACCTCATCGGGAATCACCGGGCCGGGCGCGGTCTTGTTCCAGTCCTGCGTCTCCAGCCAGTCGCGCACGAACTGCTTGTCGTAGCTGGGCGGGCTGATGCCGACGCGGTATTCATCGGCGGGCCAGAAGCGCGAGGAATCCGGCGTCAGCATCTCGTCCATCACGTACAGCTTGCCGGTGACATCCGTGCCGAACTCGAACTTGGTATCGGCGATGATGATGCCGCGTTCGGCCGCATAGGCGGCCGCCCAACGGTAGATCGCCAGGGTGGCATCGCGCACCTTGCCGGCCAGCTCCGCGCCGATTGCGTCGACCACCACGTCATAGCTGACGTTCTGGTCGTGGTCGCCCACGGCGGCCTTGGTCGACGGCGTGAAGATCGGTGCCGGCAACTGCTGTGCCTGCTCGAGGCCCGCCGGCAACGCGATGCCGCAGAGCGCGCCGGTGGCCTGGTAATCCTTCCAGCCGGAGCCGATCAGGTAGCCGCGGGCGATCGCTTCGACCGGCACCGGTTTCAAACGCCGCGCCACTACCGCGCGCTTCTCGTACAGGGCCAGGTCGGTGCCGGGCGGCAACACCTCGGCCAGCGGCACGTCGAGTAGATGGTTGGGTACCAGATGCGCGGTCTTGACGAACCAGAAGTTGGAGATCTGGGTGAGCATCTCGCCCTTGCCGGGGATCGGGTTAGGCAGTACCACGTCGAACGCAGAGAGCCGGTCCGTAGCGACCATCAACAGCCGATCGTCGTCCAGCGCGTACACATCGCGCACCTTGCCGCGATGGATCAGTTCCAGGCCGGACAGGTTCGATTGCAACAGGGTGGTGGGCACGGCAGCAGGTTCCACGGGTGGTGAAGCGGCCTATTCTAGCCGCTGCGGCCGGGGCGCCGGAAACGCCGCGCCGGGGATTCCGGGCGGACTGCTAGAATTGGCGACCTTTAGCCCCATTTGTTGCCGATGCGTATCTCATTGATCGCGGCCACTTGCCTGGCCGCTGCCATCCCGACACATGCCCGTGCCCAGGTCGCGCCGGCCCGCCTCGGGTTATGCGCGGCCTGCCATGGCGCCAGCGGCCACGCCAGCATGCCCGGCGTGCCGAACCTCGCCGGCCAGCGGCTGGATTACCTGCGCGATGCCCTCAAGCAGTATCGCGACGGTCGCCGCGACGTGCCGGTGATGCGCGCCGCGATCGGACCGGTCAGCGATGCCGATCTCGACGCACTGGCGCAGTGGTACAGCGTCCAATCGCCGCAGCCGCAGGATCACCCATGAGTTTTTCCTACACGCTGTGGTTTGCCTTTTTCGGGCTGATCATCGGTCATCTGCCCGGCGCGATCACCGGAGCGGTGGTCGGTTTCATCTTCGACAACATGCGCTACAGCCAGCGCAAGAACGCGACCCCGGAAGCGGGTGGTTTCGTCGGGCCGCTATTCACCCTGCTCGGTGCGGTGGCGAAATCCGATGGCCGCGTATCGGAGCAGGAGATCGCGATCGCCGAACGCCTGATGACCCGGATGAACCTGGATGCCGAGCTGCGCAAGCAAGCGGTGGTCAGCTTCAATCTCGGCAAACAGCCGGAGTTCGACGTCACCCAGACCATCACCGCGTTGCGCAACTGGGTCGGCCTGCGTCGCGACCATGCGTTTCCGGTGCTCGACGTGGTGATCGAGACGGTGCTGGCCGAGGGCAACCCCGCACCGGAGAAAATGTCGATCCTGCGCCAGCTGGCATTCGCGCTGCGGATCAGCGACATGGAGCTGATGGCGTTGATGGCGATGAAGGGCTACGCGTGGAACGCCGGCGGCGGACAGCGCAGCCATGGCCACGGCCAGGGAAACGGTGGCGGCTATGTGCCGCCACAGCGCACGACCCAGGGCCCGGATCCCTACGCGGTGCTTGGCATCGACCGCGGCGCTGACGACCGCGCGATAAAGCGCGCCTATCGCAAACTGATTTCCGAGCACCACCCCGATCGCCTCGGCGACCTGCCCGAAGACATGCGCAAGCGCGCCGAATCACGCGCCAGCGAGATCAATGCCGCGTACGACCGGATCAAGGAAGCACGCGGCTTCAAGTAGACGGCTGTGCGCCCTCTCCTGCTTGCAGGGAAGGCTGGGGTGGGGTCGCTCTTGATCTTCAAATCAAAAGCGCAACCTCCCCCTGCGAGCAGCGGAGGAGCAAGTGGCAGCGTCGTGGCAGACTTGGCGTAGTTTTCGCGACTCCTCATTCTTCCCTCATCCCCGGCAACCGACATGACCAAGCAATCCCCCATCATCGCCCCCTCCATCCTCGCCGCCGACTTTGCGCGACTGGGCGAGGACACGGCCGCTGCGCTGGCGGCCGGTGCCGACTGGGTGCATTTCGACGTGATGGACAACCACTACGTGCCGAACCTCACGATCGGCCCGATGGTGCTGCAGTCGCTGCGCAAGTACGGCATTACCGCACCGGTCGACGTGCATTTGATGGTCAAGCCGGTCGATCGCATCGTGCCGGACTTCGCCAAGGCCGGCGCCAGCCTGATCAGTTTCCATCCGGAAGCAAGCGAACACATCGACCGCACGCTGGGACTGATCAAGGAATCGGGGTGCCAGGCCGGGTTGGTGTTCAATCCGGCCACGCCGCTGGATTACCTCGACTATGTGATGGACAAGCTCGACCTGATCCTGATCATGTCGGTCAACCCCGGTTTCGGCGGGCAGAAGTTCATCCCTGGCGCGCTGGACAAGCTACGCCAGGCGCGCGAACGCATCGATGCCAGCGGCCGCACGATCCGGCTCGAGATCGATGGCGGCGTCACTGCGCAGAATATCGGCGCGATCGCCGCCGCGGGTGCGGATACTTTCGTGGCGGGCTCGGCGATCTTCCATGCGACGGACTATCGCGCCGAGATCGATGCCATGCGCAAGGCGATCGGCTGATTCCGCCAGGGTTCGCCACCAACCTCCGCCCATAAAAATCCCGGCTCAGTGAACAGCTGGCCGGGATAAAACGTCGTCGGAGACGTGAGAGGAAACACCATTGATTGGTGTGCCGGTACGACCCTATGAATCAGTAGCCGTACCGGCACGTTCCACGGCAATGGAACGTTACCAATCACAAGATCTGACCGGGTCCGCCCGGTTTGGTTCCGGAAGAATTATGAACAGGGGAAAGTCGGAGCTCCACACTGTTCAGAAAAAATCCCCTCGTTTCGGAGGGGAAAGGAACCACCATGTCGGACGGAATGTGAGCGGCTATACGGGCTGCCAGTCGGGATCGGCCTCGCGTTCCACGTGCGGCGCGATTCCCTTCGCGCCGCACTCGCGCATGCCTTCCACGGCGAGTTGTCCAGGAGAAAGCGGATTGAAACGGGGTTGATGCGCGGCGTTCATTTCAATGAACGCTGAGCAGAAGGCCGAGCACCAGCGCGCCAATCGCCAGCACGACCCGTAGTGGCTCGAAATGCCGTAACTCGGCATTCGGATCCACATCGGTCTGGTCGGATATATGCATGGGATTTGCTCCGGTTGAACGTGGAACCATTGAAGCGGAGCGCAAGGTGGCGAGCCTGTCCCGGATGGGGCGCGATGGAGGCGGCATCTGTCGATTTTGTGGCGTCGTCGTTCTCGATCGAGGCGTTGGCGTACAAAAGGTGGCGCGTGTAAGCTCGAATCCACTGTCAGCAGAAAATGGATGATTCGTATGACTTTTCCTGGATGGAACAAATGGGCGCTGGTGTCCGCAGCGGCTTTGGGGCTGGCTGCGGCGAGTCAAGGCAGTCTGGCCCGGCAGCAGATGCCGGCCATGGGATCGCCGGCATCAGCCAGCACGGCGGCGCCCGAGTTCAAGATCGATCGAAGCGTCGATCAGCTGGCCAAACTCAATTGCCTGCCAGGCGTCGAGCGCTTTCTTCCCGGAGTCTATTACCACTGCGTCGGCGTTCGCGATGTGGCGCTCGGGAAATATGACCGGGCCAGATCGATGCTCGAAATCGCGGCCAGTTGGGGAAGCAAGCCTGCCGAGTTCCTGCTGGGCGTGGGCTACTACAAGGGCGATCTCCAGCCGCGGGACCGCGCGCGCGGACTCGCCTGGCTCGGGCTGGCATCGGAGCGCAAGGATCCGACCTATCTGGCGGTATTCGCTTCCGCGTGGAAACAGGCCACGCCACAAGAGCAGGCGAGCGCTCAGCAATTGTGGCGTTCGATGTTGCCGACTTATGGTGATCAGCGCGCTGCACGCCGCGCGGCACTGCGATTCAGGCATGAGCATGATGCGTTGCTTGCCCGGCGCCAGACCAACGGCCAACAGACCTGTATTGCCGGGCTGACCGTGGGAAAAATCGAGCCTCTGCCCGTTTATTGGTCATTCGAAGGTCTTGCTTCGGCCTGCGGCGGCGGGGAAGTCAGCGCCGTCTTCGTGGCGAAGCGCCTGGAGGTCTATGCGGGACAACTCTTCGATGGCTGGGAGGGGCACGTCATCGTTGGTGATCTGCAGGCGGTGCCTGCGGCATCCAGATAGCGTCGAATCAGCTTCTTCGGGGTCTTTTCCAAGGCAAATCACGGGCACTCATGCCATACGCCTTGCGCGATGGTTGCCCGCATAGCACGCTGCGTCCATCACTACAGGGAGCGCGCCATGGGCCGCAGCATTGCCATCGTCGAGGACGAACCGTTGATCCGTGCCAATTACGTCGAGGCGCTGAATCGCTTCGGTTACGACGCCCGCGGTTACGGTTCGCGCCAGGAGGCGTCCAGTGCGTTCGCCATGCGCCTGCCCGAGCTGGTGATCATCGACATTGGCCTGGGCGACGAACCCGAAGGCGGTTTCGACCTGTGCCGCGAGTTGCGCGCAAAGTCGGCCACGCTGCCTTTGATCTTCCTCACCGCGCGCGACTCGGATTTCGACGTGATCTCCGGCTTGCGCCTGGGTGCCGACGATTACCTCAGCAAGGACACCAGCCTGCACCAGCTGGCGGCGCGCATCGCCGCGCTGTTCCGCCGGATCGAGTCGTTGAAGGCGCCGGCGTCCAGCGAAACGGTGATCGAGCACGGACCGCTGAAACTGGAATCCGAACGCATGCGGATCACCTGGAACGGCGAGGAGATTCCGCTCACCGTCACCGAGTTCTGGATGGTGCACACACTGATCCGCTTCCCCGGCCACGTGAAGAATCGCGACCAGCTGATGCGCGAAGCCGAGCTGGTGGTGGACGACGCCACCATCACCTCGCACATCAAGCGCATCCGCAAGAAGTTCATCGCGGTGGCACCCGAATTCGACGCGATCGAGACCGTGCACGGCGTGGGCTACCGGTGGAAGCCGTGAGTCGGCGCGTCCTGCTGGCGGTGTTGTGCCTGTTCGCCACGCTGGCCCACGCCGGCGGCGACGACGACGTGCTGGCGCGCGGTGCCCGCGACGGCAACGCGCCAGCCTGGGAAATCGCCGCGGTCACGCCGGCTGGCTGGACGCGCGACTGCTGCACCTATGCGCGCGCGATCGGTGTCGATGCGGTCTTGTATCAAGGTGAATGGAGCGGCAAGCCACAGCGGGTGATGGTGCTCAACGTATCGCCGCGCAAGTTGCCGACGCTGGCGGCCGAAGTACAGGCGGATCGCACGCGTTACCTGCAGCACGATCCGAAGGGCAAGGCTTCGGGTTTTGCCGTGCGCCATCCGGGCATGCCGTGCGAGGCAACCGTCTATCAGGGCAGTGACCGTGTGGATGACGTCGTGGTGTTCTGTGATCCCGGCCAGGCCAGCGGCGTCCGCTTGAGTTGGTCGATGGCTTTCGATGCCGCCGATCCGTCACGCCGGGCCTTGCTTGATGCCTTCATGCAGGTGGTCGTCGCCTCGCATTACGTGGTGTCCCCCGTGCATGGCGGCTGATCGAGCCACTTCCATACGATGACCCTGCGCCGCAAATTGCTGCTGGTCGCACTGTGCACACTGGCGCTGCCGATTGCCGGCTGGCTGTATGTGCGGCAGATGGAAACGTTGCTGCGCGAAGGCCAGTCGCAGGCCTTGCTGGCCTCGGCGGGGGCGGTGGCGCGCAGCCTGGTGGTGACCGGCGCGATGCCACCGGAATCATCGGGCCGGGACTGGTATGTGCAGCCGGCGCCGGCACCGATCACGGTCGATGGCTATGGCGACGACTGGGCGCCGCTGACGCCGTGGAGCCAGCCGCTGAATACGAACGGCAAGTTGCTGCTGGCCGCGGACGACGACTGGCTGTATGTGTACGCCGACGTGCGCGACACCCGGCGCACGCGCGCCGATGCCGCCGATGCCGATGCGCTGGCGGCGGATCACCTGATCCTGACCCTGCGCAACGCTGCCGGCCAGCGTCGCTATCTGCTGGCCAGCGCGGCACCGGGGCCGCTTATCGCGCGGCCACTCGACCCGTCGGTCGATGGACTGCCCGAGCTGGTACCGGTGCAGTGGCAGGAAGACGGCAGCGGGTACCGGGTGGAACTGCGGCTATCGCGCAGCCTGTCATTGCGTGCGCTTGGCGTCGGCGTATATGACGCGGCGACCGGTGGCGATCGCATGGCGTCCGATACCCGACCCTTGCTGCGCTACTCCAGTGCGCTCTCCACCGAGCTGGGGCAGCTGGTACCCGAGCGCGTGCAGGCGCGGGTGCTTGCACCCCGAGGCTGGCTGCTTGCCCGCAGTGGACATCTGGACAGCACGCCCGGTGCCGATGGTCAGCCGGGCTGGTTCGCCTCGCTGGTGTATCGCGCGCTGCTGGCGAACCGACTGGAGGATGCAAGCCTGTGGTCGCAGGACGTGCCGCGACTGGATACCCGCGAAGTCGGTACGGCGGCGACCGGCAAGCCGGTGTCGGTCTGGCGCAGCGGCGAAGAGCGCGGCAGCGTGGTGCTGGCGGCCGCCGTACCGATCGAGCATGCAGGTCGCGTGGAAGGCGTGCTGCTGCTGGAACAGGCCAGTCGCGCGGTGCCCCTGCTGGCCAATCGCGCACTGTTCGGCTTGCTGTTGACCAGTTTCAGCGTGCTGCTTGTCGCCGGCGGCATCCTGCTCGCATTCGCCACCCGCCTCAGCCTGCGACTGGCGCGTTTGCGCAATGCGGCCGAACGTGCGCAACTCAACGATGGACGTCTGGACGGCTTGTTCGAGCGCGGGAAATTCCCGATGACCGACGCGCCGGACGAGATCGGCGATCTGGCGCGCAGCTTCGAGCGACTGCTCGACGTGGTCGGCAACTACACCGACTACCTGCGCACACTGGCCTCCAAACTTTCGCACGAACTCAACACGCCGCTGGCGATCGTGAAATCGTCGCTGGACAATCTGGAGCATGCGGCCTTGCCGGCCGAAGCGCAGCCGTATCTCGCGCGCGCGCGCGACGGTGTGGCCCGGCTCGGTGCGCTGGTACGCGCCATGAGCGAATCGAGTCGCATGGAGCGCTCGATCACCGCCGCCGAACCCGAAGACGTCGACCTGCGCGATGTGGTGCGTGGCTGCGCCGATGCGTATCGGCCGCTGATCGGCGCACGCCGGCTCGGCTGCACGCTGCCCGACGCTCCACTGCACATGCACTGCGCGCCCGAGTTGATTGCGCAGGCGCTGGACAAGCTGCTCGACAACGCCTTGTCGTTCACGCCACCGGACGGCTGGTTGCAACTCGATCTGCGCACCACGCCCGATGGCGCCGAAATTGAACTGGCCAACCAGGGCCCGCTGCTGCCCGAAGCGATGCACGGCCGCCTGTTCGACTCCCTCGTCAGCCTGCGCGACAAGGCCATCCCCGGAGACGTCCCGCACCTGGGACTGGGCCTGTACGTGGTGCGCCTCGTCGCCGAACGCCACGGTGGCCTCGCCAGCGCCCGCAACCTCGACGACGGCAGCGGCGTGGCGTTTGCCCTGCACCTGCATGGCATGCCGCGCATCAGATTATGACGGGCAAAGGCTGTGGAAGCCGCGAACCGGACTACCGGAGTTGTGGATCGCAGGTGTCGTAAAAAGACTGATCGTAAGTCCGCGAACCAACTATTTTCCGCCAACTGCGCACGTCGACGACACGCATGCGCGATGCCACGTCCACGACACGACCCACCAGGATGGCATTGCGCTTTCCCTGGTCTGCCTGGTTGCCAATGAGCACCTTCGCCTGTTCCGGTGCCCGTTCTGTGCTCACGGGATACGCGCTGCCGATGTGGCAAGGCATAAACAAGAGTTGGTGATCTGTCCAGGACAGAACCCCGACAAGGATGCGATCCTCCTCATCGGCAAGTGGCGGTGCCATTTCGTACAGCGTCTTGTTGTCGAGGAACGCCTTTCTGGCCAGCTTGAGTTTTCCGTCATCCTGGCTGGACCGGAACCAGAGTGCGACGCTTGCCCGGGTACCGTGACTTTTCACTATCAATGCGGATTTCGCATCGTCATCGGCGGGAAACCCAGCAAGCCGGTCATGCTCGCCCAGATTCAGGGGAGAGAAAGAGAAGTTTTCCGTTTCCCTCGTCTTGCGCTCAATCGCGCTTTGTTCCTGGCCAGGTTTCAGTCCTTCATAGAAGGTCAGGACGTTCTGTCTCGAGGTGGTCTCGGTTGCGCGCGCGATTGGCACGCCGACTTTCACCAGTACGAGTGCGGCAACCACATAGATGGCGGCATGGATCGGAGCCGATTTCCAGCGTGTGATCAGTACCAGCGAAATGAGCGCGAGGATGAAAGCCAGGCAACGAGACAGCGCGAGCAACGAGCCTGCATTGCTGACAAACGACCCGTACGGCCCGACCCGGGGTTCGTACGTGAAAGACGGATAGAGCAGGCCGAGAAAAGGAAGCGCCATGAGGATGGCCGCGATGGCAAGCGAGTACGCCACTTTCACGGATATCGACGCCAGGCACGCCGCCGATCGGGCATGGGCCGCGATGACGATCTCTCCTGGATCCCGGTGTCAACGAAAAGAAGTGGCGGCGGGGATTTCTTCCGGCGGAACAGGCATGGCAAGTCGAAGTTTGTCATTTTTATCGCCATCCGAAGCGCTACAGCCGGCGTGCCATCGTGTACAGATTTGCAGGCCGCACGCACCTGCGTGGACCGTTCCCGGGCTCGTCTCCTACCGCCGACACGAGATGGGCCGATACTTTTCCGGTACGGTGGTTTCCGAACCGCCGCAGCGCCAGGCAAGATTGCCGTTGCCGTCCGGGATTGGAGTCAATACCAGGACGTCGTTCCGGATCAGGGTGTTCGAACTGGCCGTATCGAATGCCACGATGACCCGGCCATCGGACACGTCCACGCCTGAGACGTATCTGCCCGCGATCGACGTGCCTTGTGCCAGGCCTGCAGAGGCATTGCCCGATGGCAGGGACCGATTGTTCGAGTAGTACTCGGCGATGGCGGTTTTCGCGCCATCCCCCAGCACAAGACCCTCAGAGACCTGTGTACGGATGACGTAGTCCTGATAGGCAGGGATGGCTATGGCCGCGAGGATGGCGATCAGGAAAGGAACGATGCAGAAAATTGCCCAGAACACCCCCTTGGAGGCCCTCGGCGTGGTTTGTCCGGTGTGTTTCCAGCGAGCGAGCCAGCTCAGCTGCGCCTGCAGGTAGAACATGGTGAAAAAGAACAGCGTGACGCCGCCGATTTCAAGCGGCAGCTCCCTGCTTGCGAGTTTGTCCCGCATCGAGCCCGCCATCGAGAAATAGGCCACGAGAGCGAGCACCCAGCCAGCCAGCAGCAGCAAGCCGCCAAAACCGAGCATTCCCTCGCCTCCGTTGGCCAGCGATGCAAACCCGGCGAAATAGAAAACGTATCCAATGAGCCGGGAGGCCATGGCGAAACCAAGCAGCGTTGTGGCGTTGCTGCGAGGGTCGATCTTGCGCGTCCATTTGGCCTGGATGAACGGCCAGATGATGGCGAAGATGCCGAGCGTGAGGAGGGTGAATAGCCAGACCAGGCCCCAATGCAACGACGGTGGCGTGGGCAGCGCTGCGCGATCGCTTCTGCTCGTGTCCTGGGATTCATCCCGCCGTGCCGGAAATGTGCCGGACATGCCCGCCGGTCGGGTTTCGACGAACGGCGGTGGCGAAACCCCGGCTGCCAATGGTGGAGGCAACGGTCCGCCGGCCGCCGTTGTCGGAAACAGGCTGGCAAGGGGGACCCAGTCCACCATGCCGTCGCGCCAGGCGAGGGCGTCCGCAGCGAGCTTTCCTTCCCTGATCCACCGGCGGACATCCGCTTCGGTGTACGGGCCATACTTTTTGCCGTTCTGGCCAATCCATATCTGGTCGTCTGTCACGTCGAACTCCCTTCGTATCGCGATACATGCCACGCCGCTCGCTTGCCGACAGGAGTCGGCGGTGCCTGAAGCGGGTGCTCCCTGGGTATCAACCATGTTTTCACGCATGCGGCGAAGGCAGCCCATACCGCGGTTTGCATACCGCAAACCGTCAAGCGCCCGCATACCGAATGCTTCGTCCGGATCCCCGAAAGCGAGATTAGTGCCGCAGCGATCAAGGAACAAGCGCGCCGTGAAACGTGCTGGCCCGCGCGGCGAATGCTATCTTGGCGCGCTCCCCACCCGTGGATCCGCAACGTGATCTCCCGAAACGAATTCGACGCGCTGGTTGCCCTGGGGCATACGCGCATCCCGCTGGTGCGCGAGGTGTTCTCCGACCTCGACACGCCGCTGTCGGTGTACCTGAAACTGGCTGATGGCCCGTACACCTTCCTGTTCGAATCGGTCGAGGGCGGCGCCACCTGGGGACGCTATTCGATCATCGGACTGCCGGCGAGGCGCGTCTATCGCCTGCGCGGGCACGAGATGGAGGTGGAGGATTCCGGCGAGGTCACCGAGCGTCGCCATCTCGACGATCCGCTGGCCGAGATCGAAAAGTTGCGCGCGCAGTACGACGTACCGCGATTGCCGCAGTTGCCCGCGTTCAGTGGTGGCCTGGTCGGCTACTTCGGCTTCGAGACGATCGGCTACATCGAGCCGCGGCTGGCGCAGTGGGATCGCGCCGACGAGCTGGGCACGCCCGACGTGCTGCTGATGCTGGCCGAGGAAGTCGCGGTTTTCGACAACCTCAAGGGCCGGCTCTACCTGATCGTGCATGCTGACCCGGCGCAGCCGCAGGCGTATGCCGAGGCGCAGCGCCGGCTCGATGCGCTGGTCTACCGGCTGCGCCAGGGCGGCGCGTCGTATCCGCAGCTCACGCAGTCGGTCGCGCTGGACGAGGGCGATTTCAAATCGTCGTTCACGAAAGAAGCATTCGAGGCGATGGTCGAGCGCGCCAAGGAGTACATCCGCGCCGGCGACATCTTCCAGGTGGTGCCGTCGCAGCGACTCAGCGTCGGCTTCAACGCGCGGCCGGTCGACGTGTACCGTGCGCTGCGCGCATTGAATCCGTCGCCGTACATGTACTTCGTCGATCTCGGCGACACCCAGATCGTCGGCTCCTCACCGGAGATCCTGGCGCGACTGAAGGACGGCAAGGTGGTGGTGCGCCCGCTCGCCGGCACGCGCAAACGCGGTGCGACGGAAGAAGAAGACCAGGCACTGGAAGCCGAGCTGCTGGCCGATCCAAAGGAGCGCGCCGAGCACGTGATGCTGATCGACCTTGGTCGCAACGACATCGGCAGAATCAGCGAAACCGGCAGCGTGGAAGTCAGCGACTCGTTCGCGATCGAGCGCTATTCGCACGTGATGCACATCGTGTCGCAGGTGCAGGGCATCGCGAAGCCGAACCTCAGCTACATGGACGTATTGAAAGCGACGTTCCCGGCCGGCACCCTGAGCGGAGCGCCGAAGATCCGCGCGCTGGAAATCATCCAGGAACTGGAGCCCTACAAGCGCAACATCTACGCCGGTGCCATCGGCTGGATCGGCTGGTGGGGCGATGCCGACACCGCCATCGCGATCCGCACCGCCGTGATCCAGAACGGTCGCCTGCACGTGCAGGCTGGCGCCGGCATCGTCTACGACTCCGATCCCGCCGCCGAGTGGGAGGAAACGATGAACAAGGGTCGTGCGCTGTTCCGCGCCGTGGCGCAGGCAGCGAAGGGGCTTTAGCGGATCGGGCGGCCCAGGCCGCCTGCCAGTCGCCGTCAACGCAACTTCTTGCAGACTTTCGCTGCGGATTGGTACGTTATATCGTTGCGGACTGGATCCTCGCAAAGACGCGCAGACATGCTCAAAACGTGGTTCGGGTGCCTGCCGGAATGATCGCGCTGGATCTGCCGGCTTTGCGCGCGTCGCGCTCACGCAGCCTGCTGCTGGCGGCGGTCATCGCCGCGTTGTCGCTGGCCGGCTGCGCCGTGGGTCCGGACTTCCACAAGCCCGCTGCTCCGGCGGCCGGCAGCCTGGTCGCGAGTCCGCTGCCGACCACGGCCGGTACGGCGAATGTTGCCGGTGGGCAGGCGCAGCACTTCACCACGGGTGGCGACATCTCCGCGCAATGGTGGACGCTGTTTCATTCCGCCGCACTGAATGCATTGATCGAACAGTCGCTGGCCAGCAATCCCGACCTCAAGGCAGCGCAGGCGGCCTTGTCGGTGGCGCGCGAAAATGTGCTGGCGCAGCGCGGCGCACGCTATCCGGGCGTGGCGGCAGGTTTCTCGGCAAGCCGCGAGCAGGATCCGCCCGGCGCACTCGCACCGGTG
Source organism: Rhodanobacter sp. Col0626 (assembly GCF_049994385.1). Lineage (GTDB taxonomy): Bacteria > Pseudomonadota > Gammaproteobacteria > Xanthomonadales > Rhodanobacteraceae > Rhodanobacter. The sequence continues at coordinate 698,333 of NZ_CP188260.1, forward strand.
CCGAGCAACAACGCCTTTCTGTACAACCTGTTCACCCCGCAGGTCAGCGTGTCGTACGTGCCCGATGTGTTCGGCTTGAACCGCCGCACGGTCGAATCGTTGCAAGCGCAGGAGCAGGCAGTCCGCTTCCAGATGATCGCCACGCACATCACGCTGAGCACCAACGTGGTGGCAGCCGCGGTGCAGGAAGCGTCGCTGCAGGCGCAGATCGACGCGACGCACCAGCTCATCGACATCAACGCGCACATGTTGAAGATCATGCGTTACCAGTTGAGCAAGGGGTACGCCGGCCGACTCGATGTCGCCGCGCAGGAATCCCAGCTGGCCCAGGTCACGGCGACGCTGCCGCCGCTGGTCAGCCAGCTGGCCCAGCAACGCAACCTGCTGGCCGCGCTGGTGGGTCGTTTTCCGGGCCAGTCGGCCATCGCGAACTTCGAGCTGTCGAGTCTTCAGCTGCCGCAGGCATTGCCGGTCAGCCTGCCTTCGCAGCTGGTGGCCCAGCGGCCCGACGTGCGCCAGGCGGAAGCCAACATGCACGCCGCCAGTGCGCAGATCGGCGTTGCGATGGCCAATCGGTTGCCGAATATTTCCTTGAGCGCGAACGTCGGCAGCACAGCGTTGGCGATGAACCAGGTGTTCAAGTCCGGCACGGGTTTCTGGAGCCTGGGCGCCGATATCGCCGCACCGATTTTCCAGGGCGGCACGCTGCTGCATCAGGAGCGCGCCGCAAAAGCGGCCTATGTGCAGGCTGCCGAGCAATATCGCAGCACGGTGCTGACCGCCTTTCAGAATGTGGCCGATACCTTGGTGGCGCTACAGCAGGACGCCGAAGGCCTGAAATCGGCCGCCGCCGCTGCCGACGCTGCCAAGGTCACGCTGGATCTGTCCCAGCGCCAGTGGAAGGCTGGCTACGCCAGCTACCTCACCTTGCTCAGCGCCGAGCAGGGTTATCAGCAGGCGCGGATCACCCTGGTGCAGGCGCAGGCCAGCCGCTATGCCGACACTGCAGCGCTGTTCCAGGCGCTGGGCGGCGGCTGGTGGCACCGCGCTGATCTGGGCCAGCCGGAATCAACCAGGGGTGACGATGAAAAGTGAATCAGCTTGCGCGATGCGCGTGGCGAAGCGCGCATTCGCGACGGTGGCTTTGGCGTTGGTGGCGGTCATGTCGCTGACCGGCTGTTCGGGCAGCAAGGACGCCGATGCGCCGCCCGCGTCGGCGACGCCTGCCAACGTGGCACTGACGAAAGATCAGCTGCAGCACATCCACATCTACACCGTGGCGCCGTCCCGTTTCCGGCATAGCGTCGAGGCGAATGGCGTGGTCGACTTCGACAACGACCAGGCAACCAGCGTGCTGGCGCCGTTCTCGGGTCCGGTGACGCGATTGCTGGTTGTCCCCGGCCAGCACGTCAACAAGGGCGATCCGCTGGCGCTGGTGGAGTCGCCCGATTTCGCCGCGGCGATCGGCGCCTATCGCAAGGCACTGGTCACGGCCGGCAACGCCCGTCGGCTGGCCGACATGGACAAGGATCTGGTGCAGCATGACGGCGTGGCCCAGCGCGAAGAGACGCAGGCGCAGACGGATGCGGCCAGCGCCGAGGCCGATCGCGACGCCGCGCTGCAGGCGCTGGTGGCGCTGAATGTCGACGCGAAGACGATCCGTGAGGTGCAGGCGGGTCGTCCGGTCGCCCATGTCGGCGGCACGATCCGGTCGCCGATCAGCGGCACCGTGGTGGACAAGCTGATCACGCCCGGGCAGTTGCTGCAGGCAGGCACCACGCCATGCTTCACCGTGGCCGATTTGTCGCGCGTGTGGGTGATGGCGCAGGTTTCCGCCTCCGATCTCGCGTCGATCAGCGTCGGCGATCCGGCCGAGGTCGAGACCGGCATCGGCGGCGGCATCGGCGGCCTCAAGGGCGCCGTGGACAACATTTCCGCCGTGGTGAATTCCGACACGCGCGCCGTGGTGGCGCGCGTGGCTGTCGAGAATCCGCGCGGAGCGCTGAAGAAGCAGATGTACGTGCGGGTGCGGATCCAGTCGCGTCAGCCGGACAACGGCCTGCTGGTGCCGGTGTCCGCGATCCTGCGCGATGACGAAAACCTGCCCTTCGTGTACGTCACCCAGCATGACGGCAGCTTTGCGCGGCAGCACGTCACGCTCGGCCAGCGCAGCGGCGGGCAGTACGTGATTTCCGATGGCCTCAAGGCCGGTGACCGCATCGTGGTCGATGGCGCCATCTTCGTGCAGTTCATGCAGAACCAATGAGCGACCATCTGCCTCCCATGCCGCCACGCAAGGCGTCGCTGATGAACCGCATCGTCGGCTCGTCGCTGGCGCAGCCGTTGATCGTCATCCTGTTGATCCTGGTGCTGGTCGGGGCGGGCTGGCACGCGCTGCAGCGTTTGCCGGTGGATGCCTATCCCGATCTCTCGCCGCCCAGCGTCGACATCGTGACGCAGTGGCCTGGGCATACGGCCGAGGAAGTGGAGCGGCTGATCACGATACCGGTCGAGCAGGGCATGACCGGTATCCCGAAAACCACCACGTCGCGATCGATCTCGCTGTACGGCTTGTCCGACCTCACCATCAATTTCGCAGGCGGTACGGACAACAACTTCGCGCGCCAGGAAGTGTTCAACCGGCTCGGCGATCTCGACCTGCCGGATGGGGTGAAGCCGTCGGTGTCGCCGCTGTCTTCGCCGTCGGGGCTGATCTACCGCTATGTGCTGCAGAGCTCCGACCGTTCGCCGACCGAGCTGAAGACTTTCGAGGACTGGATCGTCGAGCCGCAGTACCGCACCGTGCCCGGCGTGGCGGACGACTCCGGCTTCGGCGGCGGCAGCATGCAGTACCAGGTGCTGCTCGACCCGGCGAAGATCGCCGGTGTCGGCCTCACCGCACAGCAGGTGCAGGCTGCGCTGGCGGCCAACAACAGCAATGCCGGCGGCGGCTTTTATTCGCAGGGTGGCCAGTTCTATTACGTGCGCGGCATCGGCCGGCTGAGCACGCTGGAGGACATCGGCAACGTGGTGCTGGCGGTGCACGATGGCACGCCGGTGCTGGTCAAGGACGTCGGCCGCGTGGTCACCGGCATCGCGCCGCGGCTGGGCGAGTTCGGTTACGAAAAACAGGACGACGCGGTGGAGGGCGTGATCTCGCTGCGCACCGGCGAGAAGACCCAGGACGTGCTCAAGCGGGTCGAGGCGAAGACGCAGGATCTCAACGCCAACGTGCTGCCGAAAGACGTGAAGATCCATCCGTTCTACGATCGCAGCGACCTGATCGAACTGACCACGCAGATCGTGAAGGAGAACCTGCTGCGCGGCATGCTGCTGGTCGTCGTGGTGCTGATCTTCTTTCTCTACGATTTCCGTGCCGGGCTGATCGTCGCCGTCACCATCCCGCTGGCGCTGTTGTTTGCCTTCATCTGCCTGGACCTGCAGGGCGCCTCGGCCAACCTGCTGTCGATCGGCGCGGTGGATTTCGGCATCCTGGTCGACGCGGCGGTGGTGATGGTGGAAAACATCTACCGCCAGCTGGCCGATCGTGCCGGCACCGAGTTCAGCGTGCGCGAAGTGATCCGCGACGCGGCCGGCGAAGTGGATCGTCCGTTGTTCTACTCCGTCGCGGTGATCGTGGTCAGCTTCCTGCCGATCTACGTGTTGTCCGGACCGTCCGGCACGCTGTTCAAGCCGATGGCCGACACCATGGTGTTCGCCCTGGTCGGCTCGCTGGCGATCACGCTGACGTTGCTGCCGGTGCTGTGCGCGTGGCTGATGCGCAAGGGCGTCAACGAACGGCGTAACGGTATTTTCGAGGCGATCAAGTCGGTTTACACGACCGGCCTGGATGTGTGTCTCGCCCGGCCCTGGCTGACCACCACCGCCTCGGCCGTCTTGCTGGGGCTGTCGCTGCTGCTCATTCCGCGCATCGGCGCCGAATTCATGCCGCATCTGGACGAAGGCGCGCTGTGGGTGCGCGCGACCATGCCGTACACGATCTCGTTCGACGAATCGGCCAAGATCACCCCGAAGATCCGCGACATCCTGCGCACGTTTCCCGAGGTCACCACGGTCGCCTCGGAACTGGGCCGTCCCGACGACGGCACCGACTCGACCGGTTTCTTCAACGTCGAGTTCTACGTGGGGCTGAAGCCGTATTCGCAATGGACCGGCAGCTATCGCACCAAGGCTGCGCTGACCGAGGCGATCAACAAGAAGCTGCAGGCCTTCCCCGGCATCATCTTCAACTACACGCAGCCGGCCGAGGATGCGGTGGACGAAGCCGAGACGGGGTTGAAGAGCGCGCTGGCGGTCAAGGTGTTCGGCTCCGACCTCGCCACGCTGGAACAGAAGGGCAAGGGGATCAAGCGCGTGCTCGAACACGTGCGCGGCATCCACGACGTGACCCTGGTGCAGGAGCTGGGCCAGCCCAGTCTCAGCATCGCCATCAAGCGTGCCGCGATCGCACGCTATGGGCTCAATGTCGACGACATCAACGGCCTGATCCAGACCGCCATCGGCGGCGACGTGGCCACCGAAGTGATCCAGGGCGAGAAGCAGTTCGACCTCGTCGTGCGTCTCGACAAACCGTACCGCGACAACCCCGAGGAAATCGGCAACATCCTGGTGGCCACGCCCGGTGGCCAGCAGATCCCGTTGAAGGAGTTCGCGGATATCCAGGTCACCAACGGCGCCTCCTTCATCTATCGCGAGAACAACTCACGCTACATCGGTGTGCAGTTCTCGGTGGAAGGGCGCGACCTGGCCGGCGCGGTGGAAGATGCCATCGGGCAGGTGAACCGGAAGGTGAAACTGGCACAGGGCTATCACCTGGACTGGGGCGGCGAATACTCCGAATACACCGCGTCGCGCGCGCAGTTGAATGTCATCGTGCCGCTGACCGTGGGGCTGATCTTCCTGTTGCTGTTCACCCTCTACAGCAACTTCAAATTCCCCTTCATCACCGTGCTCGGTGTGGTGTTGTCGGCCCCGATGGGCGGCATCGTGGCGCTTTGGCTCACCGATACGCCGTTCTCGGTGTCCTCCGGCATCGGCTTTCTCGCCCTGTTCGGGGTCTCGGTACAGACCGCCGTGGTTTACATCTCCTACGTCAACGAACTGCGTCGCAACGGCACCACACTTGGCGAGGCGATCCGCGAAGGCGCGATCCTGCGCTTGCGCCCGATCATGATGACCGCACTGGTGGCGGCGCTGGGCTTGCTGCCGGCGGCGCTGGCTACGGGCGTGGGCACGGATACCCAGCGGCCGTTCGCGCTGGTCATCGTCAGCGGACTGTTCACGCGGTTGTTGATCAGCATTTTCCTGATGCCGGCGTTGTATGCGCTGGTGGCACGTCCGGACGATCGACTGGAAGTGTGAGGCCGCTTCCGGCAGGCTAGGGTTTTCCTGGCGAGTGCAAAGGAACGATGACCCGATCGCTGACATGCACCACGTTCGTTGCCGTGTTCTCGATACTGGCGTGCCGTGCCGCCATCGCACGCGAACCCGGCTTGGCCAGCTGGGCCGCTACGCCGCAGGGTCGGCAGCAGGCATGGGGTTTGCTGCAAACCCTCAACGCCGATCTGCTCAGTCACGACAGCGCCACGCTGACGCTCGAACGCTGGTGCGGTGCGCACCACATGGCGTCGCCCGCACGCGTTGTCGCAAACCGGGTGCGCGGCGCAGACAAGCCGCTGCCGCCGGAGCTGCGCGCGCAGCTCGCGATGGGTGCCCACGAGGTGGTGAAATACCGGCGCGTACAACTGGCGTGCGGCGATCACGTATTGTCGGAGGCCGACAACTGGTATCTGCCGGATCGACTGACCCCGGCGATGAACCGTCAGCTCGAAAGCAGCGACGTGCCGTTCGGCAAGGTGGTGCGGTCGCTGCATTTCCGGCGCAAGACGTTGAGTGCCAACCTGCTGTGGTCGCCGTCGAAGGCAACCGACAGCTTGGCCGTTCCTCATTCGCTCCTGCAGCATCGCGCACTACTGTACGACGCAGGCAACCGGCCGTTCAGCGCGTTGATCGAGACCTACACCGATCAGGTGCTGGCGTTTCCCATGACCGTTTCAACGCCGAACGTGACGCTGCAACTGGATGGCGCGGCTGCGATGTACCTGCCCGATCGGGTATCCACGAAATATTCGGAAGTGCGGGTGGCGATCAGTCCCGACGGCAACACCGTGTTGTGGGGCAGCGTGGATCGCCCCAGCGGTCCCGGTGGCTGGGACATCTGGATGGTGCGGCGCCATGGCGCTACGTGGAGTGCGCCACGTCCGGTGACGTTCGACACCACGTCGCACGATTTCGATCCGGCCTTCAGCGCCGATGGCAGGACGCTTTGGTTCTTCTCGAACCGGCCGGGTGGCCAGGGTGGCGACGACATCTGGCAGGTCAGTTTCGACCCGCGCAGCGGCAGATTTGGCGAACCATCCAACCCGGGCGCTGCGATCAACTCCGCCGGCGACGAATGGGCGCCGGCGCCTTCGCCAGACGGCACGCAATTGCTGTTCGCCACCAACGGGCGCGGCGGCCGTGGCCGGCACGACCTGTTCATCAGCACGCAGCGCGGCGGCGCGTGGCAAAACGCGTTGCCGCTGCCGGGCGACGTGAATACCGCGGACGACGAATTCGATGCCACGTTCGTCGACGCCGACCGGGGCCTGGTCTTCTCGCATTCCACCGATGCCGACAACGATCCGGTCGAGCTGTGGTTCGCCGCGCGCGGCGCGGATGGCGGGTACCGTGCGCCGCGGCAGCTGGACGAACGCGTCAATGTCGCCGGCAGTTTCGCGATGGGCCCGGCAATCGATCCGTCACGGCCGAACGTCCTGCTGTTTTCCGGACAGCGGCCGGGAATGAATCGTGGTCGCTCGGATATCTATGCGATCGGCTTCCACCTGGCCGCCGACCTACCTGCGGAAACGATCAGTCGGTAAGCGGCGTTCCGCGTTCGACGATCTGCGACAGGTTGTACAGGATGCGCAGATCCTGCGCGTCCAGTGCATCGCCGCCGATGCCGCGGAAATGGTTGTGGAACGCGCGCACCGCGGCGGGGCGATCCTCCAGCGGATAGCCGACCAGGCCCAACGCCATCCATGGATCGAAGCCGGCGGGCGCATCGACCAGGGTGCCTTGCGGCCACAACCCGAAGCCCGCAGCGGCCAGCTGTGGCCACGGGAACAACGGGCCGGGATCGTCCTTGCGCGACGGCGCGAAATCCTCGTGGCCGACAATCTGCGTGCGCGGGATATGCAGGCGCGTGGTGAGGTCGGTCAGCAGGCGCAAGAGGCTGTCGATCTGCGCCTGTGCGAACGGCGAATGGCCATCGTTGTCCAGCTCGATCCCGATCGAGGCGGAGTTGATGTCGGTAATCGTGCCCCAGTGGCCGCCGCCGCCATGCCATGCGCGCAGTTGATCGGATACCAGCTGGTAGATATGGCCGTCGCTGCCGACCAGGTAATGCGAACTCACCTGGCCACCGCTGTTCCGGGTACGCAACGTATCGAGGCTTTCCTGCACCGAGTGCTGGTCGGTGAAATGCACCACGATCAATACCGGCCGGCGAATGTCGTGGTTGGGCGACGGCACCCACGTCGCCAACGGGTTGCGCGGTGGCGCATGGGCGCAGGCCGCGAGCATGGCGATCAGAATCAGCAAGGCGGCGTGGCGGGCGAATGACAGGCGTGTAACAGGGGGCTGGATCATCGGTGCAACATCCCAACAGTGGTGCGCAGGCGGTGTGAATCGGGTCCGCCTGCAGCGCGGTGTGGTCAGTGGGTGAGGAATGGCTGCGCGATTTTCAGCGCGGTCTGGTATGGCTCCGGTTCGTTGCGGTTGCTCAGCAGGATCACGGTGAGGTGCTGCTTCGGCCAACGCACGATCACATTGCGGAAGCCGATGCTTTCGCCGGAATGCCACAGGGTGTCGCCGGTGATGCGCCAGCCGTAGCCGTAGCTCGCTTCGTACGGTTCGCCGGTGACTTTCACATGCGGGCTGAAGGCGAGTTCGCGCGAAGCGTCGCTCAGCAGGCGGTCGTCGTACAACGCGGCATCCCACTTGGCCAGGTCATCGATCGAGGAGTAGATGCCGCCGTCGCCGCGGGTGGCGCTGGTGACGCTCTGGTCGGTGCGCGTCCAGCTGCCGTTTTCCTCGCTGTAGCCGTAGGCGCGATGATCCACTTCGGGCCCGCCGCGCACGTACATCAGGGTGTGGCTCATGCCCAGTGGCTGAAAGATGTGTTGCTGCAGATAGAGCGGCAGGCTCACGCCGGAAGCCTTCTCCACGACCAGCCCGAGCAGCACGTAACCAGTGTTGCTGTAGCGGTAGGCACTGCCCGGTGCAAAGTAGGTTTTCGAGGTGCCGGATAGCATGCGCAACACATCGTTGTCGTTGACCTGTTCGGTGGTGCCGGGCGGGATCAGGTCCTCGTAGTCGACCAGGCCGCCGGTGTGCGTCAACAGCTGGCGCAGGGTGACCGTCGCGGTCGTTACCGGCAGCGAGGGCAGCCAGCGACGTATGGGATCGTCGAGGTTGAGCCGATGGTGCTCGGCCAGCAGCAGGATCGATGCGGCGGTGAACTGCTTGGTCACCGAGGCGAGCCGGTAGTTGGTCGCCGGCGTGGCGCGATCGTTGTCCTCGAGATTGGCCAGGCCGTAGCCCCGGTGGACGATCGGCTTGCCATCCTTGATCACCAGCAACGAGGCGCCAGGGACATCGCCCGCGTAAGGTTGCATCAGCGCATCGGTCGGATCGACCGGTTTGGTGGCGCTGGCGCATCCACCGAGCAGGGCGGTCAGCACAAGGGTGGCTAGCAGTTTCTTCATGGCTGATCCTCGCCTCTCAGTGATGGTGTCGGCGCTGCCGCGAAGCGGCGCCGTTCAGGTCATTGCACCGGTACGTCGTAGATCGTGTGCGGCGTGGGTTCCGGCGTGAAGGTGTAGTGCCACCATTCCATCTTGTAGTTGCGGAAGCCGCCGCGCTCCATCGCGTCGCGCAGCAGCAGGCGGTTCGCGTGCTGTTGCGCCGTGACGCCGGGCGCATCGGTGTGTGCACGCACGTCGAAGAAATCGAAGTGGGTACCCATGTCCAGCGGCTCGCAACCCGTTCCGTCCGCAGCGCATCGCTCCATGGTGAGGTCGGTCGTGCTGCCGCGGCTGTGGCCCGACACGGTGGCGATATAGCCGTCCAGAAGTTTCGACTTGTCCAGTGCCGGGTAGTGCTGCGGCTTGGTGCGCTGGTCGCCCAGGTCATGCGCCCAGCGCACGAAGTTGGCCACCGCGCGGGCAGGGCGGTAGCAGTCCCACAGCTTCAGGCGCATGTGCTGCGCGCGCAGGTCGTGCTCGACCCGGGTCAGCGCTTCGGCAACCGGACGCAGCAGGAAACATTTGGGTGCGCGGTAGCCATCTACCGGTGCGCCGACAAAGTTGTCGCTGCCGGCATACTTGATGTCCTCGGCAATGTCCGGCACCAGGCTGCGGATGTCGACCAGGTTGGCCGCGGCGGCGGTCTTTGCCGGTGACAGTGTCGTGGGCTGGTCCGCATGGCTGCAGGCGTTCCAGCCGATGAGGGTGAACACTACGATGGTGACGAGTGCGTTGCGCATCAGTGGCATCCTCCTACGCGCTGGAAATCGAGGTCTTCATAGTCGGAACTGAAATCGCCATGCGGATCGAGCTTGGCCATGCGCAGGGTGACCGGTTGCCGGCCCTGGGCAGCGTGGAAATTCAGCCACGCATCCAGTTCGCCATCGTCCCAGTGCACCAGATAACGCGTGCCAAGGCGCATCACCGTACCGACTAGCCCCGGTGACTTGTCGGCCGCGAAACGCACCTGTCCATCGCGCGGGCATAGCGAGATAACGCCGAACCAGGGGTCGCGATAGGTGCCTGTCCAGGTTGCCAGGTCCTTTGCCGTCGCGGGTTGCTGTGCCGAGGTATCCGGCGTCGGCGACTTTTCGGCGTGCTGCTTCGCTGTGTGTTCCAGCGCATCGGCGTACCAGTTCACGTCGCGTGGATCGCCCGGTGCGGTGAAGTGTTTGGTCAACACCTCGCCGAGCACGGTGCGTGCGTCATCCGCCTCGCCGTTGATCATGAACACGAAACCGTTCTTGCGGTCCGGCAGCAGAGAGAGCATCGAATACATGCCGTTGAGCGTGCCGGTGTGCCATACGTTCCACTGACCATCGACGTCGGTCATGCGCCAGCCGTAACCGTAGGCCATGATGTGCGAATGATCCCAGTCGCGCCGCTGTGCCGAGACCGGGATCAGCATGTGCGGTGCCTGCAGGATCTGCCGTTGTGTCGATGACAGCCACGTCAGTTGGGCCGGGGTCGGAACGAGCCAGTTGCGCGCCCAGCTCAGCATGTCGGTGAGATCGCAGCGGATGCCGCCGGCCGGAGCAGAGGTGATCGCGGGAATCACCGCTTCATTCCCGCCTGTCGCCACGTTGTGGCCGTCGACTTGCCGGTGCGGCTGCGCCACATTGCCGACGGTATCGCGGTTCCATGTACCGACCTGGCAGCGGCTGAGGCCGAGCGGGGCGAATACTTCGCGATGCATCAAGGTTTCGTAGGGCGCGCCACCCGCGGCCGCGGCGACTTCGCCGGCCACCACGTAGAGCAGGTTGTCGTACTGGTATTGCGAGCGGAAGCTGTAGCCGGGTTTGATGAAGCGCAGGCCATGGATGATGTCGGCGCGGGTGAAGTGGTTCGGTTCCGGCCACAACATCAGGTCGCCGCCGCCTTCGGGCAGGCCGCTGGAATGGGTGAGCAGATCAGCCACGCGCATGTTGGTGGTTACCCACGGGTCGTTCATGCGGAACTGCGGCAGGTACTTCGTCACCGGGTCGTCCCAGCGCAGCTTGCCCTGGTCGACCAGCCGGCCGAGCAGGGCGGTGGTCATCGCCTTGCTGTTGGAGGCGATCTTGAACAGCGTCTCGGGTGTAATTTTATGGCCCGAGCCGGCAACGGTTTCGCCAGCGGTGCGAACGTAGACAACTTGCCCATTCTCGATCACGCCGACGGCGATGCCGGGCAGGTGATAGCGGGCGATGGTGGCGTCGACGATCTTGTCGTAGGCGGGGTCGTTGGTTTGGGCGGTGACGAGTGGGGAGACGAGCAGAAGCAGGGCAAGAGCACCCCACCGCAGCCCTCCCCTGCGTTGCCCCACAGGGACTTCCTTCGGTCGCCGGGGAGGGCGCAGTTCTTCGGATCGATGCTGCATCTTGCTGCGCTTCTGGCTCCTCCCCCTGCATTGCAGGGGAGGGAGCAGTCCAGCCTGGTGTTGCTCAGTGCTGCGCATGGCGCTCGACCTCACCCCACACGCGCAGCAGGTTGCCGCCCCACAGCTTGGCGATGTCGGCGTCGCTGAAACCGCTCTTGCGCAGGGCCGCGGTGACGTTGCGGGTTTCGCTGGCGTCCTTCCAGCCGGTGATGCCGCCACCGCCGTCGAAGTCGGAGGCGATGCCGACATGGTCGATGCCGGCGATTTTCACCATGTGCCGGATCTGCTTCACGTAGTCATCCAGGGTGGCCAGCGGATAGTTCTTCTGGATCTCGGCCATGCCCGCTTCCATCTCGGGGCGGTAGTCGTCGCTGTCGCTGTCGTATTCCTTTTCGCCGGCCTGTTTGGCGATGGCGTCCTGCAGTTTCTTTTCCGCGGCCTCGCGGCCTGGATCGTTCTTGAGGAATTCCTTGTAGGCAACGGCATCGATCACGCCGCCCTTGGCGGCGATCGCGCGTAGCAGGTCGTCGGGCAGGTTGCGCGGATGATCCAGCACGGCGCGCGCGCCGGAGTGCGAGGCGATGATCGGCGTACTGGAGACCTTCAGCGCATCGCGCACGCAATGGTCCGAGGCATGGGAGATGTCGACCATCATGCCGAGCTGGTTGGCGCGATGCACCACGGCGCGGCCGAAGTCGCTGATGCCCTTGTCGCCCGCGCTGTTCATCGCTGGCTCGCCGTGCTTGGTGTCGGGCAACGAGCTGGTGCACAGGTCGTTGTTGCCGACGTGGACCAGGCCGACCGAGCGCGCGCCGCGATCGAACGCGGCATCGAGGCGGTGGATGTCGTGGCCGAGCGAATAGGCGTTCTCGATCTCGATCGTCGCCGAAAGCAGGCCGGCCTTGTGATTGGCGACCAGCTGTTCGGGTGTGGTGGCCAGGCGGATGCGATCGGGGTACATCATCAGCATGCGGCCGATGCCATCGTATTTCTGACTGGCCTGCTTCACGGCCTTGGCGTAACCGGCGGCGTCCAGCGCATGCTGCGGCACCCAGATCACGAAGAACGCCGCATTGAGCCCGCCGCGCTCCATCTTGCCCAGGTCGACCAGCAAGCGCGTGTTGCCGCCCACGTCGAAACGTGGCTCGCCCATGTAATTGAAGGGAATGTCGACATGGGTATCGATGGTGACCGGCGGATCCGTTTCGGCATGCGCGGGGAGGGCGCCGAACAGGGTCAGCGTGGCGAGCGTGGCGATGCGGACGATCGTGTTCATAGCGTTTCCCAGTGGCGTGCCGGCTGTTCGCCGGCAATCATTTCCTCGAAGTGTTGACGGCGGCGCACCACGGCATAACGGCCCTGGTTCAACAGCACCTCGGCCGCCAGCGGTCGCGAGTTGTAGGTGGAAGCCATCGATGCACCGTACGCGCCAGTGGCCTTGATCAGCAACAGGTCGCCGGCCACGCACTCCGGCATTTCACGCTCACGGGCGAACGTATCGCCGGTTTCGCAGACAGGCCCGACGATGTCGTAGCGTGTCATCGGCCGGGATGCGTCCGACACCGGCACGATGTCGTGCCACGCGTCGTAGAGGCTCGGCCGCTGCAGGTCATTCATCGCCGCGTCCAGCACCAGGAACTGGCGTTCGGCACCCTGCTTGATGCGGATGACGCGGGTCAGCAGCACGCCGGCTTCGGCGATCAGGTAGCGACCCGGTTCGAGCAGGATGCGGCCCTGGTAGCCGGCGAGTGCCTCGCGGATCGTGGCGACGTAGTCGACCGCAGCGACGGGATGATCCTCGCCCGCGCGGTAGCACACGCCAAGCCCGCCGCCCACGTCGATGCTGTTGATCGGATGGCCGGCCCGCTCGAGCTCCCGCCAGAACGCAGCCACGCGTTGCAGCGCCAGCCGGAAGGGATCGAGGCTGAGAATTTGCGAGCCGATATGCACGTGCAGGCCGTCGAGCTGCACATGGGTGAGCTGCCGGCGCTCGGCGAACCAGCGGCGTGCCTCGTCGATGCTTACGCCGAATTTGTTCTCCGACTTGCCGGTGGAGATCTTCGCGTGGGTCTGTGCATCGACGTCGGGGTTGATGCGTACCGCGACGCGGGCGGTCATCTGCTGCGCCTTGGCTACCTGTTGCAGGGTATGCAGTTCGTCCAGCGATTCGACGTTGAAGCGCGCGATGCCGACGTTCAACGCACCGGCGATTTCGTCCGCGCTCTTGCCGACGCCGGAGAACACGATGCGCTCGGGCGGCATGCCTGCGTGCAGGCTGCGGCGCAATTCGCCGACCGACACGATGTCGGCGCCGACGCCGGCGCTGGCCATCAGTTGCAGGATGGCGAGGTTGGAATTGGCCTTCACCGCGAAGCAGATCATCGCATCGACACCGGCGAGCGCGGTCTGCAGCTCGTTGATGCGCTGCCGGATCGCCGTCGCGGAATAGGCATGGAAAGGGGTGGCTATGTGTTGCGCCAGCTGTTGCAGGTCGACGCCGTCGAAAGTGCCCTGGGCGGTCGCCGCGAAAGACGAGCCCGTTGGATCGGCATCGTTGTTGTCCCCGGTTTTCATCATCGGCTGTACGGTCATTGGTTTCCACGACATGCCGGTCGCCTGGTGGCTACTGCATCTGTTGGACCGGCGGAAAAAATGGCGACCCACCACGAGGGTGGGCCGCCGACGGGGAGGTACGTCAGAAATCCAGACTGAGGGTGAATTGCGCGAAACGGGGCGCCTGGTAGCTGATGCCATCACCGAAGTACGGGTTGGTGCCGTCGCCGATGGTGGTCTGCAGGTCCTGGTCCACGTTGAGCGTGCGTTGCGAGTTGAGCAGGTTGTACACCGCGAACTTCGCCTTGAGTCGGCCGGTGTCGCCGATCGGTGTCTGCCAGGTGATGCTGGCGCCAAGGTCGTAGCTCCACGGCGTGCGGCCATATTTACCGCGCGGCGAGTTCACGTAGACGCGATCGGCCGAGACATCCGAGGTGCAGTTTTCAACGCAGGTGTAATAGCTGTGGTAGTTGGTGGCATCGAACGGGTTGCCCACGCCAAAGCCGGTGATCGGTGTGCCGGAAAGTACCTGCAGGTCTGCGCCGAGCTGCCAGTGCGGGGTCAGTGCATAAGTGCCACGCAACTTGAACTGGTGGCGGCGATCGTTGGGCAGGTAGCCATCGCCGCCGAAGTTCACGAACGGATCGTCGAAGTTCTCGGTGCGGCCCGTGTCGGAGAAGTTGGTGTCCGAATTGACCGGGCCTTCGGCATTGCCGCGACTCCACGACATCGTGTAGGAGGCATTGAAGGCCCATTTGTCATCCCATGCACGGTCGATCTGAAATTCCACCGCGCTATAGGTGCGCTTCGGCTTCACCCAGCCACGCTGCCCGATGTAGGTCATGATCGGATCACCGTCGGCATCCAGGCCGTCCTGGCGATACATCGCCCAGCCCTCCTTCGACGTATCGACGGTGACGTATCCGTCGGGCGTGCCGTCGCAGTTGGTGTCGCCCCATACCTGGACTTTCGAGCCAGGATTGGCCATCACCCAGCCGATGTAGCCCTTATCACCGCACTGGGCGGTGGCACTGATTTCCATGTCGTCGATCGCGTTGTGCAATCGGCGATAAGTACCGCTGACGCCCCAGGACCATTTGTCGTTGAGCATCTGCTGGAAGCCGAGGATCGCCTCGTCCTGGTAGACCTGATCCATCTTGTGGTCGACCTCGGAGCGCAGGTCGCCGACCGTGCCGTCACCTTGCGAAGTATCCACGCCGCCCAATTGCGGGCCGAGAATCGGCATCGCGTACTGCGAGCCATCGCGGTCGAGGGTCTGCCAGCCGCCGAATGCATAATAGGTGCGCTCGTCGAGCAGGCCGCCGGCCTGCTTGATGTTGATCACATTGGCCACCGGCAGGAAGTAACGCCCCAGGTTGCCGAACAGCTTGGTGTTGCCGTCTCCGGTCATGTCCCACGAAAAGCCCAGGCGCGGGGCGATCATGTTGTCCATCTTGATGTAGCTTTTGCCGTCGCCGCCCTTGTTGTCGAAGCCGTCGCGACGCACGCCGACATTCAGAAGAAAGTTCGGCGTGACCTGCCAGTTGTCTTCCAGGTAATAGGCCGAGTTGGTGGTCTCGAAGCTGCCGGCGATCTCGTAACGCCGTGCCCGCACATAACCGGTGTAGCCGGGCGGGATCACGCCGCCACCGTTGGGGTTCGAAATGGAATCGCCGGGAGATCCCGTGTAGACGTTGTAGTAGATCGCGCCAGGGCCGGGGTAATAGCTGTTGTAGTCGGAAGTGTCCTGTTCGTGATCGAAGCCGAAGCGCAACAGATGGTCGCCCAGGGTCCATTCAAAATCGGCCCGGGCCTGTTTGCGAACGTCATTGCGCTTGCTGACCGAGGTGTTGGTGGTACAGCCCAGACCGACATTGGGCAAGGCGATCTTGCCGTCGTCCACCACGCGGTTGCAGTCCAGGTCGCTGAGGCCGCGGTTGAACGACTCACGGTCATTGCGGCCATACATCAGTTTCATCGACAGGTTGCTGGCGAGGTAGCTGGTCCAGGTGAGGTTCCAGTTCCTGCCGCCGGTGTCGGTGTAGATCTCGTTGGTCTTCTTGCCGATCTGATCGCCGTCATACGTGTAGTCGTAGACGTCACCGACGTTCTTGTCCTTGTCCGAGAACGCCATGAACTCCAGCAGGTTGCTGTCGTTGATGTGCCAGTCCAGCTTGGTGCCCCAGAAGCCGGTGTTGTCGCTGTTGCTGGTGAAGACGTTGCCGGCATCATTGGTATTGCGCGGCGATGCGCCACGCGCTTCGTACATCGCGAAGAAGAACAGCTTGTCCTTGATGATCGGACCGGACGCGTAACCGTTGACCTTCACCAACGAGTCCTGATCCCTCCTGGCGGTGATGTAGCGGGTGCCATCGTCGCGGTAATGATTGTCGGCAACGGAATGCCAGTTGCCCGGTTCCATGGTGATCTCCGTGCCGAACTTGAATTCGTTCGTGCCGGAACGCGTCACCGCGTTGATCACACCGCCGGTGGTGCGGCCGAACTCCACCGAGTAACCGCCGGTCTTTACCTGGAACTCCTGGTAGAACGCGAATGGCGCCGAGGAGAAACCGTTGCGGTTGTAGAAATCGGTGACGTTGAGGCCGTTGATGTAGAACGAGTTCTCCGCCACCGACGAGCCACCGAAGGAAATGCCGCCGAAGCCGGCCACGCCCTTGTTGACGCCCGGTGCCAGTACCGCCACCGACGTGATGTTCTGATCCACCGGGATCCGGCTCAGCTGCTCGCGGGTCACGTTGGTGGCCGATTCGGTCGAGGTGACATCGACACCCGGAAGAATGGTGCCGTTGACGTTGATCGTTTCGAGTGAGGTGGTGTCCGAAGCTGCCGACGAGCCGACGTTGACGGTGGTGGCATTGCCGAGGCTGACCCTGACGTGGACCGGTGTCCCCACCGGCGCGCCGCCGCTGCTGGCCTGCAGGGTGTAATTGCCCACCGGCAGGAACGGGAAGCGGTAGTTGCCTTTCCCGTCGGCGGTGACCGTGCGGGTGAATCCGTTTTCGGCGTTGGACACCGTGACCACCGCACCGGCGGCGGTATGGCCCACGACCGAGCCATCGTTGCTGCCCGCATACGCTGCAGGCACGGCCAGCGATGCAAGGCCAAGCCCCAACGCCATGCAAAGTACGTTCCTGCGCAAAGTTCGACTACTGCCCATTTCCCCATCTCCCCCATCGACATCGTCGATGCCATGTCATGTATTGAAAATTGCTGGTTATCTGCTGTTGCGTCCCTGCGCTGCTGGCAGGATCTGCCAGTCAAAGTCGTAGCCCAACTTGTCGAAGTAGAGGTTCCCCCCCTTCCACTCCGCTTCTCCGCGCTGTGAATCGACATCGTCCGAGCGGAAGTGCTGTTTGGGCGGCTCGAAGCGACGCCCGAAATCGTCATTGAACGCGATGCGGTAGTTGTCCAGGCCGCCGAGGTAGAACCACTCCAGCGCCTTGTCGTCCGACGGCGCCGGATGCAGGCGGCCGGTGGTGACATCCATCGGCACCCAGCCGTAGGGGGCCAGATACAGATAGCCCCAGTCATGGATGTCGCTGTACTTGCCGTCCTCGGAGAACACCATGCCCGATTGCCAGCGCGTGGGGATGCCGTTGAGCCGGAGCAGGGTCATCAGCAGCAGCGTTTGCTGGCCGCAGTCGGCATGGCCGGCGTGCAGCGCGTAATCGCTGATGTTGGAAATGGTGGAGTACTCGCGCGCACCGGCCCATGGAATGAGGTCGACGGCGGCGAACAGTTTCTGCGCGATGCGGTAGGGATTTTTCT
This sequence comes from Rhodanobacter sp. Col0626, assembly GCF_049994385.1. GTDB lineage: Bacteria > Pseudomonadota > Gammaproteobacteria > Xanthomonadales > Rhodanobacteraceae > Rhodanobacter. The sequence continues at coordinate 715,904 of NZ_CP188260.1, forward strand.
CGTCGCCGACGACCTTGCGCGAGAATGCGCGCATCGCATCGGTGAACACGATGTGCGGCGCACGCTCGGTGACGAATGGGGCCAGTTCGGGCGTGATCTTCTCCGCCTGCACCTTGTCAGCGTCGATGGCGTGGTACTGCGCCAGCAGGGTCAGCTCGTAGGTGACCGAGAACACCGTCTTCTGCCCGGCCACCGCCGGCTTTTCCAGGTGCACGGTGCGCTGTTTCGCCGATTCCGGTGCGATCGCGTGCTTCGTCGGCACGCTGCTGACATAGCGGATGTCTTCCTGCTGGCCGGGCACCGCCTGCGGATACGGGATCCAAGCACGCACGGTTTCACCGGCGGGCACGGCGTCGGCATCGACGGTCAGGGTCTGGGTCATGCGCACGCGTTGCGGCAACACGCTGCTGCGGTGTTCGTCGAGCGCGGCGTGATAGATCGCGCGCTGGTGGTCGTTGAGCGATTCCATCGCGCCCGCGCTGAGCGGCGTCTGTACCGCACGCTGCGCCAGCGCTTCGGGGCTGAGCCGGAACAGGTTGCTGGGCGAGCGCTTGAAGTACAGCGTGCGGCCGTCGATGACCTGATGCTCGAACAGGCCGGCGGCATTCCACTTGGCGAACTCGGCGTCGGTCAGGTCCGGGATCGACTTGCGCACCCGCGCCTTGACGTCGTCGGCACTGAGCGTGAAGTCGAGCAGGATGCGGCGCATCCGCTCGCGCTGGAACGCCAGCGCGTTACGGGTGTCGGCAGAGAGGTCCGGCTGCGCCAGCGCACGGGTGATGGCCGCGTCGGCGGCCTTGAAGTGCCCGGCGTCGATCTGGGTGATGATGGGCGTCACCGAGCGGTTGTCGACGCGGGTGCCGGCCAGGGCCGACCCGCTGCCGAACAGCAGGAAAGCGCATGCCGCGGCAATGTGCAGGCCACGCTTGCGACGACTTGTTCCCATGGCGGCAGTCAACGACGTACTCATTGATCGACATCCCCATCGAATCCCCGGAAACCGTTGTGTAACACGCTTGCAAATGGCGGTCAATAATTTATGCTTCGATCGAGCTTAGAAAGAATCAGCTATTCCTCGCCGGTGAAAACCGGCCTGTCCGCGAATGCCCGCAAACGATCCACAAGGGGATGCAAGTGATCCATACGGTCTGGCCCTATCTGGCGGTGATGTTGTTGGCCGCCGGCCTGTTTCCTGCGATGGAAAGGCATTTCGGCTGGAGGATTTTTTCGGTACTGCCTCCGATCGTGCTGACCTATCTGCTGGTGACCGCGCTGGCGGTTACCGGGCTGTGGCAGGTCAACGAGGAGATCCACACGGCGCAATCGACGCTGGTGGCGCGGCTGGTCCCGGCACTGCTGTTCCTGCTGATGATCAACTGCGATCTGCGCGCGATCTGGGCGCTGGGGCCACGCGTGCTGGCGGTATTTGCGTGCACCTCGATCAGCCTTTTCGTGGCGTTCATCAGCACCTTCCTGATCTACCATCGCTGGTTGCCGGGCGACCACTGGCAACCGCTGGCTGCGCTGTCCGGCAGTTGGGTGGGCGGCACGGCCAACATGATCGGGGTGAAGCAGGCGATCGGCATGTCCGATGGATTGCTGGCGATGTCGCTGCTGACCGACGCACTGTGCTACTCGATGTGGGTGGTCGTGTTGTTCTCGGTGGCGCGGCTGGCGCCGGCGTTCAACCGCTGGACCAAGGCGAAATCCAGTGGCGATATTCCGCTGGCGGCCACGAAACCGATCGGGCCGACCACTCCGGACAGCGTGCTGTTGTGGCTGGGCATGGCCTTGCTGGCCGCCGCGCTGGCCGGTTGGCTGGCGACGAAAATGCCCACCTCCAGCATGGTCAGTGCCACTACCTGGACGATCCTGCTGGCCACCGGCGCCGGGCTGGTCGTCGCCCACACGCCGCTGGCGCGGTTTCCGGGCGCCAGCACGATTTCCGGCGCGCTGCTGATCAGCGTGGTCGCGGTGCTGGCCTCGCAAAGCAATTTCCAGGGCATCGCCGCCGCGCCGCTGTACTTGCTGTGCGGCGTCACCATCATCGCGATCCACGCGGTGCTGCTGGTCGGCTTTGCGAAGCTGTTCCGCTTCGACCTGTACTTGTGCGGTATTTCCTCGCTGGCGCATATCGGTGGCGTTGCCGCCACACCGATCCTGGCGGCCAGCTATTCGGCCGCGCTGGTGCCGGTGGGCATCCTGCTGGCCTTGCTCGGTTACATCCTCGGTACGGGCTTCGGCCTGGTGGTGGCGTCGATCATGTCGACGCTGGCTGGCGCGTGATGCGGCCACAACAATAGGATCAAGACGATGCGACTTTCCCTGCTGGTTGTTTCCCTGCTTGCCCTCGGCTTCGCCGGCGCTCCATTGCAGGCGCGCGACACCAACGCCGCGCTGACGATACCGCCCTCGGGCGTGATGGGTGTCGGCGATGCACAACTGACGCCGGCTTTCTGGGTCGGGCAACAGGCACAGCCCGACCGGGTGATCATGGACCGCGCCACGATCGAGGCGGAAAACGCGAAGCTGTTGCAGGTCGATCCGTCGATGCACGACCTGCGCAAGCTGCCGGCGACGCTCACCCGCGAGCAGGTCAGTGGCTGGATCAACCACATTTCGGAGCGGCCCACGCGCCAGCTCTACGACGTCGAAGGCCGGCCGGTGACGTCGGCGGCGTTCGACGCCATGGTGGCCAATCTGGCGCTCGACAAGATTCCGGCCAGCCAGCCCACACGCTACGGACTGATCGTGCAGCGCGCTTCGTTCCGTGCGTTTCCGTCCGACCTCAGGGTGTTCAGTTCGAAGGGCGACACCGATATCGACCGCTTCCAGGAGACCGCGGAGTTCCCGGGCGTGCCGGTGGTGATTGCGCAGGCCAGCGCCGACGGCCAATGGCTTTTCGTGCTGAGCCCGCGCTATGCCGCGTGGACGCAAAAGGAGAACGTGGCCGAAGGCAGTGCGGCACAAGTCATGGGCTATGCCGACAAGACGCCGTACCGGGTGATCACCGGCGCCAGCGAGCGCACCGTGTTCACCCGCGAGCGCCCCGAGGTATCGCAGCTGCAGCTGGACATGAGCACGCGCGTGCCGCTGGCCAGCGGCCTGGCGCCGGATCAACCGGTGAACGGGCAGACCCCGTACGCCACGTACACGCTGGAACTGCCGTGGCGCGACGCTGCCGGCAAGCTGCAGTTCTCACCGGCGTTGCTGCAAAAGAACACGGACACTGCCGGTGACTATCTGCCGCTGACCCCGGCCAACATCATCAAGCAGGCCTTCAAATTCCTTGGTGAGCGATATGGCTGGGGCCACTCGTACGACGGCCGCGACTGCAGCGGGTTTGTCTCCGACGTGTATCGCAGCATGGGCGTGCAGATGCCGCGCGACACCAGCAAGCAGTCGATCAGCCCGGCGCTGGAACATCGCCTGTTCACCGACAAGGACAGCCGCGAGGCGCGCATCAAGGCCGCGCACGAGCTGCAGGTCGGCGACCTCGTCTACATCCCCGGTCACGTGATGATGGTGATCGGCCAGTGGCATGGCCAGCCGTACGTGATCCACGACGTGGGCGGCATGAGCTACTTCAAGCCGGACGGCAGCAAGGGTCACGTCAAGCTCAATGCGGTATCGGTCACCCCGTTGCTGCCGATGCTGTTTCATGGCGATCAGACGTTTGTCGATCGGATGACCAGCATCGTGCGCATCCGTCGCTGAGCGGCGGCGGGCTTTTCCAAGAACAAGAAGGACACGGATTCCATGAAGGTTTTGCCATGAAGATCACCGACATCCAGTTCGGCATGTTGCGGGTGCCGCTGAAGACGCCGTTCAAGACTGCGTTGCGTACGGTCAGCACGATCGAGGACATCGTGGTGATGATGCACACCGACACCGGCCAGGTCGGCTATGGCGAAGCGCCGGCCACGGCGGTGATCACGGGCGATACCCACGGCTCGATCATCGACGCGATCCGCCATTACATCTCGCCGCGCTTGATCGGCCAGGAGATCGCCGACCTCAACCACCTCACCCAGCTGATCCAGAGTGCGATGGAGAAGAACACCAGCGCCAAGGCGGCGGTGGAAATCGCGGTGTACGACCTGTGGGGCCAGCTCTACGGCGCGCCGCTGTACAAGCTGCTCGGCGGCGGCGACCCGGTGATCACCACCGACATCACCATCAGTGTCGACTACATCGACAAGATGGTGGCCGATTCCGTGTCGGCGGTGGAACGCGGCTTCGAGTCGTTGAAGATCAAGGTCGGCAAGGACATCGGCGTCGACATCGAGCGGGTCAAGGCGATCTACGCGGCGGTGGAAGGTCGCGCACTGCTGCGGCTGGACGCGAACCAGGGCTGGACCGCCAAGCAGGCGGTCTATGCGCTGCAGACGCTGGAGGACGCCGGCATCAAGCTGGAGCTGATCGAGCAGCCGGTAAAGGCGCGCGACCTGGCCGGCATGCGCTATGTCACCGAGCGCGTGCACACGCCGGTGATGGCCGACGAGAGCGTGTTCGGCCCGATGGAGGTGATCGAGCTGATCCGCATGCGTGCGGCTGACATCATCAACATCAAGCTGATGAAGACCGGCGGCATTTCCAACGCGATCCGCATCGCCGACATCGCCGCCATGTACGACATCGAGTGCATGATCGGCTGCATGCTGGAAACCTCGATCAGCGTCGCCGCGGCGGTGCATGTGGCCGTGGCCAAGTCCAACGTGATCGCCAAGATCGACCTGGACGGCCCCTCGCTGGCCCAGTTCAATCCGGTCGACGGTGGGGTAATCTTCAACGAATCGGAAATCTCGGTGACGGACGCCCCGGGCCTGGGTATCCGCGAAATCCGCGGATTGGAGAGGATCGAAGGTTGATGTCGCCGCTGGTCAAAATTCGTTCGGAACGCGACCAGATGTCGGCGGTGGAACGGCGTATTGCCGATTTCATCCTGGAGAACGCGCAACTGCTGCGCGATTACTCCTCGCAACAACTGGCCAACGCGCTGGGAATCAGCCAGTCCAGCGTGGTCAAGTTCACCCAGAAGCTGGGCTTCAAGGGTTATCCGGATCTCAAGTATTCGGTCAGCGAAGCGATCGTGCGCGCCGACAGCGGCGACGCGCCGCAGCTGGCGGCGTCGGAGGATGGCGAGCCCGGTGCCTCGCACGCTGGCAGTCTGTGGCGACGCAAATCCGAGGCGGAAGAAGCGACGCGGCTGATCAACGCACCGGAGACCATCCAGGCCGTCGCCGCCGCGATCGGCCAGGCCGGCAAGAACGGCAAGGTCTTCATCCTCGGTCTGGGCGAGGACGACATCTATGCGCGCGGCTTCGCGCTGAAGCTGTCGTTGCTGGGCATCCTCACTGTGCACAACTTCGATACCGCGCGGATGACCGCCAACGTCTCCGCCGCCAGCCCCGGCGATGTGCTGCTGGTGTTCTCCGAGCACGGCAACCATCTGGCGCTGTGCAAGATCAGCCGCTACTTCCGCGAGCGGCGCGGCCAGGTGATCACCGTGACTCGGCATACCGCCAATCCGCTGCGTACCCTGGCCGATCTCGCGCTGGTGGTGTCGGCGCACGACGAGCAGCCGTACATCCAGCCGCTGCTGTACCAGTCGGCACTGCAGCACCTGCTCGACGGGATATTCGTGTTGCTGTGCGAAGGGCACGACGACCGCCACGCGCAATTGCTGGCCAATCTCGACCGCATCCAGTTGATGCTGGAGCCGTAACCGCGATGCATCCACGGCACCACTTCTGCAGGAGCGCGCTCGCGGACGCTGGTCCTGCTTTGATTTTCCGAAGAAAAGCATCGCCCGCGAGCGGGCTCCTGCGTATCGCGTGACGATGATCTGCCGAATGGAAAACCGATGACTGTTCGCCGCCCAACCTTTGCCGTATTGACGCTTGCCATCACGCTCGCCGGTGCCGTACATGCCGGTACGACCAAGACGCCCTGGCATGCTTCCCGCCAGCTGGTGCTGGTGACGACGACCGACTGGAATATCGACCACGGCACCCTGCGAACGTACACGCGCGGTGAGCACGGCTGGGTTGCCACCGGCGTGAGCGTGCCGGTCACCATCGGCAAGAACGGCGCCGGCTGGGGTCTTGGATTGAACGCGCCGCAATCCGGCGGCCCGGTAAAACACGAGGGCGACAACCGCAGTCCGGCCGGCGTGTTCCGCATCGGCGACACCTTCGGCTACGCGGAAAAGATCTACACCGCGATGCCATACCTCGCGCTCAACGCCACCCAATACTGCGTCGACGTCAGCGGTGCGAAACACTACAACCGGATCGTCGATGCGAACGTGGTCGGTGCCGCCGCGGTGAAGGGCTCCACCGAACCGATGCGGCGCGACCTGCACGCCAACGGCGATCAGCGTTACCGCATGGGTTTCGTGATCGAACAGAACCCGCAGGCGAAACCGCAGGCGGGCAGCTGCATTTTCGGCCATCTGTGGAAATCGCCGACCGACGCCACGGCGGGCTGCACGGCGATGACGCCGGCGGTGATGCAGTCATTGCTGGCCTGGTTGCGGCCCGAGGACCAGCCGGTCTTCATCCTGTTGCCGCAACACGAATACGAGCGGCTGCGCACGACCTGGCAGTTGCCGGCGATCGCCGCCCCCGGTGGCGCACGATGAGTGCGACGGCCCGTGTACTTGTGGGACTGGCTGCCGGTGCGGTGATCGGGCTGCTGCTGGCGGGCTGGAATCCCGCGCTGGCGCTGCAGGTGGCGAATGTGGCGCAGCCGGTGGGCAAGCTCTGGTTGAACGCATTGCAGATGACCGTGGTGCCGCTGGTGCTGGCGCTGGTGGTGGTGGGCGTGAACACGGCCACCGACGCGGCGGCGTCGGGGCGCATCGCGCGTCGTGCCATCGTGGTGTTCATCGTGGTGCTGACCGGCGGTGCGCTGTTCGCCGCGCTGGCGGCGCCGATGGTGTTTTCGCTGTTTCCGCACAATCCGGCGCTGATCGTTGCGCTCGACCATGCCGCGATTCCCGCGGCCGCGCAGGCGGGGCCCATCAGCTGGGCCGACGCACTGACCGCGATGGTACCGAACAACGCGATCATGGCCGCGGCCCAGAGCGCGATGCTGCCGCTGGTGGTGTTTGCGCTGTTCCTCGGTTTCGCGCTGACCCAGCTGGCGCCGGAGCGGCGCGCCTTGCTGATGGAATTCTTCCAGGCGATCGCCGATGCGATGATCGTGATCGTGCGCTGGGTGCTGTGGGCGGCGCCGCTGGGCGTGTTCGCATTGATCCTGTCGGTATGCGCGCGGTCGGGGTTGGGCATGCTCAGTGCGCTGGGCGTGTATGTATTGGTCGAGTGCCTGCTGTACCTCTCGGTTACCGTGATGATGTTGCCGGTGGCGGTGGTTTTCGGCGGCGAGCGCCTGCGCCGCTTCGCCGCCGCGCTGGTGCCGGCACAGGTGGTGGCGCTCAGCACGCAGTCGTCGCTGGCTTCACTGCCGGCGATGCTGGAAAGCGCGGATCGCCGGCTCGGCTATCCGCAGCAGGTCACCGCACTGGTGCTGCCGATGGCGGTGACCCTGTTCCGGCTGACCAGCCCGGTGCAGTACGTCACCTCCGCGGTGTTCATCGCGTGGGCTTATGGCATCGACCTGTCCACCGCGCAGCTGATCGCCGGCGCGATGCTGGCGGTGGTGATCAGCCTGGGTTCGGTCGGACTGCCGGGCCAGGTTACTTTCATCGCCACCAACCTGCCGGTGGCACAGGCGATGGGCCTGCCGCTGAGTCCACTGGGATTGATGCTGGCAGTGGATACCTTCCCCGATGCGTTCGCCACCCTCGGCAACGTCACTGCCGACATTACCGCTGCCAGCGTGGTGACCCGGCAATCGCGAGGTGATGCCGCATGAGCGCGAATACTTTCGACTTTGACGCGATCGTGATCGGCGCCGGCATGGCCGGTGCCTCGGTGGCGTACTTCATGGCACCGCATGCGCGTGTGCTGGTACTGGAGCGCGAAGCTTACGCCGGCATGCATTCGACCGGCCGTTCCGCAGCGCTGTTCAGTGAAACCTACGGTTCACCGCAGGTGCGCGCGCTGACCCGCGCCGCGCGACCGTTTCTGGCGCAGCCGCCGCCGGGTTTCGCGGCGCAGCCGATTCTCACGCCGCGCGGTACCACCATCATCGGCAGCGCAGCGCAGGTGGACGACGTGCGTGCCATGTATGAGGCGATCGTGCCGTTCACCCGCGACATCGAACTGCACGACGGCGCCCGTGTGCAGGCAGCGGTGCCGGTACTGCTGCCCGAGTTTGCGCGGATCGGCCTGCACGAGCCCGGCGCGGCGGATATCGACGTCAACGAGTTGCACCAGGGTTTCCTGCGTGGCCTGCGTGCGCGCGGCGGACAGCTGCGGCTGGACGTCGACATTCGCGCGATCACACGCAGCGCAGGCGGCTGGCAGGTGGATGATGGCGAGCAGGTGTTCCGTGCGCCGCTGCTGCTCAACGCGGCCGGCGCCTGGGTCGACCGGGTAGCCACACTGGCCGGCGTGGCGCCGCTGGGAATCACGCCGAAACGCCGTTCCGCATTCGTGTTCGATCCACCGGAGAATCTCGCCACGGCGCACTGGCCGTTCGTCACCAGCTTCGACGAAAGCTTCTACTTCAAACCCGATGCGGGCCTGTTGCTCGGCTCCTGTGCGAATGCCGATCCGGTGGAACCGCACGATGTGCAGCCGGAGGAGTACGACATCGCGCTGGGCATCCATCGTATCGAGGAAGCCACCACCATGACGATCCGCCGACCGCGCCGTACCTGGGCCGGCCTGCGCTCCTTCGTCGCCGATGGCGATCTGGTCGGTGGTTTTGCCGCCGATGCGCCCGGCTTCTTCTGGGTCGCTGCCCAGGGCGGCTACGGTATCCAGACCAGCGCCGCGATGGGCGAGTTTTGCGCGCATCTCGCGTTGGGCCGACCGCTGCCCGCGCCGCTGCTGGACGCGGGCCTGTCGCCGGCGATGCTGGCGCCGAGGGAAGGCGGAAGGACGTGATGACTTCCCTGTCTGGCGCTCGGCGTGAAGACATCGATCCGGACTCGTTCCAGGCGCCTTGGTCTGCGCGGGAATCGTCGGATCGGCACATTTTTGTCTCTCATTCGCGGCGCAAATCACCCATAACCTTGGGTTATGCCATGCGCCGTTGTTTTCATTGGTGGCCGATGCCGACGCGTGACTATATTCGGCCGGTAGCAGTCTGCGTAAGCGTGGATTCAAGAGTGTCCGTGCTTGCTCGAAGCACGTTGCCGCCGAGTGCAGGATTCTGCGGCACGACTCCCACCCGTGCTGCCGCGAAATCGCCCTGGTCTGCATCGCTTGCGATAGCACCCGCTGCCAATCCGGGCATTCACTACCGAAGTCGACTGCAACGACATCTACAGGGTTGGTTCGTTAACAGGCAAGACCACTGACTGAATGGGGTGCATGACGATGAAGGGCAAACTACCGCGCGCGGCGCGTCGCAACGACGTCTTCCAGCGCAAGGCGCTGGCACTGGCCATCAGCTCCATCACGATGGGTTTTGCCGGCAGCGCGTGGGCGCAGGCGACCAATGGCACGATCTACGGCACGGCTCCGGTTGCTGCCGATGAAACCATCCAGATCACCGGCGGTTCGGGTTTCAACCGTGTCATTCCGGTGGACGCTTCCGGCAGATACTCGATCACCCTTCCCGTGGGGACATATACGGTGTCGCTGCTGCAGAGCGGCAAGGCCGTACAGAGTCGCACCGGGGTGAGTCCGGTGGCGGCGGGCGCGGTGGCGATCAATTTCGCCTCCGGTGCCAGCGCCACCAACGCGGAGACCCTCTCGGCGATCAACGTCTCGGCCAACTCTGTTCCGCCAATCGATGTAACCACGACCAACCAGGTCACCACGATCACGGCCAAGCAGTTGCAGCAACTGCCCTTGGCGCGGACCGCCGAGGATATCGCCCTGCTGGCGCCGGGCGTGGGCATGGGCTCGCCGCAATTGGGCACCGGCCCGCTGGGTACGCCGGTCAATGTGTTCGGTGGCGCCTCGGCGGCTGAGAATGCTTACTACGTCGATGGCATGAACGTCACCGAGGCGCTCAACAGCATGGGCGGCGTGACGCTGCCATACGGTGCCATCGAGCAGCAGCAGACTTTCACCAGTGGCTACGGCGCCCAGTACGGCCGCTCCATCGGCGGCGTGATCAACCAGATCGGCAAGAGCGGCGACAACGAGGTGCATTTCGGTGCGCGGGTGCTGTGGCAGCCGGCGAGCCTGCAGGCCTCGCCGGTCAACTATCACTACGTCAATCCACTCTCGACCGATCCGGGCAACCGGCCGGGCGACATCGCCTTCTACCGCAACAACGACAAGGGCACCGAGAAGATCTACGACGCTTACATGAGCTTCCCGATCATCAAGGACAAGCTGTTTTTCTTCATGGCTGCCGAGCAGGACGATACTGACTCCAGGTCCACCGACGAGTTTGGCGAAGGCGCTACCACCAGCGTGACGACCACGCACTCGCCGAAGCTCTATGGCAAGTTGAACTGGAACATCAACGACAGCAATTCCGTGACGGTGACCGGGCTGAGGAACGCGTACAAGACCTGGTCGAATGCCTACGCGTTCGATTACGGCACGTCGCAACGCAGCGGCCTTCCAGCGCAGCAGCCGACCTACAAGAACGTCTTCAATATGTGGACGGTCAACTACAACTCCTATCTGACCGACAACCTCACGCTCAGCGCGATGTTCGGCAAGATGCACGGTAAATACGGACAGATGCAGCCGTCTGATCCGGGTTTTGATCCGAGCCTGCCGCATGTTTCCAGTGCGTCGCAGCAGGATCCGGCGTTTGTGCCGCCGGGCGGTATCCGCAACTCGCAGACCAGCTCGGAAATCTCCGATCCGGCGCACCGCGAATCGATCAGCAATTATCGACTGAGCCTCGACTGGAAGCTGGGCGATCACGATGTCTCCATCGGTATCGACAACATCACCTCCCACGACCTGAGCGATGGTTCGCAGAACCCGGGACCAGGCTACGAGTGGATTTACGGCCAGAGCGCGCCAGGCCAGGCGGTTTTCGGCACCGATCCCAACGTTCCACCGTATGTTGCCCCGTCGAACCAGTGCAGCGTCGGCAGCGATACGAAAACGCACTGCTACTACGTGCAGAAGCACGTCGACCTCAGCGTCGCTTCAGTGCGTGTGACGCAGCATGCCCAATACATCCAGGACAACTGGCAGGTCACCCCGAACCTGTTGCTGAACATCGGCCTGCGTGATGACCAGTTCACCAACTACGACGCCTCCGGCGTACCGTACATCCGCGAGACCAAGCCGCAATGGGCGCCGCGCCTGGGTTTCAGCTGGGACGTGCATGGCGATTCCACGCTGAAGGTGTTCGGCAATGCCGGCCGCTATTACCTGGCATTGCCGGACAACGTGGCGCTGTCGATCGCCGCGCCGGTGATCAATGCCGGCCAGTACGGCACCTATACCGGCATCGATGCGAACGGTGTGCCGATCGGGTTCACCCCGTTGCCGCAGAATCCGTCGACCGGGGTATCGATCGACAGCGAATACGGCCAGGTAAAGGATCCGCGCATTTCCGCCGCGCAGAACATCAAGGCCGAGTTCTCCGACAACTACGTGCTGGGCATGCAGCAACAGTTCAACATGCTGGGCACGTCCTGGGTGTTCGGTGCCACCGGCACCTACCAGCGCATGAACCGCATCATCGACGACTACGACGCCATCCAGAACGAGTGTGCCGCGGGCGTGGCGCAGGGCTACGCATGGATGACGCCGGCCGATTGCGATCAGTATGCGCAGAGCCTGATCCTGATCAATCCGGGCGTGACCAACGACATCCTGATGAAGGCGCCGGACGGTTCACTGGTGCCGGTGAAATTCACCAAGGCGGACCAAGGCTTCGCCAAAGGGCCGGAGCGCAAGTACTACTCGCTGGACCTGTCGCTGGAGCACGCCTGGGACGGCAAGTGGTTCGGCAAATTCGACTACGTGTTCGCGCGCAGTTGGGGCAATGACGAGGGCCCGGTCAGCACCTACGCGCAACAGGGCGGTTCGTACGAGTCGATCACCACCGCGTGGGACTTTCCGGAGCGAATGGATTTTTCCAGCGGCATCCTGCCGAACAGCCGCAGGCATCAGTTCAAGATATTCGGCGCGTATGCACTCACGCCGGATTTGACGCTCGGTGCCAACCTCTACATCACCTCGGGCACGCCGAAACTATGTCGTGGTGGATACGGACCGACCGAGGAAGCCCTGCATGGTTCGCACACCTACTTCTGGTGCGGCGGCAAGCCGGTGCCGCCAGGTTCGGTGGGCTTCACGCCCTGGGTGCACGACGTCGGCGTGAACGTGGACTACAAGCCGGGCTGGGCGCAGCACAAGCTGGACTTCAATCTCGCCGTCTTCAATCTGTTCAACGAGCAGACGGGGATTTTCTACAACGACTCGTTCGGGACCACCGCCAGTCCCAATCCCGACTACGGCAGGCTTGAGAACACCCGGAGCCCACGCTACGCGCGTTTCTCCGTCGCCTACGATTTCTAGCATCACGCGGCGAACCTTCGACGCCGGGCTCGTGCCCGGCGTCTGTTTTTTTGCGGTGGCTGCACGACTTGTGTAGCCTGCGGCGTTGAAACCCCACAAAGAGTTTCCATCGATGCAGGGTCCCGTTCGACAGCCACCTTCGTCGCAAGTCGCCGACACGCTGGCGCGCGCACGCCAGGCTTGGGCGCAGCGACAGTTCGATCTCGCCGAGCGACTGATCCTGCAGGTACTGGCGCTGGCGCCGAATGATGCGGATGCCATCCGCATGCTGGGTACAGCCGCCCAGCGCCGTGGCGATCACGCCAGGGCTGTCGATTGCTTTCAACGGGTGTTGGCGGTGTGGCCGGAGGATTCGGACTTGCGCGTCGGGTTCGGCATCGCGCTGCACGAACGCGGAGACATCGACGAAGCCCTCAAACAATTGCGACGGGCCTGCGAACTGGCGCCGGACTCCGGCTCGGCCTGGTTCAATCTCGGTGAGGCGCTGTGGCGACAGGTGCTGACGGAAGAGTCGATCGTCGCTTTGCGGCGCGCGCTCGATCTGGTTCCCAACTACATCCCGGCGATGCTTTCGCTGGCCCGCGCGCAGGCAAGCCTTGGCCGGATCGACGAAGCGGTGTCCGGATTCCGCAGCATGCTGAAGGTCGATCCCGGCAATGCCGAGGGATGGTTCGGGTTGTCCAACCTCAACACGGTGCGCTTCGGCGCGACCGACGAGGCGTCGTTGCGCAAGTCGCTGGCGCGCGAAAACATGCCGGACCGCGATCGCGAACTGCTCGGTTTCACCCTGGCAAAAGCGTTGGAAGACCAGCGTGACCATGCGCAGGCCTTCGAGGTGTTCCGGCTCGCCAACGCATCGCGGCGCAGGCGGGTGAGGTGGGACGCTGCTGGAGAGCACCGGCGTGTGGAGGCGATCGAGCGCATCTTCGCGAATGACCTGCCGCTGCCACTGGACCCCGAACTGGGCCGTGAAGTCATCTTCATCGTCAGCATCCCGCGTTCCGGATCGACCCTGGTCGAACAGATCCTGGCCTCGCATCCACAGGTCGAGGGCGCGAACGAGATCAAGGACATGTCGCAGGTGATCGATGCGGAAACGCATCGCCGCCACTCCGCATTTCCGTTGTGGGCGTCGGACGCCACGCCGCAGGACTGGCAGCGCCTGGGCAGCGAATATCTCGCGAAGACCGCCAGCTGGCGCAAGACCAAGCCACGCTTCACCGACAAGAGTCTGGTGACCTGGTATCTCGTCGGCGCGGCGCTGGCGATGATGCCCGCGGCGCGCGTGGTGATCGTGCGGCGCGATCCGCTGGAGACCTGCCTGGCGTGCTATCGACAATGCTTTACCGAGAAGGTCGGCTTCACCTGCGACCTCGACGAGATGGCCGATTACTGCATCGATTTTCTTCGCCTGACACGTTTCTGGCTGGAAAAGTACCCGGACCGCGTATTCGATCTGCCCTACGAGGCGCTGGTGGCCGAGCCGGAAGCCGTGACTCGTCGCCTGCTGGATTTCTGCGGCTTGCCGTTCGACACCGCGTGCCTCGAATTCCACAAGACCTCGCGCGCGGTGCTCAGCTCGCCCAGTGCCGCGCAAGTGCGGCAACCGCTGCGCAGCGACACGGCGCGCAGTGCCCTTTATGGTGACAAGCTGGACCACCTGCGCCAGCGCCTGCGAGACGCAGGTGTGCTGGCGGAGTGAGTGCTGTCGCCGCGGCAAATGGCATGTGGTTGGACCATCGGGCTCACGAGCAAGTGGAAGGCTATAATGCGGAACCCGCGGCGCATGCGCCGGCGTCATTTCGCAAGGCCCGCCATGCTCCTGATGATCGACAACTACGACAGTTTCACCTTCAACCTCGTGCAGTACCTCGGCGAGTTGGGGCAGGCAGTCCAGGTGGTGCGCAACGATGCGTTGGACATTGCCGGCATCCGCGCCTTGCGGCCCTCGCACATCATGATTTCGCCGGGGCCGGGTACGCCGGATGATTCGGGCGTGTCACTGGATGTGCTGCGTGAGCTGGCGGGCGAGATCCCGGTGTTCGGCGTGTGCCTTGGTCATCAGGCGATCGGCCAGGTATTCGGCGGCAAGGTGATCCGCGCCAAACAGATCATGCATGGCAAGACCTCGCCGGTACGCCATCGCGGGCAGGGCGTGTTTGCCGGCCTGCCGGATCCGTTCGAGGCGACGCGTTACCACTCGCTGGTGGTGGAGCAGTCGTCCCTGCCCGATTGTCTGGAAGTCACCGCATGGACGGAAAACGCAGACGGCTCGATCGACGAAATCATGGGCCTGCGCCACAAGACGCTGGCGGTCGAAGGCGTGCAATTTCATCCCGAATCGATCCTGACCCAGCACGGCCATGACCTGCTGCGCAATTTCCTGGGACAACCGCTCAGGGCGGCGGCATGAACGGTGTCGCGCGCGAGAGCACCATCACGCCGCAGGAGGCGTTGCAGCGAACGATCGAGCACCGGGAGATTTTCCACGACGAGATGATCGCGCTGATGCGCCAGATCATGCGTGGCGAGGTGAGTCCCCTGATGACCGCGGCGATCATGACCGGCCTGCGCGTGAAAAAGGAAACCGTGGGTGAGATCACCGGTGCGGCGCGGGTGATGCGCGAGCTGTCGACGAAAGTGCCGCTCGCCGGCGCAGGATCCGACGGTAGCGCCCCTGCTGCCGGCAATGAGCATCTCATCGACATCGTCGGCACCGGTGGCGACGGCGCCTCGAGCTTCAACATCTCCACCGCCTCGATGTTCGTGGCGGCGGCCGCTGGCGCGCGCGTAGCCAAGCATGGCGGGCGCAGCGTGTCGTCGAAATCGGGCAGCGCGGATGTGCTGGAGGCGCTTGGCGCGGCGATCGACCTGAGTCCGGCGCAAGTGGCTGCATGCATGGCCGAGACCGGTATCGGCTTCATGTTCGCGCCGAACCATCATCCGGCGATGAAGGTGGTGGCGCCGGTGCGCAAGGAAATGGGCGTGCGCACGCTGTTCAACATCCTGGGGCCGCTGACCAATCCGGCCGGCGCGCCGAACATCCTGATGGGCGTGTTCCATCCCGACCTGGTCGGCATCCAGGTACGCGTGCTGCAGCAGCTCGGCGCACGACACGCGCTGGTGGTGTGGGGCCGTGATGGCATGGACGAGATCTCGCTGGGCGCGGCCACCCTGGTCGGCGAACTGCGCGATGGCGTGGTGCGCGAGTATGAGGTGGAGCCGGAGGATTTTGGCCTGGCGATGGCCTCCAGCCGAAATCTCCGGGTGGAAAACGCCGACGAGTCGAAGGCGATGATGCTGGAAGCACTGCAGGGGCGCGCAGGCGTACCGCACGAGATCGTCTGCCTGAACGCCGGTGCGGCGTTATATGCCGCGGACGTCACGGGCTCGATCGGCGACGGTATCGAACTGGCCCGCACCACGATTGCCAGCGGCGCCGCCCATGCGAAAATGCAGGCCTTCGTGGCCGCCAGTCGGCGCCTCGCGGGCCAACCGTAAGTAACACACGCGTCCCCATCGCGCACTAGGATGCGCCATACCCCAATGAGCGAGATGCCATGACTGACATCCTCAATCGCATTCTTGCCCGCAAGGCGGAAGAGATTGCCGAACGCCAGGCCCGGCTGCCGGAAGCCGAGTTGATTGCGCGCATCGCGGAATTGCCGGGCACCCGCGGGTTTGCCGCTGCCATCGAAGCGAAGATCGAGGCCGGCCTGCCGGCGGTGATCGCCGAGATAAAGAAGGCCAGTCCCAGCAAGGGCGTGATACGCAAGGACTTCGATCCTGCCGTGATCGCCAAGAGTTACGAAGCTGCCGGTGCCGCCTGCCTGTCGGTATTGACCGACAGCGATTTTTTCCAGGGCAGCGAAGCCTTCCTGCAGCAGGCGCGCGCGGCGTGTTCGCTGCCGGTGCTGCGCAAGGACTTCATCATCGATCCGTACCAGGTGCACGAGGCGCGGGCGATCGGTGCCGACTGCATCCTGCTGATCGTCGCGGCGCTGGACGACGATGTGTTGCTGCAGTTGTCGCTGCAGGCTGCCGAGCTCGATCTGGACGTGCTGTGCGAAGTGCATGACGAGGAAGAACTGGAGCGCGCGCTGGCATTGCCGGTGCCGCTGATCGGCGTCAACAACCGCAACCTGCGCAGCTTCGAGACTTCGCTGGAAACCTCGCTGGCGCTGCAGGAACTGATCGAATACGACCGCGTGCTGGTGGCCGAGTCCGGCATCCACACGCCGGAAGACGTGGTGCGCCTGCGTGAAGGCGGCATTCAGGCGTTCCTGGTCGGCGAGGCATTCATGCGTGCCGAAGATCCCGGCAGCGAGCTGCGTCGATTGTTCCTCACGCCGTGACGGTCATGCTGGAGGGGGACGCCGAGCCGATGGCTGCGGGTGGCGAAGCTCTCGAGCCCCCCGTGGTGCTGTTTGATTTCGACGGCGTGCTGATCCACGGCGATGCGTTCTACCTGTTCATGCGCGGGCGCTATCGGCGCTCGCCCTGGCGTGTGCTGCTGGCCTTGCTGTGCACGCCGCTCCTTCTGCTGCAGCTGCCGTTTTCGCGCCGGTTGCCGGTGCGCACGCTGGTGCATGTCGCACTGCTCGGCCTGGGCGAAAAGCGCTACCAGCAGGTCGCCGCGGAATTTGCGGCGCAGCTTGCGCGTCGCTCACGCCTGTTCTGCCGCGATGGACTCCAGGCCCTGCGCCGGCATCAGGTGGCCGGTGATCGTGTGCTGGTGGTGACGGGCTGCGAGCACGCCCTGGTCAGCGGCATCCTGCGCGAACTGGGTCTGACCGGTATCGAGGTGCTTGCGTCGCAGTTGCGCGCCGGCTGGTCCGGCATGCGTGTGCTGCGACACAACGTCGGTCGGCGCAAGGTCGAATTGCTGGCGCAGCACGGGCTCAAGGCCTGGCGCACCGCGTATTCGGACTCCGTGCACGACGTGCCGATGTTGCGGCCCGCCACCGAGGTGGTAGTCGTCAACGGCACGCCGGCGCTATGCAAGAAGGTCGAAAAGGCGCTGGGTCGGGCGGTGACCCGCGCCGAATGGTTTTGAACGTGTCCTGCCCTTGCAGGGCGGCCGGAAAATTATTATGTTAGCACTTACATAATTTTCGATCCGACGGGTCCGCATGTATCTCTCTTCTTTGACCGAACTGGCGCTTGGTAGTCGCCTGAAAGCGCTTAGCGACCAGTTCTACGCGGCTGCCGACGAGGTGTATCGCCGCACCGGCGCGGGAATCGAATCGCGCTGGTTTCCGGTGATGCGATTCCTGTGGGAGCAGGGGCCGGCCACGATGACCGAAGTGGCGGCTGCCATCGGTCAGACCCATTCCGCGGTGAGCCAGCTGGCCGACAAGCTGGTTGAAGCGGGCCTGGCCAGGCGCCGCAAGGATTCGACCGATGGACGGCGCAGCCTGTTGGTGCTGACCGGCAAGGGCGCCGAGTCGCTGGCACACCTGGGCACGACCTGGGCGGCGATTCGCCAGGGCGTGCAGGACTCACTGGGGCCGGAGAGCGCACGCCTGCTCGATGCCATCGAAGCGTGCGAACGCGCACTGGAGGCGCGGCCGATCGTCACGAGCATCCTTGACCGCCATGCGGCGCTGGCGGCGTCGAAGATCCGCATCGTGCCGTTCCGGCCGGAGCTGCGCGAGCATTTCCACACCCTCAATGCGGTGTGGCTCAAAAAGCATTTCGTGATCGAGGCGATCGACGAAAAGGTGCTTCGCCATCCCGAAGAACAGGTGCTCGAGCCGGGCGGGGCGATCTTCTTCGCCTTGCTGGGTGAGCTGGTCATCGGCACCTGTGCCTTGCTGCACGAGGCCCCCGGTGTGTACGAGTTGTCCAAGATGGGTGTGGACGAATCGTTCCGCGGGCTGGGTGCCGGCAGGCAGCTGCTGGACGCGGCAATCGCCGAATTCCATCGACGCGAAGGGACGATGCTGTTCCTGGAATCGAGCAGCAAGCTCAAGCCGGCGCTGCACATGTACGAGCGCGCCGGCTTCGTGCTGCAGCCGACGATCCGCGCGGGCTCGCATTACGCGCGCGCGGATGTCTACATGATCCATGCGACGAAGGGCGCGCCGGCGGCAAGGCCGCGCAAGCGCACCCAGGATGCCTAGCGGGTGCCGCGCACCACTATCGTCTTGCCGGAGACGTCGATCATGCGCTGTTCTTCCAGCTGCTTGAGCACGCGACCGACCATTTCACGCGAACAGCCGACGATGCGGCTCACTTCCTGGCGCGAGATGCGGATCTGCGTGCCTTCCGGATGGGTCATCGAGTCCGGTTCCTGACACAGATCGAGCAGGGTGCGCGAGATGCGGCTGGTGACGTCCATGAAGGCCATCCGGCTGACCTGGCGCGAGGTGCGCAGCAACCGGTTGGTGAGCTGGGCGCCGATCGCAAACAGGATCTTCGGGCATTCCTCGCGCAGCGGGCCTTCCATCAGCTGGAACAGGCGCTCGTAGCTGATTTCGGCCATTTCACACGGGGTACGCGTACGCACCATCGATTCGCGTTGGGCCTGTTCCACGAACAGGCCCATTTCGCCGATGAACTGGCCGCGGCTGATGTAGGCGAGGATCAACTCGCGCCCCTGCTCGTCCTCGGTGCACACCGCGAGCGAGCCATCGATCACGTAATACAACGTGTTGGCCGGATCGCCGGGACGAATGATCGCGGTCTTGCCCGGATAGCGGCGGCGATGACACAGCCCCAGGAAGCGCTCCATGGCGGCTGGGTCAGGTGCGAAGCCGAGCGGAGCTTGCGAGCGTTCGAAAGCCTGTTGAAGCTGGTACTTGAGTTGCGCCACGATGACCCCCGACAGATGGTGGGTTGCGGTGGCGATCGCCGCGAACGCGGCATGCCATTACGCAACCCCCTTGTAAGCCCGGCATTATGGCAAACATAAGCGCCTTGCCGCAGGTTCAATTTCTCTTCTTTTTGCCGCATACTTCGCGGTCTTGCGGATGCGATGAGGTTATCGCATCCCTTTCACAAGGGTCGTGCAGGCTATATGCCTGCGCTCCACACCATTCCGCGGGGACCCTTGTCGCTAACCCGCCTCTACTGCTGGCCGAAACCCGGTCATGGAGAGCCGCCTGTGGTCAAGCCACTTCCCCGTCTGCGTCTGCAGGGTTTCAACAACCTCACCAAGGCGTTGAGCTTCAACATCTACGACATCTGCTATGCCGTGTCCGAGGATCAGCGTCGGCGCTACATCGAATACATCGATGAGCAGTACGACGCCGACCGGCTGACCCAGATCCTGACGGACGTGGCCGAGATCATCGGCGCGAACATCCTCAACATCGCGCGCCAGGACTACGATCCGCAGGGCGCCTCGGTGACCATGCTGATCTCCGAGGAGCCGGTGGTCGAGAAGCTCGGCCGCGACACCATTTCCGGTGCGGTGGTGGCGCACATGGACAAGAGCCACATCACCGTCCACACCTACCCGGAAACGCATCCGCACAACGGCATCGCCACCTTCCGCGCCGACATCGACGTGGCCACCTGCGGCGTGATCTCGCCGCTGAAGGCGTTGAATTACCTGATCGACAGCTTCGAGTCGGACATTGTGGTGTGCGACTACCGCGTGCGCGGCTTCACTCGCGACGTGCGTGGCAAGAAGCACTTCATCGACCACAAGATCAACTCGGTGCAGGACTACCTGGCCAAGCACATCCGCCAGAAGTACGAGATGTTCGACGTGAACGTGTATCAGGAAAACATGTTCCACACGAAGATGCACATCAAGGACTTCGACCTCGATACCTATCTGTTCGAGTCGCACGCCGACGACCTCTCGTTCAAGGAGCGCCAGCGCATCGAATCGCTGGTCAGCCGCGAGATCGAGGAGCTGTTCCACGGCCGCAACCTGATGTGACGAAAAACCCGCCGAAAGGCGGGTTTTTTTTATGGGGCCATTCCTTGTGGACCGCCACCCTGTAGGAGCGACTTCAGTCGCGATGCCCCTTCTTTTTGAGGCTGACAAACAAGAGCATCGCGACTGAAGTCGCTCCTACAGACGGTAGGCCACGGTCTTCATCACCATCGAACTGATGTGCATCAGTTGCGGCAGCGGAAACGACAGTTCGATGCCGCCGCGTTGCCGGGCGGCTTCGGCGTGGCGGATCTCGTCGGCCTGCATCGTGTTCAACACGGCGCGTGAGCGTTCGTCCTGCGTGGGCAGTTTTTCCAGATGTTCGGCCAGGTGTGCTTCCACCTGACGCTCCGTCTCGACCACGAAACCCAGGCTGACCGGGTCGCCGGCCAGCGCAGCGGCCGCGCCGATGGCGTAGCTGCCGGCGTACCACAGCGGATTGAGCAGGCTGGGGCGGCTGTCCAGTTGCTGCAGGCGCTGGGCGCACCAGGCCAGGTGATCGGTTTCCTCGGCGGCTGCCTGCAACAGGTGCTGGCGGTTGTCGACGTCGCGCGCCAGCGCAGCCTGGCCGAAATAGAGCGCCTGCGCGCACACCTCGCCGGTGTGGTTGATGCGCATCAGGCCGGCGGCGTGGCGGCGTTCGGCGTCATCCATCTCGGCCTCGGCGATGTTGGCGGCGGGTGAGAGGCGGGATGCCTGCGGCGAGCCCGCGATCGCTTCCAGCGCGCGTTCGCAACGGGCCAGCAGGCGATCGAATGGGCTCAGCGTGCGCACGTTCATTTAGCTTTCCTGTTTCAGTGGGCAGGTATCAGTTGTTCGGCGAGCAGGGTCAACGGGTGCCGTGTCGGCCAGGTTCGTCCGTGCCGGTCGCTGCCGGCAGCCAGATGCAATCGGCATCCGATATTGGACGACAACAGCTCCCGCGGTTCCAGTGCGGCGACGTGTTGCAGCGTGGCGTCGCGCAGTTGCGCAGCGCGTGCGGGAAATTCCAGCAGGTGGCTGCCCGCCGCCCCGCAGCAGTGCGGCGGTCGCGGCAATGGCGTCACCTCGAGCATGGGCACCCGACGCAACAACTGCAACACGTCCGCATCGGTACGCGCCACGTTGATCTGCGTGCAGGGCAGGTGCAGTGCCACCCGCTGCGCCAGCGGACGGAAGCACAACGATTCGGCGTAGGTGGCCAGCAACTGCACCGGATCGAGCACATCCACGCCGGGCAGGGCGCGACGCAGGGTGCCGAGACAACCGGGGGTCACCGAAAGCAGTTCCGTCGCACCGCTGGCCGTCCAGGCCCGACGCACGTTCTCGGCGGCCTGTTCCGCCGGCGCTGTCGCGCCGCCGTGCAGGTCCATGGCACCACAGCAGAACGCAGGCAGCACGCTGACCTGGAAGCCGACTGCCTGCAGCAAGGTGATCGCGGCCTGCTGTGCCTCGGCATCGTCGACGCTGGCCACGCAACCGGGAAACAGTGCCAGGCGCGGCCGGTTGCCGCCTGGCCGGGAGCTTTGGAAGTGCGCGGTCGGCGTCGTGGCCGGCAGGCTGCGCAGGGCGGCACGCCATGGCGAAAGAGCGGGCAATCGTCGTGCCAGCCAGTCTTTCCAGCGTGGCAGCGCCACCCGGTCGCCCAGCCGTCGCAGCGTGCGCAGCCACGCCGGGCGGCTGAGCAGCGCCAGCAACAACCGGGGTCGTCGCGCCGACGGACCGAGCATGGCGCGGGTCTCGACCAGCAATTGTGAGTACTGTACGTGGGCCGGGCAGACCTTCTCGCAATTCAGGCAGCCCAGGCAGTGATCCAGATGGTCGCGCAGTTCCGCGGTGGGGTCGGCCAGGCCGCGTGCCAGCGCAGAGGCGATGGCGATGCGCCCGCGCGGGGATTCCGCCTCGTTCCGGTCCAGCGCGTAGGTGGGGCAGACTGGCAGGCACAGCCCGCATTGCACGCATTGGTCGGCCAGCTCGGCAATGCGGCCTGCCGGCGCGCGCATGGGGGACTTTTCAAGCGGCATGGTCGTCATGCTATCATTGCCAGCTCACAGCCCGCCGGTCGGTGGGCTTGCGCCAGGGATGACAGCTCCGCTATCATCTCGCGCCTTTGATCCACCGATTATGCGTACCGCCTCACGGCGGCAGACAGGTATTCTGAAATGAAAACGTTTAGCGCCAATGCAGACAACGTCAAGCGCGACTGGTTCGTGGTCGATGCCACGAACAAGACGCTCGGTCGCCTGTCGACTGAAATCGCCCGTCGTCTGCGCGGCAAGCACAAGCCGGAATACACCCCGCATTGCGACACCGGCGATTATATCGTGGTGATCAACGCGCAGAAGGTGCATGTCACCGGTGCCAAGCTGAACGACAAGAAGTACCACCGCTTCACCGGTTACATCGGCAACCTGAAGACCACCAGTCTGAAGGACCTGCTGGCGACCTACCCGGAGCGCGTGATCGAAATCGCCGTCAAGGGCATGCTGCCGAAGAATCCGCTGGGCCGCGAGATGTATCGCAAGCTCAAGGTCTACGGTGGTGCCGAGCATCCGCATACCGCACAGCAGCCGCAGGCGCTGGAACTCTAAGGAATCATGATGGCTATCCAGCAGAATTACGGCACCGGCCGCCGCAAGACCTCCGCCGCTCGCGTGTTCCTGCGCAAAGGCAATGGCGCGATCGAAGTCAACGGCAAGACGCTCGAGGCGTTTTTCGGTCGCGAGACCTCGTGCATGATCGTGCGCCAGCCGCTTGAGCTGACCGAGAGCACCGGCAAGTTCGACATCAAGGTGACGGTCGCCGGTGGCGGCATCACCGGTCAGGCCGGCGCGATCCGCCTGGGCATCGCCCGCGCGCTGATCGAGTACGACGAGACGTTGAAGTCGCCGCTGCGCAAGGCTGGTTTCGTGACCCGCGATGCCCGTGAGGTCGAGCGCAAGAAGGTCGGCCTGCACAAGGCACGTCGCGCTACCCAGTTCTCCAAGCGCTAATCCAAGCTTCATAGCCCCGTAGCCAAGCGGTAAGGCACCTGACTCTGACTCAGGCATCGGTGGTTCGAATCCATCCGGGGCTGCCACATCCCGATCCCGATATCCCGCGATGCGGGATGATGCGATCCCAAAAAGCCCGCCTTTCGGCGGGCTTTTTCGTTTTTGGTGGACCGGCTGCGCGTTTGCCAGGGTCCGCGTGTAACCAGAATATGCATGCAACGACGCCGCACACTTGGCCTTCGGTTCTGCACTGCACAAGAGTAAAATTTCCGCCTTTGGCCCCGAGGGTGGATTCATGACTGCGAGCGAAAACGATCCGGGCCGCCCGGCCGTGCGAACCGAGGGCAGTACCGACGCGTTGCCGCTGGCACCGACGATGGGTCTGAGCCTGGATTCGGCACGCATGCCGCGCCGGTCGACGCTGGTGGATCGACGGGTACTGCGGATCACCGCAGTGTCGATTGTGCTGGGTGTACTGGCCGCGTTGATCGCCAGGTTGTTGACCGCGTTGATCGGCGTGGTGACGAACCTGGCGTTCTATGGTCGCTGGTCGACCGCGTTTTCCTCGCCGGCGGACGCCGTGCCACATCTTGGCTGGTGGGTGGTGCTGATCCCGGTCGCCGGTGGCCTCATCGTGGGCGTGATGGCTCGTTGGGGCTCGCGCGCGATCCGCGGCCACGGCATTCCCGAGGCGATGGAGCAGGTGCTCCTGAACGAGTCGAAGATCCCGCCGCGGATCACCTTCCTGAAGCCGATTTCCTCGGCGATCGCGATCGGCACCGGCGGCCCGTTTGGTGCCGAGGGCCCGATCATCGCCACCGGCGGCGCGCTGGGATCGTTCATCGGCCAGGTGCTCAAGGTCACCGGCAGCGAGCGCAAGGTGCTGCTGGCGGCAGGTGCGGCGGCCGGTATGGCAGCGGTTTTCTCGGCGCCGATCGCGGCGGTGGTGCTGGCGGTGGAACTGCTGTTGTTCGAATTGCGGCCGCGCTCGCTGATTCCGGTGGCGCTGGCCTGCGTCGCCGCCACCGGCGTGCGCTACATGCTGCAGGGCTCCACGCCGGTATTCCAGATGCCGGTGCTGGCCTCGCCCGGCGGCATGGCGTTGTTCCTGTACGTGATGATCGGTGCGTTGATCGGCGTGGTCAGCGTATGGACCACGCGGCTCGTCTACGGCATCGAGGACTGGTTCGAGAAGCTGCCGATCCATTGGATGTGGTGGCCGGCGATCGGCGGCGTAGTGGTCGGCGTGGTCGGTTACTTCGCACCGCTGACGCTCGGCGTGGGTTACACCAACATCGAGAACATCCTCAACGGCAAGTTGACCCTCGCCGCGCTGGCATTCCTGTGCGTGATGAAGTTCCTGTCGTGGTCGATCGCGCTCGGTAGCGGCACCTCTGGCGGCACGCTGGCGCCGTTGTTCACCATCGGCGGTGCGCTGGGTGCGCTCGTCGGCATCGGCATCGCCACGGTCGCGCCGCAGTTCGGGGTGGATCCGCGCATCGCGGCCTTGGTCGGGATGGCGGCGATCTTCGCCGGCGCCTCGCGTGCGTTGCTCACCGCGGTGGTATTCGCCTTCGAAACCACCGGCCAGCCAGCCGGTCTGCTGCCGTTGCTGGGTGGTTGCACCGCGGCCTATCTGATTTCGGCGCTGATGATGCGCAACACCATCATGACCGAGAAGATCGTGCGCCGCGGCGTGCGCGTGCCGTCCGAATACGTGGCCGACTATCTCGACCAGGTTGGCGTGGGCGAAGCCTGTGTGCGTGACGTGATCACCTTGAACAGCACGCAGGCGCTGGCCGAAGTACGCCGCTGGCTCACCGAAGAATTGCCGGAAACGCAGCACCAGGGTTATCCCGTGGTGGACGAGCACGGTCGTGTACGCGGTGTGCTGACCCGTCGCACTCTGCTGGATCCGCAATGGCACTACACCCTGACCCTGGGCGACCTGCTGACGCGGCCGCCGATCGCGGTCAACGAAAACCATTCGCTGCGCGAAGCGGCCGATCACATGGTCGCCGAGAGCGTGGGCCGGCTGGTGGTGGTGAGCAAGGATGATCCGCACAAGCTGATCGGCATCATCACCCGCGGCGACATCCTGGCGGCGCACGGACGACGCCTGCGCGAGGCGCGCCATTCGGCCCGGCACCTGCGCTTCCGCGATGGGCTGAAGCCACGGCCGGCGCAATAGGCAGGTTGCCATCTGAAACAAAAAACGGCCCGCTTGGGCCGTTTTTCATGAACGCAGTGGCGTAGCGAATCACATCTCCCGGTCGCCGATCACCACCACATCCGCCGGCCGCCGCGCAAACAGGCCAACGGTGACGATGCCGGGTAGCTGGTTGAGTTCGCTTTCCAGCGCGGCCGGATCGGCGATCTGCCAGCCATGGACGTCGATGATCCAGTTGCCGTTGTCGGTGACCACGCCGTCACGCCACACTGGCTGGCCGCCGCGCTTGACGATCTCGCGGCCGATCAGGCTGCGCGCCATCGGGATCACCTCGATCGGCACCGGAAACTTGCCGAGCAGGTCGACCCGCTTGCTGGAGTCGATGATGCAGACGAACTTCTCGCTCGCTGCCGCCACGATCTTCTCGCGCGTCAGCGCGGCGCCACCGCCCTTGATCAGCCGCTTGTAAGGATCGCACTCGTCGGCGCCGTCGACATAGATCGTCAGCGGGCCGGCGGCGTTGAGGTCGAGCACCGGGATGCCAAGCTTCTTCAACTGCGCAGTGGATTGTTCCGAACTGGAGACGGCGCCCTGGATGCGATCTTTCAGATCGGCCAGCGCATCGATGAAGAAGGCGACGGTGGAACCGGTGCCGACGCCGACGATGGCGCCGTCCTCGACGTAGCGGATCGCGGCCTCACCGGCCTGGCGTTTTTCGTTGACGTTGCTCATGGGGCTGTCCAGTGGGTCGGTAAATAGCGACGGGGCGCGATCATTCGAGCGTGAGTATGTAGCGCCAGTCGCCGGCGGCCACCGGCATCACCGACAAGCGGTTGCCCTTGCGCAGCAGCGCCATGTCTTCCAGCGCCTCGTGGCCCTTCAGCTCGTCCAGCGTGATCGTGCGCTTGAGCTTCTTCACGAACTTCACGTCAACCAGCATCCAGCGCGGCTCCTCGCGCGAACTCTTCGGGTCGAAATACTTGCTCTTGCTATCGAACTGGCTCGGATCCGGGTACGCGTCGCCCGCCACTTCGGCGATACCGACAATGCCTGGTTCGGCGCAGTTGGAATGATAGAAAAACACCTTGTCGCCGGGACGCATGCCGTCGCGCATGAAGTTGCGTGCCTGATAGTTGCGCACGCCGTCCCACGCCTCGATGCGCTTGCGCTTGAGATCGTCGATGGAGAACGCCTCGGGTTCGGATTTCATCAGCCAGTGTTTCATGCGCCTGTCTCGTGGTGAGGATCGGACGTGGTGCAGTCGATCAGTTCGCGCTCGGTGGCGACGAAATCGAGCGGGACATCCCACGTCTCTTCGTCGATCTGCGGCAACTCCTGAAACGAATAGGCAATACCGATCAGCAGCGGCTCGGTCGGGCGCACCTGGTCGTTGAGGAAGGCGAAGCTGCGGTCGTAATAGCCGCCGCCGTGGCCAAGCCGGTTGCCGCGACGATCGAACCCGAGCAATGGCACGAACACCAGGTCCAGTTGGAACGGTTCCAGCAGTTCCCCGGGTTCGACCGGCTCGGGGATGCCGTAGCGGTTCGGCTGCACATCGTCGCCCGATTGCCAGGGCGCGAAACGCAGCTGCCGGCCCGGGCCGATCACCGGCAACAGGAACTGCTGGCCACGGATGGCCAGCGGCGGGATCACCAGATTCAAAGGCAACTCGCCATGACTGGCCCAATAGCCGGCCACGCGAGCGTCGGTGAGGTATTCGGGCAGCTGTTCCAGGCTGCGGCGCAGGCCCTGTGCAGCGGCCATGCGTTCGGGCGGGGAGAGCGCACGGCGACGTTCGGCCAGGCTCTGGCGCAGCTCGCGGCGTTGGGCGGTGGCGTCCACGTTTCGCGTAGCTCCGTCGTAATTCGCCCCGTTCGTCGCGGGACGAACGGGGCGGGAATGAGGTGGCGTAAACCGCGATGCCGCTGCACACCAAACGACCTTGATCCAAGATGGATCAGGTGGGAGGGCTACATGGCCTCAAGGCTTTCCGCACGTGGCGGACATGCACAACAGCCGATGTGAAGCCGACCCGGGGCCGTATGTAGGAACAAGGCAAATGTAAGAGTGTGCTGGCGAACATCGCAGAAAACGCCGGCTCTGATTTTAGGCGTTTGCCCTGCAATGCGCTACTGCCGGCGGACGATCCGGTTCATGCAGCGATTCCGGCTCAGCGTTTGACCGGCTCGCTGTCGAAAGCGGCATCAAGCTTGCTTCGCAACGCGGCAAGGCCGTCACTGAGACGCTGCTCCTGGCTGTCATGCTGTTTGCGCAGGCTGAGGAATTCGTGCGTCACGCTGATGGCGGTGAGCACCGCCAGCCGCTCGAAACTCGGCGCCTTGGCGTTCGCGCGCAGTTCGCGCATCTTGCGATCGAGGAAACCGGCGGCCTCGAGCAGCCCGTCGCGCTCTTCCGGCGCGCAGGCGATCAGGAATTCTCGGTCGATCAGTCGCAGCGCGACAGGTTCACTGCTGGACATGGTTTCTATCAGCCGTTGCTTTCTAGCGATTTGAGCCGCTGGATCATTGCCTCGACGCGGCTGCGGGCCTGTTCGTTGCGCGCCAGCAAGCCAGCGCGCTCGCCGGACAACTGTTCCTGGCTCTGGCGCAGACTGCGGTTTTCCTCGTTGAGCCGACGTACGGTATCGAGCAGGCGATCAAGCTGCCGGCCCAATGCGGCCAACTCTTGATGGACCGGATCGGATGTGGCGTGATCGGACGAAACGGGGTCGGGCGTGCTCATGCTCGAAACTATAACAGGACACCAGCGGAAATCAGCCCGACCGGCAGCCATGCGGATGGCGGGCCCGCCTACTGCATTAAACTGACCGGCATTCCCTTGAAGGAGCATCGCCATGACGGCTACCGGGCTTGTGGGCCACGACGATATCGACGCGCTGATCATGCGCCTGCGCCTGGGCACCGAAGCCAGCGAACTGCACGGCTCGCTGTGCGGTTACCTGGCTGGCGGCGGCTCGTTGCGCGGCACATCCGTGCTGGCGGCGTTACAGCTCGACGGCGAGGCGACCGATCCATCGCCGGAGGATCTGGCTCTGCTGCAGCGCCTGGCCAGACAGTGCGCGTCCGAACTGGCGGACCCGGAACTCGGCTTCCAACCGCTGTTGCCGGAAGATGACCGCCCGCTGGCCGAGCGCGCCGAGGCCATGGTCGACTGGTGCCGCGGCTTCCTCGGTGGCTTCGGGCTTGCCGGCACCTCGGCGCATGCGAACCTGTCGGACGAGGCGCAGGAAATCCTGCGCGACCTTGGTACGGTCGCGGCTTCGTCTTTCGATTTCGGCGATGAGACCGAGGACGAGGACGCGCTGATCGAAGTGCAGGAGTTCGTAAGGGTCGCTGCGTTGCTGCTGCACACCGAGTGCACTGCAGCGGATCCATCAGCCAGCGACACCCTGCATTGATTCCCGCGGTGCCGAAGCTGGCCGCGCTGGCGATTGCCACGGAAGAATTCGCGCGCCGTCGCCACCAACTGATGCAGATGGCCGGCGAAGACGCCGTACTGCTGGTCGCCGCCGCACCCGAACGCATGCGCAATGCCGATGCGGCGTGGCCGTATCGGCAGGATTCGGACTTCCATTACCTGGCCGGCTTTCCCGAATCCGACGCGGTACTGGCGCTGCTGCCGGGACGCAAGCACGGCGAGGTGGTGCTGTTCTGCCGCGAACATGATCCGGCGCGCGAGCGCTGGCACGGTCCGTCGATCGGTACCGAGCGCGCGGTGGCCGACTACGGCATGGATGACGCGTTTCCGATCGAGGATATCGACGACATCCTGCCCGGCATGATCGAGGGCCGCGGCCGCGTGTATTGCCATTTCGGCCGCGAGCCCGAATTCGACGCGCAACTGCTCGGCTGGATGCGCCGACTGCGCCAGCTGCGGGGTGGCGGAGTGGTGCCGAAGGAATTCGTGGCCCTCGGCCACCTGCTGCACGACTTGCGACTGTACAAGTCGCGCGCGGAGTTGAAATTGATGCGCGCGTCCGCCGCGATTGCGGTGGATGCGCATCTGGCCGCGATGCAGATTGCCACGCCGGGGCGACTCGAGTACGAGGTCGAAGCGGAACTGTTGCGGGTGGTTCGCAGCCGCGGTGCGGTGCCGGCGTTTTCAGCCACCGTCGCCGGTGGCGCCAACGCGTGCGTGATGCACTACCAGAGCAATCGCGCAGCGTTGCGCGATGGCGATCTGCTGCTGATCGACGCCGGCGCCGAGCTGGACTGCTATGCGTCGGATATCAGCCGCACGTTTCCGCTGAACGGTCGCTACAGCCGCGAGCAGCGTGCATTGTATGAGGTAGTGCTGGCAGCGCAGCTGGCGGCGATCGATGAAGTGCGGCCGGGCCGGCCATTCAACGCCGCGCACCTCGCGGCTGTGCGTGTACTGGCCGAGGGCCTGTGCGAGCTCGGTCTGCTCAAGGGCAGTGCCGACAAGGCGATTGCCGAGGGCAGCTACCAGCGCTTCTTTCCGGCCAAGACCGGTCACTGGCTAGGACTGGACGTGCACGACGTCGGCGATTATCGCGTCGACGGCGAGTCGCGCCTGCTGGAACCGGACATGGTGTTGACCGTGGAGCCGGGCCTGTACGTGGCGCCGGACGACCGCTCCGTCGCCGAGCGCTGGCGCGGCATCGGCATCCGCATCGAGGACGACGTGGTGGTGACCCGCGACGGCAACGAAGTGCTTACCGCCGCGGTGCCAAAGGATGCCGAGGCGATCGAAGCGCTGTTGGCCGCGCGCTAGCTCAACTCGTCGGGCAGTTCCGCATCGTCGCGCTGTCGATTCGCCTCATCGGTAGCGTGCACTTCGTACCACATCGCATTGAGGATCGCGAAGGCGCAGGCCAGCCCAAGCCCGAGGATCCATGAGAAATACCACATGTCGATAAACCCTCTGGTCAGCGAAATTGCGGGAGCGACGCCGTCGCCATTCAATAGCCGCCGTGCGCCTTGCGGATTTGTTCCAACGTGACCCGTCCGCGCATCACCCGATACACCCAGCTCGTGTAGAGGATGACGATCGGCAACAACACCGCCGTGACCAGCAACATCAGCTGCAAGGTGCCACGGCTGGACGAGGCGTCCCACACGGTGAGGCTGGAGCGCGGATCGAGACGCGAGGGCAGCAGGAACGGGAACAACGCAAAACCGGCCGATGCGATCGTGCTGCCCACCATCAGGCCGCTGGCGATGAAGCCGGTGATATTGCGCCGGCCGATCAGGGCCTGCACGCAGACCGAGGAGATCAGTGCCAACAACGGCGCGATCCAGAACCACGGATATTGCATGTAGCCGGCAAACCAGCTGCCGCCGTAAGCGACCTGCTTGTACAGCGGATTGGACACGCCATCGGTCACCACCGGACCGGCCACCGCGTAACCGGGAATGCCGTAGGCCAGCCATACGCCTGCCAGCACGTATAGCGCGGCAAACACCAGGGTCATCCAGCGGGCGATCGTCACCGCGCGCGCGGCGATCACGTGGTCCGCTTTCAGCGCCGCCCAGCACGCGCCATGGGCCAGCAGCATGCTCAGCGACACTAGTCCGCACAGCAGCGCGAACGGATGCAACAGGTCGAAGAAACCGCCATGCCAGCTCATGCGCAGGTCGCCGTCGAACTGGAACGGCAAGCCCAGGAACAGGTTGCCGAAGGCCACGCCCGCGACCAGCATCACCACCAGGCCCGACCCGGTCAGCACCCAGTCCCACAGTGAAGCCCAGCGCGGATCGTGGATCTTGCCGCGGAAGTTGAAGCCGACCGGGCGCAGGATGAAGGCCAGCAGCACCAGCGCGATCGCCAGGTACATGCCGGAGAACGACACCGCATAAAGCATCGGCCAGGCCGCAAACGTGGCACCACCGGCAAGGATGAACCACACCTGGTTGCCTTCCCAGGTCGGTTCGATGCCTTCCAGCAGCACCAGTCGCTCCTCGTTGTCGCGGCCGAGGATCTTCAACAGGCCGGCGACGCCGAAGTCGAAGCCGTCCATGATCGCGAAACCGATCAGCAGCGTGCCGAGCAGGGCCCACCAGATCACCCGCAGCGTGGCGTAGTCGAACATGGCGCGCTCCTAGTCCTGCATCGATGGGCGGTGCGACGGATCGGCTCCGACCTGCGGCCAGATACCCAGCCCGTCGGGTCCCTTGCGGATGAACTTTCGCATCAAGGTCACGTCGACGATCGCCAGTGCGGTGTAAAACAGCAGGAAGCCGCCGAGTGAGGTCATCACCTGTCCGGCGCTGACCGACGACACCCCCAGCGCAGTCGGCAACACACCTTCGATCGCCCATGGCTGGCGGCCATACTCGGCCACGATCCAGCCCAGTTCGATCGCCACCCACGGCAGCGGCAGGCTCCACAGGGCCAGCCGCAGGTACCAGCGCTGCGTGTCCAGCTTGCGCGTGCCGGCCTTCCAGAACGAGAACGCGAACAGCGCGATGAAGTAGAAGCCGCAGCCGACCATGATGCGGAACGCCCAGAACAGCACCGGCACGTTCGGGATCGTCGAGTCGGCCGCCTTCTGGATATCCGCCGGCGTGGCCTTGCGCGGATCGTCCACGTATTTCTTCAGCAGCAGCGCGTAGCCCAGGTCCTTGTCGTGCGCCGCGAGCGTGGCCTTTGCCTGCGCGTTGTCCTTGTCCTGGCGCAGCACCAGCATCGCGTCGTAGGCCTGGATGCCGGTGCCGATACGGCCCTTGGCAGCGTCCACCAGTTCGGCGATGCCGGGCATGGTTTCGTCAAGCGACCGAGTGCCGATCAGGCCCATCACCCACGGGATTCTCACCGCGTAGTCGGTAGTGCGCCGCTGCACGTTCGGTAGCCCCATCAGCGTGAACGAGGCAGGTGCCGGCTCGGTGTGCCACATCGCCTCGATCGCCGCCATCTTCATTTTCTGGTTCAGCGACACGGTGTAACCGGAGGCGTCACCCAGCACTACCACCGACAGCGATGCGGCCAGGCCGAAACTCGCCGCCACCGTCATCGAACGCTTGGCGAAATCCACGTTGCGCCCGCGCAGCAGGTACCACGCACTGATCGACAGCACGAACATCGCACCCAGCACATAGCCGGCACTCACCGTGTGCACGAATTTCTCCTGTGCCACGGGATTGAAGAACACCTCGGAGAACGAGGTCACTTCCATTCGCATCGTCGCCGGGTTGAATTCGGAGCCTACCGGATGCTGCATCCATGCGTTGGCGATCAGAATCCACAGCGCCGACAGGCTCGTGCCCAACGCCAGGAACCAGGTCACCAGCAGGTGCTTGATGCGCGAGATGCGATCCCAGCCCATGAAGAACACGCCAATCAGCGTCGCTTCGAGGAAGAATGCCATCAGTCCCTCGATCGCCAGCGGAGCACCGAAGATGTCGCCCACGTAATGCGAGTAGTACGCCCAGTTCATGCCGAACTGGAATTCCATCGTCACACCGGTGGCCACGCCCATCGCGAAATTGATGCCGAACAACACGCCCCAGAACTGCACCATGCGCTTCCAGACTTCGCGCCCCGTCATCACGTAGACGCTTTCCATGATGGCGAGGATCCATACCAGTCCCAGTGTCAGCGGCACGAACAGGAAGTGGTAAAGCGCGGTCAGCGCGAATTGCAGGCGCGACAGCGTGACGACATCGGCATCGATGATCATGGGTGGCCTTCGGTCGGGGTTTGCGATGTCGGTGCCAGCCGGTGCGCAACCGCATCCGGGCTGACATCGGGTTTCGGTTGCGGCGCGAAGGCCACCCACCAGATCAGCGTCAGCAGCATGATCTTCAGTGCAACGACGCCAAACAGCTCCACCGTCAGCCGACGCAGCGGACGGTGCGGCAGAACATGGCGATCCGGTTCGACAGACGAAAGGGACATGCGGTGACCCCGTGCCTCACATGCCGCCGAGAATACGCCCGTCGCGTGACGCTGTCGTGCGGAGCAATGTCGCAGCCTGCGGCAATGCGCGCGGATTGCACATGCTGCGAACAGCATGCCGCGTGCCCGCGCCGTCATC
Organism: Rhodanobacter sp. Col0626; assembly: GCF_049994385.1. Lineage (GTDB taxonomy): Bacteria > Pseudomonadota > Gammaproteobacteria > Xanthomonadales > Rhodanobacteraceae > Rhodanobacter. Next base: position 749,538 of record NZ_CP188260.1, read on the forward strand.
GCGGGCACGCGGCATGCGATCTTCCTCAGAACGTCACGGTCAGGCTCATGCGTGCGCCCTGGTCCCGCACGCCGCTGGCGAACTGGCCGAGATAGCTGGCATCCACGGTGACGTTCTTTGCCAGCTTGAAGTCGATGCCGAGATCGGTGGTCACGGCATGCCGCGCCACCGGCATGCCGGCGATCGCGAAGCTGTCGCCACCGGCCACGAAGCGCATCGAACTGACTGGTGTCAGATCACCCCAGGCCTGCTGCCAGCCAAGGCTGGCGTGGGCATGGATGCCGGCGGCAGCATCGAGTGCCAGCGTGTCGCGCAGGCCCAGCGTGGCGGTGTTCACCGAAGTGCTGTTGCCGTCGAGCGCCAGCGCGGCGTCCCCACCGCCTTCCCGCAGGGCATCGTCATGAACACGCACACGTGCCAGGTTAACGAATGGCTCCAGTTGCTGATTCAGGCTCACGTCGAACCGATAACCGCCTTCCACATAGGCCTGTGCAGTCTGCGCATGATGCTGGCTGGTCAACCGGTCGCTGTAGTTGCCGAATGCGACCGTCCGGTTGCTGTGCACGTCCTGCCACGCATAGGCCACGCCCGCGCGAAGCGCGAATGCACCGAACGCGCTGCTGCCGTAGAGGCTGGCATGGTTGCCGAGTACGTGCGCCGACGAGCCTACGCTGTTCGACTGGGTCGAGTTCTGGCCATGGCCGAGCACGACGCCAAGCCGACTGTTGCCGAGCGGCAGGTCGGCACCGAACAGCAATCCGCTGCCGTTGGCCTGCAGCGTGGCCGCATTGCCGTCATCGGCATCGTGTCCGCCGTGTCCCCATGCGCTGGTCCAGACGCTGAGGCCGTCGGCCGTCGCACCTTCGTTGACGTCATGGCCGAGGCCCAGCAGATGGCGGTCGATGGCATCGCGCACATAGCGGCTGTCGTCGATCAGCGCCTTGCGGGTGCTGGCATGGATCACGCCGGAGAGCTGGTCATAGGCATGTCGCGCCGTCGGTGCATCAAGCGTCGTCAATGCGGTATACACCGCGCTGCCGAAGCCGAATCCATCGGCCACTGCCGCAGTGGCGCGTTGGTTCGGTGTCTGCGCGACACTTGCGAAGCTGATGTCGTTGCGTTGCAGCGCGAGGTTCACCGCGTTGGCTGTATAGCTCAATACCGGATTGAGAAACGGCAGGCTGGCACTGGCCGAGGCAAACTGCCCGCTGACTCCACCGGTAGCGATGAGTACAGTGTAATCGGTGCGCGGCGCCCAATTGCCCGCCTGTGCCAGCACCACCGTGCTGCCGCCAAGGATGGTCGCCTTGCCGCCCACCACAAGCTGGCTCGTCTGGCCGCTGGGCAGGGCATCGATGTTGAACACGCCATGGGCGTTCTGGGTGTAGTTGCCGTGTACGGTCAGTGTGCCGATCGAGCCACCGGGCCAAAGCGTGCCGTCATTGACCAGGTTGCCGCCGATGGTGCCGTGTCCGCGCAAGGTGCCGCCAGCTGCTACCTGCACGTCGCCACCGAGGAAGGCGGTAACCGTGTTCGCATCACCCACTTCCAGAGTGCCGGCCTGTACCGTGGTGTTGCCGCTGAATGTGTTGTTGCCGTTGAACACGAGCAGGCCCGCACCGGTCTTGGTCAGTGTGCCGTTGCCGGAGAGGCTGCCGGCGAAGATGCCGTCGGCATGCTGATCGAATGTCAGCGCGGCGTTGTCGATGATGTTGCCCTGCAGGCTGGTGCTGTCGCCCCGTAACGTGCCGGCGTCGATCGTGGTGCCGCCCGCATAGCTGTTCGCACCGGTGAGGAGCAGGGTGCCTGTACCACGTTTGACCAATGCGCCGGTTCCGTCGAGTGCTTGTGTGACGGTGAAAGTGTTGCCGGTGTCGGCGATATCGAAGCCGCCACCCTGGCTGCCCAGCATGATGTCGCGTGAGGTGCCGTTGAACGCGGTGCCGGTGACCTGCAAGGTGCCGCCGTCCAGGGTGAGATCGCCGCTGGCGGCGCCAAGATTGGCGTCGCGGGCCACCGACAGGGTGCCACCGGTAATCGTGGTGCCATCGCTGTAGGTGTTGCTGGCGGTGAGCACCAAGGTGCCGAGGTCGCTCTTGGTCAGGCCGTCGGTGCCGGCGAGTACGTTGTTGATCGTGGCGACATAATCCGCGCCCGCGGCGCTGCCATCGCCCACCCGGATGACCGGTGCGTCGCCGCTGGTGCGGACGAGAGTCAGCGTATCGCCGGTCAGCGCATAGCCGTTGCCGGCGAACTGCAGGCCGGTGGTGTCGACGTTGCCGGCGCTGTCGTCCACCGTCACGGCACCCGCTGCACCACCGAAGATGGCGAAGCTCGGTTGCGGTTGCATCGCTGCCGTCACGCTGCCCGCCGCGTCGGTCCAGTTCGGCGAGGCCATGGTCCAGGTGCCGCTGCCGCCACCCATCTGCGTCGCACTGGCCAGACCGTTCGCATTCCAGAAATTCAGCACCGTGCTGCTGATGTTGAGCAGGTTGATCTGTTTGTCGGCGGTAAGGTTCTGGATCGTATAAAGGCCTCCAGGCGCCGTGCCCAGGCTGATGCCGCCGTGGGTTTCGGTCAGGCTGCCGCCGTAGGCAAACAGGTTGTACAGGCCCGGTCCGAAGCCGCCTGCGTCGGTGATGTTGAGCACGGCGCCATCCAGTTCGAGACTGCCGCCGACCTTCACGCTGTCGCCCGTACCGGCCGTCTGTAGATTCGCTCCCGGTGCTCCGAACTCGAAGTCGAGCCGGGCGTCCTGCGCAATGCTCAGGTTGCCGCCCACGGTGAGTGTGCCGATGCTGTCGCCCGGTGCCAGATGTGCGCCGCCGGCGACATCGACGTCGCCGCCGATCATGCCGTGGCCGTCCAGGGTGGCGCCTTGATCCACCTGCGCATCGCCGGCGATCGAAGCAGTGGCATGTGCGCTGTCGCCCACGATCAGGGTGCCGGCCTGCACGTCGGTGAGGCCGGTATAGGTATTGACACCATTGAGCGTCAGTGTGCCGCTGCCGAGCTTGTCCAGTGCATCGCCGTAACTGGCGCCGCCGGAGTCGACATCGGAGATCACGCCATCGATGACGTCATCCCGGTTCAATGCACCGAGGGTCAAGGTGATCGGCACCACGTTGTAGTTGGCGTCGTAACTGCTGCCCAGCACCACGTCGCCGCCGCCCGACAGCGATCCGATGGAAAGGTTGGTGGCGGTCGCATCGCGATACAACACATCCACTTCACCGCCGACTCCGTTCGCCACGATCGCGCCTGCGGCAGTGGATGATGCCTGGAACTGGATGATGCCGCCGACCTGGTTGGTCAGCACGGCGCTGCCCGCGTCGGTGTGACCGGACAGGTAGGTCGTGCCACCGCTGGCATTGGTAATGCTGACGCTGCCCAGATCGGAAGCCACCGGATTGCCGTTGCCGCCGTAGCCATCGTCGAACGTGATTTTGGCGGTGTAAAGCCCTTGGCCAACGTTGCTGATGACTGCACTGCCGGCATTGCCGCCCTGGAACGCGATGGTGCCGTATTGCCCCGTATTGTTGATGGTGGCGTTACCAGCATCGCTGCTGATGTAGAAATTCGTCGTCGCCGCGGCACCGTGGTTGTCGATGGTGGCGTTGCCTGCGCTGCTGTACTGGCCGAAGTTCAGATCGCTGGTGCCGTTGACGGTAATGGCCAGCGAACCCGCGCTGGTCGGCGTCGTCGCGCTGCCGTAGAACGCCAGGATGTTGGTCGGAGATGAGCCGTCGCCACCCACGCTGACCGGCCCGCTGCCCAGCGCGCCGGTGCTGTTGGCACTCACCGCGGTGCGATAGGCACCGTTGATCGTGGTGCCGCCGCTATAGCTGTTGTTGCCGTTGGTCAGGGTCAGCGTGTTCTGACCGTTGCTGGTGAAAGTCAGGCTGCCGTTGCCGCTGACCAGGCCATCCAGTTCCAGGTAACGGCTCGAACCGCCCGTCGGGGTGATGTTGAAGGTGCCGCCGCCAGCGCCGAGTGTCACCGGTGCCGATGTGGTCAGGCTGGCATTCGTCAGCTGCAGCGTGCCGTTGTCAAGATTCAGCGCGTTGGTCGTGGTCAGCGCCTGCACGCTGGTAAGGTCGATCAGGGTGGCTCCGTGGTTGATGGTGGTGGCGCCGGTGTAGCTGTTGAAGCCGTTGAGCGTTTCCGTGCCGCCGCTCACGGTGAGTCCGCCGTTGCCGATGATCTGGCCGGCGAACGTGCCGCTGGCACCGGTCAGTGTCAGTGTCCGTGTGCCCAGGTTCACTGTACTGCCGCTCGCGCCATCCAGCGAAACGATCGACGCACCGTTGGTGGTGTTGGAGATGTCGAAGGCGGCATTGCTGGCGACAGTCACATCGCTGGAGCCGGCGATGCTGCCGCTGCCGGACAAGGCGAGCGTGCCGGCACGGATCGTGGTGGCACCGTTGTAGGTGTTGGTGCCGATGTAGGTGAGCAGGCCCGTGCCTTGCTGCGTCACCGTGCCGATGCCGGTGATGTTGTTGGCGATGGTGGTAGAGGCAGTGTTTTCGAACACCAGCGCGCCGTTGTCAGTGACATCGCCCGCGCCAATCGCACCATTTGCAGTTCCGTCGCCGATCTGCAGCGTACCGGCGCTGATGACAATGCCGCCGCTGAAGCTGTTGTTGCCGGTCAGCACGGTTGTGCCGCCGCCAACCTGCTGCAATGCGCCGCTGCCGGAGATGACACCGGACACGGTCAGACCCGCGGTGCTGCCATTGAACCCCAGGCTGGAGCCGCCGCCGAGCACGATGTTGTTGCCGAGCGTCATGCCGCTGTTTTGCGCGGCGATGGTGGCGCCGGCATTGTTGGCAAGTTCCAGGTTGCCGATGAGGTTGGATCCGGTTTTGAGATTGAGCGTATTGCCAGTGCCGCCGAACAACACGGCATCAGCGCGGGTGCTGCCACTGCCGTCAAGGCCGCCGCTGATGGTGTTGCTGTTGATAATGCTGTTGCCACCGGTGGTGACGATGCCAACCCCTCCAGCAGCACTGTTGCCGCTGTAACCACCCGCACCGTTGCCACCCATGCCGCCATGGCCGCCGGTGATGACACCCGTATTGATCAGTGTTCCATTGCTGCCATTTGCAAAGAAAACACCGGTGCCACCACCGCCGCCATTGCCGGCACCTTGGGCAAAGTCGATTGTGCTGTTGCCGCCTTTGCCTCCATTTCCGCCGTTGATCGTTGCGGTGTTTGTTCCGCCGGCACCGGTAATGAATACACCGTAGCCACCTGCACCGCCGCCACCGCCACCACCATTGCTGTCGCCGCCATTACCGCCGTTGCCACCGGTGATGGTGCTGTAGCTCAACGGAAATGTGGCGGTGATCGCGCCGAATGCGCCACCGCCACCACCACCGCCACCGGATCCGAAAAACCCTCCGCCGGCCGCACCATTGATGCCGCTGCCTCCAATGCCGTTCATGGCAACGCTACCGCCGGTACCACCGGCGCCACCCGAAGTGCCCTCACCCTCCGGGCTGCCTGTGCCACCGGAACCGCCGGTGATGCCCGCGCCGCCGCCGCCGCCGCCGGCTCCGACGTTGACTCCAAGCGTGCCGTTACCGCCGTTGGAAGCCATGCCGGTGGTGCTGTTGGTGGTGCCACCACCTCCTGCGCCGGAATAGCCGCCCCTGCCGCCATCTGCGTACGCTGGTGGCGAGGCACCCAGAAGGAGTCCGCCCAAGGCAAGCGCACACGCCAACGCCAATGGCCGCGGCGCCAATGTTCGCCTGGAACTTGGCGTCCCATCCGACGCCGTAACCGGCGCATGCGCCAATTCCGAGGCCACCTGCAGCACGCGTAGCGCGCGGTTCCAGACCAGGCAGTAAGTGCGATTCATGGTGTTGCCCCCGTGGTGTTGCGAACGTTGAAGTGGAAGTGGCTGGAAAGGCGAGGATGGTCTTTGGCTATCCGGGAGCGTGGGATCAAACGATGCGCACGCTGCGCGAGTAGAGCTTGGGATCGTGTAAGTGGACGAACAGGACCGGCGGCAGGATCGTGGCGTGCTAGCGCGCCTCGACTTCCGGCCACGCCGTATGCGGGCCCGAAATGAAATGCAGGCGCTGGTACGTCGACTTTCTTCCCCTGTGTGCGGCATGGCCGATTGCTGCGCCAACGGCGTCACCATGAAGGGCGTCACCTTAGTTCGGGGGTGGATGGGGCGGTACCCCCGAAATCAGGGGTGGCCGGCGAGACGGAAATCTGCCGTGCGTTGTCGCGAGATGGGGCGGCCAATGAGTGCCGGGCTCATCCGCGGCCGCCAGGTGATGGCCGCCACCGTCATCGAGCGCCTGGCGACATCCACGTTGCGTCCGCGCAGCAGGTACCACGCACTGATCGACAGCACGAACGTCACGCCATCACGTAGCCGGCGCTCACCATGTGCACGAATTTGTCCTGCGCCACCGGATTGAAGAATCCCTCGGCGGGTCTGCCGGAGACGGACGTGAGGGTGACGGTTGATCCGAGCATCAGCAACGAGGCCAGCGTCGCCACCATCTGCGTTGATTGCAAAGTTCCGTTGCAGCCGCATCGCATGTGACCAAGGTTATCGAGACCTCGTATGGAAGCATTGTCGATCTGTGCGATCCGCTCGTCGTCGACGTGCGAAACGAATCTCGGGTTTCATGCCTTCGTTCGGCGGCAATTATTTGGCGGCCGGAAGACGAATGATTCGGGGGATCCAGATGGAGTTACATCACACCCCTGATTTCGGGGATTGTGCATCAACGTGTTGAAGGCTATTTCTCTTGTGGCACGGAACACATATGCGCTGTCGGAAGTTGCCGGTGGCGTTTCACTTCAGTCATGGGAGCCCCGCAATGAACGCACATGCAACGCGCCTCGAAGCCGCGCAGATTTGGCTTGATTCGAATGAAACCGGACTGGTCAGGCCCTGGCTGAATGCATCCGTACTGCTTCCTCAGCTCGCCAATGGCGATGGAGCCAACGCGCCCGCCGCGGCCGTCGTCAGCGGGTCCTTTGGGCGGCAGGCAGCAAGAGATGGAGACGATGCACTCAAGGGTGCTGGTAGCGATGTGGGCAAGATCGCCGAGGTGCTGGTTCGGTATCCCATCACCGGGGCCACGACCGTACTTGGCCTTGCACGCAAGGCTGTCGGCTACAACCCGCAATTACCCGCAACCGACGGCAATGCCGACAAATTCAATGCCTATGTAAGGAAGGTGATGGACGCACCTTTTTTTCATCTCGATTATTCCGACAACAAGGCGCTGCACCAAAAGACCGACAACTGGGACAAGCTGATCGGCGAGATCGTCGAACTCTTTGAAGGCGTCATCGATGAAAACCGCAACCGCGTCACGCAAGGCCTGAAGAATCTGGCCCACTCGGCCACCGCGACAAGTGACAAGCATCAAACCATGAACGTGTTCTGCCAACAGGTCGTATCGGTAGGCGCGACGGGCGTAAGTGTCGGCATTTACAGCAGCGAAGTGTCGATGGTCGAGCACGACGGCAAGCACTCCAGTCGGCAGGCGGACTACAAGGTCAATCGTGCGCTCCTGAGTTTTGATACCAATTCCTGGCCGATTTTCGCGCGCATGGTGGCTGCCAAGCAGATCACCAGCGTCATGGAGTGGCTGACCGATGCGAACACGTTGTAGGAAAGGTAATGAGTGACCTCCCTCAATGGGTGCCCGATGCATCGATCGGCGCCTGGATCGCCTCCGCGAGCCCGGTGCCGCTGGGCTCACTCGGAATCGGTGCGAGTATCAACGGCATCAAGAGCGATTCCATGATTGCCGGGCCGCAGGCCGAGGCGGCGTTGGCCGCGGATCGGTGCGTGGTCAAGGCGTCGGCTTCAGGAGCTGACGCCGAATGGGTGGCCGCGTTCCGGCTGAGCCCGCTAACCGGTTGCACATCGGTGCTGAGCAGGGCCTTGGCTCAATCGACATGGAACCCACTCGCAAACATGGGTGGCGAGTACCTGGCTTTCCAGCTCTACCTGGACCGACTCAATGCCATGCAGTTCTTCGACGGGCCTCCGGCACGCTCGGAATCTGCCGTGAACCTTCTTGACTATCGCAACAGCGACGCGATGGCCAAGGCTATCGCGTCGCTGTTGCCGGATATGGATGTGCGCGACCGTAATCGTGTCACGCGTTCCATCATGACCATGGCGCATAGCGTGTTCGATGGCGGCGATGGTTCTTATTCGGGCTCGGCAACAATGTTCACCCAGCACGTGCTTGCCGTTGCGGAAACCCACGTGCAGGCCCATCTGCACTGGTGCCAGGCCGTGATGCGCTACGACCGCGAGAAGAAAAAGAACGTGGTTCACGAAAGCAGGCAGTCGCGATTCGTCGTCCAGCGCTTCACTTTCACGTTGTCCATGGATCGATGGGCCGCCAAGGCGGATGAGGTTGCGCGACAAAAGATCACGGATGTCGAGACTTGGCTCGCCAGTACGAGCCGCTTGCGTCAATAGGAGCAACCCCATGCAATTTGTCGAAAGTACTCCCGCGACATTCTTCAATGAGATGACGAAGCAGGCATGTGTGAAGCGTGCTACCTACACGGGCGGCAGGGACAACTTTATCGCCAAGCTGTCTGGGGATCTGTGGTTCAGGGACACTGTCGATGAATGGGCGGCGAGCCGCATCGACACCGAGTGCGCGCGATTGTTTGCATGGGTTGGTCAACCCCTTCTGTCCGACTCGCGCTACCTGACGGTCTACTCGTTTGCCGACGAATCGGCACTCTGGGTGTGTGCCATCGACCGTCCAGCTGGTCGTTGCGCGGGGCTTCGTTTCTTGTGCAGCCGGCGCCATGGGGTTTTCTTGGTACAGGACAGCCTTCGCCGGCTCGGGGCCGTGGCGGTGGATCGTGTGGGAAACAGCCTGTCGCTGGAATGGCCCCCGCAAAACGACCAGGCTTTCACCTGGAGCGCCCCATCGATTCATCCACTGCAGGCATCGGAAAACTACTATCGGCATCGCGCGATCGAGCAGGAACTGGCCGATCCGGCCAACGCACGTGATGCCCAGGCGGAGGTCATCCAGGACGTCTTCTTCATGAGTAGTGCGAGGACTCGCTGCTTTGAGGACGGCGATCCACCTGCCCGCGATCCGCATCCACTGGCTTCCGTACGGATGAACCATCTGATCGATTCGTTCTACCTGTACCGGTTGCTTGTGGCGTATCGCATCACCTCATCAGAGACAGTCAGCGAAGATCAACGGAATGCCTTGAGCAGTCAGCTCACGGCGATGATGCATGATCGTTCGCGCATGTCCTGGCTGGGGGCGTGGCTGGCAGAGAAAATTGCCGAAATCGGGCGCCGGATTGGTCGGCTGAACAAGGAGTGCGACACGCCTTCGGTAATTTTCTTCCTTAAGGGCGGGCGCGCGCTGAATTACTGGCTTGGTACCCCAGGTGAGGGTGAGAACGACTGGGATACGCAGGTCGTCATCAATCCGTTCCTGCCACAGGCGCGCTGGTATGAATTGTTCGCGAAGGTGCACGATCTATTGTTGCGCACATTGACGGAGTTCCAGATCGAGTTCGCGCAACTGATGATCGATCATGCAGAGGACTTTCATGCATACACGAGCGAAATCGACGCCGCCGTGCCGGTGCCGCCGTCCGCGCCGGACGGAGTGAGCATGGATGCAGACGTTGCCAGCGAGCACGCCAATTGCAAGGCCGAGCTGATCGATATTGGCATCCCGCGACGTGACCAGCCGGCGGCGCAGGAGGAATGGCATCGTTTGACCATGAAGGATGCGCTATGTGTCGACGCGAGTGGCGTGATCTATCCGGCACGTGACTATTACCTCAATGAGTACCTCATGATGATCCGTGAGGCTTACTTGCCTGGAGGTAATGTCGCGAAGGCGCCCAAGCGCATCAATCGCTTTGTCAAGATTTTCGTTCACGAGCCGGCTGACGCCGGCCCGGGCATCATGCAGCGCATGGACGCCTTGCCACAATCACGAGACACGATCGGGCAGCTGGATGATTTCGCCGAGAAAGAACTTCTGTTTCGCATCGGCGCACAATTTGTCGAAGCACATAATTTGCGTCTGGATAAAGATATCCGCGAGCAATTCGATGCGGCGTTTGCCGTGCTTGTCAAGAACCCGCCCGAGTTGCCGCAAGATCTGCGTGTAGATGACGAGATGGAGCGGCGAATGGCGAGCCGCGTACAGATCGCGAAATTCCTCTCGGACTGGATGGCGCCGAAGGTACAGGCGCGCGCCGCCTGGATCGCCAAGAACGGTGCGGTGTTTACCGAACATCTGCGGCAGCTGCAGACTTGCCTGGAGCGCCCGCTGGAGAAGGTCGGCGCACAGATGGTCGTGGCCGGAGGTTTCGCCGCGTATCTCCAGAGCAAACAATTGCGTTTCGAGTCGCCGGGCATGGAGCCCTTGTGGCGAATACTGGTGAAATTGCAATTTCCTCATGATGGCGACGCGCATGCGCTCTGGGAAACGGTGCGGCTAGCGGTCGAACGCTTCGGCAACGAATATGGCCAATTACACGGATTGATGCTGAAGGTCGAAGATGCGAGAGACTTCGATCTTCCTGCGCAGCCAGACCGTGGCTCCTTCAATTTCTTCTGCAACGAACCGGCTGAAAAGCCATTGGGCTATTCGCCGCTGCTGCTCAAGATACGGCTGGCATGCCAGGACGGCAACGTGCTGCCACCACGCTCGTGGATCGATGGCGTGCCAGTGACGGACTTGCGTTACCAGATTGCCGATTACGCGCGGCGTGCCGCGAAAATCGACGAGCTGAGCGTGCGGCACGCGCTGAATCGGGCACGGCGGGCCGGGGTGCTCATGGCGACGCAGCTGGAAATCGTTTCAGACGAGTAGACGACGTTCCGGCCATCGTCGTTTTGGACTCTTGTGCTGTGGAATGACTTGCTTTGGCAATTACAGGGCGGTGTCGAGGCTGAGCATGACGCCGTTACCGGGGGACGTCGTCGTCGCCAGTTCGCCACCCAGCCGGTTGCAGCGGGCGCGCAGACTGGACAGGCCGGCACCCGTGGCGCCATGGGTTTGCGGGTCGAAGCCGCGGCCGTCATCGCATACCTGTATTTGCAGGCGTCCTGGGTCGCAGGCAACGAGAATATCCACGCGGCGGGCACCGCTGTGCTTGAGCACGTTGGTCAACGCCTCCTGCAACAGGCGCAGCAAATCGAGGCTGCGCGCGGGCCCCAGGTGCAGGTCATCCAGGCCTTCCAGTCGCCAGCGGCTGTCGATGCCGGCGGCTTCCAGCCGCTGGCTCCAGCGATGGCGCAGTGGCGCGAGCAGGCCGATGATGTCGGCGCCCTGCTCGTGGGTGGTGGTGTCGATGACCAGGCGCAGGTCGTCGCGCAGTTCCTTCAGGGTGGCGATGCTGCGTGTGGTTTCCGGTGACGGCGGCGATTGCTCCAGGGTGGCGATGGCGCCGAGCAGGCTGCCGCCAAAGCCGTCGTGCAGGTCGCGCACCAGGTTCAGGCGTTCGCCGATGCGGGTGTTGCTGAGCGCCAGCGTGTGTTCGCGCGAGAGCGTGTCGGACAACCGGGCGGTGGCGGTTTCCACTTCCTGTTGCAGCTCGGCGTTGAAGCCTTCCACGCGACGCATTGCAGTGGAAAAGCGCCAGGCGATGGCAAAGCCCATGCTGACCAGGCTCAGCGGCGAGGTCAGCACGCTCAGGTCGTAATTGCTGCTGTGGATCCATTGCAGGAACACCGCCAGGTCGCGGATCGATACCAGGGTGGGCAGCAGCAGGCACAGACCCATGACGCGCACATCAACGCGTGGCGTGCGCGCGGCATGCCACAGGAACAGTATCGTGGCAGCGTAGTAGACGATCACGGTTGGCCAGATCCATGCGTTGCGCCACGGGCCCATGTAGTGGGGAAACAGCAGGGCCGTCGCCAGCGCGAGCGCAGCAGCCACCAGCAGTACCCGCTCGAAACGTGGCCAGCGCCGCTCGCAAAAGCGCAACAGGAACACCAGGAAAGCAGCACACGAGGCGGCGAACAGCGCGGCGTTCATCGCTTCCCAGGCATCGGTGTTGTCGAACGGCCACGGGCTCGACGCTACGTAGTTCCAGGCATAGCCTGCGCCGAGCAGCGTGGTCACGGCGTACCAGCCGAACACCGTTTCCTTGCGCCGCAACAGCCAGAACATGAAGAACAGCACGCCCAATACGGTGCTCAACGCAAAGTCGAACAACTGGATGTGGTAGCGCCAGAACATCCCGTGCCGGTACAACGCCTGCGTCGCCGTCGGATCGCCGAGGGTGACCTTGCCCAGGCCGGGCTGGTAGGCGGCCAGCCCCGAGATGCGCACCAGCAGCGTGTTGTCTCCTGCGCGCAGCAAGGGTCGATCGAGCAGAAAATACTGCGGCGCAATCCAGGCGCGTGCGAGTGGCTCGGTCAGGCCGATATCGCGATGGACCAGACTGCCGTTGACCCAGACTTCGTCGACCATGCAGACGTAGTCGAGCAGCAAGCCGAGCGGCACGGCGGCATCCTGCTGGTGCCAGTGCAGCCGATACCACACCACGCCGTCATGTTGCGGCCAGCGGGTGTTCCATTGGTCCATCAACTTGACTGGCACCCAGCCGCTGGCAGGTGGCGCGGTGGCGTTCCAACCGGACGGCGCGGCTTCGGCGCGGTCGAGTATCGTCAAGGCTGGTGTCGCGGTTTGTGCGTGCGATATTCCGGTAACCAGCAAGAGCAGCAGCCATGCAAGCCATGCCTGCCGCTGGTGCGACTTCAATGCAGCCATCCCCGTGACTTGGCCTCGAACACCGCAGCGGTGCGCGAGCCAACGGCCAGCTTGCGGTAGATCGTCTTGGTGTAGCCCTCGATGGTGAAGCGCGATAGCGCGATCATCTCGGCGATCTCGCGGTTGCTGTAGCCGCGTGCCACCAAATGCAGGATTTCGGTTTCGCGATCGGACAGGGCGTGGTCGTTATCGCTTGCCGGGGCGCCCGGTGTGCTCGATGCAGGGGGCGCGGCCGGCAAAAGAGTCAGGATGCGCCGAGCGACAAAGGGATCGATCGGTGCGCCACCGCGCTGGATGCTCTGCAGTGCCAGGCTGAGTTCGATGTCCTCGCGTTCCTTCAGCAGATAACCGATGGCGCCGGCGCGTAGCGCGGCCAGCACCGTTTCCTCGTCGCCGTATGCCGAGATCACCACGATGGTCAGCTGCGGCCGGTGCTCATGCAGCCATGCGATCAGCTCGATCCCGTTGCCATCAGGCAGGCCGATATCGACCAGGGCCGTGCCGCCGGCGTTCTCGTCCAGGTGTGCCTTGGCTGCGGCGATGCTGCCGGCCGTGGTGATCTGCGTGTCCGATCCAATCAGCTCCACCAGCAGCCGGAGCAGGCGTTGCTGCATCGGACCGTTGTCCTCGACGATCAGGGTCGGACTCAGGTCGATGCTGTTTTCCGTCGACTCCATGTGTTGCGGACGCCCCCCGGCCGATAGCGGAGGTCGGTCGACCTCCGATCCGGCAAGTATACGGGGTGGCTACGACGAGAGTTCGACGCCTCAGCCGGCCTGCGCGAACGCGTCGCGCGTCAGGTTCTCTGGCGCATCGTCGGTGCACACCACGTCGTCTTCGATGCGGATGCCGCCGTACTGGCGGAACGCGTCGACCTTCGCCCAGTCGATGTCGGCGGCGACGGGTTTGTTGCGCAGTTCGGCCAGCAGAATGTCGATGAAATACAGGCCGGGCTCGATCGTCACCACCATGCCCGGCTCCAGCACGCGAGTCATGCGCAGATACGGATGCCCGTCCGGACGGGCGATCATGCCGCCACGTTCGCTCTGCTGGAATCCGGCGACGTCGTGTACCTGCAGGCCGATCGGGTGGCCGAGGCCATGCGGGAAGAACGCGCTGGTCACGCCGGATTCGACCGCGCTCTCTGCGCTCATGCGCAGGAAGCCGTGCTCGCGCAGCACACCGGCCAGCACGTGGTGCGCATGGATGTGCAGTTCGGGATAGCTCTGGCCGGCACGTACCTTTGCCACGAAGCCCCGCTGGGCGGCGTCGACGCTATCGATCAGCGCCTGGAATTCGGCCGCCTGCGGCACGGCGTAGGTGCGGGTGATATCGCTGGCGTAACCGGCGGCGCTGGCACCGGCATCGATCAGGAACGAGCGGCTGTGCGCAGGCAGGACGCGATCGAAGTTCGTGTAGTGCAGTACCGCGCCGTGTTCGTTCAAGGCCACGATGCTGGCGTAAGGCAGTTCAGCGTCGATCTGTTTCGCGGCAGCGAGATAGGCCAGGTGGATGCCGAACTCGCTTTCACCAGCGCGGAACGCGGCCTCGGCGGCACGGTGCGCGCGCGTGCCGATGTGGCTGGCTTCGCGCATCAACATCAGTTCGTACGGCGTCTTGTAGCTGCGGTGCCAGTGCAGGTAGGCGAGTACCGGCTGGGGATTGTTGACCTCGACGCCGTCGATGGCGGGGTTGGGTGCGATCACCGCACACTTGCCGGCGGGCAGTTGCGCGATGGCCTCCGCCGCGCTGCGCACGATCACGATATCGAAATGCTCGACCCAGTAACCATGCGGCGCTTCTGGCACCACGTGCCAGTAGTCGCGCGGCTGCACGAAGATCAGCTTCGGCTTGCTGCCCGGGGTGTACGCGATCCAGCTGCCTGGCGCGTCGATCAGTGGCAGCCAGTGTTTGAAATGCGGGTTGGCGACGAACGGATAGTCCTGGTCGTCGAGGAATTTGCGCAACGGCGTACCGGCGGCGATCAGCAGATGATCGAAGCCGCCCGCGGCGAGCGCCTTGTCGGCGCGTTCGCGCACGGTGGTCAGGTGGTGCGGATACAGCGAAGCGAGTGGATCGTGCATGGAGACTCCTGCAGCGGCGGGCTGTGCTGCGGCCGGGTCGGCTGCCATGGCATGCGGCTGGCAGCCGCTGCACCCAGGGCCGGAACAGCCCGTGATGAAAAAGGGGAGGAAGAGCAGCGTCCATGATGCCGCGCAAGCACCGCCACTGCCAGTGAAGCGTCAGGCTTGTCCCAGCCAGCTCTCGAGGCGGGCAGCGTCGGTGTCGGTAATCGCCACGATCCGATAACCGGCCCAGACCTGGCCGGAGCTGGCCGCGGGTTCGTGCCACTGCTCCTGGATGCCAAGTTCGATCGGTTGCGATTGCGTCAGCAACCGGCCGCTGCCGGGGAGGCTCAGGCTGACCTGATAAAGCGCTTCGCTGCGTGGCTCCCGCTCGCTGATGAGCAACATGCCACTGCTGGAAAGATTGCCCAGGTGCCCGAGCGGCATGCCGCTGATCACATCGGTGACGATGGCGTTGGTGGCGGCGCGCTTGCGTTCCGCGCGGCGCTGGTTGCTGTCATGCGGACTCATCGGCGAGTGGGCTCCGGTGCATGGGGGTGTTTGGCGCCATCCGGACGTTGGCGCAGGCTCCCTGTGAAGCTGCGCCAGGCACGGTCGAGCAGGCTCTCGCGCTGTTCGATCACTTCGCATACGCGACCTCCGGCGATCTCGTGAGCCAGCTGGGCCAGGCTCATCTCCTCGCCGCGCTGGCCGCGGCGGCTGACCAGCAAGCATCGTCCGGACATGGGCGAGTACCAGGCCAGCTTGCGCCGGACAATCTGCCCGGTGCCCGGATCGATGAATTCGAACCAGCTGCCGAACGGCACGTCGCGCAGGTGCTGCTCGATCCGTCGTTCACGCGGGCTGGGCTCCGGCGTCTGGGCTGGAGGATGGGCGGCCACCGGCTCGCGCGGGACGGATTGTTGTTCGCCCAGGCGCTGATGCTGTTTCAGGCGCAGTGCGAGATCGGTGGCGCTGGGCAGCTCCACCGCGGGATCGGGCGTACCCGCGCCAAGCAGCCGTTGCGCGACCTGCTCGGCTTCCTCGGCATGCATGCCGATCTGCTGCAGGCCGTTCTCCACGTTTTCCTGCAACTTCTCGCGATCGCCCGCGGGCAGCCGGCCGAGCAGCTGGTCGGTGATGGCCAGCTGTGCGCCAAAGGCGTCGCTGTCCTCGCCATGACGCAACAACGTCAGCGCCAGTACGTCCGACCAGGCCCGGTCCAGCAGCGCACGCAACAGGCCGCGTGGGGGCGATTGCGCAAAGCGTTCGGCCATCAGTTCGCCGGCACGGTGGCGCGCCTGGTCCAGCCGCTCGCGACCTTGTGCGGCTTCCACGTGGCGACGTTCGGCCGCTTGCGCCTTGCGGGTGAGCAGGGCGAGGTGGTGTTCGATGTCGGCCAGGAGCGTGGTGTACAGGCCCGCGCTGGGTGGCTCCTGGTTCGCGCGGCTGACCAGTTGTTCGAGCTTGTTCGCCAGCGGCCGGTTGCTTTCGTCGTCGCTGCCGTCGAGCCAGTCGTTGGCCGCGGCGGCGACCGTGTCCAGCAGCTGGCGCGCCGGATGCTCGCGCTTCTCGAAAAACGCGTGATCGGCGACGGCCATGCGCAACACCGGCAGTTGCAGTTCGCTGAGCAGGTGGCGCGCATTGCCGCCCTGTTGCAGTTGCTGGCCGAGTTGCTCGAACAGGCCGGCGACGAGCTCCACCGTATCGCCCTGTTCGCCGCTCAGCTGGGTGGCCGGCGCTCCGCTGGGCTTGCCGAGGTTGAGCTGGGTCAGCAGTTCCTCGCGCAGTCGTCCGGCGCTGCGCAACTCGCGGCTGGCATGATCGGTGACCTGGGCCAGATGCTGTTGCAATGCGCCGAGCGCCGCCTGCAGTTCGTCTTCGCTGGCAGCGCGTCCGACGGAATTGCCCGTTCCACCCTGGTCGGCACGTCGTTGGGCGAGCAGATCACGCAGCGATTCCAGTACTTCGATCGAGCCGCCGGAACTGGCGCCGGGTGCGGCAGCGGCAGCAGCAGCAGCGTTGTCGGCGGGTTGCGCCTCCTCGGCAAGCGCAGTGGTTTCGCCGGCGACCGGGCGTGCCCGTTTGCCGATATGGCGCGGAATCGGAATGCTGCGCAGCTGCGGCAGGATGCCGTCGGCCTGCAAGTGTGCATTGATGCTGGCGTACAACGGCGCCAGCGACTGGATGACGCATTGATCGAAGTGCTGCAGCAACAGCAGCTGATGCTGCCGCGGAAGTTCCAGTTCGGCACTGGCCTGCAGACATGCCTGCGCCAGCGCGTGCGGTCCCAGTGGCAGAGCCTGGCCCTCCAGTGGCGGCGCGCCGATCAGTACCGCCAGTCGATAGCCGAGCTCGTACAACACGCTGCTGTGACGGACTTCACCGCGGGCACCCAGTTGCTCGAGCGCCATCGAGAGCTCCTGCTCGGCGGGGTCGACCAGCTCCAGTGACTGCCATGGTTTCGCATCGAGGGCAGCATCCGGTTTGGCGGCGGCAGCGTCGATGTCGTTGAGCGCGATGCCCAGCGCTTCCATGAAGCGCCGCTCGAACGTGGCGCGGCCTTGCAGCACGCGCTGGCGGCTGGCGAAGCAGTCCTGCTGTTCGCTCGGGCGGCGCGCGCGTTCGGCCAGCGCGAACAACTGCTGTTCGAATTCGCCCAGACAATGTCGCAACGGTCCGTGCAGCCCTTCCACACACAGTGTGTAGCTGGTCTCGAACAGCTGTTGCGCACGCACGGGCCAGCGGCCGTTGCTGGAGCGCACGCCCTGATACGACGCAAGCGAACGACGTCGGTCGTGTTCGACATCCATGCAAGAAACCCGTGTATTCCCCCGAAAGGGCAAGTCTATGCCGGTTGTGGCGGCTATGCCATGTGCAGGCCGACGGGCGCTCAGTCGAGAAAGCTGGCGATCACATCGTTCAGGAATCGCTGGCCCAGCGCCGTGGTGTGCAAATGCTGCGGATCATCGTGCAGCCAGCCGCGCCGGCGCGCATTGGCCAGTGCGGCGGCGATGCGCTCGGGCGGCAGCCCGGTGCGCTCGGCGAAGGCGGCCAGCGGCACGCCGTCGATCAGCCGCAGCGCGTTCAACATGTACTCGAATGGCAGTTCGGTTGCGTCGACGACGTTGTCGCCGCCGATGCGCGCGGAACCGCCGGCGGCTTCCAGGAAAGCGCGCGGATGGCGGGTTTTCCAGCGCCGATGCACCTGGCCAGTGGTCGCATCGCTGAGTTTGCCGTGCGCGCCGGCACCGATGCCGAGGTAATCGCCGAACTGCCAATAGTTGAGGTTGTGCACGCAGCGTCGGCCCGGTCGTGCGTAGGCGGAGATTTCGTACTGGCCGTAGCCGGCCGCGGCGAGGCGCGCTTCGCACGCTTCCTGCATCGCCCAGGCGTGGTCGTCGTCGGGCAGCGGCGGCGGGTTGGCGGCGAACGCGGTATTCGGCTCCAGGGTTAGCTGGTAGTGCGAGACGTGCGTGGGTGCCAGCGCCACGGCGCGCTCCACGTCGGCCAGTGCGCCGTCCAGGGTCTGCTGCGGAAGCGCGTACATCAGGTCGAGGTTGATATTGGTGTAGCCCGCGTCCTGTGCCGATTTCACCGCGGCCTCCGCTTCGCTGGCACTGTGAATGCGGCCGAGCCGTTTCAGTTTGTCGTCGTCGAAGCTCTGCACGCCGAACGAGATGCGGTTGACGCCGGCTGCCAGATAGCCGTCGAAACGGCCGTGCTCGACCGTGCCAGGGTTGGTTTCCAGGGTTATTTCGGCGTCGGTGGCCAGTGGCAGGCGAGTGCGCACGCCGTCGAGCAAACGGTCGATCAGCTCCGGCGAGAACAGGCTCGGCGTGCCGCCGCCGAAGAAGATGCTGATGACCGGGCGGTCCTGGAGTGCCGCGGCAAAGTCGACCCGGTCGGCATCGAGGTCGGCCAGCAGGTGGTCGATGTAGTCGGCGTAGGGTGGTGGTTCGCTGCGCAGGCCGTGCGAGTTGAAATCGCAGTACGGGCACTTCTTCACGCACCACGGCATGTGGATGTACAGCGACAGCGGTGGCGCGAGCAGGCTCATGCGCGCAGTTCGTGCAGCCGGTCGCGCAGCAGTGCCAGCGCCTGGCCGCGGTGGCTGAGCCGGTTCTTCAACGCGTCGTCCATCTCGGCGATGCTTTGCTCGTGACCTTCGGGCAGAAATACGGGGTTGTAACCGAAACCGCCGCTACCGCGGCCTTCGGTGAGGATGCGTCCATGCCAGCGCGCTTCGGCGATCAGCGGCGCCGGATCTTCGGGATGGCGCAGCAACACGAGCACGCCGATGAAGAACGCGCCGCGCTGTTCGGTCGGCACGCCGTCGAGTTCGCGCAACAGTTTGGCGTTGTTGGCCACGGCATCGCCATGGCCGCCGCTGTAGCGCGCCGAATAGAGGCCCGGCGCGCCGTGCAGGTGATCCACGCACAGCCCCGAGTCGTCGGCCAGCGCGGGCAGGCCGCTGGCCTGCGCCGCGTGGCGCGCTTTCAGCAGCGCATTCTCGACGAAGGTCAGACCCGTCTCTTCGGCGTCGTCGACACCCAGACTGGCCTGGGTGATGACCTCAAGGCCGCTGTCGGCGAGGAGCGCGCCGAATTCCTTCAGCTTGCCCGGGTTGCTGCTGGCCAGGACGATGCGCGACATCGGGTTCAGACCTGCGCCAGCGCTGCGCGTTGCGCCATGACCAACTCGCCGATGCCTTTTTCGGCCAGTGCCAGCAGCGCATCCATTTCATCGCGCCGAAACGCGTGGCCTTCGGCGGTGCCCTGGATCTCGATGAAGCCGCCACCGTCGTTCATCACCACGTTCATGTCGGTGTCGCAGTCGGAATCCTCCGCGTAGTCGAGATCGAGCATGGGCTGTCCCTTGTAGATGCCAACGGAGACGGCGGCGATCGCGCCGACGACCGGGTTGCGTTTCAGGTTCTCGCGCTTCATCAGCAGGTTCACCGCGTCGACCAGGGCCACGTAGGCGCCGGTGATGGCCGCGGTGCGGGTGCCGCCGTCGGCCTGCAGCACGTCGCAGTCCAGGGTGATCACGCGTTCGCCCAGTGCCTGCCGGTTGACGCAGGCGCGCAGGCTGCGGCCGATTAGCCGCTGGATTTCCATGGTGCGGCCGCCCTGGCCGCCGCGCGCCGCTTCGCGCTGGGTGCGGGTGTTGGTGGCACGCGGCAGCATGCCGTATTCGGCGGTGACCCAGCCTTCGCCCTTGCCGCGCAGCCAGGCCGGCGCGCGATCCTCGATGCTGGCGGTGCACAGCACGCGGGTGTCGCCGAAGCTCACCAGGACCGAACCCTCGGCGTGGCGGGTGTAGTGGCGTTCGATGGTGACGGCGCGCAGCTGGTCGCTGGCGCGGCCGCTGGGGCGGATGACGGAGTTCATGGGGAATCCTGGCTGGGGGCCTGCCGGATTGGGCAAGGCGAGGCGGAGAGTTTACCATTGCGCTCTTTTCCCACGTCCGGACGGCGCCACGATGATCCGCAGCATGACGGCCTATGCCAGCGCTGAAACCACCGGTCCCGCCGGAACGCTCAGCTGCGAACTGCGCACGGTCAACCACCGTTATCTGGAACTGAGCCCGCGTTTGCCGGACGAATTGCGCGGTTTTGAATCGTCATTGCGCGAACGGGTCGCGGCAAAATTGTCGCGCGGCAAGCTGGATCTCACGGTGCGGCTGCGCGGCGGCGACGCACGCAGCGATTCACTTCAGGTCAACAGCGCGCTGTTGTCGCGTTTGTCGGAGCTGAACCTGGACCTGGCCGCGTTGTTTCCCAGCCTGCAGGTGCACTTCACTGAATTGCTGCGCTTTCCCGGCGTGCTGCAGCAGGCCGAGGTCGACGCCGACACGCAACAGGTAGCGCTGTTCGACGTACTCGATCGGGCACTGGATGCACTCACCGCCACCCGCGAGCGCGAGGGCGAGAAGCTCGGCGAGATCCTGCGCGACAAGCTCGATGCCATCGAACGCGTGGTCGCCGATGTGCGCGGCTGGATGCCGCAGATCCGCGCCGCGCTGCGCACGCGACTGGAAACCCGGCTGGCCGACCTCAAGCAGCCGATCGAACCGGGCCGGCTGGAGCAGGAGCTGGTATTGCAGATCACCCGCACCGACGTCGATGAGGAACTGGACCGTCTCAGCACGCATATCGGCGAAACGCGCCGTGTGCTGGGGTTGAAGGAGCCGGTCGGTCGCCGCCTGGATTTCCTGATGCAGGAATTCAACCGCGAGGCCAATACGCTGGGTTCCAAGTCGGTCGATACCCGCAGCACC
The DNA here is from genome assembly GCF_049994385.1 of Rhodanobacter sp. Col0626. Lineage (GTDB taxonomy): Bacteria > Pseudomonadota > Gammaproteobacteria > Xanthomonadales > Rhodanobacteraceae > Rhodanobacter. The sequence continues at coordinate 770,659 of NZ_CP188260.1, forward strand.
AACGCGGCGGTCGAGCTGAAGGTGCTGATCGAACAGATGCGCGAGCAGGTGCAGAACATCGAATGAACGCCCCGCTGCAAGGCACTCTGTTCGTGGTCGCCGCACCTTCCGGTGCCGGCAAATCGACCCTGGTCAACGCACTGCTCGAGCGTGAGCCGGCGATCTCGCTGTCGGTATCGCACACCACGCGGCCGCCGCGGGTCGGCGAAACGTACGGGCGGCATTACTACTTCGTCGAGCGCGCGGGGTTTGAGCGCGAGATCGCCGAGGGCATTTTTCTCGAACATGCCGAAGTGCATGGCAATCTCTATGGCACCTCGCGCACCACGGTGCAGGAGTTGCTGACGCAGGGCAGGGACGTCTTGCTGGAGATCGACTGGCAGGGCGCGCAGCAGATCCGCCTCAGCAAGCCCGACTGCGTCAGCGTGTTCATCCTGCCGCCGTCACGGGTGGAGCTTGAGCGGCGCCTGCGCGGCCGCGGCTCGGACAGTGCCGAGGTGATCGATCGCCGGCTGCGCAATTCACGTGGCGAGATCGCCCACGCGCACGAGTTCGACTACATCCTGGTGAACGACGCATTCGATGTGGCGCTGGCCGACCTGCAGGCCATCGTGCGGGCCGTGCGCCTGCGCAGTGCGTTGCAGTGGCAGCGGCACGAGGTGTTGATTGACGAATTGCTCGCCTCGTAGGAGCCCGCTGGCGGGCGATGCTCTTTCTCGGGGGTGCGGCAGAGCATCGCCCGCCAGCGGGCTCCTGCGAGAAGGCAGCGCGTGTTGCATGGTGTTGTCGGTGTGGTTCCATTACCTTGTCTTCTTTTGTGACCGAAGCCTCCATGACCCCAGTTGTCCGACCACCGCCTGACGATCCCACCCTGGTGCGGATCCGTGGCCTGACCACGGTGCTCAACGGCAAGACCATCTTCGACGCGCTGGATCTGGATATCCCGCGCGGCAAGGTCACCGCGATCATGGGCCCCAGCGGCACCGGCAAGACGACCCTGCTCAAGCACATCACCGGGCAGATGCACGCCGACGCCGGCACCATCCTTGTCAACGGCGGGGATGTGGCAGGAATGTCGCGCGAGCAGTTGTACAAGTTGCGCGAAGGCATCGGTTACCTGTTCCAGAACTCCGCCTTGCTGACCGATTTCGACGTATTCGAGAACGTGGCGTTTCCGCTGCGTCAGCACACGAAATTGCCCGAAGTGCTGATCCGCAACCTGGTGCTGCTGAAGCTGCAGGCCGTGGGCCTGCGCGGCGCCGCACGGTTGATGCCGAACGAACTCTCCGGCGGCATGGCGCGGCGCGTGGCGCTGGCGCGGGCCATCGTGTTCGATCCGATGCTGATCCTGTACGACGAGCCCTTCGTGGGACTCGATCCGGTGGCGCTGAACCAGGTGCTGAAGCTGATCCGCACGCTCAATGAAACCCTGGGCATCACCAGTGTGCTGGTGGCGCACGAAATCGAAGCGGTCAAGCGCATTGCCGACCACGTGTTCCTGATTGCCAACGGCAAGGTGGTGGCGCAGGGCGACCCGAAGACCATCGCCAACGACGGCTCGCCGTGGACGCGACAGTTCTTCGGCGGCGAGGCGGACGGCCCGGTGCCGTTCCAATACCCGGCCGACGATTACGCCGAGGCGCTGGGCTTTGTCGGAGCGGTGAAATGAGCGCGCGCGAACCGCAACGCAACAATGTAGTGACCCAGTCGCTGGCGCAGATCGGGGCCAGCGGGCTGTTCTTGTTGACCCTGCTGGCGGCGATCCCGCGCAGCATGCGTTACTACCGCGAGACGATCCGCCAGTTGTGGTTCGTCGGCGCGATGAGCCTGACCATCATCATGGTCTGCGGCCTGTTCGTCGGCATGGTGTTGATGCTGCAGCTGTACCACGTGCTGTCGATCTTTGGCGGTACCTCGGCCAGCGGCATGGTGGTGGCGCTGTCGGTCTATCGCGAACTGGGTCCGGTGGTCACCGCGCTGCTGTTCGCCGGTCGTGCCGGCACCTCGATCACCGCCGAGATCGGACTGATGCGCGCCACCGACCAGATCGACGCGATGGAGATGATGGCGGTCGACCCGATTGCCTACGTCGCCACGCCGCGTTTCCTGGCTGGCCTGATCGCGATGCCGCTGCTGTGCTGCGTGTTCTGCGCCATGGCCGTGTTCGGCGGCCACCTGGTCGGCGTGACCTGGCTCGGCATTGACAATGGCACGTTCTGGTCGAACATGACCGCGGTGGTGGATGTGCGCACCGACATCGTCAACGGCGTGCTGCTCAAGAGCCTGGCGTTCGGTGCGGTGGTGTCGTTGATCGCCGTGTTCCAGGGCTTCACCACGCCGCCGACCAGCGAGGGCGTGGCCTACGCCACCACCCGCACCGTGGTCGCTTCGTCGATCGCGATCCTGGCGCTGGACTTCGTCCTTACCGCTTTCCTGATGTGACTGCCATGACCCATTGTTTTTCGAGGATTCTGCCGTGAGCCAACAGAGAAGTTCGTATGCCGTCGGCACCGGCCTGTTCATCGTGCTCGGCTTCGCCGCGCTGGCCTACCTGGCGACCCAGACCAGCTCCGTGGCAAACGTGCATCAGGGCGACAGCTATGCCGTCGAGGCCCAGTTCACCAACATCGGCCAGCTGAAGGAGCGTGCACCGGTGAAGATCGCCGGCGTGCGTGTGGGCCAGGTGCAGTCGATCACGCTGAAACCGGGCCGTGACGTGGCCGACGTGAAGCTGTCGATCGACAAGAGCTACGACAAGATTCCGCAGGATTCGGTGGCGACGATCTTCACCAGCGGCCTGCTCGGCGACCAGTACGTGGGCATCCAGTACGGCAGCGCGAAGCAGGCCGTGGCGGCTGGCGGCACGCTGGCGCGGACCAAGTCGACCCAGCCGCTGGAGGAAATGCTGAGCAAGTTCTTCGGCGGCGGTGGCGTCGTCGACAACGTCAGCGGCAGCTACACGGTGAAAGCGGGTTTCGGCAATGTCGGCTCGCTCTCGGCCGGTGCGCCGGTGAAGATGGCCGGTGTGGTGATCGGCAGCGTGCAGTCGGTGCATGCCGATCCGGTCAAGTTGAACGCCGATGTGGTGCTGTCGATCGACAAGCGCTACAACGCGATTCCCGACGATTCGGCCGCTGCGGTGTTCACCAGCGGTTTGATCGGCACTCAGTATGTTGCGATCCAGCCCGGCGGCTCGCCGGACGTGCTCAAGGAAGGCGACGAGATGATCCTGACCCAGTCCGCGATGCAGCTGGAGGACCTGATCGGCAAGTTCCTGGTCAATGGTTCGCCTTCAGACAAGAAGGATGCCGGCAACGGCAAATCCGATACCCCCGCCGGCAAGCCATAAGCCGGCTTCCCCTTCAAGGAGTTCTCCATGTTGCGCAGACTGGCTCTTGTCACCGCCGTCGCATTCGGCATCATCGTCGTCGCTCCGGCGGCGTTTGCCCTGGGTGCCGCCCAGGACGCTGCACCGGCTGCCGCATCCGCGTCTGCCCTGCAGACCCCGGCGCAGGTCGTGCAGAGCATCGCCGACCAGCTCGCCACGGCCATCGAAGGTCATCGCGACGAGTTGAAGCACAACCAGGAAAAGCTCATCAGCGTCATCGATGAGGTGTTCCTGCCGCACTTCGATCTCGACTACGCCTCGATCCTGGTTCTCGGCCAGCACGCCCGCGAGGCCACTCCGGCGCAGCGCGAGCGCTTCGCCAAGGCGTTCTACAACTCGATCACCCATCGTTACGCCGAAGGCCTGCTGAATTACACGCGCGGCCGGGTCAAGGTGCTGCCGTTCAGTGGCGACCTCAACGACAAGCGCACCGTGGTACGCACCCAGGTGGTGCTGGACGACGGCAAGCTGGTCTCGATCGACTATGCCTTCCGCAAGAGCCGCAGTGGCGACTGGAAAGCCTATGACGTGATGATCGAGGGCATCTCCTACGTCACCAATTACCGCAACCAGGTGGACGCGGAGATTCGCAAGGTCGGCATCGACAAGTTGATCGCGAACCTGGAAACCCAGGGCTCGAAGGCGTTGGAAACGATGGCCAAGGACAACAAGGACACACCGTGACCGAGATGGCTGGAAGCGGCTTTCAGCTGGACACGGCTACACCGGCCACGCTGGGCGTGAGCGGTGAACTGAGCTTCGGAACCGCGGCAGCGGCGTTGCAGGCGATCGGATCCGCGCTGGCGCGTGGCGGCGTGGAGCGGCTCGACCTGTCCGGGGTCAGCCGCAGCGACAGCGCCGGGCTCGCCTGCGTGCTGGCGGTGACTGCCGATGCGGCGCGGCGCCGGCAGCCACTGCAGATCGTCCACATGCCGGCCGGCATGCAGGCGCTGGCACAGGTCTGCGAGGTGGATCGTCTGGTTGCCTGATCCGCCAGGGTCATGGCTAACGAAAAGAGGCCGTTCGGCCCCTTTTTTGTGTTCGCGATCCGTAACGAAAGACCTAGGGTTTCTGGGTCGCCTGGTCCGGATGCTTGGTTTCCCACTGGTGCTGCTGGTCCAGCAACTGTTCCGGATCGAAATTCTGCTCGTCCAGACCCTGCATCTGCTGGATCACCCCGACCGGCGGGTTGCCGTCGTAGATCTTGTACAGACGCTGCTGCCGGTACGCGTCACGGATGAATACGTAGGGGTCGTAGGCGGATTGCAGAAAGCCTTCCGCATCGATGGCGCGCGAGCGGATGGTCACCAGGTACATCGCCTGCGGCAGGTATTGCAGGCCGTGGTAGTGGTGGTTGTTGGCAAACAGGTTGAGTGGATCGAAGAAATAGCTGTCCACCGGCCGCTGCCAGATATCGCGAACGGTGCTGGGGCCGAGAAGCGGCAGCATCAGGTAGTCGCCTTCCGGAGCACCCCAGCGCGCCAGGGTGACGCCAAAGTCGTTGTCCTCCAGCGGCAGGCCGAGCTGGCTGGCCGGGTCGAAGAATCCGCCGATACCCAGGGTCAGGTTGACCAGGAACCGGCCGGTGCTCTGCAGCGCCTGCTTCGGGCGCGCCTGCAGCAGATCGTTGGCGACGGTGATCGGCATGCGGATATTGGTGAAGAAGTCGCTGAACGAGCGGCGCACCGGCGGATTGGTCACCCTGCGGTAACCCAGGGCGACCGGGCGGATCACTGCCTTGTCCACCGCATCGTTGAATTTGTAGGCGCCGCGGTTGTATTTCTCCAGCGGATCGTCGGTGCGCGGTTTGGCGATCGTGCAGCCGGCCAGCAACGCCAACGCAAGCACGGGTAACCAGCGGCCCAATAGGGGGAATCGAAGCTGTGAGGACATCGTGCAGGGGGTTCGCGTCGAGGAAACGGTATAATTGTACTGTCTGGTTTTATATCTTGCACGGCTTTCGGCGCGCTTTCGCCGTACTTTGGCCAGCCCGCCATCATACGCGCCGGCCGCATTGCCAGCAAAGCGGCTGCTGGCTACACTGTCAGACCATATAAGTCATTTTATTCTTTGAGGATTTCGCATGGCACGTATCACCGTGGAGGACTGCCTCGAGGTAGTCGACAACCGTTTCGAACTGGTGTTGATGGCGACCAAGCGCGCACGCCAGCTGGAAAAGGGTGCCGAGCCGGCGGTCAATCCCGATCACGACAAGCCGACCGTGCTGGCGCTGCGCGAGATCGCCGCCCGCCGCATCGACCAGGCCACCATCGACCAGATCGACAAGGCCGAGCGCGAGCGCGCCGAGCGCGAGGCGCTGGAATGGGCTGCCGCCGAGGTTGACGACGACCTGTCCAAGGGCGGCGACGACTGATGGACGGCGGCTGCTGTAGAACGCACGTCGGCCACACCGGCAAGCCCGGTGTGATGGCTATCGTGCGTCCGGCAGTCGCTGGTGGTTCCTGCCGCGAGGTGGGCGCCTGAGTCGGCGCTCTTCCCGATGACCGCGGCCATGCATCTCGCTCCGGTCGACTTGTCCGCGTTGCCGCCGTATGTGCTGGCGTTGAAAGAGCGCATTGCCTATCTGCCCGAGGCGCAAGTCGAACGCGTGCTGCGTGCCTTCCTGATCGGCGCGCAGGCGCATGCCGGGCAGGAGCGCAAGAGCGGCGAGCCGTACATCACGCACCCGGTGGCGGTGGCCGGCATCCTTGCCGAACTGGGGCTGGACGCCGAGACCATCATCGCGGCGATTCTTCACGACACCCTCGAAGACACCGAGCTCAGCCGCGAAGCGCTGGCTGAGGAGTTCGGGGAAGTCGTGGCCGAGCTGGTCGATGGCGTCACCAAGCTGGACAAGATGCGTTTTGGCAGCCGCCAGGAAGCGGACGCGGAAAGTTTCCGCAAGATGCTGCTGGCGATGGCGCGCGATATCCGGGTGATCCTGATCAAGCTGGCCGACCGGCTGCACAACATGCGCACGCTGGGCGCCAAGGATGCCGGCTCGCGCCGCCGCATCGCCCGCGAAACGCTGGAGATCTTCGCGCCGATCGCGCAGCGCCTTGGCATGAACAAATTCAAGGCGGAGTTGCAGGACCTCGGCTTTCGCGCGTTGTATCCGGACCGTTACCGGGTGATCAGCGAGCGCATCCGCGCCGCGATCGGCAACCGCCGCGAAGCGATGGGCAAGATCGAGACGGCGTTGGCCGCGCGGCTGGCCAGCGACCATCTGGCGGCTCACGTGGTCGGCCGGATCAAATCGCCGTGGAGCATCTATTCGAAGATGCACGGCGAGCACAAGAGCTTCACGCAGCTGATGGACGTCTATGGATTCCGCGTCGTCGTCGACAGCGCGATGAGCTGCTACATGGCGCTCGGCATGGTGCATGCGCTGTACAAGCCGGTCGATCGCCGCTTCAAGGATTTCATCGCGATTCCCAAGGCGAACGGCTACCAGTCGTTGCATACGGTGCTGCTGGGGCCGTTCGGTGCGCCGATCGAAGTGCAGATCCGCACCGCCGAGATGGATTCGGTGGCCGAACGCGGGGTCGCCGCGCACTGGGCCTACAAGACCGACAGCGGTCCGGCCAACAGCGCGCAGGCGCGGGCGCGCGAATGGCTGTCCTCGCTGGTCGACAGCTCGGCGAATACCGTTTCGTCGTCGGAATTCATCGAGAACGTCAAGATCGACCTGTTCCCCGATGAGGTCTATCTGTTCACCCCGCGAGGTCACATTCTTTCGTTGCCGCGCAATGCCACGGCGCTGGACTTTGCCTACGCCGTGCACACCGACGTGGGCGACCACGCGGTCGCCGCGCGCGTCGACAAGAAACTGCTGCCGCTGCGCACGAAACTCGAATCGGGCCAGCTGGTGGAAATCATCACGGCGCCGTCGGCGGTGCCGAATCCGGCCTGGCTGGAAGTGGTCGTCACCGGCAAGGCGCGCACCGCGATTCGCCAATACCTGAAGCACCTGCAGCACGAGGATGCGGTCGACTTCGGCCATCGCATGCTCGACCGCGCACTGGATGCCCAGGGCAGCAGCCTCGACGGCATTCCACCAGCGGTGCTGGACCGGTTCCTGGAAACCTCCAAGCTCAAGCGGCTGGAGGAATTGCTGTCCGATATCGCGCTGGGCAACCGCATGCCCGATGTGGTGGCCAGCCAGTTGCTGGCATCGCGAGGCAAGAAGGCCGGCAAGCTGCCGGTATCGCAGCATGCGCACGAGAAGATCCGCATCACCGGCGCCGAACGCGGCGTGCTCAGCTTCGCCAATTGCTGCCATCCGTTGCCTGGCGACGACATCGTCGGCTACCTGTCCTCGGGCAAGGGCATCGTGGTGCACCGCGAGGAATGCCCGAACGTGATCGAGTTGCGCAAGTCGCCCGAGCGCTGCGTGGCGATCGAGTGGGACCGCAACGTGCAGGGCGACTACCATGCCGAACTGCGCATCGAGGTGATCAATCGCCCCGGCGTGCTGGCCACCGTGGCCGCCGCGATCGCCGCGGCGGACTCGAACATCGAGAACGTGGAATACGTCGAGCGCGACTCCGCCGCTGCAACCCTGTTGTTCGCGATGGAAGTGAAAAGCCGCAAGCATCTGGCCGACGTGATCCGCCGCGTGCGTCGCACCGGTGTGGTGAGCGGGGCATACCGCTACCCGTTGTGAGCCGGGCCTGGGCATGCAGAGCCGGAAATGGTTCAGTGTCCCGGCACGACGAAAGTATGCATACGGCTGATGGCGCGATAACCTTCGATTCCCCATTCCCGAGTCCGAGGAAATTTCATGCCCCGCAGCATCATTGCCACTGAACAGGCTCCGGCCGCGATCGGCCCGTATTCGCAGGCGGTACGCGCTGGTGACACGGTCTATTTCTCCGGTCAGATTCCACTGGACCCGGCCACTGGCGCGCTGGTTGAAGGCGACGTCACGGTGCAGACGCGACGCGTGTTCGACAACCTTTCCGCCGTGGCCGCCGCGGCTGGCGGTTCGCTGGCGCAGATCGTGCGCGTCGGCATCTATGTCACCGACCTGGCGAACTTCGCCGCGGTCAATGCGGTGATGGCCGAGTACTTCCAGCAGCCTTACCCGGCGCGTTCCACCATCGAGGTCTCCGGTCTGCCGAAGGCCGCGCAGGTTGAAGTCGACGCGGTGATGGTGCTGGGCTGATCGGTTTCATCCGACAGGCCTGAACTGATCGTCTCGCGCGGCCTGCGCCGACACGCGTTGCCGGTTAACGGCTTACGACAAAACACGATGCTCGGTTAGGCTTGCAGGTCATGGCCGCCCGCACCGTTCGTCCCGTCCCCGCCCCAGGCGCCGACCCCGGCCTCACGCCGGTCGGCGCGCTGCCCGGCGTCGGTCCGGCACTGGCCGCATCGCTGGCCCGGCTTGGGCTGGAGCGGGTGCAGGATCTCTGGTTCCACCTGCCCCTGCGTTACGAGGACAAGACCCGAATCACCGCGATCGCCGACCTGCGAGTGGGTGATCGAGCGCAGGTCGAAGGCGTGGTCGAGGCGGTCGAGCGCGGGTTCCGCTATCGCCCGCAGTTGAAGGTGGCGATGGGCGATGACAGCCGGCAAACCCTGCTGCTGCGCTTCTTCCATTTCAATCGGGCGCAGGCCGAGCAGTTGCTGCCGGGCACGCGATTGCTTTGCTACGGCGAAGTGCGCCACGGCGCACAAGGCCTGGAAATGGTGCATCCGAACTATCAGCGCCTGAGCGGGAGCGAGGCGGCGACCGTCGATGATTTGCTCAGCCCGATCTATCCGACTACCGAAGGGTTGGGGCCGAAGCGGCTGGCCGGGGTGATCGGCAAGGCGCTGGCGCTGCTGCCACCGGCCGCGCAACTGGAGCTGATTCCACCCGAGCTGTGCGACCGGCACGGCCTTACCTCGTTGCGTGACGCGCTGCTTTATGTGCACCGGCCGCCTCCCGACGCCCACCTGGGCCAGCTCATGCTCGGTCGGCATCCGGCGCAACAACGGCTGGCGTTCGAGGAATTGCTCACCCAGCACCTCAGCCTGAAGCGCATGCGCGCGGCGGTGCGTCGCCGGCGTGCGCCGAAGCTGGGTGGCGATGGTGAATTGCGTCGGCAGCTGCTGGGCGGACTGCCGTTCCAGCTGACCGGCGCACAGCAGCGGGTTACCGTCGAAGTCGCGCGCGATCTGACCAAAACCAAGCCGATGTTGCGTCTGGTGCAGGGCGACGTCGGCAGCGGCAAGACCGTGGTCGCGGCGTGGGCGGCACTGGCTGCGGTCGAGGCGGGTTATCAGGTGGCGTTGGTGGCGCCGACCGAATTGCTGGCCGAACAGCACCTGCGCAATTTCCGGCACTGGCTGCAGCCACTCGGCATCGAGGTCGAATGGCTGGCCGGCAAGGTCACCGGCAAGGCGCGCCAGCAGGCACTGGCACGAGTGGCGGGTGGTGCGCCGGTGGTGATCGGGACACATGCCTTGATGCAGGAAGGCGTGGCGTTTGCGCGGCTCGGCCTGGTGATCGTCGACGAGCAACACCGCTTCGGTGTGCAACAACGGCTGGCGCTGAGGGACAAGGGCCTGATTCGCGCCGAGCCGCGCGGGCCTGAGGGCGAACGGGTGCCGCACCAGCTGGTGCTGACGGCCACGCCGATCCCGCGCACGCTGGCGATGAGCGCGTATGCCGATCTGGACGTGTCGTCGATCGATGAATTACCGCCCGGCCGCATGCCGGTGCAAACCATCGCGATTTCCAACGCGCGGCGGGTCGAGGTGATCGAGCGCATCCACGCTGCTTGCGGGGAGGGGCGCCAGGTGTATTGGGTGTGCACGCTGATCGAGGAGTCCGAGCAACTGCGTGCACAGGCGGCCGAGGTGGCGCACGCCGAGTTGTCCGCCGCGTTGGCCGGCTTCAAGGTCGGCCTGATCCACGGCCGCATGAAGCCGAAGGAAAAACAGACGGTGATGGATGCGTTCAAGGCCGGCGAACTGGCCGTGCTGGTGGCGACCACGGTGATCGAGGTAGGCGTCGACGTGCCGAACGCCAGCCTGATGGTGATCGAGAACAGCGAGCGGCTCGGACTGGCGCAACTGCACCAATTGCGTGGCCGGGTCGGCCGTGGCGCCGTGGCGTCCAACTGCGTGTTGCTGTACCAGCCCCCGCTGGGCCAGCTGGCGCGCGAGCGGCTGCAGGTGATGCGCGATACCAATGACGGTTTCCGCATTGCCGAAAAGGACCTGGAACTGCGCGGCCCGGGCGAAGTGCTCGGCACCCGCCAGACCGGCCAGCTCAGCTTCCGCATCGCCGACCTCACCCGCGACGCCCACCTGCTACCGGCGGTGCAGCAGGTCGGTGGACTCATGCTGGCGGAACATCCGCGCCAAACCGAACAACTGATCGAACGCTGGATCGGCGGTGCCGCACGGTTTGTGCATGCGTGAAGCGAGACAGGGAGGGCGGCGTCGGAGCGGCTTCGTTTTCGTTCCCTGTTCCCCGCCCTGTGTTCCCTTTAAGCTGTTGCGCTGACCTCAACCTGCCCGTACCCCATGACCAGACCGCAACTCCTGATCGATACCGACCCGGGTGTCGACGACGCCCTGGCGATCCTGATGGCCTACGCCCATGCCGACGTCGCCGGGCTCAGCATCGCCGCCGGCAACGTGGGGTTGACCCATACCGTGCGCAACGCGCGCGTCCTGGTCGACCTGGTGGGTGCGGCCACGCCGGTGTTCGCCGGCTGCGCCACGCCGCTGGTGCGGGCACCGGCAGAGGATGCCGCGTTCGTGCACGGACAGGATGGCTTCGGCGACATCGGTTTCCCCGAGCCGGTCGCACCGCTGGCCGACGAGGCGGCGGCGCTGGCGCTGCTGCGGCTGACCCGTGAGCGGCCGGGCGAGCTGACCCTGGTGGCGTTGGGTCCGCTGACCAATCTGGCGCTGGCGTTGCGGCTCGATCCCACGTTGCCCGCGCGGGTGGCGCGGCTGGTGGTGATGGGTGGCGCGGTCACCGGGCACGGCAACACCGGCAACGTGCCGGCGGAATTCAATATCGGTTTTGACCCGGAGGCGGCACACGTCGTTTTCGAGGCGTTCCCGTCGTTCGACCTGGTCGATTGGGAAGCCACCTTGCGGCATGCCTTCGACGATGCGGAGTTCGACAGCTGGCTGGCGAACGGTGACCAGCGCGCGGAGTTCTTCGGCCGGATCGTGATGACCGCACGCCGCTACAACGCGACGCACGAGCGCAGCGGCCTGGTCGCCGCCGACGCGTTGGCGATGGCGGTGGCGCTGGACCCCTCGATCGTCACCCGCAGCGAGACCCGGGCGGTGGCGATCGAGCTGGACGGCCGGTTGACCCGTGGCGCCACCGTGGTCGACTGGGCGGCCCGCCTGGGTCGCCCGGCGCAGGCGAACATCGTGCTGGACGTGGATCAGCCCCGCTTTGCCGCCATGGTGCGGCGTGCCTTGGGCGCGCAGGGTTGATCGCATGCGGCGTCCGGCCGGCCGCGGACTTGCGGCGGCTGCGGGTTCCTCGTTACAATGCCGCTCTTTTCACCACCGCTTTAGAGTCTGTCATGAAGCCTGATATCCATCCGAACTACACCCCGGTGGTGTTCCAGGACCTGTCCTCCGACTTCGCGTTCCTGACCAAGTCGACCATGTCCAGCAAGGAAACCATCAAGTGGGAAGACGGCAATGAGTACCCGCTGATCAAGGTGGATATCTCCAGCCATTCGCACCCGTTCTACACCGGCAAGCAGAAGACGCTGGACGTCGGCGGTCGCGTCGACAAGTTCCGTCGCCGCTATGCGGGCTCCGTCAAAGAGTAATGACGGCAGCGGCCATCGCCTTGCGATGACCGGAAAGATCCGAATCCAGACACGGGGCGAGCGCAGGCTTGCCCCGTGTTTTTTCGTGCCCGGGCATCGACCATTCGCCATCGAATGTCGAGGGAGCCTTGTGCGATAATGGTGAGTGAGTAGACGCCAGAAGCGTCTGTCGCGTCGCATGTTGTCCCCGCCATGCGATGCCCGTATTCCCTCGCCGGATGCCGCTGCACTCGTGTGGCCGCAGTCGGTGGTGACCCACATGTAAGGAGGTTTCCGTGTCCGATCCCAAGATCGTCAAGCTGGTGGATGAGTCGAGCAACCGCAGCAGTGAATTGCCGCTGATCAATGGCACGCTCGGCCCGGCGTGCATCGACATCGGCACGCTGTACAAGGACACCGGCCACTTCACCTACGACCCCGGCTACGGCAGCACCGCCAGCACCAAGAGCGCGATCACCTATATCGATGGCGACCAGGGCGTGCTGCTGTATCGCGGCTATCCGATCGAGCAGCTGGCGGCGAACTCCAGCTTCCTCGAAGTGGCTTACCTCCTGCTCAATGGCGAGCTGCCCAAGCCGGAGGAATTCAAGACTTTCGAGCACGACGTCTCGCATCACACGATGATGCACGAGTCGCTGAAGAACTTCTTTCAGGGCTTCCATCACGACGCACACCCGATGGCGATGCTGGCCGCGGCGGTGGCTTCGTTGTCGGCGTTCTACCACGACGACCTCAGCGTGGACGATCCGGCCGACCGCAAGCTGGCCGCGATCCGCCTGATCGCCAAGATGCCGACCATTGCCGCTGCCTGCTACCGCTACTCGGTGGGCTGGCCGCTGCGCTATCCGCGCAACAACCTGGAATACGTCGACCGCTTCCTGCACATGATGTTCGAGGTGCCGAGCGAGCCGCTGCAAATGAACCCGGTCGCCGCCAAGGCGCTGGACTTGCTGTTCATCCTGCACGCCGACCACGAGCAGAACGCCTCTACCTCGACCGTGCGTCTGGTCGGCTCCACCGGCGCCAATCCGTACGCATCGATTGCCGCCGGCATCACCGCGTTGTGGGGCCCCGCGCATGGCGGCGCCAACGAGGCGGTGCTCAAGCAGCTGGAAGAGATCGGCACGCCGGACAACGTCGAGTCGGCGATCCTGCGCGCCAAGGACAAGAACGACAGCTTCCGCCTGATGGGTTTCGGCCATCGCGTGTACAAGAACTTCGACCCGCGCGCCAAGATCATCCGCGAGATGTGCCACAAGGTGCTGGCCGAACTGGGCGTCAACGATCCGCTGCTGGACGTGGCGATGAAGCTGGAAGAGGCGGCGCTGAAGGACGACTATTTCGTCGAGCGCAAGCTGTATCCGAACGTCGATTTCTATTCCGGCATCATCTACAAGGCGCTGGGCATCCCGACCGAGATGTTCACCGTGATGTTCGCGATCGCGCGCACTTCCGGCTGGATTGCCCATTGGATCGAACAGCATGAAACGCCCGGGTCGCGGATCGGGCGCCCGCGCCAGATCTACACCGGTTCGGACGTGCGCGATTACGTGCCGACCGCCAAGCGCTGATCACATCGCTTTGCACTGGTGCGACAAAAATGCCCCGGCTTCGACCGGGGCATTTTCATGTGGCCGGGATGGCCTGATACGACAAAGCTTCAGCGCAATGCCGCGCTCAGGCGTTGCTCGAAGCCATCGTTGTCATCCTCGTCCAGCAGGATTTCCACCTGGGCCAGCGAAGCGCGGCGCATCGGCCGGTCGTCGGCGCGGTCCAGTGGCGCCTGACGCAACGCATCGCGCGGCAGCACGGTGAGGTCGAACGGCAGTTCGTCGGCGGCGAACAGCAATACCGGGTACTCGGGTTGCTCCTCGCGGCCGTACCGCAATCGGCGCACCTGGTTTTCGACCGGCACGCCCTGTTCGCGCAGGTACAGCCCGACCGCATCCGGGTCATCGCTGAACACATGCAGGCACACCGCCGAATGCGCATCGGCGGTCCCTTCGAGCACGGCACCGACCAGCCGCGGCTCGAAGGGCGTGAGGAAACGCATGGCTTCCATGGCGGCTTCGCGCCGTTGCCGCAACAACTGCGGCTGGCTGTCGGCCTGAAACAGGCGCTGGTGTTCACGCAGCGCCTGTTCGATTTCAAGATTGCGTGGCAGCGACTGCGTGTCCAGGATACCGAGCCGCTCGGCAGCCTTCAGTTTGGCATGGTGGAAGTCGCGGATGCCGTGTTCGCTCATCAGCCGCGCGGCTTCCTGGGCGACGCGCAAGCGGTTGCGCTGCAACCGGTCATGCGCGTGGATGCGGTGGTGTTCGCCTCGGGACATGGCGCACTCCTCATCGGTCGGTCGTTGCAACAGGGCGAAATCGCTCGCCCTTGCTGGGCGGTTCAGAAGATGTCGTAGGCGCGTTGCTCATCCTGCTCTTTCTGCTGGGCAGCCTGATTGCGCAGGCGATCGACATCCTCCACCTTGAACATCTCGTTCATGCCGTCCGGATCGCCAGCCGCCGTCGGCAGGCCATTCTGGCGGTTGATCAGTACCGTACTGATTCCCGGCGGCATCGGCAACGTGCTCAGTGGCAGGTCCTTCAGCGCGGCACCCATGTAACTCATCCAGATCGGCAGCGCGGCTTTGGCGCCGAATTCACCATGGCCCAGCGAGTTGTAGTTGTCGAAGCCCACCCATACCGCGGTCGACAGGTCGCCGTTGAAGCCGACGAACCAGGCGTCGCGATGGTCGTTGGTGGATCCGGTCTTGCCGGCCAGGTCGGCGCGATCCAGAGCCTTGGCGGCAAAGCCGGTACCGCGCAGGATCACGTCCTTCATCAGTGAGACCATCAGGTAGTCGTTGCGCGCCTCGATTACCTGCGGGGCGAGCACTGGCGGCGCATTCTCGCCATGCGCATCGGCCGGAAGCACGGCTTCGCCGACGCCGTCGACGCTGCTGGACTCCGCCGGATCCGCGCTGGCGCCGACCAGGTTGTTGGCCGGTGCCTTGTTGGTTTCTGCTGGCGGCGGACCGGGCGGCCGGGTATCGAGCAGGCGCTCCTGGCAGTTGCGGCAGGCGCGGGCAGGGTTGGCCACGTACACCGGCTTGCCGTTGCGGTCGTCGATCTCGTGGATGAAATACGGCGTGACCAGGTAACCGCCATTGGCGAACACCGCATAACCGCGGGCCATGCTCATCGGTGATACCGACGCGGTACCCAAGGCCATCGACAGGTTGGCCGGGATCGCGTCGAGCGAAAAGCCGAAGCGGGTGGCGTAGTCGCGGATGAAGCGCACGCCGACGGCGTCGAGCAGGCGTACGGACACCAGGTTCTTCGACTGCACCAGGGCTTCGCGCAGGCGCATCGGTCCGGCGAACTTGTTGTCATCGTTGGACGGTGTCCAGATGCCGTTCGGCTTGGACGGATCGGGCAGCGCCAGCGGCGCGTCGTTGATGATCGAGGCCGGGGTGAAGCCGCGCTCGAATGCGCCGGAATACAAATAGGGTTTGAAGCTTGAGCCGGGCTGGCGCGCCGCCATCACGGCACGGTTGAACTTGCTGCGCACGAAGTTGAAGCCGCCGACCAGGGCCTGGATCGAGCCGTCTTCCGGGCTGATCGACGTCAGTGCCGCCTGTGCGGCAGGAATCTGCGCCAACTCCCATTCACCCTTGTCGTTGTGCGCCAGCCGGACGATGTCACCGCGCTTGAGTACCGCATCGACCCGCGTCGGCGTGGCTCCCACGCGGTCGTCATTGATATGTGGGCGAGCCCAGCTCATCGCGGCGAGGTCGAGCTTGACACTTTCCTGGCTGGACAGATAAACCGTCGCCTGCGAGGCATCGCTGGCGGTGACCACGCCGGGCTGCATGCCGGAAACACTGGTGTAGCTGGAGAGCAGGTTGTCGAACTCCGCGTCGTCCGCGTTGGCCGGCAGGTCCTGGTGGGCCTCGGGGCCGCGCCAGCCATGGCGGTGGTCATACACGATCAGTCCATCGCGTACGGCATCCACGGCGTTCTGCTGGCGACCGCTCTGCACCGTGGTTTTCACCACATAGCCTTCGGTGAGCGCGTCATTGCCGAAACGGTCGAGCACCTGTCGCCGCACCATTTCCGCCAGATAGGGGGCATCCACCTCGACGGCCTGCTCGTGCGGGTAGGCGTGGTTCGGCTCGGCGATCGACTGCTCGTAAACCGGCTTGGTGATGTAGCCATGCTTCAGCATTTCGCTCAGCACCCAGTTACGCCGGGCGATCGCCCGCTTGGGGCTGTTGATCGGATTGACCGCCGAGGGCAGCTGGAACGTGGAGGCGATCAGCGCGCATTCGGCCACGCTCAGCTGGTCCAGCGTCTTGCCGTAGTAGTACTCCGCCGCGGCTGCCACGCCGTAGGAGCGATGACCGAGGAACATCTTGTTGAGGTATAGCTCAAGGATCTGGTCCTTGTTGAGTTCATGCTCGATGCGCAGCGCGATGAAGATCTCGGTGAGCTTGCGCGAGTACAGTTTTTCCGGACTCAGGAAGAAGTTGCGGGCGACCTGCTGGGTGATCGTCGAGCCGCCGGAACCCTTGTCGCCGCCGGTCACGATGACGTGCCAGCCGGCGCGGGCGATGCCGTGCCAGTCCACGCCGGGATGGCTGTAGAAATCCGCATCCTCGGCGGAGAGCACGGCGTGCTTGAGTCGGTCCGGCACCGCGGAGATCGTCACAGGAATGCGCCGCGTTTCGCCGAAACTGGCGATCAGTTTGCCGTCGGCACTCAGGACCCGCAGGGGCACCTGCATGTGGTAGTCCTTGAGCTCCGCGACATTGGGAAGCCGGGGAGCTATCAGCCAGTAAGCCACGCCAACCGCAATGACTGCCAAGAGCAAACCGGTAAAAGCCAGGATCAAAGCCCAGCGCAACAAACGTTTGAAAATTAGCATGGCGTGGAGATAGCGAGACCTGAGTCAAAACATGTCAGAGTATAGATGTAGCAGTATTGATCGCATGAGGCGTGGTCCTCCAAAGCAAGGGCTGCGCCATTCTCGGGGATTCCACAAATGTGGTCGGCATCACGTCAATTACTTGAGAAAGTTGCCGTAGACCGTTGCCATTGCGTTAATTTTTCGATTTAATGCCACTGCGCACCCCACCAGGATTCTGGTCGGGGCGCTAGGGGCAAGGGGGAAACACCGTGGGGCTCTTTACACCCAAGAAGCCGGCGCTGATTGGTGTCGACATCAGTTCGACTGCCGTCAAGTTGCTGCAGCTAAGTCAGGCCGGTGGCCGTTATCGCGTGGAGCATTACGCGGTCGAGCCTCTGCCGCCCAATGCCGTCGTCGAAAAGAACATCGTCGAGGTCGAGGCGGTGGGCGATGCGATTCGGCGGGCGCTGGCGCGTTCGGGCTCCAAGCTCAAACACGCATCCGCCGCGGTGGCCGGATCGGCGGTGATCACCCGCATCATTCCGATGACTGGCGACCTCTCCGACGACGATCTGGAAGGCCAGATCCAGGTCGAGGCTAACCAGTACATCCCGTATCCGATCGACGAAGTAAGCCTCGACTTCGAGGTGCTCGGCCCGGTACGCGACAACCCCGACATGAACAATGTGCTGCTGGCGGCCTCGCGTACCGAGAACGTCGACATGCGCGTGGCCGCGCTGGATCTGGGTGGACTCACCGCCGGCGTGATCGACGTCGAGGCGTTCGCGATGGAAAACGCTTTCGCGATGGTCGCCGACCAGCTCAATGTCGGCCGTGACGCGCTGGTGGCGGTGGTCGATATCGGCGCCACCATGACCACGCTGTCGGTCCTGCGCAACCAGCGCACGATCTATTCGCGCGAACAGGTCTTCGGCGGCAAGCAGCTGACCGACGAGATCATGCGGCGCTTTGGGCTTTCCTACGAGGAAGCCGGCCGCGCCAAGCGCAAGGGCGGGCTGCCCGAATCCTATGAAACCGAGGCACTGGAACCGTTCAAGGAATCGCTGATCCAGCAGATCAGCCGTTTGTTGCAGTTCTTCTTTGCCGGCAGTGAATACAGCAAGGTCGACCAGGTGGTTCTGGCCGGCGGTTGCGCCTCGATCGAAGGGCTGGGCCCGATGCTGGAAGAACAGCTCGGCGTCCCCTGCATCGTCGCCAACCCGCTGGCCCGCATGTCGCTGTCGCCGCGGGTGCAGGCGCAGTCGCTGGCCCAGGATGCGCCGGCGCTGATGATTGCGGTCGGCCTCGCCATGAGGAGTTTCGACTGATGGCACAAGTCAACCTACTGCCGTGGCGCGCCGAACGGCGCAAGCAACGGGAACGCGAGTTCTACATGCAGCTCGTCGCCGCCTTCGTGGTGGCGCTGGGCGTGCTGTTGCTGTGGATCTTCTGGATGAATCAGCGCATCGACAACCAGAACGACCGCAACACCTACCTGCAGACCGAAATCAAGCAGCTCGACGTGCGCATCGCGAAGATCAAGGATCTGGAAACGGTGCGCGAGCACCTGCTGGCGCGCAAGCAGATCATCGAGCAGTTGCAGGCGGACCGTTCGCAGATGGTGCATCTGTTCGACGAATTGGTGAAGACCATCCCCTCCAGTGCGCGCCTGACCGGCCTGAAGCAGAACGGCCAGTCGATGTCGCTCGACGGCGTGGCGCAATCCAACGCCAGCGTTGCCGAATACATGCGCAATGTGGAGTCCTCGCCGTGGATGGGTCATACCGATCTGCGCAAGACCGAAAACATGCATGACGCGTCCCGCATGCCTTACGTCTTCGGCCTCAATGTATCGCTGAGTCGGCCCAAGAGCGACGAAACCGACGCCGGCAAGACGCCGGTGGACCCGGCAGCTGCCAGCAGCAGCGCGACGCCGGCAGCGATGACCCCGGCAACGACGACTCCGGCAGTCCCCGGCAGCGCCGTCAAGACCATGACCACGGCTCCGGCGAAAGCTGCCGCGACGCCAGTGATGGCACCAGGGGTCAAGCCGGGCAGTGCGCCGGCCGCCACCGGAGGGGCCAAGTCATGAAGTTCCTCGACGACATCCGCAATCTCGATCGCAACAACGTCGGTGGCTGGCCACAGTCGGTCAAGGTGTTTTTCACCGTGCTGCTATTGGGCGTGGTGCTGCTGATCGGCTGGTACTTCTTCGTCAGCGACCAGCAGGACAGCCTGACTTCGCTGGCTGCCAAGGAGGGCCAGCTCAAACAGGAGTTCTCCACCAAGCAGGCCAAGTCGGTCAACCTGGAGGCACTGCAGCAGCAACTCGATGAAATGCAGGACATGCTGCGCCAGCTGCTGCGTCAGTTGCCCAGCAAGACCGAGATGCCCGAACTGCTGATCGACATTTCGCAGACGGCGCAAGCGGCGGGCCTGAATCCCGAGCTGTTCCAGCCTGGCCCGGAAACGCCGAAGGATTTTTACGCAGAGAAGCCGATCACCTTGCGCATGACCGGCACCTATCACCAGTTCGGTGCGTTCATCAGTGGTGTGGCTTCGTTGCCGCGGGTGGTGATCCTGACCTTGCATGATGTCTCGCTGACGCCGAAGACGCCCAGCAAAGGCGACGCTGCCTCGAACGGCCAACTCGTACTGCAAGGCACGGTCAAGACCTATCGCTATCTCGATGACGAAGAGAGCGCCGCCGCGGCTGGCAAGGGTAAAGGCAAGGGCAAGGCGGGAGCGGCAAAATGATGACCAAGCTAGTTGCCATCAAACCGGCCCATGCGACCCGAATCCTGCTCATGCTCGGTGCCGTACTGGTGCTTGGCGGTTGCACCCGTGGCATGTCCGATCTGCGCAGCTGGG
Source organism: Rhodanobacter sp. Col0626 (assembly GCF_049994385.1). Lineage (GTDB taxonomy): Bacteria > Pseudomonadota > Gammaproteobacteria > Xanthomonadales > Rhodanobacteraceae > Rhodanobacter. The sequence continues at coordinate 790,621 of NZ_CP188260.1, forward strand.
TGGCGCAGGAGAAGGCCAAGAAGGGCGCGCCGATCCAGCCTTTGCCGGTCATCAAGACGTTCGAAACGTTCAAGTACGACGATCAGGATCGACGCGATCCGTTCAGCCCGAGCACGGCCGAGCTGCAGACCAGCAACGCCAACACCGGTCCACGGCCGGATGCCAATCGCGCCAAGGAACCGCTCGAGCTGTTCGCGCTGGACAGCCTGAAGATGGTCGGCACGGTCGGTACCGGGGCGGGCATGGAAGTGCTGATCAAGGACCCGGGTGGCGTGATCCACCGTGTCCATGCCAACGAATACATGGGCCAGAATTACGGGCACATCACCGCGATAAGTGAGGACCATATCGACCTGGTCGAGCTGGTATCCAACGGTAATGGTGGCTGGATGGAACGTCCGGCCAGCATCGCGCTCGGCGAGCAATAGGTAGACAGGGGCAGATGCAATGAGCAACCAAATCCAATCCGTCCGAGGCCGTGTCATGCGCCATGCAAGCCGCTACATGTTGATGGGCCTGCTGATCGCCGGCACCACCTGGGCCAGCGCCGCGATGGCCGCCACCACGACGCTGAAGAACATCAGCTATGACGCGCTGCCTGGTGGCGGCGTCGAATTGCACATGGACTTCGGCAACGGTCCGGTGCCGCAACCGAAGATATTCACCACCGGCAATCCGCCTCGCATTGCGATCGACCTTCCCGATACCGACAACGCCGCCGCGCGTCATCTGGACATCGGCAAGGGCTCGACCTCGGGCGTGTCCGCGGTATCGGCCGGTGGTCGCACCCGCGTGGTGGTGGAACTGATGCGCGAGTCGAGTTATCGCTCGCGGGTCGACGGTCACAGTCTGGTGCTGACCATCAACAATGGCAGCGCGGATCAATCCGTGACCACGGCTTCGACCATCGATCCGACCAAGGCGCTGCCGTCTTCATCCGCCGGCCCGACCATTTCCAACATCGATTTCCGTCGCGGTCCGAATGGCGAAGGTCGCGTGCTGATCGACTTCAACGGCAGTGGCGCGAACGCCGAGATGACCCGCAAGGGTGACAAGGTGCTGGTCACCATCGATCACGCAAACCTGCCGGCCAATCTTGCCCAACGCCTGGATACGCTGGACTTCGCGACGCCGGTGCAGTCCATCGTCACGCGCACCGGCATGGGTGGCGGCGCACGCATGGAGATTGCGATCAAGGGCAACGTCGATACGTCCGCCTACCAGACCGCCAACCAGTACGTGGTCGAAGTCGCACCGAAGAAAGCATCGGCCAAGGACGAAAAGCTGGGCAAGCTGGACAAGGAGCCGAGTTACAACGGCAACCGCGTCACCTTCAACTTCCAGGACATTCCGGTACGTTCGGCCCTGCAGTTGATCGCCGACATTTCCAAGCTCAACCTGGTGGCATCGGACAGCGTGGGCGGCAGCGTCACCCTGCGCCTGGTCAATGTGCCGTGGGATCAGGCACTGGACGTGATCCTGCGCGCCAAGAGCCTGGACAAGCGCCGTAACGGCAACGTGATCTGGGTCGCGCCACAGGCCGAACTGGCCAAGTACGAGCAGGACCTGGCAGACGCCAAGCTGAAGGCGCAGGACACCGCCGAACTGGTCACCGATTATGTGCCGATCAGTTACGGCAAGGCGGCGGACATCGCCAAGCTGTTGACCTCCGGCAGCATGCAGGGTGGTGGCGGCAGCAGCGGTGGCGCCAATACCCAGCGCGGCTTCCTGTCGCCACGTGGCAGCGTGTCCTTCGATGTGCGTACCAACACCTTGCTGTTGAACGACACGCCGGAGAAGATCAAGCAGTTGCGCGACCTCATTGCCGTGCTGGACAAGCCGGTGCAGCAGGTGCTGATCGAATCGCGCATCGTGGTGGCTACCGATGACTTCACCCGCGAACTGGGTGTGAAGTGGGGCGTGCAGGCTCTTCACACCACCAGTGGCGGCAATGTGATCACCACCAGCCCGCAGGGCGGTGCCAAGGGCGCGGCCGACTTGGCCATCGAGCGCGCCAACAATAATAGTGGCGCCAGCAATGCCAGCGGTGTGACCACCTACCAGACCGGAGCCGGCGGATTCAATGTGAGCCTGCCAGCGGCCAACCCGACCGGGCAGTTCGGCCTGGCGATCCTGGGCGCGAACTACATGGTCGATCTGGAGCTGTCGGCAGCGCAGACCGAAGGGCGTAGCGAGGTCATTTCCAGTCCGCGCGTCATTACCGCAAACCAGCAGGAAGCGGTGATCCGCCAGGGTCAGGAAATCGGTTACGTGACCTTCCAGAACAGCGGTGGTACCGGCGCCGGCAGCGGTACCGCTACGGTGCAGTTCAAGGACGCCGTGCTGGAGCTGAAGGTGACGCCGACCATCACCGCCGACAATCGTGTCTACCTGACGATCAATGTGAAGAAGGACGCACTGGACGGGTACGTGGATGCCCCGGGTAGCGGCAAGATCCCGACCATCAACACCCGCGAGATCAACACCTCGGTGCTGGTGGATAACGGGCAGACCGTGGTGCTCGGCGGCATTTACGAGATCAACAAGACCAACACCGTTTCCAAGGTACCCGGGCTCGGCGACATTCCCGGCATTGGCGCGCTGTTCCGCAATACGTCGCGGACCAGCAACAAGGCGGAATTGCTGATCTTCGTGACACCGCGCATCCTCAGCGACACGTTGCAGTAAGTTTCTGGTCCGCTGGACAAAAAAGAGGCGGCTTCGGCCGCTTCTTTTTTTTTTGCCGCGGGTCCGCATCGACAGCTGATTAAACTTCCGCGGTCGTTTATGGTCTGTAGCACGCTGCCTGATCCCGGCGTTACGCGACACCGTGGGATCCGGCTTGTCACGTCTAGAACGGAAACCGCTCATGGATACACCTGAAACCCAGCCTCCCGGACCGTTGCAACAGTCCTTCCTGCGACTGCGGGACGAACTGCAGCGTTGCATCATCGGTCAGCCGCACCTGATCGACTGTCTGCTGGTGGCGTTGCTTGCCGATGGTCATTTGTTGGTCGAGGGTGCGCCGGGTCTGGCCAAGACCACGGCGGTAAAAGCGCTGGCGGCGCGAATCGAGGCAGATTTCCATCGGGTGCAGTTCACCCCCGATCTGCTGCCGGCCGATCTCACCGGTACCGATGTGTTCCGGCCACAGTCGGGCAGTTTCGAATTCGAACGCGGCCCGCTGTTCCACAACATCATCCTGGCGGACGAGATCAACCGCGCGCCGGCCAAGGTGCAATCGGCGCTGCTGGAGGCGATGGCCGAACAGCAGATCACCGTTGGTCGCAGCACCTGGCAGTTGCCCGAGCTGTTCATGGTGATGGCGACACAGAATCCGATCGAACAGGAAGGCACGTTCGCCTTGCCCGAGGCGCAGCTCGACCGCTTCCTGATGCACGTGACGATCGGCTACCCGGATGCGGTCGCCGAACTGGCCATTCTCAAGCTGGCGCGCGAGCAGGCCAGCCGTCGTGCGCATCCCGTTGCAGCACCGCCGGCGTTGCTCAGTCAGGCCGATGTTTTCGCCGCGCGGGATGCCGCCATGGCGGTGCACATGGCGCCGGCATTGGAGGAATACCTGACCCAATTGGTACTGGCCACGCGCGATGCCGGCCGCTACGGCACGGAGTTGAAACGCTGGATCGCCTGGGGCGCGAGTCCGCGCGCCACGATCGCACTGGACCGCTGCTCGCGTGCGCAGGCATGGCTCGCCGGGCGCGTCTATGTCCTGCCGGAAGATGTGCACGGCATCGCCCATGAAGTGCTGCGCCATCGCGTGCTGCTGAGCTACGAGGCGGAAGCCGAGGGCGTGCGGCCGGACCAGGTGATCGATCGCCTGCTGGATCTCGTGCCGCTGCCGTGAACGTCGTTGCACCACATCGCGTGGACGGTGACGGCCGCAGCCAGGTCTCGCTGGCCGAACTGATCGCGCTGCGTGCGCGGGTCGGTCGCGTGCGCATGGCGCCACTGCTCAGTCGTGCCGCGCGCAGCGGCCAGCAGTCCAGCCGTCTATACGGCCGTGGCATGGATTACGCGGAGTCACGTGTCTATCAAGCTGGTGACGACGTGCGTCGACTGGACTGGCGGCTCACGGCACGCAGCGGCAAGCTGCACACCAAGTTGTTCCAGGAGGATCGCGAAGGCAGCCTGCTGATCCTGCTGGACACTCACGACAGCATGCGTTTCGGCACGCGGACGCGCTTCAAGTCGGTACAGGCAGCGCGCGCGGCGGCCTGTGCTGCCTGGTATGCGTCGCGTGCCGGCGAGCGGGTGGGCGTGATGGCGTTCGGCCATGCCGATCAATTGCTGCGACCGCAAGCCGGGCCACGTGGCGTGCTGGCGGTATGCGGCGCGCTCGGCGAGTGGGACATCCTGCCCGCTGACAAAACCACGTCCCGAATCGAGCCATTGTCCGATGCGTTGCGCCGGGCGTCCCGCGTGGTGCACGGGGCCAGTCGCGTGCTGTTGATCAGCGACGGTTTCAGTTGCGACGCCCTGGCGCGCCAACGTCTGCTCGATCTGACCCGGCATGCCGGGGTCAGCGTGCTGGTGGTGGCCGACACCCTGGAACTGGCGTTGGCGCCAGCGGGTCGCTATCCGCTGGAACATGCAGGTGAGCGTCGTGAGGTCCGGCTGCAATCCGATCGCCAGCGCCAGGATTTCCAGCGTGCTCTGGGTGCCGGTCCGGCGCGCCTCGGTGAACTGGCTGGATCGCTGGGACTGCGTTGTACCAGCATCGATACCACTGCTGATCCGTTCGACGCGGTCACCGGTTTGTTCGGTGGCGCGAGGCCGAAACGATGAGCGCGCCGCCAGTTCAGAGGCCCTCCGGACCCGACCTGCGCGACATCCACCTGCCGCCCGATCCGTCGTGGTGGCCGCCGGCGTCCGGCTGGTGGATGCTGGCGGCGTTGTTACTGGTGATCGTGCTGGTCGGCGCGTGGTATTGGCGGCGGTACCGGCGCGTGTTGCGACAACGACGGTTGGTTCTGCTGGAACTCGACCAGCTGGCATCGCGTTATGCGCTTGATGGTGATCACGCCGCGCTGGCCAGCGCAATGCATCAACTGCTGCGCCGGGTGGCGCGACGACACGAGGTGCTGGCTACGCATCAGCGTGGCGACGCCTGGCGACAGACACTGGCAAGGGTGCCGGTCGATGGCATGACGCTGGATCGGTTGCTGGCGCTGGACCGGCAGATCTATCGACCGCCGACACCATTCGATCACGAAGCCGCTGTCGTGGCTGTACGGCAGTGGCTGCGGCTGGCACTTAAACCGGCGACGTGGAAGCGGATCGCGAAGGAGCGCGCCCATGACTGAGTTCGCATGGCCGTGGATGATCGTGCTGTTGCCGCTGCCGTGGCTGCTGCGCCGCTTGTTGCGGCCGGCAGCGCCAGGACAGGCCTTGCACCTGCCGCAGCCCGGCGTGCAACTGACGGTGGTGGCCGGTAACAACGCGCGCGGCACGGCGCCCTGGTTGCTGGCATTGGCCTGGCTGTGCCTGCTTGCGGCCGCGGCGCGCCCGCAATGGGTGGGGCCGCCGCAGGCGCAGCAACGCAGTGGCCGCTCCCTGATGCTGGCGGTGGATCTGTCCGGCAGCATGCGCACGGGCGACATGCAGCTGGCTGGCCAACCGGTCAGCCGCTTCGGTGCCGTCGAGGCGATCGCCGGCGACTTCATCAGCCGCCGCAATGGCGACGAGATGGGCCTGATCCTGTTTGGCAGCCAGGCCTTCCTGGTGACGCCGTTGACCTACGATCTTTCGGCAGTACGGGCACAGTTGCAGGGTGCCGCAGTGGGTCTGGCCGGCACCGAGACGGCGATCGGCGACGCCATTGCAGTCGCGGTGAAGCGCTTGTCGGCGTTGCCCTCGCAGGCCCGCGTTCTGGTGTTGCTCACCGATGGCGTCAACAACGCCGGCAGCATCGAGCCGCGCGAGGCGGCACGCGCGGCCAAGGCGGCCGGCGTGCGCATCTACACCATCGGCGTCGGTGCCACGCGGATGCGCATACCGGGATTCTTCGGCAGCCAGCTGGTCAATCCATCGGCCGATCTGGATGCGAACATGCTCACCCAAATCGCCACGCAGACTGGCGGGCATTTCTTCCGCGCCACCGACAGTCGCGAACTGGCCGATGCCTACCGGGCGATCAATGCGCTGGAGCCGATGCCGCAACACGGTCCCACCCTGCGTCCGCGGCATGAGCTGTTCCGTTGGCCGCTGCTGGCCGCGATCGTGTTGTTGCTGCTGGTGATCGTGCCACGCCGGTTTGACCGTGCGTCGGAGCGTCCGGCATGAATACGCTGCTGCAGCAGTTCCACTTCCTGCGGCCATGGTGGCTGGCGGCGCTGGTCGCGTTGCCGCTGCTGTGGTGGCTGGGCGCACGCAGCGACGCAACCCAGCGCGCGTTGTCGCGTCTGGTCGATGCGGAGCTGTTGCCACACTTGCTGCGCGGGCGTGCCGGCAATCGCCGGCTGCCGTTGTGGCTGTTTGCGCTGGGCTGGGCGCTATGCGCGCTGGCACTGGCCGGGCCGAGCTGGAATCGCATCAGCCAGCCGCTGTATGCCAGTCGAGCTGCGCAGGTGGTGGCGATCTCCTTGTCGCAACACATGCTGTCGCGTGACGTGGCGCCGAGCCGGCTCGACCGCGCGCGCTACAAGGCACATGACCTGCTGGGCAGCAATCGCAGTGGACTCAATGCATTGATCGGCTACGCAGGCGAAGCGTTCGTGGTGGCACCGCTGACCTCCGATGCCGGCAGCCTCGATGATCTGCTCGATGCGATGAGCCCCGATACGATGCCGGTGGATGGTGACAACGCGGCGCTGGCGATCACGCGCGGCGCGGCCCTGATCCACGACGGCAAGGCCAGCGGCGGATCGCTGGTGCTGATCACCGACCAGGCCGATGCTGCTGCCGATGCTGCCGCGCGTCAGGCCAGTGCGGCCGGCGTGCACGTGTCGGTGCTGGGCGTCGGTACGACGCAGGGTGGCCCGATACCATTGTCCGATGGCGGTTTTCTGCACGACGCCCAGGGCGGCATGGCGCTGGCTCGTCGCGACGACGCGGCGCTGGGCGCGCTGGCGGCCGCAGGCGGCGGCATCTATGTGGCGATGACGACGGATCATCGTGATATCGACGCACTGCACGCGCAGTTGCGCACCGCGCCGGCCGTAGCGATGGGCGGACAGGTCGGTGACGAATGGCAGGATCGCGGCCCGTGGCTGCTGCTTCCGTTGCTGCTGATCGTGGCGCTGGCCTTCCGTCGCGGCTGGCTGCTGGTGTTGCCACTGGTCCTGTTGCCATTGGTGCCGACCGCCGCCTCCGCGACGACGTGGCAAGACCTGTGGCAGCGTCCGGATCAGCAGGCGGCACAGGCGCTGAAACAGGGGCATGCGAGACAGGCGCAACAACTGGCGCGCGATCCCGCCTGGCGCGGCGCTGCGGCGTATCGGGCCGGCAACTACGCGGCAGCGGCACAGTCGCTGCGGCAGGCGCGTGGCGCCGATGCGGCATACAACCTCGGTAATGCGCTGGCCCGACAGGGCGAGTATCGGCAGGCCATCGATGCGTACGATCGCGCGCTGAAGCTTGAGCCGGGCCACGCCGACGCTCAGGCCAACCGCAAGGCCGTCGAAGACTGGTTGCGCCAGCAGAAAGAAAAGCATTCGCCCGATCAGCAGCAACACGAAGGCCACAACGGCGACAAGAGCCAGTCGTCGCAGGACGGGCAAGGCAAGAACGGCAAATCCGATGCGAAGGATCGGAAATCGTCCCAGGACGATTCAACGCCCCCCGGCAAGCAGGATCGGGATGGCAAGTCGCCATCGTCGGATCAGCCTGAGCAGAACTCGACAGGCAAGGATCGCTCCGGCAAGGATCAAGGCAAGGATCAATCAAGTCCCGAGACCGCGCAGCAACAGGCCGAACAGAAGGCGCAAGCCGAGCGCGCGCAGCAAGCGCTGAAAAAGCAGCTGGACCAGGCACTGGCCGGACAAACGGGAAAACCATCGGACAAGCCGCATCAACTGGGCGCGATGGCGAAGGATGATCCACGCTCCACGCTGCCGACGGATCTGCAGCATGCGCTGCAGCGCGTGCCGGACGATCCCGGTGCACTGTTGCGCCGCAAGTTCGAACTGGAATACCAGCAGCGCCACGGCGGCGCGCCGAGCGAGGACGATCAGCCGTGATATCCCGACGACTCATGATGACGTGCTGGTGGCTGGCCTTGCTGCTGGTTCCGGCCATGGTGCATGCCACGGATGTGCAGGCCACGCTGGATCGCAGCAGCGTGCAACTGGGTGAAACGGTCACCCTCAACCTGCGCATCGACAACGCGGGCGGCAACATCCAGCTGCCCGACCTCAGCGTACTGAACCAGGATTTCAGCATTCTGGGTACCTCGCAGAACAGCAATCTCAGTATCGTCAACGGCAAGGCCAGTTCGACCCTGACCATCGGCGTGGCACTGCGTCCGAGCCATGTGGGCACCTTGCAGATCCCGGCGCTGAGTGTCGACGGCAGTCGCACCGCGCCGCTGCAGCTCCAGGTCAGCGCACCCGATCCGGCCGGCGCAGCCACCACGCACAACGATGTTTTCATGGAGGCGCAAGCGGAGCCTGCACACGGCTACGTCGGCCAGCAGCTGAGCTATGTGCTGCGCCTGTATTACGCGACCAACATCAGCAATGGTGCGTTGAGTGCGCCGCAGGTCGATGGCCTGGAAGTGAGCCGGGTCGGCAGTGATCTCAACTACGACGCCCAACGCGGTGGCCGCACCTATCACGTACTGGAGCGGCGCTACGCGCTGGTTCCGCAACACGCCGGCAAGATAGAGATTCCCGCCGCGAGTTTTCAGGGCGAGGCCATCGATCCGAACGATCCGGACAGTTTCTTCGGCTCCAGTACGCCGATTTCCGCCAGTGCGCCGGCGGTATCGATCGATGTGCAGCCGCCGCCGGCGGACTGGGGCAGGAATGCCTGGTTGCCCGCGCGCCAACTGAGCCTGACATTGGACGGCTGGCCCGGCGCACAGGATTCGGTACGCGTGGGGCAGCCGCTGAACCTGACCATGAACCTGCAAGCCACCGGCGTGCCGTTCGAAGCGCTGCCGGCATTGAGCCTGCCGTCGCTGGACGGCGCCAAGGTCTATCCGGACAAGCCGGTCACCGGCAATCGGCAGGATGGCCAATGGATGGTCGGTCGACGTCAGCAGTCGTTTGCGATCGTGCCCGAACGCGCAGGCACGCTGACCATCCCGGCGACCACCCTGAAATGGTGGAATGTACTGACCGACCATATGGAAGTGGCGCAGGTTCCCGCCCATGACGTCACCGTGTTGCCGGCGATCGGCGCGGCCGTCCAACCATCCAGTCCGGCCCCGGCCTTGGCCCCAGCATCCGGTGCCGCTGCGCCTGCGACAACAGCCCTCGCGCAATCGGTACCGTGGCGCTGGATTGCACTGGGCAGCGTTGGCCTGTGGCTGTTGAGCACACTGGCGTGGTGGCTCTGGCGACGTCGCCGTGTGGCACCGATCGCCGCACCAGCGGCGGCACGGACGTCGGCGCGCCAGTGCCAGCTGGCCTTCCTTGCCGCGGCGCGTGGCAGTGATACGGCGGCACAGGCGCGCTCCTTGCTGGCCTGGGCGCGTGCCGAGCGGCCGGCGATCCAGCATCTGGGCGAACTGGCTGCGGCGTTGGACGCTGCGGCCCAGCGCGCAGCTATCGCCTCCCTGCAGCAACGCCAGTATGCCGGCACGCCGTTGTCCGTCGCCGGGGCAGATCTGGCGCAGGTGTTCAAGCGCGGCTTCGTCTGGCGGGTTTCAGGCAAGCCCGGGCAGGACACCGGATTGCCACCGCTCTATCCATTCAAGCTGCACTGAGCGACTTGTCCACATCGCATGACAGGGAAAGACGAGATCTATCCCGAATGGTCCAGTGCATGCTGGAACACCTCGCGCATGGCGTCGCTGAAGCAGCACAAGGTCACCTCGATGCCGCCAAGGTCATCGCCAAGCTCGTCGCGCAGGGCGGCAATTGCCACGGTGGCGGCCTGCGCGGGTGGGTAGCCGTACACGCCGCAGCTGATCGCCGGGAACGCGATCGTGCGTAGCCCGTGTTCGCGCAGCCGCTGCAGCGAATGGCGATAGCAGCGTTCCAGCAGCAGCGCTTCGTCGTGGCCGCCGCCGTGCCAGACCGGGCCGACCGTGTGGATCACGTACCGGGCGGGCAGGGCGAAGCCAGGGGTGATGCGCACCTCGCCCGTGGGACAGCGCACGCCGGGCGCGGATTCCGGCAATGCGCGGCAGGCCGCCAGCAGGGCTGGCCCGGCGGCCCGATGAATGGCTCCGTCCACGCCGCCGCCGCCGAGCAGGCTCGGGTTGGCGGCGTTGACGATCGCGTCCACGCGCAGCTCGGTGATGTCGGCGGTGACGGTCTTCATGGGCATGGCTTCGCGGAAGGTGGCAGCTTATGCTTCAGGCGGTTAATCAGGTGCAGTGAGGTTGCAACGGATCATGGCGAAAACGGAAGACATTTCCTTCGGTTATCTGCTCAGCGATGTGACCTTGCTGTTTCGCAAGCACTTCGATCGGCGTGCCGTGAAATTCGGCCTCACGCGGGCGCAATGGCGCGCGACCAAGGTGTTGTATCACCGCGAGGGGTTGCGCCAGACCGAACTGGCCGAATTTCTGGAAATGGAACCGATCGCGGTGGGCCGCGTGATCGACCGGTTGCAGGCAGCGGGTTTCGTCGAGCGCCGCCCCGATCCGAAGGATCGTCGTGCCTGGCGGCTGCACACCACCGAGCAGGCGCGGGTGATCGTCGGCGACATGGAATTGATCGCGCGCGACCTGCGCAAGGACGTCACCCGCGGCATCGGTCATGACGAATTGCAGCAGGCATTGGCGGTGATCAGCCGGATCAAGGACAACCTGCTGGCGCTGGAACAGGGCGAAAGTGGCGTCCCTTAGCTTTTCCGCGCGCCAGCCAGTGCCATTGGTTGGGGGAATTCATGCCGATATTCGCGGCATAGTGACGATCCAAGCCGCTCTTCCGGTCAACCTGGGGCGGATAGCCGCGTTGTAATCTGCTGATGCATCGTCATCGGCATTGCGGTTCCCCCAGCCGCGCAGCATCCACCAGCTGCCACCGTGCGTGGCGCGAAGATCGAGAATCCCCACGCATGTCCTGGAAAAAAATCGTCCTCGTCGTGGCTGCCTTGTTGGCGGTCGCCCTGGTCATGTACTTCGTGCGCTACGCCGGCCATGGCGCCACCCAGACGAAAGCGGCCGCACCGGTACCGGTTGAAGCGGCCAGCGCCACCCAGGGCGATATCGAGCTGTCGCTGAAGCTGGTGGGCCGGGTCGAGGCGTGGTCGACGGTGACGCTGCGCGCAAGGGTGGCCGGCCAGTTGCAGTCGTTGTCGTTCAAGCCCGGTACGCTGGTGCACCGTGGCGATGTACTGGCGCAGCTCGACCCGAGCCTGCTGAAGGCCCAGCTCGACCAAGCGCGCGGCGTCGTCGCACGTGACCAGGCGCAATTGCAAAAAGCGCAGGCCGACCAGCAGCGCTACGCGGACATGCTCGGCAAGGGCTTTGTCTCCAAGGCCGATTACGACACCTACAAGGCCAACCTGGCCGTGGCGCGAGCCGCGCTGCAGAGTGACCAGGCGGCGCAGGAACTGGCGCAAACCCAACTCGACTACGCGCGGATCGTGGCGCCGTTCGACGGCATCACCGGCGCACCGCTGGTATGGCCGGGCGCGCAGATCAGCGCCGACAGCACCGACATCGTGGTGCTCAACGAAATCGAGCCGGTGCGCGTGGCGTTCAACATCCCCGAGGACAGCCTGCCCGCCGTACGCGAAGCGCAGGCACGCGGCACGCTCACTGTGCGGGTGACCATCTCCGGTGATACCGGCGCGCCGCTGGCCGGCACGCTGGATTTCGTCGACAACGCCGTCGACGCCACCACCGGCACGATCGTGCTGAAGGCGCGTTTCGACAACGCCGACCATCGCCTCACGCCGGGCCAGTTCGTGCAGGTGATGTTGCCGACCACGCGATTGGCCAACGTGATCAGCGTGCCGGTGCAGGCCTTGCAGAGTTCGACCAACGGCAACTTCGTGTTCGTGGTTGGCGCCGATGGCAAGGTGCAGCAGCGCCCCGTCACCACCGGACCGACCAGTGCCGGGCGCACGGTGATCGACAAGGGCCTGAAAGCCGGCGAACGGGTGGTGACCGAGGGCCAGATGCTGCTGGTCGACGGCAGCGCCGTCACCGTCAAGCAGGGTTGAGCGGATGAATATCCCGGAGCTCTGCATCCGCCGGCCGGTGATGACCACGCTGCTGATGACGGCGTTGCTGGTGTTCGGCATCGTGTCCTATCCGCAGCTGCCGGTGAACGAGTTGCCGAACGTCGACTTCCCCACCATCAGCATCAGCGCCAGCCTGCCCGGTGCATCGCCGGAAACGATGGCGTCGGCGGTGGCCACGCCGCTGGAAGGCAAGCTGTCGACCATCGCCGGGATCAGCTCGATGAGCTCGACCAGCGCGCTCGGTTCGACCTCGATCACGCTGACCTTCGAACTCGATCGCAACATCGACGCAGCCGCGCAGGACGTGCAGTCGGCGATTTCCTCGGCGCTGCGCCAGCTGCCGAAGGAAATGACCACGCCGCCCACGTTCCGCAAGGTCAACCCGGCCGACGCGGCGATCCTGTACCTGGCGATGAGTTCTTCGACGATGCCGTTGACCCAGGTCGACGAATACGCCGAGACCGAACTGGCGCAACAGCTGTCGATGGTCGACGGCGTGGCGCAGGTCAACGTGTACGGCTCGCAGAAATACGCCGTGCGGATCAGCGTGGATCCCGATCGATTGGCCGCCGCCGGCATCGGCATCGACCAGGTGCAGAACGCGATTTCCGATGCCAATGTCAACCAGTCCACCGGCTCGCTGTACGGCTCGCGCCAGCAGTTGCCGATTCGCAGTGATGGCCAGTTGCAGCGCGCGGCGGCGTACAACGACGTGGTGGTGGCATACCGCAACGGCGCACCGGTGCACGTGCGCGATATCGGCGTGGCGCGCGACAGCGTGCAGGACGACCAGAAGGCCAGCTCATACAACGGCACGCGCGCGATCGTGCTGGCGATCCAGCGCCAGCCCGGTGCCAATACCGTGGCGACGGTGGACCGGATCAAGGAAGTGCTGCCCGGTTTCAGCGCCGGTTTGCCGCCGTCGGTAAAGCTGGAAACCCTGTACGACCGCTCGCAATCGATTCGTGCCTCCGTCGACGATGTGCAGTTCACCCTGCTGCTGGCCGGCGTGCTGGTGGTGTTCGTGATCTACCTGTTCCTGGGCAGCCTGTCGGCCACCCTGATCCCGGCGGTGGCGCTGCCGATCTCGGTGCTGGGCACGTTCGGCGTGATGTACGCGCTGGGCTACAGTCTGGACAACCTCTCGCTGCTGGCGTTGACGCTGGCCGTCGGTTTCGTGGTCGACGATGCCATCGTGATGCTGGAGAACATCGTGCGCCACATGGAGGCCGGCGTGCCGCCCTACGAGGCGGCGCTGCAGGGTGCCAGTGAAATCGGCTTCACCATTTTCTCGATGACACTTTCGCTGATTGCCGTGTTCATCCCGGTGATGTTCATGGGCGGCATCGTCGGCCGGTTGTTCCACGAGTTTGCCGTCACCATCAGTGTGGCGATCCTGATCTCCGGCATCGTGGCGATCACGCTCACGCCGATGTTGTGCAGCCGCTTCGTGAAGGCGCACGGAGACGAGAAGAAGAATTGGCTGGTCGGCGGTTTCGACCGTGGTTTCAATGCCGTGCAGCGCGGTTATGCCGGCAGCCTGCGCTGGTGCATGGACCGGCCGCGCATTGTGCTGGTCGCGTTCGGCCTGAGCCTGCTGGCGACGGCGCTGCTGTTCTACGTGGCACCGAAGGACTTCATACCCGCCGGCGACAACGGCCAGTTGCATGTCAACACGGAAGGTCCGGAGGACATCTCCTTCCAGGGCATGGTGGCGCGCCAGCAGCAACTGGTCGACGTGGTGGCGAAGGATCCGAACATCGCCGGCTACATGTCCACCGTGGGCGCTGGCGGTTCGCGCAGCACGGTCAACAACGGCTCGATCCTGCTGCTGTTGAAACCGGCGAACGAACGCAAGCTCGATCCGGGCGGCATCATCCAGGAGCTGCGGCCGAAGCTGGCGAAGGTGGCCGGCATCCGCACCTATCTGCAGAATTCGCCGGCCATCCAGATCGGCGGTCGCCAGTCCAAGGCGCAATATCAGTACACGCTGCAGTCGGTCGATCTGGCTGCGCTGTACAGCTGGAGCGGCAAGGTGACCCAGGCGTTCGGCACGTTGCCGGGTTTCCAGGACGTCACCAACGATCTGGATTTGAACAGCCCGTCGATCGTGGTCAAGGTCGACCGCGCCAAGCTGGCGCCACTGGGCCTCACCATGGCGCAGGTACAGACCGCGCTGGGCATCGGCTTCGGCGAAAACCAGATCTCCACCATCTATGGCTCGTCCACGCAGTACTGGGTGATCCTGCAGGTAGAGCGCAAGTTGCAGAATGATCCAGGGGTGCTTTCACAGCTGTATGTCACCTCCGCCAGCGGCACGCTGGTGCCACTCAGTGCGGTGGCCAGCTTCGACCGCGAGCCGCAGGCGTTGACCGTGAACCACCAGGGCCAGCTGCCGGCAGTGACCGTGTCGTTCAATCTCGCGCCGGGCGTATCACTGAGCGACGCCGTCACCAGCATCAACCAGGCCATGGACAAGATGGGCTTGCCGGCCACGATCAGCGGCAGCGTGCAGGGCACCGCGCAGGCATTCCAGCAATCGATGCAGGGCATGGGCATGCTGTTGCTGCTGGCGGTGTTCGTGATCTATCTGGTGCTGGGCATCCTCTACGAAAGCTTCATCCACCCGCTGACGATCCTGTCCGGCCTGCCGGCCGCGGCGGTGGGCGCGCTGCTGACCCTGGTGATCTTCCACGCCTCGCTGGACCTGTTTGCCTTCGTCGGCATCGTGATGTTGATCGGTATCGTCAAGAAGAACGCGATCATGCTGATCGATTTCGCGCTGGAGCGGCAGCGTGACGAAGGCATGCCACCGGCGCAGGCGATCTTCGAAGCCTGTCGCGTGCGTTTTCGCCCGATCATGATGACCAGCATGGCCGCCATGGCCGGTACGCTCCCGATCGCGCTGGGTATCGGTGCCGGTGCGGAGGTACGCCGTTCACTCGGCCTGGCGGTGGTCGGCGGACTGGTCTTTTCGCAGATCCTAACGCTGTACCTGACACCGGTGATCTATATCTACATGGACCAGCTGCAGCGGCGTTTCGCCCACACGGACAAGCCGGCGCAAGCGCAGTAAGTTGCGGTATTCGGCAGGTGGCGGCTAGGCTGGCTTCCTCATCAATGAGGGAGCGACCATGCGCAGCCCGACCTCCATCCTGACCGTACTGACCAGTTTCTTCGTCGGCGCCGCCGCCTGCGCCGCCACGCCTGCGCAGATGGATGCGGCTGCCTTGCGCGCTTACGCCGGCAAGCCATGGGACAAGGCGGCATCGATGAACACCACGGTCGAGCTGGGACGCTATCGCGACGTGCCGGTAGTCGCCGACTTCCCCTGTTCCGACGTCTGCCCGCAGTACACCGTGCGCATCATCCACTACCGGCTGCCGGCGGACGCCTCCTGCGCCAGCGTGGGCGGAGTCGAAAAGCAGGTGCTGGTACCGATCGCGATCGCCGTGCGCACGAAGACCGTCTGCGTTCCCGCGCCGCTGGTGGAATCGGGGCAGTACTACGCCAGGTGAGCGCGCGCTTTGCATCCTCCCCTGCGCGCAGGGGAGGATGCGCATCGTTACTCGCCGGCACCGTCCTTGGCGAACGCACCTGACGCCGAGCCGAAGTCGCCATCGGCCTGCGCGGCCATGTACGAGAACGTCGCATACACCGCTACGTTCTGCGCCAGTTCCTTCGGATCGATCTTGTCCAGCGTGTCGTTGGAAGTGTGGTGCCAGTCGAAGTACTTGGTGCCGTCCTGGGTCAGCGACAACGCGGCCATGCCCTTGCCGTGCATCTGCGAGAGGTCGGAACCGCCGCCACCCGGACGTTTGGCGTCATAGGCCACGCCGATGGGTTTGAGCACATCCGCGATCTGTCCGATGGCATGGCGTGCTTCCGGTTTCACGCTGGCGCTCATGCGCCATACCGGGCCGGAGCCGAAGTCGGACTCGGTGCCGAGCTGGAATTTGCCTACGTCAACCGCGTGCTTGTCGGCGTATGCGCGTCCGCCCCACAGGCCCATTTCCTCATTGGCAAAGGCGATGACCCGGATGGTGCGGTCGGGGCCTTGCGGCAGATCGTGAATCAATTTGCCCGCCGCCATCGCGATCGCCACGCCGGCGCCGTCATCGATCGCCCCGGTGCCCGGATCCCATGAGTCCAGATGTCCGCCGATGGCAACGACCTGGTCGGGATATTTTTTGCCGGTGATTTCGCCGATGACGTTGGCACCGGTGTATTCGCCGACAACGCCGCAATCGAGAGCCATCTTCACGGTGACCGGCTTGCCATAGCCCAGCACGCGCTCCAGTTGATCGGCATCGGGGTTGGACAAGGCGGCAGCGGGAATGGCGACCTTCGGATCGGTAAAGCCGGTGACGCCGGTGTGGGCGATGCGTTGATGCGCATCGGTGCCAGCCGAGCGCAGCAGGTAGCCCGCGGCGCCCTTGCCGGCGGCGATCACCGGACCGGCCGTGCGCACCGCCGAACCCATGCCGTAGTCATGGCCGTCCTTCGCGCGCTGCATGCGATAGCCGACATAGACGATCTTGCCTTTCACGCTGGCCGGGTCTGCCGCCTTCAACGCAGCCAGGCTGTCGAATTTCACCACTTGCGCGGTGAGGCCGCCTTTCGGGGTGCCGGGTGAATAGCCCAGCGCACTCAACACCAGCGGCTGCGGGAATGGCGCGACGATTTCGGCATGTTCGCTGTGGCGCTGCCACAAAGGATAGGTCACGGCTTCGGTGTAGACCTTGTCATAGCCGAGCGCCTTGAACTTCGCCACGGCCCAGTCGCGCGCGCGCTGGTCGGCATCGCTGCCAGCCATGCGGGGACCGACCTCGGTCGTCAGCGACTCCACGATGCGGTATCCGGTGTCGTCATGCATCGCCTTGTCGCGCAACTGTTCAGCCGTCTTCACGGCTGCAGCAGGAATGCTGGTGGAGCTGGCGGCACTGGCGATGCCGCTGGCCAGCGCCAGGCTGGCGGCGAGCAGGGTGAGGGGAAGATGGCGCATCGGGCTACTCCGCTGGACAAACACCGATTATGGCCTTGTCGTCGGCGGCCGCTTAGGCCAGAAGTCATGGCTGGGTAGTGGGGGAGCCGCGGAGTCTGCTGCAGTATTGCTTTTGTTCTCGGCTCCCCATTCGTCCCCTTACAGCGACTTGTTCTTCAACAGGTCGCGGATCTCGGTGAGCAACACCACGTCGGCCGGCGGCGCGGCGGGCGCGTCGTCCTGCTTGTGGCTGAGCCTGTTGATCGCCTTGACCACCATGAAGATCGCGAACGCGATGATGATGAACTGGATCAGGGTGTTGATGAAGGCCCCGTACTGGATCGCCACCTCGGCGATTTTATGGGTCGGATCGGTATTGTCGGCGGGCTTGAGCACCCATTTGAGCTGACTGAAGTCGATGCCGCCGGTAAGCATGCCGATCGGCGGCATGACGATCTGATCGACCAGCGAGGTGACGATCTTGCCGAACGCGCCACCGATGACCACACCGACAGCCAGGTCGATGACATTGCCACGCATCGCAAACGCCTTGAATTCGCTGAGCATGCTCATGCTTTGGTGCTCCTTCGTTGAGCCGTATGGCGGGATGACTCTAGCGCGTCAGCGTGCCATCGGACAGACGAAAACTTCTTAGGAAATCCTGCGAAGGATCAGACGACCACGCCATCCAGTTCGGCGATGCCCACCAGTTCGGCGTGGAAGCGGTCGCCACGTTGCAACGCAGCAACGCCGGCTGGGGTGCCCGTAAAGATCAGGTCGCCGGCCTGCAGCTCGAACAGCGTCGACAACGCCGCAATGATTTGCGGCACGCCATGCACCATGTCGCCCAGCGTGGTCTGCTGGCGACGCTCGCCGTTTACGTCCAGCCACAGTTGCGTGTCCGCCCCCACGTGGACCGCGGCCGCCGGCCGCAAGGCGGATACCGGTGCGGAGTGATCGAATGCCTTGGCCACATCCCATGGATGGCCCTTGGCCTTGGCCTGCGCCTGCAGGTCGCGACGGGTCAGGTCCAATCCCACGCCATAACCCCAGACCAGCGCGGCTGCCTGTTCGGGCGAGAGATCGCGGCCGCCGCCACCCAGTGCCACCACCATTTCCACTTCGTGGTGGAGGTCGCTGGTGGCCTGCGGATACGGCACATCGGCGCCGTCGCTGACCACCGCGTCGGCCGGCTTGCAGAAGAACATCGGCGCGGACTTGTCCACCGTGGCGCCCATCTCGCGTGCATGCTCGGCGTAATTGCGCCCGATGCAGAACACCCGGCGGATCGGAAAGCGCAGGTCGGAACCGATGATCGGCAGGCTGGGCTGGGCTGGGGCGGCGATGGCGTAGTTCATGCGCGCAAGCGTAGCAAAGCGGACCGCAGGATGGCGGCTTCGGAATAACCGCTGGCCCGGTGCCACATGGCGACGCGCGGGGCAGCGGGTTACTCTTGGCCCGGCGGTGCATGAATCGATGAGCCTGGGGATGACATCTGTCATCGACGATGGCTGATGTCGCACCCTGATCGCGACGGGGTCGATCAGTCAGTCTTGCATCCATTGGCAACCGGCAGCGCCGGGCGGGGAAGACGAGTGGACAACGCGGATCTGTTGAAGGAATTGCGCATCGAGCGCCATCAGCGCGAGGATCACGCTGGTGGTCCGGCGCGCTGGCCATGGATTGTCGCTGCGGCAGTCGTGCTGCTGGGCTTGCTCGGTGGCGCTGGCTGGATGCTGCTGGGCCACCGCGCGATCACGGTGCAGACCGCCGCCGCCGTGGCGCCGAGTGCCGGTGGCGAAGCCGGCGCGGTACTGCAGGCGACCGGTTATGTCACGGCACGGCGGCAGGCCACGGTGTCGGCCCAGATCACCGGCACGCTGACCGCGGTGCTGATCGAGGAAGGCGACCACGTCAAACAGGGCCAGGTGCTGGCGAGGCTGGACGACAGCGGCTACAAGGCCAATCTGGCGGCGGCGAAGGCACAGGCCGATGCCACGCATGCGCAGGTGGCGCAGTACCGGGCGCAATTGGCGCAAGGCATCCATGATGCCGCGCGTCTGCAGTCGCTGGTGGCCCGTGGGCTGGTGTCGAAGCAGAGCGCCGAACAGGCGCAGACCCAGGTCAACAGCCTGCGCGCCCAGCTCGCTGCGCAACAACAGCAGGCCAAGTCGGCTACCGCCCAGGCCGCGGTGGCGCAGGTGAATTTCGATTACTGCGTGGTGCGCGCGCCGTTCAGCGGGGTGGTCACCACCAAGGACGCCCAGGTCGGCGAGATCATTTCGCCATTGTCCGCAGGCGGCGGTTTCACACGCACCGGCGTGGGCACCATTGTCGACATGGATTCGCTGGAAGTCGATGTCGACGTCAACGAGGCCTATATCGGCCGGGTCAAGCCGGGCATGCCGGCCGACGCGGTGCTGGATGCGTATCCGGACTGGACCATTCCCGCGCACGTGGTCGCCATCGTACCCACCGCCGACCGCGGCAAGGCCACCATCAAGGTGCGCGTGGCGCTGGAGAAGAAGGACGCACGCGTGGTGCCTGACATGGGCGCGCGGGTATCGTTCCTCGAACAGAAATCGAAACCGACCGCCGCCGTGCCGCAAGGTGTGCTGGTGCCCGGTGCGGCGATCGTGCAACGCGACAACCACAGCGTGGTATTCGTGATCGACGGTGACAAGGCGCGCCAGCGCACGGTGAACCCTGCCGCACAGGCCTATGGCGAACTGCGCCTGCTGCCGACGGCGGTAAAACCGGGAGACAGCGTGGTGGTATCGCCACCGGCCGACCTGCGCGATGGTTCGGACGTCCAAACGAAGAAGCCGTAGATCCATCTTTACCTGCAGGAGCGACTTCAGTCGCGATGCCTTTCGGATGTTTCGTGAAGTAGCGCCACTGAATTCGATTCCACAGCCAGACTAGAAAGCCATCGGAGAGTTGCCATGGGCACACTGATCGAGATCCAGAACCTCGCCAAGACCTACGAGCGCGGCAAGCAGAAAGTCGAAGTGCTGCACCACGTCAACCTGGACATCGCCGAAGGCGACTTCCTGGCGTTGATGGGCCCTTCGGGTTCCGGCAAGACCACCTTGCTCAACCTGATTGGCGGCCTCGACACCCCCAGCGCCGGTAGCATCAGCGTGGGTGGCCAGCGCATCGACCAGCTCGGCGGCGGTGCGCTGGCGAAGTGGCGCGCGTCGAATGTCGGCTTCATCTTCCAGTTCTACAACCTGATGCCGATGCTGTCCGCGCAGCGCAATGTGGAACTGCCGCTGCTGCTGACGAAGTTGTCGGCGGCGCAGCGCAGGAAAAATGCCTCCATCGCGTTGCAGCTGGTCGGGTTGTCCGATCGCGCCAGCCACAAACCCAGCGAATTGTCGGGCGGCCAACAGCAGCGCGTGGCGATCGCCCGCGCCATCGTGTCCGATCCCACGCTGCTTGTCTGCGATGAGCCCACGGGCGATCTCGATCGGCAGTCCGCCGAAGACGTGCTCGGCCTGTTGCAACAGCTCAACCGCGAGCACGGCAAGACCATCGTGATGGTCACGCATGATCCGAAGGCAGCTGAGTACGCCAGCCACACGCTGCACCTGGACAAGGGCACGCTGGTCGAGCAGGGCGCGTCGGCGTGATGGACACGCGGCAAAGAGCGAGCCCGCTCCAACCCTCCCCTGTGCGCAGGGGAGGGAGCACTGCTCCTGTCCTTCCTGTTGCCTGCAGAGTCCAGGACACCCTTGCTCCTCCCCCGGCTCGCAGGGGGAGGCTGGGAGGGGGCAAGGCTTTTGACCTTGCGGCGAAGAGCGACCCCACAGCAGCACTTTCTGCGGCCAAAGGAAGTCCCTTCAGTGGCTTGCAGCGAAGGGACTACATCCCCGGCTTCCGCGCCGCCGTGTCGGCGCGGAAGCACCGTGATCCCCAGAGGATTCCGTCATGAAATACCTCCATCTGATCTGGGCCGCGCTGTTCCGGCGCAAGACCCGAACCATCCTCACCCTGGTGTCGATCATCGCCGCGTTCCTGCTGTTCGGCATGCTCGATGCGGTGCGCACCTCGTTCGACCAGGCGGGCAAGAGCGCCAACGGTGCCGAGCGTCTGCAGACCGGCTCGAAACTGTCGTTCATCCAGACCTTGCCGTCATCGCTGGAGCTGCCGATCGGCAAGGTGCCCGGGGTCAAGGAGGTGGCGTACGCCAACTGGTTCGGTGGCGCCTATCAGGATCCGCACAACCAGATCTTCAGCTTCGCGGTGAGTCCGAACTACATCGACCTGTTTCCGGAGATCGAAGTGGGCGCCGACCAGCGCAAGGCTTTCGACTCCACCCGCACAGGCGTGCTGGTCGGCGAGCAGCTGGCGCAGAAATACCACTGGAAGGTCGGCGACAAGTTGCCGCTGCAGTCCACCATTTTTCCGACCCATGACGGCACCAAGAACTGGAGCTTCGACATCGTCGGCATCATGCATCCGAAGGACAAGAACAGCGGCGGCATGTTCAATCAGCTGATCCTGCTGCACTGGAAATATTTCGACGAAAGTACGCCGTACAACCGCGGTTCGGTGGGCTGGTACGTCAGCCGCGTCACCGACGTGAACCAGGCCGATCGCGTGGCCAAGGCGATCGATGCGATTTCTGCCAACTCCGATCACGAAACCCGCACACAGACCGAACAGGCCGCGGCGGCGAACTGGATCAAGCAGCTGGCCGACATCGGCCTGATCGTGGGATCGATCATGGGCGCGGTGTTCTTCACGCTGATGCTGTTGTCGGGCAACACCATGATGCAGGCTGTGCGCGAACGGACGTCCGAACTGGCCGTGCTCAAGACGATCGGCTTTTCCAGCCGCAGCGTGCTGTGCATGGTGCTGGCCGAATCGGTGCTGCTGTTGCTGATCGGCGGTGTGCTGGGGCTGGGTATCGCCACTGTGCTGATTCCCGTGGTCAGCGCGCACAGCGGTGGCTTGTCGCTACCCTCGCCAGGGATGAGCAATTGGGTGTTGGGCATCGGGCTGATGGTGCTGATCGGCCTGGTGGTGGGCGTGTTGCCGGCGCTGCGCGCCATGCGCCTGAACATCGTCGATGCACTGGCCGGCCGCTGAGGATCACCACATGAAAAAATTCAAGAATTTCCTGATCAGCCTGGGCCTGCTGTTGATCCTGGTGGCGGCACTGGCGATCTGGGTCAAGTTGACATGGCCGCTGGTGCTGGCTGCCGCCGTCCTGTTTGCGGTGTGGATGGCGGTGACACGCCAGGGTCGCCAGGCGGCATCGGTGACCGCGGTCGGGGTCAGCACCTTGCGGCAGCGGCTGGGGTCTTCATCGGTGATCGTGATCGGCATTGCCGGCGTGGTCGGCGTGCTGGTGGCCCTGCTGGCGATGGGCGAGGGCTACGGCGAAACCTTGCGCAAGACCGGCAACACCGAAACGGCGATCGTGATGCGCGGTGCCTCGGCCTCGGAAGTGATGTCGGTGCTCGAACGCGACAATGTGGTGGTGATCCCCCAGGCAGCCGGCATCGCGCGCGATGCGCAGGGCAAGCCGGTTGCCTCGCCGGAGCTGGTGGTCGCCGCTAACCTGCCGCTGAAGGGCGGTACCGAGGATGATGTCGGCAGCGTGCAACTGCGCGGCATCGGCGATGAAGCATGGACGGTGCGGCCCACCATCAAGGTGATCGCCGGACGCAAGTTCAAACCCGGCATGCATGAGCTGATGGTGGGGCAGGGTGCGCAGCGCGAATTCGCCGGCATGGATGTTGGCCAGCAGATCAAGCTGGGCAACCAGATGTGGACCGTCGTCGGCGAGTTCGCCTCCGGTGATGCGCTGGATTCCGAATTGTGGGCCGATGCGAACGTGGTCTCCGATGTCTACCGCCGCGGCGGCAGCCGTAATTCGGTGACGGTGAAACTCGCCGATCCGCGCAGTTTCGACGCATTCAAGGCCGCGCTCGAAGGCGATCCGCGGTTGAAGGTCGACGTCAGCACCACGCTCGACTACTTCAGCAAGCAGTCCGAAGGCACCAGCAAGATGATCAAGGGCATCGGCATCACGGTGGGCGTGATCATGGCGATCGGTGCGGTCTTCGGCGCACTCAACTGCATGTTCGCCGCCGTCGCCGCACGTGCCCGCGAAATCGCCACGCTGCGCGCGATCGGATTTCGCGGCATGCCGGTGGTCGTGGCGATCATGCTGGAGACGATGTTGCTGGCGTTGATTGGCGGCCTGCTCGGTGGCGCGTTGGCCTGGCTGATCTTCAACGGCTACACCGCATCGACCCTGGCCGCCGGCTCCGTCGGCAAGCTCAGTTTCGAGTTCAGCGTGACGCCGGCGTTGCTGTGGAGCGGCCTGAAATGGGCGCTGGCGATCGGCTTCATCGGCGGCCTGTTTCCCGCCGTGCGCGCTGCAAGACTGCCGGTAACGACAGCCCTGCGCGAGCTGTAATTCCGGCTTGTTGCAGGAGCCCGCTGGCGGGCGATGCCCTTGAAGCAAAGGCATCGCCCGCCAGCGGGCTCCTGCAATGTTCATCTCAAGGCATCACTGGCGGCACGTAGTTCAACGTCATGCCCAGCAGCCACAGCATGCCCAGCACCAGCGGCACATGCACCACCAGCTGCATGAAGGTGTAGCCGACCACGTCGCGTGCCTTCAGCCCGAGCACGCCGAGCAGCGGCAGCATCCAGAACGGGTTGATCAGGTTCGGCAGCGCCTCGGCCGCGTTATATACCTGCACCGCCCAACCCAGGTGCACGTGCAGGTCGTTCGCGGCCTGCATCACGTATGGCGCTTCGACCAGCCACTTGCCGCCGCCGGATGGCACGAAGAAACCCAGTATCGCCGAGTACGCGCCCATCACCGCGGGGAAACTCTCGGTCGTGGCCACATGCACGAACAGGTTCGACAACCGGTGCGCCAGCGTGACGCCACCGGCACCGGGTACTTGGGTCAGCAATGCGGCGATACCGCCATACAAGGGAAACTGGATCAGCACACCCGCCGTACTGGGCACCGCGCGGTGCACGGCATCGAGAAAGCTGCGCGGCCGCCAGTGCAGCAGGATGCCAAGCGTCAGGAACAGAAAATTGTACGTGTTGAGGTTGGCGATCGCGGTCACTGCCGGTTTGCCGGCGAACTCATGGCCCAGCCAGCCCAGCCCCAGCAGGCCGATCGCCAGCGACAGCAACGGGCTGTATTCCAGCCATTCGCCCGGGCGCGTGCGCGGGGGAAGCACGGGCGTCGAGGTTTCGCCCACGTCGAAATCCTGCGCGGTGCGTGCGTTGACGTCCGAGGGCGCGGTAGTCCAGCAGATCAGCAACGACACCGCGATCAGCACGCCGGTCAGCACGAACGACTGCCACAGGAAGATCGTCTGGCTGAAAGGCAATACACCGGTGATGGCCAGCAGGCCCGGCGGCATGCTGGCCGGATTGGCCTGCAACTGCGCGGACGACGACGAAAGTCCCATCGCCCAGATCGCGCCAAGGCCGAGATACGCTGCCGCTCCCGCCGCGCGGTAGTCCATGCGCAGGTCGCTGCGACGCGCCAGCGCGCGCACCAGCAGGCCGCCAAAGACCAATGAGAAACCCCAGCTGAGCAACGACGCCAGCATGCTGACCAGCGCGACATAGACGATCGCGCCGCGTCCGGTTCGCGGTGCTCGTGCGAGCACATCGATGAAGCGTGCCACTATCGGTGCCGTGGCCAGCACGTAACCGCCGATCACCACGAACGCCATCTGCATGGTGAACGGAATCAGGCTCCAGAAACCATCGCCGAACGCCTTCACCGCTGCCGTTGGCGTGGCGCCGAAAGCGAATGCAGCCAGGGTGACCACCACCACGCCCAGTGCCGCGAATACCCATGCGTCCGGAAACCATCGCTCGGCCCACGCCGCACTGCGCAGCGCCGCACGCGCCATCCATCCATCCTGCCTTGTGTTCATGCCGGCCTCCGTCGCTGATCGCGACATCGTCGCGCCCGGGCGGTCACGCGGGCAAGTCGACCAAGGTCCAATGCTGCAATGACATGGAACCAACGTTGCCGTGGCGGCGTTTCGTCATGCAAGCAGGGATGGGGTGCTTCCAGCTTGCGAGAAGATCAAGAGCGACCCCGCCCCAACCCTCCCCTGCCAAGCAGGGGAGGGAGCAAGGCAGTTGCTCGGCAATGCAGGGGAGAGAAGAAGAGGGAACTAAGGAAAGCCGCACGGTGGTTCCCCCTGCAAGCAGGGGAGGTAACTAAGCAAATTCGCACGGTGGTTCCTCCCCTGCAAGCAGGGGAGGTTAGGAGGGGTGCTTTTGACGTTTGTCTGTTTTCCCTGCTAAACAGGGCGCCGTTAACTCTTGCGCTTCTGCTTCGCCAGCGTGATCACCGCCACGCCGAACAGGATGATGGCCATGCCGGTAAGGTCATACGGTCCTACGTGTTCACCGGCCAGCAACACGCCGAACAGCACCGCCACGGGCGGGTTCACATAGGCATAGCTGGTTGCCACTGCCGGCCGCGCGCGTTTGAGCACGTACAGATAGGCACTGAACGCGACGATCGAGCCGAACACGGCCAGATAGACCACCGCCAAGGTGGCGCGTGTGGTGGGGTGGGTTGGCAGATGTTCGCCGCCGATGAAGCCGACCACCAGCAAGGCGATGCTGGCGCTGAGCATCTGCGCCGCGGTGTTCATCGGACCTGGTGGCATGTCCTGTCGCCGGCTCCAGACGGAGCCGAAGGCCCAGCACATCGCCGCCACCAGCAGCGCCAGTGCGCCTGTGCGCGAACCGGACAGGCTGCTTCCCAGGTTCAGCACGATGACCCCGGCGAAGCCGATCGCCAGACCCAGGCTTTCGCGCCGGTTCGGCCATTCGCCGTACATGCCGGAGAACAGCGCGGCGAACAGCGGCATGCTGGCCACCGCCACCGCGGCAATGCCCGAGCTCACCCGTTCTTCGGCAAAACACACCAGGCCGTTGCCGAAACCAAGAAGTAGCAGGCCGGTAAACGCGGCGTTGCGCCATTGGCGCGGCGTTGGCGGCGCCATCCCGCGCAAACGCAGGAAGCCGTACAGCGCCACACCGGCACACAGGAAACGGATGCCGGCGAGCAGGAACGGCGGGTAACTTTCCAGCGCGAAGCGGATGCCGAGATAGGTCGAACCCCAGATCACATACAGCGCGAACAAGCCCAGCGGAACCAATACGCGGGGATCGGTCAGGCTACGCGGCGCTTCCGCCGCAGGGATGTTGGACATGGGAATGCATCGTGTGGGGACAGTGCATTATCCGTGTGTTCGCGGGACTTGTCCGCAGCATCCTGCGCGCGATTCCTTGCCGTCGCCCAGGTGACGCGTTGTTCAGTGCGCGACAGGGCGACCCTGCTGGATCACCACGAATTCGCCTTCCAGCACCGTCGGCTGGTGGCCAGCATTCGCGGCTGCGGATTTCGCCGGCACCCTTGCCTGTTTCCACTGGCGTACCGCCAGCAGGATGACGCCGCCGACCAGCAACACGCCGGCCACCGCCAGTCCGAACACCAGCAACAGGGCAATCAACGCCACGCCAAGCAACAACGAAATGACACGAACCAGCGGGTGGCGGGAGCGGCGCATGGAAGGCATGGAAAAGTGCATGTGTTAAAAATCCGTGTGGTAAAATCAACGACTTACGCGTGTAACGATGGGGCCATCCGGCCTGAGAGGCAAGTGCCGATGGATACAGTTTTCCCCGCCGAACCTCCGCTCCAGCAGGCGTTGTGCCGGCTGGACGAGATTCCCGATGGCGGCGCCACCGCCGTCGACGCCAGCCTGGCCGATGGTGAGGAAAGCCTGATTCTGCTGCGGCATGGCGAACAGGTGCGTGGCTATCTCAACGTCTGTCCCCATGCCGGCCGCCGGCTGGATTACGCACCCGGCAAATTCCTGCTGAAGCAGGCCACCCTGATCTGCGCCGTGCACGGCGCCACCTTCAACCAGACCGATGGTTTGTGCATCGCCGGGCCGTGTCGCGGGGAGCATCTGCGCGAGGTGGCGGTGCGGGTGGACGCCGGCGAAGTGAAGCTGGCCTGACGCCGCTTTGCTCATGAATTTGGCTCCTCCCCCCTGCAAGCAGGGGAGGGAGCCAAGGCGGCGCGAAAACTTCACATGGGCTCCCGCTTTTGCCCTCTCCCTTCGAGCAGGGAGCGCGACAAAGCCACCTACTCGGTAATCTTCTGCAGGTTGTCCTGGAAATTGTCGCCGTCGCGGTCATTGGTCAGGTCGTACAACGAGTAACGCTTGCCGAGCCGAGCGCCGCCGTCGCGCAGCAGCGGCTGCCACAGGATGTCGGCGGTGCGTACATGCGAACTCGGCAACATCAGGTCGAACGGGATCGACACGTAGATGCCCTTGTCGAAACTGCCTTCGCCGTACTGCTTGGCCGATACGTTGGTGAACGTGGCATACGCGCCCATCCGCACGCCGTTGCGGAACTGGCGCGAGACATCGATGGTGGTGCCCCAGTCACCGGCCAGGTAACGCCCGGCACTGAGTGCCAAGGTGATGTCCTTGTAGCCCAGGTCGGCGTAGGCGGTGACGTGGCCGGTAACGATGTGGTACTTGCGGAATGAGAAATCCTGATCGAAACCGCGCTGCTTGACCCAGTTGGCATCGGCACCAATCGCCCAGCGTTCGCCCATCGGCCGGTACAACACTTCACCACCCGCGCCGCCGTACATGCTTTCCAGCATGCCGGCGTAGGCCAGGCCATACAGGTCGGCGCCGAGCCGGCGGGTGGCGGTGAGCTGGAACACCGGCATGGTGATGCGCGAACTGGTCAGGTACTCGCGCACATACGTACGCACGCGTGGCAGGTTGCTCGGGGCGTTGTACTTGTAATGACCGTAGTTGTTGAGCAGGTTTGCGCTGAAGTCGCCGCTCCACCAGAAGTTCGGCGTGAAATGGAAGTCCGCATCGTAATCGGCAGAAACCTGGTACAGCACGAACGCATCCGGGCCGCCCAGCGACTCGCCGAAGTTCATCGACAACGAACCGTCAAATCGCTTCGGCTTCGCCTGGTACAAAACTTCTTCGCGCTGCGGCAGCGGCGTATCCTGCTCGACGCTGCGGCGGAACGTTGGCAGGTCGATGTTGTAATCAAGCAGTTCGTCAAAGCGCTGCCGGTGCACGCTGGTGGCGACGATCGGCATCCCGGCACGCGTCGATACCATGGTGTACCAGTCGGTGCCAGGACCGAGCTGGTTGTCCAGCACGCGCGCGGTACGGCCCAGTGCCTTGGCCGGGTAGAAATAGCGGGTCTGTTCGCCGGTAACCAGCACCTCGCTGCCACGACGGGTGATCTTCGATACGTCGATGCCGGCGTTGTCGTACAACTGGCCGCTGACTTTCGCCCAATCGACCTGCTCCGGCGTCTGCGTGGATGGCGCACGCGCGGGCAGCGGCGGATCCAGCACCTTGGGTGGTCCGGCTGCTTCGGCCAGGTTGCTGTGCAGGGTGAAACCGAGCATCGCGACCCTGCCGCGTTCCAGCGCCAGGCTCAGGTCGACGTTGCGATTCATCCGATAGACCGCACCGACGTTGACTGGCGAGCGTTGCGGTTGATTGTTGCCGCGCGGCTCGTGCTTGTAATCGTTACCTTCGTATTCCGCTTTCAATATCAGTGGTTGCCACGGTGTCTGGTAACTGACACCGCCGAAGAACGTCGCGCGACCGCGGAAATAGTTGTGACTGTTGAACTGCCCGCCGGGATCATCGCCGCGCCCTGGTCGCGTATCGAACCGGTCGCTCAGGATCGACAGCGGGTTGCGGATATCGCCGCGGTTGCCCATGTAACCCCAGGCCATGCCGAAGCTGGCATCGATCGGGCCGAAACGTTTGCTGGCCACCACATATTCGCTGGAGAACAACCCGGTGCCGCCAAGATCGCGGATGCCCACCGACAGGGCAGGCAGGTAATGACTTTCCCGCCACAGGCGCACCTTGGCGTCGATCGACTTGTCCTTATAACTCTGGTCACCGCTCAAGCTGGGTGAGCCATACAGGCGATTACTGATACTGATATAGCGGAACGAGCCTTCCAGCCACGACATCGGTTGCAGGGTGAAGTTGTAGCGCGTGTACGGCGACGTGCGGCTGGCGGTGAACGCCACTTCACCCTCGTTGGCCATTCGCGCCGTTGGTGTCTGCCACAGCCCGGCGCCGCCAAAATCGCTCTGCGTCGGTGCGGTCTGCGAATGCACTGCGCACGTCACCAGCGCACCGGCCAGCGACAACAGGCAGGTGCAACGGCGGCGGATGTACTCGAGCCTGTTCAAACCTGCGAATTCCTGTGAATGAGATGTTTCAGAGCAGAAGCAAGAGCGACCATCACGGCGCCTCCGGCCCAGGCAGCACCTGCGTAGCCAGGAACGTCGCGATGTCGCTGTTCAATGTCGGACTGATGGCTTCGACCGTCCGCGCTCGCAAAGGCACATAGATCACTGCGCCCGGCGCCAGCACCCGTGGCGCATCGCGATTCCACAGCGCAATCTGCTGCACAAACACCTGTCCATCCGGCTCGATCACATAGATGCTGTCCAGGTCGGCGGCCGTGCTTTTTACGCAGGCGGCGAGGTAGAGCCGCGCATCTTGCAGTGGAACCAGCGGCAGCGTGCATGCATGCAGCACGGCGCCGACCACGCGGATGGTGGCGGGGCGTAGCGGGTAGTACAGGCGGTCGCCGGCGGCCACCAGATGATTTTTCGGCGCGTTCACTTCTACGACGCGCGGGTCGAGCAGGGCCGGCGATTGCCGGCCGGTGATGGCCTGCGAGGCGATCCAGTCATGCATCGTGCCGGCGATGGCAGCCAGCCCCTGTTTGTCATCGACGCGCGCGTGTCGCTGCAGGCTGACGAGATCAAACAGCACGCCCGCCTTGAGTCTTTGTTGCGATTCCAGCAGACCCGGCCGCAACCACGCCGCGCCCAGCATGTAAGCCTGCGGCAGCGGCTGCGCTGCCAGCGCTGCATCGCTGAGATGGGCGCCGTCCGGCAAGGTATGCGGGCCCGCGTGGGTTACCGCGCCCCTGGTTTCTACTTGTACGGCACCCGCCATGGCGGACCACGCCAGCATCAACACCATACACAGTGCGCGGCTCACGGCTGCTGCTCCCGGTATGGTCGCAGTTGCACCAGCTGCAGGGTCAGGCCGGGCGCCACTTGTTGTTCACTCTTCCAGATGAAGCCGTCTTGCGCGTCTACCCAGTAATGATTGATGGTGCGGTAATGCATGGCCGGCACGCTGAGTTGTTCGTCCACACGCACAACGTCATGAGTACGACCCAGGATGCTGATCTGCTCGCGACCCGCGGAGGTCAACGTGGCATCGACGTGCACGCCGTATCGATAATCAGGAGACCAATCCTCACGGAGGTTGTAGCTCACCGGCGCGCCGAGCTTCTGCAGGCCATGCACGAACGGATCGTTGGCAAGCACCGACAAACCATCCAGGTTCTGGCTCAGCCCAGTGGTTTTCACCACCCGGCCGTGTTCGATGAAGATCACTGCCTGATGAGCGCCGTACCAGGCCTGACGCTGGCCATCGATGTTGCCGAGGATCAATACGGCACTGCCGTCCGGGGTGGTTGCCTGCAACTGGAAATACGGCTTGGCCGCCACTTCGGCAGCGGTGGGTTGCGCATGCGGGTAACCATGCGCTGCCAGTTTCATGGCATCGAACGAGGATCGTGACAAGTTGCTGCAACCCTGCACACTCAACAGCAACACCGGTCCCACCAGCCACAGGGCAAACCAGCGCCGCGCCGACACCATGCGATCGGCGGCTGAGCGTGCCTTCGGCGCCGGGGCGCTCGCGGTGTTCGTCAGCAGATCCGATTGCAAGCGTGGGTCCTCATGCCTGTTCGTAGGAGTGCACTTGCGCGCGACGCACTCGCGTATTTCTGTGGAAACACAGCCTGCACACACCGCTCTCGAATCCAAAAACATCGGAGCATCGGACGCAACGTGCGCTCCCGCAACATCAAGCTCAGCGATCGAAGTTGTAATTCGCGCTGGCGGCGTTGCTGATCAGGCCAGACAGCGGCAACAGCTGGCTGAGGAAGCGGTTCCAGCGGGTCACGCCAGCAGGTCCGACAAAGACCACGTCACCCGGCCTCACCTTGAACTGATCAGCCAGTGCAAAGGCTGCCGGCGATTTCGCGTCGAGCTGGAATACCTTGGCCGGGGCCTGCTCCAGATTCTCCACGCCGCGAATCACGTAAACCGCCTTGCCCTTGGAGGTGGTCTGGTTGAGGCCACCGGCTCGACCCAGTGCCTGGGTCAACGAGAGGTCGGATGTCTTGAAGTTGATTGCCATCGGCCTGATCACCTCACCGACCACGTACGCTTCCTGACGGTCGTTGTACGGCAGAAACAGACGGTCACCCGGTTTCAGGTAGATATCCTGCGCCACGTTCCGGCCACTATTCAGTGCATCCAGATCCAGGTGATATTGCTGCCCGTCACGCGTCAGCACCAGTCCGGACAAATCGGCCTGCTCGGTATTGATGGTGGCGGTGCCCAGTGCCTGCGCCAACGTCAGTGGCACGGCCGTGATCAGCTGGGGATCGGTTTTCACGAAGGCGCCCTGCAACAGCACGCGCTGGCTGCCATACGCGATCAAGCTCACATCGACCTGCGGCTTCTCTATATAGGTAGCGAGCTTGTTGCTGATCGCCTTGCGCAGCTCCTCGATCGTCATGCCGGCGACTTTCAACGTGCCCACATACGGATAAAACAGCGTGCCGTCCGAACGAACCAAGCGGCCATTGGCGACTGTAGCTTGCTGAGGGCCGGCGGGCGAAGTGAGTTCGGGATGATCCCATACAGTGATATACAACGTATCACCGGCACCGATACGATAAGACTCGGGTTGGTAGGCGAGCAGTGCCGGCGGTATCGCCGCCGTCTGCGCCGCAGCGCGATCCATTGCCAGCAACTTCGGTGTGATCGGTATAAGTTCGACCTGGCTGTTATCGGCAGAATCATTGCGGACCATGCTGCCGGTGGACATGTGTTGCCCAGGGGCCCATACACAGCCATGCAACAGTGTGACGAAAGCGGCAACGGTCAAGGCGGGGAATATTTTCACGATCGGATCGCGCTCATAGTTCGTGGAGCAAACGGCAGGCACAACAAACGTGCCGAGATAACTCGGCACGTTTCTTCATCCATCACGGACTTAATGGGTTCCGGTTGTACCGGTACCGCCGGTACCTGTACCGCCTGAACCAGGCGTAGTGTGGTCGTGGCCGTTGTGGGTAGCGGCGGCAACGACAGCGGAGGTGGTGGCAGTGCCCATGCTGATACCTGCAGCCACTGCGGCGTTCACGACCCCGGTGGAAGCCGTGCTGGCAGCGACAGCGCCCGCAACTACTGGCGTTGTCGGCTGACCGTTCACCGACTCTGCGCTGGCGAGTCCCGACGTCATCATGCCGGCGGTCAAAAGTGCAGCGAGCATCATTTTCATAGGTAAAACTCCATCGACCGAGTCCGAATAGGACACTTGGTTACGAACTATAACCTTCGAGATATGAAGGGAGTATGTATGCCGGGGACTTCAATATGTGCCGGTTGTTCCCGTGCTTGGCGTCGCGCCTTTGTGATCATTGCCGCCATCGGTAGTAGTAGCAACGACCGCGCCAACTATCGCCTCCGCAGGCGAAATGGAACGGCATCACGTCGCCTAGCGACTGAGTCATCGCAGTCTTGTTACCAGATACCGACGTCGTCGGACTCGTAACAAAAGTTGGTTGTCGATCAGCCGTCGCGTTATGGGCCAGCGCCGAACCCATCAGGCCCGTCGCCAGCAATGCGGTCATCAAAAATTTCGTTGTGAATTCCCGATAGAAGTGATTTTCACGTAGGCATTCATCTGCACTTACTGTATCCAAACCTGAAGGGGACATGTGTGACCGACCGCGTGATCGGATCATCCGGATGGGCATCGGCTATCATGAAACGCTTTCATGAAACGCCATTATCCATGACGTCTGCATCGAGACGTTGACGATCGCCTGACGGCATTCATCGGAGAGAGGGCCTCGGCCACTCTCGCGTTTTGCTCAAGCACTGAGGCGTTTCACAGAGCATTCCATCCTTCAGGAACAGGGGATGTCGCCCCTCGGAGTTGTCGCATGCCCCGATCTGCTTGTACCCAGAATTTCAGGAGTATTTCAGCAACGTGTTCAAACGGATCTTGACTGTCTGCATAGGCAACATCTGCCGCAGCCCAACCGCCGAATACCTGTTCCGGCAACGCCTGGCGCCACGCGACATCCAGTTGAGCAGCGCCGGCCTCGGCGCGCTAGCGGAATATCCGATGGATGCCACCGCGATGCAGGTACTGACCGAGCACGGCATCGATGGCGCCGCACACCGTGCACGTCAACTCACCTCCGCCATGTTGCGCGAAGCCGATCTGGTGCTCGGCATGGAGAAGAGTCATGTGGACGCCATGATTCGGCTGGCACCGGAAGCCAGCGGCAAGATCTTCGTGCTCGACAAATGGGTGGAGGGAAGGGACATCCCCGACCCGTATCGGCAGCAACGCGTCGCGTTCGATCATGTTTACGGCATGATCGCGCAAGGTGTCGATAGCTGGCTGCGCTACCTGTAATCCGCATTCATATCTATATAGGGACAATCACCGGATGGCCGCTACGCAAACTCCGTCGCAACGCGAAGACAGTGAAATCGACCTCGGCGAATTGCTGGGCACGCTGATCGATCACAAGTGGTTGATCATCATTGTTACCAGCATGTTTCTGGTTATCAGCGTGGCCTATGCACTGCTTGCCACGCCGATCTACCAGGCCAACGCAGTCGTGCAGGTCGAGCAGAAGGTGCCGGAGCTGCCGGGCCTGAGTGCAATCAGCCAGACCTTGGGGGCCTCCAGTTCGGAAGCCACCACCGAAATTGCGCTGATCACGTCGCGTTCGGTGATAGGGCAGGCTGTCAACAACCTCGGCTTGCTGGTCACCGCTACCCCCCATCACTTCCCGCTGATCGGTGACTTCATCGCGCGGCGTTATTCACCAACCCGGCCAGGCGCGGTCGCCGCGCCGATGCTGGGCATGAACAGCTATGACTGGGGCGGTTCGTCGCTGGATATTTTCCAGCTGAACGTTCCTGCTGCTCTGCAGGGCAAAACGTTGACCTTGGTTGCTGGGGAGCACGGCGCTTATACGTTGCTCGATGTTGACGACAACATTCTGATCAAGGGACAGGTGAGGCAATCAATCAGCGCCCAAGGCGTGACCATCCAGGTGAAAGCGTTGGCAGCCAATCCGGGCACGCGCTTCGACGTCGTCCGTCAGCGTGATCTGGCTGTCATAAGCAAATTGCAGCAGGACGTCAACGCCAGCGAGCAAGGCAAGGATTCCGGGGTCATCGCGCTGACCTACAACAACGCCGATCCAGTGCTGGCCGCCAATCTGCTTGACCAGGTCAGCGAAACGTATGTGCGCCAGAACGTGGATCGCAACTCCGCCGAAGCCGCCAGCAGCCTGAAGTTCGTCAAGGAACAACTGCCGAACGTGCGTCGTGATCTGGAAAAAGCGACCGCGGCTCTCAACGCATACCAGACCCAAGCCCATTCCGTCGACATTACTATGCAGACAAAGGGTTTGCTGGATCAGGAAGTTACCATCGAAACCAGTATCCAGCAGTTGCGCATGCAGCAAGCTGACATGGAGCGCAAGTTCACGCCGCAGCATCCGGCCTACAAGGCGCTGATGACGCAAATCGGTCAGTTGCAGGCGCAGAAGGCTGCCATGGAAAAACAGGTTGGTGGCTTGCCGGATACCCAGCAGGAGCTGCTGAAACTGACACGCGATGTACAGGTCAGCAACCAGACCTATACCAGCCTACTCAACCAGGCCCAGCAACTGGATATTGCCCGCGCTGGCACGGTCGGCAACGTACGTGTGATCGACACGGCGGCAGTGGACACGACTCAACCAGTGAAGCCGAAGAAAGCCTTGGTGGTACTGGGAGGTACGTTCCTTGGTGGGTTTCTCGCGGTGGCATTCATCTTCCTGCGCCAGATGCTCAATCGCGGCGTGGAAGATCCCGCCACCATCGAACAGCTTGGGTTGCCCGTATATGCCTCGATTCCGCTGAGTGAGCAGGAGCTCGTGATCTCGGCGAAGGATGCGCATCACCGAGGCGGCGATGGCAAACAGCATTTGCTCGCGGTAAATGCGCCCGCGGACCTTGCGACTGAAGCGCTGCGCAGCCTGCGCACCAGCCTGCATTTCGCCCGACTGGAAGCCAAGAACAACCTGTTGATGATCTCTGGTTCCAGCCCCCATGCTGGCAAAACCTTCGTCTCGTCCAACTTGGCCGCAGTGATCGCCCAGGCCGGTCAGCGGGTATTGCTGATCGACGCCGACTTGCGCAAGGGTGCCCAGCACAAGGTGATGGGCGGCAGGCCCGAGAATGGTTTGTCGGAACTCATTGCCGGTCAGATCGACTCGTCCGCAGCCATTCGCCCAGTGACTGGCATCGAGGGACTGCACTTCATTGCCCGTGGCAAGGTGCCGCCGAATCCGTCCGAACTGTTGATGCATGCGAACTTCACCGCCCTGCTCAACAAGCTGATGCCGTTGTACGACCTGGTCATCATCGACACCCCGCCAATCCTGGCCGTCACCGACGCCGCCGTGATCGGTCACCAAGCTGGCACCAGCCTGCTGGTGGTGCGCTTCGGGCTCAACCAGGCACGTGAGATCGCACTGGCCAAGCAGCGTTTCGAGCAGAACGGCGTCGAGATCAAGGGCGCCATCTTTAATGCCGTCGAGAAGCGCAGTGCCGGCTACTACTCCTACGGCTACTACGAATACAAAGCCGCAAAGTAAACCACTTGCGTCTTGCCTTCTCCCCTGCTTGCAGGGGAGGACTGAGGAGGGGTAGAGCTCTTGTCCTTCGCTCCCTGTCTTTTTCCCAAAAAGAAGGAAGTCCCCTTGAGGGAAAAAAGCAGCAGAAGTTCGAGGCATAGCTCTCGAGGCTTGTTGCCGCTGAAAAATGTCTCTGACATTTCACCCAGCGTCTCCCAGAACAATGCCAAACCCCTCACAGCATCGCCCTTGAAATAAACAAAAGCCATAATTAATCAGCATAGGTTCAAGAGCTCGCGCCGATCCTGTGGCGCTTGCCTCAAAGTGCCATCTCCCCCAGATCCCCCGTCATACGGAAGTACCAATGCAGTCACTGGACAACACGAAAATCGCGATCATCGGCCTAGGCTATGTCGGATTGCCGCTCGCCGTGGAATTCGGCAAGCATTACGACACGGTCGGTTTCGATATCAACATTGCTCGCGTCGACGAGCTACGTTCCGGTCACGATCACACGCTGGAAGTTGATGCTGCCGAATTGGCTTCTGCTTCGCAGCTTAGCTTCAGCGCGTGTATTGATGACATCGCGGCTCGCAATGTCTACATCGTCACCGTGCCGACCCCGATCGACTCCGCCAAGCGCCCGGATCTCACTCCGTTGGTGAGGGCCAGCGAGATGCTAGGCAAGGTGCTCAAGCAGGGTGACATCGTGGTGTACGAGTCCACTGTTTATCCGGGTTGTACCGAGGAAGTGTGCGTGCCTATCCTGGAAAGGGCGTCTGGATTGGTCTACAACCAAGATTTTTTTGCAGGCTACAGCCCGGAGCGCATCAATCCTGGCGACAAGCAGCACCGGGTTACCACGATTCTCAAGGTGACTTCGGGTTCCACGCCGGAAGTGGCGGATTTCGTCGACAGTTTGTATGGCTCCATCATCACTGCTGGCACGCATAAGGCCAGTTCGCTGAAAGTTGCCGAGGCAGCGAAGGTGATCGAAAACACCCAGCGCGATCTCAATATCGCCTTGATGAACGACCTCGCGATTCTCTTCAACAAACTCGGTATCGACACGCTGGAAGTTTTGGAAGCCGCGGGAACTAAATGGAACTTTCTGCCGTTCCGTCCTGGTTTGGTCGGCGGTCATTGCATTAGTGTGGATCCCTACTACCTGACTCACAAAGCACAGGAAGTCGGACATCATCCTGATGTGATCCTGGCCGGCCGTCGCACTAACGACAGCATGGGGCCCTATATCGCCAGCGAAGTCATTCGATTGATGGTGCGCAAAGGTATCAACCCTGTAAGGGCAAAGGTGCTGGTGCTTGGCCTTGCATTCAAGGAAAACTGCCCCGACCTGCGAAACACGCGTGTTGTGGATATTGTGACAGCGCTGGAGAGCTACAACGCTGACGTGGACGTATACGATCCATGGGTCGATGCAGGTGAGGCCCAGCATGAGTATGGCATCTCACCCATTTTGCAGCCGCTACAAGGTGCCTACGATGCCGTCATCATTGCCGTAGGACACAAGCAATTCGTTGATCTTGGTGTGGAGAGTATCCGTGCTCTGGGTAAGCCGGCCGCGGCTCTCTACGACGTCAAGTACGTGTTGCCTCGCTCCGCCGTCGACGGCCGCCTTTGAATCGGGATAAAAAGCAAATGAAAGTATTGGTTACCGGAACCGCGGGATTTATCGGCTCCCACGTCGCGCTCAAGCTGCTCGAACGCGGCGACGAGGTCATTGGCTTCGATAGTCTCAACGACTATTACGATGTGAACCTGAAGAAAGCGCGTC
The DNA here is from genome assembly GCF_049994385.1 of Rhodanobacter sp. Col0626. GTDB lineage: Bacteria > Pseudomonadota > Gammaproteobacteria > Xanthomonadales > Rhodanobacteraceae > Rhodanobacter. The sequence goes on from NZ_CP188260.1 coordinate 828,573, forward strand.
TCGCACGCTTCATGGAACACCCGAACTACACACACGTGCATGCCGACTTGGCTGACCGTGCCGCGGTGGAGAGCACCTTTACCATCCACCAGCCGCAACGGGTGATCAACTTGGCCGCGCAAGCCGGCGTGCGCTATGCCGCCGAAAACCCGCATATATATGTGGCCAGCAATGTCACCGGCTTTTTACACATATTGGAAGGTTGCCGCAGAGTAGGAGTGGATCACTTGGTTTATGCCTCGACCAGTTCGGTTTATGGCGCTAATCGGGCCATGCCATTCAGTGAACATCAGCCTACGGAACACCCGCTGACACTGTATGCGGCCACCAAGAAAGCCAACGAACAGATGGCGCACAGCTATGCGCATTTGTACGGCATCCCTAGTTCTGGGCTGCGTTTCTTCACGGTGTATGGCCCGTGGGGCAGGCCAGACATGGCGTTGTTCCTGTTCACCAAGGCCATTCTTGCCGGCGAGCCGATCAAGGTGTTTAACCATGGTCATCACAAGCGTAGCTTCACTTACGTCGACGATATCGTGGAAGGCGTGATCCGAACATTGGACGCGGCGCCGGCCAAAGATTCGCATTGGAACGCGCTGTCACCCGATCCGGCCCGCAGTGGTGTGGCACCATACCGGTTGTACAACATCGGTAACGAACAGCCAGTGGAGCTGTTGCGTTACATCGATGTATTGGAGCAGTGTCTAGGCCGCAAAGCAGAGATGGAGTTACTGCCGCTGCAAGCGGGCGACGTACCGGACACGGAGGCGGACGTGTCTGAACTTATCCAGGCCGTAGGGTACAAGCCGCAGGTATCGGTGGAGGACGGTGTGGCCCGGTTCGTCGATTGGTACCGCGAGTACTACGGAGCATAAATAGTGCTCTCGCACGTCGTCCGTTATTCCACTTGGCAGCTAGTGGCGCAGATGCTGTCCGCGTCCACCATGCTGGTGCTGACGGCGCTCTTGCCGGCCTCGCCGCTCGCAACTTACGGCTATGCGCTCAGCTTGAGCAGCCTTGTAAGCTCCTTCGCAACGCTACGGTTGGAACAGGCGATCTTAATCGCGCGCTCCGATCTGGAATCTAACGACCTAGCTTGGGGCGGGATGGCAGTTGCACTAGGGCTAGCCGCAGTAATGGTTCTACTGGATCAGGTTGGCGCGTTTGGCCATGAGATAGGCAGCTACACCGCCGGTGCTATTTCGGCGTTCGCTATGTCTGCCGTGAACATTTCTCAGCAGATGCTGATCAGAAAGAGTCGATCCGGATACGCTGGGCGCATCGCGGCGTTCAGGTCATTTGTCGTATCTGCGTTCGTTGTAGGTTTCGCGTGGCTTGGGCCGCGCTTGGATGCGAAGGCAGTTCTATTTGGGCTGTCGATCGCTTCAGCGATGGTGGCGATCGGTTGCCTGGTCGAATTAGTGCGTATCACCGGTGCTTTGCCAGCCTTCGGTTCCATGCGAGTGACGTTTCGCAGGTACTCTGACGTATGGATGTCTTATCTGGGTCAATCCATCTTGAGCGGGATATCGCTAAATGCACCTTACTTCGCCATCTTTCATTTCGCCGCGCCACGCTACGCGGCGGCGTACCTGCTCGCCGATCGCGTCGTGAGAATGCCAGTCACGTTACTATCTAATTCTGTTCGGTCGCATCTCACCCACCAGTTCCGATTACTCATTGAACGACGTCAGGAGAACACGGGGAAGGGGATTCTGTTGAGATGGTCGGCATCTCTGGCGGTCATGGGTTTGGTTGTATTGCTGCTCGGCGGGTGGACGTTGTGGATGTTCGGCGCGCATTTTTCCGGAGAAAAATGGCGGCAGGCTGGCGTGGCAATCATGGTCATGAGCGTTTGGGGCGGTTCGGTAATTTCCAATCCACCTGCCGCCGCAACGCTAACTGCTTACCGTAAAACCGGCTATATATTCCGGATGCAAGCCGGGGAACTGATTCTACGGATCACCATCATTGCCGCTGCAGCCCTCTACTTGTTCAAGGGTGAGTTCTATCTCGGACTATTCCTTATCTTTGTTCCCGGTATCTTCTATAACTTCTTTCTTTGGCGTGAAGCTTCCCAAGCTTGGAAAACCTCATGTTGATGCGTTACGTTCGAGCCAAAGACGTCGGCTGGCGCGCTCGGCTGAAATTTCCCGTGTCGATGCTCGGCGTACGCCGGGATATTCGCTTTGGTGTGGGCGTCATGGCCGATCGCTTTTCCAGCTTACTGTGCGATAAGTTGGGGCAGATCAGCATCGGGAGCGGCAGTTACATCGGGCGCTTCGTCATTCTGAAGACCTACAGGGGGTCGATCAGCGTCGGTGCCAACACCAGCATTAACGCCTTCTGCTTCATCAATGGCTGCGGAGGAGTTCGCATCGGTAATGACGTGCGCATCGCTGCGCACTGTTCGATCATTAGTTCCAACCATGTTTTTTCCGATTCGCATGTGCCAATTCGCATGCAAGGCCTTATTGCTCGAGGGATCACGATCGAAGATGACGTTTGGCTGGGGACGGGCGTGCGGGTGCTGGATGGCGTGACGATTGGTAAGGGCGCAGTGGTGGCGGCCGGAGCGGTCGTTGTACGCGACGTGGCACCGTATAACGTGGTCGGCGGCGTGCCATCGAAATTCATCAAAATGCGCGGAGCCGAGTAGCTTGAATGACATTATTTTCTCAGTATTGCTTATCTTCGGCATCATCAATCTGATCTGGATCGGTGTTCAATTCGTCAGCAGAAAAAAACTCGTCGGGCTGCATGTGTTTGCGCTGTTCTATTCGATCTCTTACTTCATTACGCCATCGATCGAACACTTCGTGCCATCGGTAGTTGGTGACGAGGCGACTTGGGCGGCTAAATTCAACGGCGGCAACCAGTTTTTCACCGTCTTATTTGTTCTGTTGGGTTACTTGGGGGCAGTTTTAACGTATTACCTGACGATGAGAGCGAGGCGTGCCAAAGAAATAGTGGTCAGAGACCAGAGGCGGCCGATACTGCTTTTCGTTTGGCTATGTTTGATCCTATCTGTGCTCTGCATCTTGGTGTACTCCATACAGTACGGCGGCTTGCTCGCGGCGCTGAAGGATGCGGCAATGATTCGCGCTGGCGGCGGCGATGATTTACTGCAGACCGAGGGCAATTTCCTGTTCTTGAAATATCTGATTCCGATAGGTGCTTTCTCGCTGCTTGGTCTTGCCACGCTCAAGCTGGAATACGACTATGCGAATATCCTGCTGACGATGGTGTGCACGGTCGTGGTAGTTCTTGGGTTCCTTATGATGGCCGGCCGCAACCGGTTCCTGGGTTTGGGGCTGGCATTGTTTATCCTCTATTTTTCCACTCTCGGGGCCAAGGCCAAGTTCACGCCGAAGCGCATGCTGATCATTCTAGGAGCACTATGTGTAGGCTATTTCGTGCTCTTGTACGGCAAGCAGTTTTTTGCCTCGATGTCGGCTGATTCGGTATCGCAGGCCTTCGAACAGCGCTTGGCTAATAGCAATGACGACAACCAGTTCAAGATTTTACAAAACTTCGAACATCATTACGCATCAATCGGGGTGGCGGACGCTTATGTTTATGGGCCCAAGGGAATGCGCTATTTCGTGGATGTGATCAATGCGCCCTTATCGATCCTTCCGACTCGTTTGGTCGGGATGGAGAAGCCGGTGCCGATCAGCGTGTTCAATACATACATGATCACGGGTGTTTACGACAGCCGTATTCCACCGGGCCTGATTGCGTTCGGTGTGTATTCGCTGGGCTATCTGGGCGTGCCGGTGCTGATGATCGTGTACGGCTACTTACTGGCGCTGTTGGACAGGTCAATGGTGCAGCCCGGGTTTAAGCGGATCATCGTGCCTTGGGTCATCGTTACCTTGGTGGTGGCCGGCGGGTCCGGTGATCCGCGCGTGCTGATGTATTCGTTGCTGCCCGCGCTCTTCGCCTGTGCTTTGGTTATACCGTTGAGGAAAAGGATCGTTTTTCGATGAAAAAGATCGTCTTGGTGCTACTAGCCAGATGGCGCGGTGGAGTCTGGCTGGCGCGCAAACTGGGCGTTACCGTTGGCGAGGGATGCCGGATTTACTCCCGACAGTTCGGCAGTGAGCCTTTCCTCATCAAGATCGGTGATCGGGTGACGGTTACTGCGGGCGTCCAATTCATTACCCACGATGGATCTACGTGGCTGATCCGCGACGCCAAGGGCCGCCGCTTCCGCTTTGCGCCGATTGAAATTGGCGATAACGTCTTCGTTGGCGTCAATTCAATCATCCTTCCGGATGTCCGAATCGGAAACCGTTGCGTCATCGGGGCAGGCTCGGTCGTCACCCGCTCCATTCCGGACGGTTCTGTCGCCGTGGGTATACCTGCAAGGGTGATCGGTTCCTTCGATCAATTCGAGGCTAAAGCACTGCAGTCTTACGTATCGGAGCGGGACGTGCCGCACCGTGACAGTACCGATTACCAAGCTTGGGTCATGTCCTGCATGGAAGCGCAGAAAGGATTGGACGATGTCAAATGACACCGCACTCGTGCTGGTTCCATCCGACCGTATGGGCGGAGCAGAGCGTATCCTTCGTATGGTTACCAATGAGCTACTAGCTCGTGGATGGATGGTAGATGTCGTATGCCTCTCGCGCGGTACCGGTGCTTTATTCTCCGACATGCATGGCGCGGATCCAAAATGCGCCATATACATACTATCCGATACGCGTGAAATATTCGGAGTAATTCGTGCGCTGCTCTTATTCGCGAGCCTGCTGCGCCGCAGAGCCTACACGCTGGCTTTTTCTTCGCTGACGCATTGCAATGCATTTGCCGGATTTCTACGCATGCTCCGCTTAATGCGTACTCGTCGCCTGGTCTGCCGCGAGTCAACCATCATCTCTCGCCGCTTCCACGGCTTGCGCCGGGTCTATTATTGGTCGTGCTACCTGTTCTATCGCTCGGTGGACAAGGTGGTTTGCCAAACTAACGAGATGGCAGCAGAGTTGTTGAAGTTTACGGCAGCTGTGAAAGCCTCGAACGTGACGGTGTTGGCCAATCCCATCGCGCCGATAAGCGGTTCACGTAGCGCACGCGCAATGAGCGAAAACCCCCTGTTCGTTTCAGTAGGGCGGCTGATTCCTGAAAAGGGTTTTGACGTGCTGATCGAAGCTTTTGCACAATTACTGCCGCAATGGCCTAAAGCGCAACTGTATATTTATGGCGAAGGCCCGGAGCGAGAGGAGCTGAAAGCATTGGTTGCGCGTCTAGAAATTAGCGACAATATCTTGCTATGCGGCATGACCAAGATGCCGCATGATGTGATGCGAAGCGCGGACGTCTGTGTGATCTCCTCGATTGCCGAGGGTTTTCCGAATGTGCTGCTCGAGATGATGCGTGCCAATAGCCGTGTCGTCGCAACGCATTGCGCGGACGGCGTGTCCGATATCGAGGGTTTGATTACCTGCCCCACGCGGGACCCCGCTGCATTGGCGGACGCGCTGCGTACGGCAATCACCATCTCGATCGACGATGTGGGCGAAAAGTTCGATGCCGAATTGGGGCGCCGCACACCAACTTCGTTCGTGAATGCACTCTTGTCCTATTGATTCGCATTGCGCATCAGAGTCATCCACGCAAAACCATCGCAGTTAATACTAACTGAGAGGAGCTCGCGCGACGATCATGCCTGCTGGTAGTTGAGCTCGTTGCGTTTTTTGACCCACCTAAGATGACGATGGTCCCGGCAATTTGCTAGGGGATTGTTCTTGGATGGTGGTCACCTAGCGGTCCTGTCATCTTGGATACTTAGATGGGTCAGGCTGTTTAGTCGTACTGAAGTACAGGATATAGAAAAACCAGCCTGGTCTTAAAGACTTCAGCGAATTACCTGGTCTTACCGAGTGCGGTCAGCTGACCCAGCCACGTAGCCAGTAATAGGCAAAGCCCCCGTACTCTTTCAGAGCCTGCCCGCTTCTGAGCAGTGTTGTTATCGGACGCCACTGCGTGCCGGTAAAACGATGCGACCGTGGGGGCTCGGTCGTAGGCGCAGGAATGATATCTATCCCTATGCTGCGAAAACTTGCGCTAGCGCGAGGCATGTGAATGGATGATGTCACTAGCAGGATGCGACGTGCGCCCATGTCTTCCAGCAGCGCCTTGCAGTTGGTGGCGTTTTGTCGAGTGCTGGTGCTGCGGGTTTCAAGTGTAAGCGCGGAAATGGGTACGCCATCGCAGACAAGTTGCCGCGCCATGCCTTGCGCTTCGCCATCGCCCCCGGATAAAAGCACGGCAGGGGCGCGAGCTGCGCGATAGAGCGCGTAGCCAAAGTCAACGCGTTCACTGTGTGGAATTCGGGGGGGGCAGCCTGGTTCAGCGAAGTGCTTTATTTTGAAATCCCCGCCGAGTACGACAATGGCGTCCGCGACAGGATAGTGCTGTGCGTCGTATTGCGGATAGCGACCTTCCAGACCGTGGCGCATCCAGTCCGAAAAAGAAGGGGTGGCACACAAGCCGATCCAGCCGATACCTAGCACTAGGCAGAAATACGCCGCGCGGCGATGCTTACGTTGTTGCAGCCACAATCCAAGAACGCCAAGTCCAAGCGTCTGCATCAACGGCTGCTGTGGTGCGCTCAGCTGGATCAGAAGGTTGACGTCGACGGCCATGCAATTGACGTGCGTGAGGTTGAACTTTCGGAGAGGCACTTACCGACGCCTCTTATTATAGGCGTCTCACGCAACCAATTCATCGTAAACTTTTAGGGTGTTCTCAATCACGATCCGTTCGTCGAATTGTTCCAGCGCTTTTTTGCGGGCAACGTGCCCGAATTCCACGGCCATGGCGGGGTCATCCAGCATTCGGCCAATGGCCTTGGCTAACGCATCGCCATTGCGCGGGGGAACGATCAATCCATCGACGCCGTCCTCCACTACTTCGCGACAGCCGGGGATATCCGTGGTGATGATGGGCAGGGCGCAGGCTGCCGCTTCGATCAGGGATTTCGGCAGACCTTCGCCGTAATAACTAGGCAGAACCATGATGTCCACTGAGGCAAACAGCGCCTGCATGTCGTCGACGTGCCCCAGCCATTCCAATAGGCCCTCAACAACCCAGGCGCGGATGGTAGCTTCGGGTACGGCACACGGATTACCGACATCCGGAGTTCCGGCGAGAATGAAGGCCACTTCGCGGCCCTGCGCACGCAGAACCCGTGCTGCATGCACGTATTCATTCAATCCCTTGTCCCAAAGTAGCCGAGCGGCTAGCAACACGCGAGGCACTCGCGGAGAGTGGAGAGGCGGAACAGGTTGAGGCTGGAAACGGCGGGAGTCGACTCCCGATCCATGGATAAGGCGGATACGCGAAGGTTCAATCAGGCCCGAACGCTGGAAAAGGGCAACGTCGTCCGGATTTTGCAGGATGAGCCGCGCATCTTTCCCACTCAGAGTCAATTTGAGCAAAACCTTAACCAAGGGGCGCAGCAGCTTGGCCTTTGGTGTCTTGCTGCTAAATACAAAGCCTAGACCGGCCACCGCGCTTATGCGTGCGGGAATGCCGGCTAAGCGTGCGGCGAGGGCGCCATACACGGCGCTTTTGATGGTGAATCCATGCACCAGGTCGACGCGCTCGCGACGCAGCAATCTGGCCAAATGCATTAGGAATGCAGCCTCCCGGAAGGGGTTGAGACTGCTGCGGTTCATGGGAACGGGTTGCCAGCGCAGGCCAAGGTCGCGGAGGCGCGGGCCGTATTCGCCAGCGGGGGATATCAGCAGGACCTCATGGCCTTGCTCCTTGATGGCCAAGGCCAGGGAGCGGCGGAAGTTGTACAGATACCAGTCCGTGTTGGCGAATAGCAGAACCTTCATTGTTTTCCTTAAGCATAGGGGATGGAAATGCTTCGCGATGGATATGTCTAGTGCTGTTTACAGCCGTTGGCGTCCTGTCGATACACGACACGTCCCTGCGCGCCCGCCATTTGCAATGACAAGCCCACTGGCTCGCCGCGTACGTCTTCATACCCGGGTGCAATTGAAAGTGTTTGAGTTGGCAGCTTTGGCGGCGCAAAGGCGGTCATGCCTTGGCTGTACAGGCGGATGATCAGCCCGCCGTGGCGTGTTGCGGGGCCACAAGGTTCGCCAATGGTTTTGTCATAACCAAGAAACTGTGGTGGGTTGCTGCCGTAGTGTTGATCGAGCGGATGCATATACACAGCCGTGTTTGTGCTCGCCATGGTTAGGTAGCTCGCCATGGCCGACTGAACCGTACCTTCGTTGAAAGGCGCAAGTCGATACAGAAAGTAATAGTGCTTGCCCTTCGCGGAGGCGTACTCGACCAATTTCGCCAAAGTGGCGTTGAGATTGGCGCTTTTCAGTGACCGTGCGGCGCCCTCATCCAGTATGCCGTCAACGGCGCTAACCATGCGCTGGACAAGTGGAGACGACGGATCGTCCCCGCTCGATGTGAGGTCGGGTGTATGGTTGATGGTTACCTTGATGTGGCGTGCGTGCAAGGCCCTCGAAACCTGTTCGAGCCAACGCACGATGTCATTGGCAAAGGTGGCATCCACTTTTTCGCCGGTGTAACGGGCAATGAATTTTCCATTCACAGCGTTGCCGCACGCGTGGCTGCGCGAATTGAATTGATAGTTATCCAAGGCAACTTCGTGAACACCAACTGGTAGCGCAGAGAAAATCTTCGCTTGCCACTGCGCTACCTCGGGGTTGTTGATGTCCAAGCTTACGTTTTTCCCACCATACATCGTGGCGGGGGTTCTGCCGTCACACTCGAACTCTATCCAGCTTGGATGGGTCTTCTTCCAGAAATTGATGTCGTGTTTTGCGTCAGGGTCCCTTGAGTAAGGGAAATATTTGCTCAACACGGCATGTGGCGCATGGCTGGAAAACGCTTCAATCGAATTATCACTGGCCCCCCAGACGAAAACGTATTCGTTACCGTGTTCTGCTATCCAAGAGGGTGACAGTTTGTAGGTGAACACCAAGATTTTTTGAGGCTGAGCGGCACCTGCAGGGAGTGTCATTCCCAGTGCGAGCAGGAGAGTAAAGGCGCGGATCATTTGTCGCTCGGAAAATTGTTTTTGCCGCATTGAATGTCGTGTTGCCATGTTTCATCTCGCCATATCAAGGGGTCGAGTCGTGCGCCACTGAACAATAGTTGTGGTGGTTTCAACAGTCGGGTGTTTGGTCGAGCACAATAGTGCAATGACGCGCGTAGTTCCGACATTACTGAATGATAGGTGCGTAATACCGTCGTGCATTCGCGGTGGAGGCTAACGAAAGGCGATACCAATGTGGCTTGGGTTTCGATGCTGGCCTACTGGTCTCGACTGCGAGCCGAAGGTAACGCCGTGAGCGACCGCCCACGGCCGATGCCGTAATAGGCCAGCCCAGCTTCCTCAACCGTCGCCGGCTCGTACAGGTTGCGGCCGTCGAAGATCGCCGGTTCTTTCAGCGTATCGCGAATGCGCCCGAAATCCGGGCTGCGGAACGCCTTCCACTCGGTGACGATGGCCAGTACATCGGCGCCTTCTAGTGCCTCATGGGCCTGTCCGCACATCACCAAATCCCTACGTGCGCCGTATATCCGCTGCGCTTCCTCGCGCGCTTCAGGGTCGAACGCACGTATCGTGGCGCCGGCCATCCACAACGCTTCCATTAGTTCCCGGCTGGAGGCTTCGCGCATGTCATCGGTGTTCGGCTTGAACGCCAGACCCCACAACGCGATCGTCTTGCCCTTGAGGTCACCGCCAAAATGGCGTGCGATCAGCTCGAACAGCTTGGTCTTCTGGGCGTGGTTCACTGCCTCAACCGCGCCGAGCAGGCGCGCCTCGTAACCCACGCCGCGCGCTGTGCGCTCAAGCGCCTGCACGTCTTTGGGGAAACACGAGCCGCCGTAGCCGGCACCAGGGTAGATGAAATGGTAGCCGATACGCGGGTCCGAACCGATGCCTTGACGGACCAGTTCCACATCCGCGCCCACCCGCTCGGCGATATTCGCGATCTCGTTCATGAAGCTGATCTTGGTCGCCAGCATCGCGTTGGCGGCGTACTTAGTCAGCTCGGCCGAACGCTCGTCCATCACCACCGTGCGCTCGTGATTACGGTTGAACGGCGCGTACAGTTTGCGCAATACGTCGACCGCACGTGTGCTGGAACTGCCGATCACGATGCGGTCCGGACGCAGGCAATCTTCCACCGCGTCGCCTTCCTTCAGGAATTCGGGGTTGGATACCACGTCGAACTCAATTGAGGCGTCTCGCGCAACAAGTTCTGCATCGATCGCCTGACGCACCCGATCGGCCGTGCCCACCGGCACAGTAGACTTGTTTACCACTACGGTGTAGCGGTCCATATGCTGACCAATCGTTCGGGCGACTGCCAACACATACTTCAGGTCGGCACTGCCATCCTCGTCCGCTGGCGTGCCCACGGCGATGAAAATTATTTGACCATGCGCAATCGCAGTCGCCGCTTCTGTGGTGAAATTTAGCTGACCGCTATCATGATTTCGCCGCACGATCGGCTCTAAACCCGGTTCGTAGATTGGCATTTCGCCACGCTTAAGGCGTTCTAACTTGCCACTATCGATATCCACGCAGACCACTTGATTACCCATTTCCGCCAAGCAGGCACCAGTGACCAAACCTACATAGCCGGTACCGAAAATCGTAACTTTTGGATTCAATTTTTTGATTTCACATAATTGGCGTTAAAGGGAAGCTGGGCCCGCTGGCCTTCATAACGGCGGGCGATCTTGAGCTAAGGTGCGATTGCTATGCAGCAGCATGGCCTTGAGGCAATTCGTCATAGCATGAAAAATACAATGCCATGGGTTGCTACTTGGCTGGAAAGGACTTCACGGACAGCCTCAAAACAGCGGCCACAGAGCGGGTCAATCTGAAGCTTTGGCAGCCGGAACGCTATTACTTGGCATGGTATCGCCATCGTCTGATGATCGGATTTTTCGATTCTTGGCCATAACCAGAACGTTGCTGCTTTCGGACTGGGCGCTGTCCAATGAGCCACGCTTCCGAGTCTCCTGCCGAACTCTGATTCGGTTAGCAGTGATAACGTAAATGCCTGCAAAAATGCAGAACGCCGTCAGATTGGATCCGGCCCCGGCACCCAGCGAGTGGGTTACAGAGCCAACGAACGCCAGCGAACCGGCCAGCGCAACAAGGGCGAGAAGCGCTCGACGCGGGCCAAGTCCTGCATCCAGCAGAATGTGATGGATATGTCCACGATCGGGCTTGAACGGTGACTTGCCTTGGCGCAGGCGGCGATACATTACTGCAATGGTATCGAGCACGGGAACGGCCACGCACCACAGCACGTCGACGGGAGAAAGTTGGGTGCCGGGTTGCTGGCTCAGGCGGATCAGGGTCCATGCCAGCAGGTAGCCGACCACCATGCTGCCGGCATCGCCCATGAAGATCTTGCGGCCCATGAAACCGAGGTTGGCGGCGAGATACGGCAGGATGGCGACGGCCAGCAGGGCCATCATCACCAGTGATCCGCGCAGGGCGGTTGGGCCGGCGAACAGCGCGATCGCGGCAATGCTGACCAGGGCCAGGCTGCCGGCGAGGCCATCAATGCCGTCCATCATGTTGAATGCGTTGAGCAGACCGATGACGGCAACGACGGTGAGTGGAACACCGATCCAGCCGAGTTCCAGTTGGTAACCGAAGATGTGCCCGAGCGTGTGGATGTAGACACCGGTGGTGCCGATGACGGTGAGGATGACGATGGTCTGCACCAGCAGGCGGGCGCGAACGCTGAGATCGAAGCGGTCATCCAGTGCACCGAGTATGGCCAATACACCGGCGCTGGCGAGCAGGATGTAGCTGAACGGGCGGAACCCACCGTACGTGACCGCGCCTGCGAGTACGCCAATGAAAATGGCCAAGCCGCCAACCAGAGGCACGCTGCCGACGTGATGTTTGCGCTCGCTGGGATGATCCACCAGCCCGAGGGGTTCGGCAAATCCACGTAGCACCGCAATGGCCAATGCCGAGGCACAAGCGGCTATCAGGCAAGCAAGAATGATCCGTGGATCCTGCATAAGTAAGCCTCAGTATCCTTGTGAATCATTTCAAAAAGGAGGCACCCGGGTTTCCGGATGACGTCGTGTTTTGCTTGTGATGTCGTGGATACATGCGACGGAAGGTAGTTGATAGCTTCCGTTGCCATGCTGCCTGTGCCAGAAACCACTGCATGCAGGTAACGACGATCTGAATCGGGCACAACACTGCGTGTTTGCGCGCAAAAGTCAGATTATTACGCTTGTTGATCAGGCCCCTCAGTGATTATCTGGGTGCATGAAAGAACGAAACGTCTTTAATTGTGAACGCTGATTTTATCACGTCTGGACGTCTGAACCTCTTGCGCAACCCTGAGTGTTCAGCGGGCGGTGATGTAGATGAAGGCAATTGGACCTGCGTCACGCTATCGACGACGGGATCATCGAGCAGATCACTATCGGGATGAGGTTCAAGTGAACCGATCCCGCAGGAGTGCTAAGGAGTCGCTTTCCAAAGTGCGAGGGTGCCTTTTGCAAAAGAATGCTGGCGCTCCGAGGAACGTCACCAATCCTGCTCGCAAGCAGTAGGCGCTTTGTATCCGCGAGCTGGCCACGCGATGGGAAGACTTCGCGCATTTTTCGCGTTCTGTTCGAAATTCGGTGTGATGCCGGGCTGATCCGGCCCCGATCAACGGAACATCAGGTTGACCGCCACCAGGGTCACCGCGAGTACCAGCGCGGTCAGCGGCAGGCCGACGCGCAGGAAATCCCGGCTCTTGTAACCTCCGGGGCCGGTGACCATCATCAGCGCTGGGTGACCGGAGCTGAGCAGGAAGGTATTGGACGAGGACACTGCCACGATCAGCGCATAGGCGGACGGGTTGCCGCCGGTGGCCACGGCCACGCTGATCGCGATCGGCACCATCATCACGGTGGCGCCGACGTTGGACATCACCTGCGAGAACAGCAGGGTGAGGATGCCCAGGCACGCCTGCAGTATCCAGGGCGACGAACTGCCCAGGTGATCCAGCACCACCTGCGCTATCCACGCCGCGGTGCCGGTGGCGTCCATCGACCAGCCCAACGGGATCAGGCAGGCGGTGACGAAGATGGTTTTCCAGTTGATCGCCTTGTATGCCTCGTCCATGTTCAACACGCCGGACAGCAACATGCCGATCGCGCCGGTCATCATCGCCACCGACAGGTCGAGGTTGGTGAACAGGGCAAGGCATTTGGCCAGCACGAAGAAACCGACCGCCTGCCAGATCTTGCCGGGACGCTGCTCCTGCTTCGGAATGTCGGTGACGACCACGAGGTCCTTGTCTTCCGACGCCAATGCCAGGTCGCGCCAGTTGCTGTGCAGCACCACCGTGTCGCCCGCGCGCAGGCTGACGCCACGCACGTCGTCACGAAAGACCTGGTCGCCGCGGGTCACCGCCAACACCGAGATGCCGAAGCGCTTGCGCAGGCGCAGCTCGCCGACGGTGTGCTTGATGAAGCGCGATACCGGCGGAATCACCACCTCGGAAATGCCGGCGCGGGTCGGGTTGAACAGCTCGCCGAGCTGACGCATGCGGGTGGAAAGCCGACATAGCTGGTTGTTGGCGAACTGGGTCAGTTGATCCCGCGGGCCTAGCACGCCGAGCACCGAGCCGACCCAGATCACGTGATCGGCCGGCGGCGCCATGCGTGCGTCGTTGCCGCTCTTGATCGCCAGGATCAACGGCGCATCGTGCAACTGCTCGACTTCGCCGATGCTCATGCCAACCAGCGGGCTTTCCGCGGTCACGGTGAGCTCGGCGGTCTCGCCGCCGATGCCGTAGGTTTCGGCGAAATAGCTCTCGGTGCGTCCGGGGGTGACCTTGAGCCGTTCGTCCTCGTGCCCCGGCAGCAGCTTGCGACCGAAGAAGTAGAAATACGCCACACCGAGGAACGCCAGCGCCAGACCGATCGGGGTGACGCTGAACAGTCCGAATTTCGGAATCGTATGTGCGCCCGGCGGCAGGTTCACGTTGGCGCTGGCGATCAGGTCGTTCAGCACGATCAGTGGCGAGTTCGCGATCAGCGTGGTGTTGGTGGCGGTGAGGATACAAAACGCCATCGGCAGCAGCAGCCGCGACAGCGGCACACCGGTGCGGGCGGACAACCGGCTGCTGACCGGAATCATCAACGCCGCCAGCGCCTGGCTGGGGATCACCGCGCTGAACAGGCTGGCGACCATGTTGATCACCACGCCGAGGCGCGATTCCGCGCCGCGCGCCATGCGCATCACGAAGTTGGCGGTGAGGTTGAGCACGCCGGCGCGATCGAGCCCTTCGCCCATGATCATGATCGCGATGATCGCGATGACCGCGTTGCCGGCGAAGCCGTTGAACACGCGCTCGGACGGGATCAGCCCGGTCAGCCCGATCACCACGACGACCAGCAGCGCCACCATGTCGGCGCGAACCCACTCCAACACCAGCATCAGCATGGTGAAACCCACCAGCCCGAGTACCAGGATCATTTCGGGGGTGAGCGAGAGTCCCACTAGCTGACGTCCTTGCGGAGCAGCTGGCTACGGTGGATACGGCGGGGCAGTGGAAGCTTCACGCTGCGTCGATTCGTCCCTGTGTGGATGAGCGTGAGTATAAGCGGGCTGGTGCGGTTGCTGGTGAACCCAGGGCTAAGAGCGAAGTCCGCAAGGGTCAAGAGCAACCCCTCCCCAACCCTCCCCTGCAAGCAGGAGAGGGAGTACGGCTGCGGCGATGGGGAGTACGTTGCTTTGCTCCTCCCCTGCTGGCAGGGGGAGGCCGGGAGGGGGTAAAGCTCTTCGCTCATCCCCGTGGAAAGGACTCGCCATGCACCTCAAATGGATTCGCGCCCGCCGCCTGCGCAACGACAGCACCGATGCGGAGCTACGCCTGTGGTACTTCCTGCGGCGTCAGCAATTGGCCGGCCATAAATGTCGGCGGCAGTACCCGTTGGCCGGTTTCATCGTGGATTTCGTCTGTGTGCCGGCGCGCCTGGTGATCGAGCTGGATGGCGGACAGCATCTGGATGCGCTCGAATATGACCGGCGACGCTCCGAAGCTCTACGACGCGAGGGTTATCGCGTGCTGCGTTTTCTGGAATGACGATGTGTTGCTGCGCACGGAGGATGTGGTGGGGGAGATTTTTCGAGAGCTGGAAGAAAGATCAAGAGCGACCCCACCCCAACCCTCCTCTACTTGATAGGGGAGGGGGCACAGCACGGCGATCATGGCGGTATGGGGAAACGGCTTTGCTCCTCCTCCTGCGCAGTAGGGGGAGGTTGGGAAGGGGTCAGCTCTTGCGGTACAGCAAATCCCAAACCCCATGCCCCAGTTTCAGCCCGCGCCGCTCGAAGTGCGTTTCGATGCGCCACGCTGGCTTCTCGGCGTACTGGCCAGGCCCCAGCTGATTGCACCAGCCGGGCGCCGCTTCCATCACTTCAAGCATGTGTTCGGCATAGGCTTGCCAGTCGGTGGCCAGATGCAGCAGGCCATCGGGCGCCATGCGTGAGGCGAGCAGGGCGGCAAAGTCGGGCTGGATCAGTCGGCGCTTGTTGTGGCGTTTCTTGTGCCACGGGTCGGGAAACCAGATCCGCGCTTCGGCGAGGGTGCCGGGGGCGATCTCGTGCTCCAGCACTTCCACCGCGTCGTGTTTGTACAACCGCACGTTGGTCGCGTCGCGTGCGGCCAGCGCATTCATCAGCCGGCCGACGCCTGGGCCGTGCACTTCGATGCCGAGAAAATCGCGTGCCTGATCGTGCTCGCTGGCCCAGGCGAGCGCTTCGCCGTTGCCGAATCCGATCTCCAGCACCAGCGGTACCTGCCGGCCAAAGTTCGCGGCAAAGTCATGCGATGTGCCCCGATAGTCGATGCCGAAGCGCGACCACAGCGTGTCGAACGCGCGTTGTTGCGCCGGCGTCATGCGACCTTCGCGCAGCACGAAGCTGCGAATGCGGCGCATGTATTCGGGGGCGTTGTGGTCAGGCGTGTCGGTCATGCGGAATCCGGGAAATTTGACTCCCTCCCCTGCAAGGCAAGGGAGGATTGGGGTGGGGTGCTTTTGATCTTCAAGCCAGGAGCAAGAGCATTACCCCCTCACCCGAAGGACTTCGTTCGGTCGCCAGCCTCCCCGTGCAGCAGGGGCAGAAGCAAAGCAGTTAACCGATCGTGCCGTCGATGGGGCTGGAGGCGGAGGCGTAGCGCTTGCGCGGAATGCGGCCAGCGCGGAAGGCGGCGCGGCCGGCCTGGATCGCCAGCTTCATCGCATGCGCCATCAGCACCGGATCGCGCGCACCGGCAATCGCGGTGTTCATCAGCACGCCGTCGCAACCCAGCTCCATCGCGATCGCCGCGTCGGAGGCGGTGCCGACGCCGGCATCGACGATGATCGGCACGGTGGCGTTCTCGATGATCTCCAGCAGGTTGTAGCGGTTCTGGATGCCCAGGCCCGAGCCGATCGGCGCGGCCAGCGGCATCACCGCGACGCAGCCGATGGCTTCCAGCCGTTTGGCCAGGATCGGATCGTCGCTGGTGTAGACCATGACCTCGAAGCCGTCGGCGACCAGGATCTCGGCGGCCTTCAGCGTTTCCACCACATCGGGGAACAGCGTGCGCTGGTCGCCCAGCACCTCGAGCTTGACTAACTGGTGGCCGTCCAGCAGCTCGCGCGCCAATTTGCAGGTGCGCACGGCGTCGACAGCGTTGTAGCAACCGGCGGTATTCGGCAGCAGGGTGAACTGGTCGGGTGGCAACGCGTCGAGCAGGTTGGGCTGGCCGGCCTCCTGGCCGATGTTCACGCGGCGAATAGCCACCGTGACGATCTCCGCGCCGGCCGCTTGCGAGGCGGCGCGCGTCTCGTCGAAATCCTTGTATTTGCCGGTGCCGGTGAGCAGGCGCGAGCCGTAGCTTTTGCCGGCGATGATCAACGGATCGGTGATGTCGATGGTCTTGAGATTCATGGGATGCCCTGGATACGCAGATGCAGAACGAACGACGGGTCAGCCGCCGCCGATGGCGTGGACGATTTCCAGCTGATCGCCGTCGGCCAGCAGCCGACTGGCATGCTGGCTGCGCGGCACGATCTCTTGGTTCAGCTCCACGGCGACACGTCGCCCGGCGTAACCGGCCTGTTCGAGCAGCTGAATGACGGTGATGGCGGGCGGGCAGTCGCGCGGCTGGCCGTTGAGGATAATTTGCATCTGGCCATTGTAGCCGCTGGCATTCGCCAAGCCGATGCCGCCGGCTTTCCAACCACGCGAATCCCGGGTTACCATCCGCCGGCCAACGCGGGTGTAGCTCAATGGTAGAGCTGTAGCTTCCCAAGCTACTGACGAGGGTTCGATTCCCTTCACCCGCTCCATTCCCCGCCGCATCGATCCCCGAGCTTTCCCGAACCCCCATGGCGGATCTGATCACACTCGGTTGGCGTGAGCGGTTGGCGTTGCCGCAGCTTGGCATCGGCATGCTCAAGGCCAAGCTCGATACCGGCGCACGCAGCAGTTCGTTGCATGTGGACACCCTCGAAGCTTTCGAGCGCAACGGCGCGACCTGGCTGCGTTTCACCATGCATATCGGCCGGCGCCAGCCGCTGGAATTCCATTGCGAAGTGCCGGCACTGGATCGCCGCACGGTTACCGATACCGGCGGGCGACGCACTGAGCGCTGGTTCATCCGCAGTGAAGTACAACTGGCCGGGCAACAGTTCAGTGTCGACATCAACCTGACCGATCGCCGGCACATGCTGTTTCCGATGTTGCTGGGCCGCACCGCGCTTAGCGGGCGTTTTGCGGTGGATCCGGCCTGTTCCTATACCCAGCCACGGCCGCCGATAGTGGCCGCCAACCATCCATGACGGCCTCCGTATGAAGATCGCGATACTGTCGCGCAATACCCGCCTGTATTCGACCAAGCGCCTGGTCGAGGCTGCCCGCGTGCGCGGCC
Source organism: Rhodanobacter sp. Col0626 (assembly GCF_049994385.1). Classification (GTDB taxonomy): domain Bacteria; phylum Pseudomonadota; class Gammaproteobacteria; order Xanthomonadales; family Rhodanobacteraceae; genus Rhodanobacter. The sequence continues at coordinate 846,548 of NZ_CP188260.1, forward strand.
ACGTGGTGCGCGTGTTCGATCCGTTGCGCTGCTACGTGCGGATCGCGCCGGGAGCGGTGGCGATCCGCTACAAGGGCAAGGAAGTGCGCGACATCGACGCGGTGATCCCGCGCATCGGCACCTCCAGCACGTTCTACGGCACCGCCGTGCTGCGTCAGCTGGAAATGATGGGCGTGTACACGCCGAACCCGTCCGATGCGGTGCTGCGTGCGCGCGACAAGTTGCGCTGCCTGCAGATCCTGGCGGCGCAGGGCATCGACATGCCGGTCACCGTGTTCGGCGACAACCCGGACGACACCGACGACGTGCTGGCCCTGCTTGGCGATCCGCCGCACGTGATCAAGCTCAACGAAGGCAGCCAGGGCACCGGCGTGGTGCTGGCCGAGAAACGCAGTGCGTCGCAGAGCGTGATCGAGGCTTTCCGCGGCCTGTACGCGAACTTCCTGGTGCAGGAGTTCATCGGCGAGGCCAAGGGCAGCGATCTGCGCTGCTTCGTGGTCGGCAAGAAAGTGGTGGCGGCGATGCAACGCGACTCCAGCCCCGGCGAGTTTCGCGCCAACCTGCACCGTGGCGGCAGCGCCAAGGCCGCCACGCTGAGCGCCGAGGAAAAGCGCATCGCGGTGCGCGCGGCCGGCGCGCTGGGCCTGGGTATCGCCGGGGTCGACCTGCTCCGTTCCAATCGCGGGCCGCTGTTGCTGGAAGTGAATGCCTCGCCCGGCCTGGAAGGGATCGAGGCGGCCACCGGTGTGGATGTGGCCGGTGCCATCATGGATCTGTTGCAGGCCGAAGCGCGGGTCGCCCAGACCGATATCCGCCCACGCCGCAAATCTTCCCGGGCCTGAATCACCCCTGCACAACACCGGTTTCGCGGCCGGTTCATCGCTGGTGAGAACGGGTTAACCGCACCGTAACCAGAAATCCCCTATAAAGCAGTCACTGTTTTTTGCTTGGCATGCGTTTCGGTGACAGCAGATGATGGTATCGGGGCAGTAGTTTGGGCCCAGGCGGGCGACGGCGAGTCGTGTGTCTGGGCCTTTTTCTTGCCTGCGGCGTGGCCTGTTCAGCTTTGTGGCGCGACCAGCGCACTTCGTTCACGCAAGCTTGTTAAGCTTGTATCTCAGCCGGCCCGTGCGTCGGCTGCGCAGGAGTGACACATGCGCGTTCTGGTAATTGAAGACAACAGCGATATCGCGACCAACATCGGCGATTATCTGGAAGACCGTGGCAACGTGGTCGATTTTGCAGGCGACGGCGTGACCGGCCTGCACTTGGCAGTGGTGCACGATTTCGACGTGATCGTGCTGGATCTCACGCTGCCCGGCATGGACGGCCTGGAAGTGGCGCGCAAACTGCGTCACGAGGCCCACAAGCAAACCCCGATCCTGATGCTGACCGCGCGCGATGCGCTGGAGCAGAAGCTGACCGGTTTCGAGTCCGGCGCCGACGACTACATGACCAAGCCCTTCGCCTTGCAGGAGCTGTCTGCACGGCTGGAAGTGCTGGCTCGCCGGGGCAAGGGCCCGCAAAGCCGCGTACTGAAAGTGGCCGACCTCACCTTCAACCTCGACACGCTGACGGTGAATCGCGAAGGCAAGTCGATCCAGTTGAATCCGATCGGCCTGAAGTTGCTGCAGGCGCTGATGGAAGCCAGTCCATCGGTGGTTACCCGGCAGGATCTGGAACAGAAAGTGTGGGGTGAGGAATTGCCCGACAGCGATTCGCTGCGCGTGCATATCCACGGTTTGCGCGCCGCCATCGACAAGCCGTTCGAGAAGCCGCTGATCCACACGCGGCACGGTATTGGCTATCGGATGGTCGAGCCGGATGCAGTCCAGGCGTAAGCTTCGCTTTCGATTGATCGTCTCCTTCGCGCTGTTCGGCTTCGGCCTCAGCGCGTTGTTTGCCGTGGCTTCGCTTTATGTGCGGGCCAAGGTGGAGAACCAGCTGATCAACGACAGCATGCAGAACGACGTCAATCAGGCGGTCGACAAGGCCATTGCCAATGAGCCGTTTCAATCCGAACTGATCGAGGGTTGGGTCAAGAGCGATCGCACTTTGTACAAGATGCCGCTGCCGTGGCAAAACCTGAAGAGCGGCGTTCACGACATCCACGAGGTCGACAAGAGCGGCCGTATGCGGCACTACAAGCTGGCGGTGCAGCGCAAGGACGGCATCATCGGTTTCACTCGTTACGACATCAGTCGCGAGGATCTGGGCAAGCAGCAACTGGTGCTCTCGCTGGTGGGTGCCGTGATGCTGTTCAGCCTGTTGTCGCTGGCGATCGGATTGTGGCTCTCGCGCAAGGTGCTCAAACCGGTCAGCGAACTGGCCAACCGCTTGCGCGACTTCCGCAAGGCCGGCAAGGCCGAGCCACTGGCGCAGCATTTCGCCGATGATGAAGTGGGCGAACTGGCGTATGCGCTGGACGAATATTCGGCGCGCCTCACCGCGATGGTCGAGCGCGACCGCGAATTCAACTCCGACGTCAGCCACGAGTTGCGCACGCCGCTGGCGGTGATCGCCAGCACCACCGAATTGCTGCAGGGTTCGCCGGACCTCTCCGAGAAACTGAGCGAGCGGTTGAAGCGGATCGAACGCGCTTCGCGCCAGGCCACCGAGCTGATCGAGGCGTTGTTGTTGCTGTCGCGCGCCGAGCGGCGCGGCCCCACTCGCGGCGAAACGACCGAGGTCGGCAAGGTCGCTGCGGACGTCATCGAAAGCCAGCGTCCGCAGATGCGCGGCAAGCCGTTGACCGTCGACCTCACCATCAACGAGCCGGTGAACGTCAATGCACCGGCGTCCGTGTTGTCGGTGGCGCTGACCAACCTGATCAGCAATGCGATCAAGTACACCCTGGAAGGCAGCGTCCGGGTCGAAGTCGGTGCCGGTGGCATCGAAGTGATCGATACCGGCCCCGGCATCAGGCCGGAAGATGCCGAGCGCCTGTTCCAGCGTGGCGTCCGTGGTGAAGGCGCCGGTGGCAGCGGCGCCGGGCTCGGCCTGGCCATCGTGCGCCGGCTATGCGAGCTGTACGGCTGGGATGTCTCGATGCGTCCCCGCAGTGACGCCAACGGCGCCATCGCCAGCATCAAGTTCAGCTGATCTCCTCATGCTCCTCCCTTGCAAGCCGGGGGAGGCTGCCTGAACCTGCAGAGAGATCAAAAGCGACCCCACCCCAACCCTCCCCTGCAAGCAGGGGAGGGAGCACGGCCGTTTCAGTTGAGCGACAGACTTAGCTCCTCCCCCCGCAAGCAGGGGGAGGTCGGCGACCGAAGGGAGTCCTTCAGGTGAAGGGGGTTGCCCGAGCTTGCCAGAGAGATCAAGAGCGACCCCACACCAACCCTCCCCTGCAAGCAGGGGAGGGAGCCGAAGATCACACCTGTTCCAGCCAGCCCCACTTGTCATGGGTACGACCGTCGAACAGGCCGAAGAACAGCTCCTGCAGACGCAACGTCACGCGGCCGGCCTTGCCGGTGCCGACCTGCTTGCCGTCGACCGAGCGGATCGGGGTGATTTCGGCGGCGGTGCCGCACATCAGCAGTTCGTCGGCGAGATACAGGTATTCACGTGGGATATCGCGCTCGACCACTTCGATGCCGTCTTCGCGGGCGAGTGTCTTGATCGTGTCGCGGGTGATGCCGGCGAGGATCGAGGCGCTGGCCGGCGTGGTGTGCAGCACGCCGTCGAAGACCAGGAACAGGTTTTCGCCGGCACCTTCGCTGAGCAGGCCAGTGGATGCCAGGGCGATGCCTTCACCGAAGCCGAGGCGGCGTGCCTCGCGTGCGATCAGCTGGCCGGACAGGTAATTGCCACCGGCTTTCGCGCCGGCGGGAATGGTGTTCGGTGCGAATCGCTGCCAGCTCGACACGCAGGCGTCGATGCCGTTCTGCAACGCCTCTGGCCCGAGATAGGGACCCATTGGCCACGCCGCCACGGCACAGTCGATCGGCGTTTCGGCAGACAGGCCGAAACCGCCCAGGCCACGATAGGCGACAGGACGCAGATAGGCTGCACCCAGCTCGTTCTTCTTGATCACGCCGCGGCAGGCCGCCGCCAGTTCGTCGACGGAGTACGGCAGCACCATGTCGTAGATCTTGGCCGACTGGTAGAGCCGATTGAGATGATCGGTGAGGCGAAAAATCGCCGCGCCATCCGGTGTGGCGTAGCTACGGATGCCCTCGAACACCGATGAGCCGTAATGAAGCGCATGCGACATCACATGCGTGGTCGCGTCGGCCCAGGGCTTGATGCTTCCGTTCTGCCAGATCCATTCGGGGTATTGCTGCGCCATGTCGATTCTCCAAAAGGGGACCCCCCATGATAGCTGCTACCGCCTTTGGCGGCGTCAATTCGCGTTGCGCAGCCACAGGCAGCCGGCGCGGTGGACGATGTCGAAACGCAGGTCGCGTGCCCCACCATCGTCGTTGGCGGTGTGCAGCACCAGCTGATTGCCGGGCGGAGCCGGCGAGGGAGGGATATCCAGGGTGAACGGATCGACGCTGGTCGCGGCGCTCGCCGGCTGCTCGTGATCTGTGCCTGCGGCCGCCGGGTCGCCGGGCATTTCTACCTCAACCAACGGCTGTTTCATCCATTGGGTCAGCGACTGGATATCGGCGATCGCCGCGCCGCGGCCATAGCCGTTCCACAACATCATCCCGGCCATCCGGTTGGCGTCATGACTGGCGAACGCGTCGATCACACTCTGCCGCAACTCGCTCACGCTGGCCGCGCACAGGATCGGTGGCGGGGTCGCCGATGGCAGCGCATCGACCCGCGGCGCGGAGGTAACCGAGGTGGCCTGCAATGCGGCGCAGGGCTGGTCGGTGAAAACCGCGCCGCCGTTGGCGCCGATGCAGCGATGGATCTCGGTCTGCGCCATCGCTGGCGAAGCGAGGGCAACCAGGCCGACAAGGCATAGCAGGGCGGTTAGGCGGGGCATCGCGGCAGCATACCCGGGCGCTGCGTCAGGAAAGCTGCTTCAGTACCGCCTGCGTCGCCCTGGCCCGGTTCAACGTGTAGAAGTGCAAGCCCGGTGCGCCGCCATCGAGCAGGCGACGGCACAATTGCGCCACCACCTCGGCGCCGAGCGCGTGCACCGAATCGGCATCGTCGCCATGCGCCTGCATGCGTTTGGCGATCCAGCGCGGGATCTCCGCGCCGCACATGTCGGAGAAACGGCGCAGCTGGCTGTAATTCGAGATCGGCATGATCCCCGGCACGATCGGCACGTTGACGCCGAGCTTGCGCACGTCGTCGACGAAGCGGAAATAAGCGTCCGGATTGAAGAAATACTGGGTGATCGCACCATTCGCGCCGGCGTCGATCTTCGCCTTGAAATGCTGCAGGTCGCGTAGCGCATCGTCGGCTTGCGGATGGGTTTCCGGGTACGCCGCCACCTCGATGTGGAAGTGGTCGCCGCAATGCTCGCGGATGAAGCTGACCAGTTCGGCCGCATAGCGGAAATCGCCAGCCGTGGCCATGCCCGATGGCATGTCGCCACGCAGGGCGATGATGCGCCGGTAGCCGGCTGCCCGATAGCCATCCAGCAAGTCGGCGATCTCCGCCCGAGTGCCGCCCATGCAGGAAAGGTGCGGTGCGACGCTGAGGCCATGTCGCGTGTACAGCCGCGCCACGGTATCGCCGGTATAGCTGAGGGTGGAACCGCCAGCGCCGAAGGTGACCGAGGCGTATTCCGGCTGGTGCGCTTTCAGGGCCTGCGCGGCGCGATCCAGCTGCGCACGTTGTTCATCGGTCTTGGGTGGAAAGAATTCGAAGCTGATCGCCGGCATCGCGGGGGTTCCAGATGGACAATGTCGGCAAGTATATATCTCTATTTCGCGATGAAGCGATATATACGTGGAATGGACGCCCGTTCGGTGCTGTCGAACGCCGCCGGAGCCGCCGCGCGCCACATCGTCAGCAACCGCCGCCAACGTTGCCGATTGCGCAGCCGGTCGATGGCCATGCGTACGGCCAGCGTGGTCAGGTAGGCAGGCCACGAGGCGATCTGGCCGACAGGCCTTTCCAGCAGGCGCAGGAACACTTCCTGCTGCACGTCTTCGGCGTGGCTGGGCGATAGGCGGCCTGGAAGACCGAGCACCCATAGACGCGGGCAAGACTGGCGACATCCGGCGGCGCGGTGTCCGACATGGGTGCTCCTTCGGTGGCCAGTGACAATGGCATGGGCACATCTCCTGGGTGGTCATACCTGAAGACGTGCGGGCGCGGCGATTCTTGCAGCGAGTCAGCAGATGTGCACTTTTCATGCGGAGCGAGGTGATGATTTTTCAGGCTTGCGTATCGTAGAGAAAACGAGATCGTCCAATGGACTTGCTCGCCTCGCCGGTATGCATTCCGCTGATCTGAAATCGCTCGGCAGTCGACGCAAGCGCAGGGTGTGCGTTGCGCGTCAAAACCTACAAGAAGTTGAGCCGATCCGGATTGACAGTGCGTCACAGGTTGCCCAGCATCGAAAGTCGCCTGCAAGGGAGTCAAGGAATGAGCGGCGGCAAGCTGGGATTTGCATTGGTGCTGCTGGTGGCGGCGTTGGCCGGCGAGTGGTTCCTTTCCAACCACCTCGTTCGGCTTTTCCTCGGTTCGTGTAGAGCCGCGCGCAATTGCGGTCCACCTACGGCGACTGCCGGTGGCGAGGAACTGATCTTCTACGAAGGCTGCAAACCGATCCGTGCGAAGAAGAGCTGGTTCTTCAAGAACAAGGACTTCAAGGAGCGGGCGGCTGTGCCGCCGGCGGAGATCAAAAGTGGTCGCACCAAGCCCGCAACAGACGGCGCCCGCGAAAAACGTCATCCACTTGGAGAGTGCGCAGGAAGGCCAATGGCTGGCGAACTGATGCACATTGCACGACTACGCCGACAAGTTAGGATGAGTCGCTGGCATTCAAGGAAAGCTATGGTGATGACGAAAGCAATGCGCTGGGCTGGTTTGGTCATGCTGATTCTGCTGCCACTGGCCGGCTGCAACGTGCCTTCGCCGGATGCGTCAGCCGGTGGCGCGGCGCCATCGAGCCAGTCGAAATGGTTCACTCCGGCCAACACATTCAAGAACCCGCAGGCACTGGCGCTGGCCCGTGCGGCGCAGGACAACAACGCGGAAGAAGTGCGGCGGTTGATCAAGGACGAGCACATCAACCCGGATGTGCTTTTCAGCGAGGACGACTACGCCGTCCCGGTGGTGGCATGGCCGGTGATCACGCAAAGCCTGGGCGGCCTCAAGGCGTTACTGGACAATGGCGCCGATCCCAATGCACGCGATCCAAGAACGCGCACCGAGCATTACCCGGATGGCAGCGGAGGAACCTTTTATACGCATAACAATGCCATGGTTTATGCCGCGATGAACGAAGACCCGGCCTATTTGAAATTGTTGCTGGAGCACGGTGGTGATCCGAATACGCACAACACCAATGATGAAACATTGCTGTTCCAAGCTTACATCTGGCACAACCAGTGGCAGAACGTGCAGGTGCTGGTGGAGCATGGAGCGGATATGGGTGTGGCGACCCAAGGCAAGTCGATTCTTGGGGACTACACCCAGGAAGGTAATTTCGAGGCAGCCTATTGGTTGTTGCAACATGGAGCCGATCCGAAAGCCGAAGAATGGGTCAAGGCATCACCGAATGAAGTGGTTCGTTACTACACCTTGGAAGATATTTTCTGGTATCCCGACAAACCGAACATGATGGGCTGGAAGCGCAAATGCCAACAGTGGCTGCTGACACACAGGTTCAAACGCCCTCCGATGCCCGAGCATTATCGCCGACAGCGTAAAGACCTTGGCCAGCCTTACGAAGAAAAAGACATCCCATTGCTGTAACCCATTCGATCAAGGAACGATTGCATGCCAACCGAACTCGAACGTGAACAGGGCCTACTGGAACATTTGCGCGCTCGCAACGATCTTGCCGCGCTGCGCGAGGCGGACCACCTGCAGACGCTCTACCACGACCGCCAGATGGACGGTTTGTCGCAGGATGTTTACCGGGCAGCCAAGGGTGAAGGTCAACCACCGCAGGGCTGGGCACGGCTAAGCGAACATCCAGAGTTGCTGGAGAAATATGCAGCGCAACTGCACATGGACGAAAGGACCTTATTGCAGACTTTGCATCCGGATCAATCGGGCTTCCGCGCCGAAATTTATGTGCCGGATGCAACGATGCAGCAGGCCGGCTACAAGCCCACGCTTGCTTTCAAGGGTTCGTCCGGTGAGGTGATGACATCAGATGGCAAGAAGCCCCACAACACCACGACGGAAGATTTCGCTGCCAACAACTTCCCGCAGTCGATCGGACTGGAAACCGATTACTACGACCGCGCTATGAACTTGGGACTTCTGCTAAAGGGTAAAGATGTCGATTTCGAACCCACCGGCCATAGCCTAGCTGGCGGCATGGCTGCTGCCGTCGCCGCCGTCACCAATACCCACGCCACTACCTTCAACGCGGCCGGACTCAACCCGATCACCACCGAGCGGTTCGCTCAGCAGCATCCGGGTGTCGTGGTGTCCAAGGATTTGAGTCACCTCATCACCAATTACCAGGTGCAGGGCGAGCTGCTCAGCGATGGCGTGCAGAACAACCTGCACAACATGGATGCGTTGCGGCGACAGGAACTTGGCGCCACCTTGAAGGAGACGTGCGATGTGCTGCAGCGCGTGCCGGAGGCGCGCGCACTGTTCGCACAGAAACTGGGGGAAGGTTTGCCGCCGCAGGCACAAAAAACGGTGAACGCCTTCGTGGACAAGGTCGCCACCGGCAATACCGACCTGATGTTGCGCGACTTGCCGCTGGCGGCCGGCGCGCAGCACGTGCTGGCGGCGATGACGCGGGATGCGCAGGGGAACCTGATGCCACGCGTGCAGGTGACGAGTCTGCCGGAAACCACACGGCTGGCCACGCCGCTGCTGGAATCGCTGGCGGTGGTCGCCGCGGGTGCTCGCATTGGCGAACGCGGTGGCGAAGTGGTGGCGGCAGGCGGTCGCCTGGAGGCGCAAGGGTTGCACGCCACCGGCCGTGGTGTGGATTCCGCGACGACCACCGTGGGCATGGGCGCACATACGATAACGCGGGCCGAAGGCGTGGTAGTTCAAGCGGGCGAGTATGCGGTGGGCGCAACGCTGGCGCATGCGCGCACGGCGCAGGCCGAAATGTCAGCACAGCTCGATCAGGGGTTGGGCCGGGCCAAACATCTCGGCGCCGAATTCGACGCGATGCTGCTACGTGGTGCGGGCCACCTGTTGCCCGAGCAGGCGCAGCGCGCTGCGGAAACCCAAGCCGCACGGCTGGAACAAGTCGGACTGGAAGCACAGCGGCAAGGGGCGGCGGCCGCTGCCGCCGATCGCCACACAGGACGAGTCGATGCCGCCGCGATTCGTGGTATCACGCACAAGATGGAAACGGCAACCGGCAAGGCGACCGATGCCTACGGTGCCGCGCAGCAGAGCGTCATCAGCGAATCGGGACACTACGCGCGCGCAGGACTGGATGCGACGGCGCAGGGTATCGAGGGCGCAACGCGGCATGCTCCTGCGGCCATCGCCACGATGGGAGCCGTCGCGGGAGCGGGCCTGGCGCTAAACGCCGAGTTGAATCCCGCGAATTATCCGCGTCTAGTCGAAGCGGCAACAGCGGTGAGTCATGGCAAACAAGCGGGCTCGGAAGCGTTGGAACGACACCTGATGACGGCAACGGTGACGCCCAGCATGGACGCACATATCGCGTCGAAGGAGCGGCAAGCGCTGCAAACTCTGCAACGCGAGGCACCAGCACGCGTTGTTGCCGAATCGGTCGTATTAAACCCCGCCCGCCACCAGCAACGCGCGCTGCACGGCGAAAGCAGCCAAGTCGACCGTGCCCAGGAAGCGCAACGCCAGCAGGAAACCCAGGGCCATACCGCCGTACGCGAGGCGTCCGTCCGCGCAGCACCGACGGTTGCTGCGCCGGTCATACGTACACCGGGGCACGAGGCTCCGTCGCCACGCCATAACCTGAGTCCAACCGCCCGAAGTGCAGAAGCCCAGACCTCCGCGCCGGCTCGCCCGGACCCGGCCACAGCCGTCGACCCCAGCCACGCCGCGCTGGCCGCGCTGGCCGCGCAGCAGCAGGCGATGCACGAGCCGCGGCAGGCTTCCGAGCCGCTTGCCGCGACCCGGCACGCGACGACGATGCCGTCTGCCCCGGTACTGTCGCCCCCGCTCGACCCGCCCGCCCTGCGCGACTTTCGCCACGCCGGGCATCCGCTCAACGCGCGCTACCAGATGTTTCGCGACGCACTGGGGGAGCAAGGCTTCCATGAGGCTCGACCCACCCTGAATGAGGCACCGGCAGTGCGTGGCTACAGCGCCGAACAAAAGGATCGCCTGGCCGCCGGCTTCACCGCCAAGCTGGGCAGCGATTTGCTTTACAACACCGAAATCCAGCACTTCCGCAAGGATGGCGAGGCCTTGTTGGCCATCGAGCATCCCCGAGATCTGGGCGACCGCCCCCTGGTGCTGGCCGTCCCCGAGGCGCAGACCCTGGCCCACACGCCCGAACAACATGCCGCGGCATGGCGTACGCGGGAGCTGCCGCCGCCAGAGGCCGTCAACACACAGCGGCCCGATCCGCACAGCCTGTCGCCGGATCATCCGGGCCATCCGGACCACTCGCACCATCCTCTGTTCGAGCACGCCCGTGCGGCACTGACCCATGAGTACGCCCGCTGGGGCATGCAAAAAGGTGCCGAGTCACTGGATCGCGAAACGGTGCAGGTGATGATCGGCGCGCGCGACATGCAGATGAACGACGTGGGAGCGGTCCGCCTGCTGAAGAACGGCCCCGAAGGCCGTATCGGCGAGCATCCCCACCTGGCCGTGTTCGCCACACCCGAAGGCCCGTACCAAAGGTTTCAGGACAAGGCGATCGTCCTCGGCCAGACCCTGCAGGAAGCACCGTCGGTGGCGCAGTCGGCGGTCCAGTTCAAGGAAGTGGATCAGGCGATGACGCAGCAGCAACTGACGAACCAGGCGTTGCAGGCGCAGATCCATGCGCAAGGGCAGCAGGGGCCGATGCTGGGCGGGCCGGGGCGTTGAGCGGATTTTTTGCCAATGGCGGATATGCGCAGCGTAACCCGATGCACATGCCGTCGGAGAATTATGGGCAAGACGGCGACTGATCCGCCGCCGAGCCGTCAAATTGGTGCCGCCCTGCACGATATCCGCTGCAACCACCGGCATCGTGCCTTAGATATATGGTAAACGAGCAACTGTCAAAAACGGGTGTTACCCCGTTTTCGACTCAGGCCGAGGCACTCAGTAACGGTAATGCTCCGGCTTGTACGGACCTTCCACCGGCACGCCGAGATAACCAGCCTGTTCCTTGGTGAGTGTGGTCAGCTTCACGCCGATCTTCTCCAGGTGCAGGCGGGCGACTTCCTCGTCGAGTTTCTTCGGCAAGATGTAGACCTTGTTTTCGTACTTGTCCTTGTTCGCCCACAATTCGATCTGCGCCAGCGTCTGGTTGGAGAACGAGTTGGACATCACGAAGCTCGGGTGACCGGTGGCGCAGCCGAGGTTCACCAGGCGGCCTTCGGCCAGCAGGAACAGCGCGTGGCCGTCGGCGAACACGTACTTGTCCACCTGCGGCTTGATGTTGATCTTTTCGACGCCGCCCATCGTGTTCAGGGCATCGACCTGGATCTCGTTGTCGAAGTGGCCGATGTTGCAGACGATGGCCTGGTCCTTCATCGACTTCAGGTGCTCAAGCGTCAGCACGTCCTTGTTGCCGGTGGTGGTGACGTAGATGTCGCCGCGGCCCAGCGTGTTCTCGACGGTGTTGACCTCGAAGCCTTCCATCGCCGCCTGCAGGGCATTGATCGGGTCGATCTCGGTGACCACCACGCGCGAACCGTACGCGCGCAAGCTGTGCGCGCAGCCCTTGCCGACGTCGCCGTAGCCGCACACCACCGCGACCTTGCCAGCCAGCATCACGTCCATCGCGCGCTTCAGCCCATCGGCCAGCGATTCGCGGCAGCCGTACAGGTTGTCGAATTTCGACTTGGTGACCGAGTCGTTGACGTTGATCGCCGGGATCAGCAGCGACTTCGCCTCGGCCAGTTGGTACAGGCGATGCACGCCGGTGGTGGTCTCCTCGGAGACGCCCTTCCAGTCCTTGACCACGGTATGCCAGTAACCCGGACGTTCGCTGTGCACGCGCTTGAGCAGGTTCTTGATCACCTGCTCCTCGTGTGAGGACGCCTTTTCGTCGACCCACTTCGAACCGTTCTCCAGCTCGTAACCTTTGTGGATCAAGAGCGTAACGTCGCCGCCGTCGTCAACCACCAACTGCGGGCCGAGGAAGCCGCCCTTGCCGTCGGGGAACGACAACGCGTCCATCGTGCAGTCCCAGTATTCCTCCAGCGTCTCGCCCTTCCAGGCAAACACCGGCGTGCCGGTCGCGGCGATCGCGGCGGCGGCATGGTCCTGGGTCGAGAAGATGTTGCACGACGCCCAGCGCACGTCGGCGCCGATGTCCTTCAGCGTCTCGATCAGCACCGCGGTCTGGATCGTCATGTGCAGCGAGCCGGTCACGCGCACGCCCTTGAGCGGAAGGGTGGCGGCGTGCTTCTTGCGGATGGACATCAGGCCAGGCATTTCATGCTCGGCGATGTCCAGCTCCTTGCGGCCCCAGTCGGCCAGCGAGAGGTCGCGGATCTTGTAGTCGTGGGTGTTTTCTTTGAGTGCGGCGTTCATGGATATCTCCGGTTGGTGCGAGATCCTCCTTCTGCAAGGGGATTCGCGTACAGAGCGCCGTTGTGGAACGTGCCGCGCCGAGCCTGGCCGATGTCCAACAACGGATCACTCCGTGTCGCGAACGGTCGCAGCGCCCCTCGGCGGGCAGTACAAGCCCGTTATTGTAGCGGCAGACGTCGAAGGATGCCTCCAGCGCCGCGATTCGGTAGGCTGGCCGTTCACCTGGCGTCGGAGTCACCCGGAATGGAAGAAAGTCGCGAACCCGAGTTCCTGCCGCCCGACGGCCCCTTGCGCGAGGACGTCGGCAGGCTCGGTGCGATGGTCGGACGGATGCTTGCCGAGCAGGGCGGCAGCGCGCTGTTCGAGCGGGTCGAACAGGTGCGAACCGCGGCGATTCGCCGTCGCCGCGAAGGCGACTCGATGGATGAACTGGCCGGTTCGTTGGCAGGCCTGGATGCGGTCGCTGCCGAAGCGCTGGCGCGCGCCTTCGCCACCTATTTTCAGGCGGTCAACACCGCCGAACAGGTTCACCGCATCCGTCGCCGCCGCGACTACCAGCGCGAAGGCAGCGCGCCGCAGCCGGAATCGCTGCTCGATGTGCTGGGCCAGCTGAAGGCCCAGGGCGTTGCCGCCGACGAATTGCTGGGCTGGCTCGATCGGTTATGGATCGAGCCGGTGTTCACCGCGCATCCGACCGAGGCCGTGCGTCGCTCGCTGCTGGAAAAGGAGCAGGCGATCGTGCGCTCGCTGATCGACGGCTTCGACCGTGAGCGCACGCCGCAAGAGCGCAAGGAGGACGACGACCGCATCTACATGGCGCTGTCTTCCGGCTGGCAGACGGCAGAGGCCTCATCGGTGCGCCCCACCGTGCAGGACGAACATCATCACGTCGGTTTCTACCTGGCCAACCCGCTTTACCGGATCGTGCCGGCGTTGTACGAATCACTGGCCGATGCGCTGCAGTCGGTCTACGGGGTGGCGGTGAAACTGCCGCAGTTTCTCGGCTTCGCCACCTGGGTCGGTGGGGACATGGATGGCAATCCGAACGTCGGTGCGGACACCATCGCAGCCAGCCTCTCCACGCAACGCGCCCATGTACTCGAACACTACGTGGCCGACGTATCCTCGCTGGCGCGCCTGCTCAGCCAGACCGAAGGCCGCGTGAAGGTCGATCCGAGGCTGCAGGAGCGCCTGGATGACTATCGCTCACGTTTCCCCGCGGCCGCGCAGCGCGTGCGGCCGCGGCACGCCGACATGCCATACCGCAGCCTGCTCACCGTCATCGGCGCGCGCCTGGAGGCAACCCAGCAGGACGACCATTCGGAAGGCTATACGTCCAAGGCCGAATTGCTCGACGACCTCCAGTTGATCGCTGCCAGCCTGGTCGACCATGGCGGCCTGCATGCCGGCGCCTACGCGGTGCAGCGTTTGATTCGCCGCGTGCGCACGTTCGGCCTGCATCTGGCGCGGCTGGATGTGCGGCAGGATTCACGCGTGCATGACGACGCCCTGGCGGAACTGCAGGGTGACACGGAGTGGCCCCAACGGGAGCCGGGCGAGCGTACGCAGCGTCTGCGCGATTACGCCAGTGGCGAGGTCCGTTTCCCGATCAGCCACGCCGAGGTGGTGATGTCGTTGTACGACGTGTTTGCCACCCTCGGCGATGCGCGCCGCCGCTACGGCAGGGACGCGGTCGGCCTGTACATCATCAGCATGGCGCGCTCGGCCGCCGACGTGCTGGCGGTGCTGGCGCTGGCGCGCTATGGCGGCCTGGTCGAAGACAACGCCGTGCCGCTCAATGTCGCGCCGCTGTTCGAAACGGTCGACGATCTGAAGAACGCGCCGGATACCTTGCGCGCGCTGCTCGACGACCCGGTCTATCGCCGTCACCTGGCGGCGCGCAACGACCAGCAATGGGTGATGCTCGGGTATTCCGACAGCGGCAAGGACGGCGGCACGCTGGCCTCGCGCTGGGGCCTGCAGCGTGCGCAAGTGGAACTGCTGGAGGTGGCGAACGCGGCCGGCATCCAGCTGGCGTTTTTCCACGGCCGCGGCGGCTCGGCCAGCCGTGGCGGTGCGCGCATCACGCCGGCGCTGATGTCGTCGCCGCGCGGTGCGGTGGCCGGTGTGTTGCGGGTCACCGAGCAGGGCGAGGTGATCCATCGCAAGTACGGCATCCGCGCGCTGGCCCTGCGCAACCTGGAACAGACCGTCGGTGCCGTGTTGCGCGCATCGTTGCGCCCACGCGAGACCGAGCCTCGTGAAGAACGCTGGCGCGAGCAGATGAACACGTTGTCCGCGAACAGCCGCAAAACCTATCGCGCGTTCGTCGAGCACGAGCACTTCGTCGACTACTTCCGCACCGCCACGCCCATCGACGTGATCGAGCAGATGACGCTCGGCTCGCGCCCGGCCAGCCGCCGCAGCATGCTCGGCGTGCACGACCTGCGCGCGATCCCGTGGGTGTTCGCATGGACGCAGTGCCGTTCGATCCTGCCCGGCTGGTACGGCCTCGGCAGCGCGCTGGAACAGGGCGCGCAGCAATTCGGCGAGGCGGCGCTGGTGGAAATGGCGCGTGACTGGCCGTTCTTCAACAACCTGCTGGACGATGTCGAGATGGTGCTGGCCAAGTGCGACCTGGACATCGCCGAGGCGTTCTCGAAACTGTCCGGCCCATTGCATGGCGAGTTCTTCGGGTTGGTCCGCAGCGAATTCGAGCGCACCCGCCACTGGCTGCTGCGACTGAAGGGCAGTGACGCCCTGCTGCAGGGCAATCCGCGCCTCGCCGCCTCGATCCACCTGCGCAATCCCTATGTCGATCCGATGAGCCTTCTGCAGGTCGACCTGCTGCAGCGCTGGCGTGCCGGCGAGCGCAGCGACGACACCTTGCTGCAGGCGCTGGTCGCCTGCGTCAACGGTGTCTCGCAGGGTTTGCAGAATACCGGCTGATTCGGGCGCATCTTCAAGGCAGGAGCGTCGCGACTGAAGTCGCTCCCACAGGCAAGCCAGCGGTTCCATGTGGGAGCGACTTCAGTCGCGATGCCCTTCCCCAAGGCAAGGCGAGCCGCTTCGCGAGTTGCGGGAGCGGCTCAGTTGCGACGCTCTGCCGGTGTACGCGTCCGGACGCTGCTGTCCGTATCCAGACGGTGGCCTGCTATCGATACCTGCCAAAAGCGCATGAAACGGCGGATTTCGCGCATGGCACGGGCCTTGCTGTAACAGGCTCATGGATATCGCCAACCCGCTCGTCGCCCAACGCAAACGCCGTCGCAAACGCATCGCCATCGCCGCGGGCGCACTGTTGCTGGCCGGTATCGCCGTCGGCGCGGCAAGCCTTGGCCCGGCGCTTCCCACGGTGGAGCGTTCCAGCGTGTGGATCGATACCGTGCAGCGCGGCGACATGCTGCGCGAGGTGCGGGCACCGGGCACCCTGGTGCCGCGTGACATCCACTGGCTGGCCGCGCAGACCAGTGCGCAGGTGGCGAAGATCGAGATATGGCCGGGCACCCATGTGGAGTCCGATACGGTGCTGCTGCGCCTGACCAGTGCGCAGGTGGAGAACGACCTGCGCAACGCGCAGGCGCAGGTCGCCGCCGCCGAGGCGCAGGTCGCCGCCAAACACGCCGAGTTGCAATCGCAACTGCTCGACGAGCGTTCCTCGCTGGCCCAGGCCCAGGCCGACTATGCGTCGGCCAAGGTCAAGGGCGATGCCGATGCCAAGGCGGTGGCGAAAGACCTGATCGCGCGCGTGCAGTACGAGCAGGAGCTGATCGCGCTGAAACAATTGCAGCATCGTGCCGAGGTCGAACAGCAGCGCGTGCAGGCCTTCGGCGCGGGCATCGCCGCGCAGATGGCCGCGGTGCGCGCCGAGCTGCAACTGCAGCGCAGCAACCTGACCCTGCGCCAGCGCCAGTCCGCCGCGCTGGACGTGCGCGCCGGCATTGCCGGCACGTTGCAGCAGGTCGCCGTGCAGGAAGGCCAGCAGGTTGCCGCGGGCACCGACCTGGCGCGGGTCGCGCGTGGCGACGTGCTGATCGCACGGCTGCGCGTACCCGAGGTCCAGGCCAAGGACGTGGCGCTGGGCATGTCGGTGCAGGTCAACACCTATAACGGCATGATCGCCGGTACCGTGAGCCGCATCGATCCGGCCGTGGTCGACGGCAGCGTGCAGGTGGACGTGACGCCGACCGGGGCATTGCCCGCCGGTGCGCGTCCCGATCTTTCCGTGGATGGCCGCATCCGTATCGCCGAACTCAAACAAGTGCTGTCGTTGGGCCGCCCGGCCCAGGTCGAGGCGAACAGCGAGGTGGGCCTGTTCCGCCTCGATCCTTCCGGTAACACCGCCACTCGCGTGAAAGTGCGGGTCGGCGCCACCTCGGTCGACCGCGTGCAGTTGCTGCAAGGGCTGCAGCCGGGCAATCAGGTGATTCTTTCCGATACCAGCCAATGGGATAAATATGACCGCCTACGTGTGCGCTGATTCCATGAAGCCTCGCTCCCGCTTTCGAACATCCCCTTGAACAAGGACAACCTCATGACCAACCCGACATCCGTCATTGCCCTCGGCGGTATCCGCAAGGTGTTCCAGGCCGACGAAGTGGAAACCCACGCGCTCAGTGATGTGCACCTGGACATCCGCCGCGGCGAATACGTCTCGATCTCCGGTCCATCCGGTTGCGGCAAGACCACCTTGCTGTCGATCCTCGGCCTGCTCGATACGGCCAGTGCCGGCAGCTATGTGCTGAACGGGCACGACGTGGCATCGCTCAATGCCGCCGAGCGAGCGCGCATTCGCAACGCCGAGATCGGCTTCATTTTCCAGGCGTTCAACCTGATCGGCGACCTCAGCGTGCAGGAAAACGTCGAATTGCCGCTGACCTACCGCAACAACATCGGCACCGCCGAACGGCGCGAGCGCGTGCAGGAAGCGCTGGAGCGCGTCGGCATGGCGCATCGCATGCGGCACTACCCGGCGCAGCTCTCCGGCGGCCAGCAACAGCGTGTGGCGGTGGCGCGCGCACTGGTCGGCAAGCCGGCGATCCTGCTCGCCGACGAGCCCACCGGCAACCTCGACTCGCGCAACGGCGAAGCCGTGATGGCCCTGCTGGACGAACTGCACAAAGGCGGCGCCACCATCTGCATGGTCACCCACGACACCCGCTACGCCGAACTCGCCGAGCGCAAGATCCGCCTGTTCGATGGCCGCGTGGTCGACGAGGAAACCTACGAGCGGTTGCGCCATGAAGACGAACAACGCCTCGATGCGCTGATCGGCCAGCGCGTGGAAGTCGGCGCGTGAACGTCTGGCTGGCCGAGATCTGGCGTGCCTGGCGTGCGAGCCTGCGAAGGCCGGGCTTTCTGTTGCTGGCGACCGCGGTGTTGGCATTGGGTGTCGGCGCCAGCGTGGCGGTATTCGTACTGGCCGATGATGTGCTGTTGCAACCGTTGCCTTACGTCTCGCCCGAACGGTTGGTCGCGCTGGGGCCGCAGGAAGCGGGGCAATCGATTGACGGCGTTTCGCCACAGCAATACCAGCATATGCAGCCTGTTCACGGCATGACGTCGATGGGCCTGATCAACGGGGAGCTGACGGCGGTCAATGTGGCCGGCGACGGCGAGCCGGAACAGGTGAGCGCCTTCCATGCCGATCAGGGCCTGTTGCCTACCCTTGGGGTGCAGATGCGACTGGGGCGAGGTTTCTCGGAACAGGAAGACCGTCCGGGCGGCCCGAAGGCGGTGATCCTTGCCGAGGGCTATTGGCGTCGCCGCTATGGTGGCGCGCCGACGGTGATCGGCCGGAGCCTGAAGGTCGAGGGCACGGCACGCACGATCGTCGGTGTCCTGCCTGCCGGTTTCGATCAGTTTGGCCAAGGCGACATCATGCTGCCGCTCGCGTTGAGCCCGAACACTTACGACGACGGAACCAACTTCCGCGCCGTCGCACGATTGGCGCCTGGAAGCAGCGCCGGGGTGGTAGGCACACAGGTAGATGCAGCCATGCATGCCATGTATGCAAGTCTCGCCGGCGCGCAAACCGACTACTGGAAGCACATACGTTTTGGCAGCGCGCCGTTATCGACGGTGCTGCATCAGGAGCAGCGCCCGACCGTGATGCTGTTTCTGGCCAGTGCCCAGTGCGTGTTGCTGATCGCGTTGGTCAATCTCGGCAATCTCATGTTGTTGCGCACTTTGTCGCGCCACCACGATGCGACCGTGCGCCATGCCCTCGGCGCACCTACATGGCGCCTGGTGTTGCCAGCCTGTGCCGAAGGGGCGTTGGTAGGGGCCATCAGCGCCATCGCCGGCATGGGGCTGGCCGTGATCGGACTGTCCTTGTTCGGCCATTACGCTCCTGCGGCATGGGCGCATGGCGCAGTGCCGCACATGTCGGTGAGGGTTGCTTTGCTGGCGTTGGCCATCGCCGTGCCGGGCGCATTGCTGGCAGCGATATTCGGCGCATGGCGCGGGCTCTCCCTGGCGTCGGTGCAAGAAGCGTTGCATGAAGGCGGACGGACTCCGGGTCGTCACAGCGGTCGCCTGGGGCATGTTCTGGTGGTCGCGCAAATGAGCCTGGCGACCTGCCTGATGTGCGGCACCGGCCTGTTCCTGCATGCGCTCTACGATGCAGCACGCACCCCGCTGGGTTTCGCCAGCGATCACGTCCTGACCTTCGATCTGGCGCCAGTGCGGGCCAACAACCCCACCACCGCGTCCACGCAGGTCCTGGTGCAAGGGCTGGTGCGGCGCCTGCGTGCATTGCCGGGGGTCGCAAATGTTGCCGTCACCAATGGCCTGCCGGCGGGAGGATTCGGGCAGCAATTCAACATGGGCGGCGTTCACGCGCCTGGCGGGGATTATTTCGACGCCAATCCACAGATACGTGGGGTGAATGCCGACTTCTTCCCGACGTTTCGCATTCCCGTGCGCGAAGGCCGATCTTTTGGCGTGGGCGATACCGCGGGCAGCGAACCCGTAGCCATCGTGAACCGGACGCTGGCGGAGCGGGAATATGGCGGCCGCGCCTTGGGCAAGGGCATCGTCGTCAACGATTACAGCGGCTACCCCGCCGGCAAGGCGAGCTCCGGCAATCCGATTGATCGCCCGGTGACCGCGCGCATCATCGGGGTGGTTGGTGATACACGGCAGTTCGGCCCGCTGGACAACCAGAAGAGGTCATTCCTCTATCTCCCCTTTGCGCAGATGCCTGAGCACATCGTGCGGGTGTTTCGCTCTTTTCAGCCGCTGCGTTTCGCGCTGCGCGTGCGGGGCAACCCCGACGACTATCGCCAGGGCGTCCATGCGGCAGTCGCCGAAGTGGCACCGGACCAGCCGATCGCCAACCTGCGGACGATGGCCGAGATCGTGCGCGCCACCACCGACGATACGCGTCGCAATCTGTTCCTGGTCGGATTGTTCGCGTTGCTCGCACTGGGACTGGCCGCAGCCGGGATGTATGCCGTGATGACGGTCGTGGTAACGGCGCGCCAGCGCGAGTTCGGCGTGCGCATGGCGCTGGGCGCGTCGCCGCTGGGCATGGTTCGCATGGTGCTGTCTGGAGGATTGCAGCAGATCGCGATCGGGTTGCTCCTTGGCATGGGCATCACGCTGGCCTTGTCCAGAGTGTTGAGCGCCGTGCTGGAGGAGATTGATCGCAGCGTCTTCGATCCTTTCGCACTGGCTGGCGTGTGCGTGGTGCTGATCCTGGCCGGTCTGCTCGCGTGCCTGTTTCCGGCCTTGCGCGCGGCGCGCACCCCGCCGATGCACGCGTTGCGCGGGGAGTAGGGGATGGACATCGCATCGGGAAGATCGGCACGTCGTGGCTTGTACATCGCCGTCGAGGAACATCGCACATGATTGTCTGGCTGGCCGAGATCGGTCGCGCCTGGCGCGCCAGCCTGCGCCGCCCGGGTTTCCTGTTGCTGGCGACCGGCGTGCTGGCGTTGGGTATTGGTGCCACCAGCACGGTGTTCACCATGATCGACGATGTATTGCTCAAGCCGCTGCCGTATCCAGAGTCGCAACAACTCGTGGCGCTCGGCAAGCTGGAGGCCGGCACCGTGCGGGCGGTATCGCCGCGGCAATATCAGCATTTGTCCGGACTGGATGGCGTGCGTTCGCTGGGCATCTACGAGGGCCTGTCGCCAGCCGTGAACATTGCCGGCGATGGACCGCCCCTGCAGGTGCCCTCGCTTTACGTCGATCACGGTCTGCTGTCCACACTTGGCACCCAGCTGGTGCTGGGACGCAATTTCTCGGCGGAGGAAGATCGCCCGAACGGCCCGCCGGTGGCGATCATCTCGCATGGTTTCTGGCAATGCCGTTTTGGTGGCAGGAACGATGTGATCGGTCGCAGGCTGCAGGTGGAGGGGGTGGCGCACACTATCGTCGGCGTGTTGCCGGCATCATTCGATCTGGGCGATGGCGACGTCGTGCTGCCCACGGCATTTCGTGCGAATACCACGGATGACGGCACCAATTACACCGCTGTGGCACGGCTGGCCGACGGTGTCGACGCCACAGCGTTGGCGCCACGTGTGCACGCGCGGCTGCACGCAATGTATGCGGATACCGGCGAACACGATTACTGGATTCGCCAACACTTTGGTGCGCAGGATCTGCGTGACAACCTGCACGCAGACATCCGCGCGACGCTGCAGATGCAGATGGCCTGCGCGTTGTTCTTGCTGCTGATCGCGCTGGTTAATCTGACCAACCTGATGCTGTTGCGCATCTTGTCGCGCAGCCACGAGGCCTCCGTGCGCAGCGCGCTGGGCGCCTCGGCATGGCGGCTGGCGTTGCCATCGATGGCGGAAGGTGCATTGGTGGGCATGGGTGGGGCATTGATGGGTCTGGCGCTTGCAGCCATGGGCCTGACGGCTCTGCGGCAGCTGATGCCGGTGGACTGGATGCCGATCGAGTGGACCGAGAGCGGGGCGCTGCATCTGGGGTTTGACGCGTGGTTGCTGGCCATGGGGGTCGGTCTGTTCAGCGCACTGCTGGCCGCTGCTCTGGGTCTATGGCGTGGTCGCAGCGCTACATCGCTGGATGAGTTGCGCGAAGGCGGGCGCAGTGGTTTGAACGTGCAGAGAGGTCGCCTTGGCCGCGGACTGGTCGTGGCGCAGATGGCGCTGGCGACCACGCTGCTGTGTGGCGCCGGACTTTTTCTACACAGCCTCTACGACGCTTCCAAGGTCGATCTTGGGTTCAACCCGCAAGGGCTGCTTACGTTCGAGCTGGCGCCGGTGAAAGCCACCTATCCGGATGCGATTGCCGTGCAGAAACTGTCGCAACAATTAGTCGATCGGTTGCGGCAGTTGCCCGGGGTCAGCGATGCCACCGTCACCACCAATCTTCCCGCCGGCGATTCTTTTTCCGGACAATTCAACCTGGATGGCATGCATCGTCCCGGCGGCGAGTCCTTCAGTCCGCAGTTCCGAGGGGTTGGCCCCCATTTCTTCACCCTGTTCGATATCCATGTGCGTCAGGGGCGTGGTTTTGCATCCACCGACGTGCGTGGCGGCGAACAGGTGGCCATCGTCAACCAGACGTTCGCCGACCATATCTACGGCGGGCACGCGATCGGTCAGCTGATCCAGCGAGGCGAGGGCAACGGAATGTTGTCGGCGCGAATCGTCGGTGTGGTCGCGGATACCTATCAGTACGGGCCGCTGGATCCTGGCTCGATCCAGCCGATTCTCTACCTGCCGCTGACGCAGATGCCGGACGACGCGCTGCGCGTATTCCGCAGTTTCAGCTCGATGCGTTTCGTGCTGAAAGTGCACGGCGATGCGAACGGATACCGCAAAGGCATTCGGCTGGCTGTGGCCGGGGTAGCGCCGGATCAGCCGATCGCGCATATCCGCACGATGCAATTCGTCGTTGATAACGACACGCTCTCGGATACGTACTTCAACTTGTTGCTGGTCGGTCTGTTTGCGGTGCTTGCCATGCTGCTGGCGGCAACCGGCATGTACGCCGTGATGGCCGTGGCCGTGGCTGCGCGCGAGCGGGAGTTTGGCGTGCGCTCGGCGTTGGGGGCACCGCCCAGGCGGTTAGTGACCCTCGTGCTGCGTGGTGCATTGATTCAGGTCGTGCTGGGATTGATAGGTGGCATGGCGCTCGGTTTCGTTTCGTCGAGCGTGTTGCGTGCCGTGATTGAAGGGCTCGGCCGCAGTGTCTTCGATCCGTGGTCGATAGGCGCCGTCTGCGTGGTAATTGGCGTGGCGGGCATTCTGGCTTGTCTGGCGCCGGCGTTGCGTGCCGGCCGGGTGCAACCGATGCGCGCGTTGCGTGGGGAGTAGTCGACATGGCCGTCGGAAATTTTGGAAGCACGGCCCGTCAGGGCACGATCGGGGGTTGTCTTGAATATCTGGCTGACTGAAATCTGGCGCGCCTGGCGCGCCAGCCTGCGCCGCCCGGGTTTCCTGTTGTTGGCAAGCGGAGTGTTGGCGCTGGGCATCGGTGCCAGCGTGGCGGTGTTCGCGCTGATCCAGAACACCTTGCTGCGGCCGTTGCCGGTGCCGCAGGCCTCACGCCTGGTGGTGCTGGGGGCCTTGCACGACAACGGTCAGATGAGTGGGATATCTCCGCATGAGTACCAGTATCTGGGGCCGCCCGAGGGCGTGAGTTCATTGGGGCTGGAGCATCCGGGTTCGACGGTGAACATAGCCGGGGCTGGTGCGCCGGCGCAGGTGCCGGTGATCTACATCGACCGGCACCTGTTGCCCACGTTGGGCCTGCAGCCGTTGCTGGGACGCAACTTCGACGCGCGGGAGGATCGTCCGAGCGGCCCCAGGGCGGTGCTTCTCGGTCATGGACTGTGGCAGCGCCGTTATGGTGGGGATGCCGGCGTCGTCGGCCGTACCTTGCAGGTCGAGGGCACCGCATACGCCATCGTCGGCGTGCTGCCTGCCGCGTTCAACACGGTGCTGGGTCCCGGCGATGTGGTGTTGCCGACGGCCTTGCCCACCGTCAGCCACGACTACAACCACAACGGCCATATCGCCATTGCGCGGCTGGCCGATGGTGTCGATGTCGCGACGGTGTCGGCGCAAGCGGATGCGCATGAGCGCACGATGTTCCACGACATGGGCATGGGCGGCAACTGGAAGCGTCCGCGGTTCGGGGCGCAGGAGTTCGCTTCCACCTTCCAGCAGGACGCACGCCCCATTCTTCTGCTGTTCCTGGCAAGCGCGCTGCTGGTGTTGCTGGTGGCGCTGGTCAACCTGACCAACCTGATGCTGCTGCGCGCCCTGTCGCGCAATCACGACGCCGCCGTGCGCAGCGCGCTTGGCGCACCATGGCTGCGGTTGATGCTTCCGGCATGGGGCGAAGGGTTGCTGATCGGCGGCTTTGGCGCGTTGCTGGGCATGTTGCTGGCGCTGTCGGGGCTGGCCTTGCTGCAGGGTTTCATTCCCGTCGAATGGCTGTGGGGCGGCCGGCTTCGCATCGGCGCGACGGCATGGTTGCTGGCCTTCGCCGTGGGTCTGCTCGGTGCACTGCTGGCGGCGGGACTGGCCTTGTGGCGCAGTCGCCACGCCACTGCCGTGGACGAGTTGCGCGAGGGCGGACGCAGCGGCATCGGCGTGCGCAGCGGTCGTCTCGGCCGCCTGCTGGTTGTGGCGCAGGTAGCGCTGGCGACGATCCTGCTATGCGCCGCCGGCATGTTCATCCGCGCGATCCACGATGCCTCGCAGCTGCACCTGGGTTTTGCCAGCGAGGGCATCCTTACCTTCGAACTGGCGCCGGTGAAAGCCGACTATCCGGATGCGGCCGCGACGCAGGAGCTGTCGCGCCGGCTGGTGGATCGGCTGCGCATGATGCCCGGCATTACCGCTGCTGCCGTGACGACCAACCTGCCTACCAGTGACGACATGTTCGGGCAGTTCAACAACGGCATGCGTACGCCGGACGGCAAGCATTTCGAGGCACAGCTGCATGGCATCGGCTCCGGATTTTTCGAGCTGTTCGCCATCGACCTGCGTGCGGGACGGCGATTCACCGACAACGATGTCCATGGTTCGGAACGCGTGGCCATCGTCAGCCAGGATCTGGCCGATGCGTTCTATGGCGGCCATGCGCTGGGCAAGACGATCGAGGTGGAAAGCAGCGGCGACATCGTGTGGCCCGCACGCATCGTCGGTGTGGTGGCCGACACTTACCAGCGTGGGCCGCTGCAGCCGAAACAACCCATGCTTTATATGCCGCTGGGCCAGATCCCCGAGCCGACCATGACCATCTTTCGCGATCTTGAACCGTTGCGTTTCGCGCTGCGTGGCCACGGCAATCCCGCCGACTGGCGCGCGGGCGTGCGCGATGTCCTGGCAGGGCTAGCGCCCGGGCAGCCCATGGCCAACCTGCGCACGATGGACAGCATCGTGCGCCAGACCACGGTGGTCGCGCGGCTCAGCCTGCTGCTGGTCGGCCTGTTCGCCGGGTTGGCGCTGTTGCTGGCGGTGGTTGGCATGTATGCCGTGATGGCAGTGGCGGTGGCTGCGCGCGAACGCGAATTCGGTGTGCGCAATGCGCTGGGTGCCTCACCATCGAGACTGGTTCGGCTGGTATTGCGCGGCGGGCTATTTCAGATCGTGACCGGGTTGCTGCTGGGCGTCGGCATGGCGCTGTCGCTGACGCGCTTGTTGCGTGCGGTGATCGAGCAGCTCGGTCGCACCGCGTTCGATCCGCTGGCCCTGGCCGGCGTCTGTCTGGTGCTGACCATCGCCGGCTTGCTTGCCTGTCTCATGCCGGCGCTGCGCGCCGGTCGTGTCCATCCGATGCGCGCGTTGCGCGGGGAGTAGAAAATGATCCTGCGCGAATGTCGTACGGCGTGGCGGCGGTTGCTGGCGCGGCCGGGTTATGCGGTGTTGTCGGCGACGGTGCTGGGCGTGGGGCTGGGTGTGGTGCTGTTCCTGTTCAGCGTGGTCAACACGCTGATCCTGCAGCCGCTGCCATTTCCGCAAGCTGACCGACTGGTGGCGATAGGTCAGGTATCCGACAACGGGCATGGCATCGGCGACATCGACAGCGCGCAATACCTGCAATTGCAGGGACACATGCGCAGCGTGGATGCCATCGGTGCGTACCGCGATGGCGGCGTCAATTTGGATCAGGGGCACGGTGCGAGTTACCGGAACAGTACCTCGCTTACTGCGTCGATGATGGACCTGCTGGGGGTGAAGCCGTTGCTGGGGCGTGGTTTTGTCGCTGCCGACGACAGTCCGGGCGCCGCGCCAGTGCTGCTGTTGGGGGAGACGTTGTGGCGTCATGATTTTCAGGCCGATCCGGATGTCGTGGGTCGCACCGTGCGGATCAATGGCGAGTGGTTCACCGTGGTTGGAGTCTTGCCGGCGGATTTCGGCTTTCCGCAAAGCAGCGTGCTGTGGACGCCTTTGCGTCTGAACCCGGGTCAGCATCGCATGTTGTCCGGGGTGGCGCGGTTGGCTCCCGGGGTCGACCTGCCGCAGGCACGTGCCGAGCTGGCGACGCGGGCGGACGATTTGCGCCGCGCGTTGCCGGCCGAGTGGCGCATGCGCGACATGACGATCAAGCCGCTGGCCTTGAGCTTCTTGCCGGAAGATACGCGCAATTGGGTGTGGCTGATGCTTGGTGCCGCCGGGCTGGTGCTGTTGCTGGCCTGCGTCAACGTGGCGAACCTGCAATTGGTGCAGACCTTGAATCGGCGCCGCGAGCTGGCCTTGCGCAGTGCGCTCGGCTGCAGTCGCGGGCGACTGATGACCGGGGTGTTGATCGAGAGCCTGCTGCTCAGCATGGGGGCGCTGGCGTTGGCGTGGCCGATCATGCTCGGTGCCAATCGCTGGATGGTCGCGATGTTTGTCGCCGCGGGCGATCCGCCAAATCTGCTGTTTCGTTTCGGCGCGCAGGGCTGGGTGTGGCCGTTCGCCCTCGGCGTGGCCGTCCTCAGCACCGCCGTGGCCGGCCTGATCCCGGCGTGGCGTGCCTCGCGCGCCGACATGCAGGATGCGTTGCGCGATGGCGGCAAGGGTTCCGGCAGCGGCTTCGGCAAGGTGGCGAAAACCCTGGTGGTGGCGCAAGTCGTGTTGACCGTGGTGTTGCTGGTGGGGGCAGGCATGTTCGTGCGTGCGCTGGGCGGCTTGCTGGCCGAGCAACCGGTTGGCGCCACCCATGCGGAGCAGGTGATCACGGCCAGCCTGGCCTTGCCAGCGGTGCAGTTTCCGGACCCCGCGCAGCGTATCCGTCTGATCGAGAACGTGGTCGAACGCTTGCGCCGCGAGCCGGGCGTGATCGCCGCCAGCGCCTCCAACACGATTCCCAGTGCGGTGTTGGGCAGCCACGAGGATGTGTCGCTGCCGGGCCAGCCGCAGCCGTCGGACGGCTGGCCGCGGGCGCAGATGGGCATCGTCGATGCGCATTTTCTCGATACCTATGGCGTGCGTTTGCGGGAGGGGCGCTTCTTCGATGGGCGCGATCAGGCCGGCACTCAGAAAGTCGTGGTGATCGACGCGAAGATGGCCTCGGCGTTCTGGCCACACGGCGATGCGCTCGGCCAGCCGTTGATCCTGTATCCGGGCAAACCCTATGCGTGGACGGTCACGGTGATCGGTGTGATCGAGTCGTTGCAGCTCGATACCGCGATGGAGAAATCGCTGCCGGGTCTGTTGATGCCCTTGCCGCAATCCGGCGGACAGGCGCCGCAGCGGGCGATGGGGCTGGCGGTTCGCACGCATGCCGATGCGCAGTCGTGGGCACCGCATCTGATGGAAGTCGTGCGCGCGGTGGAGCCGCAGGTTGCGCTCTACGGCGTTGCCAGCCAGAAGCAGGTGATGGCGATGTCGCGCGTCAAGCTGGCGCTGCTGACGGATATCTTCAGCGCGCTGGGCTTGATCGCCTTGCTGCTGGCGGCAGCCGGCTTGTATGGCGTGCTGGCCTATGCGGTGGCGCAACGCACGCGGGAAATCGGCATCCGCCGTGCGATCGGCGCCGGCCATGGTGCCATCGTGCGCGAGGTGAGCCGGCAGCTGGCTTGGCAACTCGGCCTGGGCCTGCTGGCCGGCTTGGCGTTGGCGTTGCCGTGGTCGGGGCTGCTGGCCGACCCGGGGCTGCATACGCGGGCGCACGATCCGGCGGTGTTCGTGCCTGTGTTGCTGCTGGTCGTCGGCGTGTCCGTATTGGCCTCGCTGGTGCCGCTGTACCGTGCGTTGCGCGTTGATCCGGCGATTGCGCTGCGCTACGAATGACCACCGCCGCCGCCCACATCTCTGTGGGAGCGACTTCAGTCGCGATGCTTTTGTCTGTAAACCTCAAGCAAAGGCATCGCGACTGAAGTCGCTCCCACAGGTGGGCGGCGGCTCTGCGCGGCTGGAGCCGATATGCTTGACCGCGCGGGCGCCGGAACCCATGAACGGAAGAACATGACACGCGAATTGAATCCAACAGTGTTGCTGGTCGACGATCAGGCCGACGTACGCGAAGCGCTGCGCCTGCTGCTGAAGTCCGAAGGCATGGCCAGCGTTGGCGTGGACGGTCCGGCCGCGGCGCTGGAGGCCGTACGTCAGCGCGATTTCAACTGTGCGCTGATCGACCTCAACTACACCCGCGATACCACCTCGGGTGAGGAGGGCCTGGCCCTGCTCGACCAGTTGCGCCAGCACGCGCCGGAGTTGCCGGTGGTGGTGATGACGGCGTGGGGCAACGTGCCACTGGCGGTGGATGCGCTGCGCCGCGGCGCCGGCGATTTCATCGAGAAACCCTGGAACAACGCCCGGGCGATCAGCATCGTGCGCACGCAGATCGCACTGGGCGAGGGTGTGCGTCGGCAACGCCGGCTGGAAGCGGAAAACGCGCTGCTGCGCGGCGGCGGCGAGGCGCTGATCGCCGAGTCGACGGCGATGCGGCGGGTGATGGAGCTGGTGGCGCGGGTGGCGCCCAGTGACGCCAACGTACTGGTGCTGGGCGAGAACGGCACCGGCAAGGGCGTCATCGCGCAGGCGCTGCATGCGCAGTCGCGCCGCGCCGCGCGCGCGCTGGTCAAGGTCAACATGGGCGGCATCGCCGAGAACGTGTTCGAGTCGGAAATGTTCGGCCACGTGCGCGGCGCCTACACCGACGCCAAGAGCGAACGCATCGGCCGTTTCGAACTGGCCGATGGCGGCACCCTGTTTCTCGACGAGGTCGGCAACGTGCCGCCGTCGCAGCAGCCGAAACTGCTGCGCGTGCTGGAGGACGGCGAGTTCGAACGGCTCGGTTCGTCGCGTACCCAGAGCACCGACGTGCGACTGGTCTCGGCCACCAATGCCGACCTTGCCGTCGAGGTGGATGCTGGCCGTTTCCGCAAGGATCTTTTGTATCGACTGAACACGCTGGAGATTCGTTTGCCGCCGCTGCGCGAGCGTCGTGACGACATCGTGCCATTGGCGCGCAGCTTCCTCGAGCGTAGCGCCTCACGCTACGGCCGCCACGGCTTGCGCCTGGCGCCGTCGGCCGAACGCGCGCTGCTGGCCTGGCGCTGGCCCGGCAATGTGCGCGAGCTGGGTCACCTGATGGAACGCGCCGCTCTGCTGGCCGAGCAGGATCTGGTCAGCGATTCGGCTCTGGCCTTCGGTCCCGGCCCGGCCGCCAGCGACGCGTCAGCGGAGCTGGGCGACATGACCATCGAACAGGCTGAGGCGCATCTCGTGCGGCGTGCGCTGGATCGTCACGGCGGCAACTTGCAGCACGCTGCCGACGCACTCGGTATCACCCGCCAGACGCTGTACCGGCGCCTGGAGAAACACGGCCTGCGCGATCCCTCGTCCGACGATGCCGACTGAATCCGCCCGCCGCAGCGGCCGCCTGCCCGCGTTCGAACGGCGCGTGTTGCTGGGCAGTTGGCTGGTGGCGGTGCCGGCACTGATCGGCGTGGCCGTGTTGCTGCTGACCGGCGTGCCCGAAGGTGCATTGTGCTGGCTGCTGGCGATCGCCGTGGTGCTGGCCACCGCCTTGATCGCGCGCTGGCAGCACCGCCGCGTGGTGTATCCGCTGTACACGCTGGCCGGTTTGCTGGAAGCGCTGCGCGAGGGCGACTACAGCCTGCGCGGCGTGCAGGGCGGAGTGCTTGGTGGCGCTATCTACGACATCAACGCACTCGCCGATCGGCTGCAGAAGGAACGCCTGCAATTCGAGGATGCCTCACGCCTGCTCGGCAAGACGCTGGCTGCACTGGACAGTGCGGTGTTCGTGTTCGACCACGATGCACGTCTGCGCCTGCTCAACCCGGCTGCGCAGCACCTGCTGCGCAGCGACCGGCCGGCGCTGCTCGGTCGCCGCGCTGACGAGATCGGCCTCGATGCGTTGCTGGCCACACCCGGTGCGCAGGTGATCAGGCACGCCTTTCCCGGCCGTAGCGGCCGCTTCGAGATCCGCCACGCGCCGCTGCGCAACGAAGGCCGCAGCGGCCAACTGCTGGTGATCAACGACGTCGGCCGGGTCTTGCGCGAGGAGGAGCGCCAGGCCTGGCAGCGCCTGCTGCGCGTGCTTGGCCACGAGGTCAATAATTCGCTGGCTTCGATCCATTCGCTGGCCGGCACGCTGGCCACGCTGATCGCACGCGAGCCACTGGCCGAGGACTGGCGAGAGGATGCGCGCGGCGGCCTGCAGGTGATCGGCAACCGCGCCGAATCGCTGTCACGTTTCCTCGCTGGCTACAGCCGACTGGCCGCGCTACCACCACCGCAACGGCGCGAGCTGGATCTGGCCACGCTGGTGCCGGCGGTGGCGCGGCTGGAACAACGGTTGCCGGTGCAGGTCGAACCCGGCGCGCCACTGCCGGTGCAGGCCGATCCCGATCAGCTCGAACAGGCGCTGATCAACCTGCTGCGCAACGCCGTCGAAGCGAGCCTGTCCACCCATGGCGGCGTGGTCATGCGCTGGCGCAGCGAGGGCGAACGTGCGCTGATCGAAATCCTCGACGACGGCCCCGGCCTGCCCGGCAGCGACAACCTGTTCGTGCCGTTCTTCACCACCAAGCCCGGCGGCTCCGGCATCGGCCTGGCCCTGGTACGGCAGATCGCCGAAGCGCACGAAGGCGGCGTCAGCCTGCTCGCCCGCGATGGCGCAGGCGCCATCGCGCAACTGTGGCTGCCCAGCGCACCTTTCTCGTAGGAGCCCGCTTGCGGGCGATGTTCCCGTCCTGAATGTCCGACCAAACAGCATCGCCTGCGAGCGGGCTCCTACGAGGGCTGCTCCGGATCGAGCCAGACGGCGTTCCAATAGGGGTAGTCGAGTGCGCTTTGAGCGAACCCGGCACGGATTGGATTGGCCACGATGTATCGGGCGGCCTGGCGGACATCTTCATCGGCGCGCAGGGCATGGTCGTGAAAACCGCGATCCCAGATCCGCTGGTCCATCAAGCATGAGGCGTGCAGCGCACGCGTGACGTTGCCCTTGAAGCGGTTCATGACACGTGCAAGCGGCTCATCGCGGAGTTGCAACAGGCCATGCCAGTGGTCCGGCATCAATACCCAGGCGAGCAGGCGGGTATCGCCCCAGGTCGAGTTCGAGTGGATGATCTGACAGGCAACGCGAGCACGCATCGGATCCTCAAACAGGCATCGTCGATGATGCGTGGTGGTTGTCAGCAAATAGAACGGTCCGGGGATAGAAACGCGTCCCCGACGTAGGGCAGAGCGGCCAATGGCTGGAAAGGCATGCATTCATTTAGTGTTGCCGCCATGCTCGTCTGCGAGCGTCACCCAACGGTGTTCATCCGCGCCAGCGCTCCACATCCAACCTCGTAGGAGCACGCTGATGAATGCCCCAGGCAGACCATCGCCCGCTAGCGGGCTCCTACGACAAGGCGAGGGCGGGGTGGGAGTGCAAGGCCGCGATGCGTTCGGCGCGTGGCAGGCGTTTCCATGCGATCTCCAGCCGCAATGCATCGCCGTGGCTGGCGACCCAGACCCAGCCCAACAATTGCTGCGGCGGGTTGGAGCGGGTGAAGCGGGCGCCCTTGCCGCTGAGGTGTTTCGCGTAGCGCTGTTCGGGGTCGCGCGCGATGCCGGTGTAAACGCGGCCATCGGCGCATTCCAGCAGGTAGACGGCCCAGGCGGCGCCGTCGCTCATGCGGTCAGGCCCACTCGACCAGGCCTTCGATGTCGCACAGCTTCTTCCACGATGGTCGTGGCTTCAGCCGTGTGGCCAACGCAGCGAGTTGCGGCCATGCCGTCGCTGGGCGCGGCATGTTGCGCGACCAGCGCATCAACATCAACGCATACAGGTCGACCACGCCGAAGTTGTCGCCAAGCATGTACGGCCCGTGCGCGGCGAGGTGGGCGTCGAGGTGCGACCAGCATCTCTCGATGCCGGCGCCGGCAGCCTGCTTGATCGTGTCGGCGCCTTCGGGCAGGTGATCGGCGGGATAGAACCACTGGCGGAACAGCGGTTGCAGCGAGTTCGCGAAGTACAGCATCCATTGCAGGTAATCCGCGCGTCGCGCACTACCTGCAGCCGGCACTAGCGCCGCATCGGGATGACGTTCGGCCAGCAGCATCGCCAGCGCGGCGGCCTCGCCATGCGGCATGCCGTCGATCACCAGGGTCGGCACGACGCCGTTCGGGTTCAGCGCCAGATACGCTGCGCCACGCTGTTGGCCGGCGTCGAGGTCCACCCGTTCCAGCGTGTGTGGCGTGCCGATTTCGAGCAAGGTGAGGTGCACCAGCATGCTGGCCGAACCGGGAGCGTAGTAGAGCGTGTACATGGCGGGCGTCCGCGGAGTCGATCCGCTGATGATACGCCGCCGCGCAGTCGCGTCGGCGGCGCGCGGCCAGCTGTTTAGCCGTCCAGTTCCGCCCAGCGCGCGTACGCCGCGTCGAGCTCGGCCTGCAGTGCCAACAGGGTTTCGTTCGCCTTGACGATGGCGCCACTTTCCTGCTGGAAGAAAGCGGGCTCGTTCATCGCCGCCGTACGACTGGCGATGTCGCCTTCCAGCTGCTCGATCCGCTTCGGCAGCTGCTCCAGCTCGTGCTGCTCCTTGAAGCTGCGTTTGCGTTTGGCCACTACCGGCTCAGCCGGTGCCGGGCTCGCGACGGCCGGCTTGCCGGCTGAAGCTGCGCCGCGTGGGTCGGGCCGCTGGCGCAGCCAGTCGCTGTAGCCGCCCACGTATTCGCCGATCTGTCCGTTGCCTTCCAGCACCAGCGTGCTGGAGACCACGTTGTCGAGGAAGGCGCGGTCATGCGAGACCAGCAACAGGGTGCCCTGGTAGTCGGTGAGCAGCTCTTCCAGCAGTTCGAGGGTTTCCACGTCCAGGTCGTTGGTCGGCTCATCCATCACCAGCAGATTCGACGGCTGCGCAAAGAGCTTCGCCAGCAACAGACGGTTGCGTTCGCCGCCGGACAACCGGGTGATCGGTGCGCGCGCGCGTTCGGGCGAGAACAGGAAATCCTGCAGGTAGCCGATGATGTGCTTGCGCTGGCCGTTGAGCTCGATGAACTCGCGCCCTTCGGCGACATTGTCCAGCGCGTTCAATGTGTCGTTGAGCTGCAGTCGGTGCTGGTCGAAGTAGGCGATCTGCAGGCTGGTGCCCAGGCTTGCCTCGCCACGCTGCGGCTTCAAGTCGCCCAGCATGATCTTCAGCAGGGTGCTCTTGCCGGCGCCGTTCGGGCCGATGATGCCGATGCGGTCGCCGCGCATGATGGTGGTGGAGAGATCGTCGATCAGCACGCGGCCACCATAGGCCTGGTGCACATGCTGCAGGTCGATCACCTTCTTTCCGGAGGACTGCGCGGTGGCCAGCGCCATCTTCGCGTTGCCGGTGAGGTTGCGTCGCTCGGCGCGCTCATTGCGCAGCGCCTTCAACGCGCGCACGCGGCCTTCGTTGCGGGTGCGCCGGGCCTTGATGCCCTGGCGGATCCACACTTCCTCCTGTGCCAGCTTCTTGTCGAACAGCGCGTTCGCCTGTGATTCGGCGTGCAGGCGCTCCTCGCGGCGACGCAGGTAGTTGTCGTAATCGCCCGGCCAGTCGGTCAGTGCGCCGCGGTCGATCTCGACGATGCGCGTGGCCAGCGCGCGCAGGAAGCTGCGGTCATGGGTGACGAACAGGATGCTGCCCGCGAACTGCTTCAGGAAGGTTTCCAGCCAGCCGATCGCCTCGATGTCCAGATGGTTGGTCGGCTCGTCCAGCAACAGCACATCCGGCTTGCGCACCAGCGCCTGCGCCAACAGCACGCGACGCTTCATGCCGCCGGACAGCGCGGCGAAGTCCGTCTCGGCCGGCAGCTCCAACTGGGTGATCACCTCGGTGACACGGCGATCAAGGTCCCAGCCATGTTGCGCTTCGATCTGATGCTGTACATCGCCCAGCGCGTCGAAGTCGGCCTGGGTGTGCAACTCGTGCAACAGGTGGTGATAACGCGCCAGCAGTCGGCCAAGATCGCCGAGGCCTTCGGACACCACGTCGAACACGGTGCCTTCGGTGCCGTGGGGCACTTCCTGCGCCATGCGCGCGACCACCACGCCGTTCTGGATGCGCACCTCGCCGTCGTCGGCATGCAGCTCGCCGGCGATCAGCTTCATCAGGGTGGATTTGCCTTCGCCGTTGCGACCGACGATGCAGACACGCTCGTTCGCTTCGATCGACAGATCGACATGTTCGAGCAGGAGTGGGCCGCCGATGCTGAAGTCGACGCGTTGCAATTGGATAAGAGACATCCGGCCATTGTAGCGGCAGCCGTGCCCGGGACCGCGTCGCCATGGTCCAAAAAGAAACGGGCCGCACAGAGCGGCCCGTTTCCTGGTGGCGCGGGATGATGCTTACTTCAGCTTCGCATCCTTGCGCAGCGCCTCGGCGCGGTCGGTCTTTTCCCACGAGAACGTGGTGTAGGACTTGCCGTTGGCGTCCTTGACCAGCTGCGGAGTACGGCCGAAGTGGCCGTAGCTGGCGGTCTGCTGGTACATCGGGTGGATCAGGTCGAGCATCTGCAAGATGCCATAAGGGCGCAGGTCGAAATGCTTGCGGATCAGCTTTTCGATCTTCTCGTCGCTGATCTTGCCAGTACCGAAGGTGGTGACCGAGATCGAGGTGGGATGCGCCACGCCGATCGCGTAGCTCACCTGTACTTCGCAGCGGTCGGCGATACCGGCGGCGACAATGTTCTTCGCCACGTAACGTGCCGCGTAGGCAGCCGAACGGTCCACCTTGGACGGATCCTTGCCGGAAAACGCGCCGCCGCCGTGACGAGCCCAGCCGCCGTAGGTGTCCACGATGATCTTGCGGCCGGTGAGGCCGCAATCGCCCACCGGCCCGCCGATCACGAACTTGCCGGTCGGATTGATGTGGAACTTGGAAGCCTTGTGCAGCAGCTTCGCAGGCAGCACCGGCTTCAAGATGTACTCGCGCACGGCCTCGATCAGATCCTTTTGCTTCACGTCCGGATCGTGCTGGGTCGACAGCACCACCGCGTCGATCGCGGTGGCAACGCCATTCTCATAACGCAGGGTGACCTGGCTCTTCGCGTCCGGACGCAGCCACGGCAGCGGCGAGTTCTTCTTCTTGCGGATCTTCGCCTGCTGCTCGACCAGGCGGTGCGAGTAGTAGATCGCCGCCGGCATGAAATCCTTCGTCTCGTTGGTGGCGTAGCCGAACATCAGGCCCTGGTCGCCGGCGCCCTGGTCTTGCGGGTTCTTGCGGTCCACGCCCTGGTTGATGTCCGGCGACTGCTTGCCGATCAGGTTCAGCACGCCGCAGGTCTCGCCGTCGAAGCCGACTTCGCTGGAGTTGTAGCCGATGTCGACGATCACCTTGCGGGTCAGCGCCTCCAGGTCGATCCACGCGCTGGTGGTGACTTCGCCGGCGACGATCGCCACACCGGTCTTGACCATGGTTTCGCAGGCCACGCGGGCGCGCGGATCCTGCACGAGGATCGCGTCGAGCACGGCGTCGGAGATCTGGTCGGCAACTTTGTCCGGATGGCCTTCGGAGACCGATTCGGAGGTGAACAGGTAGTTGGACATCGCGGTTTATATCCTTTCGTGCGGATAGAGAGATAAATGAAGTCGGGCATGATACAACGCCATCCCCGGTTTTGCAGCTTGCGCCGATTCGGATGATCGCGGGGTTAGGCGCATGTTCAGTCGTTTGGACGGCCATGGTGCGGCGCCTGGCAAGGGCCACGGGGCGCTGTCGCTGGAGTGACAGGATGGCAGTCAGGCTGCGCTGATTCGTCGCAGCGACGGCGTCTCGACGGTTCCAGGCAGCGGATTGTCGCTAGGCAGCGCGCGCTGCCGGCAGCCCATACCGGGAAATCCCTCCCCGGGGGGGAGGGATCCATGGTTGATGCGGAGGTCTAGATCGGCAGTTCGCGCTCGGCACGCAGCTGCCGGGCGCAGGCCACCATGCTTTGCAACGCCGGTTTCACTTCGGCCCAGTTGCGGGTTTTCAGGCCACAGTCCGGGTTGATCCAGAGCTGATCCAGCTGCAACACCTCCAGTGCCTTGTGCAACAGGTCGCCCATCTCGGCAGGCGCGGGCACGCGCGGCGAGTGGATGTCGTAGACACCCGGGCCGATCCCGTTGGGATAGCGGAAACGCACGAACGCGTCGAGCAGCTCCATGCGCGAGCGGCTGGTTTCGATCGAGATGACATCGGCATCCATCGCCGCCACCGCCTCGATGATGTCGTTGAACTCCGAGTAGCACATGTGCGTGTGGATCTGCGTGGTATCGCGCACGCCGCCTGCGGTAATCCGAAAACACTCCACCGCCCAGGCCAGGTAACTGGGCCAGTCGGCACGGCGTAGCGGCAACCCCTCACGCAGCGCAGGCTCGTCGATCTGGATCACGCCGATGCCGGCGGTTTCCAGATCGTGCACTTCATCGCGCAGGGCCAACGCAATCTGTCGGCACACGGTTTCGCGCGGCAGGTCGTCGCGCACAAACGACCATTGCAGCATGGTCACCGGCCCGGTCAGCATGCCCTTCATCGGCTTGCTGGTCAGCGATTGCGCAAAGCTCGACCAGGCCACGGTCATCGGTTCCCGACGGACGATGTCGCCCCAGATGACTGGCGGCTTGACGCAGCGTGAGCCGTAGCTCTGCACCCAGCCCAACCGCGTGAACAGATAGCCGTCCAGCTGTTCGCCGAAGTACTCGACCATGTCGTTGCGCTCGGGTTCGCCATGCACGAGTACATCCAGGCCGATGTCCTCCTGGTAACGCACCACCCGTTCGACTTCCTGTTTCAGCAGGGTGTCGTAGGCGGCATCGCCGAGTTTGCCGCTGCGATGCGCGGCGCGCGCCTTGCGCAACTCATCGGTTTGCGGGAATGAACCGATCGTGGTGGTCGGCAAGGGTGGGAGCGCCAGCTTCCGGGCTTGCGCGACGCGGCGCGTGGCGTAGGGCGAGCGGCGCAGGGTGATCTGCGGGCTGAGTTCGCGCAATCGTGCGCGTACGCCAGCATCGACCACGCCAGCCAGTCCGGCCTGGCCGGTCAGCATGGCTTGCTGCGCCGTGAGCGCGGCGAGCGCTTCGGGCTGACCGGCCAGTGCATCGGCGTAGACGCGCAACTCCTCGAGTTTCTGCCGTGCAAAAGCCAGCGATGCGCGTCGCTGCGGGTCCAGCCCGGTTTCCGCGGTGAGATCGATCGGCACATGCAGCAGGGAGCACGATGGCGCCAGCCACAGGCGATCGCCGCCGACACGGGCCCGTGCTTCACGCAGCAGTGGCAGCAGGCGATCGGGTGCGCTGCGCCAGATATTGCGGCCATCGATCACGCCGACACTGAGCACGCGCTCGGGCGGCAAGGTCTCCAGGACGGGCCCAAGTTGCGCGGGCGCACGCACCAGGTCGACGTGCAGTCCGCCCACCGGCAGGTCATTGGTCAGCGCCAGGTTGTCGCCCAGGGCACCGAAGTAAGTGGCCAGCAGGATCTTCGGCCCGTTCGCCTCAGCCAGCACTGCATAGGCTCGTCGATAGGCAGCGCGAGCGCGATCATCCAGGTCGAGCACGAGGCACGGTTCATCCAGCTGGACCCAGTCGGCGCCTGCTGCAGCCAGTTGCGTGAGCAGTTCGGTGTAAGCCGGCAACAAGGCGTCGAGCAACGCCAGCCGCTCGCTCCCGTCCACCGTCTTGGACAGCAGCAGGAACGATACCGGGCCGAGCAGCACCGGCCTCGCATCGAGGCCCAAGGTGCGGGCCTCAAGGAATTCGGCGACCGGCTTGTCGCCACTCAAGCTGAAGCGCTGGCCGGATTCCAGCTCCGGCACGATGTAGTGGTAATTGGTGTCGAACCACTTGGTCATCTCCAGCGCATGCAGGTCGTGGCCGCCGCGTTTATGCCCACGCGCCATCGCGAAATAGCCGTCCAGTTGATTCTCGGCAAAAACCGGCCGATAGCGATCCGGAATGGCATCGAACAGCACGGCGGTATCGAGCACATGGTCGTAAAGGCTGAAGTCATTGCACGGCACGACATCGACACCGGCGTCGCGCGCCAGCTGCCAGTGGCGTTGACGCAGGGTGCGGGCGGTGTCGAGCAGGGCGGTGGCGTTGCTGTCGCCGCGCCAGTGCGATTCGAGGGCGCGCTTGAGTTCGCGTTTCAGGCCGACGCGCGGAAAGCCGGAGTAGGTAACGAGTGACATGGATATTCCTCTTGCATGAAGGGCAAAGAGGAACGAAGGAGATGGCCGGCAGGATCGCCGCGCCGTTGACCTTCGCCCCCGCGGGCGAACCGGTATTGCCGCGGGCAAGCGAAGCCGGCACGAGGCCGTGGGGACGACGACGCGCAGGCTCCGGTGTTTCCCCGCGGAAACGCCAGGTCTGGCGGAAGCGCGTTCGCACGCTTCCGGCTGAGGCAGGTATTCGGGCTCGTGGACGTGTTGCGTAACCTACTGTCCGTCGCTTCCCGGATGCATGCATCCAGTGCCTGTGACGGAGTTCGTTTCCACATACCGCTGCGGGGCAGCGCCGGATTTGCACCGGCTTCCCTTGAGGTCATCGCTTCATTCGGATGAAGCGATGACTACCATCAGCGCGTCGCAAGTTAGACGTATGGACGTCCAAAGTCAATGTTCGTCGCCAATGTTTCCCGCGGCAGCGACTTCAGCCGCGATGCCTTTGGCCATGATTGAAGGAGAGCCGTCGCGGCTGAAGCCACTCCCACACTGACGGAGCCCGAACCGCCGTCCATGTTGTAGGAGCGACTTCAGTCGCGATGCCTTTGGCCAGGACCGAAGGAGAGCCGTCGCGGCTGAAGCCACTCCCACAATGACGGAGCCCGAACCGCCCTCCATGTTGTAGGAGCGACTTCAGTCGCGATGCTTTTGGCCAGGACCGAAGGAGAGCCGTCGCGGCTGAAGTCGCTCCCACACTGACAGAGCCCGAACCGCCCTCCATGTTGTAGGAGCGACTTCAGTCGCGATGCCTTTGGCCAGGACCGAAGGGGAGCGTCGCGGCTGAAGCCGCTCCCACAATGACGGAGCCCGAACCACCGTCCATGTTGTAGGAGCGACTTCAGTCGCGATGCCTTTGGCCAGGATAGAAAGGGAACTGCCGCGCCGAAGCCGCCCCAGCACGTTTGGTCAGAGAGCGTGGGCGCTGATACCACCACCCATGAAACAGGCATCCCAATACGGATAATCCATCGGATCCCGTACCAGCCTTGCCCGCACGGGATTGGCGATAATGTAACCAGTGACCTTCTCGACAGACTCGTCCCGGCGCAGGGCATGATCGTGGAAGCCCTTGGCCCAGAGGGGTCCTTCGAACGCGCACTGCTGTTTCACGATGTGTGCCGTGACCCCCTTCACGCGCTGGACAGTCGTCGAAAGGCCGACGTCCTCGCCGAGCTCGATCAGGCCATGCCAGTGATCAGGCATCAGCACCCAACTCAAGCAGCGACTGGGAAACCAGAGTGTGCTGGTGGAGAGAACGC
This sequence comes from Rhodanobacter sp. Col0626, assembly GCF_049994385.1. Lineage (GTDB taxonomy): Bacteria > Pseudomonadota > Gammaproteobacteria > Xanthomonadales > Rhodanobacteraceae > Rhodanobacter. The sequence continues at coordinate 886,170 of NZ_CP188260.1, forward strand.
GTGCGGCTGTGCGCGCCAGCGAGGGATCGAGGAAGTGTGGTTGGCGGCGATGGGTGACCGTGGTGAGCAGATAAAGCTGACCGGGTATGGAGCGTCGCCCATTGCGCAGTTGGCGATAACCCGAAATATGTGGATAGGTCATGCAATCAATCTGCATGAGCGAGATTAAGGCTGCCATGCGTTTTCGGCTCGCGGACGTGTGGTTGCTGTCTGGTTCGCCTGTAGGAGCATCGCGGCTGAAGCCGCTCCCACAGGACGGAGCCCTTGGTACTGTAGGAGCGACTTCAGTCGCGATGCTTTTAGCCAAGCGCGAAGAAAAGCTGTCGCGGCTAAAGCCGCTCCCACAAACGAAGCCCTTGGTCCTGTGGGAGCGACTTCAGCCGCGATGCCCTGCTCAAGGCCGAAGAAGACCTGTGGCAGCCGAAGCCACCCCCACAAGTCAAGCCCGGCTCAGGCTGCCAGCCGCTCGCCATTCGCCAGGGCGGCGAAGTAATCGCGGGTCAGCCGCAGTTGTTCGCTCGCGGTTTCCGCGCGGTTGACGACCTGGCGGAACGCGGCGTTTTCCGGCCGGTCTTTTGCGTACCAGCCGAGGTGCTTGCGCGCGATGCGCACACCGGCCTGTTCGCCGTAGAACGCGTATAGCTGTTCGAGGTGGCCGAGCAGGATGATGGCGACTTCGGCGGGTTCCGGCTCCGGTAGCAGCTCGCCGGTGGCCAGGTAATGGGCGATCTCGCGGAAGATCCATGGCCGTCCCTGCGCGCCGCGGCCGATCATCAGCGCGTCGGCGCCGGTAACGTCGAGTACGTGGCGGGCCTGCTGCGGTGTGTTGACGTCACCGTTGGCCAGTACTGGAATGCGCACGGCGGCTTTCACCGCGGTAATGGTGGCGTACTCGGCTTCGCCTTCATACTTGTCGGCGCGGGTACGGCCGTGCACGGCCAGTGCGGCGATGCCGCAGTCCTCGGCGATGCGTGCGATGTTCAGTGCGTTGCGGTTCTGGCGATCCCAGCCGGTGCGGATTTTCAGCGTCACCGGCACGTCTACCGCATCGACCACGGCCTTCACGATGCGAGCCACCAGCGGCTCATCCTGCAGCAGGGCGGAGCCCGACCACACGTTGCACACTTTTTTGGCCGGGCAACCCATGTTGATATCGATCAACTGGGCGCCGTTGGCGACGTTGAAGCGTGCGGCCTCGGCCAGCATCGTCGGATCATAGCCGGCGATCTGCACGCTGACTGGCTCGGGCTCACCGTCGTGGTCCATCCGTTGCAGCGATTTGCGCGTGTGCCACAAGCGTGGGTCGGCGTTGGTCATTTCCGACACGGCCAGACCCGCGCCCAGCCGCTTGCATAGCAGCCGAAACGGCTTGTCGGTGACGCCCGTCATCGGCGCGAGCACCACCGGCGGGTCGATCAGATAGGGACCAATACGCATCCGCGCATTGTAGCGTCAGCGCCGGGAACAGGCACTTGCCTGTCCCGCGGCATCGCTGGATTGAACCGGATCAGACCCTGTGCAGGCTGTCTGCCGAGGCGGTCGTGACGCCACTAACGTGCCTGTGCTTGAAGAAGATCATGAATAGCACAGCCACCACCAGCGAATACGACGCGAAGGTTGTCCAGATGCCATGCCAGTCCTTGCTGCCGTCGGCATGGGTGAACCAGGCATCGATGATCAGGCCGCTGATCGAGCTACCCAGGATCGCGCCGATGCCGTTGGTCATCAGCATGAACAGGCCCTGCGCGCTGGCGCGGATCGCCGGGTCGCTCTGCTCCTCGACGAACAAGGAGCCCGAGATATTGAAAAAGTCGAACGCCATGCCGTAAACGATGCACGACATCACGATCATCCACAGGCCTGGCCCGGGATTGCCATAGGCGAACAGGCCGAAGCGCAATACCCAGGCCAGCATGCTGATCAGCATCACCGTCTTGATGCCGAAGCGCTTGAAGAAGAACGGGATGGCCAAGATGAACAGGGTTTCGGAAACCTGCGAAATCGACATGATGATCGCGGGGTACCGCACCGCGATCATCCCCTTGTATGCGTCGACGCTGGCGAAGTCGTGCAGGAAAGTATCGCCGTAGGCATTGGTCAGCTGCAGCGCTGCACCCAGCAGCATCGCGAAGATGAAGAAAATCGCCATCTTGCTGTTCTTGAACAGCGTGAACGAGGTCAGCCCCAGCGTATCCAGCCACGAGGTGTGCGCCTGGCCGCGCAGGCGCGGCGGACACTTCGGCAGGGTGAACGCATACAGCCCAAGCAGCAGCGACGCGCCGGAGGCGACGTAGAACTGGCCGCCCGAGGTCTCCAGGTGCAGCAGGCTCACCGTCCACATCGCGGCGATGAAACCGACCGTGCCCCATACGCGGATCGGCGGAAAAACCAGCACGACATCCGCGCCGTCGCTCTTGAGTGCGTTGTACGCCACCGCGATCGCCAGCGAGATCGTCGGCATGTAGCACATCATGTTCAGCAGCATCACCCAGAACAGGGTGGCCGGATTGTCGATCGTCGGCACGATGAACAGCACGACCGCGCCGCAGATGTGCAACAGGCCGTAAAGCCTTTCCGCGTTGAGCCACTTGTCCGCGATCACGCCCATCAGCGACGGCATGAATAGCGAGGCGATGCCCATGGTCGAGAAAATCGCACCGAACTGCGCGCCGGACCAATGCCGGTACTGGAACCAGTAGGCCCCGATGGTGATCAGCCACGCGCCCCACACGAAGAACTGCAGAAAGTTCATGGCCACAAGACGGAGCTTGACGTTCACAGACGGGTATCCAGCATGTATGTCCCCTGACGAGGCCGGCGGAAGTTCCGTGGCCGATTGGATTCAGGCAGGTTAGAGGAAGCCACGGGGAACCGGCAAGGCGCGCCGCAGCGCCCGCGCGACACTTGCGGGGAAATGACAGCAGCGGCTACCGCGTATCGCCCTGAGATCCCTGTCCCGTAGGCGGGGGAAGGTAGGCGACAGGCCGGAACGGGCCTGGTGGCGCGGCCGCGCTTCAAACAACCTTGCTCCTGTGGGTGCGACTTCAGTCGCGACAGCTTTTGCACTCGGTTTTGGCCAGGAGCATCGCGACTGAAGTCGCTCCCACAAGACAGAGCCGGTTTCCTGTGGGAATGGCTTTAGCCACGACAGCCTCTCCGTGATCGTGTCAGGTCGATGTGCGCAGTGCGGCGGCGACACGTTCGCGCAGCACCGGCAGCAGCTCGGTCTCGAACCACGGGTTGCGCACCAGCCACAATCGGTTGCGCGGGCTCGGATGCGGCAGGGGCAGGCGCCCGTGGAGGAGATGTTCGCGCCACGCCTGCACGGTGTCGGTGAGGCGGATGCCCCGCGACATGCCAAGCAGTCCAGCCTGCGCGTACTGACCGATCACCAGGGTGAGCTGCACCCGCTGCAGCAATGGAAGCAGGCGCGGATGCCACGCCGGCGCACATTCCGGTCGCGGTGGCAGGTCTCCGCCGCGGCCGCTGCCGGGAAAGCAGAAGCCCATCGGCACGATTCCGATGCGGCTGGCGTCGTAGAAGGTCGCCTTGTCGATCCCCATCCAGTCACGCAGCCGGTCGCCGCTGACGTCATTGAACGGGATGCCGCTTTCATGCACCTTGCGTCCCGGCGCCTGGCTCACGATCAGCAACCGCGACGTCGCCGAGGCCTGCAGCACTGGCCGCGGGCCAAACGGCAAGTGGGGCTCGCAGATCCGGCAGGCGCGGATGTCAGCGAGCAGATCGCCAAGACGGTCAGTCATCGCGATTTCCGCTCACGGCAGCAGCTTGCCCGGATTGAGAATCCCATCCGGATCGAACGCTGCCTTGACCTGGTGCATCAGGGCCAGTGTGTTGGCTTCCACCGCCAGCGGCATGAATTCACGCTTGACCATGCCGATGCCGTGCTCGCCGGACAGCGTGCCTTCCAGCGAGATCACCAGCGCAAACACGTCGGCCAGGCAGGCGTGCGCGCGCTCGCGTTCGGCGTCATCGCGCGGCAGCAGGTTCACGTGAAGATTGCCGTTGCCGGCGTGGCCGAAGCTGACGATCAATACGTTATGTTGCGCCGACAACTGCTTGATGCCGTCGACCAGTGCCGGAAGGTGGCTGACCGGCACCACCACGTCCTCGTTGATCTTGTTCGGCGAAATGCGCCGCTGCGCCGGCGATAATGCCTTGCGCGCCGACCATAACGCCTGCGTCTCGGCGGCGGTTTCGGCAACGCGCAACTCATCGAGTCCGTCGCCACGGGCGGCGCGCGATACCGCCTCCACCGCCGAGGTCAGCGTCTCCGCCTCGCCGTCCACTTCGATCATCAGCATCGCACCGGCGAGCGGCACGCTGTCGCCGCCGTATTCATGCGCCAGCTTCAGCGCCACGTCGTCGATGAACTCCAGCGCGCACGGCGTCACCGGCTGCGCCATGATCCGTGCCACGGCGCGCGCCGCCGCGCCCACGTCGCGATAGGTCGTGCGCAAGGTGCGTACGGCCGAGGGTTTCGGGGTGAGCTTCAATGTGGCTTCGGTGATCAGCGCCAGCGTGCCTTCCGAGCCGATCAGCAGTCGCGTGAGGTCATAACCTGTCGCGCCTTTGCTGGTATAGGTGCCGCAGCGAAAACCTTCGCCGTTACCGGCCACCGCGCGCAAGCCCAGCGTGTTCTCGCGCGGGCTGCCGTACTTCACTGTACGCGGTCCGGCCGAGTTGCAGGCCAGGTTGCCGCCGATGCTGCACCACGGCGCGGACGATGGATCGGGTGGCCAGAAAAAGCCGTGCGCCGCCAGCGCCTGTTGCAGATCGCCGTTCAACACGCCCGGTTCCACCACCGCCAGGCGATTGTCCGGATCGATCCGCAGGATCCGGTTCATCCGCTCGAAACTCACCACCACGCCACCATCCACCGGCACCGTGGCGCCGGTGGTATTGGTACCCCGGCCACGTCCGATCACCGGCACCCCGTGGGCGCGGCACGCCTGTACCAGGGTCTCGACCTGCACGTGTTCCGTCGGAAACACCACCGCATCCGGCAACGCATGCCGTCGCGAGTTGTCATAGGAATAGGCGATGCGCTCCGCGTCGCCGGTGGCGAGCGAGTCGGCAGGAAAGATGGCCCGGAGGCTGTCGAGCAGGGCAGGCGGCAACGTCATCGGACAAGTTTAGCGCCGAACCTTCAGCAACTTCGCCAGTCGGGTCGAGGCTCCCTGTTTGGCTATGGGGCAATGGGCAGGGGCAACTGGGTCATCTGTCGCAGCGGTGACCGGAGTTGATCCTGCATGCAAGTGTGCGCGAAGCGCTGTTGCCGAGCGCGAGATGATGGACCTGGCGCGATCTGTCATGACCAGTGCCACCAAATGGTCGCCGTGCCGATCGGGCGTACGACGTTGCTCGGTGAAGCAGGCTACAGGCCCATTGCAGGGTGGGGTGATTGTTGGCCTCGCTCCTCCTGCGCGATCTGTGGCGCGTGCGCAGGGTCCGACTGCTTCTCTTGCATGGTGCTCTGCCATGCGGCACTGCTCTGTTCGATGGATGTGTTGCTGGCCTTTGCCGTTTCCACATGGGTGATCTGCTTGAACGACGAATTCAATTCACCTTGCACGGCAAAGGTCCGTGCCGCGTCATTGCTGAGCACGACGTGGTTGACCACCTGCATGCCATCGCGCCGCGCGGCCACTACGAGGGCGGCGGCGAGGTTGTCACTGAGCTGATCGGGTGTTCGATGGTGTTCGGCATCCAGCCGATGCACGGCGTCGCGCGTCTGCTGGTAGAGCGGGTGATCCGGGTGCGTAGTGTGGTCCAGCCGCTGCGGGCCCGCGGCCGGTGTCGGCTTGTTGTCGAACCACGAGCCGGGATGACGCAGCGTATCGAATGCCTGTGATGCTTCAGTGGCCAGGGATTGCGCGGCATGTTCCGCAGCGTGCACGCCGCGCGAAACATTTTCGCCGACCGTATGCGCGACATTTTCCGCTGCATGCTCGACGGCCTGCGCTGCATGCTGCACACCATGCTCGACGGCACGCGCGCCTTGCGTTACTTCATGGGCAACATGCTGAGCGCCATGTTCGACGGCATGAGCTCCTTGGGATAAGGCACGCTCCGTCGCGTGAATACCTTGCAGCACATTGTCGTGGACGGTATGCGCTACGCTCCTGGCCGTGTGTTCGACTGCTTGCGCCGCATGCTGCGCTCCCCGCTCGATAGCGTGCATGCCTTGCACTGCTTCATGAGCGACGTACTGCGCACCATGTTCAACAGCATGGACGTCTTGCTTGATTTCATGAGCAGCGACTCGGCCCAGCGCAGCACCAGTCTCCACGGCCACCTTGGGTATCTCCCAGCTCGCGGACAAACCGGTGCGAAGATCCATGACATCGTTGCGATAGCGGTCGATCATGCCGTGATGCGCACGGTAGCGCGCCTCGCTTTCCGGGTTGATGATCGAGTGACCGAGGGTCTTGCTGTCCGGCACGAAGTTGTCGATGCTGTGCGCGCCGAGATCGATTGCGCCGACAGGGTTGCGCGGCGTCAGCAAGCCGCCGTCGTCCCGATAACCTGCCATGTGCAGGTGCTCGATATCCTCCGGTGCGGCGTAGGTGTGCACCGTGCCGAAGTGCCGGCTGGCCGCACTCACCACATCGGTGGCACGAACATGGTCGATCACCTGGCTGCCGCCTTCAGGAATACCTTGCAGCAGGTCGACAGCGCCGTAAGCGTTGAACGTTTCGCCGTGCAAGCCGTATTTGTATGCGGTGATCTCCGCCAGGGTGCCGCCGAGAGAGTGGCCGGTGACGGTGATGTTCAAAGGGAGCGCGCTTTTTTCCGCTTCTCTCTTTGCATCCTCAATGACTTTCTTCGTGAAGGCCATGGCATCGGCGGTCTGGAGATTTACTCCAGTGAAGACCATGCCGCCGTCGGTCAACACTCCGTCGCGGCCAATTTGTTCGGTGCCACGATGAGCGATGATGATTTCACCGGTATCGACGCGGGCGTATGCGGTGCCCTGATATCCGGTGACGGGATCGCTGGAGTGGCTGAGGACTTTGTATACAATCCCGCCCAGGGTGACTTTCTGGTTCTGCTTGCGATCCTCGTACGAATCCTGTGACAGGAGAGCGTAGTCATCCGAGCTGATAGTCATTGGAAGGCTTCCTTTGATGTCAGCGTCACGGTGAACAGCTCGCGCTGTATTTCCTGCTTGAAATAGCTGCGTTGCGTGTTGCCGATTTCCGAACGTTCAGTGCCGGCATCCAGATAGTCCCCCTTCCAGAAATAGGTGGTCTTTGAGCCTTGTCTGGCCAATTCGTCGGAAGATAGATCGGGGGAAAACCTGACTGCGCCCTTCTTCAACTCGGTGACCACAGCGACCATGGACCAATGGCATACACCCAGGCCGTAATAGTCCTCGTCCTGCAAGAGGTCGCTATAGACCGTACCTCTGTATTCGTCGTCACTGACGCGAGTAAGCGCAAGTGGGATGTTGTCCTCCGGTGGCACGGTGGCGCCGCTGACCGGCTGAAGCGGGACACAGCGCTCGTTGGCCACCCGGTACTGCACAAAGCCAGTCACCGAATCGAACGCTCCCGGCGCGCCCTCGATCTTGATGGTGATTTCGTAGCGCATCCGGGGATGTGGATTTTTTTTTATATCGGGCTTTTTCATGGAGGCACCACAGGCAGAGGTGATCAGGACCAGAGACAGGATCAAGAAGGAAGTCAGTCGTATTGACATAAGAGTCCGATTCTTCCGATGTGAGCATTCATGTTTTATCCGAAGTTATCCGAACAATGTGGCAACGCCATCACGTTGTATCTCTCGCCCAAGCTTGCGGAGTGGGGGGATTATGCGGTGACCTGGCGAATGCATGGCTTTGGGGAGCACACGCTGTGTAACGCCATGGCATCGGGTGTTTACAGGTTCATTCCAGCCAAGACCACGCCACCATCCGTAAGAACGCCATCGCGGACGATCTGCTCAGTGCCGCGATGAGCGATGATGATGCCATCGGTTCCTACGCGTTGATAGGCGACGCCCTGATACTCGGAGACCGGGTCGCTGGTCTGGTCGAGGACCTTGTAATCGATGCCTGCGATCGAAAAAATTTGACTGAGTTGGTGGTCCTTGTACGAATCCTGGGCCAACAAAGCGTATGTATCGGTAGCTGCCGTCATTGGAAATCTTTCTTCGCTGACAAGATCACCGGGAACATGTCCTGCCGCCACTCAGGCTTGAGATTCTTGTATTCGGCAGGCAGTACGCCGCTGATTACCGGAGGTGCCGACTCGCCGCGGTCAGCCGCTTCGAATTGCTTCTTGCTGAAATAGCGGGTTTCGGACGCTTGTTTCAGAATGTTGTCCACGAGAAGATCAGGGCTGAAATCAACCTTCCTGAGCTTCAGTGAAGCCGTGGCTGCGACTACCGCCCAGTGACAGACGCCAAGGCCGTAATAGGCCTCGTCCTGAAGCAGATCGACGTAGATCGTGCCCTTGTAGACGTTGTCGCTGACATGCAATAGCTCAAGCGGAACGCTTTTCTCCGGCGGCAGCGTCGCACCACTGATGGGAGTCAATGGCACGCAGCGGTCGTTCGACACCTTGTACTGGACAAACCCACTGATTTCATCGAACGGCCTGGGCGCGCCCTGGATGGTCATGGTGATTTCGTAGCGCATCTTCGGATGCGGATTCAGCTTGATGTCAGGACTTTTCATAGATGAGCCACAGGCGGAGGTGATCATGACCAGAGAAAGAATCAGCGAGGAAAGCAGGCGCTTTGACGTGGCTGTCAGGCTTGTTTGATCCATGGAATTTGTCCGGGCTAAAAATGAATCCTTGCGAATGCCGAATTGGTATCTATGCGCCGCTTGTCTACAGTTTTTTAGCGAATTGATTGAGCTCTCGAAGAATAACGAATGTCTTGGAGCAGTACGTCCATCACGTCACATGGCAGGAAAATGCAGGCTTTAAATAGGCTCTTAGCCACCGTGTCTTAGGTGCTGCAGCACCTAAGACACGGCAATCCAAAGGCTTGGGGAAACCTCCTGAACTCAGTCCGCGAAAAGTCGGGTATTTGCCCCGGTTCCTTCTACACGAACTTTACTGCCTTCGTGGAGCCCCTTGATGTTCTGTGCTTCTTGCACGGTTGGAAGGACTTTCCCGCCATCAAGCCGCAGTTTCACCATGTAATGCGCCGCAGGCCCTTGATCCCCGACTTTGGCGGCAAGATTGTCGCCCGCCTGCTGTCCGGCTTGCGTGGCACCAGCGCCAAGCATGTGGCCAGCTTCGCCACCGCGGACCGCAAACAGCGTGCCGCCGAGCCCTCCCAGCATCCCGCCAATCTTGCGTTTGGTTTTTGTCGCGGTGGTCTCGTCCTTGCCTCGATTGTCGATTGACTGGATCGCCGTAACGACGCCATGGCGGGTCTGCTGAGCGTGGGCCGTGGCGAACGAAGTGATCAAAATGATGATGATAATGCTCAAAAGAGGTGATTTCATGATGGCTTCCTGCGCTATTAAATGTAGGGTTGTTTCAGTTGAACTTGCTAAATATCAGGATTTTGGTTCACCCCAATACCTGAGAAAACGTCGACAAGCGTTGCCGTCGTATTCGTAACGCCGGATGATTCCTTGTTCATCAGCATAAAATGTGATCGTGCAATCAATTTTCTGAGGAACGTATTCCCTTTCTGTATGCAAGCTTTCTTGCATGACGAGTTCACCTTGAGGACCCGTGCCAACGGGTGCCCAGCCATCCGAGACGTCATAGGAGTGTACGTAAGCGTCCTGACCGAAGGTATAGGAGTATGCGGTTTCATTAGTCTTGGTGACTTCTGACGTTGTGAAACCGCTATCGACTGGCCACTGGGTAAGTAACACGCTCGCGTCGTGGCCAATCCAGCTTTCAGCAATGGCGGTAGAGGCTTTATCCTCGTGTGAGGATGCTATCGCCACCAAAGTGTGGCAGGAGATGGTAAGGCCGATGATTAAAATAGTAAGGCGCATGGAACAATCCTTGTAGACACTGCGAAGAACTGATTTGTAATGTTGACGTTTTTTTAAGGCGTCAGCTGGCGCTAAACGTTGCGGGTTTTTGCAAGTTGTGACTCACGGTGAGAGCGACAGTGACGATCACTACCACCCGCACCAAGTTGGTCACCAAAGCCATTATCGACTCGCGCGACTTTTGCCGGGCGCGTAGCCGGAGTGAGCCTTTAGTGAGCGCGAGGACGACAACCCACAGCCGAAGCAGATGCCACCATGAAGGCGGCATCTGCCGGGCATCGGCGATTGGGCGCGTGTCGACGACGTGATTCGTGGTCACGGTTCGACTCTTCCCTTACATGCTCACGGCGGGGTGGGGCAGTTCTTGCAGTGTTGGCTGTGCAAGGGTGTTGGTCTGATGGGAGATCATGGCCGCTGCGGCAGCGTTGCTCTGCTCGATCGGCGTATGCACGGCCTGCGCGGTGGCTACGTCGGCCAGTTTCATAAGTGGCAAAGCGTTTTGCGCGGCGAAGGTGCGCGAACCGTCTTCGCTGAGCGCGACAGTGTCGATACGGGTCAGCCCTTGTGCTTTGGCGGCAACGGTGAGAGCCGCAGCGAGGTTGATGCTTTGCTGGTCCGGCGTACGTCCCATGCCAGCGTCGATCTTGTGCACGCCGACAAGTACCTGCTGATACAGGGCGTGATCGGGATTGCGTTTGTCGTCCAGAGCCGGCGGCACTTTGGCCAGCATCGCCGCATGCATGGCTAACCGCGTGTCGTGTCCCACTTTGCCGTCCACTGGAACCAGATGATGATCGCGCTGGAAATTTTCCACCGCATGTTTGGTATCAGATCCAAAGTGGCCAGTCGAGGGCAGTGATTTTCCGTCCGCGCCGGTATAGCCAAGCTTGTTCAGGTCGTTTTGCAGTGCGTGCACGGAAGCGCCGTTCGCGCCTAGAGTGAGCACCGTTTCGGTGGCGGCCTTCGATGTGTCGTGATGAGATGATTTGGCGGACTCGAGGGGCAGGCCTACGTCTCCCTTGGACAAGCGTTCCATGACCTCGGGCGTGAGATTTTTCTGCCATTTCTCGAACTGCGCCTGACGTGTGTCCAGCCCGTTGTAGCCGCCATTGATAGCCAGCGTGGCCGCTTTTACATCGGCATGAGCTTTTTCTGGCACACGGTTTTCCCAGTACCACGTGGCGATCTTCGAAGCGTTCTTCGGATCGCTGGCGAGGTCCGGGTCTTTAACCAGATCGAGTCCCAGCGCCTTGCCGGCAGCTTCGTAGTTCTCTTTGCCGGTCAGTTGCATGTAGCCGCGCCCGCGGTATTTGTATCCATCGCCGGGTTGGTCGTTGCCCATGCGCCCGCCATACATCAGCTCGGCTAACGCTTCGGGCTTGCCTTTCAATGCATCCACCCGGGCAGCTTCCAGCGCCTGGTCGCCCTCGCGATGCGCATATTTGACCGGAATCTGGGAAATACCCCGTGTGTATCGAAACCCTTCTTCCAGGCGAGTCAAGCCTTGCGATTCGGCGGAGACCTGCGCCATGAAATTCGCCAGCTCCCTGGGCGAAGTGATGCCTGCCTTGGTGGCGTCCACTAACAACTGTGCTTCACGATCCGTAGCCATGTGTAACTCCTGATTAATTTTCCGGGGGCGACTATGCTCCCTGTCTGCAACTGCCTGCCGGCCATGGCAGGCCAATACTCAAGGCAATTCAACCTCTGGTTGTGTGGATGGGTCGAAGTTCGCAAAGGTGATCACGCCGAAGTCCTTCGGTGCCAGATCGATCTGCTTGTGCTTGCCGGTATCCTGATCCGTCACTTCGCGCTTGAGGCCGCTTAACAGCCAGTCGCCGTGCTGCGCTGAATAGGCGAACGTGTACTCGTTCGACCAGTGCTGGCGCGAACCGCCTTCCGTCACCACCGTGAACCCGTTGCTGGTGATCTGCACATAGCTGAAAGGATCGCCCGCGATGCCGCCGCACTGGGCGCAAGGCACGAGTTTGTCGTTCTGCCCCACCTTTTGCAGTTGGCCGTTCGCGTCGCGGATCAGGATCAACACGCTTCGCGCCGGACCTTCGCCCAGTTTCTCGTTACCGGTGGTGGGCGGGTCCAGCACCAGCAGGGCATCGGGTTTGCCGTCACCGTTCAGGTCGCCTACTTTGGATGCGAGGGCTTTGTTGCCGCTGATGGCGAAGATGTGCAGGTCATCCATGGGGGCGTTCCGATTTTTGGCGACAGGCTTGATGGATCTGGCGTAGGGGTTGCTGGAAGTGGCGGCGGATGCTGTTGAGTTCGCGGCGGTACTCGGGCTTGCGACCGTCTTGCCAGCATTCGCGGGCGGGGTCGCGTTGCAGGCGATCGACAGCAGGCACAACGCGAAAAGGCAGCTTGAGCGAGTGATGTTCATGGTGGGCAAAGTCAAGGGATTCTCAGGAGAGGTTAACCGGAAGCTGACATACCGTACTTGGCGATGATCGCGGTCAGGATGGCGGAATTCGGGCCACTACTGCTGGGGCACTGGCCGAGGAAACGCATGCGATTGGCTGCGGTGGCGGGCCAGTCAATGCTCTCTTCGTCGTAGATATACAAGCTGGGGGAAAAGAAGGCCTGGACCGGGGCGATGCAACCGGGACCACCATCTCTGCCCTGGGTTTTGCCGGCCATGCACAAAAAGCTTGGGCAGACGTCTTGGGCGTTAGCAGGGACTGTGCTCAGGCCGGCGACAGCGCCTAGGGCGAGGGTGGTGAACAGAGCGCGCAGTTTCATGACAAATCTCCGATGTATTTGTTGGCTTGTGGCGTAACGGGGGAATGTGAGTCCATGAGGAAAAGGGCGGCTTATTGGATCCGTAACGGCAGGCTGCAAGCGGAGCATTAGACGAGGCATTGACCAGCTGTCGAAGCGGCAGACGTGGCCGTCGGCTCTGCTTGGGCAGACACCGTCAGCTGTCTGACTTGCATCCCAAGCAACCAAAGCAGTGCGCAGTGTGAGAAGACAGCTTTGTGGACGATCTTCATGTAGCTATTTAATCCAACCTGGCCGACTGCAGTCGGAGTAATAAACATGGCAACTGGAGTCGTCGGTCGAGTTGCACTTCTTCATGGCTTTGTCAACGGCTTTATTCAGCGTTTCGGCGGTGGTCGTAATGTGTGCTGCCTGACCAACGACTATCGCTGCACACTTGTTATGGTATGTGACATCGAGTTTGCATTTGGTGCCGCCTTTCGATTGGCAGATCGCTATGGCAATTAGCTGAGCCATTCCTTTGCCTAAAGTATTATTGCTAGCTGTTCCGAGCGCCCCCGTATTTGAATCAGATGCAATGGCTCCCCAATGGTCTGGCGATGTTGGCACTTGCTGCTGACTGTTGCCGATGGGCGCGCATCCTTCCCATCCCTGTCCCTGAATGGGGACGCAATTCACGCCGGGCTGCTCTTGTGCCCACGTGACGCTAGCGAATAGCAGAAGTACAAGCAGCGCTAGCGCCTTCATGGTTATCCTACCGCTGTCGGCGGTTACATCCTGGATGTCGCCGGCCGGTGATGTATCTAGCGAACTGATTTGATCGGTTGCGGGCATGAGTTATTGAATTCGGACAGGGAAGCTGCAAGCGCTGTAGTAAACACTACAGTTAGAGTACCCAGCCTGGGTGCAAGTCAGCATGCCGGCTTGAACAGTCTCATCCAGGGTGGCCTTAGACGTAACGACATATCCGGTTGTGCTTCCGATCAAAGCACCGCACTGATTGCGATATGACGTTTCAAGTTTGCACGTAGAGCCGTGTTTCGACTTGCAGTCCGTAAGGGCCGCTTTTTTGGCCTCACTTTGGCTGGCCATATTATTGGCCACACCAAGACTATTGGTAGGCTCATTAGTGGCAATTGCTCCCCAATGATCAGCCCATATTTGCGGAAGCGGTTGTGGCCGCTGTGGCTGTTGCGTATTGTTGTCGATGGGCGCGCATCCTTGCCATCCCTGTCCTTGAACAGGGACACAATTCACGCCGGGCTGCTGTTGGGCCTGCGCGAAGCCAACGAACGGCAGAAGGACAAGCAGAATTAGTGCTTTCATGGTTATCTCCCTGCCGGCGGCGGATTGGCCAAGCCGCTGGCTTGCTTCATCGTATCGGAAGCAGCCGAATAACTGACCCCGCCTAGGCGAGGATCATTGTGGGAGATGGAAGAGCGCGGACTATTGAAGCCTCCAATGCCCGATTGAGCGCCTGTGTTTGAGTTCGCACTCATGTTCTGCGATGGCCCATGCCCGCCATTACCATATGATCCCGGCGGCTGGCCCTGAGGGCCTGGTCGGGAGCCAGCGCCATTAAAGGCGGAGTAGGCCATGAAGTTGCCCAAGGTACCTTGAAAGAACATGGCCGCCATCGGCGGAGCGGAGATGATCAGCATCGTCATCAGCAGGCCGATGCCGCCTTGTTCCATGGCCTGGGTGGTGAGGCCTTCGCTCTGGCTCTGGGTCAGGGTATTGATCAAGCCAGTGGCCCATATGGCCGCGGCAGCGCGAGCGGTGACATCCAGCACGATGGACGAAATGAAGCTGAGCATGGCCATCGAAAAGAGAGTACCAATGCCATACATCAGCCAGCGTTGGAACAGGCCCTTGGTTTTTTCGAAGATCAGACAGAGGATGAATAACGGACCCAACCCGACGACTAGAGCGATAGCAAGGTTGTACATCAACAGCATGGCGCCCGCGGCCATGGGCGGGCTGGCAGTGCCGAAGATGGCGAAGTCGGCGGCACGGGCCTTGTCCGATGTGGATTGAACATCATTCGCCGGTGCCTGCACCGAATCGATCGCCGCCATGGCCAGCACGGTTTTGGCCAGGTTATTGTTGATGCTCTGCTGGATCGTCTGGCCACTGCCGGTAAACATCTGGTTGAGGCTGGTGGGCAGTTCACTGGTGAACAGATTATGCAGGTTGGAACCGAAGATCGACATGGTGGTAGCGCAGCTGACGATCAACGCAATCCGGGCGCCGTTGACCACAAACGCCATCATCGGCTCGCGCGACTGCCCGGTGATCATGCGGTAGCCCTGGACCATGATCCATATGGTGACCAAGATCAGCGCAACGGCACTCACCACGCTCATCACGTTGCCCATGAGCGTGGAACCGAAGGTATTGATCTTGTCATTCAGGTAGTCGTAGACCAGCACGTAGAACATGAGATTCATAAGTGTGTTCCTAAAATTTTGTTCTACTTGCTGTATATGAATGAGCTTAGTTGCCGATGCTGAACGCGGCTTTCAGTGCAACTGCCTGTGTTGCTTCACCCAAGAGGTCCGGATGGGCGCCAAAGGCTGCCTTAGACAATTGTGATTGCTGGGCTTCCAACGTTTTGATGATGGCATCGTCGGCCTTCATCTGGCTGTCCCAATTGGCCATTTGCGTGGTGAGTGCGTTGTTGTAGTTGGCGGCCTGATTGTTCGCGCGGCCAGAATCCGCGAAGGTGCTTATCGAATTTCCCACTGCTTCCACCTTGCTGTACATGGTGCTATAGGTGTTGAGCTGGTTAAGCATGTCCACCGTCTTGTTGTATTTGTCGACTTGGGTCGTGATGAGCTTCGCGCAGATTTGCATTTGGCTCTGGGCGATCGGCTGGGTGGGACTGATGGATGATGCGAGGTCATTCATCAGGCTGCCAACCAGGCTTGTTCCGGAAGCGCCGGCGCAATTCATCTGGATCAGGGAGTCGGCGTCGGCGTGCTGCATCGTGTTTGGCAACAGCGACATCCCGGTGGTCAGGCCCTGGATTTGCGACATCAGCTGTTTCAATTGAGCTACCGCGTTTGCATACTGTGCGCCTTTCTGGAACACGGCCATTGCTGCGTTTGTTTTTTGATTGATAGTGTCGGCGACCAGTACCCCCGTTTGAGCATGGACACTGCCGCTGGCAATGCTGGTGCCAGCAAGGGCGAGGACAAGCGCCGCTTGCCGCGTCGCGCGAGGAAAGGAGATGGAACAGATTGATGGACGTTGCATGGCGCATCCCTCTGGCTGAAGTTGATGTGGTGTTAGTTTGTCGCCGAACGGGTCGGTCTATTTGATTGGGGTGGCTGGGTGGGACGGGATTTTCCGCTACCCTTGCGGTTTTCATAGAAGTCGTTGAGCCATTGCTCCGGGCGCAATTCGTCGGTGGTCACACCTTCTACCGCTGCACGATCTCGCAGCACGTCGTGCATGATCTCGATGTTGTCAGTGGAAGCTGATATGACGGCCAGCGCGTCGTCCATGCCGCGAAGATTGAGCTGACACACGGCGCTGGCATGGCCTTGCTTGACCAGGAAGCAACGCGACCGTTCGTCCAGGCTCACCACTACCTGGTATTCCGCGTCGGTGAGTTTGAGGCCGCCGACGTAGTCCTCGCGGCTCGCGTTGGGATTGGGCAGCAGAATCATCGTGGCTGTCTGCTCGATAAGCGCGGCAGCAATATCGCTGGCCAGAGCGTCCTCCGGACTCTGTGTGGCGAAGATGCCCAAGCCGTTTTGTTTACGAATGGTTTTCTGCTTGTTCTTGGCGAACTCCTTGAGTCCGCCCTTGCCATCGAGAATCTTCCAGAATTCATCCATCACGTAGATCAGCGGACGGCCATCGATCAGCGCCTCCAGCTTGTGCAGCAGATAGTTGATGACCGGCACGCGCGCTTCGGGATTATCGATCAGCTCGGTGTAGTCGAAGCCGATGATGTTGGCTTTTTCTAGATCGATGGTGTCGACGGGGTTGTCAAAGACCCAGCCCAGCGAATTGCCGGCGGTCCACTTGCGCATGCGGATGAAGAGTCCGTCGTCGCCCATGTTGGGCAGGCTCTTCTGGAAATTTGTCATGGTGCGCAAGTGCATTGGCGTGTCGAGCATGTTCTCGACTGCACGGAAGATGTCTTCTTCCTCGCGCGAACTGTAGATGCTTTTACCCACCATGACTTTGACCAGTTCGGCCAAAAACTGGGCGTTGGCTTCGGTGCGCTCGCACTGGAATGGGTTGAAGCCGGTGGGCTTGCCGTTTTCCAGCGCGAGGTAGTTGCCGCCGCAGGCGCGTACGAAGATCTCTGCGCCGCGATCCTTGTCGAAGAAGAAAATGGTGGGCGAAGGCTTGAGCTTCTGCACCTGGCTGAGCAGAAAGTTGATAAGCGCGGTTTTGCCGGTACCGGATTTGCCAATCACCATGGTGTTGGCGATGGCTTTTTCGCCCAGCGAATTCTCCGCAGGGTGGGTGGCATGGAAGTTGAAGTGGTACGCCTGACCGTTGGTGGTTTGCAGGGTGGTGACGCAGTCGCCCCAGGGATTGTTTTCTTTCTTGCCGGTGGCGAAGTTGTGCAACGGTGACAGGCCCAGAAAGTTGAGCGAACTGATGTTGGCCAACCGGGTGCGATATTTCCAGTTG
The DNA here is from genome assembly GCF_049994385.1 of Rhodanobacter sp. Col0626. GTDB lineage: Bacteria > Pseudomonadota > Gammaproteobacteria > Xanthomonadales > Rhodanobacteraceae > Rhodanobacter. The sequence continues at coordinate 903,553 of NZ_CP188260.1, forward strand.
CCTGGAAACTGGGCGTAGAAGGCGGCGGTGACGGCCAGATCTTCCTTGACCGAGACGAAGCCGGCGTTGGAAAGCTCTGCCCGGGTAGTCGCGATCTGCTGGGAAAGTGCCTCCTGGCTGGGGGCGTAAATGGCCATGGAGAAGTGGTATTCACCCAGTACGAAATTGCCCGACGCGAGTTGGTCCATCGCGTGATCAAGTTCTGCGATCTGACTAAAAGCCTTGTCGCCGGAGGAGATCATCATGCCCTTGGTACGATCGAGCGCCTTCAATGCGTCGTGGCGACCCATGGGACTGAAGGAGTGGGTGATGACGTATTCGAAATCCAGGTACTTCAAGCCATTCAGGATGCCGGGATAGGTGCCATCGGTGTATTCCTTGATGTTGAGCATGGCACCAAAGTGATTTTTACCCTCGGGTGTGGTGATTACGAAGTCACCTGTCTTGGCCGAGAAGCGCTGTTTACTTACCGCCAGATAGTTGTAGACGGGCGTATTGAGCACCGGTACCGGCTCGTCGATGCGATTGAGCAAGTAGCCATAAAGCTCTAGCGCTTCGGAGAACACGACGCCGTTGCTGGCCTCGTACATGCCCAAACGATACGGTGCGTAATCTTTGAGCACGGCTTCCACGTTGCCGGCAAGCTCCAGCGTAGTGTTCACTGCGTCCAATTGCTGGGATTCCAGTCGTCCGACGTCGCTGGATTTTTCTGCGAAGCGTTTCCCGCCGACGATGGGGCGATACATCATCGTGAGATATAGCTCGTTTTGCATCAGCTTCTGGGCGGAGAGAGCATCGTAATAGGTGTCCGACATCTGCTGGTTGAAGCTGTGATCAAAGTGGCTGTGGTCTTTCAAACGGCGGCGTCGGCGCACGTCGTGCACCCAGAACGCCACGTTGACGAAGTCCGGTGCCCGCAGTGTTTGCAGCAGACGGTTGAAGGTGTTGTGGCGGTGATCGATCTCCCACTCCTCGCGCCCCACGAAAGGCAGTCCACCGAGACGCCATGCCAGCAGAAAATCCCCGCCGGTGGTCTTCAGCACGGTGGGTGATACATGCGTGGACAGCGGCAGGAATTCGGCGATGGAGGTGTCGGGTCTAAAGTTGGGTTTAGCCATGATTCGGGTCCGAAGTGATGCCCTGATCTTGCAATCAGGGCATCGGGGAAAACTACGATTTGTCTTGGCCCTGGCCGCGATGGTTGTTTGGGGTGAAAACCCACATGCCGTCGTTATCGCCCAGGTTTCTTACCCGCGTACGGAACTGCAGGCGCAGGCCCAACAACCGAAAGATCATCTCGTCGCGGCGTGCCATCTGCCGCATGATGAAGATCACCACCGGCAGCAGCAGGAGGTAGAGGAAGTTGGTGTACACCGCCAGCAGAAAGCACCCTCCCGCACCCATGAAGAAGGGTATGTACGGCACACCCATAAACATTGGCGGGCGGGTGCAGCCGCGAAATAGCGGGTTTTTATGCATAGAAGTTAAGTGCGTGAGTAATCAGGTTAGCGGTGCATTGGGTGGCGCCGGATGCGGTAGTGCTGTCGGCGAGAAACAGTTTTGCGATCTGCCCTGCAGCACCGATCAGAATGGCGCCGATCATGACGGGAGCCACGTCGCTGATTCGCTTGTGCGCAAAAGCGATCTGGTATCCGGAAAAGATCACCGCGATCGTGACAACAATGATCGAAATGGCATTGAGGATTTTGTTAATACTGCTGGCGAAGCCGCAAACCGTCGATGTTGCGTCAGGCGTGCCTTGCGCCATGGCCAAACTAGGGAGCACTAACGTAATGAAAGCCATGATGCACATGATCATGAAAAGCCGCGTGCGCTGAGAGTGCAGAATGCTTTCGTTGCCGAGCGAGTGGATAGCCATCTGATTTTCCTTGTCGATAGTTAAAGCAGTACGCCAGACGGGTGGCGACAGCCGGTTCAGGTTCGACCGCGTTGGGCGGCGTCGGTGCGAGCTACGTTATGTCCCGAGTTACCCCGCGACGCTGGGCGGCCATGAGGCCAAGATGGCGTGTACCGAGGTGCGCGCCGGATAGAAATAAAAAAACGGCAGGTTGGGCAGTGCCCTGGTTTCAAAAGACAAAAGCGGCATCGCGCTGCTCCTGGCGAAGGTCGGCTTGATCGGCGCCTGCATTGGAGGATATTTTCCGGGTCACGGTCGGGGTCGATTCAGCGGATGTAGAAGCACCGGCGACGTCATTGGGGCCCCGAACTTTAGGAACAAACACGGCATCGTTCGACGAGTTTTCGCCAGTTGCAGCGGGGGAGTGGTCGATGGCAGCCAAGGTCGACGCTGACAAGGCGTCTACCCGTCCTGGCGCTGCCAGCGTGGTTTGATTGGTGTTCGCGTCGATGGAGCTGCTTGGCGGCAGCCCCAAGAGAGCGGGTGCCTGCGCGGACGGGGGATGGCTGATCGCCGCGACAATCGCGGGTACCGTAGCTGTCGCGGCCGCGTCGATCGCCATGCTGCGCAGGGCAACGCGGTAGTTGGCGCCACCTGGGGCGTAGACGGTGACGGGCTTGAGGTCGGCTGCAAGCGTTGGTATTTGGGCCGTTGTTGGCGCCGCTGGTTGCGAGCGCAGCGCAATGGCCTCTGAGGCAGGTGCCGAAGCAGCCATCATCTTTCTTGGCTCGTTGGCCTCGCGGTTAATCGAGGCGTAAACCTTCTGCACATAGCCGTCGCGGAAGCCGGTGCTGAAGTTGCCGGAGTAGTAGCAGCTGAAGGCCTTGCCCCAGTCGCCGTGTGCGCTGGCATAGCAGTCAGCCAGAATATGCGCGCCAGCAGACAGGTTGGCGCAAGCGCTGAACGCCTTCTGATACGAGTCGAGTCCGTAACGACCGAGGTTGGCCCGATTAACCTGAGCCAGACCCACTGAAAAATTGTAGCCCTTGGTATCGAGCATCTGAACCGTGGCCAGCGCTTCGGGAAGATTTTTTGGCTGACGCTCCAATTGGCCACCGACGACGCCGATGGCGTAGGGATTGGCGCTGGATTCGACATGCACGATATGCTGCATCACCTCGGGGGAGACGGCGAGATTAGGGCAAGCCAGCATTTCCATTCCGGGCAACATTCAATGCTCCTCGTGGCCGCGCTGGGGGTTGAAATCGATGCCGGTGATGCAGCGCCGTCCGCCGTGTGCCTTGATGTGCACCACGATGTCGATGGTCATCATCAACAGGCGCTTGATGATGTTGAACTCCAGCCCGGCACCCTCGGCGGAGGCTTTGACCATCAGTGCGAGCTGGTCCCAGGTCTGTTCGGTACTGCCGGAGTGACAACTGGTGATGGAGCCGGGATGGCCGGAGGCGCAGTTGCGGATGAAGTAGAACGATTCGTCGCCGCGCAACTCAGCCAGGATGATGCGGTCGGGCTTCATACGCAGGCAGGCTTCCATGCAGCTTTTGGCGGTGACGTTGCTGGTGCTCTGGCCGCCCTTGGAATAGAGGAGATGTACCACGTTGGGCTGCTCGATAAACAACTCGCGCGCGTCCTCGATGGTAACCAGCCGCTCGTCGGCAGGGATGTGGTTGACCAGGGATTTCATGAAGGTGGTCTTGCCGCTGCCGGTGGCGCCGGAAACCACGATATTTTTCTTGCCGAGCACCGCCTGACGGAAGAACTCGGCGTAGCTTCGCGCCGCGCGCAGCTCCAGAAGCTGACTGTCCAGATCGCTGAGGCCGTGGCTGATCTCCACGATCTCGTCGAAGAAGCCGTCGCTTTCGTACTGCTCCAGCGTCTTGAGCTGTTTGGACGGCAGCCGGATGGTGATCGAGACGAAGCCTGCTTCGCAGGCTGGTGGAATCACGAATTGGGCGCGCTGTCCGGTGGGAAAGGTCAGTGACACCACCGGATCCACGTCCGTAATGCGTTGGCCGGTATTGCTTTCGTTGATCACGGCAGTGCAGAACTGTCGCGCCCGCTCGTAGGTAAGCGAAGGCACCTCCACCCGCTGCCAGCCACCGCGACTTTCCAGGTACAGCTCGCCGGGACGGTTGATGCAGATCTCGGTGACCTCGGGAGAGGCCATGTATTCGCGCACGCCCAGTACCTCGTACTGGTAGTCGAGAAAGTCATTCGAGATGTGGGTGGTGACGTCTTCCATCGCTATGTCATTTGGTTCTTTGGCTATTCGGGTTGAGGCTAGCGTGTCAGGAGCGAGCAACCACGCCGCTGAAGTCCACGTCCTTGGTCACGTAGACGTAGATAACGGTGCCCTGGTTTATGGTGACCGTCGGCGGGCGATTCGCGGCTTCACGAACGGCCTGATCGGCCAGGTTCTGGATGGTTTGAGCGGTGTTGCTTTCGAATGGGGTTTGGGTCACGACACCGTTACTTATGGTGGTGCTGCGAGGCCCGTGCTCGGCCGCTTCGTATTTGAAGGCATCGCTGAGCAAACTGATTAACAATGCCGAGCCGATACGCTTGCCCCAGTGGGCATCGTAGTAACCGGGCACACCTGCACCGCCGAGGTTGTCAATGCCAGGGCTGGACATGTTCACGTCGATACCGGTGGGTGTAATGATGCGATCCCATATCACCGCTTCTCGATCGCCGGTAGGGCCGCCGCTATAGCTGCCCAGCAGCTTGGAGCCCTTTGGAAGCAGCAAGGTATGGCCGTTGAAGGAGTACACCGGCTCGGTGACCAGGCAGGTGCTGAAACCGGGGATATCCGAAATAATGCGCGTTTCCAGAACACAGCGTATGTAGGTTCCGCGCTGCATCAGAGTGTCCGGATGGGTCAGTGGCTCAGCGCTGGTGGGCTTGGAATCAGCGTCGCCCGGTAGTTTTTTCCCGGGTAGTTGCTGCGCAGCCAGTGGATTGGACGACTCGCCATCGCTAGTGTCGGCGCTACTGGCAGTGATCCGGCGCTGCAGCAGGGTGGGGCCGCTTGGTGCGGGATCCTGCTTGTTCGACGGGGACTCAGGCATCAATGGAATAGGTTGGGGCGCTGGCTGCGGCGGTGGCGTAGGAGGCAACTGTGGCACGGCAAGAGATGTCGGCGCCTCGGCCACCGTCACCTTTTCCTCGCGCGGTTTGGACTGATCGCTCTTCTTGCCTGCGCCGCTGATCAGCCAAAAAGCCAGGAACAGCAGCAGCAATACGACGGCACCCAACAGGAGCAGCGCCCGACGATTCATCTGACGCAGCTCATTGCTACGCAGCTCAGGCGCGCCAGCATCCAGATCAGGTTCGGCACTCCGTTGGTATTGGTTAGCATAGGGATTGCCTGGCGCCGCCTCGTTCCGGTCACGAGAGGCGGCCTGCGCCTGCTCGTTGCCAACGCGATCGTCTTCGGGATACTGGGGGGTATTCACTTTTTAGTATTCCTGCGCAGGCCGACGACATCATTGCCGTGGCGGATGACCAGATAGCTATAGGTGCCGTGAACGACGATGGTGTTGCCTTCCACGGTGGTATTCACCAGCGAGTCTTCGCCGTGCTCGTGCTCGCGCATGTAAACGGCGGGAAAATCGCCGGTCGGGAATGCCTTCAGATCGCTCATCTTGATATACGTAAAACGGCCATCGTCGTAGACGTTGGCGGGAATCAGCCATGGCGCCGCTTTGCTCTTGGTGGCGTAGTCGTAGTCAAAGTTGTAACTGCGGTCAGATCGCAGGGTGCTGTCCTGTGCAGCCGCCTGCAGCTGCTTTTTCTTTTCGTTGGCGAAGCTGGTATCGGCTGGATAGGTGAAGGCGATCTTGTACTGCACACCGTCGTGGCGGGCCTGCGCCAACGTCTTCCAGTCAGTTGCCACTACCTTGAGTTCGAAGATGTAGGAGTGCGTTGCAGTGCGCACCATCATGTTGGTGTCCACATCAACATTCTTGGGCTTCAGGTAGAACACGTTTTCACGGCGGGTAAGATCCCATCCACCGCTGAAACCGGTACTGTAATCGAGCACTTTTTCGTTGGGGCTGAGCTCGATCTGTGTGGTGATACCCAAGCCCGTGTTTACTGGATAGATACTGTCAGGCTTGAACTGGTAGCGTGTCAGTACCTGCGCCGATGCTATGGAGGGTGCCATGGCAGAGACAATGCACAGAGTCAATCCTAGGCACCAGAGACTTGATCGTTTCATTGGCGAGCCGCTCCCGTGGCGGAATCGGTAGACGTTGTCGGAGCCGAGGTCGCTGCGGCGGTGGTCACCGGGCTTGCAGGAGCGGCGAATGTCGGCGCGGCGGCCTGCGGAGCGACGGGCGGCCCCGGGATTTCCGCTGGTGGCGCGGTGGCGTAGTCGTCGTCTACCCGGTAACTCGTTACCCAGAATCCCAGCGGATTCTCGATCCGATTCTGGTCGTCCATCTCCAGATTCTCCTTGTAGGTAAACTCGATCGTGGCGATCTTGTTGTCCAATGGCAGGGTGGTGCCATTTGATTTGTTGAAAAGACTGCGCTGGAAACGCACTGTAGCGCCGCGAGGTGTCACGCCAGGGCCACCGCCAATCAGCTGAATGCTGAGTAGCTTGACGCGGATAGACCTATCCTTGCCGTACTGTTTGACCCAGCCGTCTGGATTGTTCGAGACGAACATTGCCGTGTATTCCGCCTTGACCGCAGGGGAAGCCATGGTCTGCACGGTTTTCCAATCACGCAGGTTCACCAGTGCCCAGTCGTAAGACTCTCTGGCCAGCATGAAGTGAGCGACGTTGCTGCGGTTCACCGCCTCTCGGGTGGTTATGCCGCGCATGGCGAAATCGCCATCCAGACTGGCAACGGTGGCTGTGCCGGTATAGGCATCCGCCATGATCAGGTACGGCACTTTTTGCTTGAGCGGCAGCATGTAGTAGTAGCCGCCGGCCAGAATCAACGCCATGCCGATGGCGGTGAAGGCAACCCACCATGCTCGCCGCTCGCTGCGTTTGGCGATGTCTGCGATGGTCAGCTCGAAGTTGACGGACCTGGATACCGCTTCGTCGACTTTGCGGCTGGATGATTTTCGATTGACCATCAGAGAGCGCTCGCCTTGCTGATCTGCAGCTTGATAACTTCCTTGTTCATTGGGTGCCTGCCGGCTTGGCGGGAGTTGATACGGACGCTGACGCTGCGGGAGCGCTCTTCTCATCAGCGGTGCTGCTAACAGTGTTGGCTGGTCGAACCAGGATCTTTCGGTCGGTGGCAGAGACGTACACGCCTTGCGCGGCGTAGATGGTGGTCAGTTGCTGGGCCGCTGCATCCAGGTCGGTTGTGCGAATGCTCGAGACCGGCGTGTACAGAGTCACGTCGAAAGGAAGCTGATATGACAACTCACGCCCGGAGTCGCCTGCCCAGCGGGTAAGCATCGTCTTGAGCGTTTCATCCATGGGGGCCGCGTAGAACGTATAAGCGGCCGTCAACGGTATTTCGGTGGGTTGCTCTCGAAAGTGGTTCACCGGCTTCCAGCTGCCACCGAAGTTTTTGGCTGCCGGGGTTCCGCATCCTGCCAAAGCGATGGTCGCGATGATCAGGCTGCCTTTAAAGGTGCGATTCCAGAACTTCATTTCCACGTTTTGTCCGCATCGAGTAGTTGAATTGTCATCATGAGCCACGAGTTTTTGCGTTGGTCTCATCCCCGAACGCATGTGAATGCTTGCACCAGGGAATGTGTGACTGATCCGCAGTCGCCAGGGATCAGGTTCCTCGTCGCATCAGATAATTTTCAGGTACGCCAAAGGCACCGTCGTTACAGGCAGTGTTTGGTGAGTGGAGCGATTTGCCTTGAGAGCAACGAGGCGCAAGGAAATCGGAGCGCAACGAAATCGACCCAAGACATCGGCCGTGATCTTTTGTTACGCCGTGATGGCGTTGCGGAATACAAACTTCCGCACGTAAGTCGTTCGATTCCATTCGTCTAGCCCCTGTACCAGGACGCACGGCGGCGTCCCCTAAATTTGATTCATCATCGACTGCAACCCGACGAAAGCTGCACATGGATCTGCGTGTCGAGCTTGGCGGCTTTTCGCGCTGCCGCAATACCCCAGCGTATGGTCGATTAAATTCTTTCACGCATTTGGCGGCTGTTTTGCCAATTGCGTCTCAAAAATTCGAACAACACAAATATAGGACAAGCGCATGCGTGAAGGCTGTAGGCGCTTTCTTACGAGCGGCTGTTGAAGCGCGCCGTGGAAGTGTAGTCCCGCGCCCACATGGCGCATGTCTGGACGATGCGGCGCCACAATGAGAATGTCAGGGAAAGGCGACGGCACGAGTCGCCGCGCGTCTGGAACTGTCGTCAACAAGACAGCGCGAAATGCGGTGGGGATGACTCAGTATCAGGTGCGTTGCGTCAACCTGCCTCGAACGCTCCGCGCAACCAGGCGTGCCTGATGGCGTCGGCAGGACCGTCGTAGCTGACCACGTCGAAGCGACATGCGCGACGTGCGTGCTGTGGATGAGCGGCCAGCCAGTGTTGCGCGGCGAGGATCAGTTTGGCCTGTTTGCTGGCGGTGACCGAAGAGGCGGCGTCACCGTGGCTGGCATTCTTGCGATAGCGCACTTCGACGAACGCGATGGTGTCGCCGTCGCGCATCACCAGATCCAGTTCGCCGTGGCGCGTGGTGTAGTTGCGCGCCAGCAGTTTCAGTCCGGCACGTTCCAGCTCGACGCAGGCACGTTCCTCGAAGTCGTTGCCGGCGGCGCGCATCAGCCTGAGACGGGCTGGGCGGCGTCGCTCGACGAAGTGGCGGGTGCGGGTTCGACGGTCGTGGGCGGTGTGCCGGATGGCACATCATCCATCTGCAGGTTACCGCTGAGTGGTCGGGCCAGGCCGTTCTGGAACTGTGCCCAGATCAGCACGCGGCGCACGCGGCCGAATTGGTCGGCGGTGAGTTGGCCACTGGCGCCGGGTACGTAGCTGCCGGGATGTGCACGTAGCCAGTCGAGGTAGGGCACCAGATTCCACGCGTCCATGCCGAAGGCGAACAGGCGCGCGCCACCGCCATTGGCAGCGGGCAGGCGGGCGGCGATGTCGTCGTGGCTAGGCAAGCCGGGCTGGGCATCGAACAGCCATGGAGCGTCGCAGAATTCCACGCCGTTCAGATCGTTGTTGGCTGCGGCATCGTCGTTGCCTGCGTAGATGTGCGAGGTGGCGAATACCGGTAGGTTCACCTGAGCGATGTGAAGTTGTGGCAGCAACAACCGCGCTTGTGCGGGGCGCATGCTGATGAAGATGCCGGTATCTGCGGATGCGGTAGTGGAGCTCGTGGTGGGCAGGTGCAGTCCGGCGAGTACGCCGGCGTAACTGGCTGTCCCGGCCGGCAGGGGCGTCATGCCGGCAAGTTCGCCGCCACGGGCAGCCAGTTCAGCCTTGAAGGCGCTGGCCGCACGCTGGGCGAAATCGTCGCCGGTGATCATCACGTACACCCGACGCAGGCCTCGATCGACCATGCGATCGGCGGCCTGGGCGCCTTCGGTTTCTGGCAGCAATCCGAACTCGCTGGTTTCCCCGGTGGGCAGTTGCCGGTCATCGGGGTGATTCAGGGCCAGCAGCGGTACCGGCAGTTGCGGTTGCCCGAATACCGCGGCCACTTCGCCACGGGTCAATGGACCGACCACCAGTTTGGCGCCATCGCTGACGGCTTGTTGATAAGCCTTGATCGCGCCGTCGGCGGTGCCCGTGCTGTCATATACGCGTACCGAGGGGCGCGGTGCATGGTTGCGCGCCGCATCGAGATAGGCCGCAAAGAAGCCTTCACGTATCGACGTGCTGGCTGCCGCGTAATTGCCATCGCTGGGCAGCAGCAAGGCGATCTGTGCCGGTACCTTGTAGCCTTCGCGCACGTTGGCGTCGGCGCCCGGCAGCAGGGTGCCGACCGGTTGCTGCAGTTCCGGTGGCGGCTGCGCCACGGCGACGCCGAGTTGGCTCAGCGCCTCGTTGACCCACGGCAACATGCGGTCGCCCGATTTCATCGCGGCAGCGCGTTGCTTGAGTGGATCCACGCCGACCTGGCTGAGCAGTTCGAGAATCTCCTTGCGATTCTGCGCGTGGTCGAAGCCGCTCAATTGATCATCCATCTGCACGCGAGTACGCGCCGCACCCCAGCGATCGCCGCTGGCCGTCATCGCGCGGGCGCGCAACTCAAGAAGGCGCAGTTGCAGCTCCGCCGGTACAGTGACGTTCGGCTGGGTGGTCAGACGCAGGGCGGTCGCGGTGTCATGTTGATCGAGGGCCAGTTCGGCCTGCAGCAGGTCGAGGCGCAGTGGCTGATCGCCAGTCAGGCGTTGACGGTTGACGATGGCCAGCGCGGGGCCGGCATGCGCGAGCTGGCCCTCTTCCCGCCATGCCTCGGCGGCCAGCAGGCGATAGCTGTCGGCGCGGCTGGAGGACTGCGCGGCCAGCGCCAGATAGGCCTGTGCGGCCTGATCGTACTGGCCTTGGCGACTCAGTGCTTCGGCATCCTGCGCGGCCGCTAGTTCAGCCGGTGAGCGCGGTGCGTTCATCGGCACACAGGCCACCAGCGCAACTGAAAACAGCAGTCCGATCGCGGCGGTGCGCGAGAGGCGCATGAGGCGCATGGGAAATCCCTTGTTCGTCATGATCGTCAATGCGCGATCATAGCCGATCGACCTGCCGGCTTTCGGCGTAGGAGTTCTCGATGTCATCTGTTCAGCCAGGCTGCCTGTGGGTGGTGGCCACCCCGATTGGTCATCGTGATGATCTGTCCGCCCGCGCGATCGAGACCCTGCGCGCGGTCACGGTTATAGCCGCCGAAGACACTCGCCACAGCCGGCCCTTGCTGGTTCACCACAATATCGATACGCCCTTGATCGCGTTGCACGAACATAACGAGCGCGACGCCGTGGCAGCGGTGGTGCGACGTCTGCAGGGCGGGGATTCGGTGGCGCTTATTTCCGATGCAGGCACGCCGTTGATCAGCGACCCGGGTTTTCGACTGGTGCGTGCAGCGCGCGCATCGGGCATCCGTTGCATCCCGGTGCCGGGCGCTTGCGCGGCGATTGCCGCGTTGTCGGTGGCAGGCCTGCCGAGTGATCGTTTTGTGTTCGAGGGTTTTCTGCCACCGAAGGCGGCGGCGCGGCGCAGTCGTCTGCAGGAGCTCGCCGGTGATGCGCGCACGGTGATTTTCTATGAGTCGTCGCATCGGGTCGCCGAAAGCCTGGCCGACATGCGTGATGTCTTCGGTGGCGATCGCGAGGCGGTGCTGGCGCGCGAACTGACCAAGATGTTCGAGACGGTGCTGGGCGAGCCACTGACGGAGCTTGCCGCACGGGTCGCCGCCGATCCCGATCAGCAGCGTGGCGAATGCGTGGTCCTGGTTGCTGGTCGTGGCGAGGAAGCCGATGCAAAACTGGCCGAAGGTCAGCGCATCTTCGCGATTCTGCGCGATGAATTGCCGCCAGCGAAAGCGGCCAAGCTGGCCGCGGTGATCAGCGGGGCGCCGCGGAAGGCGCTTTATGAAGCCGGGAGCGGTGAACGGTGAACGGATAGGGCAGCACAAAGGTCGGGTTCGGTTGGCCGGCGCAAAATGCATGACGACGCGCGCGGCGTTGCCTGGCTTGCGCCGTTTCCCGTTGCCGTGTTCCTGTAAACTCGGCGGTGGAGTCGGCCGGACAGTCGCGTCGCGCGCAAGCGCATCGAGGAAAGTCCGGGCTCCGCAGGGCAGAGTGCCAGGTAACTCCTGGGCAGCGTGAGCTGACGGCCAGTGCAACAGAGAGCAGACCGCCGATGGCCCGCAAGGGCACAGGTAAGGGTGAAAGGGTGCGGTAAGAGCGCACCGCGTACGGGGCCAACGTCGTACGGCACGGTAAACCCCACTCGGAGCAAGACCAAATAGGGGAACGATAACGCGGCCCGCGTTGTTCCCGGGTAGGTTGCTGGAGCCAGGTGGCGACACCTGGCCGAGAGGAATGACTGTCGCGTCGCAAGACGTACAGAACCCGGCTTACAGGCCGACTCCACCTCTTCGAAACACCCACATCACGGACGCGGTTTGAGTGCGTCGGTGATGTGGGTGTCTGTGTGAACGGCGATTCATCCGCGAAGCGCTCCACTGCACGGATTTCGCCCGTTTTTGTGTTGAATATATGCAGTTGAGTTTATAAAAAATTCTCTGCATTCAAACACCTTGCTGGTGTTCTTGAGAATATGCTGCACATTCGGTCAGCATTCTGCCTTTACTCCTTGATTCACAAGCAAAATTCCCTTGACAGTCTCATAGGGCGAGACTATCGTGGGTTCCAGTGTGAAATCGTGGGTTTTAGTGGAGTCATCCGATCGTGTTCCAAGGCGAAACCGCCATCACCGTAGACGACAAGGGCCGCCTGGCCATCCCGACCATGTATCGGGAGCAGGTCGCGGGCGAGTGCGCCAATCGTCTGGTGATCACCTACAACCCCTTCGAACCGGGCTGCCTGTGGCTGTTCCCGCATGCCGAATGGGAACAGGTGCGCGATCAGGTGAACGCCTTGCCCAAGGTGAAGGCGGCGCATCGCGACATGCAGATGAAGCTGGTCGGTGCGGCAGCCGTGGTCGAGCCCGATGGCGCCGCGCGGGTGCTTTTGCCCGCCAGCCAGCGTGCCGCCGCGGGCATAGAAAAAAAGGCGGTGCTGCTGGGCATGGGTAACAAGTTCGAGTTGTGGAGCGAACAGGCCCACCTGGCCAAGATCCGCCAGAGCATCGGCGAAGACGACATCACAAACGAAATGGCCGTACTGCGCCTGTAACGGGGCGCAGCAATACATGAGGGATGGGACGGGAGTGCGCGGCATGGCCGAGCAGCAGTTGCGGCATATCCCGGTGATGCTGGGTGAAGCGGTGGAGGGTCTGTCCGTGCAGTCTGACGGGCGTTATCTCGATGGAACGTTCGGTCGCGGCGGTCACGCCCGCGCCGTACTGTCGCGTCTCGGTCCTGGTGGCCGGCTGCTGTTGATGGATCGCGATCCCACGGCCATCGCCGCGGCGCAGGCGGAGTTTGCAGGCGATTCGCGGGTGTCGATCCGGCATGCCAATTTTTCCAGCATGGCCGAGTGGGACGAGACTGCGGCCGGCCTGGACGGCGTGCTGCTTGATCTCGGTGTTTCATCACCCCAGCTGGACGAAGCCGCGCGCGGTTTCAGCTTCATGGCCGACGCGCCGCTCGACATGCGCATGGATACCACCCAGGGCGAGAGCGCGGCGGACTTCCTGGCGCATGCCAGCGAGCGCGAAATCACCGAGGTGCTGTGGAACTACGGCGAGGAGCGCCACGGCCGGCGCATCGCCCGGGCGATCGTGGCCGATCGCGATGCCACTCCGTTCACCCGCACTGGCCAGCTCGCTGCACTGATCGAACGTGTGGTCGGTCGACGCGAACCGGGCAAACACCCGGCCACGCGCAGTTTCCAGGCGTTGCGCATTCGCGTGAACGGCGAACTGGATGCCTTGCAGCAGGGCCTGAATGCCGCGCTCGAGCGGCTCAGGCCCGGAGGCCGGCTGTCGGTGATCAGCTTCCATTCGCTGGAAGATCGCGCGGTGAAACTGTTCATCCGTGATCAGTCCGGCCGCGTGCAGAACAGCCGGCGCGGTCCCCCGGTGGCACCGACGCCGGCGCGTCTGGTCGCGGTCGGCAAGGCTCAATTTCCGTCCGATGCCGAGCTTGCGGCCAATCCGCGTTCACGTTCGGCCGTGCTGCGCGTGGCAGAGAAGTTGCCTGAAGGAGCCCGCGCATGAAGGTCATCGGCGCCCTGTTTCTGCTGATGCTGCTGGCGGCGGTGCTGACCAGCGCGTTGGGCGTGGTATGGACGCGCCATGAAAGCCGGGTGCTGTTCGTCAACCTGACCGCGCTGCAAAACCAGCGTGACGAGCTGAACATCGAATACGGCAAGCTCGAACTGGAGCAGGCCACCTATGCCGAACCGCGGCGCATCGACGACGAGGCCCGGCAGAAGCTGGGCATGGTCGATCCGCGCCCGCAAGACATCCGGTTGCTGCGCTGATGAGCTGGCGCAATCACGCCAAGCCCGCCGCCCGGCAAGGCCGCCGACATGCGGCCGGACCCAGCGCGCGCAAGCGCATGGTCGTGGTGGTTGGGTTGCTGGGGCTGGTGTCGATCGGGTTGGTCGCACGTGCGTTCGACCTGCAGGTCGTGCGCAAGCAGTTCTACCAGCGCCAGGGCGATGCACGTTTCCTGCGCGAAGTGCCAATACCGGTATCGCGAGGCACCATCTTCGACCGCAACGGCGAGCCGCTGGCGGTGTCGACCCCGATGATGTCGATCTGGGCCAACCCATCCGTGGTACTGGACAACGACGAGCGCATTCCGCAGCTGGCGCAGGCGCTGGGTGTGGATGCAGACGGTCTGAAAGCGCAGCTGGTGCAGCGCGCCGACCGCGAGTTCGTCTACCTGCGCAGGCAGATGGCACCAGCCGCGGCACAGGCGGTACTGGATCTGGACATCCCCGGCATCAACGGCCAGCGCGAGTTCAAGCGTTATTACCCGTCTGGCGACGTGACTGCGCATGTGCTCGGTTTCACCAACATCGACGACCGTGGCCAGGAAGGCCTTGAATTGGCCTACGACGACTGGCTGGCCGGCAAACCAGGCGCGAAGCGGGTGATCCGCGATCGCATGGGTCACGTGGTGGAGGATGTCGAACAGGTGCGTGCGCCCAAACCGGGGCAGAACCTCACGCTCAGCATCGATCGGCGCATCCAGTTCCTGGCCTATAGCGAACTGAAGAACACGCTCGAGAAGTCCCAGGCTGATTCCGGCTCGATGGTGATACTCGACGTGAAGACCGGCGAAGTGCTGGCCATGGTCAACCTGCCCACCTACAACCCGAACGCGGTCAACGGCAGCAAACCCGAGCAGCGGCGCAACCGTTCGATGACCGACGTGTTCGAGCCGGGTTCGACGGTCAAGCCGATCCTGTTGGCGGCAGCGCTGTCCAGTGGCAAGTACACACCGACCAGTCCGATCATCGACACCACCGGTGGTCACTGGTTTTTCCAGGGCCACGACATCCACGACACGCATAACTGGGGGCTGCTGACCCCGACCGGCGTGATCACCAAGTCGAGCAATGTCGGTGCTGCCCATATCGCCATGCAGCTCGACACCAGCTTGATGTACGACACCTATCGCGCGTTTGGCTTCGGCAACAGCACCAATAGCGGGTTTCCCGGTGAGGCTGCCGGCTATCTGCAAGTCGGGGTCAAGTGGCGTCCGCTGGAAAAGGCCATCCTGGGATACGGCTACGGCCTCAACGTGACCGTGCTGCAGTTGGCCAATGCTTACGCGACGATTGCCGATGGCGGTGTCATGCATTCGCCGACCTTCATCAAAGGTGGCGATAACGACGCCAAGACGATCATCGACCCGCAGATCGCGCGCGAGCTGGTCGGCATGCTGGAAACCACCACCCAGCCGGGCGGTACCGCGGCACCTTATGCGTGGATCGCCAACTACACGGTGGCCGGCAAGACCGGAACCGCGCACAAGGCGACCGCAGGCGGCTATTCGAAGAACAACTACGGTGCGGCGTTCGCCGGCATGGTGCCGGCGACCAATCCGCGGCTGGTGGCGGCGGTGGTTGTCGATAACCCCCGCAAGGGCAGTTATTACGGCGGCCTGGTATCGGGTCCGATCTTCGCCAAGGTCATGGCTGGTGCGTTGCGCCTGCTCGATATCCCGCCCGACAATATCGGGCGCTGGTATGTCGGTGGTCCATTGCAGTCACCGGACGGCCTGACCGGCAGCAAGCCGCCAGTGGCAGTGAACATCGAGGAAGCGCCTGAGGATGTGACCCCATGAGCACCGGCCATCTCGACCAGTTGCTGCTGGGCATCGCCGACGCGCAGGTTGCCGCGACGGCGGGTGCCGGCCGCATCGTGGTATCCGGAATGACGCTGGACTCGCGCCAGGTGCGGCGCGGGGATGCATTCTTCGCCCTGCGCGGCACCCAGGGACACGGTATCGAATTTGCCGCCAGCGCGGTGCAGCGTGGCGCGCGGATAGTGCTGGCGGAAGCGCCGGCGGTCGACGATGTGGACCCGCTGGACGTGCCGCTGCTGTGGATCGACGATCTGCACGCGCAGGTCGGCGAGATCGCGTCGCGTTTTCATGATCGCCCCAGCGAGTCGATGCGGATGGTCGGCGTCACGGGCACCAACGGCAAGACGTCCTGCGTGCAGTTGCTGGCGCAGGCGTTGACCCTGCTCGGCCATCGCGCCGCGTCGATCGGCACGCTCGGTTCCGGCGTGCACGGCCAGCTGCGTGACGGCGAGCGCACCACGCCCGATGCGATCAGCGTGCAGGCGCGGCTGGCGGACTTTCGCGATGACGCGGTCAGCCATGTGGCGATGGAAGTGTCGTCGCACGCGCTGGAGCAAGGTCGCGTAGGCGCCGTGGACTTCGAGGTGGCCGCGTTCACCAACCTCACCCGTGATCACCTGGATTATCACGGCAGCATGGAAGCGTACGGCGCGGCCAAGGCGAAGCTGTTCGCGTGGCCGGGCTTGCGCGCTGCCGTCATCAATATCGACGATGCGTTCGGCCGCGAGCTGGCGGAGCAGTTGCCGGCCGGCGTGATGCCGCTGCGTTTCAGCATGGCCGATGCAAGCGAAGCGCAGATCGCCGCTGGCGATATCGTCACGTCGGCCGAAGGCTTGACGTTCCAGTTGCGTACGCCATGGGGCGCGCGGGCCATCAGCAGCCACTTGCTGGGCCGCTTCAACGTGGCAAACCTGCTTGCCGTGGTCGGTTGCCTCGGTGCCTTGGGTGAATCGTTCGAGCGCATTGTCGCGGCGATCGGGCAGTTGCGGCCGGTCAACGGACGCATGAGCCGGCTCGGTGGTTTGCTCGGCCAGCCGCTGGTGGTGGTCGACTACGCGCACACGCCCGACGCGCTGGAACAGGCGTTGACCGCGCTGCGCGCCCATTGCGCGGGACAGCTGATCTGCGTGTTCGGTTGTGGCGGCGAACGCGATGCCGGCAAGCGCCCGCTGATGGGCGCGATCGCGGCGCAACTGGCCGACGTGGCTATCGTCACCGACGACAATCCACGCGGCGAAGACGGCGACGCGATCGTGGCGCAGATCGTTGCCGGCATGACGGCGGCGCGCGCGATGGCCGTGGAGCGGGATCGAGCCACCGCCATCCAGGATGCGTTGCAGCTGGCACGGACGGGTGACGTCGTGCTGATCGCCGGCAAGGGTCATGAAACTTATCAGGACGGCGCAGCTGGCAAGCGCCCGTTCGACGATCTGGCCGTGGCGCATGCCGCGCTGGAACGGATCAGCCGGGAGCCGCGCGCATGATGCGGCTCGGCACTATCGCGGTGTGGACCCACGGCCGCCTGCTCGGCAGCGATGCCGAAGTGACCGGTGTGGCCATCGATACGCGCAAGCTGAAACCGGGTGATTTGTTCGTCGCGATCAAGGGTGAGCGGGCTGACGGTCACGACTATCTGGCCGAGGCCGCGGCACGCGGCGCTGTCGCCGCATTGGTAACGCGCAAGGTCGACAGCGATCTGCCGCAGGTGCTGGTAAACGACGCCGAGTTGGCGCTGGGCGATCTGGCCAGCGCGGTGCGTGCGCAGCGCGACATGCGCGTGGTCGGCATCACCGGCTCGAACGGCAAGACCACGGTGAAGACCCTGGTCGCCTCGATCCTGTCACTGCATGGCCGTACCCACGTCAGTGCCGGCAATTACAACAACGAGCTAGGCCTGCCGCTGAGCCTGTTGGCCATGCCGGTCGACACGGAATACGCGGTGTTCGAGATGGGCGCCGGCAAGCCGGGTGACATCGCCTACCTGGCTGCCATCGCCCGGCCCGATATCGGCCTCGTCACACTCATCGCGCCGGCGCATCTTGAGCGCATGGGCAGCATCGAAAGCGTGGCCGAAACCAAGGGTGCGCTGTATCAGGCGTTGCCGGCGGACGGCATGGCGATCATCAATGTCGACGATGCCTTCGCCAGTTTCTTCGGCGGCCTTGTCGGGACGCGCAGGGTGCTGCGCTTCGGCCTCGATCATCCGGCCGATATCGGTGCCGACACCATCGAGCAGCGTGTGGACGGTTCGCGATTCGTGCTGAACACGCCGCAGGGCAATGCCGCAGTGCGCCTGCCGCTGCCTGGCCGCCACAACATCGGCAACGCCCTCGCAGCAGCGGCGGTTGCGCTGGCGCTGGAGGTGCCGCTGGCTACCATCGTCGCTGGATTGGAGCAGGTCTCCGCTGTGGCCGGTCGACTGCACCGCGAAGTGACGCCCGGTGGCTGGACCCTGATCGACGACAGCTACAACGCCAATCCCAGTTCGATGGCGGCGGCGATCGACACGCTGCTGCTGGCCGATGGCGAACGCTGGCTGGTGCTCGGGGACATGGCGGAGCTGGGTGCCGATGCGCGCGCCCTGCATGCCGGCATCGGCGAGCGCGCCCGCGAGCGGGGTGTCGATCAGCTGTTCGCGGTCGGCCCGTTGGGTACGGCCGCGGTCGAGGCATTTGGTGAACGCGGCCAGCACTTCGCCGACAAACACGCGTTGATCGCCGCGTTGCAGTCCCGATTGCATGCAGGCGTCACCTGTCTGGTCAAGGGATCGCGCTCGGCTGGCATGGAAGAAGTGGTGGTGGCCCTGAGGGCACGCCCGAGTGATGAAAAACAGGACGACGGGGGTGCATCCGATGCTGCTTGAACTGGCCGACTGGATGGCACGGCATTTCACCGCGCTGCATTTGTTCCAGTACATCACCTTCCGCACGATCATGGCCGCGCTTACCGCCTTGGCGATGTCGCTGCTGTGCGGGCCGTGGCTGATCAACCGGCTGGCCGCGTTGAAGGCCGGTCAGGTGGTGCGCAGCGACGGTCCGCAGACACACCTGGTCAAGGCCGGTACGCCGACCATGGGCGGGGTGATGATCCTGCTGTCGGTCAGTGTGGCAACGCTGCTGTGGGCCGACCTGCACAATCGTTACGTATGGGTGGTGCTGGCGGTGTTGCTGAGTTTCGGCGCGATCGGTTTTTACGACGACTATCGCAAGCTGGTGCTGAAGGACAGCCGCGGGCTGGCCAGCCGCTGGAAGTATTTCTGGCAATCGGTGTTCGGCCTTGGCGCGGCACTGTTCCTTTATTACAGCGCACCGCATGCAGCCACGGTTGCCGGCATGCCGGTGGCGGAGACCGCGCTGTACGTGCCGCTGTTCAAGCAGGTGGTGTTGCCGCTGGGTCTGTTCTTCGTGGTGGTGACGTATTTCATGATCGTTGGCTTCTCCAACGCGGTGAACCTCACCGACGGTCTGGATGGCCTGGCGATCATGCCGACGGTGCTGGTGTCCGGCGCGCTGGGCGTGTTCGCGTACCTGGCCGGCAACAAGGTGTTTTCCGAGTACCTCGGCATCCCGTCGATTCCGGGGGCGGGCGAGCTGTCGATCTTCTGCGGTGCGCTGGCCGGTGCCGGGCTGGGTTTTCTGTGGTTCAACACCTACCCGGCGCAGGTCTTCATGGGTGACGTCGGTGCGCTGGCGATGGGTGCGGCGCTGGGCTGCGTCGCGGTGATCGTGCGCCAGGAAATTGTGTTGCTGGTGATGGGTGGCGTGTTCGTGATGGAAACCGCGTCGGTGATGATCCAGGTCGCCAGCTTCAAGCTCACCGGCAAGCGTGTGTTCCGGATGGCGCCGATCCATCACCACTTCGAGCTGAAAGGTTGGCCGGAGCCGCGGGTGATCGTGCGCTTCTGGATCATCAGCGTGGTGCTGGTGCTGGTTGGTCTTGCAACGTTGAAGGTGCGTTGATGTTCGGCCTAGACAACAACCAGGCCAAACGCCGCAACGGTCCGCGCGGCAGCTACGACCTGTGGCTGCTGGTCGCGTTGATCGGCCTGGCCAGCGTCGGCGTGGTGATGGTGACCTCCAGCTCGATCGCGGTGGCCGACAGCCAGCATATCGGCCCGTTCTATTTCCTTAGGAAACACCTGCTGTTCCTCGGCCTGGGCATGGCCGCCGCCGGTGTGGCCATGCGGACCGAACTCAAGCTGCTGGAGAAGTATGCATTCCACCTGATGCTGCTGGCGTTCGTGTTGTTGCTGGCGGTATTCGTGCCGCATTTCGGCATGCGCATCAACGGCGCGCGGCGCTGGTTGAACCTGCTGGTGACCACCTTCCAGCCAGTGGAAGCGGTGAAGCTGATTCTGGTGGTCTACATCGCCAGCTACCTGGTACGCCATCGCGAAAGCGTCGAGACGCGTTTCCTGGGCCTGTTCAAGCCGGTGATGGTGGCCGGGGTCATCGTGCTGCTGCTGCTGGCGCAGCCGGACTTCGGCTCGGCCACGCTGGTGATCGCCGTGACCATTGCGATGGTCTGGCTCGGCGGTGCGCGACCGATCTTCCTGTTCCTGATGGGGCTGCCGCTGATGCCGCTGCTGTATGTGGCGGCGACGGGCGAAAGTTACCGCATGAAGCGGCTGACCTCGTTCATGGACCCGTGGAAAGATCCGTTCAACGACGGCTTCCAGTTGACCCAGTCGCTGATGGCGATCGGCCGTGGCGAGTGGGATGGCGTGGGTCTGGGTTCCAGCGTACTGAAGTTGTCCTATCTGCCGGAGGCACATACCGACTTCATCTTCGCGGTGATCGGCGAGGAACTCGGCCTGGCCGGCGTGGTGCTGGTGGTCGGCCTGTTTGCGCTGGCGGTCGGGCGCGGCCTGTATCTGGGTTTGAAGGGTGTGGAAGTCGGACAGCGCTTTGCCGGCTATGTCGCGTTCGGCATTTCATTGATGCTGGCGATGCAGGCGATCGTGTCGATCGGCGTGAATCTCGGTGCGCTGCCGACCAAGGGCCTGACATTGCCCCTGATCAGCTACGGCGGTTCGTCGATGGCGCTGACCTGTGCGATGGCCGGCGTATTGCTGCGTGCCACATTCGAAATCAATCGCGCGCTGGACGCGCGGAAGATGACCACGCGCCTGCCGGCCGCCGCGGTGGCCGATGCCAACGTCGCGGTCAAGCCTCGCGAGGCGGTGGCCGCATGAGCGCTCAGGGACCCGTGCTGATCATGGCCGGCGGTACCGGTGGCCACATCTTCCCCGGGCTGGCCGTGGCTGAATGCCTGCGTTCGCAGGGCGTGCCGGTGGAATGGCTGGGCGCGGTCGGCGGGATGGAGACGAAGGTGGTGCCGGCGCAGCGGATCGCGTTGCACACCGTGGCGGTTGGCGGACTGCGCGGCAAGGGACTGAAGACGCGTCTGCTGGCACCCGTGATGTTGCTGCGTGCGCTGTTCTCTTCGCTGACCGTGCTGCGTAAGGTGAAGCCGCGCAGCGTGCTGTCGATGGGTGGGTACGTGGCTGGTCCGGGCGGTCTTGCTGCGTGGCTGCTGCGTCGGCCGTTGCTGGTGCATGAACAGAATCGCGTGGCGGGCTTCACCAATCGCAAGCTGGCCGTCCTGGCGAAGCGCGTGTTGGCCGGTTTCGCCGATACCCTCCCGCAGGCCGAATGGGTCGGCAATCCCGTGCGCGATGCGATCGCGGCGCTGCCGTTGCCGACCATCCGTCTGGCCGGCCGTGACGGCAGGCCGCGGCTGCTGGTGCTAGGCGGCAGTCTAGGCGCTCGTGCGCTGAACCTGGCCTTGCCGCTGGCGCTGGCGCAGCTGACGCCGGCCCAGCGTCCCGAGGTGTTGCACCAATGCGGCAATCGCGGTCTGGACGAAGCGCGCGCGGCCTATGCGAAAGCGGATGTCGAGGCGCAGGTCGTGCCGTTCATCGAGGACATGGCCGGCAGCTACGGCTGGGCCGATCTGGCCGTCTGCCGTGCCGGTGCTCTGACCCTGGCCGAACTGGCCGCGGCCGGACTCGGTGCCGTGCTGGTGCCATTCCCGCATGCCGTCGACGACCACCAGACGCGCAACGCGGAAGTCTTGATGGCGGCCGGTGCCGCCGAACTGATGCAGGAGAGTGAGCTGGACGTACAGATTCTGGCGCAGCGACTGGAATCGCTGCTGGGTGATCGGACCCGTTTGCTGGCGATGGCCGAAGCCGCGCGCACGCTGGCCAAACCCGACGCGGCGAAAGTCATCGCTGCCGCATGTATCGAAGCCGCCTGTCCCGAGGTGGCCGCATGACGCTGCGTCGATTGCTCGCGCACGAAGACCTGATGAGCACCTTTCGTCGGGTGCACTTCATCGGCATCGGCGGCGTCGGCATGAGCGGCATCGCCGAAGTGCTGCACAACCTCGGTTACGCGGTATCCGGTTCGGACCGCGCGAATTCGCCTACCGCGCAGCGCCTGCAGCAACTCGGCATCGCGGTGCATGTCGGCCATGCGGCCGAGCACATCGGCGACGCCGATGTCGTGGTGACCTCCAGCGCGATCAGGCAGGACAACCCGGAGCTGACCGCCGCCCGCGCCGCGCGCGTCCCGGTGATCCCACGCGCCGAGATGCTGGGCGAGCTGATGCGCTTCCGCCGCGGCGTGGCCATCGCCGGCACGCACGGCAAGACCACCACCACGAGCCTCACCGCCAGCGTGCTGGCCGAGGCCGGCTACGACCCGACTTTCGTGATCGGCGGCCAGCTCAACGCCGCCGGGGCCAACGCGCGGCTTGGCACCGGTCAATACCTGGTTGCCGAGGCGGACGAATCGGACGGTTCGTTCCTGCTGTTGTCGCCCGTGATCGCCGCGATCACCAACATCGATGCCGATCACCTGGAGAACTATCACGGCGACTTCGCCGAGGTGAAGCAGGCGTTCGACGACTTCCTGCACCGGCTGCCGTTCTATGGCCTGGCCGTGCTGTGCGTGGACGATCCCGAAGTTGCCGTGCTGGCGAAGTCCACCACGCGTCGGGTGATGACCTACGGCATCGACGCCGCCGACGCCGATGTGCGTGCACTGAACCTTTCGCAGCACGGCTTCGAGATGCATTTCGATCTGCTGCTGCCGGGTCGCGCCGAGACCCTGCCGGTGAAGCTCAACCTGCCGGGACGGCACAACGTGCTGAACGCGCTGGCCGCGGTCACGATCGGCTGGCAGCTTGGCGTCGAAGCGGACGCGATGGCACGCGCACTGGAGAATTTCCAGGGCGTCGGCCGGCGCTTCCATCGGCGCGGCGAGATCGCACTGGACCAGGGCAGCGTGCTGCTGGTCGACGATTACGGCCATCATCCGCGCGAACTGGCGGCGGTGTTCGCCGCCGCCCGTGGTGGCTGGCCGGACCGCCGGCTGGTGGTCGGCTTCCAGCCACATCGCTACAGCCGCACGCGCGACCTGCTGGATGATTTCGCCAACGTGCTGGCCGAGGCCGACGTGCTGGTACTGACCGATGTCTACCCGGCGGGCGAAGCACCGATTGCGGGCGCCGACGGCCGCGCGCTGGCACGTGCCGTACGTGCGCGCGGCAAGGTCGACCCGGTCTTGATCGAGCACCCGCGCGAGTTCAGGGAAACCCTGCCGACGCTGCTGCGTGACGGCGATCTCCTGCTGCTGCTGGGTGCTGGCGACATCGGTGCGGCGGCAGTGGACATGGCGCAAACCGGCAACTTGAGGAGCAGCAAGTGAGTGCGAAGGACGGTAGGAACAAGATCACGGATCCGGCCCAGTTCGGCCGCGTTGCGGTCGTGATGGGCGGCAGCTCGGCCGAGCGCGAGGTGTCGCTCGACTCCGGTCGCAACGTGCTGGCCGCGCTGCAGGCGCGCGGTATCGACGCGCACGCGATCGACGGCATTCCCGCGTTGCTGGATGCCCTGCGCGCAGGGCACTTCGCGCGCGTGTTCAACATCCTGCACGGACAGCACGGCGGTGGTGAAGACGGCGTGCTGCAGGGCGCGCTGGAATCGCTCAACGTGCCATACACCGGTTCGGGGGTGCTCGGTTCGGCGCTTTCGATGGACAAGACCCGTTCCAAGCGGGTGTGGCAATCGCTGAGCCTGCCGACGCCCGGGTTCGTGGCATTGCCGCGTGGTGCCGATGTGCACGCCGCGGCGCAGCAGGTCGGATTTCCGTTGATCGTGAAGCCCGCTTGCGAAGGCTCCAGCGTGGGCGTCACCCGCGTCTTCGACGAATCGCAGCTGGAGCAGGCGGTCGAGCTGGCTGCCAAATACCCGGGCGACCTGTTGATGGAAACCCTGATCGAGGGCGACGAGCTGACCGTTGCCGTGCTCGGCCGTGAAGTGCTGCCGTCCATCCACATCGTGCCGAAGGGCGCGTTCTACGACTACAACGCGAAGTACATCGCCGAGGACACGCTCTACTTGTGTCCCGGTCTTGCAGGTGACGACGAAGCGGCCTTGCGCGCGTTGGCATGGCAGGCGTTCGACGCACTGGGCTGCGCCGGCTGGGGCCGCGTCGACGTGATGCGCGATCGCGCCGGCCGCAACTGGTTGCTGGAAGCCAACACCGCGCCGGGCATGACTTCACACTCGCTGGTACCGAAGGCGGCTGCCGCAGCCGGCATCGACTATCAGGAACTGTGCTGGCGCGTACTCGAAACCAGTTTTCGGGAGGGTATGTGAAAGGAGCCATCCGCCTCGTCGCCTGGTGTCTTGCCATCGCGCTGGTCGCGCTGCCGATCGTCGGCGTGCTGCGCGGGTGGTTTGCGGCCGATCGCTGGCCGGTGACCCAGTTGACGGTGCAGGCCGAGTTCAAACACGTCAGTGCGGACGAAATTCGCGCCGCGGTACAGCCGCGCCTGGGCAAGGGGTTCTTCGCGCTGGATCTCGATGCCGTGCAGAAGGCCGTTGCGGCGTTGCCATGGGTCGAGTCGGCCGAGGCGCGCAAGCGCTGGCCGGACACCCTGCAACTGCGCATCTACGAACGGCAGCCGTTCGCGCGCTGGAACGAAAAACAGTTGATCAGCCGCCAGGGCCTGGTTTTCGACGCGCCGGGCATGGGCGACACGAGTGCGCTGCCGGATCTGCGCGGCCCCGATGCGCGACTCGCCGAAGTGGTGAGCTTCTATGCCGAGACCCGCAAGGCGTTCGCCGGTACCCACCTGCAGATCAGCGGTGTCGCGCTGACCGAACGTGGCAGCTGGAGCATCACCACCGCGAACGGAGCGCAGGTCGTGATCGGTGATCGCGATCAGGCCGGGCGCCGCCTGCATCGTTTTCTCGACGTATATCCGCAACTGATCGCCGGGCATACCGACGGGTTCGCCTACGCCGACCTTCGCTATACCAATGGATTTGCCGTGCGCTGGCCGCAAGCGGCCGCCGCCAACAATGGAGGTTCGCCTCGCTCATGAGCATTTCCCTATGAAGCCGCGCAACGACAAGCAACTCGTAGTCGGACTGGATATCGGCACCTCCAAAGTGGTGGCGATCGTCGGCGAGTACGAGCCGGGCGAACCGATCACCGTGATCGGCATCGGCACCCACGTGTCGCGTGGCATGAAGCGCGGCTCGGTGGTCGACATCGAATCGACGGTGCACTCGATCCAGCGTGCGGTGGAAGAGGCCGAGCTGATGGCCGGCTGCGACATCCGTTCGGTCTACGCCTCGATTTCCGGTAGCCACCTGGAGACACGCAATTCGCACGGCAACGCGGCGATTCGCGATCGTGAGGTCACTGCCAGCGACCTGGAGCAGGTACTGGAAGCGGCCAGCGCCGTGGCGATTCCGGCCGACCGCAAGGTGCTCTACAAAGAGTCGCAGGAGTACCGCATCGACGGCCAGGACGGTATCCGCTCGCCGATCGGCATGAGCGGCGTGCGGCTGGAGGCGAATGTGCATCTGGTCACCGGCGCGGCGGCGGCGGTGCAGAACGTCAGCAAGTGCATCCAGCGCTGCGGCCTGACCGTGGACGAGCTGGTGCCATCGGCGCTGGCAAGTGCGAAGGCCGTGCTGACCGACGACGAGCGCGAGCTGGGCGTATGCCTGGTCGACATTGGCGCCGGCACCACCGACATCGCGATCTACACCCAGGGTTCGATTCGCTACACCGCCTCGCTGCCGGTCGGCGGCGACCAGGTCACCAGCGACATCGCCTACGGCGTGCATACGCCGACTGCGCATGCGGAGGAGATCAAGATCAAGTACGCCTGCGCGCAGACCGGCCTGGCGCACGCCGAGGAAACCATCCAGGTGCCCAGCGTCGGCGATCGTCCGCCGCGCCGGCTCGCCCGCCAGTCGCTGGCGCAGAGCGTGCAGGCGCGCTACGAGGAAATCTTCGAGATGGTGCAGGACCAGTTGCGCCGCTCCGGCTACGAAAGCCTGGTCGCCGCCGGCGTGGTGCTGACCGGTGGCGCTTCCAAGATGGAAGGCGCGCTGGAGCTGGCCGAGGAGATCTTCCACAAGATGGTGCGCATCGGCGTGCCGCAACAGATCGATGGCCTCGGCGAAGTGGTGTCCAGCCCGCTGCACGCCACCGGCGTGGGCCTGCTGCTGCACGGCGCACGCGCTGGCGGCATGCGCGTCGGCGGACCGATCGGCGGCAGCGTCGGCGGGGTGGTGAGCCAGTTGCGCAGTTGGCTCACCCGGAATTTCTGATGACGATTTTCAAGGCCGCGCAGGAAACGCAGCCACGGGCAGAAGGAGATTCGCCCACCACCCGGGACCGACAGGAGTCGCGTTCCCTGGTTACAACGACAACAACTCTACGGAGGACGGGAAATGTTTGAACTGATTGATAAACTCGCACCCAATGCAGTCATCAAGGTGATCGGCGTGGGCGGTGGTGGCGGCAATGCCGTGGCCCACATGCTCAATGCCAATATCGAAGGCGTCGAATTCATCGTCGCCAATACTGACGCGCAGGCCATGACCAGCTGCGGTTCGCGGACCCACCTGCAGCTCGGTGGCAACGTGACCAAGGGTCTCGGCGCCGGCGCCAATCCCGAGGTGGGCCGGCAGGCGGCGCTCGAGGACCGCGAACGCATCGAGGCCATGCTCGAAGGTGCCGACATGGTGTTCATCACTGCCGGCATGGGCGGTGGCACCGGTACCGGCGCTGCGCCGGTGGTGGCGCAGTTGGCCAAGGAGAAGGGCATCCTGACCGTGGCGGTGGTGACCAAGCCGTTCCCGTTCGAAGGCCGTCGGCGCATGCAAGTCGCTCTGAAGGGCATCGAGGATTTGCAGCAGCACGTCGACTCATTGATTACGGTACCGAACGAGAAGTTGCTCAGCGTGCTCGGCCGCGAGGTCACCCTGCTGAACGCGTTCAAGGCAGCCAATGACGTGCTGCAAGGTGCGGTGCAGGGTATTGCCGACCTGATCACCGCCCCGGGCCTGATCAACGTCGACTTCGCCGATGTGCGCACCGTGATGTCGGAAATGGGTCTGGCGATGATGGGCTCGGGCACGGCCCGCGGCGACGATCGTGCCCAGGCGGCCGCCGAGGCGGCGATCAAGAACCCGTTGCTGGAAGACGTCAACCTCAACGGCGCCTGCGGCATCCTGGTCAATGTCACCGCCGGTCCGAACCTGACCATGCGCGAATTCGACGAGATCGGCCGGATCATCCACGATTTCGCCAGCGAAGACGCCACCGTGGTGATGGGTACCTCGCTCGACCCGGAAATGAAGGACGACGTGCGCGTCACCGTGGTCGCCACCGGCCTCAACCGCGCGATGGCCTCGCGTGCACAGCCGCCGATCCGCATGGTCGAAACCCAGCAGGTGCAGATGCGTCCGCGTCCGGTGGTGCTGCGAACGGGTACCGGCAATGAAGTGGTCGACTACGCCCAGCCGGAAGTTTCGGTGACCAGCCAGAGCCGTGCGGAACCTGCCCCACCGGCGAAGGCCGAGCCGGGCTTCGACTATCTGGACATTCCGGCGTTCCTGCGCCGCCAGGCTGACTGAATGGCACAACGTTAAGGAGATGCGAAAGTATTGAACGAACGTCCGTCGGGCCGGTCACTCTCCCATCGCCCCAACTCTGGCGGCTAGCCGCCAGCGAGGGGACCCCGAGGGAAGGGGTGTTGACCACGACCAGGTGATCGTTTTGCCGTTTGTTACAAGACTGTGCGTCGGGATGACGCACGGCCAGCTGCCGCGGGCCACGCCCATGTCGGCTGGCCCGATGCCTCGCGCCGGATTCCCGTCCCAGGCGCGGGGCATCGTGTCGGTTTTGCGGTTTTGGCGGGAAATCCAGCAACACGGCTTGTCTCTTTCAAGAATGAAAGAAACATGAAGGCTTAATCAGACTGTACGGTACGGTTTGCTTTTTCACAGGTTAAAACTGTGTTAGCATTCGCCCCTGATTGGCTGCTGCCTCCACAGGTACCAACAACAATGATCAAGCAGCGTACGCTTAAAAATATCATCCGGGCGACCGGTGTCGGCCTGCATACGGGTGACAAGGTCTACATGACCCTGCGTCCCGCGGCGCCCAATACCGGCATCGTCTTTCGTCGCACGGATCTCGATCCGCCGGTAGATATCCGTGCCCGCCAGGACAACGTCGGCGATACCCGTCTGTCGACCACGCTGGTCAACGGTGACGCTCGTGTTTCAACGGTCGAGCATCTGCTCTCGGCGATGGCCGGCCTGGGCATCGACAATGCCTACGTCGACCTTTCCGCGCCGGAAGTCCCGATCATGGACGGCAGCGCCGGCCCCTTCGTATTCCTGCTGCAGTCCGCGGGCATCGAAGAACAGAACGTGGCCAAGCGCTTCATCCGCATCAAGAAGCCGGTGAAGGTGCAGGAAGACGACAAATGGGCCAGTTTCGAGCCGTTTGAAGGTTTCAAGGTCGGTTTTTCGATCGACTTCAACCACCCCATCATTTCCAAGCGCACCTCGCGTGCCGAAATCGATTTCTCCACGACCTCCTTCGTGAAGGAAGTCAGCCGTGCCCGTACGTTCGGTTTCATGCGCGACATTGAAATGCTGCGCGAACACAACCTGGCGCTCGGCGGATCGATGGACAACGCCGTGGTGCTGGATGACTACCGTGTACTGAACGAAGACGGCCTGCGCTACGAGGACGAGTTCGTGAAGCACAAGATCCTCGACGCGATCGGTGACCTGTACTTGCTCGGACACAGTCTGATTGGTGCCTATCACGCGCACAAATCCGGTCATGAGCTCAACAACAAGTTGCTGCGCACGCTGATGGCCGATGCCTCGGCGTGGGAAGAGGTCAGCTATCAGGACGATCCGGCCATTTCGCCGATCTCCTACGCGCATCCGGCACAGGCCATCTAAGCGCGCCTGCTGCCTCACGCAACGTTCACAAAAAGAACGGCCCTGTCGCGAGA
This sequence comes from Rhodanobacter sp. Col0626, assembly GCF_049994385.1. GTDB lineage: Bacteria > Pseudomonadota > Gammaproteobacteria > Xanthomonadales > Rhodanobacteraceae > Rhodanobacter. Next base: position 932,670 of record NZ_CP188260.1, read on the forward strand.
CGGGGCCATTTTCGTGATGAGCATCACATTTTTAACGGGCTGTGCTTCACGACTACATGACATGACCGGTTAATTCTTAACCCAGTGCATGCTATAAAACCCCGGCGCTGCATGGCAGCGGTTACAGGCGAAGCGGTCGGCGCGATCAGTCCGCTTCGGGAATGGGGGAATCAGAGGTTTCGGCGAGGGACGCCAAGTCAAGGAACAGTACCCGCCATTCGGGGTCTGTGAATGACGCGGCAGCGGCCCGAAGATGGGTGGCTGCAGCAGGCGAAAGCGGTTTTGATCGATCCGGAATGGTTGCGACCGGCGGTTGGGGGACCACTTTCACGGTGACTGAACTGGCGCAGATGCCGATGGCATCCGCGGCGGCAAGGATCGGCGTCTGCATCAAACGCAGACGCGACGCCCAGCCCGGTGAAGACGCCAAAAAGACGAGGCGGTTGTTGCGCAGGTTGGCGAATCTCACCTGCTCGCGCAATGGCGATGGCAACGTCTGGCGCAATGCGCGATCCAGCGCTTCCAGCGCGTCGGCCTTTCGGGCCAGCGTCGCGAAGGAGCCGCAGTCGACGAGGGACTTCGGTCCGTTGCCGATACGGCGGGAAGTGGCTGGGGCGGCGCGTTGCATGGTGCCGGAATTCGATTTTGGAAAGACATGCAAATCATACTCGTATCACGTGCCAGGAAATTGCCGAAAACCCTTGATCTGGCGAATCGGCGCGTGCGCTGGAAGTTGCTTTCGATGGTGACGCTGGCGGTGCTGGGTTGCATGAGTGCCGGCGTGGTTCTGGCACTGATGGTGGCAAGTCCGCGTGATCGCGCCCTGACGGAAATCCGCGGCTTGCAGCAGCAGATCAGGCAGCAGGACACGCAGCTGAGCGGCGTGCGCCAGGATGCCCAGCGCGGTCTCGATGCGCTGGCCGTCAAACTGGGCCAGTTGCAGGCGCAGTCGACGCGCCTGAACGCACTGGGTGAACGGCTGGCGCAGGTCGGCAAGCTTGATGCCGGCGAGTTCAATTTCGACCAGCAACCGCCGGTCGGCGGCGTCGAGGATGTGGGTGGCGCCGCCTATGCTTTGCCTTCCACGCTGGACAGCAGCATCAACCAATTGGCCAGCCAGTTCGACCTGCAGCAGGCACAACTATCAGCGCTGCAGAGCTTGCTGCTGGATGCGAAGATCGAATCGAACCTGAAACCGACCGGGATGCCCGTGCCGGGCTACATTTCATCCTATTTCGGCGTGCGTCCGGACCCGTTCGATGGCCATTCGGCGCGGCACACCGGCATCGACATTGCCACCCCGTTCGGCACCGCCGTGCACGCCGTGGCCGAAGGCATGGTGACCTTTGCCGGCGTACGCAGCGGCTATGGCAACGTGATCGAGATCGACCACGGCAATGGGTACATGACCCGCTATGCGCACAACAGCGCACTGGAAGTGCATCCGGGTCAGCACGTGCAGGTCGGCGATGTGATCGCCAAGGCCGGTTCCACCGGGCGTTCGACCGGATCGCACGTGCATTTTGAAGTCTGGTATGACGGCCGCGTGGTCAATCCGCTGGCGTTTGCACGCAACCACCGATAGCCGAGTCCTGTTCGCCCGATCCCTTGAATCCGATCCTGGATGGCGCCATTCAGGATGGCGGGGCGGCCTTGCTGTGTCCCGACGGTCCCTCCTTCGCAGGCAGGGTCCCGATGGCATGTAGTAACATGCCCGATTGGCCCGCGCCTGTTGCGGGCGTTCTGTTCCCCAACCCGGAAGATCGATGTTCAATCGTGCCCTGACGAGCCTGTTTGGTAGCCGCAACGAGCGCGTATTGCGCCAGCTTTCCAGAAGCGTCAACCGCATCAACGTGCTGGAGCCCGAATTAGAGAAGTTGGGCGACGACGCGTTGCGCGGCAAGACCGACGAGTTCAAGCAGCGTGTTGCCGACGGCGAATCGCTGGACAAATTGCTGCCCGAAGCATTTGCGGTGGTGCGCGAGGCGGCCAAGCGCACGTTGGGCATGCGTCATTACGACGTGCAGATGGTCGGCGGCATGGTGCTGCATCAGGGCAAGATCGCCGAGATGCGCACCGGCGAGGGCAAGACCCTGGTCGGTACATTGCCGGTCTATCTGAACGCGCTCGCCGGCAAGGGCGTGCATGTGGTCACCGTCAACGATTACCTGGCCCGGCGCGATTCCGCGCAAATGGGCAAGCTGTACAACTTCCTGGGCCTGAACGTGGGTGTGGTGTATCCGGGCATGGATCACGCCGACAAGCACGCGGCCTACGCCGCGGACATCACCTACGGCACCAACAACGAATTCGGTTTCGACTACCTGCGCGACAACATGGCGCTGAGCAAGGAGCAGCGTTATCAGCGCGGCCTGCACTACGCGATCGTCGATGAGGTCGATTCGATCCTGATCGACGAGGCGCGTACACCGCTGATCATTTCCGGCCCGGCCGAGGACTCCCCGCAACTGTATCTGGCGCTGAACAAGATCGTGCCGCGGATGATCCGGCAGACCGTGGAGGATGGTGCGGGCGATTACTGGGTCGACGAGAAGCAGAAGCAGGTGCATCTGTCCGAAGAGGGCATGCAGCATGCCGACGAGTTGCTGCTCGAAGCGGGCGTGATCGACCAGGGCAGCGGCCTGTACGACTCCAAGAATCTGGCGGTGGTTCATCACCTCAATGCCGCGCTGCGCGCCAACGGTATCTATCAGCGCGATGTCGACTACATCGTGCGCGATGGCGAGGTGATCATCGTCGACGAATTCACCGGCCGTACGCTGGCCGGCCGACGCTGGTCCGACGGCCTGCACCAGGCGGTCGAGGCGAAGGAAGGCGTGCCGATCCAGCGCGAGAACCAGACTCTGGCCACGGTAACGTTCCAGAACCTGTTCCGCATGTACAAGAAGCTGGCTGGCATGACCGGCACGGCCGATACCGAGGCGTTCGAGTTCCAGAGCATCTACGGCCTGGAGGTGGTGGTGATTCCCACCCACAAGCCGATGATCCGCAAGGACAACTCGGACATGATCTTCCTCGCGCAGGATCCGAAGTACCGGTCGGTGATCGAAGACATCAAGGATTGCCACAAACGTGGCCAGCCGGTGCTGGTCGGCACCACCTCGATCGAAGTGTCCGAGCTGTTGTCCGGTCTGTTGAAGAAGGCCGGCGTACCGCACGAAGTGCTCAACGCGAAGCAACACGAGCGCGAAGCGCACATCGTGGCGCAGGCCGGCGCCCCCGCGCAGGTGACCATCGCCACCAACATGGCCGGTCGCGGCACCGACATCGTGCTCGGCGGCAGTCTGGAGGTGGCGTTGGCGGCGTTGCCCGAGGACGCCAATGAAATCGACCGCCAGCGCGCCAAGGCGGAATGGAAGAAACTGCACGAGCGCGTGCTCGAAGCCGGCGGCCTGCACATCATCGGCACCGAACGGCACGAATCGCGACGCATCGACAATCAGCTGCGTGGCCGTTCCGGCCGTCAGGGCGATCCGGGTTCCTCGCGTTTCTACCTGTCGCTGGAAGACAACCTCCTGCGCATCTTCGGCGGCGAAGGCCTGGTCCGATGGATGAAGCGTTTCGGCATGAAGGACGACGACGCGCTGGAAGATCGCATGATCAGCCGCCAGATCGAGAAGGCCCAGCGCAAGGTCGAGCAGCACAACTTCGACATCCGCAAGCACCTGCTGGAATTCGACGACGTTGCCAACGACCAGCGCAAGGTGATCTACCGCCAGCGCGACGAACTGCTCGAGGGCGACGATGTATCGGCCACCGTGGCCGACATCCGCGAGGATGTGGTGCAGACGATGGTGCGCAATTACGTGCCGGCCGAAAGCATCGATGACCAGTGGGACCTGGCCGGTCTCGATCGCGAACTGGAAAGCGAATTCGGCCTGTCGCTCGACCTGAAGCACTGGATCGAGCAGCAGCAGGAGATCGACGCCGAGATGATCCTCGATCACGTGCGCAACGGTGCGAAGGAGCTGTTCCAGGCCAAGGAAGCGCAGATCGGAGCGGAAACCATGCGCCAGCTGGAAAAGCACATCATGCTGACCGTGGTCGACAACGCCTGGAAGGACCACCTGGCGAACATGGATTATCTGCGCCAGGGCATTTACCTGGTCGGTTATGCGCAGCAGGATCCGAAACAGGCATTCAAGCGCGAGTCGTTCAAGCTTTTTTCCGAGATGCTCGAACGGATCAAGGCCGAAGTGGTGCAGATGCTGGCGCGGATCCGCATCCGCAGCGAAGAGGAAGTCGCCGCGATGGAGGCCGAGCAGCAGCGCATGGCCGAACGTCTGCAGAAACAGATGCTGGCCACTGGCGGCGGCGCTCCGCCGGCCGGCGCATTCGGTGGCGACGCAGAAATCCCGGTCGGCAGTGCCGGCATGAGCCTGGCCCAGCAGTCGGCACAGCACGATGGCCCCAAGGTGGGCCGTAACGATCCGTGTCCGTGCGGCTCCGGGAAGAAGTACAAGCATTGCCACGGACAGCTCGCCTGAATCATTCCGGATAGTGATGAAAAACCCCGCCTCGGCGGGGTTTTTCATGGGCAGCGGTTCAGTCCTCGACGCCGGGTGGACGTTTGCGATGCGGTTCGGCGTTGACCGTGATGTACCGCGGTTCTTCGTCGTCCAGCTGCAGCGCGGTAAGTTGTCCACCCCAGACACAGCCGGTATCGATGGCGTGCACGCCAAGTCCGGCGAAGCGACCGAGTGCGGACCAGTGACCGCAGACGACGCGGACATCGCGCCGACGCATGCCGGGCACGGAGAACCACGGGTACAACCCCGGTTTCTGGGTGCCGGGAATACCCTTGGCGTCGAAGTCGATGCGGCCGTTGACATCGCAATAGCGCATGCGGGTCATCGTGTTGATCGTGGCGCGCTGGCGATCCAGGCCCTGCAGTCGACTCGACCAGACCGCAGGACGGTTGCCGAACAGGTTGCGCAGCAGGCGTGGGTGACGCTGGCTCGACAGCTCGCGCTCGACATCCTGTGCTGCGCGCAGGGCCTGCCGCAGCGTCCACATCGGGGCCAGGCCCGCGTGCACCATCATCCAGTTCAATCGCTCGTCGTGGTGCAGCAGCTTCTGCGAGCGCATCCATTCAAACAGCACCGGCGCGTCGTCGGCAAACAGTACCTCGCGCAGCTCCGGGTTCACCCGTGCCTGTGCGTCCGGCCGACGCTGGGCGATCGCCAGCAGGCTGAGGTCATGGTTGCCCAGGGTGACCACGCTGCACTCGCGCAGGCTGTGGATCAGCCGCAGCGTTTCCAGCGACTGGCCACCGCGGTTGACCAGGTCGCCGCAGAACCACAGTTGATCCTGCGCGGGGTCGAAACGCAGCTTGTCGAGCAGGCGTTGCAGTTCGGGATAGCAGCCCTGCACGTCGCCGATCGCGTACGTAGCCATGTCAGCGCGGGGCCATCAGTGCAGCGTGCGCGGAATGGAGAGGGTGAAGGTCGGGATGGGGGCCTCGAACTCCGTGCCATCATCGGCCAGCATCTGGTAGCTGCCGCCCATGGTTCCCACTGGCGTTTCCAGCACGGCGCCCGAGGTGTACTCGAAGTCGTCGCCGGGACGCATCCACGGCTGCTCGCCGACCACGCCGTCGCCGGTCACTTCTTCGACCTTGCCGTTGGCGTCGGTGATCATCCAGCGGCGGGTGAGCAGGCGTGCGGGCATCTCGCCGGCGTTGCGCAGGGTAACGGTGTAGGCGAAAACGTAGCGATTGTCACCGGGCTTCGATTGATCGGGGACGAAGCGTGTTTCGACCTGCACATCGATCGTGTAGGAAGATTTTTCAGTCATGTCCGGATTGTAAGGCCTGCCGCCGTGAATGGGGCGGCGTGGTCACGCCCGGATGGCATCTTCTTCGTCAGAGGCTGCCGTAGACCTTGGCAAGACGCACGAAATCCTCAGGCGCAAGTGTTTCGGCGCGGGCCCTGGGATCGACATCGGCGCGGCGGATCGCGTCACTGTCGAGCAGTTGCTTGAGCGCATTGGAAAGCGTTTTGCGCCGCTGCCCGAACGCCGCCTTGACCACGGCGTACACGTGTTCCGGCTTCGCATCGTGCAATTCATGCTTCGCCAGCGGAACCAGCCGCACCACCGCGGACTCCACCTTCGGCGGCGGACGGAAGGCTTCCGCCGGCACGTTGAACAGTGGTTCGACCCGGCAGGCCAGCTGCAACATCACGGATAGCCGTCCATATACCTTGCTGCCCGGTTCGGCAGCCATGCGGTCGACCACTTCCTTTTGCAGCATGAAATGCATGTCCTGGATGGCCGCCGCGTGCTCGACGCAATGGAACAGGATGGGACTGGAGATGTAGTAGGGCAGGTTGCCGGCGATGCGCAGCCGCTCTACGCCGTGGCTGTGCGCCAGCGCGGTGAAGTCCACCTTGAGCACGTCAGCCTGGATGATGTGCAGCTCGCCCACGCTCGTTGCGCGCGCTCGCAGGCCGGGGATCAGGTCGGTATCGAGCTCGATCGCGGACAACTTGCCGGCCACCTTCAACAACGGCAGGGTCAACGCACCTTCGCCAGGGCCGATCTCGACCACGAAATCGTCGTCGCGCGGCGCCACGGCGCTGACGATGCGGTCGATGTAGCGACGATCGTGCAGGAAGTGCTGGCCGAAGCTTTTCTTGGGGCGTGCGTTCATGAGGCAGGAGCGAGTGGAGTGGCGTGGAAAAAGAGCGGGACAGCTTTGCTTTTACTCATTGCCCCGTGCCTCTCCCTTCGTTGCTGCGGTGTACCAGCCGCATGGCCAGGTTCGCCGCGGCAATCAGGCTGGCCGGATCGGCCGTGCCGGTGCCGGCCAGGTCCAGCGCGGTGCCGTGGTCGACCGAGGTACGGACGAAAGGCAAGCCCAGGGTGAGGTTCACGGTGCGATCGAATGCTTCGCTTTTCAGCACCGGCAGCGCCTGGTCGTGGTACATCGCCAACACGGCATCGTAGCGCTGACGCTGGGCCGGCACGAACGCGGTGTCGGCGGGCAAGGGGCCGAGCAGGTGCATGCCTTCACCACGCAATGCCTCCAGCGTCGGGATCACGGTGTCGATTTCCTCACAGCCGAGATGGCCGCCTTCGCCGGCATGCGGGTTGATGCCAAGCACGGCGATGCGCGGTTCGGCGATGCCGAACTTGCGTTGCAGCTCGGCATGCACAATGCGCAGCACGCGGGTCAGCAAGGTTGGCGTAATCGCCGCCGGCACAGCCGCCAGCGGCATATGGGTTGTCGCCAGCGCCACACGCAGATCCGGGCTGGCCAGCATCATCACCACCTCGGCATGAGCGCGTTCGGCGAAGAACTCGGTGTGCCCGCTGAAGCGGATGCCGGCGTCGTTGATGGAGGATTTCTGCAAGGGCGCGGTGACCACCGCGTCGTAGCGGCCGGCGATGCAGCCATCGGCCGCTGCGATCAGCGTATCGAGCACATGCCGGGCATTGCGCGGATCGGGCTGGCCCGGGACCTCTTCGACCGCAAGTGGCGTGTGGCGCAGGCGCAATGTGCCGGGGCGGCGCGCGGTCTGCATGCTGCCGTCGTCATCGACCAGCTCGATGTCCAGTCCGCAGCGTGCGGCTGCGCGTTCCAGCAAGCCCCGATCGGTGATCGCAACGAGACTGGCCGCCAGCGGAGTGGCGGCCAGTTGGATCAGCAGTTCCGGGCCGATGCCCGCCGGCTCACCGGCAGTGATCGCGAGCCGGGGCAGTGGCATGGTGTTCACTCAGCTCACTGTGCGGTGCTGGCGGCAGCCTGGTCGTTCTTGTCGCGCAACTCCGGTACCAGGATGTCGATATAGGCATTGGATCGCAGGTCGCGCAGATAGTCGTCGTAAGCCTGCTCGGACTTGCGGGTGCCGATTGCCTGACGGGCCTGATCGCGTTCGATCTGCACGGTCAGGTCGCTCTGACGCGATCCGAGGCGCTGCAGGATGTGCCAACCCGCCTCGCTCTGGAACGGATGCGAGACTTCGTTGTCCTTGAGCTGGCCCAGCTGGGTGGCGACGGTCGTGCCCCAGGCCTGCTGCTGGAACCAGCCCATGTCGCCGCCGACGTTGGCGGTGGTGTCGTCCTTGGAATTTTCCTTAGCCAGGGTGGCGAAATCCTGGTGCTTGTTGACGATGCGGTTGTACAGGTCCTGCGCTTTCTGCTCGGCCTGCGCCGGCGTCACCAGCTCGCTGGGCTTGATCAGGATCTGCCGGGCATGGAACTCGGTGACCACCTTGCGGCTGCTCTGGCGTTGGTCGATCAACTTGAGGATATGGAAACCGGTGGGGCCACGCAGTGCCGGGCTCACTTCACCAGGTTTCATCGAACCGACCGAGTCGGCAAAGGCCGGCGGGATTTCGTCCATCCGGCGCCATCCCAGGTCACCGCCATCGAGTGCATCGGGCGCATCGGAATAGCGGATGGCGGCGGCATTGAAATCCATGCCGCCCTTGATCGCCGCCAGCGCCTGATCGGCCTTGGTCTGGCTGGCCTGGATCGCCGCCGCATCGGCGCCGCCCGGGATGCTGATCTGGATGTGCGCCAGATGCACCTCGCCGGCCTTGTAGGTCGGGCTGTTGAGCAGGTTGTCGATTTCGCTGTCGGTGACCGATACGGCATCCTGCACCACGCTCTGGTGCAGCCGCTGCACGACGATCTGGTCGGACAGCTGCTGCCGGAACGTTGCGAAACTGGAGCCGGTGCGCTCCACCTCGCCGCGCAATTGCTCGGGGGTCATCTTGTTCTGTTGGGCCACGCCCGCGATCGCCTGGTCGACATCGGCGTCGGACACGTGGATGCCCTGGTCATCCGCTTTCTGGATCTGCAACCGCTGCAGGATCAACCGGTCCAGAACCTGCTGCTGCAACACGTTCATCGGCGGCAGCTGTTCGGTGTGGCCGGCATATTGCTGCTGCACCACGGCCACAGCCTCGTCCAGTTCGCTCTGCAGGATCACGCCCTCGTCGACCACGGCCACCATACGGTCCAGCGACTGACCGGCCGGAGCTGCCGGAGTCAACAACTGGGCGTGGGCAGGGAGAATGAGCGCGATTGCGAGCAGGAGGGATGCAATGGATTGCTTCATCGATGAAAAGCCTGGATCGCCGGGGCGAATACGTTTATTGATAGCCGAGAATATCACGCTGCAACAGTGAATCGATTTGGCCGCCCGACGAGCCGAGCCCCTTGAAAATCACTTCGAACATGATTGCATTGTCGCGACGGTCGATCTGGCCGCCAGCGGGAGCCGGACCGAAGCCGTAGTAGCCTTGGTTCACGTAATTGCGATCGACCAGCCGCAGCGACACGCAGCAACTGTCGTACTCCACACCCGCCATCGCCTCGATGGTCTCGCGATCCATGACCGAATAGGTCCACGATCCCACCAGCCGCCAGCGTTCGGATACCGGATAGACAGCCGAGGCGCTGTATTGTTCCAGCAGTCCGCGCCGGTAACGGTAGGAGAAGTTGAAGATGCCGTCGTTGGCGATGCGCCGCTGCAGTTCCACCGCCGCCATGTCGGTGAGGCGCGTGTTCGGGTTCCACTGGTAGGACGTGTTCAGCCGCCAGCGGTCGCTGAGCTGCACGTCGACCTGGGCGACGTAGGCGGAATGCACCCAATCGGTCGGCACGCCGGGGCTGGTCTGCCCGTTGGGGATCTGCACTCGCTGCGGGCTGAAATAGTGGATCTGGCCGATGCTGGCCGACAATCGCTCCACGCCGCTGTCGTCGAGCAGGCGCGTAGTCAATGCGGCGGTAAGGTTGTTCGCGTTCATCTGCCGGTCGGCGCCGGAGAACTGGTTCGGCGAAAACAGCTGCCAGTAGTCGAACGACATCAGGCTGGTATCGAACAGCGGCAAATTGTTCTGGTTGCGGTACGGCACATACAGGTAATACAGCCGCGGCTCCAGGGTCTGCGTGTAGCTGGTGCCGAACAGCGAGGCGTTGCGGTCGAACACCAGGCCGCTGTCGAGGCTGACGATCGGCAGTGCGCGGCTCGGCGACTTCTGGGTGAACGGGCTTGAAGCCGGGTTGGAGCCGAGCAGGCCGTGGTAGCCGTAATCCTGATAGTCGCTGCTCAACTGGTAGGTGGTGTAGCGATAGGCCACCTTCGGTCGCACGAACCATGCAGCGGTTCCGAAATCCGCGGCCAGATAAGGATAGAAGTCCTCGCGCTGACCTTCGACGTAGCGGTCCTTTCGAAAGGCGGCAGCCTGAGTGTCCATGCCGAATTCGAGCCAGCGTGACAGCGGCACATCCATGCTGAATTTGGCGTAGGGCAATTGGTTGTACGGCAGCACGTTGTCGTTCACGAACGGATTCACGTTCTGGTAGATCGTGCCGCCGAACGACGCGTTCCACCATTTGCCACCGCCGACGATTGCCGCATTGGAAGCCAGCGTGTAAATCGCGGCATGCGACAGGCCGTTGCCGTAGTCGTACAAGTAGCTGGCGTCCGACGCATGATTGTACGAGCCGACGAACTGCCAGCCCGGCCACAGCGCCGTGCGGTTCGCTACGTTGACCAGATAGCGCGAGGTGCCCTTGGTGTCGGCGAGACCGTCGTTTTCGCCATGGTCGTTCGGTACATATTCGATGTTGAACTGACCATTGGTGCGAGGCAGCAGGTAACGGAACTCACCTGCCAGCATCTCGCCGCGATCGCTGTAGATCCGGGGATCCAGCGTGGCGTCGTAGTTCGGCGCCAGATTGAAGTAATACGGTGCGCTGACCTCGAAGCCGGAGCGGCTGGTGTTGCCGATGATCGGATACAGAAAGCCGCTCTTGCGCCGGTCGTCGGTGGGGAAACTGATGTACGGCAGGTACAGGAACGGTACCTTGCCGACTCGCATGGTGGCATTGCGCGCCACGCCCACGCCGGTGTCCTTGTTGATGGCGATCGACTTGGCCCGGAACTCCCACAGGTGATGGCCGACATCGCAGGTGGAGTACGTCGCCTGCGAATAGCGCGTGTGCTGCGCATCCAGCATGTGTCCTTGCTTGGCGACGCCGTTGCCACGCGAATCGAGCATCTGGTAGCGCACGTCGTCAGCGATACCGCGGCTGGCATTGGTGTTGCCACGCATGTGTGAAGCGGCGAGAAGCTGGCTGGCTTCCTGGTAGCGCACGTTGCCGCGGGCGTCGTAATCGGTGCTGACGTTGTTGTAGTCGACGGTGTCGGCCTGCAACTGCTGGTCGGCACGCTGCATTTTCACATCGCCGGAAAAGTGATAAACCGACTGGTTGGAGCTGTCCACGTGCTGCGCCCGGGCCTGGGTCGGGCTGGTTTCGCGCAGGCTGATGTCCTTGCCCAGGGTCGGGTCGTAGAACTCCAGCAGCGCGTTGGGGCGGCACATCGCATAGTTGAGCGGGCGCGGCGGGCAATGAAACGAACCCAGCAGGCACGACTGGTCGCCGTTCGCCGACGGGCTTGCGGGCTGGTTCGGGGTGCTGCTGGCGTCGGCCTGGCCACCGATCAGGGCAAGCGCTGCGGCAACCGCCAACAGGCGGCGTGGGGGTAGCTTGGGCGTCACGTTGGAAGTCTGCCGACGGGAAGGCTCGTTAAGCTAGCAGAAAGACCCCGGATACGGCAGGTAGATGTTTGCCGGCATGGCGGGGATTCAGCATGAAGGGGGTGGGGAACGGGCGGATCTGCGCGCGCTCTAACCCATGAGCGCGCTGACGTGGGCGCTGGTGCTGGCCGCCAGGGCGGTCAGATCGTAGCCGCCTTCCAGGGTGGAAATCAGCCGACCGTTGGCATGGGTGCAGGCCAGCGCAACCAGGCGTTCGGTGAGCCAGGCATAGTCCTCTTCGCCCAGCCGGATGTCGGCCAGGGGGTCGTCGCGGTGAGCGTCGAAACCGGCCGAGACGAGTATCAGTTGCGGCCTGAAAGCGTTCAGCCGTGGCAACAGTACGCTGTCCCATACCTCGCGGAATTCGTAGGACCCCGCGCCGGGCGACAATATGCCGTTGACGATGTTGCCGACGCCGCGTTCATCCTCGCGGCCGCTGTCCGGGTACAGCGGCGACTGATGGCTGGAAGCGAACAGTACGCGCGGTTCGTGCTCGAAGATGGCCTGGGTGCCGTTGCCGTGGTGTACGTCGAAGTCGGCGATCGCCACGCGTTTCAGGCCGTGGACGGCCAGTGCGTGTGCGGCTGCCACCGCGATGTTGTTGAACAGGCAGAAGCCCATGGCCCGTTCACGGGTGGCGTGGTGACCGGGCGGGCGTACTGCACAGAATGCCCGCTGCGCCGTGCCGTCGAGTACCGCGTCGACCGCCGCCACCAGGGCGCCGGCGGCGCGCAGCGCTGCCTCGAGCGAGCCGTGCGACATCGCGGTGTCCTCGTCCAGCTGGCAGATCCCGCCTTCGGGCGGAACGCTGTTCAGGATGTGCTCGACATGCGCCGTGGCGTGCACCCGCAACAGCTGCTCGCGAGTTGCTCGCGGCGCCTCGATGCGGTCGAGCGCCGCGTAGCGGTCGTGGTCAAGCGCCCGCAGTACCGCGCGCAACCGCGCCGGCTGCTCGGCATGACCCGGGCCGGGGTCATGCTGCAGGCAGGCTGGGTGGGTGTACAGCCGCAGCATCCGGCGGGTTATTCCGCGGACGCGGGCTTGCGGCGACGCTCATGTTGCCACAGCACTTCGCCATGACCGCTGGCGCGAGCCAGCACGCGCGAAACCACGAACAACAGGTCGGACAGGCGATTGAGGTACCGCTGCGGCTGGCTGCGGATATCCTCCACCCGTGACAGTGCGATCACCTCACGTTCGGCGCGGCGGCAGACGGTGCGTGCCAGGTGCCCGCAGGCCGCGGCCATGCCACCACCGGGCAGGATGAATTCCTTCAGTGGCGGCAGTGGTTCGTTCAAGTGATCGAGGATGTTTTCCAGCCGGTCGATGTCACTGTCCTGGACCATCGCCATGCCGGGAATGCACAGCTCGCCACCCAGGTCGAACAGATCGTGCTGCACCTGGGTCAGTGCTTCACGCACCTCGTCGCCGACGCCGTCGGTGGCCAGCAGCATGCCGATGGTACTGTTGAGTTCGTCCACCGTGCCGTAGGCGTTGACCCGCAGCGAATCCTTGCCGGTTCGCGAACCGTCGCCGAGGCCTGTGCTGCCATCATCGCCGGTGCGTGTGTAGATCTTCGAGAGACGATTGCCCATCGCAAGTCACCGCGCCATGTCAGCGCGGCAGTCCGGCCTGGTCCGCTTGCAGTGCGCGCGCGACCTGGACGGCCAGCACATGCACCACGGCGCCGATGCCGACATACAGTGCCGTGGTCTGCAGGAACGGCAGGTACCAGTCACCCAGGTTGGCAAGCCATGCGGCAAGGTTGCGCGGCAGCGGCACGCTGTCGCTGAGCCAGTAGAAGCTTCCGTTGGACAACACATAGCAAACGGTCCAGCTGACCAGGAATGCCACGATGGCCAGGCCCAGCGTCTGCCACTGCAGGTCGGCCTGATGCTTCGCCAGCCAGCTGCCGCCCAGCCACAGGCTGAGATAGGACGGAATCAGGAACCAGTACGCCACCGATACGCAATAGTGACTCCAGAAATCGATCCCCTGGCCATTGATCACCAGATAGTCGATCACGACCGCCTCGATCATCAGCAACGGGAATGCCCAACGGAGCCCGGCCGAGCGGCCGGCACCGCGCAGCCAGAATCCGGCGAGGAAGAAAATGGCCCAGGAAGCGTCCCACAACGCGTGGTGGAGCAGCGAAACGTGGATGCGGGTGGCCGCCATCACCACGGCGAGTGCCAGGAAGATGCCGAGGCGTTGGGTCACGGTCTTGGCCATGAGAGGCTCCATGTGGACGTCTGGATATAGACCGCTAGTCTAGCCCAACGCATTGCAACGCAGACAGCTCCAGCGCGTATCATCGGTGCATGAATGTCCCCGGATCCCCCGCCATGCATGAGTCTGGCGTATTGATTGTCGGCGGAGGCCTGGTCGGCGCCAGCCTGGCGATCGCGCTGGACGCCGCAGGCATCGCCGCCACCCTGGTCGAAACCGCGGTGCCGCGCGCCGATGCCCAGCCCAGCTACGACGAACGCAACCTGGCACTGGCGCGCGCCACCGTCAACGGCCTCGATGCCATCGGGGTATGGCGGCATGCCGCCGCACGCGCCACGGCGATCCGGCACATCCATGTCAGCCGCGCGGGCGAATTCGGCAGTGCGCGCATCGATGCGGACAAGCAGGGCGTCGGTGCGCTCGGCTGGACGCTGCCGGCTCGTGAACTCGGCGCGGCGCTGCTGCGTCGGCTGGATGAATGCACATGGCTGACCCGGTTGGCGCCGGCCACGTTGTCCGCCTTGCAGCCGCTGGCCGACGGCTGGCGCGCGCACATCAACACGCCCGATGGCGTGCGCAGCGTCGATACGCCGCTGCTGGTGGGTGCTGACGGCACCGCTTCGTTTGTGCGTGCGCAACTCGGCATCGACGCCGAACGGCATGATTATCGGCAGACCTTGTTCGTCTGCACGGTCACGCCCGAGCGCGATCACGCCAACCGCGCCTACGAGCGCTTCGCCGACGAAGGCCCGATCGCGCTGCTGCCGCTGGCCGAACGTCGCTGCGGGCTGGTGCTCACCGTGGCCGCCGACGAGGCGGATGCAGTCGCCGCGCTGGACGACGCCGGTTTCATCGACATGGCGCAGCAACGTTTCGGTTGGCGGCTGGGCCGGCTGGCGCGGCCGGGCAAGCGTCATCCGTACGCGATCCACCGGGTCGCCGCCACCCGGCTGACCGCGCCACGCGCGGTGCTGGTCGGCAATGCCGCGCAGACGGTGCACCCGATCGGCGCGCAGGGTTTCAATCTGGGCCTGCGCGATGCGCTGACCCTGGCCGAGTTGGTGGCGGCGTCCGGCGATCCCGGCGACGCCGACCTGCTGAAGCGCTATGCCGCACGTCGGGCGCTCGATCGCGAAGGCACTATGGCCATGAGCCATGGCCTGGTACGACTGGCCTGCCTGCCGCAGCCGCTGTTGGCACCGCTGCGAACGCTCGCCCTGCTGGCTTGCGACCGTGTACCACCGCTGCAGCGCGCACTGGCGCGGCGCGGCATGGGCTTTCGTGGGGAGCCGCCGTTGGCGGTGCTGGAGCGGCTGCCATGAACACATCGATACAGGACGCCTCGATCCGTCGCCGGGCACCAACATTGGACGTCGCCGTGGTGGGCGGGGGCATGGTTGGCGCGGCTGCCGCACTGGCGTTCGCTCGTGCAGGTCTCAGCACTGCGCTGCTGGAGGTGCGCGCGCCGGCGGCATGGAACCCCGAGGCCGAGTTGGATCTGCGCGTGGTCGGCCTGGCGCCATCGTCGCTGGCGCTGCTCGATGAAATGGACGTCTGGACGTCCATACGCCAGGCGCGCTACGGCCCGTATGCGCACATGCACGTATGGGATGCGGAAAGTGGTGCGGCGATCCACTTCGATGCTGCGGCCGAAGGGCACGATCGGCTCGGTTACATCGTCGAAAACAGTCTGGTGCAATGGACGTTGTGGCAGGCGCTGGAAGCGGCTGGTGTGCATCGGTTGTGCCCGGCCGAGGTGAAAGGTTTCGAGGCACGCGAGGATCGCATCCAACTGGAGCTGGCCGATGGCGCGACGCTGGCCGCCAGCCTGCTGGTGGCTGCCGATGGCGCGGCATCGCCGCTGCGCCAGCTGGCCGGCATTGGCACACGCGGTCGCGACTATGCACAACGGGCGGTGGTGGCGCACGTCACCACCGAACAGCCGCATGAAGAAACCGCGTGGCAACGTTTTTTGCCGAGCGGGCCGCTGGCCTTGCTGCCACTGGCCGATGGCCGTAGTTCGATCGTGTGGTCGTTGCCCGAAGCCGACGCGCAGCGTGTGATGGCGCTGGATGATCGGACCTTCCTCGACGAACTTGGCCTGGCCAGTGATTTCCGGCTGGGTCGGATCGTCGCCAGCACGCCGCGCGCCGCGTTCCCCCTGAAACTGCAATTGGCCGAACGTTACCAGGCCGAGCGCTTCGTGTTGCTGGGCGATGCCGCGCACGCGGTGCATCCGCTGGCCGGGCAAGGGGTCAACCTGGGCCTGCGCGACGTGGCCGAACTGCGCGATACCCTGGTCGCCGCACGCAATGCCGGTCGTGACATCGGTGCGTCGCATGTGCTGCGCCGTTACGCGCGCCGGCGACGCAGTGCCGATACGCTGGATGCATTGAGCTTTGACGCACTGGCCCGCGTCTACGCCTGGCAGTCGCCTGCGCTGGTCGCCGCGCGCGGCGTTGGCGTACGCATCCTGGATCGTCTTGCCCCGTTGAAGCGGCGACTCTCGGAGCACGCCGCCGGGCTCTGAACTTTGCTCCTTCCCTGAGAGCCAGGGAGGAAACTTTTAAATCCACCGGAGGATTGATCATGCGTATGGCCCGACTTTGCTGTCTGCTGTTGCTTGCCGGTTCGAGTTTCGCCGTGCAGGCGAAGATGGTGCACCGCCCGATCGAATGGACGCAGGACGGTACGCGTTTCCACAGCGTGCTGGTGTACGACGACGCATCGAGTGCAAAGCGCCCCGGTCTGGTGATGGTGCCGAACTGGTATGGCGTCAACGACGCAGCCGTGCAGAAGGCCGAGATGATTGCCGGCAAGGATTACGTGATCCTGCTTACCGACATGTACGGTGCCAGTGTGCGTCCGAAACAGGGCAGCGCGGAGCAGGCCCAGGCGGCGGTGAAGCCGTTGTATGGCGATCGGTCGCTCATGCGCAAACGCGTGAATGAGGCGTTGGTGCAGCTGAAGGCGCAGGCGGGCCACGCGCCGCTCGATGTCTCCAAGCTGGCTGCCATCGGTTTCTGCTTCGGCGGTTCGGCGGTGCTGGATCTGGCGCGCAGCGGTGCCGAACTCGCTGCGGTGGTGTCGTTCCATGGCGGCCTCGACACCGACAACCCGGCGTTGGCGAAGCACATCAAGGCGCGCGTACTGGCGATGAACGGTGCCGACGACAAGGGCACCATGCCGGATGCGGACAAGTTCATGGATGAAATGCGCGCCAGTCCGGCGGACTGGCAGTTCGTGGTGATCGGCAATGCGGTGCATTGCTTTACCGAGGTTGGCGAGAATTCGGCGGGCTGCCGCTACGACCAGCGCGCCGCAACGCGAAGCTATCGACTGATGCGCGACTGGCTGCGCGCGGCATTCGCCGGCACGCCATAACGGAAAGCACCCTTTGCCGTAGGAGCCCGCTGGCGGGCGATGCTCTTCGAGCACGAAGACCGTGGAGCATCGCCCGCCAGCGGGCTCCTACATAACCGCAGACGGTTTCAGAACGTGCGTTGCACCGAGTAGTCGGCCAGCGTCGCCAGCGCATCGCGATAGACCGACGCCGGAAGTGCATCCAGTGCATCGCGAGCTATCTGCGCATGGGCCAGGGCACGGTCACGGGTGCGCTCCAGCGCGCCCGAATCACGGATCGAGGCGATGATGCGGTCGAGCGAGTCGAGGCCGCCGTGTTCGATGGCGTGGCGCAACGACTGCGCCTGCTCCGGACTGGCTTTTTCCAGTGCGTAGATCAACGGCAGGGTTGGCTTGCCCTCGGCCAGGTCGTCGCCGATGTTCTTGCCCAGCGTGCCGGGATCGGAGATGTAGTCCAGCAGATCGTCAGCGATCTGGAAGGCATAGCCAAGTTCCATGCCGTAGCGGCGCAACGCCGCCACCTGATCTTCCGGCAGGCCGCCGAGGATGCCACCGAGTTCGGTCGCGGCGGCGAACAGCACGGCGGTCTTGCGCTCGATCACCGCCAGGTAGGCCGCTTCGCTCACGTCGGCGTTGCCGATGTTGAGCAGTTGCAGCACTTCGCCCTCGGCAATGGTGTTGGTGGTGTCGGCGAGGATGCGCATGATGCGCATGTCGTCCAGTTCCACCATCAGCTGGAACGAGCGCGAATAGAGGAAATCGCCGACCAGCACGCTGGCAGCATTGCCCCACAGCGCGTTGGCAGTCTTGCGGCCGCGGCGCAGGTCGGATTCGTCGACCACGTCGTCGTGCAGCAAGGTGGAGGTGTGGATGAATTCGATGATCGCGGCGAGCTTGGTATGGTGCTCGCCGCGATAACCGGCAGCGCCGGCAGCCAGCACGTGCAGCATCGGACGCAGGCGCTTGCCGCCGCTGGCGATGATGTGGTCGGCGATCTGGTTGATCAGCACCACGTCGGAAGACAGTCGCTGTCGGATCAGCGCATCGACGCGCGCCATGTCGGGGGCAGCGAGGTCGCGCACGTGAGCGAAGTCGGCGGGGTGGGGGGCGTCGGCGGGCATCAAATTCATGGAAGATTCACAGCGGCGTAGAACCCGATTATAGGGGTAGCGCGTATTCACGCCGCGACATGCCGCCGCAAACTTCCATGCGGGGGCGACCTTATAACGCCGCCCTGCATGGCCGCGACCGGCCAGTCGCGGGCGCCTTCGTCGGAAGTACCTTCGGTGGCATCGCGCCGGGCGGCTCGGCCCTCACGGGATCTTCGTCTGCGCCGCGGCCGCGCCTCTGCTGTGGTTTCCGCTGGTGGCTGGCTTGCGCCGGATCTCCCATGCGGGGTTCGCGGAAGCGCTGCCGGCCTGGGGATTTGCAATGGGCGGGTGGCGGCCCAATCATGGGCACCTGCGGCGTCGCCGCATCATGTATCGAGTACCACGGCGATGGCCCATGAAATCATCGCGCTGATTGCGCAATACGGTGTGCTGCTGGTGTTCCTCAACGTATTGGTGGAACAGGCCGGCGTGCCGGTGCCGGCGGTACCGACGCTGGTGGTGGCCGGCGCGTTGGCAGCAACCGACAGGTTGCCGGTCGCCGGGGTGGTGCTGGCAGCGGTGCTGGCGTGCCTGCTCAGTGACCTGGCCTGGTACTGGGCCGGCCGGCGCTTTGGTTCCACCGTGATGCGCATGATCTGCCGTATTTCGCTGTCGCCCGACTCCTGCGTGAAGCAATCCGAGTTGCGCTTCCATCGTTGGCGCGGGCGCGTCCTGCTGATCGCCAAGTTCGTGCCGGGACTGTCGACGGTGGCGCCGCCGCTGGTCGGCGCGATGGGTCTGCGCACGCCCACATTCCTGTTGCTCGATGGGCTCGGCTCGCTGCTGTGGGCGGGCATCGCGGTGGGGCTCGGCTACGTGTTTGCCGCGCAGATCGATGTGCTGCTGGCGGCGTTGGCCAGCGCGGGCACGGTGGCATTCGAACTGGTGCTGATCCTGCTGGCGCTGTATATCGCAGCCAAGTGGTGGCAACGCCGGCGGCTGCTGGTGGCCTTGCGCATGGCGCGCATCACGGTGGACGAGTTGAACCGGTTCATCGCCGATGGACAGACGCCGGTGGTGGTCGACGTACGTTCGCAGGCCGCGCGCCTGCTCGATACGAGGATCATCCCTGGCGCCTTGTTGGCCGACCTGGACAGCGTCGACCGGGTCTTGCTCGGCATACCGCCGGATCGCGAGCTGGTGATCTATTGCAGCTGCCCGAACGAAGTTTCCGCCGCCAAGGCGGCCAAGCTGCTGATGGCGCTTGGCTATCGTCACGTGCGCCCGCTGCTGGGTGGACTCGATGCATGGGATGCGGCGGGTTACACGATCGAGCGGCTGGCAGCGGATGCCGCCGAGAGCGGCGACGACCGGCTGCACATGACGGCCTGATCGCCGGGCCACGCGCGGCGCCTGGAAATCTTTACGCGTTCTATACGCGCAGCGGCCAAATCGCTACCCCGTTCTTATACGGCACTTCCTACAGTGCGCGTCGTCCTTTCCCTGAGGCGGCGCCGATGGATTTCGTCTACCTGCTGTTTCTGCTTGTGCTGTGCGCGGCGGCGCTCGGCTTCCTGCTGATCTGCGATCGGCTCAACCCGCGCAAGTAACCCGCGCCATTTCCCCTGCCTGCATGGGTGTCCCGTCATGAATGTCCTCTATCTCCTCGCCGCGCTGATCGCTGTGGCCCTTGCCGGCTACCTGTGCGTGGCCCTGCTCAAGCCGGAGTGGTTCGAATGACCACGAATGATTTTCTACAGGTCGGCCTGTTCCTGGCCGTGTTGCTGTTGCTGGTGAAACCGGTCGGCAGCTACATGGCGCTGGTGTTCGCCGATGCGCCCAATCGCGTCACCCGCTTCGGTGGCCGCGTGGAGCGCGGCATCTATCGTCTGTGCGGCATCAGTCCGGTTGAAGGCATGGGCTGGAAGCGCTACGCGCTGGCGATGCTGCTGTTCAACGTGCTCGGCGTGCTGGCTGTGTATGTGCTGCAGCGCGTGCAGCCATGGTTGCCGCTGAACTCGCAGCATTTCGCCGCGGTGTCGCCCGACTCGGCGATGAACACCGCAATCAGCTTCGCCACCAATACCAACTGGCAGGGTTACGCCGGCGAATCGACGATGAGCTACCTGACCCAGATGCTGGGCCTGGCGGTGCAGAACTTCCTTTCGGCGGCGACCGGCATCGCGGTGCTGGTGGCGGTGGTGCGGGGCTTCAGCCGGCGCAGCGCGCTCCGTATCGGAAACTTCTGGGTCGACCTCACGCGCAGCACGCTGTACGTGCTGGTACCGCTGTCGCTGCTGATGACCTTGCTGCTGGTGTCGCAGGGCGTGGTGCAGAACTTCAAATCGTACGTCGACGTACCGGTGCTGCAGGCCAGTAGTTACACCGAGACGGTGAAGGATACGGCGGGTCATGACCTGACCCGCGACGTCGCGGCCACCACGCAGACGTTGCCGATGGGTCCGGCGGCCTCCCAGATCGCGATCAAGATGCTCGGCACCAACGGTGGCGGCTTCTTCAACGCGAACTCCGCGCATCCGTACGAGAACCCCACGCCGTTCTCCAACTTCATCGAGATGCTGGCCATCCTGCTGATCCCCGGCGGCCTGTGCGTGATGTTCGGACGAATGGTCGGCGACCGGCGCCAGGGCTGGGCGATCCTCGCCACCATGCTGCTGATCTTCATACCGCTGACGATCGGCCTGGTCGCCGCGGAGCAGGCCGGCAATCCGGCGTTGCACGGGTTGGCGGTGGATGCGCACGGCTCGGCGCTGCAGGCCGGCGGCAACATGGAGGGCAAGGAAACGCGCTTCGGCATCGTCTCGTCCAGCCTGTTCGCGGCGATCACCACGGCTGCCTCGTGCGGTGCGGTGAATGCAATGCACGATTCGCTGACCCCGCTGGGCGGCCTGGTGCCGATGTGGCTGATGCAACTGGGCGAGGTGATCTTCGGCGGTGTCGGCTCAGGCCTGTATGGCATGCTCGCGTTTGCGGTGGTTGCGGTGTTCATTGCCGGGCTGATGGTCGGCCGCACGCCGGAATACCTCGGCAAGAAGATCGAAGCCCACGAGATGAAGATGGCCAGCCTCGCGGTGTTGCTGCCGTGCGCGCTGGTGGTTATCTGCACCGCGATTGCCGTGATGACGCCAGCCGGCGTGGCGGGTGTCGCGAATCCCGGTGCACACGGTTTCAGCGAGATGCTTTACGCGGTCAGCTCGGCCTCCAACAACAACGGCAGCGCGTTTGGCGGACTCTCGGCCAACACGCCGTTCTGGAACTTACTGCTGGGTTTGTGCATGTTCTTCGCACGCTTCCCGCTCGCCATCGCGATGCTGGCGATGGCCGGTTCGCTGGCCGCCAAGCGATACGTGCCCGAATCCGCCGGCACGCTGCCTACGCACACGCCGCTGTTCGTCACGCTGCTGGCCTGCGTGGTGATCGTGATCGGCGCACTTACCTTCCTGCCGGCACTGGCTCTGGGGCCGATCGCCGAGCAACTCATGTCCACCATGGGGCATTGATCCAATGACTTCGCAAACCCACGCAGCGAGCGCTGATTCCATCAGGAATTTCAATCGCGAGCTGATTCTCGCGGCCATGGCCGATTCGTTCCGCAAGTTGTCGCCGCGGCTGCAGTTCCGCAACCCGGTGATGTTCGTGGTGTTCGTCTGCAGCGTGCTGACCAGCTTGCTGTGGGTGCAGGCGCTCGCGGGACACGGCGAGGCACCCACCGGCTTCATCTTCTGGGTCAGCCTGTGGCTGTGGTTCACCCTGCTGTTCGCGAACTTCGCCGAGGCGCTGGCGGAAGGCCGCGGCAAGGCGCAGGCCGATGCGCTGCGCAGTTCGCGCAAGGACGTACTGGCGAAGAAGCTGGCGTCGGCCGATCGTCACGCAGCGATCACCTTCACGCCATCCAGCGAGCTGCGCACCGGACATCACGTGTTGGTCGAGGCGGGTGAGCAGCTGCCCGGCGACGGCGAGGTGGTGTCCGGTGCAGCCAGCGTGGATGAGAGCGCGATCACCGGCGAATCCGCGCCGGTGATCCGCGAATCCGGTGGCGACCGCAGCGCGGTCACCGGCGGCACCCGCGTGCTGTCGGACTGGCTGGTGGTGCGCATCACCAGCAATCCGGGCGAAAGCTTCCTCGACCGCATGATTGCGATGGTGGAGGGATCCAGGCGTCGCAAGACGCCGAACGAGATCGCGCTGACCATCCTGCTGGCCAAGTTCACCCTGATCTTCCTGCTCGCCTGCGCCACCTTGCTGCCGTATTCGATCTACAGCGTGCAGGTGGCCGGCACGGGTCACCCGATCACGCTGACCGTGCTGATCGCGCTGCTGGTTTGCCTGATCCCCACCACGATCGGAGCGCTGCTGTCGGCGATCGGCATCGCCGGCATGGACCGGATGATCCGCGCCAACGTGATCGCCACCTCCGGTCGTGCGGTCGAGGCTGCCGGTGACGTCGACGTGCTGCTGCTGGACAAGACCGGCACGATCACTTTGGGCAACCGTCAGGCAGTGGCGTTCTATCCGGCGCCGGGCATCGAAGAAAGCATTCTTGCCGAAGCCGCGCAGCTCGCGTCGCTGGCCGACGAGACCCCGGAAGGGCGCAGCATCGTGGTGCTGGGCAAGGACAAGTTCGGCCTGCGCGAGCAGCAGCCCGAAGCGATGCATGCGCAGTTCGTGCCGTTCACCGCGCAGACGCGCATGAGCGGCGTGGACCTCGGTACGCGGAAGATCCGCAAGGGCGCACTGGATGCGGTGGAGAAACACCTGGAAGCGCAGAACAGCCACCTGCCGCCGCTGGTCAAGCGCATGGCCGAGGACATCGCCCGTCGCGGCGCCACGCCGCTGATCGTCACCGAAGGCGCCCGGGCGCTGGGCGTGATCGAGCTGAAGGACATCGTCAAGAACGGTATCAAGGAGCGCTTCGCCGAGATGCGCAAGATGGGCATCAAGACCATCATGATCACTGGTGACAACCCGCTCACCGCCGCGGCGATCGCGGCCGAGGCCGGCGTCGATGATTTTCTCGCCGAGGCCACGCCCGAGGCGAAACTCAAGCTGATCCGCGACATCCAGGCCGAGAACCGGCTGGTCGCAATGTGCGGCGACGGCACCAACGATGCGCCGGCACTGGCCCAGGCCGACGTGGCGGTGGCGATGAACACCGGCACCCAGGCGGCGAAAGAAGCCGGCAACATGGTCGACCTCGATTCCAATCCGACCAAGCTGATCGAGGTGGTGGAAATCGGAAAGCAGATGCTGATCACTCGCGGCGCGCTGACCACGTTCTCGATTTCCAACGACATTGCCAAATACTTCGCGATCATCCCGGCCGCGTTCGCCACCACCTATCCCGCGCTGAATACGCTCAACGTGATGCATTTGGCGACGCCGCGGAGCGCGATCCTGTCGGCGGTGATCTTCAACGCGCTGATTATCATCTTTCTGATTCCGCTGGCGCTGAAGGGCGTGAAGTACCGCGCGCTCGGTGCCGGTGCGCTGCTGCGCCGCAACCTGCTGGTCTACGGCTTGGGCGGCATCGTGGTGCCGTTCCTCGGCATCAAGCTCATCGACATGTTGCTGGTCCTTTGCGGGCTGGCCTGAGGAATTGTGTCATGCAAACCCTGAAAATATCCGTATCGCTGGCTGATGAAACCCATCCCGACATTGCATTGCGGCTGTCGGCCAACGATTCGGACTGCGACGTGGTGATCGCGCTGCCGCCACGCCCGCGCAACGCGCCGGTCGTTGTTGCCGAGCCCGGTTCCAACGATGCGGCAAGCGCAGCCGACGAGGACTACGTGCTCGGCGGTTACGCCGGTATCTGAGTCCGCTATTCCCCTATCCACACGATGCGTCGCCCACGACAGGGGCGAGGCCGGAGTTTCCCCATGAAGTTGCGTTACCTCGCTGCCGCGACAGCATTCCTCTCCCTCGGCTGCGCCCCGGTCGTGCGCGCCGATGACGCATCGGCCGGCCCGGTCACAGGCAATGTCGCGGTGACCTCCGATTACATGTTCCGCGGCCTTACCCAGAGCTGGGGCCATCCGGCGATCCAGAGCGGCGCCGACTATGCGAACCCGAACGGTTTTGCCGCCGGTTTCTGGGGTTCGAGCATCAGCGAGCGGAGCTATCCCGGTGGTGCGATGGAGCTTGACCTGTATGCCAGTTACGGCCGGGCGATCAACAGCGACTGGTCGTGGCGCGCCGGCATCTATGGCTATGTCTATCCCGGCGCCAATCTCGATCAGGCCGGGCTACCCTCGCGTTCGCTGAACACTGCCGAGGCCAATGTCGCGCTGAGCTGGAAGCTGTTCACGCTGAAGTACAACCGTTCGCTCACCGATTATTTCGGCGTCGACGTCGAGCAGGGCTACCGCAGTGATTCGACGGGCACGGGCTATCTGCAGCTGGACGCCACGTTTCCGCTGGACGACGCCTGGAGCTTGGCGTTGCACGCAGGCCAAACGCGCTACACCACCACGTTGATGACACCGCTGGCCAACGGTGCGCACGATCCCGGCTACAGCGATTTCGGCGCCACGTTGAAGTATCAGATGGCTGCGCATTGGTCGCTGAGCGCGGGCGTCACCTACGCCACCAACGCGGACTTCTACCGCCGCACGTCCAGCTTTCTCGATGCCGGCGACACGCGCAACGTCGGCGGTTCGCGCGGTTTCGTGATGCTGCAAGGAAGTTTTTGATGCGATCGATCCCTGATCGCGAGAGCAACAAGCGGCCATACATGGCCGCACTTCTCAAAAAGAGCAAAGCAAACCCATGAGCAAATTATTGCGTCAATCTCTCTCCCTGTTTCTGATGATGACAGTCATCACTGGCGTGCTCTATCCATTAGCCGCCACCGGGCTGGCCAAGCTGTTCTTTCCGCAACAGGCCAACGGCGGTCTTATCGTGAAGGACGGGCAGTCGGTTGGCTCGGTGCTGATCGGCCAATCGTTCACCGCGCCAGAGTATTTCTGGGGGAGGCCGTCGGCGACCGCGCCGAATGCGTACAACGCCAGTGCCTCGTCGGGTTCGAATCTGGGTCCAACCAACCCGGCACTGACCGATGCGGTGAAACAGCGCATCGCCGCGCTGCGGTCGATCGATCCGGGCAACACCGCACCGGTGCCGGTGGATCTGGTCACCGCCTCGGGTAGTGGCCTTGATCCGGAGATCAGCCCCGCCGCGGCGCAGTACCAGCTGGCACGCGTGGCGAAGGCACGCGGGCTCAGCACCGACCAGGTTCAGGCGCTGGTGAACGAATATACCAGCGGTCGCCAGTTCGGCGTGCTCGGCGAGGCGCGGGTCAATGTGCTGCAACTCAACCTTGCGCTGGACACGCCGCAGACGCATGGCACCTGATCGCGCTAACGTAGTGCCATTCACCGGGACGACCCGCGAATGACCGAACCTTCCCGCGAAGCACGTGCCGATGCCTTGCTCAGCACCGGGCACGACGAGCGCACTCTTCGGCTGAAGATCTTTCTCGGCGCCGCCCCCGGCGTCGGCAAGACCTACGCGATGCTTTCCGCTGCGCGCGAACTGAAGCGGCAGGGGGTGGATGTGGTGGTCGGCCTGGTCGAGACGCATGGTCGTGCCGAAACCGCCACGCTGCTTGAAGGCATGGAGGTGCTGCCGCGTCGTGCCGTGCGCTACCACGATCGCGATTTCACTGAATTCGATCTGGACGCCGCGCTGGCGCGAAAGCCGGCAGTGCTGCTGGTCGATGAGCTTGCCCATCGCAACCTGCACGGGGGTCGGCACGAGCGGCGCTGGCAGGACATCGCCGAGCTGCTCGATGCCGGTATCGAGGTGTACAGCGCGCTCAACGTGCAGCACCTGGAAAGCCTCAACGATCAGGTGCGGCGGATCACCGGCGTCACCGTTCGCGAAACCGTACCGGACGTATTCCTCGGCCGTGCGCGTGACATCGTGCTGGTCGACCTGCCGCCGCGCGAGCTTATCGTGCGACTGAAGCAGGGCAAGGTTTACGTGCCGGAGACGGCCGCCGCCGCACTCAACGCGTTCTTCTCGCCGACCAATCTGGCCGCGTTGCGCGAGCTGGCGGTGGAGACCATTGCCGAGCATGTCGACAGCGACCTGCGCGAGCACATGCTGGCGCGCGGCAGCGCGATGCCGGTGCGTCGCCGCGTGCTGGCAGCGATAGACGGGCATGCGCAAAGCGAATACCTGGTACGCGTGGCACGCCGCATCGCCGAGCGTCGTGGTGCGCCGTGGAGTGTGGCTTTCGTCGATACCGGCAGTCAGCTGGATCCGACGCGCCGCGAGCAGCGAGATGCGGCGATGCGACTGGCGCGCCGGCTCGGCGGTGAAACGATCATCCTGCGCGGTCACGCGATTGCCGACGAACTGCTGGCGCACGCGGATCGCGAAGGCGTTGGTCAGATCATCCTCGGCCGCACCCGTGAGCGCATCGTGGCGCGCATGCTGGGCCGCTCGCTGACCCAGTTGCTGCTGCGCCGTGGCGCGCACATGGAGCTGACGATTATCGCCACGCCAGGCGAACGCGCGAAGGCGCGGCGCCGCTTGCGACTGCCATCCGGGCGTGGTTCGCGCGGCGAATACCTCTACGCCACACTCGCCACGCTTGTTGCGTTCGGCCTGTCGTTCATTGCCGATCACTATCTTTCAGTGGCGAACCTTTCGCTGATCTTCATCACCGCGGTGCTTGTGGTGGCGGTACGAACGCGCATGACGGTGGCCGTCTATACGGCTGTCATGTGTTTCCTTGGCTACAATTTTTTCTTTGCGCCGCCGCGTTATACCTTGGCGATCTCCAGCCTCGACGATGTGCTGGCGGTGACCTTGTTCCTGCTGGCGGCGCTGGTCTGCAGCCGCCTTGCCACGCGCCTGGCCAGCCAAGTGGAGTCGTTGCGAAGCTCGCACGTGCAGGCCCGCGCGTTGCTCATGCTGGGTCAGCAGCTGACCGCCAGCGCCGATGCTGGCGGTATCCGCGATGCTGGCAGCAAGGCGCTGGCGCATGCGCTGCGTTGCGATGCGGCCATCCTCGCCCGTGACGCGGAGCAGGTGCTGCGCGTGGTGGGGAGCGTGTCGCCCGAGCGCGCGCTGTCCGCGCAGGATTTGGCTGCCGCCGACTGGAGCGACCGGCACGGCGAACAGGCCGGTCGCTATACCGACACCCTGAACAGTGCGCCATGCTGGGTGCTGCCGCTGGGCAGCGAGAGCCACCCGCTGGGCGCGGTGGCGCTGCGTTTCGACCCGGCGATCAGCGAGCCCGATCCCGACCAGCGCAGCCTTGCGCTGGCGATGACGCAGGACATCAGCCAAGCGCTGGAGCGCGCGCGGCTGTCGGACGAACTCGAAGGTGCGCGCGTGCAGGGCGAGACCGAGCGCCTGCGCAACGCGCTGCTGTCGTCGGTCTCGCACGACCTGCGCTCCCCACTGGCCTCGATGATCGGCGCCGCGGGCACGCTGATCAGCTACGAGCAGAAACTGCCGCCGGAAGAACGGCGCGAGTTGCTGGAGGCGATCCTCGGCGAAGGCCAGCGGCTGGACCGCTACATCCAGAACCTGCTCGACATGACCCGGCTCGGTCATGGCACGCTGAAACTCAACCGCGACTGGACCGATAGCGCGGAGATCGTCGCGGCGGCGGTGACGCGGCTGCGCAAGCTATTTCCCGATCTGCGCGTGGAGACGGTGGCACCCGGCAAGGCGGTGTTGCTCTATGTGCATCCGGCGCTGATCGAGCAGGCGCTGTTCAACATCCTGGAGAACGCCGCGCGCTTCTCGCCGCCGGACGAAGCCGTGCGGGTGATGGTGCGCAGCACCGGCGAGCGCCTGCTGATCGACGTGAGCGATCGCGGCCCCGGTATTCCGGAAGACGAGCGCGCGCGCATCTTCGACATGTTCTATTCCGTTTCGCGCGGCGACCGCGCGCCGCAGGGCACCGGGCTGGGGCTGGCGATCTGCCGCGGCATGATCGGCGCGCATGGCGGCAGCGTGGAGGCCTTGCCCGGCGACGGCATCGGCACCACCATCCGCATCAGCCTGCCGCTGCCACCACCACCCGACACGAACCCATGACTTCAGCTGCCCCGCGTATCCTGGTAATCGACGACGAGACGCAGATCCGCCGTTTCCTCGATATCGGCCTGCGCGCCGAGGGTTATGGGGTGCTGCTGGCGGCGAATGCGAATGACGGGCTGGCGCTTGCGGCCACGCAATCGCCCGATCTGGTGATTCTCGATATCGGCCTGCCGGATCGCGAAGGCCACGACGTGCTGGCCGAGTTGCGTCAATGGACCCAGGTCCCGGTGCTGATGTTGTCAGTGCGCGATGCGGAAGCGGAAAAGGTGCGCGCGCTCGACCTGGGTGCCAACGATTACGTGACCAAGCCATTCGGCATCCAGGAGCTGATGGCCCGGCTGCGCGCGCTGTTGCGCAACCGCCCTGGCGAGCCGGAGCTGCCGCCGCGCTACGACGACGGCCATCTCGCCGTCGACCTGGCGCGGCGCGAGGTGACCATGGACGGTGAATTGCTGTCGTTGACCCGTAAGGAGTACGCGGTGCTGGACATGCTGCTGCAACACGCTGGCCGAGTGGTCACCCAGCAGCAGCTGCTGCGCGAGATCTGGGGGCCGAGCCACACCAGCGACAGCCAATACCTGCGCATCGTGTTAGGCAAGCTGCGACAGAAGCTAGGCGACGACCCGGCGGCGCCGCGCTGGCTGAAGACGGAGCCGGGCGTGGGCTATCGCTTTATCACGAGCTGACCTCACGTACAGCGAGGCAGGGCTGGCGCTGACGTCGTTCAGGTTTCTGACGTCTATACAGGGCCCGGCCCACGGTTATGATAGCCAACCAGATTTACCACTCCGGCCGTAACCACCCCTTACTTGCGGCCGGCTCAACAGAGGACGTCCCATGGCACGCGGCATCAATAAAGTCATCCTGGTCGGCAACCTTGGCGCGGATCCTGAAGTTCGCCATACCGGCGGCGGCACCGCCGTCACCACGCTGAACCTTGCCACCTCCGAAAGCTGGATGGACAAGCAGAGCGGCGAAAAGCAGGAACGCACCGAGTGGCATCGGGTGAAGCTGTTCGGCAAGCTGGCCGAAATCGCCGGCGAGTACCTGAAGAAGGGCCGCCAGGTTTATATCGAGGGTTCGCTGCGCACCGACAAGTACACCGACAAGAGCGGCGTGGAAAAATACTCCACCGACATCATCGCCAGCGACATGCAGATGCTTGGTGGTCTTGGTGGCGGCGAAGGCGGTGGCAGCGGTGGTGGTTTCCAGCGCGAACGCCCGCAAAGCGGCCAGCGCCAGCAGGGTGGCGGCAACGCCGGTGGTGGTCAGTCGCGTGGTGGCAACGACTACGGCAACCAGGCCCCGCGCCAGTCGGCACCGCCGGTCGAGAACAACAGCTTCGACGATGACGATATCCCGTTCTGACGGATTCGGACCGATCGATTCCCAGATCCCGATCCGGCACCCCAGGGATGCCTGAAGGACCCGGTCGAGGGGCGAATACGGCGGAAAAGATAGGGCGCCTCTCCGGTTTCGATCTTTCGATGGGTGTCATCGAGCGACAGGAATCCGTATGTGAGGCGCCATTCCCGAATGGGCCCGTTGAGCGAGTCGATGAACGGTTCTCGTCGGCAGGTTTGTTTTTTCCCAGTACGAGAAATCGATCATCCTGGTCGTCGATCCACGCCCGACACCACGCCAACGGGCGTCGGTTGACAAGCTACCCGATCCCGCATGGCATGCCGCGTTTCTGACGCCGCTGTTCCAGGGTCGTCACGTCACGTCGCGACATGGTCTGTCGCCAACGACGATGCGCCAAAGGTCACGGACAAGGTGCCCTGGCGCATCCTCGTTCTGGCAACGGCCTCGATGCATTTGGTCGATGGGGCATCAACGATGGGGCGCACGGATTTGCAGGTCAGGCCGAATGCGATCTGTTTTCGTTGAACTTCCGCTTCTTCTTGGCAATCCACTTGCCAGCATCGGCTTCGGCGCATCTTTCCACCGTATGGGCGGCCGGAAATTACGAAAGACAGCCACGGGCGACTTGCGGAAATGGACTTCCATATCGATCTTTGCCTTGCGCTGGCTGTGGTACTTTGGCCTGGACTGGATTGGATCAAGGCGGGTTCGGACTCGGGAATGAACAACAAGAGCGACAATGCGTCCGGTGTCCTGTTGCCCGAGGCCTCGGCTGAGGAATTGCACACGGACGAACGGAGTTTCGATACTTTCATTCGCGAACAGTATCGAGGCCTTGTGCAGTTCCTGCGTAGGCGCACTTCGAGCGAGCAAGATGCTGAAGATGCCGCTCAGGAGAGCATGGCCAAGCTCATGCGTTATCGCGAGTCGGAACCCGCATCGTCGTGGAAAAAACTGCTTTACCGCATTGCGGTCAATGTCGCACACGACCAGTTCCGCACCGGTGTTACCCATTACAGCAAGGAGCATGTGACGCTGGAAGGGCAGGAAATCGCCGCTGTCGGGCACTCGCCTGAAGAACGTGCCATCTATGAGCAACAGGTAGCGCGTCTGAGCAAGGCCATCCTGGAGTTGCCGCCCAAATGTCAACGTGTCTATCTTTTAAAGCGCGTGCACGATATGAGCCGTGCGCAGATCGCCGAGCGCTGTGGCATCTCTGTAAAGATGGTCGAAAAGCATCTCGCGACCGCGTTGGTACTGTTGAAGCGAAAGGTAGGCGATTTCCCATCGGAAGCGTCTAAGTGAGTATGAGCGAAAAGATTGTAGGCATGCATGCCGGTATGGGACCGCAGGATGAGGCCGAACGCTGGTTCGTCTGCCTGCTCGAGCCCGATTGCTCCGACGCCGAGCGCGCTGCCTTTGAGCGCTGGCACGCGGCCAGCCCGGCGCATGCGCTCGCCTACCGTGAAGTGGAACGTCTGTGGGAACAGGGCGCCGATGCCGTATTGGATCCTGCGGTCATGGCTGCGGCGGAGCGGGCGTTGTGGGAAGCCCCACCCGAATCCCGGCGTCGCGTGCGTCAATGGTTCGTACCGGCTTTCGCGATCGCGGCCATGGTGTTGCTGGCGCTGCTGGTGGTGCCACGCTGGCGTGCTGCACACATGACGATACCGGAGACTCGTTACGCCACAGTCACCGGGCAGCAACACACCGTGAATTTGAAGGACGGTTCTTCCATTGTGCTGGATACCGATACGGTGCTGATCGCGCGTTACGATGCGAGCGTACGTCGGATCGATCTGTTGCGTGGCCAGGCCCAGTTCCACGTGCATGGCAATAAATCATGGCCGTTCGTCGTGCACGTGCAACACGGTACGGTCACTGCCGTTGGTACCAAGTTCCAGGTGCGCGTGAACGACGCTGCCACGACGGTGACCCTGCTGGAGGGCAAGCTCGCCATCGCAACAACGGCCGGTGGCCAGTCACAACACGCCTCGCTGGGCGCCGCCGAGCAACTGCAATTCAATCAGGAAGGTGTCATCAGTCCGGTGCATCATGCCGACATGGAGGCGGCTGAAGGCTGGACCGCGGGCAAGTTGTTCGTCCATGACTGGTTTCTGCCGGACCTGTTGGCCGAGATGAATCGCTACAGCACGACCCGGCTGCGAATAGTCGACCCTTCGTTACGACATGTCCGCATCAGCGGGGCCTTTCACACCGACGACCAGCAGGCGCTGCTTCTTGCCCTGGAACAGGGCTGGTCGATTCATGCCGAACGGGTTTCGCCTGTATTGATCGAACTGTCACGCAAGTAGCTCATCGATCTGCCGTACGAGCGGGCTGGAAGGGCTTGTCCGTGTTGGTTGCATCGTGAGGTGCATGCCGGCTTGAATCGTGGGCGTCGAAAACATCACGCGGTTACCTTCAACGCAGGCATCGGAAAGACCAGCCAGCACCTGCGGTTGTTTGGCTGTCCCAGGATCCATCAATTCACCATGGCGCCGAATCGCAGGCTCGCCTGCAGCATGATTTCGCGCCCATAGACGTTGTAGTTCGTATAGTTGTAATAGGGATACGAAGTGAATGTCGAATCCGTGGGGGGCATCTTGTTGCCGATGTTGTTGATCAGCACAGACAGCTCCAGGTTCGGCGTTGGCACATAGCTGAGGCTTCCGTTGAAAGTGATCCATGGATGCAGCTCGCCTGAGCCGGGTTGGCCGGCGCCGTTGGTCATGGACGCGAAATTCGGCGTTGCCCCGTAGCGGTGACCGTACAAGGTACTCTTCCAATGCTTGTCCGGGCTTGACCAGCTCAGCGCGCCGCTGACAATGCTCTTGAATCCCGCGTTGTGCCTGGGGTCCGCAAGTTCGTCGATCGATGGTTGGCCGGATCCCGGTCGATAGTCGTGTTTCAGAATATCGTTGTAATCCAGCTGCACGCCGAATATTCCAAGATGCATGGTGTCAAGTCGGTACCGCCCGCTTACGATGATTGAATCGACTACTTCACCGGCCAGATTTTCGTACTGCGTGGTGATGAACTCGATAGGGCCAGGGTTGTTTGCCGAGGGCGTCGGAGCTCGATGCACCTGGCCGTCAACAGGATTTGTCAGGGCCACGCATTCCGCCGATGCAGCTTCCAGCTGACCGAGACGGCACTGGGCTTCCTTGCGCAGCAGGTAATCGAGATCCGGCGAGACAACCTCGTTGCGTATGGCTATGTGCAGATAATCAGTGCTCAAGGCCAGCGCATTGGAAGGTGACCATACGATGCCGGTGGTCCAGCTTTTCGACCCGGTAGGCAGCAGCTGGCGATTGGCAAGTGTGCTGCCTTGAATGAACTCGCCGTTGCAGATGGTCGCGTGAGTCAATGCGCACCGGTAGTAGTCGGGCACCATCACATAATAACTGGCGGGCTGAGCAACAAAGACGGAAGCGAGGTCCGGTGCCTTGAAAGCCGTAGTGTAGTTGCCACGAAACATCAAGGTTTCGGATGGCCGGTACTCGAGGCCTGCCTTGTAGGTGAACTTGTGGTTGTTGTTACCCTGGTCAACCAAGTAGTGGTCGTAGCGACTGGAAAGGTCGATGGTCAGTCGTTCAAGCAGCGGCAAATTAAGCTGGAGAGACGAGGCCGCATGCGAGCGCTGGCCGCCCCCACCCGTGGTGGTGTGCAGGTAGACAGCGTTCTTGGTAAACAGCGGATCGATGGGCTGATGCCAGGCTTCGTTGCCGCCTTCGATCAGTGCTGCAAAGCCCGCATCGCCACCGGGCAGCTTGAACCAGCGAGAGTTGCTGATCGTGGCTCGAGTATTGTTCACCCATGTATCGCTGAATTCGCCAACGCCCCGCGTAAAGCTGGCGTACTGGGCAGGCGTGATCGCGCGAAAGAAATTGGAGTAGTCGGGACGAAACATATTCAAGCCGGTAAGTGGGTCGAAGTCCACCGCCGGCCCGAGCATGTTGCCGAAGAAGCTACGGATTTCCGACGTTATGGACGACTGTTTGATGAGCTTGGTACGATCCCCGGAGCGCAGATAATAGACGTCCCATTCCCAGTCCGATCCGCCAAACTGGCCATTGGCACCGAGATCGAGGTGGTAGAGCAGGTCTTGTTGCCGGGCCATCTGTCCCGCGAACCCGCCCATGACCTCCTCCGGCGCAATTGCCTTCTTGATACCCAGAATGTGCCTCGTGTCGGCGTCCTCGAATGCCGGGCTGAAGAGCACCAGAGGAGAGCCGGTGTACCATTTCTGCTGTTGCCAATCGAGCATCGCGTCAGCATAAAGACGCAGGCTGTCGCTGACGGCATACTTGAGCTTCAACATACTGTTGTAGCTGCGCTCCTGATTGTCGTAAGTGGTATAGCCGACCAGCTCGCGTGATCCACAGTACTGGCCGTACAGACCTGAGGCAGCGTTACTGCTGGTCAACGCCGTAGTGTTTCCGAAGAGTTGCTTATCGCAGCCGGCCGGTGGGCTGATGTATCCCTTGACCTGGCCGTTGTAGGTTTGAAGTGTGCCGAAATCGAGGATGGCGGACTGAGCGGACTGGGTGGAGGGTGGGGCCGAGCCGTCGGGGTCGGGGCGGATGCTCGCCGTTTGCGCGCGCTGGTAGCCCCAGATCGGAGCGGCATTCCTGAACTCCGCCGCGCCCAGAACATTGAGCCTGTCGAAATCGTGGCCGTACATGAAGGCCACGCGCTGGTTCGCGCCGCCTCCGTCGGCGTAGTTGCCGGTGCGCACCGATACTTCGCCGCCATCCATGTGCGACTTGGTGATGATGTTGATCACCCCGGCGATGGCGCGCGAGCCGTAGATCGATGAACTGCCGCCCGGCATCACGTCGATATGGTCGATCATCGATGCCGGGATATTGGCGATGTTCGTGAAGTTGATGGTGCCCGCGTAAAGCCGACCGAAATTGGCGAGGGGCTTGCCATCCAAGAGGATCAGGGTGAACTGTGGATCGAGGCCGAACAGCCTCAAGGTTTGTGCGCCCTGGGTAAACGCTTCGGCACTCTGCGGGCCCTGCACGGAACCCATGGCCAGTACGTTGCTCTGCAGCACGTCAGCCGTGTTGTTGAAGCCGCTCGCCTTGATGTCCTCGGAGGATAGCGTGTAAGTCGGTGTGGCCGTCTGGATCAGGGTGTTGTTGATCAGCGATCCGCTGACGTTGACGGTATCGAGCGTCCTCGGCGCATCAGCGACGCTTTCGGGTATGACTTTCTTGCTGTCGTGGCTGGGCTGTAGTGCCTGCAGTACGAAGGCAGAGCTGTCCACTGCATGCCACGTCAGTCCCGTGCCGACAAGAAGGCGCCGCAACGCTTCGGCGCGAACAAACTTTCCATGCAGGCCCTTGACGGTCTTGCCCGATACCAGCTCGGGCGAGTAGATGATTTGCGCATTGCCTTGGGACGCCAGCGTATCCAGGGCATCGCGCAGGTTGCCCGGGGCAATGGTATATGGCAGCCGCAGTTCGATGACGGACCCTTGCGGATTCGCCAGCGTCGCGGCAGGCACGATCAGCCCTCCAAGAGCCATTACCGCCGATAGAAAGCGCGCCGCGGGGTGGCGATTTGCCAGGCCAGCCCATCTGCCATGCGCTGCGCATGCGGGGACGAGCTGCGCAAAGCCTTCCGCCGTGCATTTGAGCGTATGCCGCATTTCGTTTCCCCTGCCCATCACGAATGTCCACATACGGCTTGACGTCTTGGCCGTGGATTTATGAACAGAACTTTGCAGTCGTATGGCTTAAATATACGCTTTCGCAAGCATTAAACACAATTAATAAGTTTATATCTTTCGAATGCTTTCTTATTTTTGCTTGATGATCATCACTTGCTCGGTTCGTGGCGGCAGACGATCACAAAAGAGGCGGCTCGACCATGTCGCAATGCATGGTCGAGCCGCAAATTATTGCGCTCCTCTGTGAGGGCGCGACATCTTCGGGCTTTCCGACTCTTCTTGACGTCTGAAGCACGCCCAGTGGACGCCGCACGGCACTAAAACGCTATACAACTCCCGGGCGCATGCTCCATGCGATGGTCAAAAAGATGTTGGCACCATGACGCCGTGATGACGCCAAATGTGATCCCGCTCCCGGTTTGATCGCAAATTGGTGCGAAAACGAAAAATATTGCGATATCAGCGTGGGTTCCTTCCCCGAGCGGCCGTTTAGTCAAGGGCAGCGCTACAGATGTCGGCTTGCAGGGAGAGGGAGAAGGCCGGTGTCCGGACGTGTTGGCTCCGCAGGACGTTTTAGTGGGAGAGGGGCTGCATTCGATGCAGCTAATGACTAACGCATGGGGCTCCGGCAGCCGCATTGGCTTCGTTTGTCCCAAAATCCGATAGGAATTCATCCATGTCAAATAACATTCGCTTATCAGGGCGCCGAAATATTCTGTCTGCCGCCGTACTGATGCTGATTGGCCAGGCGGCTATGGCCGGGAACATCGAGAACAAGCAGGCGATCATCGATCGTGCCCTGGGGCAGATCCAGGCGCATCCAACCACTTTCCAACTGCCTGCGCAAAGCCTGTCGAGTTCGGCACAGATGCTTACCTTCAAGTCGCCGGTGGGAAGTGCGTCATTACGAGCCGGTGCTGACAGGTCGCCTGCCAGAGCCTCCAACTCCACCGGTGACCAGTTCGAAGCGCGCGACGTCATCGTCGACCGTGATGGCACCGAGCACGTGCGTTTCGAGCGCTACTTCGGCGGGCTGCACGTGATCGGCGGCGATCTTGTCACACACACCTCGGCCGGCCAGCTCAAGAGCGCCAGCCTGGCGCTCAAGACGTCCACGCGTCCGAAGCTCGTGCCGCGCATCGGCGTGGACCAGGCCATTGTCGAAGCGGGCGCGGCCTTCTCCGGGACGGTGGCCAGCGCGGTCAGCGAAGGACTGGTGATCTACGCGACCGACGGGAGTCCAAAGCTGGCTTACGCCATCCATGTTCGTGGCGGCCGCACCGACGGTGTACCCGTCGGTAACGTGACTTACTACATCGATGCCCTCAATGGGGAGCTGATCGGTATCGATGACCACATCGAGACGGCCCAGGCGACGGGCAAGGGCAAGTCCCTGACCATGGGCGACGTGGAGATCACCACCGATTCGGCTAACGGCGGCTTCCGGCTGGTCGATCCCCTTCGCGGCAACGGGATGACCTACGATGCCAGGAATACCCCGGTCAATGAACAGACTGGCGAGTTCGACCACAGCGTCCCTGTCCTGCTCACGGACGCCGATAACGTCTGGGGCAACAATGCAGTCGGCGATCGCGCCAGTGGGGCCGTCGATGTCCACTACGGGGTTGCGGCCACCTGGGACTTTTTTGAAAAGGCGTTTGGTCGCCACGGCATCTTCGATGACGGCAAGGGCGTTGTCAGCTATGTCCATCTGGGCAAGAACTACAACAACGCGTTCTGGAGCGGCGAAGACATGAATTACGGCGACGGCAATCTGGCTGCGGGTTATCTGCCGCTGGTCGCGCTGGATGTCGCCGGCCACGAGATGAGCCACGGTATCAACCAGGCCACTGCCAATCTGGGTTATTACCTTGTCAAGGACAGCGGCGGACTCAACGAGGGCAACTCGGACATCCTCGGCACCTTGGTGGAGTTCAGCACGAACAATCCGGTGAGCCCCGGAAATTATCTGATCGGCGAGAACGTGGTTGCCAACAACCCGAACAAGACCAAGGCGCTCCGTCTGATGTTCAAGCAGGATGCTGATGGGGCGTCGTACAGCTGCTATCCGGTCGGCGGATTCACCAAGGCCCAGACGGCGCAGAGTGGTAAATACGACCCGCACTATTCGTCGGGCGTGGCCAACCGCTTCTTCTACCTTCTGGCGGAAGGTGCAGTGGTGCCGGCGGGCTTCCAGAGCAAGTACGTTGCCAAGGACCTGGTCTGCAACGACAACACCAACATCGTCGGCATCGGTCGTGAGAAAGCGGGAAATATCTGGTATCGCGCGTTGACCACCCGTTTCGTCTCCAACACCGACTACCCGGGCGCACGCGATGCCACGTTGGCCGCGGCAGCCGACTTGTATGGCGCCAACTCCACCGAGTGGAAGGCTGTGGCGACGGCGTGGAGCGCAGTGAAGGTGGGCACGGATTCCTACCCGCCCGGTGGTGGCGGTGCGCCCGTGGCCAACTTCACGGCAGCAGCCAACGGCCTGACGGCCAGCTTTACCAACAGCTCGACCGATACGGGTGGCAAGATCACCGCTTACGCGTGGACGTTCGGCGATAGCAGCACCTCCAGCGTCGCCAGCCCGAGCCACACCTACGTCAAGCCGGGCACCTATACGGTCACGCTGAAGGTGACCGACGACAGCGGCGCGACGGACACCAAGACCCAATCGGTGACCGTGTCGGACGATACCACCCCGCCGGTCGGCACCCCGGTGGCCAACTTCACCAGCAGTGTCAACGGCTTGATCGCCAGTTTCACCAACAGCTCCACCGATACCGGCGGAACGATCAGCGCTTACGCATGGAGCTTCGGTGACGGCGGCACGTCCGCGGTGGCCAATCCCAGTCACACCTACGCAGCCGCCGGCACCTACACCGTCTCGCTGAAGGTGACCGACAACACCGGCGCCACCAACACCAAGACGCAGCAGGTGACAGTGTCCGGCGGAGGCGGCAATGGCAATGTGTTCAGCAGCACGATGCCGGTGGCCATTGGCTCCAACGCCACGATCACCAGCAGCATCGCGGTGAGCGGCATCGCCGGAAACGCATCGAAGACGCTGAAGATCCACGCCAACATCACCCACAACAAGTCCGGCGATCTGCAGATCAGGATCATCGCTCCGAACGGTGCCTCCGCCGTGGTGAAGTCGCCGACCTTCTCCGGCGGCGGCAACATCGACACCACCTGGACGATCGACGCGTCGGGGGTGAAGGCCAACGGCACCTGGAAGCTGCAAGTGATCGACTACGACCTGTTCCGCAGCGGTGACAAGGGCACCTTGAACAACTGGAACCTGACGTTCTGATCGATGGGAAATTCGGTGCGCAGGGACGCGCACCAACCCGTTGGTCTGTTCCACCATCACAGCGGCAAGCGATGGATGGTCGGACGTTCCAGTGCAAGTGCGATAGCCGACTAGATTCTTAATCCAGACTGTTCTTTTCAAGTGCCGCGCCTTAGAGCGCGGCATTTTTGCATGGGTTTGGCCGGTAGCGCCCGCGGCTCGGTGTCCGCCCCTCGGTGGGAAGTGGACTTTTCCCCGCGTCACGTGCAGGCACTGCTCCCAATTGCCAACGGGTTCTCAATTGGGAACACGAAATCACGTAACAGCTCTTGCATCGGGAGGACCGGGTAGGACTTTTCCTCGACTCCCCGTCTTTATTACATAGCGGTGTCACGAAACGTCGGCCTACATGGATAGTGGGAGAGGCCGATGTCCGAGAGTTCTGGAACCGCTGGTCATAGCGAAACGAGGGGTCGCATTCGCGTGCGGCTTGACTGACTCATGGGGCTCATGCAGCCGCATCGGTCCCGTTTGTCCAAAATTCCATGAGGATTCACTGATGTCGAGCACTATTCGTATACCGGGTTATCGCAAGTTGCTTCTGCCGGCGGCGTTGTCGCTGGCGATGTTGTCGTTGTCCGCGCATGCTGGGGAGTCGTGGGTTTCCACGAACACGCATGCCGCCATCCAGAAGAGCGCCACGGCCAATGTGTCCACCTTGGTCATGACAGGGCATCCCACGGTCGAAGCCACCCAGATCGCGCCACTGGAACAGAGCAAGCCGCTGCATGTCGTCGTCACGCTGAACCAGCGCAATGCGCAGCAGCTGCAGGCGTTCCTGCACGACGTCAACACGGCCGGCAGCCCGAGCTACCACAAGTACCTCACACCGGCACAGTTCAAGGCTCAGTACGCGCCCAGCGACGCGCAGGTGCAGGCCGTGGTGGCCCATCTGCAGAAGTACGGCTTCAAGAACATCGAGGTGGCACCGAACAACGCGCTGGTGAGCGCTGACGGCACGGGCATGAGCGTCAATGCGGCGTTCAATACGTCGGTGCAGACGTTCAGCTTCCAGGGCAAGCAGCACTTCGCCAACTCATCGGATGCGATGGTGCCGCAGGCGCTCAGTGGCATCGTCAACTCCGTGCAGGGTCTGCAGGATGTCGTCACTGCGCATGTCATGTCACATATCTTGCTGCCGAGCCGCGCAGACGGCGCCGCCGTGACGAACGTCAAGGCGGCAGGTACGCAGGCTGCTGCTGCGCAGGCCCCGCACAGCCCGGTGGACCTCGGCAAGATCTACAACGCCGACAGCCTCGCCGCTGCCTCGAACACCACGGTGGGCATCATCGGCTGGTACGACATGGCGCCGACGATTGCGGACCTGAAGACCTTCACGACCAACGCGGGTCTTCCGACGGTCGCCACCCAGATGGTCAAGACCGGCAGTGGCACCTACCAGACCCCGGACATCAACACCCAGGCCGAATGGAACCTGGACAGCCAGTCCATCATCGGCCTTGCCGGCGGCGTCAAGCAGCTGAACTTCTACACCGCTCCCAATGCACAGCTTTCCTCGATCACCGCGGCCTACAACAAGGCCGTGACCGACAATGTGGCCAAGGTCATCAACGTCTCGCTGGGTGTGGATGAAACGGCTGCCAAGAACGGCGGATCGCAGTCCGCGGACGACCAGATCTTCGCGCAGGCTGTCGCGCAGGGGCAGACGTTCTCGGTGGCTTCGGGTGATGCCGGCGTCTACCAGTGGTCGAGCGACAACCAAGGCATTGGCTATGTCGCCAACTCGGCCGGTCAGGTCCAGATCGATCTGACCCACCTTTCGGTGAGCGAGCCAACGGCTTCGCCCAATGTCGTGTCGGTAGGCGGCACCGCACTGAGCACCAACGGCACCACCTGGGCCGGCGAAACCGTCTGGAATGAAGGACTCAGCGCGATCAGCACCACGGACGCCAACCAGCGCCTTTGGGCCGAGGGCGGTGGTGTCAGCCTGTTCGAAGCCGCGCCGGCGTGGCAGAAGGCTGCCCTGGGTTCTTCCGTGACCAAGCGTCAGGTGCCCGACGTGGTGTTCGATGCGGCGCAGGCTACCGGTGCAAACATCCTCATCCAGGGCAAGACCTACACGGTCGGCGGCACCAGCCTGGCATCTCCGATCTTCGTCGGCATCTGGGCGCGCATCGAGTCGGCCAACGGCAACTCCCTGGGCCTGCCCACCGAGAATTTCTACACCTACTTCCCGAAAGACAGCGCGCCGCTGCACGACGTTACCTCGGGCAACAACGGTTACCAGAACCATGGTTATACCGCCGCCGCCGGTTATGACATTGCCACCGGCTGGGGCAGCCTGGACGCCGCCAAGCTCAGCGCCTATGTCACCAAGTACTGGGGTGGCGGCACCACGCCTCCGCCGACCGGCGGCGCGCCGGTGGCCAACTTCACCGATACGGTGAGCGGCCTCGCCGTGAGCTTCACCAACAGCTCCACCGATACCGGCGGCACGATCAACGCGTACGCGTGGAGCTTCGGTGATGGCGGTACGTCCACCACCGCCAGCCCGAGCCACACGTACGCCGCCGCAGGCACCTACACCGTCTCGCTGAAAGTGACCGACAGCACTGGTGCCACCAACACCAAGTCGCAGCAGGTCACCGTGAGCGCTGGCGGCAGCACGGGCGGCAACGTGTTCAGCAACACCACGCCGGTAGCCATCGGCGACAACGCCACGATCACCAGCAGCATCGCGGTGAGCGGCATCGCCGGCAACGCGTCGAAGACGTTGAAGATCCACGCCAGCATCACCCACAACAAGTCCGGTGACCTGCAGGTCAAGATCATCGCCCCGAACGGCGCCTCCGCCGTGTTGAAGTCGCCGACCTATTCCGGCGGCAGCAACATCGACACCACCTGGACGGTGGATGCATCGGGCGTGGCCGCCAACGGTACCTGGAAGCTGCAGGTAGTCGACTATGACCTGTTCCGTAGCGGCGACAAGGGCACCTTGAACAACTGGAACCTGACGTTCTGATTGATGGGGAATCCGGTGCGCAGGGACGCGCACCAACCTCCTGCTTGTCCGAAGTCGATTCGGGCAAGGGCAAAAAATTCCGGAAAAGCATACGCAGTGCGACCACTCCAAGAGTGATCGAACGGGCGAACGTGATTCCTGGTCAGGCGCCGGCGAGTGCAAAGCCGCACGCACTCGCACGGACAAACAGAATCCCTTCTCGATCGGAAAACTACGAAGATGCCATTGAAAATGAAATTCGGCGTGCGCGACATCATCCACGCCACGGTGGTCGCGGGCTTGTTGAGCGTGATTCCGCTGGCGACCGCCAGCGCCGCGCCGGCCGGCAATGAAATAGCTGTTCAGGCGCAGGCCCAGGCCTTGCAAACCTGGCACGAGAATCTCAAGCACCTGGGACCGCCCACGGCAGGCTGTTGGAGCGTCTCCTATCCTGGCCATATCTGGAAGAAAGAGGCATGCGGCACGGCGTCATACCGGTCCACGCCTCCGGTCGTCGGCAGCGAGACCGTGGGTAACCTTGCAAGCAACATGACGGCCGATGGCGCGAAGGCCAAGACGGGAGCCGGCTTTGATTACGCTGCGGTGACCTCGGCACTGACCCGGTCGGCGGTGGGAAGCTTCCCGGTGGTCAAGGGTGTGAAATCCGAATCGGGCGCTTATGGAGCCAACAAGTACACGCTGCAGCTGAATACCAATATCAGCGACGATGTAGCGGGCCTGGGCAATACGTCACCTTATTGCGCGCATAACGGCTACAAGGCGTGTTCGACATGGCAACAGTTCATCTATTCGACGGATAACGGCAACAGCAATCCGCAGGTGTTCATCCAGAACTGGCTGTTCATCGGCAAGGGCGATCGCTGCCCGAAAGGTTGGGGAAGCTTCAGTCAGGGTTATTACGGCTGCTACACGAACAGCAAGGCTGTTGCCGCGCCCAATGTTTCGGCTGCCGATCTCGCCAAGGTGAAACTCGATGGCTCCGTATCGGCCAACGGGCTGGACACGGTGACCTTCACCTATGGCACCAAGGCCTATGCCATCAGCCAGAACGACAGCACGCTCGAAATCGCCTCCACCTGGCTGCAATCGGAGTTCAACATTGTTGGCGACGGCTCCGAGTCACCGGCGGCGAATTTCAACAAGGGCTCGTCCTTGACCGTGAACCTTGCGGTGAACGATGGCATCACGCATGCGCCCACCTGCCTCGGCCCCAATAACGGCGGCACCACCGGCGAATACAACAACCTGACCCTGGGCAAATGCACTGCAAAGGACGGCGCAACGCCGTCGATCCAGTTCACCGAATCGAACTGAGCGCAGGTCCGCAGGTGGTGAATCCCCACACAGTACGGAACTGATGGGAAGCCGGGGAAACTCTCCCCGGCGTTCGATGCATGCCCAAGTGCAATCGGCATTTTCGCGAGCAGATATCTCCGATGCGCGACGTTCCTTCGATGGAAAACCCCGCGTCCGGCTGATCCGAAGCAATGAAAGCGTGTCACGCCGCCGGGCGCCGCGAGCGGGTTCAAGGCGGAACGCGGAATGGCGTGGAGCTTCTTGCATCCCGGGCGCCAGGCAAGTCTTTCGTCAGGTAGGGCTTTCCCTTCATTTCCCGTTGTACAGAGTAGCGGTGCTACGAAACGCCGGCCGACAGGGACAGTGGGGGAGGCCGGTGTCCGAGGGTTTCAGGGCCGCAGATAGTCGTGAAAGGAGGGGTCGCATTCGCGTGCGGCTTGACTGACTCGTGGGCTCGTGCAGCCGCACCCGTCCCATTCCAAATTCCAGCAAGGGGTCACCAGATGTCGAGCACTATTCGTTTACCGGGTTATCGCAAATTGCTGTTGCCGACGGCGTTGTCGTTGGCGATGCTGTCGTTGTCCGCGCATGCCGGCGAGTCGTGGTTCTCCACGAAAACGCATGCCGCCATCCAGAAGAGCGCCACGGGCAATGTGTCCACCTTGGTCATGAAAGGGCACCCCAGCATCGATGCCCAGCAGATCATGCCGCTGGAACAGAGCAAGCCGCTGCACGTCGTGCTCACGCTGAACCAGCGCAACGCGACGCAGTTGCAGGCGTTCCTGCACGACGTCAACACGGTCGGCAGCCCGAGCTACCACAAGTACCTCACGCCGGCGCAGTTCAAGGCGCAGTACGCGGCCACCGATGCGCAGGTACAAGCGGTGGTGGCCCATCTGCAGAAGTACGGCTTCAAGAACATCGAGGTGGCACCGAACAACGCGCTGGTGAGCGCTGACGGCACTGCCGTGAGCGTCAAGGCGGCGTTCAATACGGCGGTGCAGACGTTCAGCTTCCGGGGCAAACAGCACTTCGCCAACGCATCGGATGCGATGGTGCCGCAGGCGCTAGGCAGCATCGTCGGTTCGGTGCAGGGCTTGCAGGACGTCGTCACCGCACACGTCATGTCGCACAGAATGCAGCCGAAAAGCACGAGCGCAATCACCGGCGTTGTAGGCACACAGGCCGCTGCTGCGCAGGTTAGTCACAGTCCGGTGGAGCTCGGCAAGATCTATAACGCCAGCACTCTTGTTACCGCAGCGAACACCGTGGTGGGCATCATCGGCTGGGACGACATGGTACAGACGGTCGTGGACTTGAATACCTTCACCACCAACGCGGGCCTTCCCAAGGTCGGTACCCAGATCGTCAAGACGGGCAAAGGCCCGTACTCGGCGGGAGATCCGACCGAATGGAACCTGGACAGCCAGACCATCGTCGGTGTCTCGGGCGGTGTCAGGCAGCTGGTTTTCTACACCGCACCCAGTGCCACTCTGGATT
This sequence comes from Rhodanobacter sp. Col0626, assembly GCF_049994385.1. GTDB lineage: Bacteria > Pseudomonadota > Gammaproteobacteria > Xanthomonadales > Rhodanobacteraceae > Rhodanobacter. Next base: position 977,200 of record NZ_CP188260.1, read on the forward strand.
CGATCACGGCGGCCTACAACAAGGCCGTGACCGACAACGTCGCCAAGGTCATCAACGTGTCGCTGGGGGTCGATGAAGAGGCCGCCAATAGCGCAGGTAGCCAGGCGGCAGACAACCAGATTTTCGCGCAGGCCGTTGCGCAAGGGCAGACGTTCTCGGTCTCCTCGGGCGACGCCGGCGCTTACCAGTGGTCGGACGACGGTCAGGGCCTTGGCTATGTCGCCGACCGGAACGGCAAGGTCCAGATCGATCTGGATCATGTCTCGGTAAGCGAGCCATCCACCTCGGCCAACGTGGTGGCGGTGGGCGGAACCCTGCTTAGTACCATTGGCTCCGCCTGGGCTGGCGAAGTGGTCTGGAACGAGGGGCTCGCTACGATTAACGACGATCCCGACAACGGGCCGGTTGACCTCAACAAGCGTCTGTGGGCAACCGGCGGCGGCGTCAGCTTGTTCGAGGATGCGCCCGCATGGCAAACCGCCGCACTCGGTGCCGCGGTGACCAAGCGGCAGGTGCCGGACGTCGCGTTCGATGCGGCGTCAGAAACCGGCGCAGAGATCATCGTCGACGGCCAGCCGCAACAGTATGGCGGCACCAGCCTCGCCTCCCCGATCTTCGCCGGCATCTGGGCGCGCATCGAGTCGGCCAACAACAATGCACTCGGCCTGCCCACGCAGAGCTTCTATACCTACTTCCCGAAGGACAGCGCGCCGCTGCACGACGTGACCCAGGGCGACAATGGCTACCATGGTCATGGCTACGTCGCCCGCGCCGGTTACGACAACGTCACCGGCTGGGGCAGCCTGGATGCGGCCAAGCTCGGCGCCTATGTCACCAAGTACTGGGGCGGCGGCAACGCGCCTCCGGTCGGTGGTGCGCCGGTGGCCAACTTCACCGATACAGTGAACGGTCTCGCGGTGAGCTTCACCAACAGTTCCACCGACACCGGCGGCACGATCAGTTCGTACGCATGGAACTTCGGTGATGGCGGTGCGTCCACCATCGCCAGCCCCAGCCACACGTACGCCAAGGCAGGCACCTACACCGTCTCGTTGAAGGTGACCGATAGCACCGGCGCCACCAACACCAAATCGCAGCAGGTGACGGTGGCCAGCGGCAATGGCGTCGGCAAGGTGTTCAGCAACACCAAGCCGGTGGCCATTGGCGACAACGCCACGATCACCAGCAGCATCGCGGTGACCGGCATCGCCGGCAACGCACCGAAGACGCTGAAGGTGCATGTCAGCATCACCCACAACAAGCCCGCCAACCTGCAGGTCCAGATCATTGCGCCAAACGGCGGCTCGGCCGTGTTGAAGCAATCGGTCAATGCCATTGGCGGCATCGACATGACCTGGACGGTGGATGCGTCGAGTGTGGCGGCCAACGGCACCTGGAAGCTGCAGGTGGTCGATCGCGACTCGTCCCGCAGCGGCGACAAGGGCAGCTTGAACAACTGGAGCCTGACCTTCTGATTCTCGGGGAATCCGGTGCGCAGGGACGCGCACCACCTTGTCGTTCGAGGCTGCGATGACGGCACGGCTCGACGGGTTGGAATAGGCCCGGTTTATTCATCCGTCCCATGCACGAAGCGGAGTGCCCAAGCATGAAATTCGCGACTGTTCTCTTTGCAGGTTTCCTGTCGACCTTGTCTTTGCACGCACGCGCCGATGTCACCCCCGGCGGACTGGTTGCCGGCCATTACACACAAGTGGCAGGACAAGCCACATCTCTGTCGGGGACCATCATGGTCAACCAGGCTCCCCCAGCTGGCGTGCCTTCGTATTATTTCTGGGCCAGCCAGTTCTGGTTTTCACCCGGCGACTTCAGCGGATACTTCGGCCTGCAGACCGGCGGTAACATCCAGGGTATCGAAGTGGGCAAGATCGCCCTGGTCTCCGTATGGAACGCAATCAACGCCGTGGCCATCGCGCCGGCAGTGGCGCAGACGTTTGGCGGGGAAGGCATCGGTTACAGCATTCGCATCAAGCTGGACTGGAAGCAAGGCGTGCCGTACACGTTCAAGCTGGAACGGGTCACTCCCGTTTCGTCCTGGTGGAAGCTGTCCGTTACCGGCGGCGGAGTGACGCATTCCCTCGGCTCCATCCAGATTGACGCGGCATCAAAACTCAAACTCGCCGGCAGCAACTTCACCGAGTATTTCAACTCGATCTCCTCATGCAATGCATTGCCGACCGTCGATACTTCGTTCTCTGCGCCGCGTTTTGACGGCGTCACGGCTTTGCAGGCGACAGACAGCACGCCTTACGGCAATTGCGTAGCCAAGGGCCGGGGTTCGGTGCTGCCGGATGGAACCATCGTGCACACGATCGTCCAGTAGTCGGCCCGAATGCGGATGGGGTCGGCTTTGGCGGGAAAGGGCCTTGCCGCAGCAGAGGTCCGTCTTGCTCATTCTCTGTTTCGCGCGATCAACAGCATTGAGCGGCTGTCTCTTCTGTCGGTGCACAGTCTGGTCCACGCATTGCACTTGGTTCTGGCAGGCCGTACGAGACGGGCGGACACGGGCACAAGCCTGCTGCGCACGTCGATCCATGGCTTCACCCGGGGAGTTTCAGACCTGTTCGGCGGGTCTGGTTTGGGGCCAGGCTTGGGTAGGGAGCCCGCAGGTAGGGTTTTTTCACCCGGACACGTTATGAGTTGGGAGCGCCGAGTTTTTGCGCCCGGGCTTGACGCATGAGAAGGGGTGTCTGCAAAACCAATGAATAGTTATTCACATGCTTCTCGCGGGCATGTTCGGCGGCGGTAACGCCGACGACAACCGGGATGCGCCCCTTTATTCCGGCTGTCGGATTTTTTTATATACATTGATTAATTATTGGGAGTAGATTGGGCCGGCGCACCTGGCCACTTGTCGCCACGAGAGTTGACTGGTCGCGTAGGCCGCAGCGCCTAAGGGGGGGGTGGCTCATTCCAGGGAATGAGTCATGCGTCATGCGAAATCAGGATGGCCAATGAAATGGTTGGACGATTCGGATGATCTGGTTACCGCCAAAACGTTAAAGATCGCTTGATTCCAGGCTAGTAGTTAGCCGACTTCGCATGTCTTTTGCGAAGTCGGTAACGGCTTGCGCCTGGCTGGAAGCAAAGTATTCCCGGACGGCTTGAATGCCGGTTCCGACGCTAACTTTTTGCCTGAAATTCGCCGAGGACTTACATCATGAACAAGATCTACAGCAAGGTTTGGAACAAATCGCTGGGGCAGTTGGTGGTGGCCTCGGAATTCGCGCATGCGCAGGGGAAAAGTGGCGGTTCATCGAGCAAGGGCGCGGGTTTGTTTGGTGCAGAGGGCACGGGATCCGGTTCAATGTTCGCGCGTGGTCTTTCGTTGGGAGCAGGCGGGGTGTTGGCCGTGGGGTTGATGCTTCAGGCCCCAGCGGTATATGCGAATACTCTTGGGAATCCTGCGGTAACGAAAAATGCGCTGGGTTATGTTACTGATGTCGCTGCTGTTAATTGCAGTACGGGCGCTGTAAGCGCCGCAGCTGCTCTGGATGGTATTGCCAGGGCGGCGGAGGTGCAGGCAACAGATGGAAGTGGATCCTACTCGCTCGTGTCCGGTTGTTCCGCCGTTGGCGGTACAACGAATACCTCCGTATCGGTTTATGGGGCTTACGGTGTAGCTAGCGGGAATTTCGCCTCGGTGTTCGGCTTTGGAGGAAGTGCGGGGATCAACGCCTCAGCCTTTGGCACCGATGCCTTGGCGTCGGGGCAAAATGCCACCGCGCTTGGCATGTTCGCGCAGGCCACCGGTCAGTTTTCGGTGGCACTCGGTAGTAGCACCACGTCGGCGTCCGCCGCCAATGCGACCAGCAACAGGGCTATTGCCATTGGCGCTGGGGCGGACGCCACCACCGGGATCGGCAATGTAGCAATCGGCTATACGTCGCAAGCCACCCAAGGCACCGTGGCGCAGGCGCTGGTGCGTACGGACGGTCTTGGCTATTCCAGCAGCATTGCAGCCGGCGGCGCGTCAGCTATCCAATACGCCTCCTTGGCGGTCGGCAACGATGCGCAGGCCAACGGTACGGGATCGACGGCCCTGGGTATAAGCAGCCGGGCCGGCGGTGCGATCTCGCAGGCCTTCGGCAACAGTGCCAACGCCAGCGGCATTGGCGCCGTTGCCATCGGCTCAGGTGCGTCCACCAGCGGCGACATGGCGGTCAGCCTCGGGCGCCAGGGTGTCGCTTCCGGCAACTACAGTCTCGCGCTGGGCAATGTCGCCACATCGTTGGGTGTTGGCGCCGTATCGCTGGGCAATTCAGCCTACGCCACCGGCGACCGCGCTCTGGCTTTTGGCTCCTCGTCGGCCAACGGACTCGGCCAGGATACGACGACCAACACCCGCGCCGTCGGCGTGGATTCGATCGCCTTCGGCACCAGTGCGCTATCGAACGAAACCAACGGCATTGCGATCGGTAACAAGGCTGCGCTTTCCGGCAGTCTGCTGTCGTTGGCCCAGCTGCGTACGGATGGTCTTGGCTTTCCCACCGCCAATGCGAGTGGCGGTGCTACGGTTATTAGCTTCAGCTCGCTGGCAATTGGAGACAATACAAGCTCAAGCAGCGGCACGGGTATCGCGCTCGGTTCCTACAGCCAGTCGGTTGGGCAGGCCGCAGTGGCCTTGGGCATGGGGGCGAATGCCACGGGTTTGTCGAGTCTCTCCGTCGGTGTCGCAACGTATGCCACGGGCTCCTATTCGACGGCGATGGGGCGGATGAGTGTCGCCTCGGGCTCCCAGAGTCTGGCGCTAGGGCAGGTGGCGACCGCGGTCGGCATCAATAGTGTGGCGATTGGCGATTCTGCCAAGGCTACCGGCGATCGTTCGGTGGCACTGGGTTCGTCCGGTGTGAATTCATCGAGTCAGGACACCACCACCAACACCCGCGCGGTAGGCGTGGATTCGGTCGCCTTCGGCACTTCCGCAGCAGCATTTACCGCCAGCGGCATCGCGCTTGGCCTTAACGCCGTCGCCGGCGTGGCCGGTTCGGCCACGGCGATCAGCGACATTGCCATCGGCAATGCCGCGCAGGCGATCGGCGGTTACTCGATTGCCTTTGGCAACACCGCCAAGGCGAACGCCCTGGGCGATATCGCGATCGGCCGCAATGCCACCGCCACCGGTACGGCGGGTGTTGGTTCGGCCACCGCGATCGGTGTGGGCAACAAGGCGACCGGTGCAGGTGCCGTGGCGCTCGGCGATCCCTCCGTGGCCAACGGCCAGGGCGCCATCGCGCAGGGTTTCAACTCGATAGCCACCGCCGACGGTACGGCGACCGGTGGCGCGGCCAATGGTGCCGTGGCCCTGGGTAATACCGCGATCGCGGCAGGCCAGGGATCGGTGGCGTTGGGTAATACCTCGCAGGCCGGTAACGCCGGGTCGATCGCCATCGGCGATACCGCCCTGGTGCAGGCAGCAGCTCTGCGGGGCGTGGCACTGGGTTCCGGTGCCATTGTCTCTACCGCCAATGCCGTTGCGCTGGGCTCGGGCAGCACCACTGCGGCCGCCAACCCGACGGCCACAGGTGTGATCGACGGCACCACCTACAACTACGCCGGCACCGCGCCGGGTAGCGTGGTATCGGTAGGCGCCGCAGGCGCCGAACGTCAGATCACCAACGTGGCGGCAGGCCGAGTCAGCGGCACCAGCACGGATGCGATCAACGGCAGCCAGCTCAACGCGACGAATACCGCCGTCGGCGTCGTCGCCACACAGGTCGATACGCTGGGTACCTCGGTGGCGACGGACCTGGGTGGCGGCGCCGCCTATAACGCGACAACCGGCGCGGTATCGGCGCCGAGCTACAACGTCTACGGCGCCCCGCAGGGCAATGTGGGCAATGCAATTACGGCACTGCAGACCTTGGCACCGGTGCAATATTCCAGTGCGGCAGGTGTGCCTACACCGCAAGTTCGGGGCAATGACGTTGCCCTGGTCGGCAGTGCGGCAGGCCCGGTGGCCCTGCATAACCTCGCCGCCGGCACGGCGGGTACCGACGCGGTAAACGTGACCCAGCTCAATGCGGTGAGTGCCACGGCCAACCAGGGCTGGAACCTCAGCGCCAATGGCGGCACGGCACAGAACGTGGCGCCGGGCGGCACGGTGGACGTATCTCCCGGCAGCAGCGGCAACCTGTCGGTGACCCAGACGGGCACCAACCTGACCATCGACACCAACCCGGACCTGGTCGCCACCAGCGTGACCACCGGCAACAGCGTGCTGAACACCGCCGGCGTCACGGTGAGCGGCGGTGCGAACGGCCCGGTAAGCCTGAGCAATGCCGGGCTGGACAACGGCAACAACAAGATCACCAACGTCGCCGCTGGCACGGCTGCGACGGACGGGGTGAACTTCAGCCAGCTGCAGACCGTCGCCACCACCGCCGACAACGCGGTGCAATACGACGATGCCGGCAAGACGAGCGTCACGCTCGGTGGCACCGGCGCGGCGGCGCCGGTGGCACTGACCAACGTGGCGGCCGGTGCGCTGACCGCCACCAGCACCGATGCGGTCAACGGCAGCCAGCTCAACACGACCAACACCAACGTCGCCACTAACACCGGCGACATTGCTACCAACACTGGTGACATCGCGACAAACACGGGCAATATCGCAACCAACACCGGCAACATCACCAACCTGCAGCAGGACGCGCTGCAGTGGAACCCGACGCTCGGTGCGTACGACGCCAGCCACGGCAGCGGCGCGCCGCAGAAGATCGCCAACGTAGCCAACGGCACGGATGCCAATGATGCGGTGAACTTCAGCCAGCTCGATGCGGTGAGTGCCACGGCCAACCAGGGCTGGAACCTCAGCGCCAACGGCGGCACGGCACAGAACGTGGCGCCAGGCGGCACGGTGGACGTATCCCCCGGCAGCAGCGGCAACCTGTCGGTGACCCAGGCCGGCACCAACCTGACCATCGACACCAACCCGGACCTGGTCGCCACCAGCGTGACCACCGGCAACAGCGTGCTGAACACCGCCGGCGTCACGGTGAGCGGCGGCGCCAACGGCCCGGTGAGCCTGAGCAATGCCGGGCTGGACAACGGCAACAACAAGATCACCAACGTGGCGGCTGGCACAGCCGCGACGGACGGGGTGAACTTCAGCCAGCTGCAGGATGTAGCCACCACCGCCGACAACGCGGTGCAATACGACGACCCGGCCAAGTCCAGCGTGACGCTGGGTGGCACCGGCGCCGCCGCCCCGGTGGCCCTGACCAACGTGAAGGACGCCAACCTCGCCGCCGGCAGCACTGACGCGGTGAATGGCAGCCAGCTCTTTGCCACCAACCAGCAGGTCGCCACCAACACCGGTGACATCGCGACGAACACCGGCAATATCGCCACCAACACGGGCAATATCGCGACCAATACCGGCAACATCACCAACCTGCAGCAGGACGCGCTGCAGTGGAGCCCGGCGCTGGGTGCGTACGACGCCAGCCATGCCAGCGGCTCGCCGCAGAAGATCAGCAACCTGGCCAACGGCGTCGCAAACAACGACGCGGTGAACCTGAGTCAGTTGAACGCCGTCAGCGCCACGGCCAACCAGGGCTGGAACCTCAGCGCCAACGGCGGCACGGCACAGAACGTGGCGCCGGGCGGCACGGTGGACGTGTCCCCCGGCAGCAGCGGCAACCTGTCGGTGACCCAGACGGGCACCAACCTGACCATCGACACCAACCCGGACCTGGTCGCCACCAGCGTGACCACCGGCAACACCGTGCTGAACACCGCCGGCGTCACGGTGAGCGGCGGTGCCAACGGCCCGGTAAGCCTGAGCAATGCCGGTCTGGACAACGGCAACAACAAGATCACCAACGTCGCCGCTGGCACAGCCGCGACGGACGGGGTGAACTTCAGCCAGCTGCAGGACGTGGCGACCACCGCCGACAACGCGGTGCAATACGACGACCCGGCCAAGACCAGCGTGACGCTCGGCGGCACCAGTGCAGTCGCGCCGGTGGCACTGACCAACGTGGCGGCCGGTGCGCTGACCGCCACCAGCACCGACGCGGTCAACGGCAGCCAGCTCAACACGACCAACACCAACGTCGCCACGAACACCGGTGACATCGCCACCAACACCGGCAATATCGCGACGAATACCGGCAACATCACCAACCTGCAGCAGGACGCGCTGCAGTGGAGCCCGGCGCTGGGTGCGTACGACGCCAGTCACGGCAGCGGTGCGCCGCAGAAGATCGCCAACGTGGCCAACGGCACGAATGCCAACGATGCGGTGAACTTCAGCCAGCTCAATGCGGTGAGTGGCACGGCCAACCAGGGCTGGAACCTCAGCGCCAACGGCGGCACGGCACAGAACGTGGCCCCGGGCGGCACGGTGGACGTATCCCCCGGCAGCAGCGGCAACCTGTCGGTAACCCAGACGGGGACCAACCTGACCATCGACACCAACCCGGACCTGGTCGCCACCAGCGTGACCACCGGCAACACCGTGCTGAACACCGCCGGTGTCACCGTGAGCGGCGGCGCCAACGGCCCGGTGAGCCTGAGTAATGCCGGGCTGGACAACGGCAACAACAAGATCACCAACGTGGCGGCTGGCACAGCCGCGACGGACGGGGTGAACTTCAGCCAGCTGCAGGACGTGGCAACCACGGCCGACAACGCGGTGCAGTACGACGATGCCGGCAAGACCAGCGTGACGCTGGGCGGTACCGGCGCCGCCGCACCGGTGGCCCTGACCAACGTGAAGGACGCCAACCTCGCCGCCGGCAGCACCGACGCGGTCAACGGCGGCCAGCTCTTTGCCACCAACCAGCAGGTTGCCACGAACACCGGTGACATCGCAGGCAACACCACGGCGATCAACAACCTCACCACGCAGGTGAGCCAGCCGATCACCTTCACCGGCAATGACAACACTGCCGGTCCGGCTGCGGTGAAGCTGGGCCAGTCGTTGGCAATCACGGGGGCCGCCAGCACGGCAGGCAGCTACTCGGGTGCCAACGTGAAGACGGTGACCGACGCTGCGACGGGTGCGCTGGCTATCCAGATAGCGGACTCGCCGAAGTTCGGTGGGGTCACAGTGAACGACAGTGGCAGCGGAAAGATCACCGGCGTGGCCAACGGCACGGCGGCGACCGACGCGGTGAACTTCAGCCAGCTGCAGGACGTGGCCACGACGGCCGACAACGCGGTGCAATACGACGATGCCGGCAAGACCAGCGTCACGCTCGGTGGCACCGGCGCCGCCGCGCCGGTGGCACTGACCAACGTGAAGGCCGGTGCGCTGACCGCCACCAGCACGGATGCGGTGAACGGCAGCCAGCTCAACACCACCAACACCAACGTGACGAACCTGGGCAACCAGGTAGCCACCAACACCGGTGACATTGCCACCAATACGGGCGACATCGCGACGAACACGGGTGACATCGCCACCAACACCGGCAACATCACCGGCCTGCAGCAGGATGCGCTGCAGTGGAACCCGACCCTTGGTGCCTACGATGCCAGTCACAACAGCGGTACGCCGCAGAAAATCAGCAACCTGGCTGCCGGCACGGCCGCCACCGATGCGGTGAACTTCAGCCAGCTGCAGGACGTGGCGACCACGGCCGACAACGCGGTGCAATACGACGACCCGGCCAAGAGCAGCGTGACGCTCGGTGGCACCGGTGCCGCTGCGCCGGTGACCCTGACCAACGTGAAGGACGGTGCGCTGACCGCCACCAGTACCGATGCGGTGAACGGCAGCCAGCTCAACACGACCAACACCAACGTGACGAACCTGGGCAACCAGGTCGCGGCCAACAAGATCAGCTACTACAGCGTCAACTCCACCGCCGGCGGCAACGAGAATAACGACGGTGCGACAGGGGCCGACGCGATTGCCTCGGGCAAGGATGCAACGGCGGCCGGTGACAACAGTGTGGCGCTAGGGCTGGGTGCCACGGCGAGTGACGCCAACAGCGTGGCGTTGGGTGCGAATTCGGTAACCGCGGCCGCCGTGGCAGTAGCCAGCGGCACGGTCGGCGGTACCTCGTACACGTATGCCGGAGGAGCACCGACAGGTGTGGTGAGCGTGGGTTCGGTCGGCAACGAGCGGCAGATCCAGAACGTGGCCGCGGGCCGGGTGACCGGCACCTCCACCGATGCGGTGAACGGCTCGCAGCTCTACGCGACCAACCAGCAGGTGGATAAGAACACCACCGACATCGGCAACATCAGCAATGGCACGGCCGGCCCGTTCGTCTCGAACAACTCGGTCACAACCGCGCAACCGGTTTCGTCGGGGGCGAATGCATCAGCCGGCGGCCTCGGTGCGTCTGCCACCGGCGCTGCCTCGACGGTGGTGGGCAACCAGGCAACGGACAACGGTGTAGCCAACTCCACGATCCTGGGCCAAGGAGCAAGCGTCAGCACGGGCGTCAGCGGTTCGAACGTGGCATTGGGACAAGGCACGGTCGCCTCTACCGGTGCGCAGAGCAACTACGCCGCATTCGGCCTGACGCCGCTGCAGAACTCCGTCGGTGAAGTGTCGGTGGGCTCGGCAGGTAGTGAACGCCAGGTCACCCACGTGGCAGCCGGCAGCGCCGCCACCGATGCGGTGAACGTGAGTCAGATGGAGGGTGTCGCCTCCAACCTGGGCAGTTCGATCGCCGATCTCTTCGGAGGCACGACAGCCTACGACGCGGCGACTGGCACGGTTACCGGCGGCTTCAATTACGCCGGTGGTTCGTATGGCACGGTCCAGGGCGTGTTCGATGCGATCACCGGCGGAAGCGCGTCGCCGGGCATCAAATACTTCCATGCAAACTCGACAGGAGCCGACTCCCTGGCGAATGGCGCGGATAGCGTGGCGATAGGACAGTCGGCGGTATCGGGAGGAGTCGGCAGCGTCGCGATCGGTTTGGGAGCTACGGCATCCCACGCCAACTCGGTGGCACTGGGTGCCGGCGCCACAACCTCGGTGGGAGCGCAGACCGCTTACACCGGTGCCTACATGGCGGCCGGCAGCAGCAACTCGGTCGGCGAGGTGTCGGTGGGTACGGCGGCAGGAGGCCGCCAGATCACTCACGTGGCCGATGGTTCCGCGGCGGATGATGCCGTCAATGTCCGCCAATTGCAGGCAGGTGTAGCCAGCGCCGTTACCACGGCGAACGACTACACCAACGCGCAGATTGCGAATGTCAGCAACAACGGCCCTGGCGAATTCAAGTCCAATGGAAACGGCGCGTCGGGCGCGCTGCCAACCGCAGGCGGAGTCAATTCGTCGGCGGGCGGTGCCGGGGCCGATGCGTCAGGCGCCAACAGCACGGCCCTGGGCAACGATGCCAAGGCCACGGCGGATAACTCCACGGCCTTGGGTCAGGGCTCGGTGGCGGATCGTGCCAATACGGTGTCGGTCGGTACGGCGGGCAATAACCGCCAGGTGACCAATGTGGCCGCAGGTACACAGGCGACGGATGCCGCGAATGTCGGTCAATTGAACGCAATCCAGTCAAGCGGCGTGCAATACGATAAAAACACCGACGGTAGCGTCAACCACGACAGCGTCACGGTGAACCCGGGCGGCGATCCGTCGATCATCCACAACGTTGGCGTTGGCACCGCGACTACCGATGCCGCGAATGTGGGTCAGGTGACTGAAGGCGTGAGCAAGGCCATCGACTGGTCCAAGAGCTACACGGACCAGCGCTTCCAGACCCTCGACCGGAACTTGAACACGATCGGCAACCGCGCCAACGCAGGCGTGGCTTCGGCCATGGCGATGGCAAGCTTGCCGTCGGCCTATCAGCCGAATCAGAACTCTGCGGCGGTGGCGCTGGGTAACTTCCATGGCGAGTCGAGCATCGCCATCGGTCTGTCGACAGTCACCGAAAGCGGTCGCTACATACTCAAGCTGAATGCCTCGTCGAATACCCGTGGTGACACCGGCGTAGGCGTGGGTGCCGGGATGGTCTGGTAGTCCATGTGTCTGGCGATACCGGTCGCCGAAAGGCGATCGGTATCGCCAGATTGTCTCAACTGACGACGCTCTCCAACCTACACATTGAGGTTCAGATCATGAGTGCAGCAGTGATGAAATGGATGGTTGCCATGGCGGCCTGCCTGGCGTTCGCGATGACCGCAGCTTGCACCTCCACGGTCAGTCGCCATGTGGCGAAGGATGGCAGCGGTGCGGAATCGATCGTTTTTCCCGACGCCGGGGGTGCGCGACCCAAGGGGGGGACTTTCCCGAACGTAGAGAGTCTGCGCAACATCGAGCCCGGTGTGACCAAGGCACAGGTACAGGCTTTGATCGGCACGCCGCAATTCAAGGAAGGCATCTGGCGCGTTCGCGAGTGGGACTATTTGTTCAATTTCCGCAGGAACGGGCAGGTGGTTGTCTGCCAGTACAAAGTGTTTTTTGACGCAAACATGATGGTGGGCAGCGTGCATTGGCTGCCGGCGACGTGTGCCGATCTGCTTGAGCCGGCAGTCGCCTCGGCGTTGACGCCTTCGGGAGAGCCACTGCGGCTGTCCACCGATGTGCTTTTCACATTCGGCCGTTTCGAGCTGACGCCGCAAGGACGCGAACGTCTGACCGGGCTGCAACAGCAGCTGCGTTCGGCCAGTGAAACGCAGGATATCCGCGTGGTCGGTTACACCGATCGTATCGGCAGCGATGGCTACAACCTGGTGCTGTCGCAGCAGCGCGCCAGGGCGGTGCGGGATTTTGTGGTCAACGGCGGTATCCCCAGCGCAGCCGTGCAGGTCGATGGGCGCGGCAATGCCGAAGCGGTGGTGGAATGCGCGGACAATGAAAGCCGTGAAGCGTTGATCGCCTGCCTGGCACCGAATCGACGTGTCGAACTTTCTCTCATAGCCCGACCATGACGTCAGTCAGTCCTGATCGGCACCGTGGTATCGGTCGTTGATCCACCGGAAACACACTGGGAACCTCCCCCTTGCCCAAGTGTGCCACGGTGCCGATCAGTGCCGACTTTTAGTGCAACAGAGATGCGAATCCAAACGAAAGGCGGCAGTCGCAAGACTGCCGCCTTTCGCGTTCTCGCGCGTTGCTTACCGGCGGATGGTCACGGCATCGCGTAAGTGTTGTTGCCTCGCGCGATATCCGGCAGCGCATGCGCGGGATCGATCGTGGCGGACTTCAACTTGTGCGTGCCATCCACATGGACCACGTAGCTGCGATGCTGCTGCCAGGTTTCCACCGGAACGCGCACGTCTTGCTTGCTGCCATCGTCGTAGACCAGTTCGAGGGTGGCCGGCAGAACCAGCTTGTCCAGGTTGGCCACGGTGACGTCGGCGCCTTTGCGGTAATCGCCATCGGTGTAGACGACTTTCTGCACTGCCAGGTCCAGCGTCCAGTCGTGCTCATACCAGGCCCGCCAGAACCAGCCCAGATCCTCGCCGGTTTCGCTTTCCATGAAGCGGAAGAAGTCCGACGGACTCGGATGCTTGTAGGCCCAGGTGGCGATGTATTTGCGAAACGCGGGGTCGAACAGCTTGGGGCCGACGATCTGCTCGCGCAGCAGCACCATGCCGAACGCGCCCTTGAAGTAGGTGATCGGATGGCGGTACTTCTCCGGAACCATGTCGGCACCGATCAGCAGGGGCGGCGCGTTCTTGTCCTGCATGACCTTGGCCATTTCATCGGCGGGGTTGCCGTGGCCGGGTGCGTATTCGCTGTCGCGTTTGGGCGCGTATTCGCCGTGATTGAAGGCGTCGGATTCGTAGACGTCGATGAAGGTGTTGAAGCCCTCGTCCATCCACGCGTCCCGGCGTTCGTTGCTGCCCACGATCATCGGAAACCAGCTATGGCCGATCTCGTGTGCGATCAGTCCCTGCAGGCCACCGCCCTTGGCGCGCTTGTGGTCGAACGTGATGCCCGGATATTCCATGCCGCCGGCGGTGCCGGCCTCGTTGATCGCCACTGGCCACGGGTACGGATACCACTGTTTCGAAAAGTATTCGGTCGATGCCTTGAGATATTCGGTGGCGCGACCCCAGGCCCCTTCGCCTGCGCTCTCGACCGGATACACCGACATCGCCAACGCGGTTTTCCCCTCGGGCAGGTTCATGCGCGCGGCATCCCACACGAACGCCTTCGATGCGCCGAACGCGACATCGCGGCTGTTCTGCATGCGGAAGTGCCAGGTCAGCGTGCCATTCTGCTTTGGACGGCTGGATGGCTGGGTGACTTCGTCCGCCGTGCGGATCATCACCGTCTTGTCGCTGTGCCGCGCCTGTTCCAGCCGCTGTTGTTCAGTCCTGGTCAGCACGTCCTGTGGGTTCAGCAGCTCGCCGGAGCCGGCCACGATCATGTCCCACGGCACGGTGACCGCATAATCGAAATCGCCGTATTCGAGGTAGAACTCGCTGTTGAGATAGGGTGCGGTGTCCCATCCGCGCAAATCGTCGTACACGGCCATGCGCGGATACCACTGCGCGATCTCGAAGATCTCGCCGTTCTTGCTCGGGTTCACGTCCATGCGCCCACCGAATTCGCCGGGCACGGTGAAACTCCAGCGAACATGCAGGCGCAGCTGGCCGCCCTTTGCTTTCAGCGCGGTCGGCAGTTGCACCTGCATGCGTGTATCGGAAACCGTCCACGTGGTCTTTTGCAGATGGCCGGAACCGTCGTCGACCTCGATCGAGTCGATGCGATAGCCGTCGGTGAACTCGGTGGGGAACTCGCCGGTGAACGCGCCGCGTGCATCCTTGCGGTAGCGGTTCTGGTCAAGCTGCAGCCACAGCACGTCGAGCGCGTCGGGGCTGTGGTTGGTGTAACTGATCACCTCGCTGCCGCTGAGCAGGCGCGTGGCCGGGTCGAGCGTCGCCTTGATCTTGTAGTCCGCCCGGTTCTGCCAGAACAGCGGACCAGGTTTGCCGCTGGCCGAGCGGTACGCTGTCGCCGGTTGCGGATAGGCGAATGGCGCGAACGTCTGCTGCGGATCGAAGCGCACGGCGTTGGCGTTATCGACTGCATGTGCCGGCAGTGCCGCTGCAAACAGCAGCGACAGGCAGACGGCAAGGCAGGGCGGCGTGAGGTTTTTCATGCGTCAATTCCAGGGCAAAGGGAAGCCTGCTCCATCAGGCATGTGGCGGCGGAAACGATGGCGGCGCGCTATCGGCGGCGCGACCCCATTGCCTATTAGGGGCGGTGCCGAGGCTGAAATGCAACTCGCCGCCATGTTCGACCAGCTGCGATGACAGCCACGGTTGGTCGTGCGGCTTGCCGTTGACGGTGAGTTCGCTGATGTACGGCGTACTGGTCGATGCCGCGGGGGCGTCGATGCGCACGTCGCCGCCGGAGCCGTGCACCAGCGCATGCGGGAACAGCGGGCTGCCCAGCACCAGCTCGGCGCGGCCGGGGATCTCGGGATACATGCCCAGTGCCGCCCACACGTACCACGATGACATCTCGCCAAGGTCGTCGTTGCCGGGGATGCCGTCCGGGGTGTTCTTCCAGATCGTGTTGACGACGATGCGCACGGCTTCCTGGGCTTTCCACGGTTGACCGGCGTAGTCGTACAGCCACGGGGTAGCCACCGACGGTTCGTTGTTGAGTTCGGCGTGCAGCGGGCCCGCGTTGGTCAAGGCCCAGTGCCCGTCCTTGTCGTGGAAGAACGCGTCCAACCGTGCGGTGGCTTTCTCGCGGCCGCCCAGCGTATCGAACAGGCCGTGCACGTCGAACGGCACCATCCACAGGTAGACCGCCGCGCTTGCTTCGACAAAGCCGTCATCGGTATCCGGCGTGAACGCGGGCCAGCTGCCGTCGGCGTTGCGGTTCTGGATATAGCCGCCCTGCGGCGTGGCGTTCGGGTTGAACAAATTGCGCCAGTAACCAGCGCGAGTGAGGAAGCGTTGCTGACCGTCATGGTCACCCACGCGACGCGCCAGTTCCGACAGCGCGAAGTCGGCGCTGGCGTCTTCCAGCGTTTCGCCGGCACCGCCCCAGGCATGCGACTTGCTGGCGATGTAGTGCAGTTTCAGCCATTGGTCCAGCGACGGTCGCTGGCCCACGCATTCGACATTGCAGCCATCGTCGCTGAGGTCGTTGGCGGTGGTCACCGTCGCGGCCTTCACCAGTGAATCGTACGCGCCGCGCAGATCGAAATCGTGGCCGCCAAACGCCAGGATATCGGCCAGCGCCGGCACGGCCGGGTCGCCGCTCATCACGTGGGTGCCGCCGGAGTTGTGCGTCCAGCGATCCCACTCGCCGTGGTTCTGTTGTGCCTGGTGGTAGAGCGATTGCGCGATGTCGCTGCCGATCCGCGGCTGTAGCCAGGTCACCAGCTGCAGGTGCGAACGGTAGATGTCCCAGCCGGAAAAGTTGGCGTACTGCGCCTGCTGTCCCCGATCGAGATGATGGGTCTGCTGATCGAAACCGCGATACTCGCCGTTGACGTCGCTGTAGACATTCGGATGCATCATCACGTGGTACAGCGCGGTGTAAAACGTGCTGCGCTGGTCGGGTGTGCCGCCGTCGATCGCGATGTGGCCAAGTGCCTTGTCCCAACGGTCGTGCGCGCGCTGGCGTACCTGCGCCAGCGAGGTTCCGTGGGGGATTCCCGCCTTGAGGTTGGCGCGTGCGTTGGCCAGGCTGACATAGGAGATGCCCACGCGGGCTTGCACCGTGCGGCCTTCGGCAAAGCCGACCCATGCACCCGAGCCCTTGCCCAGTGGTGGAAATCCCTTGTCGGCGTAGCTGGTGCCGCCGCTGGCAGAGGTGCTGCCGGCGTGCACGCTGGCATCGTTCCAGCTGCCGGTGCTCGAGAACGGTTGGTCGAATTCGGCGACGAAGTACAACGTGTAGTAACTGCGCTGATCGGCCTTGGCCAGGTAACCGCAGAAATTGCCGCTGGTGACCGAGCCGGTGACGCTGTGGCTGGCGCGATCGATGTGGATATCGGCGGCGCTGCTGCCGACTTCGGAGTCGGAGCTGCGAATCAGCAGGTTGGCTGGCTTGCCGGCCGGAAAGCCGAAGCTGGCGATGCCGCTGTGCATCGCTGCGCTCAGTTGCACCTTGGCGCCATTGGCCAGCGTCACCTGGTAATAGCCGGCCTCGGCGTGCTCGTCGGTGTGGGTGAAGTCGCTGGCGTAACGGCTGTCGTCGTCATCGAGCGATGGCGAGGTGGTGATGGCCGTGGTGACCGGCATGAACGGCATGTCGCCACTGGCGCCTGCACAGCCGGTGCCGGACAAATGGGTCAGGCTGAAGCCGCGGATACGGTTGGCGCTGTACAGGTAACCGCCCGGGGCAGCGGTGTGATTGTGCTTGCCGCGGGTTGTTTCCGGGCTCCATTGCAGCATGCCGAATGGCAGCATGGCTCCGGGAAAGGTATTGCCGCCGTTGCTGCTGCCGATCAGCGGATTGACGGCGGCCGCTGGCGACGAGGCCTCCTGCGCCGTCGCGCCCGTGCTGGCGAATGCGGTGGCAAGCAACGCGGCGATGGCAGCAGATCGGAACTGGCGTGGCATGCATCTCTCCGGGTTTTTGTAGGAGCGACTTCAGTCGCGATGCTGTGGTGCCTGGACAAGCCAAGGGCATCGCGACTGAAGTCGCTCCTACACAGGGTTTGAGACTCAGCGTGGCGGCTGCATGTGCAGCAGTTCGTAGCAGGCGCCCATGGTGTGGTAGTCGACCTTGCCGGCTGGGCTCTTTTCATCGCTGTACTTGCGATTGTCGCGAGTGAGGATGCGGTACCAGGCACCATAGTGATGGTCGACGAAATGCTGCCAGGCGTAGGTCCACAGCTTTTCATACCAGTCGTCATAGACGGCCAGGCCGGTACGCGCATGCAACAGGGCGGCGGCGGCCAGCGATTCGGCCTGCACCCAGAAATATTTGTCGTCGTCGCAGACGCTGCCATCCGGCGCGAAGCCGTAGCAGATGCCGCCGTACTCGTTGTCCCAGGCGCGTGCCAGCGCGGTGTCGAACAGGTGTTGTGCGGTGGGCAGCAGCCAGTCCGGTGCGAGGCCGCGTTCGCGCAGCAGCGGCTCCATGATCAGCAGCAGCTTGGACCATTCGGTCTGGTGGCCGGGCTGGAAACCCCACGGCTGGAACAGGTGCTTCGGATCGTCGCGGTGGTAATCCCAGTCGATGTTCCAGTCGCGATCGTAGTGCTCCCACACCAGCCCGCCGGCCTGAGCGGCCTGGCGTCGGGTCATGTGATCGGCCAGGGTCAGCGCGCGCTCGAGATAGCGTGGTTCGCGGCTGGCCTGGTAGGCGGCCAGCATCGCCTCGCACATGTGCATGTTCGCGTTCTGTCCGCGATAGTCGCTGAAGTGCCAGTCGGTGTCGGCTTCGTCACGGTACAGTCCGGCGTCGGCATCCCAGAAGCGCTGTTCCAGCAATTGCCAGGTTTCGTCCATCCACGCGGCCGCCTCGTCGATACCGGCCTTGACCGCGCTGGCGTAGGCGAGCAGCACGAAGGCGACGCCGTACGCATGGTTGGTGCGATCTTCCGGCTGCTCGTCGCGGATCGTCCAGGCGTAGCCGCCGCTGTACGGATCGCGATGCACTTCGCGCAGGTAGCGCAGGCCATGCCGTGCGGCATCGAGGTATTCCCGGCGGAGGGTTGCATCGTTGCCGAACTCGATCGCCGCCAGCGCATAGTTCACGACGAAGCGTGTGCTGCTGACCAGGTGCCGATGGCTGCGATCGTAGATCGTGCCATCGTCCTTGAAATACTGGAAGAAGCCGCCGGCCGGATCGATCGCGTGCGGGTGATAGAACGCCATCGTCTGCGCGATGTGCCCGCGCAGGAAGTCGGCAGAGTGGAAATCGGGCGCGCTACTCATGCCTGGTTCTCCATGAAGGTCAGTACTTCATCGCTGCACGGCATCGCGGCGAACGAACCCTGGCGGGTCACCGTGAGCGCGCCGCAGGCGGAGGCGAAACGCAGTGTGGCGTGCAGGCGTGGCAGGTCGGTGACGAGTTGGTCGATGCGCTCGGGGCTCGGCTCCAGTTCGGACAGGCGGCACAGCAGGCCACCGACGAAGGCGTCGCCGGCGGCGGTGCTGTCGACCACCTTGACCGGATAGCACGGCAGCTCGCCCTCGGCATCGGGATGGAACCAGCGCAACGGTCGCCCGCCATCGGTCACCACCACCAGCCGCGTGCGGCCGCACCACAAGCGATCCAGTGCAGCCTGTTCGCCATCCACGGCCAGCCAAGCGAACTCCTCGGCGGATACTTTCACCACATCGGCCAGGTGCAGCGCTGGCCACAGCAGGGGGCGTGGATCGCCATCGTCCGGCCATAACGCCGGGCGCAGATTGACGTCGAAACTGACCAGGGCGCCGACGGCATGCGCACGCTGCATGCCTTCGCGGGTGGTTTCGGCCAATGTCGGATCGGTCATGCTGTTGGAGCAGACGTGGAACACGGCGATATCGCGGAATGTATCGGCGCGGAAATCGGCGGGCCGGAACATCAGGTCGGCCGTGCGTTCGCGATAGAAGCTGAAGCTGCGTTCGCCATGGGCATCCAGCGTGACGAAGGCCAGCGCGCTGTTGGCAGACTCGGTGCGCACGGTGTCGTCGACGCCGACACCGGCGCTTTGCAGGCTATTGAGCAGGAAATCGCCGAAACGATCGTGCGACAACATGCCGGCAAAACGCGCCGTGCCACTGAGCCTGGCCGCGGCTACTGCCACATTGGCGGGAGCGCCGCCGGCAAACGGACGGAAGCTGGCGGCAAAGCCATGATCGTCACCGCCGTCGGCATGCAGGTCGATCAACGCCTCGCCGAAACACAGAATGGGTCGCATGGTCATCTTTAAAGGTTTCCACTGGTGCCCGACGGCGTGATGCTGCGGATGCGGGATCCGCTGATACCGTAGAACACGATGTACAGGTAGCACAGCAGCGGCAGGAAGAATGCGTGCTGCAGGCCAATGTGGTCGGCCAACACGCCTTGCACGTAGGGAACGATGGCGCCGCCCACGATCGCCATGATCAACAGGCTGGACGCTTTGCTGGTCATCGGTCCGAGCCGCTCGATGCCCAGCGCGAAAATGGTCGGAAACATGATCGAATTGAACAGGCCGATGGCGATGATGCTGACTACGGCCACCTCGCCGCTGCCGAGCATGGTGGTCACCACCAGCAACGCATTGATCGCGGCAAAGATCGCCAGCAGCAGGCGCGGCGAGAACTTGGCCATCAGCGCCGAGCCGAGAAAGCGCCCGATCATGGCGCCAAGCCAGTAGTACGACACGTACTTCGCCGCCTGCTGCTCGCTCATGTGCCCGATGTCGGGCATCGACAGGTAATTGACCATGAAGCTGCCGATCGATACCTCGGCGCCGACATAGAAGAAGATGCCGAGCACGCCGAACAAAACGTGCGGGTGGCGCAGTACTTCGGCGAAGCCGTGTCGGGCGTGATCGTCCTTGTCGGTAGCCTCGGTCAGCGATGGCAGTCGGAACAGCCACACGAAGACAGCCAGCAGGAACAGCACCACGGCCAGGCCGATGTAGGGTCCCTGTACCGCGTGCGCCTGCTGGGTCTGGTAGACCAGTTGATCGGCCGGCGCCAGTGTTGCCAGTTCGGTCGGCGTCTTCACCACGTTGGACAGGATCAGCAGGCCACCGAACCACGGCGCCAGGAAGGTGCCAAACGAATTCAACGCCTGCGCCAGGGTCAGCCGGCTGGAACTGGTGCGCTCCGGACCGAGCAGGGCGACGTACGGATTGGCGGCCACCTGCAACACGGTGATGCCGGTGGCCAGCACGAACAACGCGCCGAGAAACGCCGGATAGAGGTGAAGGTTTGCCGCGGGCCAGAAGCCGAGCGCACCGAGTCCGGCCACCGCGAGGCCGGCGACAATGCCCTTCTTGTAACCCAGTGCGGCGACCAGCCGGCCGGCTGGCAGCGCCATCAGGAAGTACGCGCCGAAGAAGGTGAACTGCACCAGCATCACCTGGGCGTAACTGAGCTGGAAGATCGACTTCAGGTGCGGGATCAGGATGTCGTTGAGGCAGGTCAGGAAGCCCCACATGAAGAAGATGATGGTGACCACACCCAGCGCCGTCGGGTAATCGGTGTAGTGCTCGCCACCAGTCGATGCATCGTTGCGGGTGGGCGGCGTGGACGGATTGGCAAAGGCCATGTGGTTTCCCCTGGAATGGATCAGGCGGTGGGCGGCGCGCAGCTGCTTTCGCGCACTACCAGTTGTACCGGTGCGATGGTCTGGCGGCTGGCGGCCTCCGGGTGCTGCAATCGCTGCAACACGAGTTGAGCCGCCTGTTTGCCGCGTTCATGCGGCGCGGTCGACAAGGTGGTCAGCGGCGGAACGCCGAGTGCCGCCTCCGCGATGTCATCGAAACCGGTCAGCGCGAAATCCTGGCCCGGGCGCAATCCGCGCTGGTTGAGGCCGAGCATCAGGCCCAGTGCGACGGCATCGTTGTAGCAAACGGCCGCGGACGGCGCGGACTTGCTGGCAAACAGGGTGCTGGTCTGCTGCGCCGCATCGAGTCGCGTCGGCGCGCATTCGATGCGCCAGTGCGGTTCGACGCGCAACTGCGCCGCCTGCATCGCCTCGGCATAACCGGCGTGGCGCTGACGGCACGAGCTGGAATCGTGGTGGCCACCGAAAAACGCGATGCGTCGATGCCCGCGCGCGATCAGGTGTTCGGTGGCCAACCGGGCGCCACGTTGGTTGTCCAGCATCAACTGGTCCCAGTGCGCGAATTCGGGCAGGGTGCCGCCCAGTTCGCGGTTGAACAACAACAGCGGTGCGCGCCGGCCGACCACGGCCAGCACGTCAGGCGCCTTGCTGTGTTCGGCCGGCGACAGGATGATGCCGCCAGGGCCATGCTCCAGCAGCGACCCGAGCACGGCCTGTTCGCGCACAGCCGACTCGCCGGTGCAGCCGAGCAGGGTCACGAAGCCGGCGGCGCCCAGCGCCTCATCGACGCCAGCGGCGAATTCGGCGAAGAACGGGTTGGCCAGATCGTTCAATACCAGCGCGATGCTGGATGATGTACGCCGACGCAAGTTGGCAGCGGCGCGGTTGTACACATAGCCTTGCCGACGCAGTTCTTCCTCGACCCGCGCACGCGTGTTCTTGTTGACCAGTGGACTGCCACGCAACACCAGCGACACCGTGGCGCGCGATACGTCGCAGCCGGCGGCGATGTCGTTCAAGGTGACCTTTCGTCCGATCGGGGTATGGCTTGTCATGCAGTTCGCCAGATTAGAACGATCCAAATGTAGCTTATCGTCGTAGTTTCGCACGTCGCGGCGCAACATGCGTTGTCGTCCACGAGATGTTAGCGTACGGACTTGAATCGATCCAAATTCACCTCCCGAGGACGCCGATGACTGCCCGACTTTACCGCATGCCCTTGTGGGCGACCCTGGGCGCCGCGTTCGGCATCGCTTCGTTGGCATCGGTGACGGCATTCGCGGCCCCGTCGACCGGCCATGCCGCCATGGTCGATCCGCGCATCGGCACCGGTGGCGACGGCCATACGTTCCCAGGTGCCACCGTACCGTTCGGCATGATCCAGCTCAGTCCGGACACGGCCATGCCGGACGTGAAGCACGCGTACAAATGGGCTGCCGGCTACCAGTACGGCGACAGCAGCATCATGGGTTTCTCGCATACGCACTTTTCCGGTTCCGGTCATTCGGATCTGGGTGACGTGCTGGTGATGCCGATTGCCGGTGAGGTAAAGCTTGATCCGGGCGATCCGAGCAAGCCGGGCAGCGGCTACCGTTCGCGTTTCTCGCATGACAGCGAAGTGGTGCAGGCCGGTTATTACGCGGTGACCCTGAGCGACTATGGCGTGCGCGCCGAACTTACCGCCGGGCGACGCGTCGGCTGGCATCGCTATACCTTCCCGACCGGCAAGCCGGCGCACGTGTTGCTGGACCTGCGTCCGAGCATCTATGACTACGCCGGCAAGGTGCTCTGGTCGAGCTTGCGCGTGCACACCGATGGCACCGTCACCGGTTGCCGCACCACGCGCGGCTGGGCACCGGGGCGCGAGCTCTGTTTCGCGATGCGCTTTTCGCAGCCGATGACGTCGCGCGAGTTGAGCAATCGCGAAACCGATGTCGGCTACAAGGGTTTCAAGGGGCCGGGCAACCAGGCTGAGGACCGTGATGCGCAGAACGGTCGCGCGCTGGTCGGCGTATTCGACTTCGGCAAGCTGAAGAAGCCGCTGGAAGTGAAGGTGGCGATCTCGCCGGTGAGCGAGGCAAACGCGGTTGCGAACCTCGACCAGGATGGCCAGGGCTGGAATTTCGACGCACGTCGGGCCGAGGCGAAGAGCGCCTGGGACAAGGCGCTGGCGGTGATCGACGTGGATGCGCCCGAAACCACCCGGACGCTGTTCTATACCGCCCTGTACCACGCGATGTTGTCGCCCACGCTGAGCATGGACGTCAACGGCGACTACCGCGGGCCGGATCATGCGGTGCATCGGGCGAAGGGTTTCGAGTTCTATTCGACCTGGTCGCTGTGGGACGTGTACCGCGCTCAGCAGCCGCTGATGGTTTTGTTGAACCCCGGACGCAGTACCGATTTCATCCAGTCGCTGATCGCCGCACGCGAGGCCAGTCCGTTCGGCATCCTGCCGGTGTGGGCATACCAGGGCCTGGAGACGTGGTGCATGATCGGCTACCACGCTGTGCCGGTGATCGCCGATGCGTACATCAAGGGCGTGCGTGGTTTCGATGCCCAGCGTGCGCTCGACGCGATGGTGGCCAGCGCCACCTATGCGCCTTACGGCGACCTGGCCGACTACATGAAGCTCGGTTACGTGCCGATCGACAAGGAGCCCGAGGGCGCCTCGAAAACGCTGGAATATGCCTACGACGACTGGTCATTGGCGCAGATGGCCAAGGCGATGGGCAAGACGGAAGTCGCCGCCACATTCGCGAAACGAGCCACGAACTGGCGCCAGGCATGGGACTCGAAAACCGGCTTCATGCGGGCGCGCCTGAGCGACGGCAAGTTCCGCGATCCGTTCGATCCGGAAGCCGCCGGTTACGGTAGCGACTACACCGAGGGCAACGCGTGGCAGTACTCATGGTACGTGCCGCAGGACGTGGCCGGCCTGGCCAGCGCGATGGGCGGTGACACGAAGTTCATTGCCAAGCTGGACGCGCTGTTTGACGCGAAGATTGACCCGGCGCACTTCAAGAATGTCGAGGACATCACCGGCCTGATCGGCTGGTACGCGCATGGCAACGAGCCGAGCCATCACATCGCCTACCTCTACGACTACGCCGGTGCGCCGTGGAAGACCCAGGCTCGCCTGAAACAGATCATGGACAGCCAGTACGCCGCGCGGCCCGACGGCCTCACCGGCAACGACGACCTGGGCCAGATGTCGGCCTGGTACGTCTTCAGTGCGCTGGGTTTCTATCCGGTCACGCCTGCCAGCGACGAGTACGCGATCGGTCGGCCATTCGTGGCGAAGGCCACCCTCCATCTCGATCATGGCCATACCTTCACGGTCACTGCCTCGCCGCTGGATGATGCGCATCCGTACGTGGGCTCGGTGACACTCGACGGCAAGCCGCTCACGCGAACCTATCTCCATCACGGCGAAATCGTCGCCGGTGGCGAACTGCATTTCACGATGCAGGCCGAGCCGAACAAAACCTGGGGAAGCACGGACGCGGCGCGGCCGACGGCAGTGAGTCATTACGGCCGGTGAGCGACGCCGGTGGCGCCATGGACGGCGCTTGAAAACATGGCAGAATGCCACGGCTCTTTACCCGTGGCGGATTTGTCGATGGTGCCAGCGGCATGAAAACCAGAGGAATCCTGCGCTGGCGCACCGCCGGCCTGTTGATCGCGGTACTGGCCATCGTGGGCCTGCCCTATATCGTTACGCTTTCCACGTCGCGCGAGACGGAACGTGCCACGGAATGGGTGATCCATTCCAACGCCGTGAAGGCAGTGACCTACGAACTGGCCTATCTGGTGCGTGACAGCGAAGGGGCCGACTATCGACTGCTGGCAGGCGATGACAATGCGATAACCCGGGAACGCTCGAAGTTCGCCGCCGATCGGGTGCCTGCGCTGATCCAGCAATTACGGGTGATGACGCAGGACAACGCGGACCAGCAGGTCCAGATCGGCGCGCTGGAAAGCTCCCTGAATGGTCGTATCGCCCTGATGAGCCAGGCGTTGGCCCGGTTGCACAACGGCGATGTCGCCGGTGCGCGGCAATCGTTGCGCGACGCCGGTGACCTGTTTGTCGTCAGCGACAAGATCGCCGATATCGTGCGCGACGAGGACCTCCTGCTGCAGAAGCGTCAGGCGGTCGCCACCCGCGAGGGGTTCCATGGTCGGATCGTGTTGGGGGCCTCGGCGCTGGCGCAGCTGCTGTTGCTTACCATCATCGTCGTCATGTCGGAGCGGCAGATCGGTCAGCGTCAGCTGGCCGAGGGACGCGAGGGCCGGGCGGTACTGCGTTCGCAATTGATCTTCCAGGCCGTGCGCGAGCCGATCGCCCTGTTCGACGAAAACCTGGACACCTTGCTGGTGAACAACGCATTCATCGGCATGTATGGCCTGGATCCGAAACATGGCCTCCAGCCCTTGGCCGAGATCGGCGAAGGCGCCTGGAACGACCGTGTTCTGCTGCAGCGGCTGAGCGACGTGTTACTGCGCGACCGCGAGTTGTGGGACTACGACATGATCCAGCGCACCGTGGACGGA
This sequence comes from Rhodanobacter sp. Col0626, assembly GCF_049994385.1. Taxonomy (GTDB): domain Bacteria; phylum Pseudomonadota; class Gammaproteobacteria; order Xanthomonadales; family Rhodanobacteraceae; genus Rhodanobacter. The sequence continues at coordinate 1,002,890 of NZ_CP188260.1, forward strand.
GTCGAGCGGCATGTGGTGGTCAACGCGCGGCGCCTGATGCAGGGCGACATCGACAAGCCCGCATTGCTGCTGACGGTGAGCGACGTCACTACCCGCGCCCTGGCCGAGCAGAAAGTCAATGAGCTCAACCGCCAGCTCGAAGGCAAAGTGAGCCAGATTTCCGACGTCAACCGAGAACTGGAAGCATTCAGTTATTCGGTTTCACACGACCTTCGCGCACCGTTGCGTCATATTGCCGGTTTTGCCCGGAAGCTGGAGCAGCAACTGGGTGAGCACGTCGACGAAAAGGCGGCCCACTATCTCGATGTGATCGGCAGTTCCGCGCAACGGATGGCCCTGCTGATCGACGATTTGCTGGTGTTTTCGCGGCTTGGCCGGGGCGCGTTGCGGCTGCAGGCGGTGGACATGCAGTCGCTGGTCGAGGAGGCCAGCGCGCTGGCGGAGGCGGGTCTGGAGGACCGGCGCATCACGTGGACCATCGCACCATTGCCGATGGTCATCGGCGATGAGAATATGCTGCGCACGGTATGGCAGAACCTGCTCGGCAACGCGGTCAAGTACACCGGGCAATGCGAGGTGGCGCGCGTGGAAGTAAGCGTGCGACAGGGGCGCAATGGCGACTATGAATTCACCGTAGCCGACAACGGCGCCGGTTTTGACATGCAGTATGCGGACAAGTTGTTCGGCGTCTTCCAGCGTTTGCACCGCGCATCGGAATTTCCGGGCAACGGGATCGGGCTGGCCAATGTGCGGAGGATCGTGGCGCGCCACGGTGGCCGCGTATGGGCCGATGCCGAACCGGGGCAGGGAGCCCGTTTCCATTTTTCATTGCCGGCCACCGATGCGGCCGGGACACATAATTGATCATTGAGATCCCGTAATGAACAAGAAAGATTTGCGTACCATCCTGCTGGTGGAAGACAGCATGGCCGATGCCGAGATGGCAATGGACGCGCTGGGTGAGGCCCATCTGGCCAACCCGGTTGTGCATGTGGAAGACGGCGTGGAATGCCTGGACTATCTGTATTGCCGCGGCGCCTGGGCGTCGCGTGAAACCGGTGATCCGGCGGTGGTGCTGCTCGACATCAAGATGCCGCGCATGAACGGACTGGACGTGCTGACCCAGATGCGTTCGGATGAGCGGATGCGGCGGATTCCGGTGGTGATCCTGTCGTCCTCGCGCGAGGAAAGCGATTTGGCGCGCAGTTGGGACCTCGGCGCCAATGCCTATGTGATCAAGCCGGTCGACGTCGATCAGTTCTTCGAGGCAGTGCGCACGCTGGGACAATTCTGGGCTGTGCTTAACCAGGCTCCCGAGCAGGAGTGACCGATCGAGTCGTGACCCAGGGACGTGGCGGTGCACTACAGTTCGTGAGCAGCTTCCCGGCTTCGGGAACCACACAAGAGCGGCTGCGGGAATGACTATGCCAAATCGGTCGCATCGGGCAATGCCGGCTGTTCGCGTGCTGCAAGTCGAGGACAGCCAGCTCGACGCCGAGCTTGTGCTGGCGGAGCTCGATGCCGACCAGATCGGCTACGAAGTGCGACTGGTCGACGACGAGGCCAACTTCGTCGCCGCACTGAACGAATTCAAGCCGCATATCGTGTTGTCCGACCTGAGCATGCCGGGCTTCTCCGGCCAGCGTGCGCTCGAGCTGCTGCGACAGCGTGACGATGATCTGCCGTTCATCTTCGTCTCCGCCACCCTCGGCGAGGACGCGGCGATCGAGGCGCTGCGCAATGGCGCCACCGATTACATCCTGAAGCAGAATCCGGCCCGACTGGCCAGTGCGGTGCGCCGTGCACTGAACGAGGCCGACGCCCGCCGAGCAAGCCGGCGCGCCGAGGCGGAGCTGGTCCGTGCGCAGCGTTTCGAAAGCCTGGCGATGCTCGCCGGCGGGCTCAGCCACGATCTGCGCAACCTGCTGCAACCGCTGCTGCTCGCCGGCGACAGCCTGCAGGATTACCACGACGATCCGCGTCTGGCGCGATTGGGCAAACTGGTGCGCGACTGCGGCAAACGCGGCCTGGAAATGGTGCATTCGATGCTGTCGTTCGCGCGCGGCGCGCGGCGCGCGGAACAGGTGCGACTGGGTGCGCTGTTCAGCGCGTTCGACCTTCTGATGCAGGGCAGCGTGCCGCGCTCGGTGGCGATGGAACTGGTCATCGACGATCCGGAACTGTCTTTCGAGGGCAATCACACCGAACTGCAGCAATGCCTGCTCAATCTGTGCCTCAACGCGATCCAGGCCATGCCGGACGGCGGAAAGCTGAGTGTCGAGACCTCGCAGACCGAGTTGTCCGAGGACTTCTTCCTGCCGGAGGAACAGCCGCGACAGGCTCGATATCTCTGCCTCAGCGTCATCGACAACGGACCGGGGATGGATCAGGCGGTGCTGGAGCGTTTGTTCGAGCCGTTCTTCACCACCAAGGAAACCGGTACCGGGCTTGGCCTGTTGTCGTGCAAGCGCATCGTCGGCAGTCACGGCGGCGTGATGCGGGTGGACAGCGTGCCGGGCCGCGGCACCCGCTTCGACCTGTACATTCCATTGCTGGAGCTGGCTGCCGATCATGAAGCGGGCGATCGCGACGAAGGACTGGAGGGTTCGGCCGAGAGCGTGCTGGTGGTCGTGGAAGAGGCTGGTCAGCTGTCCCTGCTGACCGATACGCTCGACGCCTACGGCTACCAGGCGCATGCCAGCCAGAGCGGTACCGCCGCGCTTCAGTGGATCGAGGCCTGCGGCCTGCCGGAGGTGGTCGTGCTCGATGCCGACATGAACTTGTTTACGGGCGTGCGAACCCTGGCCGCGCTGATCGAGCAGGGATATGCCGGCGGGGTGGTTCTGCTGGCCCGTTCCGGCGAGCCGCCGGACCTGCACGAACTGCCGTCGCTCAAACACCTCTACGTGATCGACAAGCCGATTTCCACCCAGGTGTTGTTGCGCACTTTGCGCAAGGCATTGGGAGCTGCCGACAACGGCAGCTAGTCCACCCGTTTCACGTCGCGCGCAGTGCACTCAGGGGGTGTCCTTGTTGACGTACTACTTCGATCTGGCCCTGCGCAGTTGCCGGCGCAGCAAGGCGCTGACGGCACTCGTGGTGGTGTTGATGGGTTGCGGCGTGGCCACCTGCATGGTCACCTTCGCGGTGTTTCGCGCGGCCGCCGCCGACCCGATCCCGTGGAAATCGAACCAGCTGTTCGTGCCGCAGATCGACAACTTCGGGCCTGCGCACAACTGGAAGGGGCAGCCGCCGGTCCTGCTCAGCTACATCGATGCCAAAGCGCTGCTGCAGGCACAGCAGGCGCGGCGTCAGGTGCTGATCTACGGCAGCAAATGGACCGTGCTGCCGAACGACGTGCGACAGCAGCCGTTTCCGCAGGAAGGCGATGCGGTCAGCAGCGATTTCTTCGCGATGTTCGATGCGCGGTTCCGCTACGGCGGCGGCTGGTCAGCCAGCGATGATGACCAACGCGCGCCGGTGGTCGTCATCAGCAGCGCGCTCAACCAGAAGCTGTTCGGCGGCACCGACAGCGTGGGCCGCGAGATCAACCTGGATGCGCACGTCTATCGCATCGTCGGTGTGCTGGACGACTGGGATCCACGCCCACGCTACTTCGACGTGATGAGCACATACGATGCCTTCGGCCACCCACGGCAGCTCTATCTTCCGTTCAGCCGCGCCATCGATCTGCAGAAAGCCACCACCGGCGAGTTCTATTGCAGCACGAATACCGTCGATCCCGACCTGCCGGACTGGAGCAGCATCCTGCACAGCGAATGCGCATGGATCGCGGCCTGGGTGGAGCTGCCCACGCGCGCCGACGTGGCGCATTACCACGACTGGCTGAGCAACTACGCGGCCGAGCAGCAACACCTCGACCGCTTTGACTGGCCACCGAACGTGCGGCTGTCCGATGTCATGCAGTGGCTGCACCAGGATAATTTCAATGTGATACCGAAGTCGTCGGCACTGTCGGTGATCGTCTCGGTGAGTTTTTTATTGATCTGTCTCGTCAACGTGGTCGGCCTGATGCTGGCCCGCTTCATGCGCCGCGCGCCGGAGATCGGCGTGCGGCGCGCGCTGGGGGCGTCGCGCGGGGCGATTTATCGACAGTTTCTGGTCGAGGCTGCGGCGATCGGGCTGGCGGGTGGCGTGCTGGGGCTGTTGCTGACGGCGCTGGGCATGGCTGGTATCAGCAAGGTGTTCGAACCGGAGATCGCCCGGCTGGCGCAGCTGGATGCGCCACTGTTTCTGCTGACCGTGCTGGTCGCAGTGCTCGCCACCTTGATCGCCGCGCTGTATCCCACCTGGCGCGCCGCTCAGGTGCAGCCGGCGTGGCAGCTGAAGGTGAACGGATGAACACGATGCAGATTCGACCGATCATCGCCGCGCTGCGCCGGCACAAGATGGCCACGCTGCTGATCGTGCTGCAGATCGCGCTGACCCTGGCGGTGGTCAGCAACGCGCTGTTCATCGTCAAGACGCGGGTGGTGCACCTGTCGCGCCCAAGCGGCACCGACGAGGCACATCTGTTCGCGATCAACAACCAGTGGATTGGCCAGCCCGACGTGCCACATATTCATGCGCAGATGAGCGCCGATCTGGCGACCTTGCGCAAGTTGCCGGGCGTGCGCGACGCGTTTGCCAGCCAGGCCTATCCGCTGGAAGAAGGCGGCGGCGGGTTGGTACGCATCAAGCATCGGGTCGAGCAGAAGAAGCTGCAGCTGGCGCTTTCCTATTTTGCCGACGAGCACGCGCTCGACACGTTCGGCATCGCACTGGTGGCGGGCCGCAACTTCCGCGCCGACGAGATTGGCAGCCTCGGCCCGTACGACAAGGTGGTGCCGGCCGTCATCATCATTACGCGCGACCTGGCCCACAAGCTGTTCCCCGGCGGCGCGGCCGTGGGCCAGCGCGTTTATCTCAGGGACGAGGGTCCCAGCACGATCATCGGCGTGGTCGATCGGCTGGAGGGCAGTTACGCGGGCAGCAGCACACGTTCGATCGATGAGGACACCGTGCTGGTACCGGCGCGTTACGCCAGTGCCGACGACGGGGCGGCCTATGCCGGCGGGGTGATTTATCTGGTGCGCACGCAGCCGGGGCAACTGGAGGCGGTCATGCACGCGGCGCCAGCCGCCCTGGTTGCGCAGAATCGCATGCGCCTGATCAGCCCGGAAGACGGCATGGTCACGCTGGCGCAGGCACGCACGAACGCCTATGCCACCGATCGCGGCGTGGCGATCATGATGGGCGCGATGTGCGTTTTGCTGCTGCTGGCAACCGCCGGCGGCATCGTCGGACTGAGCAGCTTCTGGGTCGGCCAGCGGCGTCGTTCCATCGGCGTGCGGCGTGCACTGGGTGCGACGCGTGGCGATATCCTGCGTTATTTCCAGACCGAGAACGCCCTGATCGTCGGCATTGGCGTGGTGTTGGGCGTGGCACTCGGCATTGCCGCGAACCTGTCGCTCATGACGCACTACGAGCTGCCGAGGATGCCGTTGTGGGTGCTCGCAGTCGGCGCGCTGTTGCTGTGGCTGCTCGGCCAGCTGGCCGTTTTCGGTCCCGCGCGGCGCGGCGCTGCGGTGCCGCCGGTGGAGGCGACGCGCTCGGTGTGAGGCGCGCCGCGATCAGTCGATGCCGAGCTTCTTCAACTTGTAGCGCAGCGCGCGGAACGTGATGCCGAGTTTGCGGGCGGCAGCAGTCTTGTTGTAGCGGGATTCTTCCAGCGCCTTGACGATGGCCGTGCGTTCCAGGTTGCTGATGTAGTCGTCGAGCCCGCCATTGGCGCTGGCGGCCGGTGCCGCGGCGACATGCGCAGCGTCATGACCCGATGTGGCGGATGCGTCCTGCCCGGCCCGTGCGCTGCGCTGCGGCAGCATCAGATCGGCGGCTTCGATGGTGCTGCCGTCGCACATCGCCATGGCGCGTTCGAGGATGTTTTCCAGCTCGCGCACATTGCCGGGAAAGTCGTATGCCTCGAGTGTCTCGCGCGCCGTGATCGACAGCTGACCGACGGCTTCACCGCTCTTGCCGGCCAGTGTCCGCAGGATGAAGCTGGACAGCTGCGGCACATCGCCGCGACGTTCGCGCAGTGGCGGTACGCGCAGCTCGATCACATTGATGCGGTAGAACAGGTCCTGGCGAAACTGTCCCTGTTCGACCAGTTGACCAAGGTTCTTGTGGGTGGCCGAAAGGATGCGCACGTCGACCGGGATCTCGTCGCGACCGCCGATCGGGCGCACGGCCTTTTCCTGGATGGCACGCAGCAGTTTCACCTGCATGTGCAGCGGCAGTTCGGCCACTTCGTCGAGGAACAGGGTGCCGCCCTGGGCAGCCTGGAACAGCCCCTCCTTGTCGGCGCCGGCTCCGGTAAAGCTGCCCTTGCGGTGACCGAAGAATTCGCTTTCCATCAACTCGGAAGGGATCGCGCCACAGTTGACCGGCACGAACGGGCCGCTGGCACGCGGTCCCTGCTCGTGGATCAGTCGCGCCACCAACTCCTTGCCCACACCGGATTCACCAGCGATGTACACCGGCGCCTGATTGCGCGCCAGCTTGCCGATGGTGGTGCGCACCTGCTGCATCGCGGCCGAGTCGCCGATCAGGCGTTCGCCGGAGTCGCCGGTTTTCGCGGCGACGCCGCCGTTGCGCTTTTCCTCGGCGAGCCGCAGCGCGGTACGCACCAGGCCGCGCAGCATCTGGATGTCGACCGGTTTGGAGACAAAATCGAATGCGCCGGCTTTCAGCGCATTCACCGCGGCGTCGACGTTGCCGTAGGCGGTGATCATCGCCACCGGCATGTCCGGGCAGGTCTCGGCGATCAGTTCGATGACCTGCTGGCCGTTGCCGTCCGGCAGACGCATGTCGGTGAAACACAGGTCGTAACTGCGTTCCGCCAGGGCGCGCCGGGCCTCGGCCACGGTGCCGACGGCATCGACTTGCAGGTCCATCCGCCCCAGGGTGATGGTCAGCAGTTCGCGGATGTCGCGTTCGTCGTCAATGACCAGGACGGTCTGTGGGTTCATGGCACGGCGCGTGGCTATCGATACCACGGAGAATACCCGTCCCCGCCTTGCGGGGCAAAGACTGTCCGCGCCTGCTAACGCCCCAGCCTGCGATCGAAGAAGCTCACCATCACGGCGTACGCCTCGCGGGATTCGGGCATTTCCGGGTCCGAGAAGAACGAATGCCACATGCCGTCCCAGACATGCAGCTCGGCATCGACCCCGGCGGCGGTCAGCAACCGTTGGCTGCGTAGTACCGAGCTCATGGTGAAATCCCGCGTACCGGTGATCAGCAGGGTCGGTGGGAATTTCGCCAGCAGCGCGGGCGAGTTGGCCGGGAACACCAGCGGATCGCTGGCGCTGGCACCCTTGAAGTACGGCAGGTCGGCCAGCTTGAGCGGTCCGGCGGGCGGCGGATCGCCGTTGAGCATGGGCGCAATGTAGGTGGAGTCGCCAGCCAGCTCGCTGAGCGAACCGCAGAACGTGCCGACCGCTCCCGGCACCGGCAGCTTTTTCGAGATGATCCGCGCTACCGCCTCGCCGGTTAGCACGCCGCCGGCGGAGCAGCCGTAGATGCCGATATTCTTCGCCGGGTACTGCTTGAGCAGGGCACGGTAGACCGCCTCGACATCCTCGCTGGCGGCCGGGAACACATGTTCCGGGCCCTGCCGGTAGTCGACGCTGACGACCTTGATGCGCCCGAGGCTGGCGATCGGTATCGATTCGACCAGGGCGCCACCGTGCGCGCCCCACAGGAAGGCGCCACCGTGCAGGTTGATCAATACGCGATGGCGGTTTTTCGCGGCGATGCCCTGCTTGGGCATTACCACGTCGGTAACGACACCGGCGATCGTTTCGCGATGGGTCGTCACCGGGTAGAGCTTTTCCATGCGCGCGGCGCGATCGCTGTTGAGGCGGTCGTAGAAGTCGCGGCTTTGCGCGATCGGCGCGGTCAACGGTGGGGCCTTGCTGCCCGCGGCGAGCATCCGCGGGAAGAAGGCGCGTGCTTGCGGCGAGGCGTATGCCGAGTACGGGATGTTTGCCCCGGGCGTGGTCACGCTGCCGTCGGCCTTCACGCCGAATGGGGTGTGCTGCGCAAACGCACTCGTGCAAAAAAGTGCCGTGCCGAGCAACGCGGTGCGGAGCCAATGATTTCCGGCGGGGTGTGCATGACGGGTCGCGTGCACGGCTCTTTCCTCTATGGCGGCAACGGATTGCCGTAGCCGCCCGGCGACGGCGCGCGTGGATGTCATTTCGCGTTGACGGTCGCGGCGGCGGGTACGGCCTTGGCATCGGCGTGGTGCAGGATTCCCTGCAGCTTCAGGTACACGCCATTGGTCCAGCCGAAGCCGATCACGTTCTGACTGTAGCCGGCGCTGACCTTCACGTCCGCATTGCCCAGTGCCATGTTGTATTTCTCGCGGATGGTGCCGTCGTCGGCGAAGCCGCGGTCGACCGTGGCCGCGAACTTGCCGGCGATGCGCTGCGCGTCGTCGTGGAAGCCGTAGCGATCCAGGCCGGACACCGCCAGCCAGTTGGTCGGCGCCCAGCCGAACGGGTCGCCCCACTGCACGCCGGCGGGACGGTTGTCCATGCTCAGGCCGCCCTTGCGTTCGAAGATGGCCAGCTTGCCGCGCACCGCGGCGGCCTGCGGCGTGGAGGCCGCGCCGGCCCACAGCGGATAGAACGTGGTGATGTACGGCCAGGGCGAGGACTTGCCGGCGACGAAATCGTAGTCGCGGTACATGCCGGACTGCGGACGCCACAGGTACCGATCCATCGCTGCCTTGCGGGCATCGGCTGCCTTGGTCCAGCGTTCGGCTTCGCCGACCTTGCCCAGTTGCAGGGCGAAGTCGTGCAGGTCGCGTTCGTAGCGGTAGAGCAGGCTGTTCAGGCCCACGCCGGCGTAGTGATGGGTGGAGCCGCCGAAGGGTCCGAAATGCGCATTGGTGTCGAAGCCCGATTCGCGCATGGCGCGGTCGCCGTGGTAGTAGTCGGCGGTGAGGCGGTAACCGTCGAGCCAGGACCCAGCGCAGACCTTCGATGCGCGTACGTCGCAACTCGCCTGCTTCAGGCGCGCGGCTTCGGCCTCGTCCGGGTGTTCCATTGCCTTGATGAGGTAACCGGGATCCTCCGAGGGATGCGCGCGCAGCCACTTGATAACGCCGCGGTAGTACTCGCTGTCACGCGCTTCCAGCACGGGGCCGCTGCCCAGGTCGTAGTAGCGCGCCAGTCCGGTGTCGCCGGCGCGATGCTCGGGCCTCGTCCAGATGTCGTGGTTGCGCACGGCCAGCGGATACGCGCGGGCGAGCCAGGCGCGCCTGGCCTCGGCATCGGGGAAGCTCGCCGGATCGTCGAGCACGGCGACCATCATCGCGCTGAGAAACGGCGGCTGCGAGCGGCTGAGGTAATAGGTGCGGTTGGCGTTGAGCACGCCGCCGTAGTGCTCCACCTCGAACAGCGCATTGTCGACCATGTTCCTGGCCAGCGTGGTGCGCTGGTCGGCGACCAGGCCGAGCACGATGAAATAGCTGTCCCAGCCGTACATCTCGTTGAAGAAGCCGCCGGGCACGACGTAGGGGTGCGGCAGGTAGAGCACGCCCTGCGCGGGTAGCCTGGTGGCATCGATATCGCCAAGTCGGTCGATCGCGCGCGGCAACGTACGCACGTCGACGCCGCATCGTTTGCCGACCTCGGCGAGCCGCGTCGACATGGGCAGCTTCGCCGGCAGATAGAGCACCGGATGGCCGGCCACCTTGGTGTCGGCGAGCGCGGCGCAGTCGTCCATCGAGCGCGTCAGGGTAGTCCACGCTTTGTCGATATACACGCGCGTCTTCGCCGGATTCGGCGTGGCCGACATGGCCGTTGCCGCGGAGGCGGAAAATAGCAGCGCGGTCAGCGTCTTCATGAAGCGAGGATGCCGCAGGACGGCGGTGGGGGCTTTTCCGCAAGCGTGGCTGGATGAGTCGATCATGTCTGCTACTCCCGGTTCATGGGGTGGTGCGCAAGGTGCGGGTCAGGCCGACCTTGCCATGGGCATCGCGTCTGATCGCAATGTCGTAGAACTTGCCGCGGAAGGCGACGCGCCTGAGCGTCAGCGATTTCCACTTCGGCGGCAGCATCGGCGGATACGCTTCGACGAGGCCGTCCTGCTCGATGCGCAATCCGGAAAAACCATAGACGATGTTCTGCAACAGCCCGGCCGCGGCGGTGAGGAAGTAGCCGGTGTTGTTGTTCGCGGTCTCGGTGCGCACGTTGAACGGCGGCTTCAGCACGTTGGCGGTGATGTTGCGCTGGAACCACGCGCTGGCTTCGGCGTTGTCGCCCAGTGTGGCGGCCGCGATCGAGGTCGGTGCCAACCCCATGCTGTTGGGATCGCGGTGCGACTGCGTGATCGGTGCCAGCGCATAGTCGAAGTCGCGTCGGCGCAGCGCCGCGCCCATCGGCAGGTCGAGCGAGGGATAGGCCAGCATCGGCAGGGCGCTGCCGCCCCAGGAGTCGATGGCGTGCGGCACACTGGGGTCGAAATCCAGATGATGGCCGTCCTTCGCGGAGAACGGCACATACATGCGCGCGGCCATGTCCGCCCAGCGCGGATCCGGCGTGGTGCCCACGACCCTGGCGGCGGCACCGGCGATGCGCAGCGCCTTGGCCGCGGAGACGTTGGTGAAGGTGTCGTTCGGTACGTCGTTGTAATCCTCGTCGACCGAGGTGACGTGCAGGATTTCGTAGCGCTGCTGCTGTGCGTCGTACGTCACCCGGCTGGCCCAGAATTGCGCGACGGCGCGGATCACCGGCCAACCATGCTGCTGCAGCCACGCCTTGTCGCCGCTGGCCAGGTAGTACTGCCACTGCGCGATCGCGATGTCGGCATCGACGTGGATTTCGCGCTCGCCCAGCACATAGGCGAAGTGCGGGGTCTGCTCGCTGCCGTTCTGCGGATCGGCCTCCCACGGATACATCGCACCGCGCAGGCCGCGTTCGCGCGCGCGTTGTTCGGCGGCCGGCAGGGTGCGGTCGCGGAACATCACCAGCGATTTCGCGCGTTGCGGATGCAGCAGCAACAGCGCCGGGAATACCCACGAATCGCTGTCCCAGAAGGTGTGCCCGGCATAGCCGGTGGTCATGCCGCAGGCACCGATCGGCCATGCCGTGTCGCGGGTCGAGTTGGCGAGCAGGTAGTACAGGTCGGAGTGCACGATCCGTTGCGCCTGCGGATCGCCGTCGATGCGGATGTCGGTCTGCCACAGCTCGCGCCATGCCGCCTGGTGCGCCGCCAGCAGCGTCGTAAAACCCTTGCTGCGCGCCGCCTTCGCCAACGCGAGATCGGCGGCCGCATCGCCGCCCCAGCCTTCGCGCGATGCGGCGACGTACTTGGTGAAGGTGTAGGTGATGCCCTTGCGCACCGGCACGCGCAGGTTCAGGGCCAGGCGATAGTCGCTGCGGTAGAACCGCGCTTCGCGCGGCGTCAACCCTTCCGGCAACTGAATTGCCGCGGCCTCGGCCATGGCCAGCCCCTGTTCGGCGCGGCCGTCCAGCCGGAGCGTGAGGTCGCGCGCATCGCCGTCGCTGTCCAGCACGTGGGTGTCGCCGTGATACCAGAGCGGCGCGCGGTCCGGCGTGGCGGGCGGGACCGCCTGCAATTTCAGATTGCGCGAGGCGACCTGTTCCTGCATCTGCTCGCCGCTCAACTTGCCCAGCGCGAAACGCGGCTGATGCGGGGCCCAGGTGTTGAGTGCGAACGAAAGCTCGACCTCGCCGTCGAAATTCGGCGTGATCGAGAGTCGTGTGGCGGCCAGGTGCGGCGAAGCCTGGCTGACGAAGGTGGTCACTTCGACCGCCGTGGTCCTGCCGTGGTCGAGATAGCGATAACGCGTGGTCAGGGTGGCGTCGTGGAGATCCAGCGTCTGCCGGTAGCCCTTGAACACTGCCGGCGAGAGATCGACCTGGTTCATCCAGAAATGGCCGGCGACTGACTGGCCGGTGCTGTAGTCGATCTCGGTCCAGCCGGGGATGGCGGCAGGTCGCGCGATGTCGTCCTTCGCGTAATCCATGAAAGCGACCAGGTAGGCGAGGTTGCCCTCGGTGCCGCGCGGTGCGGTGAAGGTCGAGAGATAGCCGTTGGCCAGCTGGCCCGGGAAGTAGCTGGCGAAATCCTTCGCGGTGGCGCTCAACAGGAAGTCGGGATCGGTGGCGGCGAAGGCCGGGGAGGCGGCCAGCGCCAGCCACGCCAGCATGCGGGCGGACGATTTCATGCGTGTTCCCTGCGCAGGTCGGGCAACACGTCGAACGCGACCGTGAGGCGCGTCTGCTCGCTGGTGAACGGCACGGTGCCGTGCCAGAAATACGACGGAAACAGCACCAGCATGCCCTGCTCGGGGCGGATCACGTGCCGAGTTGGCAGGGCCGGAGTCGTTGCGATGCCGGGTTCGCCGAACGCCAGGCAGCCGTCATGGTTCGACGCCGCCATGTTGTCGGGCAGATCGACATAGAAGGCCGAGGAAATCCAGCCGCGCGGATGCACATGGTTGTTGTGATAACCCGTTGCGCGCAGCCTGACCGACCAGCTGCCATTGAAGCGGTAGCTGCCGTCGTTGCGGCGGCGCAACGGGTCGCTGCCGTGGCCGATGTGCGCGAGGTAGTTGCGGATCGGCGTGTCGAAAGCCTGGAACAGCGCCTGGATCACCGGGTCGGCGTTGCGGGCGAGGTCGTCAGTCGTCTCGGTGCCATGGCGCAGCGACTGGAACAACAAGGGGTGGCCGTGCGGATCGTGCAGGCGTTCGAGACTGCGTTTAAGGTCGGCGAGGAAGCTGGCCAGATCGAGCCACGGTGCGGGTGCCTGCAGCTGCTGCGGCAGCGCCAGCTGCGCGTAGTCGCAAAACGCCAGATGGCGTGCGTCGCCGAGCAGACGCCAGGCGGTGGTCTGCAATGCGATCAGGTATTGATCGTCGGGCGCGCCGGCCAGCAGGATCTCGCACTGGTCCAGCGCGCTGCGTGCATCGCCAATGCCGAGCAGGGCGGCGGTCAGCAGGCTGCGCGCGGCACTGGACGATGACATGCGCAGCGCGCGCTCGGCCAGCGTCCGCGCGGTCGCCGGATCGAATTCCAGTGCGGCCAGCCCTGCACGCACGAGCAATGCCGGGGCGGCCTGCGCCTGCGCGGCCTGTGTCGCCAGGCACGCATAGGCATTTCTCGCGTCGCCGGCGCCTTGCAGGATCGCGGCCTTGGCGGCCCATAACGCGTCGTCGCGGGGAAAGGTCTGCAAGGCCTGGTCGAGTGTGGCCGTGGTCTGCGCGCGGTCGCCGCTGCGCATCCACACCAGCCGAGCGAGGTGGCTGTGCGCATCGGCCCGGCGCGGTTCCAGTTGCAGGCCGTCGCGCAAGGCGGCTTCGGCGCGATCGAAATCGCCGAGCGCGATCAGGCTGCGCGCATGGGTGAAGTGGGCAGCTGCGGTCCGGTGCCCGCGGGCCAGCACGTGGCTGGCAACGTGCTCGGCTTCGGCAGGACGACCTGCTGCATCAAGGGCAATCGCCATCGCATGCGTCGCGGCCAGGTTGCCGGGCGACGCCTCTACAAGGCGACGATAGAACGCGACGGCCTCGTCCTGTCGGCCCAGCGCAGCGAGCGCGGCCACATGCTGGGTTGCCAGCTCGGCATCGACCTGTCCATCGGCGCACATGGGCGCGACCAGCGCGAGCGCTTCGGCTGGGCGCTGTTGGTCATTGTAATGGCGTGCAAGTACCAGGGCAGCGCGAGGCAGGCGCTGCGCCGCGCGCCGCAGCATCGGTTCGGCTTCGCTGCTGCGGCCGCCGTTGAGCAGCAGTTCGCCCAGCGTGGCAAGGGTTGGCGTCCAGTTCGGGTCGAGCGCCAGCGCCTTGCGCAGCAGAGCCTCCGCGGTGGCGATGTCGCCGCAGGCCTGCCGGGTGCCGGCGAGCAGGCGCAGCGCTTCGACACACCCGGGGTTTTCCTCCACGATCGTGGCGAGCTGGTCGTGCGCGAGGCGAAGGTCACCGCCCTGCAGCAACGCGTTGACGTCGCGCATGGCATCGAGCAGCGTCGGCGGAAACGTGGACATCGGCTCGGCGACCCCTCGTTCAACGCGCCGTGCGCGTCAGCTTCGCTTTGCCATCGGCACCGCGATCAATGCGAATGTCGTAGTGGCGGCCACGGAAGCTGATGTTCCGCAACGTCAGCGATTTCCACCCCGGCGGCAGCACCGGCGCATACGCCTCGGCCAGGCCATCGTCTTCGATGCGCAGGCCGCTGAGTCCATACACGAAGCTCTGCACGAAGCCGGCCGAAGTGGCGAGGAGGTAGCCTGCGTTGTTCGCCACGGTTTCCGTGCGCACGTTGAACGGCGGCTTCAGGAAGCCGACCAGGTTGCGCTGGATCCACTCACCCGCGGCCTTGCTGTCGCCCAGTTCGGCGGTGCCGACGGCAAGCATCACCATCATCATCTCGTTCGGGTCGTCGCCGTGCACCTTGAGCTCGTGCAGCTGGAACGCGAAGTCGTTGCGGCGCACCTGCGCCGACATCGGCAGGTCGAGGTTCGGATACATCAGCCAGGCCAGCGACGAGCCCATCCAGGTGATCTTGTCGTGCGGTACCGAGGCGTCGAAGTCGAGATGACGCTGGTTCTTCTCATCGAACGGGATATACATCTTCGCGGCGATCGTGGCCCATTGCGGATCGGGCGTGGCACCGACGAGTTTCGCGGCCTCGATCGCGAGCTGCAGCGACTTGCGCGCCGCGGCATTGGTGAACGAGTCGTTCGGCACGTCGTTGTAGGCTTCGTCGGGCGAGGTGACGTGCTCGATCTCGTAGCGATCCTGCGCTTTGTTGTAGGTGATCCGGCTGGCCCAGAACTGCGCGATCTCGTGGATCACCGGCCAGCCATGCTGCTTCAGCCAGGCGTCATCGCCGGTGGCGAGGTAGTACTGCCACTGCGCGATCGCGATGTCGGCATTGACGTGGATCTCGCGGTACACGTCGTAGGCGAAGTGCGGCGTGTGGTCGACGCCGGTCTCCGGATCGGCTTCCCACGGATACATGGTGCCTTTCACGCCGTACTGTTTCGCGCGCTCGCGCGCCGGTTGCATGGTGCGGTCGCGGAACATCACGATCGGTTTGGCGCGTTCCGGGTGCAGCAGGAGCAGGGCGGGGAACACCCAAGAATCACTGTCCCAGAAGGCGTGGCCGGCGTAGCCCGGGGTCAGTGCGCAGGCGCCCATCGGCCACGCCGTGCCCACCGTGGAATTGGACAGCAGGTAGTACAGGTCCGAATGCACGGCGCGCTGCACGTCCGCGTCGCCGTCGACCACGATGTCGGATTTCCACAGCGCGTGCCAGGCCGCCTGGTGTTCGGCGAGCAACGCGGCGAAGCCACGCTTGCGCGCGGCCTTCGCCAGCATCACGTCGTCATTGGCACTGCCGCCCCAGTTCTGGCGCGACGCGGCGATGTACTTGGTGAAGGTATAGGTTCGCCCCTTCCGCACCTTGGCGATGAGGTTGAGCGACAGCTTGTACGGGCCTTTTTCCAGCTTCACGCTTTCGATCGTGAGGCCCGGCGGCAACTCGATCGCCGCCGCTTCGGCCATGGTCAGGCCGTGTTCGGCGCGGCCGTCCAGCCACAGCGTCAGCGCCTTCGTCTCACCGTCGCTGGCCAGTACGCGGGTGTAGCCGGGATACCAGACGGCGGCGCGGTCTGGCGTCGGCACCGGCTTGTTGTCCAGCGTCTGGCCGCTGGCGATCACCGCGGCGATCATCTCGTCGCCGGTCATCGTCGCGATCGGGAAACGTGGCTGGTGTTCCGACCACAGCCGGATCGGAAAGGTCAACTGCACCGAGCCATCGAACTGCGGCGTGATGGAGAGCTGCGTTGCCGCCAGATGATTCGATGCCTGGCTGACGAACGTCACGACCTTCACGTCGGTCGACTTGTTGGCGTACACGAATCGGTAGCTCGTCGACAGCGTGCCGTCGTGCATGTCCAGCCTCTGCGTGTAGTCGGCGAAGATCTTCTTGTCGATGCGGGTCGAATTGAGCCAGCCGCCGCCGGGGTTGTAGTCGATCTCGCTCCAGCCGGGGATCGCGGCGGGGCGTGCGATATCGCCGGGCTGGTAATCCATGAACGCGACCATGTACGCGCGGTTGCCTTCGGTGCCACGAACCGAAGTCATGGTGGAGAAATAACCGTTGGCCAGGTAGCTGGGGAAATACGTGCCGAAATTTTCCGCGGTGCCGGTGAGCAGAAAGCTGGGATCGGTGGCCACTGCGCGCGTGCTTGCGCTGGCCAGCGACAGACCCAGGGCGATGCCGGCAAGCAGATGGTGGCGTAACGAAATCATCTCGACGTTGCTCCTCGGGTCACAAGGCAGGGCGCGGCTGGCGTGCAGTTCGAGTTCAGCGGCACTGGCGGCAAGCAGTGGGTGATGGTTGAGGCTCATGGCAGTGCCTCTGCCGACGACATCGCCGGGATGGCGGCACGGTCGATCTCGCGCTTGAAGAAGAACAGCGTGATCAGGATCAGCGTCATCGGCAGCAGCGAGAAATAGAACGCATGGATGCCGTCGAAGCTGGCGAACACCCGTGCCGTGATGTACGAGCCCATGGTGCCGCCAAGCGCGGAAAACACCACGATCAGCCCGGTCATCGCCGCATGCATCGGCTTGGGCAGCGAGCTCAGCGCGACCGAATTGATCACCGGGTAGATCGGCGCCATCAACAGGCCAAGTAGCGGGATCAAATACGCGGCGCCCGGCGCGTTGAACCAGCCCACGTGCGGCCGCGCCACGACACCGTTTGCCAGCGGCATCACCAGCACCACCAGCGCGCCCATTCCCACCACGCACACGTTGAGCAGCGTGTGCCAGCGCACGCGCTTGAGCACGACGCCGGCGCCGATGCGACCCAGTGCGGTCATGCCGGCGAGGATGCTGGCGAACTGGATGCTCATCGCGTTGGGCAGCTTGAGGATCTCGTTGTTGAAGGTAGGCAGCCAGGTGCCGAAACTCTGTTCGATCAGCACGTACAGGAACGCCGAGGCGAGGAATACATAAACCAGCGGCCGCACGAACAGCTGCAGCATCTCCAGCAGCGAGTCGGCGAATGAATTGTTGTGCCCGTGCGCATGCGCCGCACTCTCGTCGAGCCGG
The DNA here is from genome assembly GCF_049994385.1 of Rhodanobacter sp. Col0626. Lineage (GTDB taxonomy): Bacteria > Pseudomonadota > Gammaproteobacteria > Xanthomonadales > Rhodanobacteraceae > Rhodanobacter. The sequence continues at coordinate 1,020,054 of NZ_CP188260.1, forward strand.
CTGCCCGCCAGCAGCACGATTACCAGCACGCAAGCGCCGGTAATCAGCCAATACACGTTGAACCAGCCAGGATTGCCCGGATGAGCCGAATCGACGAAGGCGCTGAAGATCCAGTTGCCGCCGAGCACGCCGACCATGAACAGGCCCTCGATGGTGTTGGTCAGTCGCGAGTGTGCGACACGGTCCGCGGTGAGCAGGCCGATCGAGGAATACACGCAGACCTTGGTCATCGCAAAGCCGATGCCCACGCAGGCGAACAGCAGCCGCGTGGTCAGGAAACTCGGGTAGAACGGCATCAGCACACAGGCGACGCCGACGACGGCCAGGGCCAGCATCATCGAACGCCGATAGCCGAACATCGGCAGAAACGAGGCGACGAGGAACGAGGTGACCGCGATCGTCAGATCCTTGTAGCGTTCCAGCGCGCTGGCCTCGGGCTTGTCGATGCCGAAGGTGGCGATCGACTGCAGGATCACCGTGCCGACGCTGTTGAGCAGGATCGCGAAGATCATGTAGATCAGCGCCAGCGCGACGATCATGCGGATTCGGTTCATGCCGGTGCCCGGGGCTGACCTGCGGAGTGGCGGCGGACCGGATCGTGGCGACCCGGTCCGCCGGTGGTGGAACGGCGGTGCGTCAGAACTTGTACTTGACCTGGAAGTTGACCTCGCGACCCTCCAGCGGACGAGCCAGGATCACGCCGTTGGTGCCCGAGGCGGAACCGAAGATGCGCGAGTTGCTCTCGGTCAGGCCCAACTCGTTGGTCATGTTGGTGCCCTGCACGCGCAGCTCCCAGTTCTTCTGCACGTCCGCCACGATGCCGAAGTCCCAGGTGTCGTACTTGCCCAGCTGCTGCAGGCCGGACTGGTCCTGCGTATGGTCGCCGACATGGGTGTAGGTGACGAAGGCCATGATGTCGCCCCACGCGAACGGGAAGCGGTAGCTGGGCGTGAGCATGTAGCGCACCTTGGGCTGGCGCTGCAGTTGCACGCCATTGATGAAGGCACAACCATCTTCGCCGGTGACCGAGTTCGTGAACGACAGGCACGAATTATTGTGTGAGTAGTGGCCGTCGAGGTAATTGGCCACCACCTGGATCCGCAGGTTTTCCGTCGGCGTGACGGCACCGGTGAGGTTGATGCCCTTGGAATCGGAGCCATACAGCGACAGGTTCCCGATCGGTTTGCCGGCGCCGTCCGTGGGCTGGAAAGGCAGGCCATTGAACTGCTTGTGGTAGGCGCTGATGTCGGCGTAAAGGTACTGCGACTGGTACTTGAAGCCACCCTCGAAGTTGAAAACCTTCTGCATCGGCGCCGTGTTGCCCTGTGCATCGCCGCGGATGCCGTTGTCGAAGTCGGGGAAATGCGCGCCCTTGTTGACACGGACATATACGCTCATGTTCGAAGCCAGCTCGTAGTTCACGCCGAAGGTCCACGAGGGATGGGTCTTGTTGTAGCTGGTATGCGTATAGGTTCCATCGCATACCGGCACCGCGTTGTTGTACAGCGTCAACGGATTGCCGTCGGTATCTATGACGCCGGTGACCGGTTTGCCGTCCGCGTCAACCCGGCCATCGCTCTTGAAATTGCACATGTCGGTGGACGCGTTCTGGTTCTCGACGCGCCCCGACAGGTCGAACAGCCAGGGACCGACGCGCCAGGTGTCGGACAAGTAAAACGCCTTGTTGGTGGCGGAGCCCCGGTTGGTGATGTTGAAGGTACCGTTGTCCAGCAGGCCCTGGCCGTCCGTCAGCTGATAGGTCTGGCCGCCGTCGACGTAGCTCACCTGGATGGGTTTCGCGTGCGGCGCATTGGTCATCAGCATCTGGTTGCCCAGCGCCCATCTGTCGTCCTCGGTGTAGTGCGCGAGGTAGACGCCGGCGGTCAGGGTGTTGCCGTCGAAGATCTCCTTGCTGAGGCGGAAGTCATTGTTGATGTTCTTCAGGTGCTTGTGGATGAACCAGAAGCCTTGGTGGATCACGCTCTGATTGGGATCCACCAGGCCGCCGCCGTTGACGTAGGAGGCCGTGGCCGAACCTGCGGGCAAGGCGAAGCCGCCCTGGTCGGTCGACACGTTGTAGAGCTCGTCGTTGAGGCTGGCCGGGTTTGTGCCTGAGAACAGCGCGGTCGTGTTCATGTCGCCGCCGTCGAGGAGGAACTTGTCCGAGATGTTCCAGCCGTCGCCCAGGTCGTAGTCGAAGTTGCCGCCGAAGAAGCTCATCTTGGCGCCGCGTCCGTTGGCGAGGTTCGCGTCGGTGCCGCCGCCCGGATAACCGGCGAGATGTACGTGCTGGATATCCTTGCCGTAGTAGGTGTCCTTCAGCGGATCGAAGCCCGGGTAGGCATGGAAGTCATCCGAGCCGGACTGCAGCAGCGGGATCGGCGTGATGAACTGGTTGCGGTCGTTGAGGTAGCGCGCGTACAGCGTCATCGTGCCGTTGTCGCTGTCGTGGCTCACCGTGGCGGTGAACTGGCCGCCCTTGTCGGCAGGGAACTGCGGATCGCGCACACCATCCGAATCGCGATAGAAGCCACCCACGCTGCCGAACCAGCTATCGGCCAGCGGGAAGCCCAGGAACAGGTCGGTGCGGCGCAGGTTCTCGTTGCCATATGTCACGCCGAGGCTGCCTGTGGGTACGTCGGTACCCGTCTTGAGCATGTAGTTCTCGGTGGCGCCGATCTGGCCGTCGGCGAACACGACCGAGGGACCGCCCTGCAGGATGTCCACGCGGTCGATGGTGTCGTCGAGGCGGAACATCGAGGTCTGCTCGAAGAACGACAGCGAAGGCATGCCGTACAGCGGCGAGCCCATCATCTGCACGGTGTTGAACGGAGCGTCGCCGCCGCCCGGGAAGCCGGCGATTTCGATGTTGGCGCCGGTCTGGCCGCCGGTGGATTCCGGCCACAGGCCGGGCGAGATCTTCAGCAGGTCGGCCGCGCTCTTCGGGTTGGCCATCTTGATCTGTTCGGCGGTGGCGGTGACCACCGAATAGCTGGTGTCTATCTTCTTCAGGCCGCCGGTGGCGGTATTGCCGGTCACCACGATCTGGTCGAGGTTCTTGGCGTTCTTGCTGTCCGCTTTCTGCTGTGCGGCGCTTTTCGCCGGCGCCGGGGTGGTGTCTTGCGGTGGCACCGTATCCTGTGCGTTTGCAACACTGCACACGAGAACGGCAGCGATCGCCGCGCAGAGGGTCAGCCGGGTCAACTGCTTGTTCTTCATTGCCGTTACTCCCCAAAATGTTTTTGTGATTCGGCACCATCGGAGACGGGCCGACCATTCGCCTTTTCAGATCGTCATGAAATTCCGGATGTCGAACGCGGCGACGTTCGGCAACAGCACATCCGCTTCAGCCAGTGCGTGTGCATGGCCAATTCCCACAGCCGCCATCCCCGCGGCATGTATGCTCGCGATGCCCACGGCGGCATCCTCCACGCCAATGCAGTCGCCAGGCGACACTCCAAGGCCGCTGGCGGCGGCCAGGAAAATTTCCGGATCCGGTTTGGACCGGCTGATCGCTGCGGCATCCACCACGTAGTCGAACAGTTCGGCGATGCCGAGCCGTTCCAGCAGCAAGGACGCATTTCGGCTGGCCGACGCGAGCCCGATCTTCAGTCCGGCGCGGCGCACCGATTCGATCGCGACGTAGGCGCCGGGCAGCAGGTGCTGCGGTCCGAACTGCTCGATCTGTTCCCGGTAGTAGTCGTTCTTGCGCGCGGCGAGTGCGTCCTTCTCCGCTTCCGTGTAGGTGCGCCCTGCATGCTGCAGCAGGATATCCAGCGAACCGCGCCGGTCGACGCCTTTCATGCGCTCGCCGATGGCGTCGTCGAATGCCACGTCGATTTCCTCGGTCAGCCGTTTCCAGGCGGCGTGATGTACTACCGCGGTGTCGGCAATCACGCCGTCCAGGTCGAAGATCACCGCCTTCAGCGGTGTCGTCCTGGCATCGACGAAGCCGGCACACTTCAGGTGCAGGGGGTGCCCCGCGTGCAGACGTTGCGGCAGGCCATCGTGCAGGAAGGTGAGTGCGCTGCCGCTGGTCAATGTGTACTGCGCGCCGGTGCCATCGACTTCCACGCGCAGGTGCGCATCGCGCCAGCGCAGCCCGAAGCGATAACTCTTCCATCCTGGCGGCAACTTTGGCGCCAGCGCAGGCAGGCCGCCATGCACGCGCAGACCGCCGAATCCCCAGGTCAACGCCAACCAGCTGCCGGCCATCGCCGCCATGTGCAGGCCATGGGCGGCGTTGCCGTGCAGGTTGTCCAGGTCGACGCGCAAGGTGTCGAGGAAATAGCGATGCGCCTTGTCGACGTAGCCCACTTCGGCCGCCATCACCGCGAAGGTGGATGCCGACAGGGTGGAGTCGTGGACGGTGATGTCCTCGTAATAGTCAAAGTTGCGACGCTTGGTCGCGACATCGACCTGCTCGCCCGCCAGCATCAGGGCGAGCAGCGTATCGGCCTGCTTGCACACCTGGTGGCGGTAGATGGTGAGCGGATGCAGGCGCAGCAGCAGGGGATGTCTGCCCGGCCTGGTGGCGAGTCCGGCCGACAGGCGCGGCTTGTCGAGGAATCCATCGTCCTGCGGAAAGATGTCGAGTGCGGGATCGACCGGCAGATGCATGGCCTCGGCGGCACGGCGCCACTGCGCAGTTTCGTCCACATGCAGGTCGATCCGTGCGCTCAGTGCGGCGTATTGGACCGGGTACGTCAGCGCCATCCAGTCGGCAACGGCGGCGGCGTTGTGCAGATGTCGCTGCGCCAACCGGTTGGTGTAATGGTTGTTGTCGACCAGGGCGGAGTATTCGTCCGGGCCGGTCACTTCATGGATGCAGAAAGCGCCATCGTGGCGTGCGCTGAAATGCCCGATCTCCAGCCAGACACGCGCGGTCTCGAACAACATCTCGGCGCCGTACGCGGCCAGGAACGCATCGTCGCCGCTGGCATCGACGTAGAGTCGGATCGCCCATGCCACCGCCGCATTGATGTGGTACTGCGCCGAGCCACTGGGAAAGTACGAGGAACACTCGTCGCCGCTGATCGTGCGCCACGCGTACAGCGCGCCACGCGGATGATCGAGTTCGCGCGCGTGTTGGCGCGCATGGTCCAGCGTGCGATGGCGATACATCAGCATCGCGCGTACCAGCTCCGGCGCCAGGGTGACCAGCGCGGGCAGCATGAACACCTCGGCGTCCCAGAAGTAGTGACCTTCGTAGCCCTCGCCGGTGAGGCCTTTGGCGGCGGTGGTGCCATGGCTGTCGCGGCTGCTCGACTGGAACACATGGAACAGGTTGAAGCGCAGCGCCTGTTCGGTGGCGGGGTCGCCGTCGATGGCGAGGTCGGCCTGTGCCCAGAGCGTGGACAGCATCTGGGCCTGTCGCGCCAGCAGCGCCGGGTAGCCGAGCGCGATGGCCGTGTCCAGCGAGGCCTGCGCACGTGCGAGCAGATCGTTTGCCTGATCCTCGGCGAACGGCGAGGTGAAGACATAGGCGACGTACTTGTCCAGCGTGACCGTCTGGCCCGGTGCGAGGATGCCCTCGTAGACCTGGGTGACGCCGTGCGGCGCCAGGTTGGCGTAGCGAAACTGCAATTCGCCGGCATGCCGGTGTCGCTGTGCGCAGACCAGTCGGATGCCGCTGTGCGTGGTTTGCTGGCCGACCCAGGCGAGGTCTTCCTCGGCTTGGGCGTCATAGGTGCTGAGTCCGCCATCGATACGGCTGCCGATGCGGGGATCGAAGCCCTGTCCGGCGGCTTCGCGCGCGGTGCTGATCGATGACTCCAGCGTGACCGGTCCGGTGTAATCGAGCGAGCGTACGCGGTAGTGGATCGCCAGCAGTCCGGCGTCCTGCAGGCTCACGATGCGCTCGGCCTCGATCTCCAGCGTGGCACCGTCGGGGGAGCGCCAGCACAGTCGGCGCCGGTAGCAGCCGTTGCGCAGATCGAGTGCACGCTCGAAAGACAGCCACTCGCCCTGATCGAGCCGCACTGGCGTGTCGCCCAGGCGCAGATGGATGCGTGCGGCGTCGGCCACCGGGATGCGGGTGTCGGTATGGCTGGCGAAGCCGGGAAATCGCTCGTGATACTCGATCGGAGTGCGTTCCCATACCGCGGACAGCAAGGTGGCCTGGCTCGGGCTGTCGCTCTCCTCCAGGTTGCCGCGTACGCCGAGGGTGCCATTGGCCAGGGCGAAAAGGCTTTCGTCCTGCGCGAAACTGGACGGATCGGTGCCGTGGCGGATCAGCAGCCAGGGATCGACCGCCGTCTTTTCGACGACGGTCGGCGTCTCGGCATCCAGCGGCACCACGGCGTAGTGATCCACGATAAATCCCCTTGTCGCTCCGCCAGGCGCGTCAGGCCGATCGGCCCGCGAGGCTGCGGCTGGCGGCGAGCTTGGCAGTAAATGTTATCGGTATCAAGATACCGATAACATTTCGTTTGGATGGCCTTAAGGAAGCGGATTTTCCGGAATGGGATGGGGCATGAATTCGCTTCTTGGGGCAGCGTCGGCCCGGTTGCCGGCGGCATGTCATGGCGGCGCATGGCCAAGTTGCACCGACAGTGCGAAAGTCGACACACTGCATGCATCGGCTCGGAGCATCGCTGCAGTCCGGCAGCGTCGCGGCAGACCGGCAGGGGTCAAGTAGTTGAGCAAGATAGGCACGCGCAAGAACGCGTCAGGCGGCCTGACCATGGCCGATCTGGCACAGCTGGCCGGGGTGTCCAAGATCACGGTCTCGCGTGCGCTGGGCGACAGCCTGCTGGTCAATCCGGAAACCCGCGAGCGGATCCAGGCGCTGGCGCGCGAGCATGGCTACAAGCTCAACATCAGTGCACGCAACCTGCGCCTGCGCCGCAGCCACACCGTGGCCGTGATCGTGGAGATGAAGCCATCCACCGATCGCACCATGTTCGATCCATACCCCTTGCTGCTGCTGGGCGGCATCTCGCAGGAACTGACTGCTGCCGGCTACAGCGTGCTGCTGACCACCCGCCAGGGCGCCAACGCGGCGGCGGTGCAGGCCGCCGATGGGCTGATCCTGCTGGGCCAGGGCGCGCGCCAGGACGCGGTGCGCCGGTTCGACAAGTTGAGCCTGCCGATGGTGGTGTGGGGCGCGCACTCGGGTAACGATGTGCATGTGGTGGTGGGCAGCGACAACCGACTCGGCGGCGCCCTGGTGGCGAGGCATTTCATCGCGCTGGGCCGGCGCCGCCCGGTGTTCATCGGCAATCCCAGCCACCCGGAGATCTTCGAGCGCCTGAATGGCTTCGTCGACGCGCTGGCGGTGCACGGGATCAAGCCGCTGCTGATGCGGCGCGACGAGTTCACCCTGGACTCGGGCATGGATGCGGTGCGCTCGCTGCATGCGCGCAAGGTGGGTTTCGATGCGATCTTCGCCTGCAACGACTTGCTGGCGATGGGTGCGATCCGCGCCACGCTGGAGCTCGGGCGTGCGGTGCCGGCGGATGTCTCGGTGGTCGGTTATGACGACATGCCGCTCGGCGCCAGCTTCCTGCCGCCGTTGAGTTCGGTACAGCAGGACTGGCAGGAAGGCGGCATGCTGCTGGCGCGCAAGGTGCTGGCGTTGATCGAGGGCGAGCCGGCCACTTCGGAATGCCTGCCGGTCAACCTGATCGTGCGTTCGACCTGATCGCGCCTAGCGCGTGGCGGCAGCAGCGTGGTTGGTTTCGGTGGGATCGGCCGGGCTGCGTGCCGGCGGTGTCAGTACCAGCCGGAAGCAGCTGCCGCCGCCGGCCACGCGCACGTATTCCAGCGCGGCCTGGTTGGCGTCGCTCATCTGCCGTGCGAGGTACAGGCCCAGGCCGGTGCCGTATTCGTGGGTGGTGTAGAACGGCTCGAAAATCTGCGCGGCCACTTTCGGTGCGATGCCGGGGCCACGGTCGATCACTTCCAGGATGGGCACGCCGTGCTCGCCCTGGCGGGTCACCACCATGACCCGTGCCGGCTCGCCGGGCAGGCGGCCATAGCGCAGCGCGTTCTGCACCAGGTTCCATACCACCTGTTGCAGCTGCTGCGGGTCGGCCACCGCCGCCACCGGCGCACCGCTGCTGGCGATCACGCGCAGCGAGTCGGCGCCGAGGTCGTTGCCCTGGCTGTATTCCTCCACGAAAGCCTGCGCCCAGTGCCCGAGGTCCAGCGTTTCCGGCCGCGAGCGTTCGCGCCGCGAGAGTTGCAGGATGTTCTCGATGATCTCGTTGAGGCGGATGCAGTGGTTGTTGATGATCTCGACCATGCGCTGGTCGGTCGCGTCCATGCTGGTCGATTCGGCCAGCAACTGGGCGGAGTAGCGAATCGCCGCCAGCGGGTTGCGGATCTCGTGTGCGATCGAGGCGGACAGCCGGCCCAGCGACGTCAGCGTGAGTTCCTCCGCGCGGCGCGACAGCAGTGAGGTGTCGTCGAGGAAGATCAGCACATGCGAGTCGTCATTCGGCGCCAACCGGGTGAAGCGCGGCACCACCTCGGGTACGCCGTCGGCAAGCTGGGTAGCGGTTTCGTCCAGTTTGCCGGAGGTCATCCAGTGATAGAGCCGGCGCGACAGTTCCGGCGCCAGCTGGCCCAAGTCGCGCTGGTCGGCACCGGGGTTGCCCATCAGCATCCAGGCCGATTCGTTGATCTGATGGATGCGGTTGGCGTCGTCGACCAGCAGCACGCCGGTTTTCATGCGCCGGATGATCAGCTCGTTGACCTGGGCCAGGTTGGCCAGGTCGGTGCTGCGCTGCTCGGCCAGTGCCTCGGTGGCGCGCAGTTGACGGCCCAGCACGTGGCACAGCGTGGTGCTGGCGAAATAGGCCAGGCCGAACAGGGCGGCTTCCAGCAGGTCGCGGTCGCCGGGGCTGTCGGTCGATGCACCGAAGAAGGTATGTCCGAGAATGCCCAACGTGGCCAGCGCCGCGAAGAAGCTGGAAAGTCGCAGCGGCAGGATCAGCGCACCGGCGCTGAGGTTCACCGCCAGCATCATTTCGATGCCGATGCGCGCGTTGTGCATCGCCGCGATCGCCAGCACGGCGGCAACGATGTCCACCACCAGCGTGGCGGCTACCACCGCCCTGGCGTAGGGCATGCTGCGTCGGTTCCACAACACGGCGAGCAGGGCGAAAACCAGATAGAGCGCGGCCACGCCGCGCGCAAGGTCCAGTGGCCCCAGCTCGGGCCAGCCCAGGCCCGGCGGACTGAATGCCAGGCCGACGTAAACCAGTGCCTGGATCAGCCGGAACGCATTGAGGAATGACAGTTCATGGCGAACCGTCGTGGCGGCAGACCGGACGACGGTGAAAGTGGGCGTGCTGGACACGTGGCGGGACACTCTATGGCGGCTCCGGTCGAGTATAGACGTGCTGATCGGTGCCGTGCCGGTGCGAAAAAGCGCCTGAAACCGCCCTGCGCGGCCGAAAAAACAGGCCGCCCTTTCCATTGCCGCCCGCTTCCGCGAAAATAAGCGGCCGTATTGAGCGGTTTCTGCCAATTCGCAGGGCAGGCGCACTGCAATCCCCGGCAGTGCGTCAATCCGCCGTCCGACCTTCCTGACCCACGCTGATGTGCACGCGTGCGGCCGCCATCGTTTCTCCGTTCGCTCGAGGTATCGAATGAATTTCCACGAATACCAGGCCAAAGAACTGTTCGCGCAGTACGGCATTGCCGTACCGCCGGGCAAGATCGCCAACTCCCCCGACGCTGCCGTCGACGCCGCCAAGGCGCTCGGTGGCACGCAATGGATGGTCAAGGCGCAGATCCACGCCGGCGGCCGCGGCAAGTCCGGCGGCGTCAAGTTCTGCCGCAGCTTCGACGACGTCCGCGCCGCCGCCAAGGCCATGCTCGGCACCAATATGGAAACCTACCAGTCCGCCGGCCGTGCGCTGCCGGTGAACCTGGTGCTGGTGACCGACGCCACCGACATCGCCCGCGAGCTGTATCTGTCGATCCTGGTCGATCGTGATTCCAAGTCTGTCTCGTTCATCGCCTCCAAGCACGGCGGCGTGGACATCGAGCAGGTCGCCAAGGACACGCCCGAAGACATCCACACCATCGTGATCGACTTCGTCGAAGGGCTGCAGCCGTACCAGTGCCGCCAGCTCGGCTTCGCGATGGATCTGAATGCGAAGCAGGTCAACCAGCTGACCAAGATCATGCTGGGCCTGTACAAGCTGTTCAACGAGCAGGACCTGGCCCTGGTCGAGCTCAATCCACTCGCCGTGCTGGAAGACGGCAACCTCGCCGCGCTGGACGGCAAGGTCAACTCCGACGACAACGCCGAGTTCCGTCATCCGAACCTGGCCGCCATGCGCGACCTGACCCAGGAAGACGCCGCCGAAGCCGCGGCCGTGCAGTACAACCTCAACTACGTGACGATGGACGGCTCGATCGGCTGCATGGTCAACGGCGCCGGCCTGGCCATGGCCACGATGGACGTGATCAAGCTGGCGGGCGGTGAGCCGGCCAACTTCCTCGACGTCGGCGGCGGCGCGACGAAAGAGCGCGTGACCGAGGCGTTCAAGCTGATCCTGTCTTCGGACAAGGTGCGCTGCATCCTGGTCAACATCTTCGGCGGCATCGTGCGCTGCGACCTGATCGCCGAGGGCATCATCGCCGCGGTCAAGGAAGTGGGCCTGAAGATCCCCGTGGTGGTGCGCCTGCAGGGCACCAATGTCGATCAGGGCCGCGAACTGCTGGCCAACTCCGGCCTGGCGATCACGCCGGCGGATGATCTCAACGACGCGGCTCAGAAAGCCGTTGCTGCCGCGAAGGTCTGAGGAGCAATACGAATGAGCGTTCTCGTCAATAAAAATACCAAGGTGCTGGTGCAGGGTTTCACCGGCCAGCAGGGCACCTTCCATGCGCAGCAGTGCCTCGATTACGGCACGAAAATCGTCGGCGGCGTGACCCCGGGCAAGGGTGGCTCCGAGCACATCGGCCTGCCGGTCTTCAACTCGATGGACGAAGCCGTGCTGGAAACCGGCGCCGATGCGTCGGTGATCTTCGTGCCGCCGCCGTTCGCGGCCGACTCGATCCTCGAGGCGATCGATGCCGGCATCAAGGTCATCGTGGCGATCACCGAAGGCATTCCGGTGCTGGACATGCTGCGCGTCAAGAACGTGCTGATGCAGCATCCGGAAATCGTGCTGATCGGGCCGAACTGCCCCGGCATCATCACCCCCGGCGAATGCAAGATCGGCATCATGCCCGGCCACATCCACCAGAAGGGCAAGGTCGGCGTGGTCTCGCGCTCCGGCACGCTCACGTACGAAGCGGTGTTCCAGACCACCAACGAAGGCCTCGGCCAGAGCACGGTGATCGGCATCGGCGGCGACCCGATCAACGGCCTCAGCTTCATCGACTGCCTGAAGCTGTTCCAGGACGATCCGCAGACCGAAGGCATCATCATGGTCGGCGAGATCGGCGGCAGCGCCGAGGAAGACGCTGCCGAGTTCATCGGCGAATACGTGAAGAAGCCGGTGGTCTCCTTCATCGCCGGCGCCTCGGCCCCGGCCGGCAAGCGCATGGGCCATGCCGGCGCGATCATCTCCGGTGGCAAGGGCACCGCGGCGGCCAAGTTCGCTGCGCTGGAGAAGGCCGGCGTCACCACGGTGAAATCGCCTGCCGACCTCGGCAAGACGCTTGCGAAGCTGATGAAGTAAGTCGGCACCGACTGCTCTAAAATGCGAAGGCCGCGACGTAAGTCGCGGCCTTCGTCATTCTGGGAGCACGTTACATGGCAAGGCTGCGTCTGGCACTGGCCCAACACGATTTCGCGGTCGGCGCGGTGGCGGCGAATGCTGCGAAGGCTGGCGAGCTGATCGCGCTGGCGCGCGCTGGCGGCGCCGCGCTGGTGGCCTTTCCCGAGCTGACCCTCAGCGGCTATCCGCCGGAAGACCTGTTGCTGCGACCGAGCTTCCTTGCTGCCTGCGACAGCGAGCTGGCGATGCTGGCCGCCGCGACCAACGGCATCGCGGCGCTGGTCGGACATCCGCACAGCGAGGGCGAGGTGTTCAACGCCGCCAGCCTGCTGCGCGGCGGCCGGGTGGAGTGCATCGCACACAAGCAGGCGCTGCCCAACTACGGCGTGTTCGACGACAAACGTTATTTCCGTCCCGGCCATGCGTCGGTCACGGCAGTGATCGACGGCGTTACCGTCGGCCTGCTGATCTGCGAAGACGTCTGGCAACCGGAGCCAGCCGCGCAGGCCGCCGCCGCGGGCGCCGAGTTGATCGTGGTGATCAACGCCTCGCCATGGGATGCCGCCAAGCAGGCCGAACGCGAAGCCCTGCTGCAGGCGCGGGCGCAGGAAACCGGTTGCGCGATTGCCTATCTCAACCTGGTCGGTGGCCAGGACGAAGTGGTCTACGACGGCGCTTCGCTGCTGGTGAACGGCGACGGCACGATCGCCGCCCGCGCGCCGCCCTTCGTCGATGCGCTGCTGTGGGCCGAATTCGATCCGGCCACGCGCACCTTGTTGGCGCAGGACTGGCCGGTGGCTGCCGACGACTCGATCGAGGCCACGCTGTATGCCGCACTGGTGCGCGGCACCCACGACTACATCGACAAGAACGGTTTCGGCGGCGTGCTGCTGGGTCTGTCCGGTGGCATCGATTCGGCGCTGACCCTGGCGTTGGCGGTCGACGCGCTGGGTGCCGAACGCGTCACCGCAGTGATGATGCCCACGCGCTACACCTCGCAGCTGTCGCTGGATGGCGCGCGCTCGCAGGCGGAGCAACTCGGCGTGGATTACCACGTGATCGACATCGAGGCGACCTACCAGTCGTTCGTCGACGCACTGACGCCCGCGTTCGCCGGGAAGGCTGCCGACACCACCGAAGAAAACCTGCAGTCGCGTACCCGCGGCGTGATGCTGATGGCGCTGTCCAACAAGCACGGCCGGTTGTTGCTGGCCACCGGCAACAAGAGCGAGATGGCAGTGGGCTACGCCACCTTGTATGGCGACATGTGCGGCGCCTATGCGCCGTTGAAGGACGTCTACAAGACCGTGGTGTACCGGCTGGCCAAGTGGCGCAACGCGGTGGCTTCGACTTCCGGTTTGCCACTCCCGATTCCCGTGGAAGTGATCGAGCGTCCGCCGTCGGCCGAGCTGCGCGACAACCAGACCGACCAGGACTCACTGCCGGCCTACGACGAGCTGGATGCGATCCTCAGCCGCTTCATCGAAGCGGAGCAGTCGCAGGCCGAGATCGTGGCGCAGGGCCACGACGCCGAGACGGTTCGCCGCGTCGTGCGGCTGGTGCTGCTGAACGAGTTCAAGCGCCGCCAGTCGGCCCCCGGACCACGCGTGACGACCCGGGCGTTTGGCCGCGAACGGCGTTACCCGATTACCTCAGGGTGGCGTTGAGACCGACGTCGCGACCGGACCGGAAGATGTAGCCCACAAAAAAGCCGGCGCTTGCGCCGGCTTTTTCTGCGACCGAACGGGGTGCTCAGTGATGTCCCGAGAACGGCACCATCTTGCGCAGCGTCGATGGCGCGTGGGGCCACTTGGTGTCGGACAGGTACGGGTGGTCAGGATAGTTCAGGGCCAGCACCTGGCGGGTTTGTTCGGCCTGGGCATCCTGCTTCAGCGCCAGGTAGCTGCGCGTGAGGATGGCCAGTGCGTCGCCGGCTTCCGGCGACTGCTGATAGTGCTCGATCACGTACTGCGAACGGTTCGCCGCAGCCACATAGGCCTTGTTGCGCAGATAGAACTCGGCCACGTTGACCTCGTAAAGGGCCAGTACGTTGCGCAGGTAGATCATGCGCTGGCGTGCGTCGGCGGTATAGGCACTGTCGGGGAAGCGGCGCGACAGCTCGGAAAAGTCGTCGAACGCCTGCAGGTTGTAGCCCTGGTCGCGGCGTGCGGTCGATCCGCTGCGATGAATGAAACGCTCGATCACGCCGCTGGTGCGATCAAAATTGATCAGACCGCGCAGGTAGTAGGCATAATCAACATGTTTGTTGGCCGGATACGTCTTGATGAAGCGGTTCACGGTCGACAAGGCATCGTCCGGCTGGTTGTCCTTGTACTGCGAGTAGGCGAGGTCGAGCTGGGCCTGTTCGTTGTATTCACCCGACGGGAAACGCGCGATCAGGCGCTGATAAGCCTTGGTGGCAGAGGCGTAGTCGGAGTTTTCCAGCGAGTCGTGGGCATTGTTGTACAGCGCGTCCACCGGCATGGTGTCGATGGAATCGTGCTTCGACTTGAACATCGAACATGCACTCATCGACACCGCGAACAGGAGCACCACAAGCATTCGCAGGACAGGCAAATTGAGCATCGGCAGCTTGGGCGAGTCGATAGTTGGGCGCATAAGGAAAAATTTCAGAATGTTTGAACGAAAAGGCATGATAGCCGAAACCGGTCGCAGCCCGCGGGGGCTGGCATGACCACGATCCGGCACCAGGGCGAGGTGCCGCTGGCTGCGGCAGGACGCAGGTTCGACCAGGCTTTGGCCGAGATGTTCCCCGATTATTCCCGTTCGCGGCTCAGTGGCTGGATCAAATCCGGCGCGGTGACGCTGAATGGCGTGCCGGCCCCGCCGCGGCAGTTGTTGCACGGCGGCGAGCAGGTGCATCTGCTGGTCGAGCTGGAAACCGAGGTGTCCAGCGCACCCGAAGACATCGCGCTGACCATCGTGTACGAGGACGATCACCTGCTGGTGCTGAACAAGCCCGCCGGCCTGGTCGTCCATCCTGGCGCCGGCAACCCGGCTGGGACCTTGCTCAATGCCTTGCTGCACCACGATCCGAAGCTGGCGGAGCTGCCACGCGCCGGCATCGTTCACCGGCTGGACAAGGACACCTCCGGCCTGATGGTGGTGGCGAGATCGCTGCCGGCATCCACTGCCCTGATCGATCTGTTGTCGCGGCACGAGGTGGAACGCCAGTACGAAGCGGTGGTGCTGGGGACGATGGTGGCCGGTGGCACGGTGGACGAGCCGATCGGCCGCAGCATGGGTGATCGCCTGCGCCAGGCGGTGCGTGACGAGGAAGATGGCAAGCGCGCGGTGACCCATTACCGGTTGCGCGAGCGTTTCCGGGCCCACAGCCTGCTGCAGTGCCAGCTTGAAACCGGCCGTACCCATCAGATTCGCGTGCACCTGACGCACATCGGTCATCCGCTGATCGGTGATCCGCTGTACGGCGGCGGCCTGAAGCTGCCCAAGGGGGCTTCGCCGGAGCTGGCGGCCATGTTGCGCGGCTTCCGCCGGCAGGCGCTGCATGCCGAGAAACTGTCGTTCGTGCATCCGGTAAGTGGCGAGGCGCTGTCGTTCAGTGCCGAACGGCCGGCCGACCAGCAGGCGTTGATCGAGGCGCTGCGCGAGGATCTGGTCGAACACGGCTCCGATCACTATTGAGCGCGGAGCGGCGAATAAAAGCGAAGGTATGCGATGCTTTGCCGCTCCCCGTTCCCCGCCCCGGATACCATGACCGATAGCTGGATCTTTCCCGACTGGCCGGCACCGCCACAGGTACACGCGGCGGTTACCACCCGTCTCGGGCCGGGTATCTCGACGGCGCCGTTCGACCGGTTCAATCTCGGCCTGAACAGCGGCGATGCCGTCGATGCGGTAGAGGCCAACCTCAGCGCCTTGCAGCAGTCCTTGCGGCTGCCGTCACCGCCGCGCTGGCTGCACCAGGTGCACGGCGTCAGCGTGGCCGAGCTGGGGCCGTTGCCCAGTGCCGAAAAGCCGCAGGCGGATGCGGCGATCTCGCACATTCCGGGCACCGTGCTTTCGATCCTTACCGCCGATTGTCTGCCGGTGCTGTTTTGTGCCGATGACGGCAGCGAGATCGGTGCCGCGCATGCGGGCTGGCGTGGCCTCGCTGGCGGCGTGCTGGAGGCGACGCTGACCCAGCTGGCCACTCCGCCGGCGCGCCTGTTGGCATGGCTGGGGCCGTGCATCGGCGCAGCCTCGTACGAGGTAGGCGAGGACGTGCGGGCCGCTTTCGTCGATCGCGATGGCGCGACCGCTGCCTGTTTCGTGGCGGGTCGGTCCGGTCACTGGTGGTGCGACCTGGCCGCACTGGCACGCCGACGACTGGAACGGGCCGGACTGAACCGCATCCACGGCGGCGGCTTCGATACCCTGGCCGATGCGCGCTTCTATTCGTATCGGCGCGATGGCGCCCGCAGCGGCCGTTTTGCCAGCCTGGTCTGGCTGGACCAGTCCTGACGCCCCGGCCGCGCGCTAACGACGTAACGCCTGCAGGAAAGTGTTGCGCCAGAGGGTGATGTCGTTTCGGCGCAACACGTCCATCATCGCGCTCCAGCGTTCGCGACGCTCCGCCAGCGGCATCTTCAGTGCGCGCTCCAGCGCGTCCGCGACTTCCTCGGTATCGGCGGGATTCACCAGCAGGGCGTCGGTGAGTTCCTGCGCGGCACCGGCAAAGCGCGACAGCACCAGTACGCCCGGATTGTCCGGGTCCTGGCAGGCCACGTACTCCTTGGCGACAAGGTTCATGCCGTCGCGCAGCGGTGTTACCAGGCCGACCCGTGCGGTGCGGTAGTAACCAGTCAGCAATTGGTGCGGGAACGATTTGTTGATGTAGCGGATCGGCGCCCAGTCCGGTGCCGCGTACTTGCCGTTGATGTGACCGGCGCTGCGTTCCAGTTCACGACGGATCTGCCGGTATTCCAGCACTGCGCCGCGCGAGGGTGGCGCGATCTGCAGAAAGATGATGCGACGGTGCAGTTCGGGTGCACGTTCGAGTAGCCGGGCGTAGGCCTCGAAGCGTTGATGCAAGCCCTTGGAGTAGTCGAGTCGATCGACACCGATGATCAGCTCGCGGTCTTCCATGCTGTTGCGCAGCTGGGTGATTTCGCTGTTGGAAACCGCCCGCTGCGCGGCCTCGGCAATGGCCTCGGTATCGATGCTGATCGGAAACGCCGCGGCGCGGAACTGCCGACCTTCGGGCATGCGCAATCGGCCACCCGCGTGCATGGTTGCCCCGGCCTCGTGCAGGAAATAATCCTCCAGTGCGCGCAAGTCGCGGCGGGTATGCACGCCGACCAGGTCGTAGCTGGCCAGGGTCTCCAGCAACTCGTGGTGATTGGGAAGCGCGATCAGGAGACCGGCGGCAGGCAGTGGTGTGTGCAGGAAGAAGCCGATGCGGTTCTTCACGCCGAGCCGGCGTAGCATCGCAGCGAGCGGAATCAGGTGGTAGTCGTGCACCCAGATCGTGTCATCGGGCCTGATGAGCTGCCGCAGCCGTTCGGCGAAGATCTCGTTGACGCGCAAATAGCCATCCAGATGAGTGCGCTGATAGTCGACAAGATCGGGTCGGTAATGCAGCATTGGCCACAACGTGCCGTTGGCAAAGCCGGTGTAGAAATCTTCGTGGTCGGCACGCGACAGGTCGACGGTGGCGTAATCCACCTTGCCATCACGCATCTGGTGCACCTCGGATGCAGTTTCGGCGGCCAACTTGCCGCTCCAGCCGAACCACAGTCCGCCCCGCTCCTGCAGCGCAGCCCGCAATGCCGAGGCGAGCCCGCCGGCCGCGGTTTGCCGTGGCAGCGCCACGCGGTTGGATACGACCACCAGTCGACCGGCTGGTTTCGCCGAGGCCATCACAGCGCGTCTTCCCAACGCCGCGATAGCCGCATCGCGGCCTGGATCAGGCCGACCAGGGAGTAGGTCTGTGGGTAGTTGCCCCAGTGTTCGCCGGTTCCCGGCGCGATGTCCTCGGACAGCAGGCCCAGCGCATTGCGCTGCTTCAGCATGTGCTCGAACATCGCTCGCGCGCGCTCCTTGCGGCCGGTAGCGGCAAGCGCTTCGATGTACCAGAACGTGCAGATGTTGAAGCTGGTCTCCGGCGCACCGAAATCGTCCGGTGCGATGTAGCGAAACAGGTAGTCGCCCCTGCCCAGTGCCACGCCGATCGCATCGACGGTGGCGACAAAGCGCGGATCGCCGGCTTCGACGAAGCCGATGTCGGCCAGCAGCAGAAGGCTGGCGTCCAGGTGTTCACCATCGTAGGCATCGACGAAATGACCAAGCTTTTCATTCCATGCGCGCGCCTCGATCCGCCCATGCAACTGCACCGCCTGCTCGTGCCAGTAGCGGGCCCGATCGTCGAGCCCCAGCTCGGTGGCGATATGCGCCAGGCGATCGCAGGCGGCCCAGCACATCGCGGCGGAATAGGTGTGCACGGCAGCGCGGCCGCGGTATTCCCACAGGCCGGCATCGGTCTGCTCGGCCATGCGCAGCGCCAGTGCGCCCATGCGCTCCAGCCGCTGGAAGGTCAGCTGGTCGCCGCGATGTTCCAGCCGGCGATCGAAGAACAACTGCGCCGAAGCCAGCACCACCGAGCCGTAGACGTCGTTCTGGCGTTGTCGCCAGGCATCGTTGCCGACCCGTACCGGACCCATGCCGCGATAGCCGGCGAGGCTGGTGATCTGGCGCTCGGGCAGCTCGCGTTCGAAGGTGATGCCGAACACCGGGCCGATCTCGGTATCGTGTTCGGCGGCAATCAGGTTGAACACGTAGCGGATGTATTCCTCCATGCTGCGTGTGGCGCCGAGCCGGTTCAGCGCGCGCACGGTGAACGCGGCATCGCGCAGCCAGCAGTAGCGGTAGTCCCAGTTGCGGGCGCTGCCGGCGGATTCGGGGATCGAAGTGGTCAGCGCGGCGACGATGGCGCCGGTGGCTTCGTACTGGCACAGCTTCAGCGTGATCGCGGCGCGGATCACCGCCTCCTGCCACTCGTAGGGCACCGACAGGTATCGTGTCCATTCGCGCCAATATTCATTGGTGCGTTCCAGCGTAAGGTGGATGAAATCGGCGGGGCTCTGGTTCAGCGTCTCGTCCGGGCCGAACACGAAATGCGCGGGGCGCTCCAGTCCGAACGGCAACTCGCGCTCGATCAGCGTTGCCGCCACGTCGCTGGTCAGGCGTTGAACCACGCTGCTGAGGCGATAGCGGATGTGGTTGCTGCCGGAGGTGGTTTCCGCCTTGCGTGCGCCGTAGTCGCACAAGGGCCGCAAACGTACGCGGATGCGTGGCGAACCGCTGATCGGACTGACCCGGCGGGCCAGCAGCACCGGATGATATAGACGTCCATTCGAACGATGGCGCGGTGCGAAATCCACCACCTCGACGGCACCGCCGTGGCGGTCGAACAGTCGGGTGACCAGCACCGCGGTGTTCGGCAGGTAGTTCTGCTCGGCGCGTTCGAATTCCTCCAGTTCGATCGCCCAGTCGCCGCCTTCGGCCTGCGGTGACATCAATGCGCAGAAACTGGCGTCGTCGTCAAAACGGGGCAGGCAGCACCACACGATGCGTGCGCGGTTGTCGATCAGCGCGGCGACACTGCCATTGCCGATCACACCAAGCTCAAGGCTGGCGCTGCGGGTCTCCGTTGGAGAGTCGGGCATGGGTGGGAACTCCGTGTGTGAGTGCGTCCAGGACGCGGGTCAGCCAGGCCTCCGTCGCGGCGGGGCCGGGCAGGGTGAATTCGGCCAGGGTGGGTTCGCGCGTGCCGATGCGCACGCTGAGCCCATGTCCCCGGTTGACGCGGGCAAACGCGTGTTCGTCGGTGAGATCGTCGCCCAGATAGACCGGTCGACGACCATGGAACGGTGGCTGCGCCATGAGTTCATGCACGGCATGGCCCTTGTCCATGCCCGCCGGTTTGAACTCCAGCACCAGGTTGCCTGGCTGCAATTCGTAGCCCGGCAGTTGCGGCAACAGCACCATTGCCGCTTCGCGCAGCGCCGGCAGCTGTTCGGGTGCACGGCGGCAGTGCAGTGCGATGGCGCTCTGCTTGTCCTCCAGTTGCACGCCATCGAAGCGATCAGACAGTGCGTGTATCGCGTGGCGCATCTGCATCTGTTGCGCGGCGGGGACGTTGAAATCGCGACAGTTGCCGTCGGCATGGCGCAGCTGCAGTCCGTGCAGTCCGGCCGCCGCCCAGCGAGGATGGCCGAACATGCGGTCGAGCTGGTCCAGCTCGCGTCCGCTGACCAGCGCCAGAGCGCCGTCCAGGGCGCGATGCAAGGCATGCAACAGGCTCAACAGCGAGGAACTGACCTCCACCGCCAACGGATCGTCGGCAAAGTCGAGCAGGGTGCCGTCGACATCCAGAAAGATCGCCCAGCGCGCGCCGGTGTTCGGTAGTGGGGGCGGCAGGAGCGGGGTGCGCGGTGTGAAACCAGTGGCGGGTATGACCGTTGACATCGCCATCACTCTAACAAACCGAATGTGAAAGCTTTCTCGTGCACCACACGGGTCGTCGGTGCGCGACGATCTTGAATCACGTTGCGACGGCCGCATTTTCCAGGTCAGTGACGGACATCCCGTCAAATCATCAAGCGCCAGACCATCGGGGAAAATCGACATGCGGATGGACAAACTCACATCGCGTTTCCAGCAGTCACTGGCCGACGCGCAGTCGCTGGCCGTGGGTCGCGACAACAACATGCTGGAACCGGTGCATGTGATGGCCGCACTGCTCGGCCAGCAGGGCGGCTCGACCGCGCCGTTGCTGACCCAGGCGCAGGTCAACGTGCCGCTGTTGACCCAGCGCGTCAACGACATGCTGGAGCGGCTGCCGAAAGTCAGCGGGCAGGAAGGCAACATCAACCTCGGCAACGACCTCAGCCGCCTGCTTAACCTCACCGACAAGCTGGCACAGCAGCGCGGCGACCAGTTCATCGCCAGCGAACTGTTCGTGCTGGCGGCACTGGACGACAAGGGCGAGCTGGGCACGGCCCTGAAGGCGGCTGGCGCGACGAAGCCCGATCTCGAAGCGGCGATCGAGAAACTTCGTGGCGGCGAGAAAGTGCAAAGTGAAAACGCCGAGGAGCAACGCCAGGCGCTCGAGAAGTACTGCATCGACCTTACCGAGCGCGCCGAGCGCAACAAGCTCGACCCGGTAATCGGCCGCGACGAGGAGATCCGCCGCACCATCCAGGTGCTGCAACGGCGCACCAAGAACAACCCGGTATTGATCGGCGAACCCGGCGTGGGCAAGACCGCGATCGTCGAGGGCCTGGCCCAGCGCATCATCAAGGGCGAAGTGCCCGAGGGTTTGCGCGATCGTCGCGTGCTTTCGCTGGACATGGGGTCGCTGATCGCCGGCGCGAAATTCCGCGGTGAATTCGAGGAGCGGCTGAAGGCCGTGCTCAGCGACCTGTCCAAGCAGGAAGGTCGGGTGATCCTGTTCATCGACGAATTGCACACGATGGTCGGCGCGGGCAAGGGCGAAGGCTCGATGGATGCCGGCAACATGTTGAAGCCCGCGCTGGCGCGCGGCGAGCTGCACTGCATCGGCGCCACCACGCTGGACGAATACCGCAAGTACATCGAGAAGGATGCCGCGCTGGAGCGGCGCTTCCAGAAAGTATTCGTGGGCGAGCCATCGGTGGAAGACACCATCGCGATCCTGCGCGGACTGAAGGAACGTTACGCGGTGCATCATGGCGTCGAGATCACCGACCCGGCGATCGTCGCCGCCGCGACGCTGTCGCATCGCTATATCGCCGACCGCCAGTTGCCGGACAAGGCGATCGACCTGATGGACGAGGCGGCCTCGCGCATTCGCATGGAGATCGATTCCAAGCCGGAGGAACTCGACCGGCTGGAGCGTCGGCTGATCCAGTTGAAGATCCAGCGCGAGATGCTGAAGAAGGAAAAGGACAGCGAGTCGAAGCAGCGGCTGGCCGACCTGGAAACCGACATCGGCAAGCTGGAGCGCGAATTCTCCGATTTGAACGAGATCTGGAAATCCGAAAAGGCCGCGCTGCAGGGCACGACCAAGGTGAAGGAGCAGATCGAGCAGGCGCACCAGGAAATGGAATCCGCCCAGCGCGCGCAGGATTACGCGCGGATGAGCGAAATCCAGTACGGAAAACTGCCGGAACTGGAGAAGCAGCTCGCCGCCGCGCAAGCGGCCGAGACGCAGGACTTCAAACTGGTGCAGACCCGCGTCACCGCCGAGGAAATCGCCGAGGTGGTCGCACGCTGGACCGGCATCCCGGTCAGCAAGATGCTGGAAGGCGAGCGCGAGAAGTTGCTGCACATGGAGGACGATCTGCACAAGCGCGTGGTCGGCCAGGAAGAGGCCGTGCATGCGGTGTCCGACGCGATCCGCCGCTCGCGTGCGGGCCTGTCCGATCCGAACCGGCCGAACGGCTCGTTCCTGTTCCTTGGCCCCACCGGCGTGGGCAAGACCGAGTTGTGCAAGGCGCTGGCGGAATTCATGTTCGACACCACCGATGCGATGGTGCGCATCGACATGAGCGAGTTCATGGAGAAGCACTCCGTTTCGCGCCTCGTCGGCGCGCCGCCGGGTTACGTCGGCTATGAAGAAGGCGGCTACCTGACCGAGGCTGTTCGTCGCCGGCCGTACAGCGTGATCCTGCTGGACGAAGTCGAGAAGGCGCATCCGGACGTGTTCAACATCCTGCTGCAAGTGCTCGACGACGGCCGTCTCACCGATGGCCAGGGCCGTACCGTGGATTTTCGCAACACGGTGATCGTGATGACCTCCAACCTCGGTTCGCAAATGATCCAGGACGCGGCGGAAAATGGCGGCGACGAGGAAGAGCAGTACACCCAGATGAAAGCGTCGGTGATGGGTGTGGTGCAGGCGCATTTCCGCCCCGAGTTCATCAATCGGCTGGACGAGCTGGTGGTGTTCCGTCCGCTGGACAAGACGCAGATCCGTGCGATCGCCCGCATCCAGCTGGACTATCTGGAGAAACGCCTGGCCGAGCGCCAGCTGAAGCTGGAAGTCAGCGACGACGCACTGGCCCTGCTTGGCAACGTCGGCTTCGATCCGGTGTATGGCGCGCGGCCGCTGAAGCGGGCGATTCAGCAGCAGTTGGAGAATCCGCTGGCGCGCGAAATCCTCGAAGGGCGCTATCCCCCGGGCGCGAAGATTCGCGTCGATGCAGAAAATGGACATCTGCGGTTTACCGGCGCATGAAAGAAAAATCCCGGCGAAAGCCGGGATTTTTTATAGTACGAAGGCGGCGGAACTCACCAGCGGTAGGCGACCTTTCCGTACACGTAGGCACCGTTGTAGCCGAACGGCGCGTACACGGAATAAGGCAACGTGCCGTTGTTGCTGCTGGCGGCGATGACCCGGTCCGGATAGGCATCGAGCGCATCGTCCGCACCGACCGTGAACGTCCACCGCTGCAGGTTGTAATTCACCGCCAGGTCGAGCAGCCATTTCGGCGAAAAGGTCTGATCCACCGCCGGGGTGCCGGTGCTGCCGTAGATGGTGGTGCCGGTGCTGCTGTAGGCGGTGTAGCGGCCGTACCGGGTGACCGTTCCCGTCACGTTCCAGTTGCCGACGTTGTACTGCTCGTTGAGGATCAACTTGCTGCGCGGCGTCGAGTCGGCCAGCAGGCCCTTGATGTCGCGACGATCCAGACGCTGGAAGCTGCTGCCCAGTGAATCCAGAATCGCAGGGTTCGGACGAACCTTGGTCACCTCGTTCTTGTTGTAGTTGGCACTGATCGTGGTTTGCAGCGTTCCGGCATTGCCAAGATCGTTGCGGAAGCTGGCCACGAGGTCGATGCCGCGGGTGCGCGTATCGGCTGCGTTGGTGAAGTACGAAACACCCCGGTAGTCGAGATTGGTGATGCCGTTGGCCGCGAGGTAGTCACGGACGCTCGCGCCGGTGGTAGCGATGCTGCCCGACAACACGATGCGATCGTCGATGGCGATCTGGTAGGCGTCGATACTCAGCGTCAAGGCATCGGTCGGACTCCATACCGCGCCCACGGTGTAGTTGTGGGATTTCTCGGGCTTCAGCGGCTCGGCCCCAAGCAGTCTGGCGACCGGGCTGCTCACCGGCAGCAAGCTGGAGTTGTAGATGCCCGGTGTGAGGCCCAACGAATTGCCGGCGCCGTAATACAGCGATGACGTCGACGAATAGAACTGCTGGGCCAGCGATGGTGCACGGAAACCCGTCGAAGCGCTGGCGCGCAGGGCAAACGTATCGGTGAAATCGAAACGTCCCGCGAGCGAGCCGGAAGTCGTGCTGCCGAAATCCGAGTAGTTCTCGTGCCTCACGGCAGCAGATACGCCCAGTCGATCGGTGAGGTTGGTTTCCAGATCCAGGTACTCGGCGACATCGTGCCGGGCGAGCGAGCCGGCGTTTACCGGCTGCCACCCGGCAAAGCCCTGTGCGCCGCCCGCCGGAATGGTCGTGGTTCCCGGAATCGGGTTGCCGGTGGACGTGTAGTACGACGGCAGGTCGCCGGCATCGATCGCGTAGCTCTGGTGCAGGTATTCCGCGCCGAAGGCCACGGTCACCGAATTGGGCAGCCAGCCAACCGTGACATCCTTGGCGATGTCGATATCGAACGAATGCTGTGCTGCCTTGAGCAGGCCATCGTGGAACGAGGTCGGGCTACTGCCGAAATCGTTCAAGTAGGCAAGGTTGATGCTGTTGAAGGTCTTGTACGAAACCCGGTTGCCACCGTAGTTGCCGCTGACATCCCAGCGCCAGCCATTGACGGTGCCACGGAATCCGGCCACCAGCGAGCGGTCGGTCGAGTCGGAATTCTCCAGTGGCAGATAGCCATTCGGGTAGATGCCTGCGATCAACGGGCTGCTCGGCGATGGGCTGTTGTTGCCGTAGCGGAAGAACGCCGGCGAGGTGCCTTCGCGATGTCCGAAGTGGCCGAACGCGTAGAACTGCACGTTCGGCGTGATGTCATATTGCGTGTTGATCAGCAGGTTCTGATCCTTCACCTCCGGATCGCCCTCGCGGAAATTTACGCCAAGCTGCGGAAAGCCTGCTCTCGTGTCGGGACCGGCGCGATTGGTGTAATCCTCCTTGCCGCTCTGCAGGGTAAAGCGCAGCCAGCCCTTGTCATCGCTGAGGGGTATGCCGAAATTGGCCGAGCCCTGCCACTGCCTGCCGTCACCGGCGGAGTACTGGCCTCCGCTGATTTCCACGTCACCGCCCTTGGCGCCCTTCTTCAGGATGATGTTGATGACGCCGGCGATGGCATCCGAACCGTACTGTGCCGATGCGCCGTCGCGCAGTACTTCGATGTGATCGATGGCGCCCATCGGAATCGTGTTGAGATCCACCGCCTGCGAGCCACGTCCAAGTACGCCATTGGTCAACAGAAGCGCGCCGGGATGCCAGCGCTTGCCGTCCACCAGCACCAGCACCTGGTCCGGCGAAAGGCCGCGCAGCTGGGCGGGACGTTGGGTGTCGGCGGTGTCGGCGGCGGATGGGCGCGGAAAGCTGAGCGACGGAATGATGCGTGCAAGCGCCGTGGGCACGTCGCTGGTGCCTGTCTGCTGGAGCACCTTGGCCGAAACCACGTCGATGGGCGTCAGCGAACTGCTTTCGGTGCGGTCGCTGGCGCGCGTGCCGGTGACGATCACCGTGCTGAGATCCTTGGCCTTGGTCGCCGCAGGTGCGCTGGCGTCCTGGGCGGCGACGTTGCTGGCGAGTGCCAGCATGATGGCGGCAGGCAGCCATGCCCGGGTGATCGGTTTGACGCGGTTGTTCATGGAGACTCTCCGGCTCATGGTTTGCTGCGACGCAGCAACTGCAGATTAGTCACGTATCCAGCATTCGTCAATAGACGTATAGACGTCTATAAGTCCAAACATCGGCTCTCGGTTTCATGTGCAAGATCAATGGTTCTACTTCGCATAACCCGCCGATCGCAGGCTACTCCGGCCCACGGGGCGGTGTCATCGCGCCTGGTGACACGTTGAAATTCGTGCAAACGCGCCGATAATGGTGAATTGCCGGCCGGGGTCCGGCCGCGCCGCCCGGAGTTTTCATGCCCATCTACGAATTCGAATGCAACAGTTGCGGCCACCGTTTCGACCGGCTGCAGAAGTTGTCCGATACCGACCCCTCGATCTGCCCTGCCTGCGGCGCTCCGCAGCTGCGGCGCATGGTCAGTGCGCCTTCGTTCCGGCTGGCGGGCAGCGGCTGGTATGAAACCGACTTCAAGAAGGACGGTGACAAGAAGCGGAACCTGGCCGAAGCCGCGTCGGGCAATAGCGATGCCTCAGGCAGCACACCGGCAAAGGAATCCGCCGCATCACCTGCGCCTGCTCCGTCACCCGCGCCAGCGCCGGCGGCCAAACCGGCCGGGAATGACTGATTTTTTCTGCCAGTGCGGGTAAGTTGGGCCGAACATGGACATTGAACGGCTTTGCCGACCCGGGAAAGCCATCATTCGGGAGGAGGTGTGGTCATGCGCGTATCTGGTGGAGTCTTGTTGGGATCGACGATCGGCTTGCTTGGCCTGTTCTCGCTGACGTCGGCGCCTTCGGTGCAGGCACAAGGAGGCGGGTCCATTCAATGCGGAAGCAGCAACGGGAAATTCAGCGTTTGCCAAGTGCCTTGGCGAAATGCACGGCTTGTGCGGCAGGATTCGAAAAGCGCGTGCGTCCGCGATCAAACCTGGGGTGTCGACCAGCGGGGAGTATGGGTCGATCGCGGCTGCCGTGGCGTATTTGCCGAGGAACGTGGTCATGGAGGTTCGCATGGCGGTGGTGGCTGGCGACCCGGTCCTGACTGGAATCGCAGCATCCGGCTCGAGTGCTCCAGCCAAGACAATCGCTACCAGCTCTGTCAGGTCGACCTGGGTCGCCAAGGCCGTGTTCGACTGGAAAGGCAGTTGTCCAAGAATCGTTGCACCGAGGGCTATAGCTGGGGCGGGAACCGTGCCGGTGTATGGGTGAACCACGGTTGTCGCGGTCAGTTCGTGGTCGATCGTCGCTGGTGAGTCGTTCCGGATCGGCAGGCTGGTCCCCGCTGCCGGTCCGGATCCCGCCCCTGGGGAGCGGCGGTGGTAACATTCCGGGTCTTTTCCATCTGTTTCAGCCGCCTTGCGGCTTGCCCGGAGTTTCAAGCGCATGCGCACGCATTACTGCGGCCTCATCGATGAGTCGCTGATCGGCCAGACCGTCACCCTGTGTGGTTGGGTCAACAAGATCCGTCTGCAGGCCCATGTGGCGTTCGCCGATCTGCGCGATCACGAGGGACTGGCCCAGGTCGTGATCGATCGTGACAACGCCGCAGCCTTTGCCGTGGCCAACGAGATCGGCAACGAGTACTGCCTGCGCGTCACCGGCACGATCCGCCAGCGCGTTTCGATCAACGACAAGCTGAAAACGGGCACGGTCGAGCTGGTAGCTGACCAGGTCGAGATTCTCAACGCCGCGAAGGACCTGCCGTTCGCGCTGCACGAGAATCCGAACGAGGACATGCGGATGACTTACCGCTACCTCGACCTGCGCCGCCCCGAAATGCAGGCGATGATGCGCAAGCGCATCCGCCTCGTGCAGGCGCTGCGCCGGTACCTCGACGAACGCGGTTTTCAGGATGTGGAGACGCCGATCCTGACCAAGGCCACGCCCGAAGGCGCGCGCGATTACCTGGTGCCCAGCCGCGTGCATCCGGGTGAGTTCTATGCGTTGCCGCAGTCGCCGCAGCTGTTCAAGCAGATCCTGATGGTGGCCGGCTTCGACCGCTACTACCAGATCGCGCGTTGCTTCCGCGACGAGGATCTGCGTGCCGACCGCCAGCCGGAATTCACCCAGCTCGACCTGGAGTTCGCTTTTGTCGAGGAAAAGGACGTGCAGGATTTCGTGGAGGAATTGATCCGCCACGTATTCCGCGACGTGCAGGGTGTCGAGCTGGATGCCAACTTCCCGCGCATGACGTGGGCGGAGGCGATGCGCCGGTTCGGTTCGGACAAGCCCGATCTGCGCATCGCGCTGGAACTGGCCGACGTGGCCGACGCGCTGAAGCATGTCGAGTTCAAGGTATTTGCCGAACCGGCCAACGATCCGGCCGGTCGCGTTGCCGCGCTGCGCGTACCCGGCGGCAGCACGCTGTCGCGCAAGGACATCGACGGGCTGACCGAATATGCATCGCGTTACGGCGCGAAAGGCCTGGCCTGGCTCAAGGTCGAGGACCTGGCCAAGGGGCGCGAGGGGATCAATTCGCCGGTGGCGAAGTTCCTCGACGATGCCGCGCTGGATGGTGTGCTGAAAATCACCGGCGCGCAGACTGGCGACATCGTGTTCTTCGGTGCCGGCAGCTGGAAGACCGTCACCGACTTCATGGGCGCGTTGCGCCTGAAGGTCGGCAAGGACCGCGGCTTGGTCGAGGACAGCTGGAAGCCGTTGTGGGTCACCGATTTCCCGATGTTCGAATACGACGCAGACGAGCAACGCTTCGTCGCCCTGCATCATCCGTTCACCGCACCGAAGGTGGATGACGCCGCCCAGCTGCGCGCCGATCCGCACAACGCGGTGAGCCGCGGCTACGACATGGTGCTGAACGGTAACGAGATCGGTGGTGGTTCGATCCGTATCCACCGGCCGGAGATGCAGAGCACGGTATTCGAGCTGCTCGGCATCAGCGCCGAGGAAGCCGAGATGAAGTTTGGCTTCCTGCTGAAGGCGCTGAAGTTCGGCGCGCCACCGCATGGCGGGCTGGCGTTTGGCATCGACCGCATCGCGGCGTTGATGGCCGGCACCGAGTCGATCCGCGATGTGATCGCCTTCCCCAAGACCACCAGCGCACAGGACCTGATGACCCATGCGCCATCGCCGATTGCCGTGGCGCAGCTGAAGGAGCTGCATGTCCAGACGCTGGACAGCGACGCGGCCCAGCGTTGAGTCTTCGGACGTGGCGATGACCGGCGGCTGGTGCGGGCATTTCGCACCGGCTGACTCGTCCGGCCCGGGCCGGTGCAGGATCAGCGGGCACGGCGTTATCGTTTTTTCCACGTCGCAGCAGGTTTCGTCCCGCCATGTCTGATCATGTGATCCTGTTGCACGGCCTGTGGATGCGCGGTTTCGCGCTGGCCATGCTGCATCGCCGGCTGATGGAGGCGGGCTTTCGCGTCCACCGTTTCGATTACCTGAGCGTGGCCGCCACCCAACAGCGCATCCTCGATCAACTGCAGGCACGCATGGCCGGGCTGGCTGACGAAGCGGATGCCGTGCATCTTGTCGGCCACAGCCTCGGCGGACTGCTCGCGTTGCGCGCGTGCCTCGAATCGTCGGCGTTGCCGCAAGGGCGCATCGTCTGCCTCGGTTCGCCGTTGCGGGGCAGCGCGGCTGCACGCGGCTTTGCCGGTTGGGGCCGTGGTGGCGAAGTCTTGCTGGGACACAATCGCGAGCTGCTGGAACAAGGCTTTGAACGCTGGGACGGCACGCGCGAGGTCGGCATGATCGCCGGCCGGATGCCGCTGGGTCTGGGCGCCGTGCTGGGCCATTTCGATGGCGACCATGATGGCACCGTGGCGGTGGCGGAGACCCGGCTGCCCGGCCTGTCCGACCACTGCGTGGTGGAGGCCAACCACACCGGTCTGCTGTTTTCGCAGGATGTGGCGCGGCTGGTGGCTGATTTTCTGCATAACGGGCAATTCGGGGCGGGTCCGGGCTGAGTCGCGCCTGGATCCGGCACGCCGGTCGAATTCGGGTAAAATTGCCCGCTTGTCCAATCGCTCCACGCAGGAATTGTCATGGGTAGAGGCCCGTCCATCGAAGGTCGCAAGAACGCCGAAGACGCCAAGCGCGCCAAGGTGTTCACCAAGCTGATCCGCGAAATCACCGTCGCCACGCGCGCCGGCGTGGCTGATCCGGCCGGCAACCCGCGCCTGCGCGCAGCGATCGACAAGGCGTTGTCGGCCAACATGACCCGCGACACCATCGACCGCGCGGTCAAGCGTGGTTCGGGTGCCGACGGTGGCGCCGACATGCAGGAGTTGCGCTACGAAGGCTACGGTCCAGCCGGTATCGCGCTGATCATCGACTGCGTTACCGACAATCCGGTGCGCACGGTGGCCGATGTGCGCCACGCGCTGACCAAGCACGGCGGCAACCTCGGTACCAGCGGCTCGGTGGCGTTCCAGTTCAACCGTTGCGGCGAACTGGTATTCGCCACGGCCGGTGATGCCGCGCTGGAGGAAAGGATCCTCGAGGCGGCGCTCGAGGCCGGTGCCGACGATGTGGTGAATGAAGCCGGCGAGAGCAGCGTATTGTGCGCCCCGGAAAACTTCGAAGCCGTGCAGCAGGCGTTGCTTGCCGCCGGGCTCACGCCCGGGCGGGCCGACGTGGTGATGCGTCCGGCCAACCGCGTGGCGATTGCCGATGAGGCACAGGAAACGCTGCTCGATCTGATCGACTGGCTGGACGAGCTCGACGACGTGCACGAGATCTACCACAACGCCGTGCTGCCGGCCGAGGCTGCCGAATAAGTCGAAGGGCCGCGCGCCTTTCGCATCGCATCCGAAATGATTCGAATTCTAGGCATCGACCCGGGCAGCCAGCGTACCGGCGTGGGCATCATCGACGTGGACGGTGCGGGCAAGCTCACGCACGTCTTCCATGGCGCGCTCACGGTCGCGGGCGAAGCCACGTTCCCGCTGCGCCTGAAACGCATCTTTGACGAACTGTGTGACATCATCGCCGCGCATCAGCCGGCCGAGTGCGGAATCGAGCGCGTATTCATGGCGCGCAACCCGGATTCGGCATTGAAGCTGGGGCAGGCGCGGGGTGCCGCGATTTGTGCGGTGGTCAGCCGTGGAATCGTGGTGCACGAATACGCAGCAACCGAAGTTAAACAGTCCGTGGTCGGCAGCGGCCGCAGCGACAAGACCCAGGTACAGCACATGATCGGCGTATTGCTCGGCCTGAAAGGCCCCTTGCAGGCGGACGCGGCCGATGCCCTGGCGATCGCCGTGACCCATGCGCACACCCGCGCCAGCCTCGCCCGTGTCGGTATTCCGCGGTCGGCTTGGAGGCGCGGCCGATGAAACAGATTTCAAGGCGGGGTCGATGATAGGACGTCTGCGCGGCATCCTGGTTTCCAAGCAACCACCTTCGCTGCTGGTCGAGGTCGCCGGGGTCGGTTACGAGGTCGAGGCACCGATGTCGACCATTTACGACCTGCCCGGCATCGGCAAGGAAGTGGTCCTGCTCACCCACCACGCGGTGAAGGAAGACAGCGTCACGCTGTATGGCTTCCTGCACGAAAGCGAACGTGCGCTGTTCCGCAACCTGCTGAAGGTCAGCGGGATTGGCGCGAAGATCGCGCTTTCGGTGCTGTCAGGCGTTTCCACCGACCATTTCGCGCGGCTGGTGCAGGCCGGTGATGTGGTTGCGCTGACCAAGATCCCGGGTATCGGCAAAAAGACCGCCGAACGTATCGTGGTGGAGTTGCGCGATCGTCTCGACGGCATGTCCGGCATCCCGGGTGCTGCGCTGCGTAACGCCGGCGCGCCGCTGGATGCCGCCGGCGAAGCGACCGTGGCGCTGCAGCAGCTGGGCTACAAGCCGGCCGAGGTGACCCGGCTGGTGCAGAAGGTCGCCGCCGAGGGCGACAACGCCGAAGCCATCATCCGCAAGGCGCTGCGCGCCGCTCTCGGAGGCTGACCGTGAGTCAGGAAACCATGCGCGGCGAACCGTCGCCCGAGATTCGCCGTCGACTGACCGCGCTGGCGCTGGGCGCCATCGGCGTGGTGTTCGGCGACATCGGCACCAGTCCGCTGTACACCATGAAGGAAACGCTCGGCACGCACGGCATGACGCCGACGCCGTCGGCCGTGCTGGGCGTGCTGTCGCTGGTGTTCTGGTCGCTGATCATGGTGGTGTCGCTGAAGTACGTCACCTTCGTGATGCGCGCGGACAACAAGGGCGAGGGCGGCATCATGGCGCTGATGGCGCTGGCGCAGCGCTCGATGAGCGGGTCGGCGCGGGCGCGCTGGGTGCTGGCCGCGTTCGGCATCTTTGGCGCGGCGCTGTTCTATGGCGACGGCGTGATCACGCCGGCGATTTCGGTGCTGGGCGCGGTGGAGGGCCTGGGCGTCGCCGCACCTGCGCTGGACAAGTACGTGGTGTGGATTTCACTGGTGATCCTGCTTGGCATGTTTGCCGTGCAACGACATGGCACGCACAAGGTCGGCAAGGCGTTTGCGCCGGTGATGACGGTGTGGTTCGTGGTGCTGGCGATACTGGGCCTGCGTCAGATCATCGCCAATCCGCAGGTGCTGGAAGCGATCGATCCGCGCCATGCGGTGCGTTTCTTCATCACACATGGCGACACCTCGTTCATCGCGCTGGGCGGCGTGGTGCTGGCATTGACCGGTGCCGAAGCGCTGTACGCGGACATGGGTCATTTCGGCAAGAAACCGATCCGGCTGGCATGGTTCGGCTTCGTGTTGCCATCGCTGCTGCTCAACTATTTCGGCCAGGGCGCGCTGTTGCTGAGCAATCCGCGTGCGATCGAAAGTCCGTTCTACCTGATGGTGCCCGAGTCGCTGCTGTATCCGATGATCGCGTTGTCGGCGTGCGCCGCGGTGATTGCGTCGCAGGCGGTGATTTCCGGGGCGTTCTCGATGACCCGCGAGGCGATGTCGCTGGGCTACTCGCCGCGGATGGCGGTGGTGCATACCTCGCGCGAGATGTCCGGGCAAATTTTCGTGCCGTGGGTCAATCGCATGTTGATGGTGCTGGTGATCCTGGCGGTGCTCGTTTTCCGCAGCTCGGACAACCTGGGCGCGGCCTATGGCATCGCGGTGACCGGCACCATGACCATGACCACGCTGCTGGCACTGGTGGTGGCGCGCAAGCGCTGGCACTGGAACTGGCTGGCGGTGGTGCTGGTCGGCGTGCTGTTCCTGATCATCGACCTGTCGTTCTTTGGCGCCAACCTGCTGAAGATCGCACGCGGTGGCTGGTTCCCGCTGGTGTTGGGCGTGGTGATCTTCACCGTGATGACGACCTGGCGGCGCGGCCGCGAACTGGTGGTGCGCGAGATCAAGCAGGGTGGGTTGGCGTTGCAGCCGTTCATCGAGAACATTGCCGAACATCCGCCGCTGCGCGTGCCGGGCACGGCGGTGTTCCTTACCGCGAACCAGCACGCGGTGCCGCATGCCTTGCTGCACAACCTCAAGCACAACAAGGTGCTGCACGAGCGCAACGTGCTGCTGACGGTGGAAACGCTGGAAACGCCGGTGGCCGAAGCCGACGAGCGCATCGAGATCACGCCGATGGACGGCCATTTCTTCGGACTGGAGCTGCGCTTCGGTTTTGCCGAGGATCCGAACATCCCGCAAGCGCTGACCCAGTGCACGCGCGAAGGTCTCGGTTTCGACATGATGGACACCACGTTCTTCCTGTCGCGCGAAAACATCGTGGCCGACGTGCGCCGCCCTGGCATGGCGCTATGGCGCGACAAGCTGTTCGCCTTCCTGTCACGCAATGCCATGCCGGCGACGGCGTTCTTCCAGATTCCCGGCAACCGGCTGATCGAGCTGGGGGCACAGGTCGAAATCTGATCGGACCCTGTGCAGGAGCCCGCTGGCGGGCGATGCTTCTGCTCCGGTGTACGCCAAAACCAGAGCATCGCCCGCCAGCGGGCTCCTACAAGAGCCGGGTGGGCCTGCCATAATGCCCTCATGACCGAAGCCCGCATCATCACAGCCACCGCGCAGCTCGACGACGAGGCGCTGGAGGCCACCATCCGGCCGAAACGGCTGGCCGAATACCTCGGCCAGCAGGCGGTGCGCGAGCAGTTGTCGATCTACATCGAGGCGGCGCGCAAGCGGGGCGGCGCACTGGATCACGTGTTGATCTTCGGGCCGCCGGGGCTGGGCAAAACCACGCTCAGCCACGTCATCGCCAACGAACTGGGCGTCAACCTGCGCTCCACCTCGGGCCCGGTGCTGGAGCGCGCGGGCGATCTAGCCGCGTTGCTGACCAACCTGGAGCCGAACGACGTATTGTTCGTCGACGAGATCCATCGCCTGTCGCCGGTCGTCGAGGAAGTGCTGTACCCGGCGATGGAGGACTTCCAGATCGACATCATGATCGGCGAAGGTCCGGCCGCGCGATCGATCAAGCTGGACCTGCCACCGTTCACCCTGATCGGCGCGACCACCCGCGCGGGCATGCTCACCGCACCGCTGCGCGACCGCTTTGGCATCGTGCAGCGGCTGGAGTTCTATACCGCCGACGAGCTCACCGCCATCGTGCGCCGCGCGGCGAAGATCCTCGGCATCGTCTGCGCGCCGGAAGGGGCACAGGAGATCGCCCGCCGCTCGCGCGGTACGCCGCGCATCGCCAACCGCCTGCTGCGCCGAGTGCGCGATTACGCCGAGGTGCGTGCCGGCGGCGAGATCACGCTGGCGGCAGCCCAGGCTGCGCTGGACATGCTGAAGATCGACCCGGAAGGTTTCGACGAGCTGGACCGGCGCCTGCTCAGCCTGATCGTGGAGAACTTCGACGGCGGTCCGGTCGGGGTGGAGTCGCTGGCGGCGGCGCTGAGCGAGGATCGCGGCACGCTGGAGGATGTGGTCGAGCCGTACCTGATCCAGCAGGGCTACCTGATCCGCACCGCCCGTGGCCGCATGATCAGCGCCAAGGGCTGGCGCCACCTGGGTCTGATTCCGCCGCCGCGGCAGGCCCAGCCGGCGGACCTCTTCGACGCCGGGACCGACCATGTCTGAGTCCGTGCCGATGGTGCCTTTCAGCTGGAACGTCAGGGTCTACTGGGAAGACACCGACGCGGGCGGGGTGGTCTACCATGCGGGCTACCTGCGCTTCATGGAGCGCGCCCGCAGCGAGTGGATGCGCGCGCTCGGAGTCGACCAGATGGCGTTCAAGCAGGCCACCGGTCTGGCCTTCATGGTGCGCGGGATGGAGATCGACTTTCTCAAGCCAGCCCTGCTGGATGATGAACTCTCGGTAACGGTCGACGTCAAAGAACGGCGCGCAGCCAGTATCCTGTTCACCCAGACGATCACGAGAACGGATGGCAGCTGCCTGATTCGTGCGCAGGTCCGGGTGGCCTGCGTGGATCTTCGGCGCATGCGCCCGGCACCGATTCCGGCTGGTCTGATTCCAGAACCTGCTCTTTAAAGACAACCCAAGCCGACTGGCGGAGAACCTGCAAGCAATGAACGGTGGACTGAACATTTTCACGCTGATCGCGGATTCGAGCCTGCCGGTAAAGCTGGTGCTGCTGGTATTGCTGATCTTCTCGTTTCTGTCCTGGGTGATCATCATCCGCAAGTACACCCAGACCAAGGCGGCGATGGAAAACGCCGAAGAGTTCGAGGAGCGCTTCTGGTCCGGTGGCGACCTGGCCCAGCTGTTCCGTGAGGTCAGCAACCGCGGCGGCAGCAACGGCGGCATCGAGAACATTTTCGAATCGGGCTTTCGCGAATTTGCCCGTCAGCGTCAGCGCAAGACGAATGACGCGCGTAGCGTGGTCGAAGGTTCCGAGCGGGCGATGCAGGTGGCTGGCACGCGCGAGATCGGGCTGCTCGAACGCAACCTGGAATTCCTCGCCAACGTCGGTTCGATCAGCCCGTACGTGGGCCTGTTCGGCACCGTGTGGGGCATCATGGGTGCGTTCCAGGGCCTGGGCGAAATGAAGGACGTGACCATCGCGGTCGTCGCGCCACACATCTCCGAGGCGCTGATCGCCACCGCGATGGGCCTGTTCGCGGCGATTCCCGCGCAGTGGGCCTACAACCGCTATGCCACCAAGGTCGAACGGATCGCCTCGCGCTACGACGTGTTCCAGGAGGAGTTCTCCTCCGTGCTGCAGCGGCAGATCCAGACCGACGACGTGGCCTGAGCGGAGCAGCAGTCATGGCCACCAAGCGGCGCGAACGGCGCTACAAGCTCAAATCCGAAATCAACGTCGTGCCGTACATCGACGTGATGCTGGTGTTGCTGATCATCTTCATGGTCACCACGCCGATGATGAATTCCAGTGTCGACGTGCAGCTGCCCCAGGCGGATGCCAAGTCGTTGCAGCAGAAAAAGGACCCGGTGCTGGTCTCGGTGCTGCAGGACGGTCAGCTCTACCTGACCCTGAGCGGCGCCAAGAAGGAACTGGTCGACGAGGACACACTCAAACTCAAGGTCGGTGCATTCGTGCGCGAGAATCCCGAGGTCAGCGTGCTGGTCGGCGGTGACGAACGCGGTGCCTATGGCGGCGTGTTCAAGGTGCTGGCCGACCTGCAGCAGGCCGGTGTGGCCAAGGTCGGCCTGATGGGTCAGCCCGGCCAGTCGAAGGATCAGGGCAAGAGCACGTCCAATGGACGAAAGTAAGGCGACGCCGAAGGCGGTCGTACTTTCCGCCATCCTGCATATCGGCATCGTGGGGTTTCTGTTCCTCGCGATCCTGCCGTGCTCGAGCTATGAGACTTTCTTCAACGTATTGCACCTGCCTGCGTGGATGAACCCGATCACCTGTTCCAAGCCGCTGGAACTGCAGGGCCAGGTGATCGAGGCGACCCTGATCGGTCCCACCGGCAGTCCTCCGCCGAAATCGGTGAAGGTCAAGCCGGTTCCCAATACCGTGCCGCCACCGCCGTCGGTGCCGCCACCGACGCCGCCCCAGCCGGATACCCCGGTGGTGAAGCAGTTGCCGCCGCCGCCGAAGCAGGTTGACGTCAAGGATCAGGAACGCGTGGTCGAGGACGCGGCCGAACAAGCCGAAGCCAAGCAGTTGCAGGAAGAAAAGGAGCGCCAGCGCCAGTCCGAGCTGGACGCGCAGGCCGCCAAGAAGAAGGAAGAGCAGAAGAAAAAGCTCGACGATCTGTTTGCGAAGATGGACGCGGCCTCGGCCCAGACGAAGACCCTCGACAGCAAGGCCAAACAGGCCAAGCAACAGATGGAAGATCTGAAAAACGCCCGGGACGACGGTCAACCCGATCTACCCGCTGCAGCGCAGCGTCAGACCGGCAACAACAGTCAGAACAGCAGTCTGGCCGACGAATATGCCGCAGCCATTCAGAATGCGGTCACGCCGAACTGGCTGCGTCCGGATAACATACCGGCGGTGCCGTGTCAGGTGCATATCGTGCAATCACCTGGCGGCGACGTGATGAGCGCCACAGTGGATTCCAGTTGTCCCTATGACGAAGCTGGTCGACGTTCGGTCGAAAATGCGGTGCTGCGAACCAAAACCCTGCCGTACAAGGGCTTCGAAAGCGTGTTCCAGCGCAACCTAACCTTCACATTCAGGCCGCAATGATCAAGCCCATGCGCAAATTCAGTTCAAGCTTCGTCGTCATCCTGCTGGCCGCGATGGCATTGTTCGTCGGTCCCGCTTCGGCCCAGTCGCTGAATGTCGACATTGTCGGCGGCGTCAAGACCGCCACCCCGATCGTGGTGGTTCCGTTCGCCCAGGCGGGCGGCGCGCCCTTGTCGACCGACATTGCCGACGTGATCCGCAACGATTTCAACCGCTCCGGCAAATTTCGTTCGCTGGCCAAGAGCGACATCGTGGAATTCCCGTCCAAGGGTGCGGACATCAAGTTCGCCACCTGGCGCCTGTTGAAGCAGGACTACATCACCGTCGGCCGGGTCAGCGATGCTGGCGGCGGCACGTTGCGGGTCGAATACGAACTGTGGGACGTCAACAAGCAGCAGAGCCTGCTTGCCCAAGCCTTCACGGTGCCGGCAGGCGACCTGCGCGGCGTCGCCCATCAGATAGCCGACCAGATCTACGAGAAGATTACCGGTGTGCGTGGCGCGTTCTGGACTCGCATCGCCTACATCACGGCGGTCGGCCTGGGCAACAACACCACCTATTCGCTGATCGTGGCCGATTCGGACGGCTTCAACCCGCAGGTCGTGGCCCGTTCCAAGGAGTCGCTGCTGTCGCCGTCGTGGTCGCCGGATGGCCGCAAGATCGCCTATGTCTCCTTCGAGAGTGGCAACTCGAACATCTACGTACAGGACATCACCACCGGTTCGCGTCAGCTGATTTCCTCGCACAAGGGCATCAACGGCGCACCGGCCTGGTCGCCGGACGGCCGAAAGCTGGCGCTGGCGCTGTCTTATGTGGGCAACCCGGAAATCTTCGTGATGGACGTGGCCAGTCATCAGGAAACCCGGTTGACCAACAGCCTGTCGATCGACACCGAGCCGGTCTGGGCGCCGGACGGCCAGAGCATTTACTTCACCTCGGATCGGTCCGGCCGGCCGCAGATCTACCAGACCCCGGCCAGTGGCGGCTCGGCGCAGCGGATCAGCTTCCAGGGCCAGAACAACGCCAAGGCTTCGGTAAGTTACGACGGCAAGCAGATCGCGATGGTGCAGGGCAACGGGAACGTGTATCGTATCGTCATTATGGACCGTGGCTTGGGTGGGCAAGTGCGTTTCGTCTCCCCGGGTCCGATCGACGATGCCGTCAGTTTTGCGCCCAACGCGAGCATGCTGTTGTACGCCGCCACCGAGGGCAGCCGCGGAGTTCTGTATTCAGTATCGAACGATGGCATGGTCCGGCAACGGCTCGCACTTGCCGATGGCAATGTGCAAGAGCCAGCCTGGGGACCGTACCGGCAGCGGTGATTCCTCATGTTGCTGCGCATCACGCGTAGCGGCATGATGCCCAAGGATTGGGCCCGAACGGCGCCTCAGGCGCATTTTCGGTTTCGGTTGTGACGCTT
Organism: Rhodanobacter sp. Col0626; assembly: GCF_049994385.1. Taxonomy (GTDB): domain Bacteria; phylum Pseudomonadota; class Gammaproteobacteria; order Xanthomonadales; family Rhodanobacteraceae; genus Rhodanobacter. The sequence continues at coordinate 1,058,479 of NZ_CP188260.1, forward strand.
TATTTCTGCGCCATACCAGTTTGATCGGTTGTGCACTAACCCGCACGAGCGGTCTTTCACGTGTCAAAATAACAGCCGGTTAACCGGCGTCGTTGTCCCGTAACCTGATCGTCATCGTTTGTCGGAACTCAACTCGTAAGGAACGTCACCATGAATAAGACCGTTCGCGTCGCCCTGGTCGCCCTGCTCTGCGTTGGCGCGGCCGCCTGCTCCAAAAAGCAGGAAGTCAAGCCGCAGCCGCAGGCTCCGGAGCCGGTTGCCCAGACTGAGACCAACCAGTCCAATGGCAAGTACACCCCCGCCGATCTGGATACCGATGCCTGCCTGCGTCAGCGCGTCGTGTATTTCGATTTCAACAAGACCGAGATCAAGCCGGAATTCCAGCAGATCATGGCGTGCCACGCCAAGTACCTGCAGGACCGTCCGACCTCGCACATCCGTCTCGAAGGCAACACCGACGAGCGCGGCACGCGTGAGTACAACCTTGGCCTCGGCGAGCGTCGTGGCAATGCTGTTTCCGACGCGCTGCAGGCAGCCGGCGGTTCGGCCAGCCAGCTCGAAGTGATCAGCTACGGCAAAGAGAAGCCGGTGTGCCGTGAGCACAACGAGGATTGCTGGAGCAAGAATCGTCGCGTCGAGATCGTCTACACGGCTCAGTAATGATGAAGCGACTGGCTAATAGTCATGCAGCCAGGTTCAGCATGGCGGGCGCAATCGCGTCCGCCATGCTGTTCGCGTTTCCGGCATTCGCGCAGGACTCGCGACTGAGTCTCGCCGATCGCGTCACGCGGCTGGAGCAGCAGGCTCAGAACAAGGATCAGGGCGGCGTCGGCATGGTCAACCAGATGCAGCAACTGCAGGCGCAGATGCAGCAACTGCAGGGTCAGGTCGAGGAAATGCAGCATCAGGTGCAGACGCTCGAAGACAAGAACAAGGCACAGTACAGCGACCTCGATGCCCGCATGGGACGTCTTGAAGGTGGCGCTGCGGGTGCAACTGCTCCGGCAGGTGGAAGCCCGCAGGCGCAGGCCGGAAACCCCGCCGCTGCGGCCAGCGCGGCAACCGCAGGCAATGCGACCGCGAGTCAGCCGGCCACCGCCGGCAGTAGCGCAGGCGCGGGCGATCCAGCCGCAGCCCAGGCGGCCTATGACGTGGCCTTCAAATCGATCCGCGCGGGCAACTATGTCGAGGCTTCGCGCGAGTTTCGCAGTTTCATCCAGCAATACCCGAATCATGCGCTGGTTCCCAATGCCTGGTACTGGCTTGGGGAGTCCTATTACGCGACGACCAACTACAAGGTTGCGCTGGAATCGTTTCAGCAATTGCTCAGCCAGTTCCCGCAAAGCGACAAGGCCCCCGACGCCTTGCTCAAAGTGGGCTACAGCCAGCTTGAACTCAAGCAGGCGGCTGATGCCAAGGCGACGTTGACCCAGGTCACTTCCAAGTATCCGGGTTCCAAGGCAGCCAGCCTGGCCCAGGAACGCCTGCAGCGTCTGCAGCAGTCGGGCAACTGAGTCCATCGTGATGAGCGGCACTGACGCACCCGTGGCGTCCACCACGCCTGCCGCGCCCGTCGCCGAACGGTTGCGGATCACCGAGATCTTCCACTCGATCCAGGGCGAGGCCGATGCGATTGGCTGGCGAACCGTGTTTGTGCGTCTTACCGGTTGCCCGTTGCGCTGCGTCTGGTGCGATACCGAGTATTCGTTCTACGGTGGCGACTGGCATGCGATCGACGACATCCTTGCCGAGGTCGCCGTGCACGGAGCGAAACATGTTTGCGTGACCGGCGGTGAACCGCTGGCGCAGAAGCGTTGCTTGATCCTGCTGCAGAAACTGTGCGATGCCGGCTATGAAGTCTCGCTGGAAACGTCGGGTGCGCTGGATGTTTCCGCAGTCGATCCGCGCGTTCGCAAGGTGATGGACCTCAAGGCCCCCGACTCTGGCGAGAGCAAACGCAACCTGTGGTCCAACCTCGATCACCTGCTGCCGCACGACCAGATCAAGATCGTCATCGCCAGTCGTGGCGACTACGAGTGGGCACGTACGATGCTGGCCGAACACGCACTGGCCGATCGCTGCATGGTGCTGTTTTCGCCGGTGCACGGGGCCGTGCAGCCGCGCGAACTGGCCGAGTGGATCATTGACGACAAGCTGGATGTGCGTTTTCAGATGCAGTTGCACAAGCTGCTGTGGAATGACGCGGCCGGGCACTGACCGTCCGGAGCAAGTTAAGGATTTTATGCGCGCCGGCCTGTGTTGCCGGTGGCGTTCGCGGCCGGTGACCGGCCACACCAAGTGGGAAAAACCATGATTCAAAACACCTTGCGCAAGGCCGTCGTGCTGGTTTCCGGTGGCATGGATTCGGCCGTCACCATCGCGTTGGCCCGCGAGCAGGGCTACCAGGTGCACGCACTCAGCGTCGCCTATGGCCAGCGTCACAATTCGGAATTGGCCGCGTCCGACCGGGTTTCGCACATGCTCGGCGCGGTCGAACACAAGACGGTCGGCATCGACCTGCGCAGCATCGGTGGATCGGCCCTCACCGCCGATATCGACGTGCCGCTCGATACCGTCGACAGCGGCGATATTCCGGTGACCTACGTACCGGCACGCAATACCATCATGCTGTCGATCGCGCTGGGCTGGGCCGAGGTACTCGGCTCCAGCGACATCTGGTGCGGCGTGAACGCGGTCGACTATTCGGGTTATCCCGACTGCCGGCCCGCCTTCATCGAGGCATTCGAAATACTGGCCAACGTCGCCACCAAGGCCGGTGTCGAAGGCGCGGGCATTCGCGTCCACGCACCATTGATGCGCATGAGCAAGGCCGATATCGCGCGCGAGGGCGCTCGTCTTTGCGTGGATTTCTCCGCCACGGTCAGCTGCTACCAGGCGGACGAGGATGGCCGTGCCTGCGGTCACTGCGACGCCTGCCGGCTGCGCGCCCAGGGCTTTCGCGAGGCGGGCCTGCCCGATCCCACACGCTACGTCTGAGCAATCACGGTGTTCGTTTGCTTGTGCCCTTGTCGCACAGGCCGTAAAATTGTCGGCTTGAGTTTTGCCATGATGGGTCGTTAGCTCAGTTGGTAGAGCAGTAGACTTTTAATCTATTGGTCCCGGGTTCGAATCCCGGACGACCCACCAGTCTTTCAGAGCGCCCACCGGGCGCTCTTTTTTTATGGGTGGTACATACATACCTGACCTGGCGGCCACGGCACCGTTGGCACCGGTGGATCAGTCAGGGTGCCTGTCGGGCCGCCGGTAGCGTCGGGTGAGGCGCTCGATGAGTAACGGCAACAGGGCGAGCAGGGCAAACGCGGCCAGCGGCAACAGCACCTCGCGATGCATGAACAGGCCGATGCCGAAGTTGTCGCTCTGACTCATGGCGTCGCCCAGGCCGGCGCCGATCGAGGTTTCGAAAATGAGTGAAATGGTTCCGCCGAGCCAGGTGGCGCCGAGGAAAAGCCACAGCGGACAGCGCAGCCAGGCCAGCGCGATCGTCACCGCGCCGAATGGCACGACGGGCACGAACCGAAGGAACAGCGTGTAGCTCACCGGGTGCCGCTCGAAACCGTGGTGCAGCCGCGCCACGATGACCGGCGGCCGCCGGCTGCCGGAGCCGAATGCATAGCGGCTGGCGAGGTACAGGATCAGCGAGCCCAGGGTCAGGCCGGCCGACGAACACAGCGTCGCGTCGATCACGCCGAACGCGAACCCGCCGGCCAGGATCACCACGATGGTGCCCGGGATCCCGGTGGCCACGGTGAGCGTCAGCAGTCCGATATAGGCCAGGCGGGTAAGCCACGGGTGCTCGGCAATCTGCGCGTGCAGTTCGGCCTGATGCGCCACCAGCTGCTGCGGCGTCAGCTGGTCGAGCGAACCGGAGGCGAACAGTACGATGCCGGCGAGTACCAGCAGGATCAGCGGCAGGGCGGCGCGCCAGCGACTCAATACGACGTGCCGCTGGCGCCGTAGGCGGACAGCACGTGGCGCGCCTGCTCGCGCAGGATGTCGCGTCTGACGGTGATGTTGCGTCGCTCCAGTTCGCCGATCCAGTCGGCCGGGAGGGGGCCTTCGTCGAATTCGGTCAATTCCTCGACATCTTCGGAGCGGGCGCCGATCAGCAACTCGTCGATGCCGGCCCAGATCGTGGCGCCGTAGCACTGGCAGCAGGGTTGCGCGCTGCTGGCCAGGATATAGCGGCCGCCCTGTTCGTTGATCCGGAACGCTGCGAGGCGCTGTTGCGCGATCATGTAGGCCATCATCTCCGCGTGCGCCACCGAGCAGGTCTGCGGCACCACGCGATTGACGCCGACCGAGATCAATCGGCCCGCCTCGTTGAACACCGCCGCGCCGAACGGACCGCCCTGGCTGCGTTCGACGTTGTGCCGCGACAGCTCGATCGCCAGGCCCACACGTTCCTCGTCGGTGAGATACAACCGGCTTTCGTCGGCGACTTCACCTATCCAGGGCGGCAGCGTCAGGTGGATCTGCAGGGGCAGCATGGGTTTCTCCGCTTACTGGCCGGCCGGCTTCGCCCACACATCGCGCAGGGTGACCGTGCGGTTGAACACCGGTGCATCGGCGCGATGGTCGATTCGGTCGGCCACGAAGTAACCCAGTCGCTCGAACTGGAAACGCTGCTCGGGATCGACCCGGGCGGCAGCGGGCTCCAGCCAGGCTTGCACCACACGCTTGGCCTCGGGATTGACGTGATCGAGCCAGCTCTTGCCGTCTTCCTCGTTATCCGGCGCCGGCACGTTGAACTGGCGGTCGTAGATGCGCACCTCGGTGGCCACCGCGTGCTTTGCACTGACCCAATGAATGGTGCCCTTCACCTTGCGGTCGGCACCGGGCAGGCCATGGCGCGTTTCCGGATCGAGTGTGCCGTGCAGTTCGATCACGTTGCCGTCGGCGTCCTTGATCAGTTCTTCGCACTTGATGATGCCGACGCCGCGCAGGCGTACCTCGCCCTCGGGCTTCAGGCGATGAAAGCCCTTTGGCGGCACTTCGGCGAAATCCTCGCGTTCGATCCACAACTCGCGCGAGAACGGTACCTCGCGCGTGCCGAAGCTTTCATCCTTGGGATGGTTGGGGAAGGTCAGCGTTTCCTCGTGGCCTTCGGGCAGGTTGGTCAGCACCAGTTTCAGCGGTTCGAGCACGGCCATGCGGCGGGCGGCGCTGGCGTCCAGATCCTCGCGGATGCAACCTTCCAGCACGGCGTAGTCGATCACGCTGTTCTGCTTGCTCACGCCCACGCGGTCGATCAACAGGCGCAGGCCGGCCGCGGTGAAGCCGCGCCGACGCAGGCCGCGCAGCGTGTTCATGCGCGGGTCGTCCCAGCCGTCGACATGGTGTTCGTTGACCAGCTGCGCCAGCTTGCGCTTGCTGGTGATGCAGTAACTGAGGTTGAGCCGCGAGAACTCGATCTGTCGCGGCTTGGCCGGCGCCGTCGGCAGGCCGGCGTCGAGCAGCGGCTGCCACAGCTCGGGATGGTTCGGCAGGTCGACCTTGTCGACGAACCAGTCGTAGAGCGGGCGGTGATCCTCGAACTCCAGCGTGCACAACGAATGCGTAATGCCTTCCAGCGCATCGGACAGGCAATGCGCGTAGTCGTACATCGGGTAGATCGGCCACGCGTCGCCGGTGTTCTGGTGGGTGACCTTGCGGATGCGATAGATCGCCGGGTCACGCAGGTTGATGTTGCCCGAGCTCATGTCGATCTTCGCGCGCAACGTCTTGCTGCCGTCGGCAAATTCGCCCGCGCGCATGCGGCGGAACAGGTCGAGGTTTTCTTCCACGCCACGCTCGCGATGTGGCGAGTTGCGGCCGGCGGCGGTCAGCGTGCCACGGTACTCGCGCATTTCCTCGGCGTTGAGGTCGTCCACGTAGGCCACGCCGTCTTCGATCAGCTTGCAGGCGGCGCGGTAGAACACCTCAAAATAATCCGACGCGTGGCGCAGCGCATGCCATTCGAAGCCGAGCCAGCGCACGTCGTCCTTGATGCCCTCGACGAACTCGGGGTCTTCCTTGCCCGGGTTGGTGTCGTCCAGGCGCAGGTTGCACCAGCCGTTGAATTCGGCGGCGATGCCGAAGCTCAGGCAGATCGCCTTGGCGTGGCCGATGTGCAGGTAACCATTGGGTTCCGGCGGAAAGCGGGTGTGAATCGCCACCTGCCTGCCCGCGGCCAGGTCATCGCGCACGATCTGTCGGATGAAATCCTGATGCGCGGTGACCGTCGGATGAGCGGGTGCAACGGCGGGATGGTCGGTCGGCATCGGGCTGAGCTCGCAAACGGTGGCGGAAACATGCAAGTTTACCCTGTCGCCGCGATCGGGCGCAGCGTGGCCGCCACCCCGCGCTGCCTTGCTTCCGGGCGTCCGGGCGGGTTAGCGTGCGGGTCATGCACATCGTCTATCGCGCCGAAAACCTGTTCGATGCCCATCTGGTCAAGGATGCGCTCGAAGCCGAGGGCATTCCGGCCTTCATCGCCGGGGAATACCTCACCGGCGCCGTCGGGCAGCTCCCGGCGATGGATTACATCGCCGTGATGGTGCCCGAATCGAGCCTGGCGGTGGCCAGCGGTATCGTGGACGCGGTGCAGGCGCAGCTCGCCGAAGCGCGACAGGCGATCAACGAGCTGCCCGACGATCCGTTGATCGTGCCCTGTTGAACCTTCCGTCCACGGCGCCGACGATCGCTTCCTACATGGGTGTTGCATGCAAGACTTTGCCGCGCTGATTCGTGCCATACCCGATTTCCCCAGCCCCGGCGTGATGTTCCGCGATGTCACTCCACTGCTGGCCGACGCCGGCGGTTTCGCCCGCTGCATCGATGCGCTGGCCGAGCCCTGGCAGGGCAGCGGCGTGCAGGCCGTGTGCGGTATCGAGGCGCGCGGCTTCATCTTCGGCGCGGCGTTGGCGCAGAAGCTGCACACCGGTTTCGTGCCGCTGCGCAAGCCCGGCAAGCTGCCGCCGCCGCTGGTAACGGTGGACTACCAACTGGAATACGGCAGCGATCGCCTGGAAGCGCAACGTGACGCGGTCAAGCCTGGCGAGCGCGTATTGCTCGTCGATGACGTGCTGGCCACCGGAGGTACCCTGGTGGCAGCCTGCAGCCTGATCGCGAAACTCGGCGGCGAGCTCGCCGGTGCGGCTGTCGTGATCGAGCTGACGGGTTTGCATGGGCGCGATCGCTGGCCGAGTGCGCAGATGCTGCATAGCCTGCTGCGTTACTGAGGCTTGCCGGTCGCGGCCCAAGCCAGCCATTGCCATGATGTCGCTTGCTACGGCAGTTTGCGGCCGCGTACGGAAATCATGGGTGGCTGGGACAGATCCAGCACGCCGGTTCGGACGTTCTCGAGGTGTTGTTCGATTTCGCATTCGGTGGCTATGCCGTTGCCCAGCAGGTCGCTCCGGATCATCTTTATCGTGGCGACTTCCAGCGGTGCGCACTCCGGCAGGGCGATCGGGAAATAAGCTTCGGCGGCAACGTCCACCATACCGGCCGCACGAAACATTCGTGGCAATTTTCGACCGAACGAAAGGTCCGCTCCGCGGCTGGACAACAGCGTCCTGAACCCCTGCCTGATCCTGTTGGCCAGTTCCTGTTCGGGACCGTACGCATCTATGCAGCTCAACGGCTGGAGCGCGGGATCGGCATCCTCGATCACCAGCCAGCCACCGGGCTTCAGTGCGCGGATCATGTTGCGCAATGCCCGTTCCCGTTCCGGAACGTGGACCAGGACCAGCCGGGCATGCACCAGATCGAACAGTTCGCCGGGTGGACAATCGCCCGCCACGTCATGGGTTCGCACTTCCACATTCAGGGACGCGGCCTCCTTTGTCCAGGAGTCGTCGATGTCGGTCGCCAGTACATGCCCGGCCGGTCCGACACGCTCCGCGATCCTGCGCACCAGTGCGGGTCCACCAGCACCCACTTCCCAGCAGCGCCATCCGGCAGCCATGCCGCAAGCGTCGAACTGCCGAAGGGTGACGGGATCGAACAGCGCCGATAGCGCGATGAAACGCTGGGCGGCTTCGGTCTTGCGGTTCTCGAGGAGATAGTCAGAGTCGGTCATCGATTTCTCTACAGTCGCGTACGGTGTCCCATGCCATCGAACGATGAATTCGAGCGGCAGATACCCGCCATGGACAGCCAGCGGGATTTTGCCAGCCTGGCAACGAGGATTCCTGGCTTTGTCCCGGCAAGATGCAGGGTCGGGACGTGATGGCGTTCATGGCGTGACGATGTCCAGACTTTCCACGTAGATCAGCTCGCACGCACCCGCGCCGGTGTCATCGCGTGTCATCGAAGTGTGCCAGTGCCAGCCGTCGGCACGGCTGGCGTCGACCAGGAAACCTTCGATGTGGACGAGCTGGCCCTGACGTACCTGCGCGAGCTGCTGCTTCACGCTTTCGTCGGCGGGGATCATGTGCATGTTGGCGCTGGAGGTTTCGATTTCGCGGCGCGGAATCGGAAATTGCTGCACTTGCCAGTGGTAGAAGCGGGCGGACTGGCTGATGTCGATTTTCGACAGCACATCGCTGTCGGACATGCGGCCCCAGCCGAGCACGAGATCCATTGGAATCAGATCGGCGTCCTCGCCCCAGCTGTAATCCTTGCGCGAGAGTACGCGCGCAGTCAGGTCGAAATGGGCGCGGGTGGCCAGGGTGACGTTGCCACGTTGCAGTTGGTTGCCGTGATCGAGGTCGACCTGTTCGGGCACGTTGGCTGCCAGTACGCCCGGCACCGCATGCAACGGACGATGGCGCCAGTGCATCATCGCCCCGAGCAGCAACAGCAGCAGCGCGGCAACAAGCAGGAGCTGGCGCATGCTCAGGCCACCTCCTCCGCAGGGACGTCGCCATGTTCGGTGTCGGTGTCTTCGATCAACGGTTGCGCCTTGAGTTAGCCGTCATCGCAAAACCGTGGATGCAGCCATCGAATCCGATTCGAATGGTGGCGACGTTGTTTGCCGTCAGCCATTGAGCATCGCCGCGACGAACCTCTGCGACATTTGCTACGCCCTTGCTGAAGCGGTGAAGACTCCGTGCGACGTGGCGTTGCCAGGAGCTTGTTCGTCGACGGTGGGTTGAAACCCGTTCGAATAATCCGTCACTCCCCGTTTCAGTATTTTATACCACCGCGGGCTTGCGGCAAGCCCCGGATCGTACGGCTTAATGCCGGCCTCACTCACACGACACGAGGCCACAAATGCAGAAAGAAACAACCAGACAGCATGCCGTGGTGATCGTGGGTGCCGGGCCGACAGGACTGATGCTGGCGGCCGAGTTGAAATTGGCGGGTGTGGACGTCGCCATGGTCGAACGGCGTGCGAGCCCGGAACTCATTGGCTCGCGAGCGGGCGGTCTGCAGTCGCGCACGATCGAGGTTCTCGATCAGCGTGGGGTCGCCGAGAGATTTCTTTCGGAGGGACAAGTCGCCCAGGTTGGCGGTTTTGCTTCGGTCCGTTTGGACATCAGCGACTTTCCCACGAGGCATCCTTATGGGCTCGGTCTGTGGCAGAACCATATCGAGCGCATCCTGGCTGGCTGGGTCGACGAGCTGGCGGTGACGATCTACCGCGAACGCGAGGTGACGGGCTTCGTGCAGGATGACACCGGCGCCGACGTCGTTCTATCGGACGGCAATGTGCTGCGAGCGGAGTATCTCGTCGGTTGTGATGGGGGACGCAGCGCGATCCGCAAGCTGGCCGGTATCGAGTTCCCCGGCTTCGATCCGACGATGAGCAGTTTGATCGCCGAGGTCGAGATGACCGGGACACCGGTATTGGGCATTCACCGCACGGCCCTCGGCGTCCACTCGTTCGGCAGGCTGGAGTACGAAATCCGCAACGGCGAGGTGATCTACAAGGATGAAGGGCCGATCCGGGTCATGGTGCCCGAACAGCACGTCGGGTCCAACGGCGAACCGACACTGCATGATCTCAGCGCAGCACTCATCGCCGTATGCGGGACCGATTACGGGGTCCACCGTTCCACATGGATTTCCAGATTCACCGACACGACCCGGCAGGCCGCGGCCTACCGCGACAGGCGGGTACTGCTGGCCGGCGACGCCGCGCATGTGCATTCCCCGGTGGGTGGGCAGGGCCTGAATACCGGCATGCAGGATGCGGTGAACCTGGGATGGAAGCTGGCCCAGGTGGTCAAGCGGACATCGCCGGAGAGCTTGCTGGATACCTACCACGCCGAGCGTCACCCGGTGGCTGCCCGCGTGCTGCGCAACACGATGGCGCAGGTCGTGCTGCTGCGCACGGATGACCGTACCAACGCCTTGCGCGACGTCATGTCCGAGCTACTGCGCATGGACGAGCCGCGCAAACAGTTCGCCGCGATGATGTCCGGGCTGGATATTCACTACGATTTCGGCGAGGGACATCCGCTGCTCGGGCGTCGCATGCCCGACGTCGACCTGGTCACCGCCAACGGTCCGTTGCGGGTGTTTTCCTTGCTGCACGATGCCCGGCCGGTGCTGCTCAACCTCGGCGAGCCCGGCTGCTTCGACATCGCGTCGTGGGCCGATCGGGTTCAGTTGATCGCCGCCGGATACGCGGGGGTGTGGGAGCTCCCGGCACTCGGCGCGGTCACGGCTCCCGCTGCCGTGCTGGTCCGGCCCGACGGGTACGTGGCCTGGGTCGGGGACCAGGCCCAAGAGGGGCTGACGGACGCGCTTGCCACCTGGTTCGGACCGCCCGCCGTGGTCTAGCGCCTCGGCACTTCGGGGTCATTCCGCGAGGAAACTCCATAGGTGCATGCGGACCGGTGCGTCCGTCATCGACGCACGGATTTGCGCGGTGCGGACGCAGGCGCCGATGCCGGTGTCGAAACCGGCGTGGCGGCGGTGTGCGCGTCGAGCAGGTCGGCTGGAAGTTGCCGGAACACCTCGGCCAGCCGTCGCAGGAATCCGTCCATTGCCGAACTCTTGCGCCATACCATGGCGATGCGCCGGCTCGGCGGATGCCCCTTGAACTCGATCAGGTGCAGGTTCTCCACCGGCGCCACCGGCGGCTTTACGGCGGTGACCGGCAGCAGGGTGATGCCCACGTTCGCCGCCACCATCTGCCGCAGCGTCTCCAGGCTGGTGGCGCGGAACCCGCTGCGTTCGCCGGCACCGGCCATGTGGCAAACCTCCAGCGCCTGGTCGCGCAGGCAATGGCCGTCTTCCAGCAGCAACAGGTTCTGGTTGGCCAGGTCGGCCAGTTTCAGCTGGCCCTGCTTGTGCGCCAGCGGATGCTCGGCCGATACGGCCAGCAAGAAGGGCTCTTCGAACAGGAACTCGCTGTACAGGCTGTCTTCGTGCAGGGGCAGGGCGAGCACGCCGGCATCGAGCTTGCCTTCGCGCAGAAGACGAAGCACGGCCTCGGTCTTCTCTTCCACCAGCAGCAGTTCCAGCTTGGGAAACGCGGCGCGCACCAGCGGTAGCGCGTGCGGCAGCAGGTAAGGGCCCAGCGTGGGGAAAATACCCAGTCGCACGGTGCCCGATTCCGGGTCCAGCATGCGCCGGGCGACACCACGAATCTGCTCGACTTCATTGAGCACGTCGCGTGCGCGGGTCGCGATGTCACGGCCCACTTCGGTCAGCAGCACCTTGCGCGGCGTGCGTTCGACCAAGGGCACGCCGAGCTCGTCCTCCAGTTTCTTGATCTGGGTGGACAGGGTCGGCTGGCTGACGAAGCAGGCCTCGGCGGCGCGCCCGAAGTGCCGATGCTCGGCAAGGGCAACTAGGTACTGGAGATCGCGAAGGTTCATGTCGTCGCCGGTCAGGTGATAGATCGTGTCTATGATAACGAGGACGGCAATCAATTTGAATGATACGCGGGACTCATATTTTCAACGGCGGCGGATTGCCGGAAGGGCATCCGGTTCCCGCGTCGGTACATTCTGCCGCGTGGTTTCCCGAGCCCAATCCCGCCAGGCAATCCAGACAGCTGGTTATGCATGCCTTCTGGCACTGTGTCGAAGGTCATGACCGCCCTAGCGTGGGGATTCTTGTTTATTGCCCAGGGAAATCACCATGCGCCGAGTCGTCCGTCCCCTCCTGCTCACCGCGCTCGCCGCTTGCTGCGGCGCTGCTTTTGCCGCCACCACCGACCAGGCGCCGCAAGGCCGGTTGCCGGAATGGGTGGTGCCGCAGTCGTACCAGCTGGCGTTCAAGGTGGATCCGGCGCAGCAGGATTTTTCTGGCACCACCACGATCAAGGTCAAGCTGACCCAGGCCTCCGATCACCTGTGGCTGGACGGCGCAGCGCTGAAGGTGTCGAAGGTGACCGTCACCGACGCGGCCGGCAAGGTGCACGACGGCAAGTACGTGGCCGTGGAGCCGAAGGCCGGCGTATCGCGGGTGGATTTCGGCAGCACGCTCAAGGCGCAGGACCTGACCTTGAAGTTCGAATACACCGCGCCATTGAATGAGCAGCTGCAGGGCCTGTACAAGGTCACCGCCAAGGGCAAGCCGTATGCGATGACCCAGATGGAACCGATCAGCGCGCGCTTCGCGTTCCCGGGCTTCGACGAACCCGGCTTCAAGACCCCGTTCGACCTCAGCATCACCGTGCCCGACAGCGAGAATGTCGTGGCGAACACCCAGCAGGTGAAAGAGGCGTCGGCCGGCAAGGGCTGGAAGACGGTGACGTTTGCGCAGACGTTGCCGCTGCCGACCTACCTGGTGGCGTTTGCCGTGGGCCCGTGGGATATCGTGGCCGGCCCGGACATCTCGCCCGACGCCTATCGCGCCAAGCCGCTGAAGTTGCGCGGTGTCGCCGCCGCTGGCGAAGGGCATCGCATGAAGCACGTGCTGGGTGAAACGCCGAGCATCATCCACGCGCTGGAGAACTACTACGGCTTCGGCTATCCGTTCGGCAAGCTCGACCTGCTGGCGGCACCGGATTTTGAAGCCGGCGCGATGGAAAACCCGGGTCTGGTGACGTTCCGCGACTGGCTGCTGCTGCTCGACAAGGATTCCCCGGCGCGCAACGTGCAGGGCTCGTTCAACGTCACCGCGCACGAACTGGCGCACCAGTGGACCGGCGACACGGTGACCACCGAGTGGTGGAACGACATCTGGCTCAACGAGGCGTTCGCCACGTGGATGCAGCAGAAGGTCACCATGGAAGTGCATCCGGAATACCGCGCCGACCTCGACCGCGTTCGCGGCGGGCAGGGTGCGATGAACAACGACAGCCTGGTCAGTGCGCGCAGCATTCGCCAGCCGATCACCGGCAACGGCGACATCATGACCGCGTTCGACGGCATCACCTATCAGAAGGGTGCCGCGGTGATCGGCATGTTTGAAAACTATGTGGGCGAGAAGACCTTCCAGAAAGGCATGCGTGCGTATATCCAGAGCCAGAAATACGGCAACGCCACCGCCGATGACCTGGTCTCCGCGATCGCCACCGCAGCAGGCAAGGGCGACGCGTTCAAGCACGCTTTCAAGAGTTTCCTCGACCAGTCCGGCGTGCCGTACGTGGCGACGAAGCTGGAACAGAAAGACGGCAAGACCGTATTGCAACTGACCCAGAGCCGCTACCTGCCGGTCGGCAGCACCGGCGACGCGCAGCGCATCTGGGGCGTGCCGGTGTGCGTGCGTTACGGCACGGCCGGTAGCAGCAAGGTCAGCTGCGAAATGCTCGACAAGACCACCGGTTCGATGGTGCTGGCCGACGCCAGCAAGCCGACCTGGGTAATGCCGAACGCGAACGCCAGCGGCTACTACCGCTTCAGCCTCGACAAGAGTGAACTGGACAACCTCATCAAGCAGGTCGGCAAGCTCAGCGACGCCGAGCAGCTGGCCTACGCCGATGCGATCAACGCCAGCTTCAGTCATGGCGATATCGATGCCGGCAACGTGCTGGCTGCGCTGAAGCCGCTGACCGGCTCGAAGATCCGCGAAGTGGCCATCGTGCCATTGGGCACCGCAAGCGGCATCTACCACCGTATCGCCGCTACCGATGCTCAGCGCGCGCGTCTGGCTGCTTGGGCAAAGGCGGCGTATCTGCCGCGACTGGAGCAATTGGGGTATCAGCGCAAGGCAGGCGAATCCGAAGACGATTCACTGATGCGCAGCACTTTGGCCAACGCGCTGGCGTTCGACTTCAAGCTGCCGGAAGTGCGCGCGGCCTTGCTCAAGCAGGGTGACGCGGCACTCAAGCCGACGGCGGATGGCCATCTGAACCTGGCCGCGGCCGATCCGGACCTGCTCGGCGACGCACTGGGCGTGGCGGTGCAGGAACACGGCAAGAGCGCGGTCGATGCGTTGATCGCCGAACTGCCGAAGACCAGCGACCCCGCACTGCGCAACGGCATCCTCGGCGGCCTGGCCAGCGTGGAAGATCCGGCCTTGACCGAACAGGTGCGCAACTTCGCATTGACCAAGCCGGTCAAGGTCGGCGAGATGGGTTCGCTGCTACGCGGCGGTCGCGACACCACGGCCCAGCGTGACGCGATGTGGCAGTGGTTCACCGCGCACTACCAGCAGATCCTCGATCGCACCGGCAGCTTCTCCGGCGGCCGTTTGCCGGCGCTGGCTGCTGGCGGCAGCTGCTCCGTCGCCGAGGGGGATCGTCTGACGACGTTCTTCAAGACCCGCGGCAAGGATGCCGCCGGCATCGACCGCGGCCTGGCGCAGACCAGCGAATCGATCCAGCTGTGCAGTGCACTGAAGGCAAAGCAGGACCCGGCAGCGATTCGCTGATTCGTCGAAGCCTCTAGAAAAAATAATGCCGGGTGATGCGAATCGCCCGGCATTATTTTTTCCCCGTGCGGGCGTACTCTGTCTGTCGACGCCGTCACCCGCTCTACTGGCAGGAAAGGAATTCGCTATGCAGTCTGTGCAACGTCTTGCCTGCGGGCTTGTGTTCATGATCCTGGCTGGCTTTGCTGCCATGGCCGTCGCCACTGACAAGGACGTCGTGCCGCTGGGTCAATTGCCGCGATGGGCCGTGCCGGAGTCCTATCGGCTCGCCTTCAAGGTGGATCCCGCACAGAAGGGATTTTCCGGCACCGCCGCGATTACCTTGAAACTGGAGAAAGCCTCCGACCATCTCTGGCTGAATGCGAAATCGCTCAGCGTCGCCAGCGTCGTCATTACCGACAATGCCGGCAAGGTGCGCGCGGGAAAATACATGGCTGTTGCACCCGAGCAAGGTGTGGCGCGGATCGACTTCGGCAGTGTGCTGCCGGCGCAGCGGCTGACCGTGACGATCGACTACAGCGCAAGCTACAACGAGGATTACGAAGGCCTCTACAAGGTCATCGAATCAGGCAGTCCCTATACCCTCACCCAGATGGAGTCGCTCAGCGCGCGTCTGGTGTTTCCCGGTTTCGATGAGCCGGGTTTCAAGACGCCGTTCGATATCCGTCTGACCATACCGACCGGACTGATTGCTGTTGCCAACACGCGACAGTTGGAAAACGTGCCAGCCGCCAAAGGCTGGAAGACACTGACATTCGCGCGGACTCTGCCGCTGCCGACCTACCTGGTGGCATTTGGCGTGGGCCCGTGGGATATCGCCGTGGCGCCGGCCATTTCCGGTAACGCCTATCGCACCCGGGCGCTTCCGCTACGCAGCGTGAACTACGCGGGCCAGGCTTACCGCATGCGGCACGTGCTCAGCGAGACCCCGAGCATCATTCATGCGCTGGAGGACTACTACGGTTTCGGTTATCCGTGGGACAAGCTCGATCTGCTCGACATCGATGGAGGCATGGAGAACCCCGGACTGGTGGTGCTCGGTGACGTGGGCTCGGAAGACAAAGACCGATCGGTACAGGCCATGCGAGGATCGTTCAACCTCGCCGCGCACGAGTTGGCGCACCAGTGGACTGGTGACACGGTGACGATGGCCTGGTGGAACGATATCTGGTTGAGCGAGGCTCTCACCACCTGGATGCAGCAGAAGGTGACGATGCAAGTGCATCCGGAATACCGCGCTGACCTCGAGCGTGTGAGCAATGCGCAGGGCGCGATGGCCAATGACAGCTTGTCCAGCGCCCGCCGCATCCGCCAGCCGATCGAAGGCAATGGCGACATCCTGACCGCGTTCGATGACATCACGTACCAGAAGGGTGCCAGTGTCGTCGGCATGTTTGAGAACTATGTCGGGGAGAAGGTTTTCCAGAAAGGCATGCGCGCGTATATCCAGAAGTACAAGTTCGGCAATGCAGTGGCCGATGACCTGGTCTCGTCGATTGCGCAGGCCGCTGGTGCAGGTGAATCGTTCAAGCGTGCGTTCAACAGCTTCCTCGACAAGCCCGGTGTGCCGTACGTGCAGGCGTCGCTTGCGCAAGAGAACGGCAAGACCGTGCTCAACCTCAGCCAGAGCCGCTACCTGCCGGTCGGCAGCAGCGGTGACAGCAAGCAGACATGGGGCGTGCCGGTGTGCGTGCGCTACGGCACGACCGACGGCAGCAAGGTGAACTGCCGGATGTTTGACAAGTCCACCGACGCGATCGTGCTGGAGGGCGCCAGCAACCCTACCTGGGTGATGCCGAATGCGAATGCCAGTGGCTACTATCGCTTCGGACTGACCAGCCGTGATCTGGCGGCATTGACGGCGCAAGTGGGCAAACTCAGCGATACCGAGCAGCTCGTTTACGCCGATGCGATCGATGCAAGCTTCCGCCACGGCGACATCGATGCAGGCGACGTGCTGTCAGCACTGAAACCACTGGCTGCCTCGGACATTCGTGAAGTGGCCATGGCTCCGCTGGCCCAGATCGGCTGGATATATCGCAATCTGGCGACCAACGACGCTCAGCGCAACGTACTTGCCAACTGGGTGAAGGACGCATACCTGCCGCGGTTGGAGCGACTCGGTTATCAGCGCAAGGCGGGTGAATCCGAAAACGATGCGATATTTCGCAATGTACTGGTCGCCAACCTGGCGTTCGATGTCAGGCTGCCGGAAGTGCGCACGGTATTGCTCAGGCAGGGCGATGCCGTGCTCGATGCGAAGCGCGGCGACCATCCGGACATGTTCGGCATGGACCGCGCGTTGCTCGGCGACGCACTCGGCGTGGCGTTGCAGGAGCACGGCAAGAGCGCGCTGGCAACGATGACCGCCATGCTTTATGACACCCGCGATCCGGCGATGCACAAGGCTCTCATCTACGGGCTGTCCAGGGCGACCGGGGCGCTGGCCGAGCAAGTGCGCAATATCGGGTTCGACAAACGCATCGATGCCGGCGAGATGTTCACCCTGCAGATGGGCCATCGCGATACCGCCGATGAGCGCGACGCGGCTTGGCACTGGTTCACCGCGCACTATCCCCAGTTGCTGGCGCACATGGGCGGCGCGCTCGGCAACTTCCTGCCCCGGCTGGCCGCACTTGACGGTTGTTCGCAGCCGGAAGCCGAACGTCTGCAATCGTTCTTCAAGTCGCGGCTCAATGATTCACCCGCCATCGCGCGCGGGCTGGCGCAGATCGGCGAATCGATCCAGCTGTGCAGTGCGTTGAAGGCGAAGCAGAACCCCGCAGCGATTCTGCGCTGAGGGCAGACGGCAAAACTTTGGATACGACCGCGTCAAGCTGCCCACAAAAAGCCCCGCTGATGCGGGGCTTTTTGCACGGCGACGATAGTGTTTAGCTGCCGGCTATCCGGAGCCAGCGTGTGGCTTGCCGGTATCGGGAACTGCATCCCTTGGCACGTTGGCTTCGATCCATGAGTTGATGAACGCCTCGAGTGCAAGGTGCGGGGATACCTTGATGTCGGCTTCCTTCACGAATGACGCGGCCGCCTGGATGAAGCGCTGTCGCGATTGACTGGACGTATGCCGGGCGGCAGCCTGTTTCTGCCGCAGCTGCACGATATGCGGCGACGGCTGGCCAGGCTTTGCGAATTTCTGGTAGCGCCGCAGTTCATCGGCAGCCACTTCGGTATCGAACGCCGCCTGCAAAACGGCCTGCTTTGCCGTCAGCAGTTGGTGCAGGTGATCGGCGGCACGGGTAGGGATGCCGTTCGTATCGAAGAGGATCGGTGTGCCTGAAAGCAGGCTGGGCAGGTCTGCGTCTGCTTCATCAGGCGGAGATGCCATCAGCTGTCCCAGATGGCTCAGGAAGCTTGCGTGAGGGAACGGCTTCTGCATCGCCATGGAGTGGGGCCTGGAAGTGGATGCGCGGACGATACGTTTTTCGACAGCCCGATGCCATGTCAGAAGCATAACCGGGCTGTCCGTCATCGCGGTTGGCCATGCACTTTGAAAAGCAGGGCGGGCCTTCGTCCTCTTTGTCGTCGCTCGCGCAGCGATACTTAGGCGTCGTTGGTGAGCGACATGGTCCGTAGGACATCCTGCTTCAACAGATAGATCGATACCGCCAGCAGCACGACGTCCTTCATGAGGAAGGGGACATTGCCGACCATGGCAGGGAAACCGCCGGCCGCTGCATCCCAACCGTTCGGCATGAAGGGAATGATGGTGATGGTCATGACGAAGGTGATGACAGAGCCGCCCGCACCGAGGATGCCCAGGCGCTTGCTCCAGAAACCCGCCAGCATCAGCGCGCCAAACGTCCATTCCGCTACGCCGAGGAACCAGCTGGCACCGCGGATGCCGAACACGGGGTACATCCACGAGATGAGCGGACCGTTGCTGATGAACGGGATAAGCGTCTGCGCTTCGTATGCAAACCACTTTTGGTAACCGAAGAAGAAAAACATGATGACCATGGAAGTACGAAGCAAGTGGTAGTCGAGGTCCTTGCTGAGAAGCCCGGACTTTGCCAAAACAGTGCTGAGTGAGTTCATGACCTGATACCTCGAGTTGAATGTTGTTGTGATTGAGAAGAAGAACGGAGTGACGAAGATCAAGCGGAGGTGTCTCGATACGTGGCACGGGAGACCTCCACGGGTTGGCTGGAGGACGTGGCACTTTACGAGTGTTTACTGAGCCTGTTAATGTCTTTAATAATCATTAATATGCTAATTAAGCTCATTGAGTGACTTATGTCCCCAACGCTGGACTGGCTAAGCCGCCTGCTGGAAATCACGCCCGTCCGCGGCAGGCTTGATTTGCGCTGCCAATACGGAGCGCCTTGGCGTATCGATCAGGATGCGTCCGCGGCGGGCGAGATCCCGTATCACGTCGTGTTAAGTGGCTCTGCCCTCTTGGAGGATCCTGACGGCGGGGCGGCGCAGCGCATCGCTGCGGGCGACATTCTGCTGCTGGCCGACGGCGGAGCCCATTCGCTGCACGATGGAAGCGGTGCGCGCCCCTATCCCGCTCGCAATCGGACGGCAGCGAATCTGATCTTCAGCGAGAACGCGGGTGAGGGTGATCGGCTGGATCTGCTGTGCGGCCGATTCATGTTCACCCCCGTTCACGCCCGTTTGTTGCGCGGCTATTTGCCGACGCGATCGGTCGTGCGATCGTCTGGCGAGCACGGGACCGCAGCCAAGCCCGAAACCGGGGCGGATCTGGCCGGCTTGCTGGCGCTCATGCGTCAGGAATCGGGAGTCGACAGTCTTGGCGGCCGCGCGATGCTGGACGCGTTGTCGACGGCGTTATTTGCACTGACGTTGCGGTTTGCCAGCGAGTCGGGTGAGGCGCCGGCCGGATTGCTTACTCTGGCAGGCTATCCACGCCTGGCCCCTGCACTGGAGGCGATGTTTCATGATCCAGGCCATCCATGGACGCTTCCTTTGCTCGCAAGTCTTTGCAACATGTCGCGTGCGACGTTCGTGCGCTTGTTCCAGGAGAAGCTCGGGCGTTCGGCCAGCGATTTGTTGACCGACATACGCATGACGTTGGCATCCAACGAGCTTCGCAAACCATCCGCCTCAACGGGCGCTGTGGCCGACATGGTCGGTTATCAGTCGGAGGCGGCGTTCCAGCGAGCTTTTAAACTCCACATCGGACTGACGCCAGCGCGTTGGCGTCGCATGGCGGATACCGAGACCTAGACGGATCCACGCGGCACCCGGGCTGCGTCAACAAGGATGCACCTCGGGCTCCAGTGGCGGGAAACAGTTCCACCGCGATGAAATGGGCGCCACCTCGGTGGCGCCCCGGGGCCGCTATTACTTGACTGGCGGAAAGTCGATCGCGGTGTCGTTGATACGGTTGAAGATATTGGTAAAGGCGGTCAGTGCAATGGCCAGGCTGATGTCCACCAATTGTCCATCGGTGTAACCAGCCGCCTTGATCTCGTTGAATGCGTTGTCGCTGATCGTGCCACTGGTCTTGACCAGGTTGCGGACGAAGCGGACCAATGCATCGCGCTTTTCATCGCCGGTGGGTTCGCCTGCGCGGATCTGCTTGAGCGCGTCGGGTTTCAGGCCGGTCATCTTCCCGAGCAGGCTGTGTGCGGCCACGCAGTAATCGCAACCTGCGACTTCGCTGACAACCAATTTGATGGTTTCCTGGTCTTGCTTGCTCAATGCGCTTGCTGCCAGGACGCCATCGGCTTGCAGAATGGTTTTCAGCGCGGCGGGGTCGAGCGCACCGATCGCTGCGAACGTATTGGGAACGCTTCCGACGGCCTTGCGAATCTGCTCGTAGACCTCGGCAGTGGCACCGGTGGCGGATTCCAGAGAGGGGGTATGGATGCGGGACATGGGTGACTCCTTCGTTGAGTTGGTGTGCGTACTTTACGAAGAAGTTATGATCTTTTTAATGTCATTAATACTCTAAAATATGCTTTATAGTATCAAAGATAATCAGGGCTTATGGCGGCCCAACGCCTGGCCACAGCTCGACGCCTTTGGTGAGAAGCGGTTGCCCGTCATCTCTGACGAGATGGATGTGTGGATGCAGCAATGCGCTGGAGCTCGTCGAGCAAACGGAGGTCCGATCGTTCCATGGTCGGTCGCCCGGCGGTCGATGAGCGGCCGCTCCATGTCGTCGATGAAGCGACATCGCTGCGCGATGCCCGCGACGATCGATCAGCCCTTGTGGAATCCAGGCCCATGTAGCACTTGGCCAGGCAGCGCCTGTGTCGTCTTGCCGTTTGCGATCACCGGCACGCCGTTTACCAGTACGTAATACATGCCTTCCGCAAGCTGTTTAGGTTCCTCGAACGTCGCGGGCGCGCGCAACGTGGCCGGATCGAAAATGGCGATGTCGGCCCACATGCCCTTCTTGATGGTGCCACGCTGCGTGAGGCCCATGCGTTTCGCGGGCAGTGCCGTCATCTTGTGTATCGCATCCGCCAGCGTCAAAGCATGTTCGTCGCGCACGTACTTCGTGATGATGCGCGAAAACGCGGCATAGGCACGCGGGTGTGGGTGGCCCTGGCCGAGCGGGCCGGTGGGCGCCTGCGCTGAAGCATCGTCGCAGATCGACATCCACGGCTGCTGGAGTGCGAGCGTGACGTCCGGCTGCGACATGCCGAAGACGGCGACGTCGGTGGCGGCGTGATCCTTGATCAAGATATCGAGCAGTGCATCGATCGGCTTTTCGTGCCAGCTTGTGGCGATATCGTCCAGCCGCCGCCCTTCGAGTTTCTTGAGCGAGGGGTCCCGCACGGAAGTGATTTCGACCGCGTGCGGGCCCGGGACTTCCAGCCAGTCGTTGCTCCATGCGTCCGAAGGCGTCCGCATGTCCTTCTCGATCCGCGCGCGCGTTTGCGGATCGCCGAGCCGCGCGAGCAGCTTGGCGGTACCGCCGGCGTGCGCCCATGGTGGAATGAACGAAGCGAGGTCGTTGCCCCAGGCGGTATACGCATAGGTGTCGGCGCTTACGTCCAGACCCTTGGCACGTGCCGCGTCGATCTTCGCGATCACCTTCGGCATGCTGCCCCAGTTCCGATGGCCGGCCACCTTGAGGTGGAAGATTTCAACCGGGATGTGCGCCGTGCGCGCGATGTCGAAGACCTCGTCGAGCGCCGCCATTTCCGCGTCGCCTTCGCTGCGCATGTGCGTGGCATACATGCCCCCGTAGCTCGCCGCCGTCTTCGCCAGCGCGATCAATTCCGGTGTCGTGCTGTAGGTGGCCGGCGGATATTGCAGTGCCGTGGATACGCCAAACGCACCGTCGCGCATCGCGTCCGCGATGATCGCCTGCATCTGCTTGAGCTCGTCCGGCGTGGGCTTGCGGTCGCCGTAGCCAATCACCATGGCGCGCGCTGTGGCGGCGCCGACGTAGGTGCCGAAGTTCACCGCGATACCCTGTCCTTGCAGGCGCTGGAAATACTCGCCCAGCGTTCGCCAGTCTGGCTTGGTATGCGAACCTTCTTCGTTGATGATGTTGTCGTTGAGCGGCGCGACCGACTCGCCTTCGCCGGTGATCAGCGTAGTGACGCCCTGGAAAATCTTCGACGGCGCATGGCCGTCCACCAGCAGCGCGCGGCCCGACTGGTCGAGCATGTCGATGAAGCCGGGCGTGACCGCCATGCCATGCGCATCGATGGTCTGCGCCGCGTCGACATGGCCGAGCCGACCGATCGCGGCAATGCGGCCGCCGCTGATCGCGATGTCGGCGGAGTATCCGGGCGACCCGGTCCCGTCAAACACCTGGCCGTTGCGTATGACGAGGTCATACGAGGGGACGGATGCGGCCTGAACTTCCCATCCCACCAAGCCGAGCGCGGCAACGAAAATCAAGCGAACTACCGAGTGCATAATGACCCTTGCGTCGATGTCACCAATGACTACAAAAGCATCCATGGTTCATGGCAGCTTCGCGCATCGAACATCCTGTGTCATGCACGTGAAAGACGATAACGCCGCCGATGTCCGTCGACCATACACCAGTCCCTCATGCGCCGGTCCCATCTTGTGGTACTTCTCGAAATGCATCCGCAAGCCATCGCGGATAGCGGTGAGTCGACAGCGTTCAGTGGATATCCTCGCGCGCTCTCGTTATATGTCCGGCATGTTGCCGGATGAAGCGCACGCTGTCGTCGAGTACCGGTGCCTTGCCGCGGAACGGTCGCGACAGCGCCAGCAGGATCGCGCTGTGGCCGATGTCCGGATACAGCTTGAGTTCGACTGGTTCACCTTCGCGCTGCAGTGCCGCGGCCAGGGAGGTCGCGTTGCGCGGCCACACCACTTTGTCGGTGGTGCCCTGCATCAGTAGCATCGGCGGCTCATCGCCATCGACGTAGTGCACCGGCTGCGAGCGCAGTTGGGCTGCGTGCGTGCTGCCGAACATGTCGATGAAATCGGGATTCTTCAGCGGCAGGAAATCGTACGGGCCGGCCAGGCCGATGAAACCAGCCAGCTGGCGCGGTTGCATGCCGACACTGGCGAGCCAGTGCCCATCGGTGGCCAGCAATGCGCCGATATGCGCGCCGGCGGAGTGGCCCATCACGAACAGCGTGGACGGGTCGCCGCCGTACTCGCCGGCATGGGCATGCGTCCACGCCACGGCGTGTGCGGCGTCCTGCATGAAGCCGTCCAGGCGTACTTTCGGCCACTGGCGATAGTCGGGGATCACCACCACCAGGCCGCGCCGGGCCAGCGCCTCGCCGGCCCAGCGATACCACTGGCGCTTGCCGGATTTCCAGCTGCCGCCGTAGAAGAACACCACCACGGGTGCGTTGCGTGCGTCGCGCGGGCGGTAGACGTCCAGCGATAGCTGCCGCACCGGATCGAATGGCACGTCGTGCTGCACCACGACATCAGACTTGCCAGAGGTGCCGTTGAGGCTGCGGAACAGTATCGCCTGGCAACCGCTGAGCAGGCCGCTGCCGAGTAGCAGCAGAAGCGTGGCGAGCAGGGTGCGGCGGTGGGTGGGGCGGGTGGTTTGCGGGGGCATGCCTGTTCCTGTGCGGGAATCGATGTGCGGACTTTGACCCCTTTGCACCGCTGGCTGCGTTGCATGAAGGGAGGGCGCCGCTGCACGTAGATACGCGCCGTTGTCGCCACAGGATGCAGCTGTCGCTGTATGCCTGCCGTGTTCCACCTACACTGTGCCGGCCAGCAGGCACACAGGGAGAAAAGCATGCTTCGTCGATCGCCAGGGTTGCCGGGTCTCGTATGGTTGGGTCTGCTGTGGCTGCTGCTCGCCATGCCGTTGATGGCGCAGGACGTGCCGCCGCCGCTGCGCGACTGGCAGGGCTGGGTATTGCACGACGAACCGCAGCACGATTGCCCGTTCCTGGCCAACCAGATGCCCGATGCCGGCAACCGTCAGTGCGCATGGCCCGGTCGCCTGATGCTCGATGCCGGTGCGGACGGCGGTCGTTTCGGTCTGGACGTGCATGTGGATACGCCAAGCTGGGTGGCCTTGCCGGGCGACGACAGAAACTGGCCTCAGCAGGTCAGCGCCAACAAGCAGGCCGCTACCGTGCTGCAGCGAGCCGGCCAGCCGATGCTGTGGTTGATGCCAGGCGATTATCAGTTGAGCGGCACGTTGCCGTGGACGACGCGCCCCGCGCGCCTGCGCGTGCCGGCCACCATCGGACTGATCACGCTGAGTGTCGATGGCGCGGCGGTTACCCGGGTCGAGCGCAATGGCGACCAACTTACCCTGGGCGAAGCGGCCGCGGCGCAGCGCGCCGCCGATGCGTTGTCGTTGCGCGTCTATCGCCGCCTCGAAGACGGCCTGCCGGCCACGCTGCAGACGCGGTTGCAATTCAACGTCACCGGCAGCGCACGCGAACAGCTGCTCGGGCCGGTGCTGCCAGCCGGGTTCGTCGCCACCGCCCTGTCCGGCGATCTGCCGGCGCGACTGGAGAACGACGGCCGGCTGCGTGTGCAACTGCGGCCGGGACAATGGACTGTCACGCTGGCCGCGCGCAGCGTCGCGGCCCTGGGCAAGGTAGCGCTGAAGCTGCCGGCGGCACCGTGGCCAAGGCAGGAAATCTGGAGCTATGCCGACGACACCGACCTGCGCAACACGCGCGTCGAAGGCCAGCCCACCGATGCTGCGCAGGCCGGCGTGCCAGGCGATTGGAACGAGTTGCCTGCCTTTGTGCTGGACGACAGCACCGGCCTGGCGATCGAGCAGGGCACGCGCGGCGACGAAGGCGGGCAGGGCGATCAACTGCACCTGCAGCGACAGATGTGGCTGGACTTCGACGGCCATGGCCTCAGCGTCGCCGACACGCTGAGCGGCGAACTGCGTCATCACCAGCGGCTGGATGTGGCTGCGCCATGGCAATTGCAGCGCGCCAGCCAGGCGGGGGATCCGTTGCTGGTCACCCAGGGCGAACACGGCGCCAGCGGTGTCGAACTGCGCGACCGGAACCTCGCCCTCAACGCGGGCTTGCGGCTACCCACGCATGCGGGCGCGATCCCGAGTTCCGGCTGGCAGGTGCCACTGGAAGGCATCGATGCCACCCTGCATCTGCCCTCCGGCTACCGGCTGCTCGGTGCGGCTGGCGTGGATCGTTCGCCCGATTCCTGGGTGGGTCAGTGGAGCCTGCTCGACCTGTTCGTGCTCGCATTGATCGCGCTGCTGGCCGGGCGGCTACTCGGCTGGCCGTGGGCGTTGCTGGCGGCCGGCTATCTCGCGCTCGCGCAGCACGAAAATGCGGCGCCGCTGTGGACACTGGCGGTGACCTTGGCGCTCGCGTTGCTGTTGCGCGCCTTGCCGGAAGGGCGCCTTCGCTCGACCGGGCGCATTGGCGCGATGGCCGTGTTCGCGCTCGCCGTATTGTGGACGTTGCCATTCACCGCAAGGCAACTGGAATACGCGCTGCATCCGCAACTCGAAGGAGGCAGCCGTGAGCGCGTGGTGCAGGTGGCTTTCAACGAGCCGGTGCCGGAGCGCCAAGGTTATGCGCCCGCACCGAACCAGCCGCCACCCAAAATCATCCAGCAGGTCGCGCCTCCGCCCGCGCCACCCGCGCCACCCTCCGAGATGGAGGTCAGCGATGCGATGTCGTCGAACGCCCTTTCCGCAGCGCCGACGGCTGCGGGCCATGCGAACAGCCAGGTCGACACCCGCAGCATCATCCAGGCCGGTGCCGGCATGCCGCGCTGGAACCAGGGCAACAATTATCGATTGGGCTGGTCCGGACCGGTAACCGTGGACCAGAGCACCCGGCTGGTGATTGCGCCGGCGTGGCTGGTGCGGTCGCTTCGCGTGGCGATGGTTCTGCTGCTGGCCGCCTTGCTGGCCAGGCTGGTATCGATCCTGCTGCTGCCGCTGCGCGGTCGCTGGCCGGAATGGCGCGGCCGCAGCGTGGTGGGCGCTGCGCTGCTCGCTCTCGCGCTGTTGCCACACGGCGTGCGTGCGCAAGACCTGCCAAGCCAGCCTTTGCTTGATCAGTTGCGTACCCGCCTGACCGAAGCGCCGAAATGCGCGCCGGACTGTGCCGATCTCGCGCAGGCGCAGCTACAGGTCACGGGCGATGCGCTGGATGTCGAGCTGGACGCGCACGTGGGCGCACCGGTGGCGATGCCGTTGCCACAAGCCGATGACGCGATGCAGCTGCTGGCTGTTGCGGTGGACGGTCATGCCGATGCGCCGCTCACCAGGAATGCCGGCCAGCTGCTGGTGCGGCTGGACCGCGGCGTGCACCGGGTCAGCTTGCACTACCGCATCGCCGCTACCGACAGCGCGAGCTTGCGTTTCGCGCAGCGGCCGCAGCGTGTCACGTTCAGCGGCCAAGGTTGGTCGCTCGACGGCGTCGACGATGGGCGAGCGCTGGGCGACAGCATTGCGTTGCATCGCGTGCGCACCGCGAGCGACGGCAAGAGCCTGCCGGCCGTCCAGAATTTCCCACCCTATGTGCGGCTGACCCGCAGCCTGGTGCTTGGCCTCGACTGGACGGTGCAGAACGTGGCCGAACGCATCGCCCCGCAGCAGGGTGGTTTCAGTACCACGTTGCCGCTGCTGCCCGGTGAGCATCCACAGGGCGATGACACGCTGGTCAAGGACGGCCGGATCGGCATCACCTTCAACGCGAACAGCAACACGGTGAGTTGGACCAGCCGCCTCGATCATGCCGCCCGGCTTGCCTTGAAGGCGCCGGCGCTCGGCGAGCGTGCCGAAGTCTGGGAAATCCATGCGGCGCCGATGTGGCATGTCGATGCCAAGGGCGTTCCCACCAGCGCCAGCGATGAGGGTCTTCTGTATCAGCCATTGCCGGGCGAAACCCTCCAGCTGGCGTTCGACCAGCCGGCAGCGATAGCGGGCGACAGCCTGGCATTCGACGGTGTACAGCTGACCAGCGCCACAGGTGAGCGGGCCAGCGAAACCACCCTGAGCCTGCACGCGCGCAGCACGCGGGGTGGCGAGCATGCCATCAACCTGCCTGCCGGGGCCGAGCTGCTCGACGCGCATCGCGACGGCGAGCCTGTCAACCTCGCCGTGCGCGACGGCAAGCTCGGCCTGCCGCTGCTGCCGGGCGAGCACGATTACACGCTACGGTTGCGTGAGCCACATGGCGTCGCGATGCAGACGCGTACGCCGGTCTTTGCGCTGCATGCGCCGATGGCGAACATCAGCCTCAACCTGCAATTGCCGCAGGATCGCTGGGTGGTGTGGACATGGGGGCCGACCACCGGGCCGGCCGTGCTGTATTGGTCGCAACTGGTCGTGCTGTTGCTCGCCGCCTGGCTGCTGGCCCGTTATGCACCGACGCCACTGCGTTTCCGTCACTGGTTGCTGCTTGGGCTGGGCTTCTCCGCGTTTGCCTGGAGCGCCTACGCGCTGGTGGTGCTGTGGCTGATCCTGCTGGGCTTGCGCGCACGCCACACACCATCGGAGCAGTTGGGAGCAATGAGGTTCAATCTGCTGCAGTTCGGGCTCGCCGCGCTCACCGTATTGGCTTTGCTGGTTCTGGTTGCCGCAGTGCCCAAGGGATTGCTCGGCCTGCCGGACATGCATGTGGCGGGCAACGATTCCGGCGCGTGGAGCCTGCGCTGGTTCGCTGATCAGAGCAGCAGTGCATTGCCGAGCGGTGGCGTATTCAGCGTCTCGCTATGGGTCTACAAGATCGCCATGTTGGCGTGGGCGCTGTGGCTGGCCAACGCGCTGATCGGTTGGTTGCGCTGGGGCTTCGACGCATGGACGCGCGGTGGCTACTGGCGCAGGCGCGAGCCGAAACCTGGCGTGGTGCCGCCGCAGCTGCCGCCGATGACGGAGCCGCCGCGCGATGCCTGACCTGCGCAGCATGCTGGCCCATGCCACCGACCAGCTCGGCGAACGCGTCGATGCCGAGCTGCTGTTGTTGCACGTCGTGCAGAAGCCGCGAAGCTGGCTTTTCACGCATGCCGATGATGTGCTGGATAGGGACGTCCAGAAGGCCTACGCCAGCCTGCTCGAACGTCGCGCGGCCGGCGAGCCGGTCGCGTATATCACGGGGCGGCGTGGGTTCTGGTCGCTGGACCTGGAGGTGACGCCGGCCACGTTGATCCCGCGCCCGGAAACCGAGTTGCTGGTGGAGCTGGCGCTGCAACGTCTGCCGCTGAATGCGGTGTGCAGCGTGGCGGATCTGGGTACCGGCAGCGGCGCCATCGCGTTGGCGATCGCGAGCGAGCGCCCGCGGGCAAACGTCATCGCCACCGATGCGAGCGCCGCGGCGCTCGCCGTCGCGCAACGCAATGCGCAACGGCATGCCATCGGCAACGTCGCCTTCCTGCATGGCGACTGGCTGACACCGCTGGCCGGGCAGTTGTTCGATCTGATCGTTTCCAATCCGCCCTACATCGAGGCCGCCGATCCGCACCTGGCACAGGGTGACCTGCGCTTCGAACCGTCCGGTGCGCTTGCGTCGGGGCGCGATGGACTCGATGACATCCGGCGCATCGTGCGCGAGGCCCACGTCCACCTGCGTGCGGACGGTTGGTTGCTGTTCGAGCATGGATGGAACCAGGGTGACGCCGCGCGTGCGTTGCTGGTCGACGCGGGCTATGCCGAGGTCTTCACGGCAAGGGATCTGGAAGGGCGCGACCGGATCAGTGGTGGCTGTTGCCGCTGATCGCCGCCCCCTCTGGCGCAGGTAGTGCGGCAGCAGTCGGAGGACTAAGCTGGATCCGCCGGTCGAACGCGCATGCGGGCTCGAATCCGTTGCCGCGCCTGACGGTTCCTTGCCAGATGAGGACGCATGCGCATGCAGTTTCATTCGCAAAGCAGCTTTGACTGGATGCGAGTCTGGCCTGCTTGGGGTGGCCCGCGCGGCTGTTGCGCGATTGGCATGTCGTTATTGCTTGCCCCGGCCCTAGCCGTCGCGCAGTCGAGCAGTGATCCGGCCACCGCTTCATCCGCGCCGTTGCCCGCCGGAAATGCAGTTTCGCAGACACGGAATGCGACGACGCTGGGTGAAGTGATCGTTACCGCGAACCGGCGGCGCGAGCCTTCACGCGAGGTGCCGATGCACGTCAACACGGTGTCCGCGCAAACGCTGCAACAACTCGGTGCGCGCACGCTGAGCGACTACGCTTCGTACCAGCCGGGCGTGTTCTTCGCCAGCCAGGGTGGCACCGGGGAGGGCGAGGTGATCATGCGCGGTGTTTCCACCGGCAATCAGACCAGCCCCACCGTCTCCGTCTACATCGACGACGTGCCGGTCGGTGGCAGTACCGTGTATGCGTCGGCCGCCACCTTCTTGTTCGATGCGGCGCTGATGGACCTCGACCACGTGGAATTTCTCTACGGCCCGCAGGGCACGCTGTACGGCGCCGGTTCGATGGGTGGCCTGATCAAGTACGTCACCAACAAGCCGGATACCAGCGACTTCTCCGGTTCCGCCGGCTTCGATATTTCGCACACGCAGCAAGCCGGAATGAACTACACGGAACGCGCCACGGCGAATCTGCCGTTGCTGCGCGATGTGGCTGCCTTGCGGGTGTCGGCGTTCGATCAGCACAGCGCCGGGGTCTACCGCGCGGTGGGCGAAGCACCGGCCGAGGGCGCGGATCGCACGCACACGAAGGGCGTGCGCGTGCAGTTGCAGGTCGACCCCACCGATCGGCTCAGTTTCAACCTCAGCGCGATGGCACAGAAGATCGCTGCCGACGGCCTGTCGATGGCGGACTATTCGTTGACCACCGGCCAACCCATTTCCGGCGGCCCGTACAACCGCCGGCTCAATCACCGCGAGCCATTCACGCAGACGTTGCAGCTGTATGCGTTCCGCGCCAGCTACGACTTCGGCTGGGCCAATCTGGACTGGATCAGCTCGTACCAGAACTTCGTCAACCGCAGCGTGCAGGACTATCCGGATGCCTTCCTGGCCCTGCTCAACGTGCTCGGTCCGGTGTTCGGTGTCGACCGGCAACTCAGTACGCTCTATGTCGACTCCGGTTACGACGTGCACAAGGCGTCGCAGGAAGTGCGTCTCACCTCGCGCAAGGGAGCACGTTTCGACTGGCTGGTCGGCGCCTGGTTCAATCGCGAGAATTTGTGGGAGCAGTACAGCCTGCTCGGTGCCCAGCTGCCGCCGCCGGGCATCTACCGGCTGCTCGGGCAACAAGTACGCGCGGGCTTCACCGAGTACGCCGGCTACGGCGACCTCACCTGGCACGTCACGCCGCAATGGGATATTGCCGGCGGCGTGCGTGCCAGCGGCAACAGCCAACACCTGTCGAATGTCGAGGATGGCCCGGTGGCGGGCAGCCCCGGCGGTTTCCACGAGCACATGGTGAGCGACGACATCACCAAGATGCTCACGGTCAGTTACCGCCCCGACAAGACGCGTTCCTACTACATGCGCGCCTCGACCGGCTATCGGCCGGGCGGCCTGCAGGCACCGGTGAACAGCACCATCCTCGGGCCCAACGCCAACGCGAAAAATACCTTCGGTGCCGACTCGCTGACCAGCTACGAACTCGGCTACAAGGGCAGCCACCTGGACGGCACGATCAGCCTCGGCGTCGATGCCTACGATATCGAGTGGCACAACCTGCAGCTGTATACGTACACGCTTGGCAACACCATCATCCAGAACGCGGGCAATGCACGCATCGATGGCCTGGAGCTGCAGTCGAGCTTCACTCCCGGCCACTGGCGCATCAATGCATCGGCCGCCTATACTCATGCGCGCACACTCGATGCGCGCCCCGAACTGGGCATCGCCTCGGGCGCGCCCTTGCCATACTCCGCCCGGCAGACCGCCACGCTCGACACGCGCTACAACTTTCATCTGGCCGGCGACGCAGCGTATGCAGGGGCTGTCCTGCGCTTGTCGAGTCGGCGCCATGCCGGCTTCGCCAATGACTCCAGCGATCCGGACTTCAGGCTTCCGGGCATGGGCCAGCTCGACCTCGATGCCGGCGTGGTGCTTAGTCACGGTGCCAGCGTGGACATCTATCTGCGCAACGCGCTCGATCGGCACGCGCCAGTGGGCACACTGAATTCAGAAGCGATCAATTTCCTCGCCAGCGTGGGCGGCCCGATGCTGGTGCAACTGACCACGCCGCGCACGCTCGGCGTGTCGGTCAACCTGCCGTTCTAGCCTTGTCCGATCGCGTGACGCAGGAATCAGCTCGCGCTCGCGATGCTGGTCGCGGCGGGTTGCGGAAAGCGTGCACGGATGGCGTTGCGGATGCCCGGCAGGTCGAGGCCGGCCATGACCAGTACTTCATCGCGGCTGCCGTGTTCCAGATAAACGTCGGGCAGGCCCAGATGCAGGATCGGCAGGGTGATGCCGTGCGCTGCCAGGCATTCGGCCACGGCGGAGCCGGCCCCGCCGGCAATCGCGTTGTCTTCCAGGGTGACAAAAGCGTCGTGGGTTTTCGCCAGTTCCACGATCATGGTTTCGTCCAGTGGTTTCACGAAACGCATGTTGACCAGGGTGGCGTCGAGTTCGGCGGCGACCGTGGCGGCCGGTGCCAGCATCGCGCCGAAGCTGAGCAAAGCCAGGCCGCGGCCACGCCGGCGCAGTTCGGCCTTGCCGATCGGCAGCGTGTCCAGCTCCTGATGGATCGCAGCGCCCGGGCCGGTGCCGCGCGGATAGCGCACGGCGGCGGGGCCGGCGTACTGGAAGCCGGTGGAGAGCATCATGCGGCACTCGTTCTCGTCGGCCGGCGCCATGATCAGCATGTTCGGCAGGCAGCGCAGGAAGGTGAGGTCGAAGCTGCCTGAATGGGTGGCGCCGTCCGGCCCGACCACCCCGGCGCGGTCGATCGCGAACGTCACGTCGAGGTTCTGCAGGGCGACGTCGTGGATCGCCTGGTCGTAGGCGCGCTGCAGGAAGGTGGAGTAGATCGCTACCACGGGTTTGGCGCCTTCGCAGGCCATGCCCGCGGCCAGCGTCACCGCATGCTGCTCGGCGATCGCCACGTCGAAATAGCGCTGCGGATATTCCTTCGAGAAACGTACCAGCCCGGAACCTTCGCGCATCGCCGGGGTGATTCCGAGCAGACGCAGGTCGACGGCGGCCTGGTCGCACAGCCAGTCGCCGAAGATGTCGGTATAGGTCGGTTTGGCTGGCGCGCCTTTTTTCACCAGGCCGGCCTGCGGATCGAACGGGCCGACTGCGTGATATTCGATCTGCGCCTGTTCGGCCGGAGCGTAACCCTTGCCCTTGGTGGTGATCACATGCAGCAATTGCGGGCCGGGCAGGTTCTTCACCGTGCGCAGCGCCTGCAGCAATTGCGGAATGTTGTGGCCGTCGATCGGACCGGTGTAGTGGAAGCCGAGCTCCTCGAACAGCGTCGAGGGCACGAACATGCCCTTGGCGTGCTCCTCCCAGCGCTTGAACCAGCGGCCGAAGAAGGATTTTTTCGGGATCGCACGCTTGGCCCGCTCACGCCACTGGTTGAGCCGACGGCTGGCCATTGCGCGCGCCATCACCTTGGTCAGTGCACCGACGTTCTCGCTGATCGACATGCCGTTGTCGTTGAACACCACCAGCATGTCCGGCTCCACGTCGCCACCATGGTTCAGCGCCTCGAACGCCATGCCGGCGGTCATCGCGCCATCGCCAATCACCGCCACCACCTTCCGATGGTCGCCCTTGCGCTGGGCGGCGATCGCCATGCCCAGCGCGGCGGAGATCGAGGTGGACGAATGACCGACGCCGAAGGTGTCGTATTCGCTTTCCTCGCGGCGCGGAAACGGTGCCAGGCCGTCCCTCTTCTTGATGGTGGTGATGCGCTCACGCCGGCCAGTGAGGATCTTGTGCGGGTAGCACTGATGGCCTACGTCCCACACCAGCCGATCATGCGGCGTGTCGAATTCGTGGTGCAGCGCCACGGTCAGCTCCACCACGCCCAGGCCTGCGCCGAAGTGGCCGCCGGAGCTTGCCACGGCCTCGATCAGGTACTGGCGCAGCTCGTCGGCGACCGCCGGCAGTTCTTCGTCCGGCACGCGGCGCAGGTCGGCCGGCGTATCGATCGGGGCCAGGTGGGGGTAGCGGGAAAGATCGTTCATCTGCGTATTGTTGGCCCAGCGAGGGGGCGGGGCAAGGGCGGGCGTATGAACAAACGCGGCGTGGCGGGTCAGGCGGCGGTCTGCACATGGCGAAGACATGCTGCGCGCGACGCTTTCACTCACTCCCCGAAACAAGGTGTGATCCGTGAATTCTCCCTCGATCTTTCGTCGCTTCGCCGAGGCCACCGCGCGCGGTGCCGGGCGGCCCATGGCCTTCCTGCTGGCGGCCCTGGTGGTGATCGTCTGGGCCGCCAGCGGGCCGTTCTTCCATTTTGGCGACACCTGGCAGCTGGTGATCAACACCGGCACCACGATCATCACCTTCCTAATGGTATTCCTGATCCAGAACAGCCAGAACAGGGATACCGCATCGTTGCAGATCAAGCTGGACGAACTGATCCGAACCAGCCATGCGCACAACGCGCTGCTGAACCTGGAGGAGCTGGACGAGGACGACCTGGATCGCATCCGCAAGCACTACTGCAAGCTGGCGAAGCAGGCCTACGGTGACCTGTCCTCGATCGAGAAGGACATCAAGGACATGCACAACGACGAGGGCGAGGACGACGCTGCCGATTGAGCTCAGGCAAAGGCAGCCGTGGCCATCGGTCGCCGGTCGCGCGGCAAACGGCTGACCAGGAACTCCATCTGGTCGGCCAGGATGTTGCGATTGGACAAGATCAGGTGCTCGACCCAGCTCGGCCGGTACGGTATCGCCAGCAGCGGCATGTTGGCCTGCTGCGGGGTGCGGTTGCTCTTGCGCAAATTGCAGGCGAGGCAGGCGCTCACCACGTTCTCCCACTCGTCCTTGCCGTGCTTGGAAATCGGCAGCACGTGGTCGCGGGTCAGTTCGGCGCGAACGAAATGCTCGCCGCAATAGAGGCAGATGTGGCGATCGCGGGCGAACAGGGCGGTGTTGGTCAGTGCCGGGGCCGGATCGATCGCATGCTCGCGACAATGGCCGGTGCTGGCGATGATCGGATGCAGTTGCAGCAGGCTTTGCACGCCAAGTTGGCGATTGTGGCCGCCATGCACGGTGAGGCAGGGGTCGCCCAGCGTCCAGGCCACCACGTCACGGACGTACAGGCATGCCGCGTCCTGCCAGCTGATCCAGTCGAGGATGCGACCGGCGGCGTCCAGTGACAACACGCGGGTCGCGTTGATATCGGCCCGACTTGGCACTTCCATCAGCATGTAAACCGTCCTTCAGCCAGGGCTTCGAAAGAATGTCTAGGCAATGCGGAATGCTTGTCTGCAGCCAGCATAGAACATTTCCATTGCAATTCGCATGCAAATCCGGCTAGGGGCTTTACGCCGACAGTCGCACGTCGCGCCAAAGCACTGATATGATTGACAGTCAACACAGACCCGACGCCGGGTTTGGTAGGGGCGCTTCGGTGGTGACCCGGCACGGCGAGGGCAGAGGTAGTCAACGTGGCTGAAGTTCTTTTCTACGAGCGCCCGGTGCCGCTCAATCGTACCGAACACAAGGATCTGCGCTTGAAGGGCGTGCCGAACGTAAAGTTCGCGATGAACGCCCATTCGGTGCCACTGACCGGCGTCGAGTTCGGGGTTGCCGCGCGCGATCTGTTGATCGTGTTCACCGGCAACGACGTTGCCAGCGCAGGCCCGGTCGCCATGCTGGGTTTGCGCCAGAACGAAAACCTTTATGTGGACGCCGAGGGCCACTGGGCGTCGAACACCTACATCCCGGCGTTCGTGCGTCGTTATCCGTTCGTGCTGGCCGAAAAGCCGGTCGATCAGGAGGGCGACGACTTCACGGTGTTCCTCGATGAATCCTACGAGGGTTTCAACGCCAGCGAAGGCGAGCGCCTGTTCAAGGAAGACGGCACCGACAGCGAGATGCTGGCCAATGCCGTCGGCTTTCTCGGTGAATTCCAGCAGAACATCGCGCGCACCAAGTGGTTCATGGAGCAGCTGGTCAAGCACGACCTGCTGGAGCCGCGCAACGTCCGGCTGCAGAAAGACGGTCAGGACGGCAAGGAAGGCAAGGCGATCAACCTCAACGGGCTGTTCGTGATCAACGAAGACAAGCTGCGTGCATTGGACGAGAAGATCACCAACGAACTTGTGCGTGAAGGTGCCATGGGCTGGGTCTACGCGCACCTGCTGTCGCTGGCCAACATCGATCGCCTGGCCCAGCGCCTGGACGAACGCGAGCAGGCCGAAGCGGCTGCCAGCGGCACCACCAACTGATTACGCCGTTCATCGGGTAACCAGGAAAAAGCCGCCTGCGGGCGGCTTTTTCGTGCGCGGCGTCAGTGCAGCGGTTTGGCCAGCCGAAGCAGGTCCGGCGCATAGCCGGAGGCTTCGTACAGCGCGCGGGCACGCTCATTGCCGGGAAACACCGCCAGCGTCACCAGCTGGCAGTGATGCTCGCGCGCCCACGTCTCGGCGTGCGCGAGCAGCGCCTTGCCGACGCCCTTGCCTTCGTGTTTCGGTGCTACCGCCAGATCGGAGACGTGGCAGTTGCTGCGCCCGGTGAAAAAATCCGCGGTGCGTTGCAGGTGGATGAAACCGACCCGCTCGCCGTCGGCATCCTCGGCCACGAACAGATAGCTGTTGGCCGGCTGGTCTTCGAGGTGCCGCAGCAGATCATTGCGGATGCCCTCGATGCATTCGTGCCGTCGCCGCCATGGCGGCAGGGTGAAATCAACGAAGCGCGGCACCAGCGCGAGGATGAAATCGTCGTCGTCTTCGGCCAGACGAATCAGCAGGGGCAGGTCGGTCATGGGCGGCGATCGGTGGCAGGGTGAGATCGTCGTTTCTACACCTTGCGTGCAGGGCGCGGTAGTCCCGCTCGCCACGTGTATATTTTGGTGCTTGCGGCAACGGCCGGGGCAGCGTCTCCGTTCCGGGCCGCCGAATACCACCTAAGCAAGGAAGATCGCCTGTGCCGACTACCACCCGTCGCATCCACATCCAGCCCATCGACGACAATGTGCTCGTGCAGGGTATGCACGACATCCAGAGCCAGCTGAAACTGCCGCTGGCGTTTCCGCCGGAAGTCGAAGCCGCTGCGGCGCAGGCCGCTGCCAGTCCACGGTTACCGGAACTGGATCGCACCGACATCGCGCTGGTCACGATCGATCCACCGGAATCGATGGATCTGGATCAGGCGATGTACGTCGAGCGCACCGACAGCGGCCACCGCGTGTATTACGCGATTGCCGACGTCGCCGCGTTCGTTACAGCCGGTGACCCGGTCGACCTTGAAGCGAACCGCCGCGGCGAGACTTTGTACGGCGCGGACGTCAAGATTCCGCTGCATCCGAAGGTGTTGTCCGAAGGCGCCACCTCGTTACTGCCTGGCCAGCTGCGGCCTGCCTTGCTGTGGACGATTGAACTGGACAAGACTGGCGGGATCGGCAGCATCGACGTGTGCCGTGCCCGCGTCAGCAGTCGCGCCAAACTCAACTATGTCGGCGTGCAACAGCAGATCGATGCCGGTACCGCCGACCCGATGTGGGCCGTGCTGCGCGAGATCGGCGAGCTGCGCAAACAGCGCGAGCAGGCGCGCGGCGGCATCAGCCTGCCGCTGCCAGAGCAGGAGATCGACGTGGTCGATGGCCGCTGGACGCTGGCCTTCCGCGCGCGGCTGGCGGTCGAGGACTGGAACGAACAGATCTCACTGCTGACCGGCATGGCGGCAGCGCAGCTGATGGTGCAGGCCAGGGTCGGCCTGCTGCGCACCTTGCCCGAACCCGAGCCGCAATCGTTGCAGCGTTTACGCCTCACGGCGCAAGGGCTCGGCATTGTGTGGCCGGCCGGACAGAGCTATCCCGATTTCATCCGCTCGCTCGACCCCACCAAAGACACCCACGTCGCGATGCTGACCGCATGCACCACGGTGCTGCGCGGCGCCGGCTACGCCGCGTTCAACGGCAGTCTGCCCGCGCAACCGAAGCAATGGGCGCTGGCTGCGGAATACACCCATGCCACCGCGCCGCTGCGTCGGCTGGTCGATCGCTACACCGGCGAAGTCTGCGTGGCCTTGTGCGCGAAACAGCCGGTGCCCGACTGGGTGCTCGCCGCGTTGCCGGGCCTGCCCGCCACGATGCAGGCCTCCGGCCATCGTGCCAGCCAGTACGAGAAAGCCGTGCTCGATCTGGCCGAAGCCGCCGCGCTGGCACCGCGTGTTGGCGAAACGTTCAACGGTGCGATCGTCGAGGTCGCCGCCAACGCTCCCGGCAAAGGCATCGTCATCGTGCGTGATCCTGCGATCGAAGCCAGCGTATCCAGTGCATCGGCCCTGCCGCTCGGCGCCGACGTCAAGGTGACTCTGGTCGAAGCCGATCCGGTCAAGCGGGTGACGCGGTTCGAGCTGGCGCAGTAACGGTCGGAATCGCCGCGCCGTCACTCCATGCCGGCGCGGATCGCGCGCGAGAAATCGTCGCCAGCCGTAGTGTTTCTGGCCCGTTCGGTGACTCGGCCACGGCGACGCAATTCGTCGACCGGCACGCTTTGGTCCACCGCGCCGGCGTCGTGCAGATAACCCGGCAGGTAGCCGGTCATCAGCAGGCGGATGTCCCACGGCAAGCCGGGATCGATCTGCCGCGCCATGCGGTAGACGATGGTGGTGCAGTTCGAGGTGATGGTGTTGTAGAACGCCGGCGTGCCGGCCAGCGTATTGGCAGCGTGCACGTAGGAAAGGAACAGCGCGCGCATCGCCGCTTTGTTCATGCGTAGCGGATACAGGTAATCGTCCTCGCCACGGACGTTGGTGCGCACGCGGATGATGTCGCGCTCGTCGGCGGCGACCAGGGCGGTTTCGAACTGCTTGAAGAAACCGCCGATGGCCGAATACTGCTGCCCGCGTTGCTTGCGGATCTCGACCGAAAAAACCACGTGGCTGCCGTCGTCGAAACCGAACGAGATCATCGCGTGCGCGATCGCCTTGCTGCTCCAGTACGACAGCACGGCATCGGCCGAGGCGAGATGATCCAAGTCGTAGTGGCGGGTTTCCCAGCGTGCGTCGTAATCGGTGTCGCTGCGCCAGTTGAAATTGCGCACGTTGTCGAGGGTGACTTCATTGCCAACCACCTTGCCGACCAGCGGCCGGGATACGTCGTCCGCCCAGATCCGCTGATTGGACGGCGCAATGCTGACCCACCATCCAAGCAACACCGCGTACATGGCCACGTATGCGCCCAGCGGCAGCCAGCTGCGCCGACTGATCGTGATGGCGGCGAGGGCGATCACGACGACAATCCATACGGCACTGCCGAGCATCCGGACCACGGCGCCGCCAGGCAGCTGATACCACAACGCCATCGCACCCCACGCTCCGGAGACCAGGGTGACGAGTGCCGCCAGTACGACAAGCACCATCCGCACGATCATCCAGCATTTGTTCGCCATCGTCTTCCCAAAGTCGCGGTCACCGCGCCAGCGTGCCGTTTTGGCGTGGGGAACACAATCCATGCGCCACCGCGCCGTGGGCAACTGTCTCGCGCAGGCGGGCATGGCTACAATCGTGTCTCGCCTGGCCGGACGGACACGACGCCCATGGAAAGTGGAATGCAGGTAGGAGTCACGCGCTGCCTGGTGCTCGCCGCGCTGCTCTGCCTGAACGCCTGCGCGATGGTCGGCGTGAGTCACGTCAAGCCACACGATTACGCCAACGAGCGACGCGCCGACGTGATCGGCAGCCACCGCCTGAGCGACAGCACGGTGCAGGCACTCAACGTGGTGGCGCTGACCACAGACAGCTGTCGGGACGGATTCGCCGACTGCACCGATGTCCTCGCGCATTCACCGGGTTTGAGTGACGAGCAGCGCTTTTCGGCACTGGCCGAACTCTGGCTGGGCAAGGCGATCAAGAGTGACCGGGCGAAGACCGATGCGGCAATGGATGCGCCAACGCTGGATGCCTACCTGCAGTCCGCGCGTTACGCCTATGTCTACCTGTTCTACACCGCGCGCCAGCCGACCGAGCGGGCTTTCGAAATGCGCCAGGGACAGGTGCTTGGCTTCTACAATTTTGCCGTGCAGCGCGCGGTGAGCCGCTTCTTCCAGGAGTTGCCGAAGCTGGGTTCGCAGTGGACACAAACATCACTGGCCGGCTGGACTGTCCTGCGGCCGCAGACCGACCTGCGGTTGGCCGATCGGGGACACCCGCCAGCCGAACTCATCCCCGCCGCGGGATTGCGTTTCAACGGTCTGCGCAATATCTACCGGCGCGATGGTTTTGGTTCGGACTTCGTCGCGGTTGCGCCAGCGCGCGAGGCCGCCAGCGACGTGCCGTGGCGTGATCCGGATTATGTTTCGATGACCGGTGCGCTGGTCTTCGCCGGTTCCACCCTGGCCGACGTGCTGGCCACCAGGCAGGTGCAACTGGTGGCGCGCGATCCGTATCGCGACGACAGCATGACCATCGGCGACCGCAAGGTTCCGTTGGGTGCCAACTTCACCGCGGCCTACGGTGTCTGGCTGGCCCGTTCGGGCTTCGCGAGCCAGTCGATCCGTTCGTTGCTGGGGCGCGAGGGCGGCCTGAAAACCCCGCGCGTGCTGTTGATGCAGCCGTACGATCCCGACCGCCTGACTGTGGTGATGCTGCATGGCCTGGCCAGCAGTCCGGAAGCATGGATCAACGTGGCCAACGAGGTGATGGGCGACGAGGAACTGCGCCGCAACTATCAGGTGTGGGAGGTCTATTACCCGACCAACGCGCCGGTCGCGGTCAACCTCGCCAGCATTCGCAAGGCGCTGGACGCGACCCTGAAGCACTACGATCCCGGCGGTCGCGCCCGTGCCTCGCAGAACATGGTGCTGGTCGGACACAGCATGGGCGGCGTCATCGCGCGCCTGCTGGTGTCCTCCAGCGGTGACCGGCTATGGGACGTGGTGCCGCTGCGCTCCAACCTGTCGCCGGCGAAACGTACGCGCGTGCGGCAACGCCTGGCGCCCTACCTGCAGTTCACCCCGATGCCGCAGGTGACCCGCGCGGTGTTCCTCGCCTCGCCGCATCGCGGCACGCCCTACGCGCAGCACCGGCTGGCGCGCTGGATCGGTGAACTGATCCGCCTGCCGGTCACCGTGTTGAAAGAAGTGGCCAGCCTGTCGGAACTGCTTAAAGACGACTCCGGCAAGCAAGGTCCCGCGCTGCACGTGCCCAACAGCATCGACAACCTCAGCGACGCCGACCCCTTCATCAAGGCAGCGGCCAACCTGCCGATCTCGCCGCGCGTGCACTACCACACGATCGTTGGCGTCTATAAACCCAAAGGCCCGCTGCCCACCACCAGCGATGGTGTCGTGCCTTACAGCAGCGCCCACCTCGATGGCGCCGACTCCGAACTGGCGATCCCTTCCTGGCACAGCGTGCAGGAAACCCCGGCGGCGATCCTGGAGTTGCGGCGGATTCTGCGGGTGCAGCTCGAGGCGGTAAAAGGCGGGCGGCCGTAGGCTGGGCGCTTCGCGGGCCTAGCCTGCTGCCTTCGATGCAGGTCCGAGGAAGCGGTCGACGATCTCCGGCAGCAT
The DNA here is from genome assembly GCF_049994385.1 of Rhodanobacter sp. Col0626. Taxonomy (GTDB): domain Bacteria; phylum Pseudomonadota; class Gammaproteobacteria; order Xanthomonadales; family Rhodanobacteraceae; genus Rhodanobacter. Next base: position 1,099,217 of record NZ_CP188260.1, read on the forward strand.
GGGATCGACGGCGAGCGTGTAGTGGGTCGTGTTCGGCACGATGGCGAGCTCGTTTGCGGGCCGCAGGGAGCCATCGATCCCGGCATCGCGCTGGCCGCCTCCCAGTGCCTTCCAGAACTCGACCATGTGTTCGGGCCGGATGGTGTCGGCGTCGGCAAAGACCAGCAGTGTGCGTGCCCGAAGCCTGGCGACGTCGGCGCTCCAGTCGAAGGGGCGCTTGGTCAGGTCGCCGACCTTCCTGAAGAGATTGGTCCAATCGACATCGGGATAGGCCTTCCCCAACGGCGATGCCTTGACGCCAGGGCCCAACGTGGCAGCGTTGGCCTCCAATTGTTTGAAGGCCGCCACTCCCTCCGGATAGAAGCCGTCCTGCCTCATCGCCGCGGACACGAGCACGAGCCGGTCTATCACGTCCGGATGGCGGATAGCCGTCTGCAGCGCGACGCTGGCGCCCAGCGAGTAGCCCATCACGTCGGCCTTGCCGAGGTTCAGGTGGCCGATCAGGGCGGCAATGTCATCGCCCATCGTTTCACTGCGCAGCGGCCTGTCGGTGTCTGGCGTGCGTCCATGTGCCTGGAGATGGACGGCGATCACCTGCCGGCCCTTGGCCAGTTCGGCCAGATTGCTCCCGAAGCTGTCCGGGTCGATGCCGCCGTGGAGAAGCATGAGCGGCTTGCCGGCGCCATGCACGCTGTAGAAAAGATGCTGGCCATCGACGTCGGCAAAATGCTCGATCGACATGGCGGGAGTCTCCCTGGCTTGAACGGGAAGGGCCGCAATCAACACCGCAGTCGCCATGGCAGTCTTCAGGAAATCGCGTCTGAGCATAGCGTCCTCGCGTGGCGCCGAACTGGCCAGCGCGGAAGTGATCGTGATGTTTCATCACGATCACTTCCATGTGCCGCTGGCTGCGGTGTGGTCACGATCTTTCCGCGAGCAACTCATCCAGCTGCGCGAACTGCTCGGGCAAGCCTTCCGCCGAACCGGCGAGAGCTTCGTCGAGGGCCGCTTCCGTAGGATAGCGTTCGTGCAGGGTGACCAGCGTCTTGCCGGCCTTTTCCTCGAACGTCACCGTGGTCACGGCGCCCTGGTCGCTTTCTTCGTTCGTCCATACGAGGCGTTCGTTCGGCGTCACTTCCTGGTACGTGCCGAAGAACGCCATCGGTTGATCGAAGGCCGGATGGCTGAACACGAGGCGATACGTGCCTCCGGTGCGAATATCCATGTCGCACGAGACCAGCGACATGCCCGCCGACTTCGGAACCCACCAAAGCTTGAAGAGTTCGGGTTTGCTCCATGCTTCGAAGACAAGGTGCACCGGAGCATCGAACGTACGCGTCACGATGAGTTCGCGGTCGGACTTGCGCTTCACGTCGGTGCGATTCATGGCGGCGGAACTACCTTCTTTTTCGTTTGGCATCTGCCTTCTCCTTGCGTTTCAGGTGTTCGACAAGCTCGTCCAGCGCATCGAAGCGCGCGCTCCAGAGTTGGCGGTGACGCTCAATCCAGGCGGCCTCTTCTTCCAGCCGGCGCAGCCCGAGCTTGCAGGTTCGTATGCGCCCGACCTTCTCGGTGGTCACGAGCCCGGCCTGCTCCAGGATGCTGACGTGTTTCTTCATGCCCGTAAGGGTCATGTGAAACCGTTGGGCAAGGTCGGTGATGGAGGCATCTGAACCCCCGAGCTGCTCCAGCACGCCGCGCCGGGTGACATCGGAGAGCGCGGCGAACGTCGTGTCGAGGCGGGCTTGATACTGAACCATATGGTTCACTGTAAGGCGAGCCATAGGTGATTTGCAAGCGGATGCCCCGCGGGCGGAAATCGCACGTAGCTCCTCTGCTGTTCCTAACCCAAGCTGCGCATGCCGAGCATGGGGCAACGTTACGACCGGCGGCTTTGCGGCAGCCGGATCAGGGCGTCGGATCACTCCTCAGGGTCGAAAGCCGACACTGAATGGATTATTGGGTTGAGCCAGCCGAACGCTAAGAACGGCGTGGATATAGGCAAACGTATGCGCCGCGGGTAATGGTGGCTGCTTTAGCCACCGATCACCGGCAACGCAATGAAGCTGGCCTTGTCCGGCGCGTGATAAACCCGCTGCGTCGCCTTCACGTAGTCCGCCGGCCTGGCCCAGAAGATATTGGGCACGAAGCTCTGCGGGTTGCGGTCGTACAGCGGGAACCAGCTCGACTGCACCTGCACCATGATGCGGTGGCCGGGCAGGAAGACGTGGTTGGCGGCGGGCAGGGGGAAGCGGTAGGCGAGCGGTTGGTTGGCGGCGATCGGTTTGGCTTCGGCGAAGCCTTCGCGGTAGCGGCCGCGCAGGATGTCCATCGACACGGCGAGCTGGTAGCCGCCCATTTCGGGCTGCTCGGCGACCTGGTCGGGGTAGACGTCGATCAGCTTGACCACCCAGTCGCTGTCGGTGCCGCTGGTGGAGGCGACCAGGTTCACCTCGGGCGCGCCGGCGATCGTCAGCGGTGCGGTGAGTGGTGCGGAGATGTAGCTGAGCACGTCGGTGCGGCCGGAGGCTTCGCGCTGGTCGTCGACCAGCCATTGCGACCAGGTCTGGCCGGCGTCGTAGCCGATGGGCTGGATCGGTCGGGCGCGGAACGGCACCGGGTGGGCCGGATCGGAAATGTATTCGTCGTATGCCGCGCCGGCCGAGGGCGCGGCGAAGCCGAGTTGCTGGTCCGGCTCCAGGTAGAGCGCGCGGCTTTTGCTCGCACATCCTCTGTCGCAGACGAGCGGCCAGCGGTCGAGGCGTTGCCACTGGTTGCTGCCGGTCTGGAATGCGGTGACCGGGGCAAGGTCGGCCCTGGGCGCGCCGTCCTTGAGGTATTGCGCCAGGTAGGGACGCAGGATCTTCTCGCGGAAATATTTCGCAGTGTCGCTGCCGAAGCGGATCGCGCCGAGCGAGCTGCCCTCGTCGATCTGCTGGCCGTGGTGCCACGGGCCCATGACCAGCTTCACCATGTTGCCGCCGGTGTCCTTCGGCTTGATCGCGCGGTACACGGCGAGCGCGCCGTAGATGTCTTCCTGGTCCCACAGGCTGTGCACCAGCATCACCGGCACTTTCAGCGGTTGCGTGGCGAGCAACCTGTCCACGGCCTGGTCGCTCCAGAAGCTGTCGTAGGCCGGGTGGGCGAGCACCTTGTTCCAGAAGCCGAGCTGCCCCATGCCGTATTGCCGGCCCAGTTCGCCGGCGGAGCCGAAGTGCATGAACAGGTCGTACTCGTCATGGAAGCTGGTCCACCATTTGATGCCGTTGTCGCGGCTGGCGGTCTGCTCGTAGATGTAACTCATGTTTTGCTGGCGGAAGGCGCCGTTGTGGAACCAGTCGTCGCCCATCCAGCCGTCGACCATCGGGTTCATCGGTACCGACACTTTCAGTGCGGGATGCGGGTTCACCAGCGCCATCAGCGGCTCGAAGCCGTCGTAGGAAATGCCGAGCGTGCCGACCTTGCCGTTCGACTCGGGGATGTTCTTCACCAGCCAGTCGATGGTGTCGTACGTGTCGGTGGCATCGTCCACCGGGGTGGGATTCAGCGGCCCGTGCACCGGGCGGTTCATCACGTAGTCGCCCTCGGAGCCGTATTTGCCGCGCACGTCCTGCACCACGCGGATGTAGCCGTCCTCCACGATCACGTCGGTGGGGTTGTCGTAGCCCTGCAGCATCGGGCCGAGGTGGCCGCTCATGGTGTGGGCGGTAAGCGCCTTGGCGTCGTAAGGTGTGCGGGTCAGCAGGATGCCGGCATGCGTCGCGCCTTTCGGCACCAGGATGATGGTGTGCAGCTTCACGCCGTCGCGCATCGGGATCATCACGTCGCGTTGCACGTAGTCGAAGCTGCCGGTGGCCGGCACGAACTTGGCCGGCGTCTCGCTGGGGTAGGCCGGATACTTTGCCTGTGGCGTGTCGGCGGCCCTTGCGGCGCAGCCGAGGGTAAGCAGCAAAGTGAACAGCGCAGGTTGCAGTCCTGCAATGAAGCGGCTCGCGTTCATGGTGACCCCCGGCGGACGATGCGGCCTAGCGTACCCGCAATGGCTACCCGGAGCCGACGCCGGAGGTTGGCAAGCCTGTTGCATTGATGGTGGCATGAGCGAACACGCCTACGACATCACCTATTTGCTCGACATCGAGCCGGTCAAGCTCGACGTGCCCGAGCGCGGCACCGTCAGGAAGCCGTTGGCTGCGGTGCCCGCGAGCGTCAGCGCCTTGCAGGAAGCCATGGCGCGGGAGTTGTTGCAGGCTGACGAGGCCCATGAGGCGCTGATCCAGCAATTCCTGCGGATGGCCGGGCAGTCCTTTTCGGGTGCGGGCGGGCAATGACGGCTTGACGATGCCGTGCTGTCACGGTTGCACCATTTATGACCAACTTTGACACATCGTGCTGCCACGAGCAGACCATGCCGATGTAGTCCGCAGGCCCTCGGTCCTGGTTGCATGGCTGCCGAGCGGCATCCACCATGGGCGTTTTTCGACGAGGGTGGTGTCATGGAAAATCCCGGACTGCGGAGTTTCCTGCCGCACGTGCACGACGCGTTCGTGGCGATACGCGAGGGTGGCGAGGTTCAGTTCGTGCTGGTCGAGGCCTCGGCGCTGGACGGCTCGGCGACGACGGACAAGTCCTTCAGCCTGATCTTCCACAGTCAGTCGCCGACGCTGTTTCCGCAGGACATCTTTCGCCTGGAGCACCCTGTCGCGGGGGAATGCGAGATTTTCCTGGTGCCCGTGGGCAGGCACAAAAGCGGCTTTGTCTATCAGGCGATCTTCAACTGAGCGTGGATGCGCCCCAGCTCATTGGCACGTGGGAGTCGCCGGGTTCGGTCGCCAGGAAACCAAGCCGTTCATAGAGCCGGCGCGCGTTGTGGTTGCGGCTGTCCACCTGCAGCACCACGCCGTAGCCGAGCGCTGCTGCTTGCTTCTGGATATCCGAAATCAGTGCGCTACCCGTGCCGTGGCATCGTGCGGATGCCGATAACGCGATGTCGATGACGCGGAAAGCCGGCGGCTCGCGCAGCAAGTACAACCGCCCGATCGGCCGGGTGTGCTCTTCGATGACGAGATAGTCGGCCTGTCCGAAATGCGTCAGGTAGTGCCGATGCTGCAGATCGAACTGACTATCCAGAAATGCCTGTTTGACCTGGGGATCCCATGGCACGATGGCCAGTTCCTCGGCGCGCGTTTCCGCGTACAAGGCGCGCAGCCAGGCCAGATCCGCTTCCCCTGCCGGCCGCAGGGCAACACCACGATCGAGGAGGGCCGGTGGCGCGCGCGGATAGTCCACGCGCGCTACCGGAAACCCGTGGAGCACGGCTGTCATCAGTTGAAGCTGGGAAATGCGCCCTGCAAGGCAATGCAATAATTCAGCGCCAGGTAGGGCTGTCGATTCTCATGCGGCAAGCCGCCGCCCGCTGGGCCGATCGTGTTTGGCGCCAGTGTCGCGTTGGGCGCGACTGCTCCGATGAACGGCGTGGAGTTCTGCGGCGGCAGGATGCCGTAGCCTGAGCTGGGCGAAGCGGTTCGCTTGGTGGTATCGGGCTGGCTGAAGATGGTCAGCGCATGCGTGTGTGCGGGCATGCTGCTCTGATCCAGCGCAACCGTGTTGGCGCCAAAGGTTTCGCCGATGGTGCGTAGAGTCAGTCCCGGGCCGGTGCCCTGGCTGCAGGGCGCGCGACCCGTCAGGTTAGGCAGCTGAAACGTACGCACGCCGTCACCGCCATAGCTGGTGCCTAGCAGGGAAAACAACGCGCTGTACTGCTGTATGGGCAAGGTCGCGCCATTGCAGAAGGCCCATCCGACCGGCGCAAAGTTGAAGCCGAAAACCTGGATTTCGCCAAGAAAGGGTGTAGTCACGTCGATCTCCTCGATGCGGCCGCCTGGGCGGTCCATGATGCATTGGCAAACTGTATGCGGCGGCTCAACTTTGCGACGGGAAGATGCCAGCCCATGCGATGCAGAATGACGCGGTCAGCGTGGGCATGATGTTTTCGTGTGGTCCGCTGTTACCCGTCGAACCGACGGAGGTCGGTGCAAGCGCTACGCCATGGGCGCCGGTCAGGTCGCTCGCGTACATCACATCGCCGCTGACGGCGCCCAGTTGTGCCGAGGGCGAGGGTGTCGCGGCGTTGCCCATGCCCGAAGTGGCGAGGTACGGATGGGTATGCTGTGGCAGGTTGCCGGGCAGCAGCGTGACATTCTCGCTGCCGCCGTTCTGGCCCAGCACACGCGGGCTCAGTCCGCCGGCGTTGCCCATGTGCAGGGGAACCTGCCCGCGCATGTCGGGCATGCCGAACGTGTTGACGCCGTCACCACCGAACGTGGTGCCAAGCAAGGTGTAGAGAACTTCGTATTGCGCAATGGATTGCAGGCTGCCGTCGCAGGCGAACCAGCCGGTGGGAATGCGCGAAAAGGCGAATAGCCGGATTTCTCCGACAAAAGGCGTAGACATGGCGTGCTCCGATGTGAGCTTCGAAAACCGGAAGGATTCAGCTGCGCGAGGGGAAGATTCCGCTTAGCGCAATGTTGAAGTTGAGAACCCGAAACGGCTGCATGTTCTGGTGCGGCTGGTTGCCGCCGGTCAAAGCCAGCGTTTGCGGATTGAGCGGTACTTGCGGCCCGCTGGCGGCGGCGTAGATCTGTTCGGAGCCACTGCCTGCATACAGGGTGCCGGTAGGGTTCTTCGCGGTGCCTGCGGTGGTCGAGACTTGCGCCGAATGAAGGTGAGGCGGCAGGTTGGCACCGAGCAAGGTCACGTTCTCGTTTCCGCCTGGTTCGCCCTGCACATATGGCGCGGGTTGCCAGTTCGGATCGGCCGACGAACCGGCCCCGACCGGTGTCCGGCACTGCAGGTTCGGCAGCGCGAAGCTCGCTACTCCGTCACCGCCATACTGGACACCCAACAATGCGAAGAGCGCCTGGTTCTGGCTGATCGGCAGCAACTGACCGTTGCATGCGGCGAAGCCTCTCGGCGGAAAACCGAACCCCGCGAGCATGATTTGCCCGAGATATACGTCAGCCATCGAATGTCCCCTGGGTGAAGAATGACGCGCGCCCCCTAGGCGCGGCGGTTTAATGTCCCTCAGACGTTGTCAACTTACAAGTGTGTCCGCAGACCTCGCCCCGCCTCGAGGTTCCGGCAGGCACTATGACTGACGTGGTTTTCTTGCTCAAATGGGCGTAGCGTTGACAGCATCGTTGCGGGTGCGGGTTGGGGACATCATGAGGATGCCCCGGCGCAACGACACAGGGGCAGGGGGTTTCCATGTTGCATCGTCTGTTTGGACGCGCGGACGCGCGTGCGAATTCGTTCCGTCGCTTGATGGACATCGTGACGCTTGGGCGTTCTGCTTCTGCAGACCCCGCCAGGGCGTCGGCCTCGGTTGACGACATACAGGCAGGCGGGCGAATCGACCCGCGACGCCTGCGTTGGGGCCTCTCGCTTTTGTTGCTGCTGTCCGCAGGGTTTCTCCTGCCAGGCAGTGCCGAAGCCCACGGCCCTCCGACCGGACCCAGCACCGAATGCACGCCGTCCACCCGCTCATTCACGGTGGCCGCCAATGGCACGGCCACACTGGATCTCACCGACTGCTCGATCTTTGGTACCGATGGCATCCTGGTACAGCCTACACACGGCACACTCGATATCGATCCCGATAACGGTGGCGGCGATCAGCCTTTTCACTACACCAACAACGGCGATGGTGCGCTGAGCGATACCTTCATCGTGCTGGACGATACGAATGGCGAGGTGACCTACAACGTCACCGTGTTGCCGGCGGCTTCTCCGATCACGGTCACACCGGGCAGCCTGCCAACCCCGGTTATCGGGACTTCCTACAGCCAGACATTGAGTGCGACGGGCGGCGTTGCGCCGTATACCTATTCGGCCACCGGCTTGCCGACAGGCCTGACGATTTCCAGCAGTGGCGTGATCTCGGGTACACCCACCGGGTTCGGGCCGTTCAACGTTTCGGTGACGGTTCACGATTCGACGTCGCCTACGCCATTGAGCACGATCAAGAGCTACAGCGTGATCGTTGCGCATCCGGTATTGGTCGTTACCACTCCGCCAGCGGCCACCGTGAGTGTGCCCTATAGTCAACAGCTGATGATCAGCGGGGGCACGGCGCCCTATTACAACTTTGCGCTCTCCTCCGGATCGCTGCCGGCCGGTCTCAGCCTTTCGTCGAGCGGCGTCATCTCCGGCACGCCGACAGCGACCACCAGCACACCGTTTCAGATATCGGTGTACGACAGCTCCACCGGCGTAGCGCCGTATTTCGGCATACTCACCGTGACCGTCACGGTCAATCCGGCGCCGACGATCACGTTGAGCCCGACGACGCTCGGCACGATTACGGTCGGTTCGGCGTTCAGCCAGACATTCACACCCACCGGAGGCACCGGGCCGTATACATACAGTGTCAGTGCCGGTGCGTTGCCGGCAGGGCTGACATTGAATGGATCGACCGGTCTGCTGTCGGGTACACCCACAGCCGGCGGACCTTACAGCCTCACCATCGGCGTGCATGACGCGGGTGCAGGCACAGGCTCGCGCGCGTACAGCGGCACGGTGCAGGCGCCGACCATTGTGATTGCGCCAACCACGCTGACCGCAGCCACTCAGAATGCTGCTTACAGCACCAGTGTCAGTGCCAGTGGTGGCACCTCGCCGTATACCTACGCCGTGACTGCCGGGGCGTTGCCTGCAGGGCTGACCCTGGCAAGCAACGGCGCAATTTCCGGTGCGCCAACGGTCTCGGGCAGTTTCAATTTCACGGTCACCGCCACCGACAGCAGCGGCGGTACCGGACCCTACGCCGGAAGCCGTGCCTACACGTTGACGGTCAACGCAGCGGTGCCGGTGATCAGTCCCACCTCGTTGCCCGCGCCGGTGATCGGCGTGGCCTACAGCGAGACCATCTCGGCCAGCAACGGCACCGGGGCCTACACATTCGTGGTTTCTGCCGGTGCGCTGCCGGCTGGCCTTACGCTAAGCAGCTCCGGTGTGCTTTCGGGAACGCCGACAGAGACGGGTAGTTTTCCGTTCACTGTGCAGGTGACGGATGCAGCGAGCGTCACCGCAACACAGGCCTATACGTTCACAATCGCAGCCCCCACGATCACGGTAGCGCCAGTAACAGTGCCAGCAGCGACCCTGCATGCGGCATACAGCCAGACTGTCACGGCTGCGGGCGGCACGGCGCCATATACATTCACTGCTACCGGCGCACTCCCCACAGGACTGACCCTATCTTCGGCAGGCGTGATCAGCGGCACGCCAAGCAGCATCGGAACCTACAACTTCACGGTCAACGCCACCGACTCGACGGATGCCGGCCCGTTCTCGGGCACGGGCCCGTTCGTCGGCTCGCGCAGTTATTCGATCGTCGTGAGCGCACCCGTAATCGTCCTTGCTCCATCGGCGCTGCCGAACGGACAGGTGGGTACGGCCTACAGTCAGACCCTGACGGCCAGCGGCGGAGCCGGGCCCTACACGTTTGCGGTGACCACCGGAACACTGCCGGCAGGCGTCGCGCTCAGCAGCGGCGGCGCGCTCAGCGGCACGCCCACGCAGGGCGGTTCGCAGTCGGTCACCATCACGGCGACCGACGCGAATGGCGACACCGGCGGCGCGAACCTCACGCTCGTGGTCAATGCGGCGACCGTCACGATTGCACCGACGAGCGTTCCCGCTGGCAGCGCGGGTAATGCGTACTCGCGGAACATCAGCGCCAGTGGCGGTACCGCGCCTTACACGTTCTCGCTCCAGTCCGGCTCGCTTCCCGCGGGTGTGAGCCTGGCAGGCGACGGTACCCTCAGCGGAACGCCAACCGCCGTCGGCAATTTCAGCTTCACCGTGCAGGCCGTGGACAGCAGCACCGGTAGTGGCCCCTATACCGGAACACGCGCCTACGCATTGACTGTGAACTCGCCCGGGCTGGTGATCACGCCGGGAGCCAGTACGCTCAGTGCCAGTTACGCGGCCCCGTTCTCGCAGACGTTCAGTGGCGCCGGCGGCACCACGCCATACACGTTCGTCGAGAGCGGCACGCTGCCGTCGGGCGTTACCTGGAACGCGGCTACGGGCACGCTCTCGGGTACACCGGTTCAACCGGGCAGCTTCCCCATCACGATCACGCTGACCGACAGTTCCACCGGTACGGGTGCGCCGTTCTCGACCTCGACCAATTACACCCTCGTGGTGAGTGCGGCGGTGATCACCATCACGCCGACCAGCCTGTCGAACGCAATGATCGGCGTGGCTTACCCGTCGGCGCAGTTGACGGCATCCGGTGGTCAGGGGTCGTACACGTATTCGATCAGTGCGGGCGCTTTGCCGGCTGGCATGACGCTCGGAGGCGGTGCGATCAGTGGCACGCCCACGTCCGCGGGAACCTTCAATTTCACGGTGAGCGCGCAGGACGCCAACGGCTTCACGGGAAGCCAGGCCTATACGATCAACGTGGGTGCGGCGACGCTGACGCTGAATCCGGCAACCCTGCCGGCAGCGACGGCCGAAACGGCTTACGGCCAGACGCTGGCCGGCAGCGGCGGTACCGCGCCTTATTCGTACTCGATCACCGCCGGTGCATTGCCTGCCGGCATCTCGCTGAACGCGTCGACGGGTGCCCTTTCCGGAACGCCTAGCGCATCGGGCAGCTTCACGTTCACCGCGCAGGTGCACGACAGCAGCACGGGCATCGGCGCTCCGTTCACGGCCGCGCGCAGTTATACGCTTGTCGTGAATGCACCGGCCATTTCGATCACGCCGGCCGTTCTTCCTTCGGCCCAGGCCGGCGCAAGCTTCTCGCAACAGGTCACTGCGGCGGGCGGCGACGGGTCATACACGTACACCATCACCACCGGCAGCCTGCCTGCAGGCATCTCGCTGAGTTCGGCCGGCTTGCTGAGCGGCACGCCCACGGCGGCCGGTACCTTCAACGTCACGGTGGAGGCCACCGACGGACACGGTTTCACGGGGACGCAGAACTACGCACTGAGCGTGAGCGCGGCATCGCTCACCCTCACGCCGGCAACCCTGTCCGCCGCGACGGCGGAGAGCGCCTACAGCCAGAGTTTCAGCGCCAGCGGTGGCACGGCGCCGTATACCTACTCGATCAGCAGCGGCGCCTTGCCAGCCGGTTTGAATCTCGTCGCGGGCGGCGTGCTCAGCGGCACGCCGACGGTAGCGGGCAGCTTCACCTTCAGCGTGCGGGTGACCGACGGCAGTACCGGCGTCGGGGCTCCGTTCACCGCCACACGCAGTTACACGCTGGTGGTGAATGCACCCGGCATCAGCGTGGCTCCTGGCAGCCTGTCCAATCCGCAAGCCGGGGCGGTCTACAGCCAGCAGCTGACGGCAAGCGGCGGTAACGGTACCTATGCGTTCACCGTCAGTGCCGGTGCGCTGCCGGGTGGCTTGAGCCTGGGTTCGAATGGCCTGCTGTCGGGGACGCCCGCTGCGGCGGGAAGCTTCGGCTTCACCGTCACCGCCACCGACGGTTTGGGTTTCACCGGTGCGCAGGCCTATACGGTGAGCGTCGGTCAACCACAGCCGGTGGCTGTCAATGACAGCGCCTCCACGGTGGCGAATTCGCCGACGACGATCGCGGTGACCACGAATGACACCGGGCCGATCACCAGCATCGCGATCATGCATGCGCCAACCCATGGCAGCGCCACTGTCAGTGGGCTTGGCGTGGTCTACACGCCGACGACGAACTACTTCGGCAGCGACTCGCTGACGTATACCGCGACCGGTCCGGGCGGAACGTCGGCGCCAGCTACCGTGACCATCGTCGTCACGCCGCTGTCCGTACCCACGGCGGCGGCGCAGACCGCCACCGTGCTTGCCGGCAAGCCGGTGACCATCCATGGCGCGGCAGGTGCCACCGGCGGTCCGTTCACGGGCGCGGCGATCGTTTCCGCTCCCGGCGAAGGCACGGCCGTTGTCAGTGGCACCGACATCGTGTTCACGCCGCCGGCAACAGCCTCGGGTGCGGTGACCTTTACCTACAGTCTGTCGAACGTGTTCGGTACGTCGGCGCCGGCGACCGTCACGGTGACGGTCAACGCCATTCCGGTGGCGCCATCGCGCGGCGCGAAAGCGATTGCCGGCGTACCCGTGCTGGTGGATATCACCACAGGTTCCAGTGGCGGGCCGTTCACCGCCGCTGCCGTGGTGTCGGTATCGCCAGCCAACCTGGGCTCGGCCAGCATCGTCACGACGGGCGATGGTTACCAGCTTCGCTTCGAACCCACGGCGACGGCCAACGGCACCGTGGCGGTCAGTTATACGTTGAGCAACGCGTACGCGACCTCCGCAGCGGGCGTGATCACCATCGCGATCACACCACGCAGCGATCCTTCAAAGGATCCCGAAGTGCTGGGCCTGATCGGTGCGCAGACCGAAGCGATGCGCCGCTTCGCCACGGGCCAGATCAGCAATTTCCAGCAGCGCCTCGAATCGATGCATGGTGGCGGCGGTGGCGACGGGCAGTTCACCAATGGCATTTCGCTGGTGCCGTCGATGAGTCGCGGTCCCGATGGCCGATTGCTGACCTCGGTCAACAACGGCTCCGATACCAACAGCATCAATCGCCGTTATCTGATGACCCCGGAGTCGGAGACACCGGTTCAGCACGGGACGGTGATGCCGGGCCTGCCGTCGAACATGGCGGTGTGGACCGGTGGCGCGATCAGCTTCGGATCGCGTGATCCGCGAGCCGGCCACAGCGGCAATGGTTTCAACTTCAATACGTCGGGACTCAGCGCCGGCACCGACTATCGCGTCAATCAGGCCTTCGCCTTCGGCGCGGGCATCGGCTACGGTCACGACGACAGCGCCATCGGACGCCACGGCAGCCACAGCACGGGCAACAGCTACAGCATGGCGTTGTATGCGAGCTACCACCCGAGCGCGATGACCTACCTGGATGGACTGGCCGGTTACCAGACCATGTCCTTCGATTCGCGACGGTTTGTCACCGACGACGGAAGCTACCTGGAAGGACGTCGTCATGCCGGTCAGTTCTTCGCCTCGCTGGCGGCGGGTTACGACTACCGCAAGGAGCAGTTCCACCTGTCGCCCTATGGTCGTGTCGACATCGCCTCCGGCACGCTGAACGGCTACACGGAGCACGGCGACAGCATCTACGCGCTCAACTATCGCAAGGAGACGGTAAAGACGACCACGGGTAATCTCGGTCTTCGCGTGGACTATCAGTACGCGCTGTCATCGGGGACGTTTGCGCCGATGCTGCGGCTGGAGTATCAGCACGACTTCCAGGGATCGACCAGCGCTGCCATCAGCTACGCCGACTTGCTGTCAGGTCCTCTCTACCGTGCCGATGTGGCCGGTTTGAGCCAGAACCGCACGCTGCTCGGCGTTGGCGCAAGCCTGCAGACCGGGGAAGGTCTGGAGCTGCGGTTCGAGTTCTCGAGCCAGTTCGGCACCGGTAGCGAAAGCGACCAGTCGATCATGTTCAACTTGCAGAAGAAGTTCTGATGCGGCGGATGCCGTTGGCTGGGGTCGTGGCCAAAAGGTAAAAAAAACGCCCGGACAATCCGGGCGTTTTTTTTGTGACGTGAGTTGACTCAGGCAATCGCCGGCAGGCTCTCCACGCCCGCTTCGATCGCCGCCTGATGGACAAGGCAGCGAGGCAGGATGCGCGCGAAGTAGAACTTCGCGGTATCGCGCTTGGCTTGTTTGAACATGGCGGATTGCGAGCCGGTTTCGACCGTTGCCGCGCTGCGAGCCCACATGTAGGCCAGTGCGACGTAGCCGGAGTAATACAGGTAGTCGACGGCCGCGGCGCCGAGCTCTTCGGGATTGGCCTGGACACGCTTGGCGAGCGTCAGGGTAAGTTCGCCCCAGTTCCTGGCGGCGACGGCGAGCGGGCCGATGAGGTCGCGCAGTACGTCGTCGGCGCTGTGCTGCTGGCAGAACGCGCTGATCTCCTGCAGGAAGTGCTTGGCGCCCACACCTTGCAATTGGAGGATCTTGCGGCCCAGCAGGTCGGCAGCCTGGATGCCGGTGGTGCCTTCGTACAGGGTGATGATGCGGGCGTCGCGGACGAACTGCTCCATGCCGTTTTCGGCAATGTAACCGTGGCCGCCGTAGATCTGCAGTGCTTCCTTGGTGCACTCCTGGGCCAGTTCGGTGGCCATGCCCTTGGCGATCGGGATCAGGAACGCGACCAGTTCGCCGGCGATCTTGCGCGCCGCTTCATCGGTGGCGCGCGATTCGATGTCGGTCTGCAACGCGGTATACAGCAGCAGTGCGCGCGAGCCTTCGACGAACGCGCGCTGGGTCAGCAGCATGCGCCGCACATCCGGCTGGACCAGCAGGTTGTCGGCTGGCTTGTCGGGAAATTTGGCACCGGACAGCGAGCGCGATTGCAGGCGTTCGCGGGCGTAGTTGAGGCTGTTCTGCAACGCGCGCTCGGCCAGCGCCAGGCCCTGCACGCCCACCGACAGGCGCGCCGCATTCATCATGGTGAACATCGCGGCCAGGCCCTTGTGTGGCTTGCCGATCAGGTAGCCTTCGGCGCCGTCGAAATTCATCACGCAGGTGGAGCACGCGTGGATGCCCATCTTGTGCTCGATCGCGCCGGCGGCGACGGTGTTGCGCTCGCCCAGCGAGCCGTCCTCGTTGACCCTGAATTTCGGCACGATGAACATCGAAATGCCGCGGCTGCCTTCCGGCGCGTCGGGCAGGCGCGCCAGCACCAGGTGCACGATGTTCTCGGTGAGGTCGTGCTCGCCGGCGCTGATGAAGATCTTGGTGCCGCTGATCTTGTACGTCTTGCCGTCGCTGGTGGGTTCGGCGCGGGTCTTCAGCAGGCCAAGGTCGGAGCCGGCCTGCGGTTCGGTCAGGCACATCGTGCCGGTCCAGCGGCCTTCGATGATCGGCTTCATGAAGCGCTCGCGCTGCCATTCCTCGCCATGGATTTCCATCGCATGGGTGGCGCCTTCGGACAGCAGTGGGTACAGGCTCCAGGCCAGGTTGCCGGACTGGAAGATCTCGGTGGTGGCGGTGCCGAGCACCCCGGGCAGCGCCTGGCCGCCGTAGATCTCCGGGTTGGTCAGGCCGGTCCAGCCGCCATCGGCGAACTGCTTGAATGCTTCCTTGAAACCCTTCGGCGTGGTCACTGTCTGGGTGGCCTTGTCGAAGTGGCAGCCTTCCTCGTCGGCGGGCGAGTTGGTCGGCGCCAGAAGTTGCTCGCTGAGGCGACCGGCTTCTTCCAGCACCGCGTCGAGCAGGTCGCGGCTGTGGGCTTCGCCACCTTGCAGCGAGGTCAGCGTCTGTTCGGCGCCCAGCACATCAAACAGGGTGAAACGCAGATCGTCGAGGGGAGCCTTGTAAGCAGTCATGATGATTCCTTCGGTGAAAAGTGTTCAGCGATAAGTGTTGGCAATGCCCGGCACCGGCGAAATCCAGTCGTTGCCGTTGAAGTCGAAGTTGCGCGGCTTGTCTTCCTCTTCGGGCTTGGCGCTGGTGCTGCCGCTGACGCGATACGCCAGTGAGCCGGAGCTGCCCTTGCCGGCGATGACCTTGAGCGCATCGGTCATCGCCGCGGTGGGCAAGACGTCCAGCTGGATCACGTCGCCGGCCAGGGTCGGGATATCCAGCGCGAAGGTCGAATGCAGCCGGATCGGCACCAGGTTGGCGATCTGCAACTGGCCGTCCAGCGATTTGAAATCCATCTCGCCATAGCTGTTGTTCTGGATGCGCACGGTCAGCCGCCACTGGCCGCCCGGCAGTACCACCAGTTGCTGGATGCTGATGTTGGGTGGATAGACGCTCTTCTTCGCCGGGCCGCAGGCGGCCAGTGCCAGACCCAGCAAAAAGATGGGGGTAATCCAGCGCAGCAGGCGCATCGCGGTTCTCCAAACGATCGTTTGAAATCCGATTCTAACCGCGATTGGGGGGCGCTGTGCCAGCGCGAAGCATCATTTCATCCGCGATGCGCTCAGGGCGCGTCGGTACGCGGAGGAGGGGCGAGGCGGCCGCTGGCTTCAGCCAGCACGATCACGCGATCGATGAAATCGTCGTAGCCCTGGCCTTGGGATTCGGTATCGCCGCTGGCGTCGATCTGGCGCACGGCGACAAGCTTGGCTTGCGGCACCACCACCACGTATTGGCCACCGTCGCCGTTGCCGTCGTACGCAACCACCGGACCCTGGCTGACCTTGAACAGCCGATAGGGACCGATACCGCGGTTGATCAGTTGGTCCACCATGATGGATTTCGCGTCGGGGCCCAATGCCTTCGCAATCCCGGCCTGCATCGCGTCGACGCTGTCGAAATGGGCATTCCGCAGCGTATTCTCCAATTTGCTCACCGTGGCCTCCGGCACGCCGCGCTCGCGCAGCATGGCGAAGCTGGTCGGGTTGGGCGAAAAGTGCATCCACTGCGTCGCGCGCCACCACAACAGGCCGCATTGGCCTTCCATCGACGCTGGCGCAAGCATGCTGTCGACGAAGCTCGCCGACAGCAGTTGGCGTCCCTGCCAGCGACCATGATCGAGCACCAGTTGCCCCAGTTTTGCCAGGTCGGCGGCGGTGAGCTTCAATCCCGCCATGGCGTAGGGATGGCCGGTCTTGTCCTTGTCCCACGGTCCCGGGTGGATACCCATCGTCCTGAACATGCCTTCCCGGAAGAACACGTCCATCGGCTGACCCGACGCCTTTTCGATGATGCCGGCGAGCAGGTTCACCGCCTTGTTGTTGTAACTGGCGGTGCTGCCTGGCTTGCTGCTCAGTTCCGCGGCCAGCGCCAGCTGGATGGCATCGGGCGCGGGGTAGACCTCGACGTCGGTGCGCGGAAAGTTCTGCAGGCCCGACGTATGTTCGAGCAGCATGCGTACGGTGATGTCCTTCTTCCGGCCCTGTTTCCACTCGGGATAGAAATCGGCCACCGGCTGGTCCAGCGACTTGATCCTGCCCTGATCGAGCAACTGGCCGATGCCCAGCGCCACTACCGACTTGGTCACCGACATCAGCTCGATCGGACCGGGCGCCTTGTCGCCCGGATAGTAGTGCCCCAGTTCGTGGCCATCCTGCAGCACCAGCACGGCGTTGCTGTGGCTTTGTTTGCCGCCATCAAGCAACTGGGCCAGTGCCTTGCTCTGGGCGGAGGATATCCCGCGTGCATGCGAGGGTTGCACGGCGGTGAGGGGTAGCGTCAGGATCGCGAGGACAAGCCATGTCTTCATGTGTCGGGTTTCAGGAAGGTTGCGGAGCGAACTTCACTATCGCGCTGCGCGCCGCCGCCGTCATATGCCATTCGTGTTACCTGCCGTGATCATGCGCGAGGTTTCACACGGCCGGGCAAACAGGCATCATCCATGCTTTCTTTTGCACAGAGTGTTATCGCATGACAAGACGTTACGCAGCGCGCCGCTCGCCGATCCACGGCAATGGCGTGTTCGCCACCGCACCGATCGGCAAGGGCGAGGAGATCATCGAGTACAAGGGCAAGTTGCTGACCCATGCCGAGGCCGATGATTTGTACGGCGACGGCGGCGAAACCGGGCACACGTTCCTGTTCACGCTCAACGACGACTACATCATCGACGCCAATCAGCAAGGCAACACCGCGCGCTGGATCAACCACAGCTGCACGCCGAACTGCCGTGCCCTGGTCGAGGAGAGTGCAAGCGGCGACCCGCGCCGGGACAAGGTGGTGATCGAGACCCTCCGCAAGGTCAAGCCTGGCGAGGAGCTCACCTACGACTACGGCATCGTGCTCGACGTGCCGCATACCGCGCGCCTGAAGAAGTTGTGGGTTTGCCTGTGCGGCTCACCGAAGTGCACCGGCACCTTGCTGAAGCCGAAGCACTAGGCAACCGGCGTTAGCCGCCGCCGCAAACGCGCAACGAACGGAGACGGGATCAGCGCTCCGGTTTATCGACGGCGCCAGGCGCTGCCGGCTTGCCGATCCAGCGCGCGGTATCCAGTTGCCGGTCGATGCTGTCGGCCAGCTGCCTGATCCGGGGCCGTACCGCATCGGCGACGGCGCCGGTGCAGCCCAGGTAGAAGTCCACCGTTTTGCTGCCGGCGGAACCGGTCACCGTGATCTTGATGCCGGGCTGGTCGGTCATCACGGTCTCGCAGCCATCGTCGTGCGACACGTAGCTGGGCTGCATCGCATCGAAGCCGGCCTGCTTCAGCGCGGCAAAAATATTCGCGCGCCGGGTCGGTGTGGCGCGATCGCTGGCCGCCCCGGTCTGGACGTGGCTATGGCCAACGAAACGGATCTGGCCATCCGCCGCCATTGTGACGGTGTAAGCCGGGCAGTTGCCGAAGCAGGTGCTGCGTTGCAGGGTGACGCTGGCGTCATGCACGGCCGGATCCGTGCCGGCGTCGGCGCGCACCGCACACGCCGAGGTCGACAGGATGGCGCAAACAGCAAGGCTGTGGACGAACAGGCTGCAGATCGGTTTCATCGGGATGCTCCGCACGCATCGACAGGTGCACCCAGCATACCGACGTGACGTGAAAGACATCGCATGACCGTCGCTCAGTCTTCCTCCACGTGCGGCTTCCACGCTTCGCTGAGTTGCTTCTGCACGGTCGGCGGCACCGCTTCGTAGTGACTGAGGTCGAGGCTGTAGCGGCCGCGGCCACCGGTCATCGACTTCAGCTCGGTGGGGTAGTCGGTCAGTTCGGCCAGCGGTGCCTGCGCCTTGATCACCAGCTCGCCGCCGCGCTGGGTATCGGTGCCCATGATGCGTGCACGCTTGCCGGCGAGCCCACCGGTGACATCACCCACGTTGTGTTCGGGAATCGCCACCTCGACGTTGACGATCGGCTCCAGCACGATCGGCCGCGCCTTGCCGACGGCATCGAGAAAAGCCTTCTTGCCGGCGCTGATGAAGGCGACCTCTTTCGAATCGACCGGGTGGTATTTGCCGTCGTACACGGTCACGCGCAGGTCCTGCAGCGGATAGCCGGCCACCGCGCCGTGCTCCATCGCCTGGCGCACGCCTTTCTCGATCGCAGGCAGGAACTGGCCGGGGATCACGCCGCCTTTCACCGCATCGACGAATTCGAAACCGGCGCCGCGATCGAGCGGCTCGATGCGCAGGAACACCTCGCCGAACTGTCCCGCGCCGCCGGTCTGCTTCTTGTGCTTGTGATGGCCCTCGGCGTGACCGGCGATGGTTTCGCGGTAGGCGATGCGCGGCGGGTGGGTGTCCACCTCGACCGCGTAGCGTTCGCGCATGCGTTCCAGCATCACTTTCAAATGCAGGTCGGACAAACCGCGCACCACCGTTTCGTTGAGCTCCTTGTGGTGCTCGACGCGAAAGCACGGATCTTCCTCGGCCAGTCGTCCCAGCGCGTTGGACAGCTTCTGCTCCTGGCCCTTGTGTCGCGGCTCCAGCGCCAACCCATACATCGGCGAGGGAAACGCCAGCGGCGCCAGCGTGATCCGGTCTTCGTCATGCGAGTCGTGCAGCACGGCGTCGAAGTGGATCTCCTCGATCTTCGCCACGGCGGCGATGTCGCCGGGGATCGCTGTCTCGATCTCCACATGCGTCTTGCCTTGCAGCCGGAACAGATGGCCGACCTTGAACGGCTTGCGGCCATCGTCCACCAGCAGCTGGCTGTCGCGGCTGATGGTACCCTGCCAGACGCGGAATACGCCGAGCTTGCCCACGAATGGATCGTTGACGATCTTGAACACGTCGGCGATCACGTGGGCAGCCGGGTCAGCACTGACCTGCAGTGGCGTGCCGTCGCCGCGTACGAACGGAGGCGGGTTCCCTTCGGCCGGGTTCGGCAGCAGTCGTGCAGCGACGTCCAGCAGTTCGCCGATACCGGCGCCGGTGCGCGCGCTGACGAAACAGATCGGCACCAGGTGGCCCTCCCGCAGACACTGCTCGAATGCATCGTGCAACTGCTGCGGTGTCAGCACAGCCTCGCCGGCATCGAGATATTGGTCCATCACCGATTCGTCGACCTCGACCACCTGGTCCAGGATGCGCTGGTGCGCCTCGGCCAGCGAAGAGAAATCGGCGGCGCCTTCGCTGTGGAAGAAGCAGTCCAGCACGCGCGTGCCATGACCGGCCGGCAGATTCACCGGCAGGCATTCGCTGCCGAACTCTTCACGCAGCGCATCGACCAGCGCGGCCAGGTTGGCACCGTCGAAATCGATCTTGTTGATCACCAGCACGCGAGCCAATCCGCGCGCCTTGGCATGCATCATCATGCGACGGGTGCCGTGCTCGATGCCGTTGATGGCGTTGACCACGATCGCCACGGTTTCCACTGCGGAAAACGACGCTAGCGTGGCACCGCGGAAATCGGCGTAGCCAGCGGTATCGATCAGGTTGAGGTGGCAGTCGGCGTGATCGAGATGTGCGATGCAACTGTCGATGGAGTGGACCCGCGATTTTTCCTGGCTGTCGGTGTCCGATACGGTGTTGCCGCGCTCGACCGTGCCCGGCGTCTGGATCACGCCACCGGCCAGTGCCAACGCTTCGAACAGCGTGGTCTTGCCCGCACCGGCGTGCCCGGCCAGCGCGATGTTGCGGATGCTTTCCGTGGAATACGACACGATGCGACCCTCCTCAAAAGGGCGTGGCCTCGTGGCATGAACGGCGCCGCATGAGGCCGCGCGTGGCGGCTGACGATGGCGGGCCGTCATGGTCGTCCTTCAACTGTACAGGGCGGCTTTTGTACAGCGCGAAAGCGGTCATGACGGAATGGCGCGTGGCGCCACCCGCCTAGACTTGAGCGAACCGCCGGGTCGGTCAAGCTGCACTGCGGGGAACCGCGGCCGCCACCGGGCGGTCTGTAGTGCGCACGGAGACGCCCGCCGCGCCGGTGCCGCAGGGTCGCCCGCGGTTCAAGCAGGCCCGGGCATCCTGACCACATTCGTATTCCGCGAGGCATCGTCATCGTCCGTTCGCCGCAGACTGCATATCACCAACCACCACCCGGCCAGCCGCCCGGTGACGGATCGCCGTCACTCGACGTCGCAGCGCGCGCGCTGCTGCAACAGCGCCGCTGGCGCGAGGCGCGACGCGAGCGTCGCCAGCACTGGCCGGCGCTGGCGGTGACGGTGTTGCTGCATGTGGTGTTCCTGCTGGTGACCTGGCGCGCGATGCGACCGTCGCCGCCGCCGACCGTGCAGGCCCGGCCGGTCGAAGTGCTGCAGGTGCGCTTCATCACCCATGCCACCAGTGCCGTCGCCACGCCACCACCACCACCGCCCCAGGCGCTACCGCCTCCGCCAGCCCGTACGCCGCCAAAGCCGAGCGAGCCGGTGGCGAAAGGTGCCATGACCGTGCAGTTGCCGCCGCCCAAGCCCACCAGTACCGCCCGCCTGTACGACGAACACGGTCAGCCCCTGCTGCCCGCCGCCGCGGCCAGCGCCGCCGCGCCCGGCTATGTGCAGCATTTGCCGCAGGGCGATGCTCGGGTCATGCAGCACGACAGTCCGGTGAAATATCAGGCAACCCGTTTCGAGCAGTATTTTCCGCCACCGGATGAAACGGCCGGCGGTGCCGCCGTCCGCCATGTGGTCGACGCGGTGGTCAAGTCCAAGGACGTGGATCTTCCCGGGGGCGTGCACCTGAAATGCATGACGGTGCTCGGCATACCCACGCCAAATTGCGGCATGCCGCCGGCAGGGCCCTCCGCCAAGGACGGCGACGAGCGCCTCAGCATGGCGCCCGCCAGGCCACTCGACGGGGACGCACGCAAAACCAGCAAGCCCAGCGTGGAGGCATGCATTGCGATGTACCGCGATGGCAAGCCGCTGGCCTGGGGTTGCCCGGTCGACACGCCCAATCGCGCCGTCGACGCCGAACAGCGCGAACGTGCCGCAAAGGCGGCCCAGCACCACTGAGCGTCATGCGGAATCGCGGCGGCGCCCGCTACACTGGCCGCATGCCCCTGCCGCCCCCGGACAAACCTGCTGCCGGCCACTCCGCCAACCCTGCGCGGATCATGCTGAACTCGCCGCTGGCGGCAGCCATGCGGGCGCGGGTCTATCGCCAGACCCGTCCCGTTCCACGCCAGCGCAGACTGCGGGTGCTGGCGGCGATCGGCACATTGTTCGTGCACTTGATGTTCCTGTTGATCATGGCGTTGGGTCCGGCCTACGAGCCTTTGTCACCGCCACCGCCACCGAAGGAAGATTTTTTGCAGGTGCGTCTGGTGGAACCGCCCGAACCACCACCACCGCCGCCGGTTCGGGGCACACCGCCGAAAGAACACGGTCCGCGGCATCAGGGCCGCAGCAGCCGCGCGGCGCCCAGTCGCGAGCACAGCGCAAATACGCAGAGCGAGGTCGCCGCGCAGCCGACGCCGGCGATGGCGAAACCCGTGATCGCGCAGGCGAAGAAAGCCCGCGCACCGGCACCGAAACCGACCGCGGCGCCGGTGCCGCCGGTGAGCCTGCCCAAGCCTGCGCCTGCGCCGGAATTGCAACCGGTGCCATTGGCCGGCGAGCCACCGACGGTGACCCTGCCCACACCGGTACTGCAACCACCGGTGCCGCCGAGCTTCCAGCCCGAACCGGTGCGCCAAGCCCAAATGGAAGGCAACCAGCCGATGCCGCCGCCGCCATCGCTGGCCTTGCCGGACATGCCCAAACAGTCATCCCCGCCAGTCACCGTATCCAGCATCGCGCTGAATACCGAGGTGCCAAAACCCACCGCGCCCGCCAGCGTGAAGCTCAGTCCTGCGGAACTCTCCGCGGCGCCGCCCGTGCCTGAGTTGCAGCCGATTCCACTGCCGGCGCAACCGTCGCCCAGCGTCAATCTGCAGACGCAACTGAGCGCCCCCGCGCCGACCGTCACCCCCGAGAGGCCACAGGTACAGGCGCCAGCGGTCGACGTGGCCGACGCCGAACTCGAAGCGGTACCGATGGCGCCTGCATCGCCACCACAAGCGGTCGCGGCCCCGGCGGCCGCGAAGATCGACGTGGCGAAAGCTGCGCCGGAGATAGCCGTCCAGACGTCCATCGATCGACCACAGTTGAGTGCGCCGGCAGCTGCTGAGCCATCGCCCTCGAAGGCGGACCAGCCGACGCCAACGCCCGCTCCCACCACGTCAAGCGCGTCTGCCGCGAATGCCGCTGCGTCAAACCCGGGCGACACCAACAGCGGACAGGATGTCAGCCGTGCGCCCGATGCCACACCGCAAGGCAGCGACAACGCCACGCCGGGTGAACCCCATGGCGTGGCCGCGGCACCGGAGAACAGCAGCCGGGATGCGGGCGCCGTACGGCCATCGGCAGGGCAGGGCAAGGACACGGGCCGCAACGGCAAACAGACTGGCAGCGGCCAGCCGGGGGGCGACCAACCCGGGGCCGATCAGGGCAGCAAACAGGGTGCACTCGGGGGTTATGTACAGCTGAAGCCGCACGGCGATACGCAGATCATGGGCCATGGCACGCCGAACATCGGCTACAAACCCACCCGCTTCGAACAGGACTGGACCCCCGAAGGCGAAAGCTCGATCGATACCGCGCTGCGCCACGCCGTGGAAAAGACCTCGGTCAAGCACACCTTCCACCTGCCACGTGGGGTACGTGTGCAATGCACGGTGATGCCGCTGTTGCCGATGTCATTGCTCGGCTGCGGCAACGCCGATCCACCGCCAAGGCCGGTCGACGCGAAAGTCTACGAGCGCATGCACCTGGCTCCCGCCCATCCGCTGGTGCCACCCGCACCAGCGGCCAGCACCACGGCGCCTGCGCCCATGATCAAGCTGGACAACAGCGCGGAATGCGCCGCGGCCCGCGTCGCGGGCAGCCCGCCGCCGCCGGGATGCGAGGGCATCGTACTGCCGGTCAAGCCAGCCAACACCCCGGCATCGTCGTCCAGCTCCTGGGTGCCGGCGAGTGACCAGTTCCACTGAGCAAGGGCATGGCTACTGCAACCCGGTGAACTCAACACGCCATGTCCGCTGCGATTGAGCACATGCGTGTTGATCTGGGCGGTCGATACCTCCTTGTGACCAGCAGCATGCACCTGCGGATGTCATGGTCATCCTCGATCAGATGCGTCGTGAACGAAGGCGCAGCGTGTAACAGACAAATGCCAAGCCGAGGCATCCGCTCGCTCGCCAGATCCAGCAACTTCGGTGGCCGCACCGGCACGTTTGCCTCGATTCTCGCGTCGTGGATTACACTGTATTTTGAGATCTATTTAGCGCGTTAGATATCGTTGGGAGAGACATGGACACTAGTGACGTAATCGCAGGACTGTCGCTCTTACTATCGCTAAGTCTTGCTTATTTCTATCTTCGCGACAGAGAGCACGCGCGATACAGCATCCGAAATGAATACACTCGTGAACTACTTGACTGGCACAATCGGGTAGCAGACGTACTGATGCGATTTCGCCACTTGGCAAGGCGCCAAGACTCCGCAGACTTTCAGCAAGACTTAGCATGTCTATCGTCTCTGATTGAACAGGGTCGGTTCTACTTTCCAAACATTGTTCAAAACAGCTACGGCGCAAGTAAGCCCGCTGCATACCGAGGCTATCGTAACCTCGCGCTCGACTTCTTAGTGGAGTTCTACAACATTGTGACTCACGCGGCTCAAGATGAAAGTGATCGCAACTCTCTGACAACGTTGCAAAGGTACTTCACATCCATTGTGTTCCAAGTCGTGCGGCCCAAAGACAGGTTGGAAAAGATCAAACAACTCACAGATCAGTACTTCGTCAAGGATCACACAGTTAACGACATCATCGGCAATCCAGATTTGTTTCCGGTCTACCGCGATGACGCATAAAAATTCGTTCAAGGCGGACGGCTACGCTGCCGCTTAACTCCAGCGTTAGATTCCACGGGGGACTCTTGGACATTCGCACCGACAACCTGGAAAGCCCCGCGGTTCTGGCATTGCTTCGTGAGCATCTCGACTCCTTGGCGCTGACTGCTCCGACGGAAAGTCGTCACGCCTTGGATTTGAGTGGGCTGCGAAGCTCTGACATCACTTTTTGGTGCATCTGGGATGGCCAGGACCTGGCCGGATTCGGCGCGCTCAAGCATTTGAATGAATCGCACGCCGAGGTCAAGTCGATGCGCACTGCTGCTTCGCATTTGCGCCGTGGTGTAGGTTCAATGGTGTTGCAACACCTGATTCGAGAAGCCACCGCCCTTGGCTATTCAAGGCTGAGCTTGGAGACGGGCTCAATGAACTTCTTCGAGCCTGCACGGCGCTTGTACGCGTCGTTCGGGTTCGAATTTTGCGCACCTTTCGGGGGTTATAAGCCAGATCCAAACAGCCTGTTCATGACCAAACAGCTCAACGAGCTGGCATCCAGCACATCGTCCAAGCGGATGCGAGAGAAGCCGCGCGCCGCCTAACTCCAGCGTCAAGCATCGTAGTCGTCCAGGAGAACCATGACCGCAACCACCATGATGAAAATGGACAGGCCAGAAGATGCGCCCGGTGCATTCCAGGCCGCCTGGAACGCTCACGACGTGGCCGCACTCGGTGGCCTGTTCGATGAGGACGCGACGTTCGTGAATCGGTTCGGACACTATGTCCGGGGCATCGATGAGATCGTGGCGCTCCATGCTCCCATCCACGAAACGATCTATCGCGACTCCACGCTTGAAAATGAACTGATCGACGTCGTCCACATTGCTGACGAAGCGGCGGTCATCCATTTCTGGAGCCGCCTGGCGGCTGGACCTGCTCACCCGGCCGGGTCACATGAGGTCGATACACTGATCCTTGCGGTGCTGACCAGGCAGGATGGGATGTGGCGCATTCGAGCGCTCGAGAATGTGACCCTCACAAACCCGCGGACCGGCGAGGCGATCTTGCGCGGCTAGGGCAGCGTTGTTGCGTAGATGCACGAACTGTTGGGTGCGCTGTGCCCGAAGCATGGACAGGGCCGCTTGTATGATCCGGTCTCGCGCCAAAAGGTAGGTGGTTGAATGCGCCCCGCCCGAAACCACGACAAGCTGCAGGTTGCCGGGTACGCCAGCCGCCCGTAAAGCCGAGAGGGGAGTCTCGCTATCCTCCGTGCCCTGGAATACGACAGCCGGTATATCCAGCGTGCTCGGCAGTGCTTCAGCTAACGAATAGTCATGCGCGAGGAGCCTTGAAACAGGTAACAGCGCCAGCGGCGCCAGATACCACCGGGATTTTAGCCGGAGGCGAACTGCTGACGAGAATGAAGGTGCCGCGCTCTCGAGGATGAGCCCCGCCGGATGAGACCTTCCGGCGGCATAGGCCGCGACCATGGAGCCGAAGGAACGGCCGTACAAAACGACCCGGTGGCCCGGACATATGGCTTGGGCAGAAGCAGCTACCTGCGCGGCCAGCGCCAGAATCTCGGGCAGATGAGGCGTGCCCGGGGCTCCGTTCTGCCCCGGGTAGGCGACGGCCAAGATGGCGAAACCCTGCGCGGAAAATGCAGGGAACAGATTCTTCTCGTACGCAGAAATGAGGCCATGCTGACCGGGAAAGAAGACGACGCAACCCACCCTCGGAGTTCCGTAGCGTCGAACCAACATGGCATTGCCGTCATCGCCGCCTATGCGCAGGAGCAGTGGCGCAGTCGTATGCGCGGAAGGAGCAACGCGTGGCAAGACCAGCGGCTCAAGCGCGAATCGCAACAAACATGCACCCGCGGCGAAGTAGAGGAGCACGAATGCTGCACCCGTGAGCAGGAGCGTGCGGATCCTCATGACGGGAAGTCTCTTACGAAATGTTAGGCATAAACGTCAAAACCTCCATAGCCCTAGCAAATCTCCAAGCGCGCCAAAAACCAACACTCCGCCTAGGATGCCGCTGACGGCAACAGAGGTCCAAAAACCTGGTGAATTTTCCGAGCGTTTGAACGTTGAAAGTATCAAGGTAGAAGTCCCACTACGGATGTCGAACAAAGTTTCGAGTAATACCAAACTGCCAGCGCTAATAAAAATGCCATCCCCACCTAGCCGACCAATCTTCTGGGCGTGGGCTTGGTAAAAAAGAATGGCAGCGGCTGCGATGCCCCAAACAATCAAGCGCATGAGTGCATAACCTGAATCGATGCTTTCGCGTCGCTCGTCGTCACTCATAAATTTCCCATATCGAGCACGCCTAACGCTTGAGTTGAGCGGCGGCGGAGCCGTCCGCCTCGAACGAGATGTTAGGCATCTGTACCAGGCCCAAACAACCGGCGGATGCTAGTGCCACAACGATATAGGATCACTGACCCAACAAACAGGATCACGACACGGACGAGCAGGAAAAACAGTTCAGTTTGGTGGTCATGCAGAAAGAACTGTTGCGGGTCCGACTTGGGATCCAGGATCACCGAGCCTGTCGTTTGCAGAAAATACGATAACTCATACAGGTGCTGAGGAAGATAGGACAATTCCATGCAGCCCCAAAAAAATAGATAGATCGAAAGCGTGCGCGAAAGGAGAAGCACGACGCCGTTTTCGGTAATTGTATTCATGTGTCGTGATGCCTAACGCTGGAGTTAAGCGGGGGCGGAGCCGTCCGCCTTGAACGAGATGCTACGCCTCACGCCGGCGCGATTTGACTAGCAAGTAGCCAATGAGCAGCACTGGAACAGCAGCGAGGGCCATCGCGATGGTGCGCTGCGCCCAAACGATGGGGAATGTTGGAATGTACAGTGCCGCAAAAATGAAGGCTGACGCCAGTGCTGGAACCATCGTTCGCTTGTGTACGAGCCAAGCAGAAGCGAGCGCCGCAAAACCAGCAAAAAAGAACACAACCCGCCACTGCATTGCCGAATTAGCGAAATAGACAAGTGCGGGCCAGCGGGTAGGAAGCGCTCCTACGAAGCTCAATGCAGAGCCAACGACTGGCCACAAAGATAGCCACACGAGCAAGGCAATGATCAGGGCATGAAGTGATGAGGTGGGCGACTTTCTTTCCATGAGACCTAACGCTAAATAGATTTTAAGATGCAATGTAATCCTGCAGCCTATCCCGGACGCCTGATGTCGGCGTGGAGACGTCGGTCTACAGAATCAACGACTTGCTCCCCTTGGTGCCGCCTAAATCTGCAACCTAATCTCGCAGTGCTGAATTGGGCGGGAGATGATGGTGGCATCCTTTCACGACGCGGGATGCGGGGCAAGCGAGGAGCGGTGCGGCCATCGAAGTGCTGGATCTGGTGAGCGAGCACATGCGCCGGCTTGGCGTGTCCAGGCGCAGCGAGAAGGCCCATGTGGGCTGGGTACGTCGTTTCATCCAGGACAACGGGAGCGGCATCCACGCCGCGACGATGTGTGCGGAACCGACGGCGGCAGCACGCAGGAGGTAATCAATCCCGATCAGGCGGCGTGGTGCTCGATCCGGATGGAAACTGCATGGAAACCGTGTTTCGCGGGGATTGAGCCATCGACGGCGAAGTGCGCCAGATCGTCTGTCGATTTGCCCCGGTCCGGATCGTCGTATGGGTGGAGGCCTATCCGGGTCTCAACAGAGCGGTGTCATAAGGAGAGTGCCATGCAAAGCAAGCCGGTAGGCTGGTTCGAGATCTATGTGCAGGACATGTCGCGTGCGAAGGCTTTTTACGAGGCGGTTTTCCCCTTTCAGCTTGAAAAGCTGGAGAGCCCTGATCCTGGTTTCGAGATGTGGTCGTTTCCGGGGCCAATGGACGATAGCAACGGGGCATCGGGTGCGCTGGTGAAGATGGCCGGGGTGCCGTCGGGCGTTGGCGGCACGGTGGTCTACTTCATGTGCAAGGATTGCGCGACGGAAGCGGGCAAGGTAGCTGCCAGTGGTGGTCAGGTGGCGAAGGCCAAATTTTCGATCGGCAAATACGGTTATGCCGCGCTCGTCATCGACACCGAAGGCAACATGATTGGCCTTCATTCGATGCAATAGGCGATAAGGAAAAGCCGAGTCTTGCCATCCGTGGAGCGCAACGCGTGCGCTCCACGGATTTGCCGTCAGCTCACAGCAGGCGCAGCAGTTCCTTCATCAACGGCAGCCGGCGCACGCGCACGGCACTGGCGCGGAACACCGCATTGGCGAGCGCTGGTGCGGCGGTGGGCATGGCCAGGAAGCTCGCACCCGTCGGTGCGCGATCGCCGGGAACGACGATGACTTCGACGTCGTTCGGCAACTGCGCCATGCTGGCCAGGGGATAGTCCTTGTAGCTGTGTTGCTGGACCTGGCCGTCCTTGACGGTGATGGCCAGGTTGAGCGCGGTGGACAGCGCGTCGAGCGTTGCGCCGGCGATCTGGCCTTCCAGGCCGAGCGGGTTGATCACGCGGCCGACGTCGACGGCGCAGACGACTCGCTGGATGGTCAGTTTCTCGCCCTGCATCGACGCCTCGATCGCGTGCGCCACGTAGGCACCGTCGACATGCCAGCAGGCGATGCCCAGGCCGTTGACGGTGCGCAGCCAGTTCTTCCATTCGATCCGGTCGGCGACCAGTTGAAGCACGTTGGCCAAGCGGGCGGTGTCGAGCGTGCCGCCAGCGCTCAGCGGCAACTGGCGTGCTTCGCCGATGATGCGCAGGCGGGTTTTCAATGGGTCTTCGCGCATCAGGTGCGCGATTTCGTCGATGAAACTTTCCACCGCGAATGCGTTGCTCAGATGCGGCATGCCGCGAGCCGGGCCACGCGGCATGGCGGATTCGAGCCCGTACCAGTCGCTGCGGTAATTCGGTACCAGTCCGGCAGGCAGTTGGTCAGCTTGCAGCTCGGACGTCCACAGGCGATCGGCCGACACGTTGCGACGGGTCAATGCCGAGGCGCTGGCCATGCGCTGGGTCCAGGCAGTCAGCTGACGCTTGCGGTCGATGATCGCGCTGAGCTGGTGCACGCTGCCGGCGCGATAGTAGTCGTGGCTGAAATCCTGCTCGCGCGTCCACAACAGGCGCACCGGTTTGTCGGCGGCCTTGGCCAGCATCACCGCTTCGGCCACGTAGTCGTGATCCAGCCGGCGGCCATAGCCGCCACCGACGCGTGGTACCCGGATATCGATTTGTGCGGGAGCCAGACCGGTCAGCCGCTGCACCACGGCCCAGGCTTTTTGCGGCGCCTGGGTCGGCACGACGAGGCTGGCGCTGTCCTTGTCCAGCCGTACCAGGCAGTTCATCGGTTCGGCGGTGGCGTGGGCAAGCCATGGCTGGAAATAGGTGGCGTCGAGCCGGCGGGCGGCTTTCTTGCCGGCGATGTCGACGTCGCCATCGTCGCGTACCCGCGTGGTGGAATCGGTCTTGCCGTTGAGCAGGGCGTTGGCCTGTTGTTCCAGGGCATTACTGTTTTCGCTGCCGCTGGTACCGGGCTTCCATTCCAGCTTGAGTTTTTCGCGACCCTGCAGCGCTGCCCAAGTGGTTTCGGCCAGCACGGCTACGGCCGGGGCGATCACGGTGGTGCCCAGCGGCTGGCCGGCTTCGGGTTTCAGCTGAACCACTTTCAACACGCCCTTGACGGCCAACGCATCGGCGGTGTCGATGCGTGCCAGCGTGCCGTCCGGCCATGGACAATGGGCCAGCACGGCGACCAGCGCGTCCGCATAGTGCTGGTCGATCGCGTAGCGGGTCTGGCCGGTGACGATCTCGCGTGCGTCGACATCGCCGATCGGCTGGCCGATCAGGTGATAGCCCGCGGCGCTTTTCAGCGGCGGCATGCTGGTCGGCAACGCCATCTTGCTGGCGTCCTCGGCGAGGCTGCCGTAGGTGAAACGGCGGCCATCGGGCGCGATCACCGTACCCGCATCGCAGCGCAACCGATTGGCCGGCACACCCAGCCGTCGCGCCGCCGCCTGCAGCAGCAACCAGCGTGCCAGCGCGCCGACCTGGCGCAGGTCGTTCCAGGCGGCGGGGATCGATCCGCCGCTGCCGCCGACCTGACGCCCATAGGTCCAGCGTGGCTGGCCGTTGTTGTCACTCACGCCGAGACCGAGCGAAACCACGCTGACGCGTTTCCAGTCCGCGTCGAGCTCGTCGGCGATGATCCGCGGCAGCGAGGTGGCGACGCCGGTGCCGGTGTCCGGATCGCGCGCGCCGATCAACACGTTGCCATCGGCGTCGATGCGCACGTATGCGCCCAGATCCTGAAATTTGTCGCCGAGCAGGGCCGGCGGCAGCGGGACATCGGCGGCGTCGGCCACACGGATGCCGACCATCAGCGCGCCAGCGGTGCCAGCCAGTACCTGCAGGAAACGGCGGCGCGAGAGGTGGAGCTTGTCCGAAGCAGGGCGATGACTCATGGCTGACCCGCCTTGCCCGCGGCGAAGCGCTTGATCGCACGGCGCACACGGGTCTGGCAGCCACAGCGGCATCGGTTCGGCAACTGGTCGATATCGGTATCGTCGGGATGCGGCTTGCGTTTGAGCAGGTCGAGCGCGGCGATCAGCCAGCCGGGCGTGCAGTAGCCACAGCCGATCGCGTCTTCGTCGATGAACGCCTGCTGCAGCGGATGCAGGCCGCCGTCGTTGGCGGCCAGGCCCTCCACCGTGGTGATCTGCCGGCCTGACAGCTTGGCCATCGGCACGGCGATCGCGGAGACCGCCTTGCCGTCGAGCAGGATCAGGTCGGCACCGCTGCCATCGTGCTCGCTACCGTACTTGGTGCCGGTCAGCCGCAGCACGTCACGCAGATACCACAGCAACGGCATCTGCGGGTCGCCGGTATGCAGGTAGTGCTCGCCGTTGATCTGCAGGTCAATGCCGTCGCGCACTTTCTCGGGCGTGATGCTGCTCTGCGGACTGGTCGGCAGGACCTGGGCTTGCACGGGCGCCATCCATCATCTCCTCGAAATCAGTCCGCCCATTGTGGCATTGCTGCCGCCGGCTTAGGAGCGCACGCGGCTGAACAGGCGCTGCCAGATCATGTACACCGGTATACCGGCGGCCATGATCAACAGGCCGATGCCGGTGTTGACGGGGTTGTCGCGCAGGGTCAATCCCACCACCAGCGCCACCGTGGCGATGAAAAGAAGTGGCAGCCACGGATAGCCGGGCACGCGAAAACCGGTGGATTGGCCATCCTGGCGCCGGTACCAGAACAGCGTGGCCACGCCGAACGCGCAGGCCAGCCAGTCGCCGAAGGTGGCGTAATCCAGCAGCTGGCCATAGCTGCCCGACAAGGCCAGCACGATCGCCCAGCCGGACAGCAGGAGCAGGGCGGTGTTCGGCGTCCGGTAACGTGGATGCAATCGCGCCACCCCGCGGAAGAACAACCCGTCCTCGCCCATCACCTGCAGCACGCGCGCGCCGGCGACCAGGGTGATGTTGCAGAAGCCCAGGGTGGAGATCGCCACGCCCAGCGCGATCAGCTTGGCGCCGAGCGGACCGGCCACCTGTTGCATCACGTCAGCTGCCGGCGCGGTGCTGGCCGCCAGGCCGGCATGGCCGAGCACGGCGAGGTAGGCCACGTTCACCAGTGCGTAGGCGGCGATCACCAGCAGCATGCCGAGCGTCAATGCGCGCGGCAGGGTGCGCTGCGGATCGCGCACTTCGCCGGCGAGGTTGTTGAGGTAGGTAAAACCAGAGTACGCAAACAGCACCGGCAGCGCCGCGCCGATGAAACCGACGCCGCTGCGCGCCGGATCCGTCGCCAGCACCTGGCCATGGCCGGCACCGGCAAGGAACAGGCCGCAGACCACCAGCGCGGCCACGGCCAGCAACTTGAGCACGGCAAAAAGATTCTGGATCTGCGCGCCCAAGCGGATGCCGAACAGGTTGATGCCGCTGACGAACACCAGCGCGCCCACCGTCAACGGCAACGCCCACGCCGGTGATAGGCCAAACAACGCGGACGCATAGCTGGCAAAGATCGTCGCCACCGCGGCACTGGAGCCGGAGTAGATCACCAGCAGCATGGTCCAGCCGAACAGGAATCCAGCCAGCGGCCCGAACGCCTCGCGCAGGTAGACGTAGGTGCCGCCGGCATGCGGCCGCCGGGCGCCGAGTTCCGCGTAACACAGCGCACCGATCAGGGTGAGCACGCCGGCGCCGACCCACATCAACAGCAACGCCAAGCCCGACCCGGTGCGCTGCGCGGCAATGCCGGGGTTGAGAAAGATGCCACCGCCGATGATGCCACCCACCACGATCAGCGCAGCATCCCAGGGGCGCAAGCTGCGCTGGTAGTCGATGGATGTCGAGGGTTCGCTCATGGGCCGCACGGATGATGGGGTGGCCAGCGAGCATGGCGCGCCGGGCGGGCAGCAGCAAGTACCGTATGGAGAATTTCCGGGATGCTACACGCGGAAAGCCGGCCCCTTGCGGCGCCGGCTTCCGTCTGATCCGCCCGCGAAAGCGATCAGAACACGCTGAGGAACAACGCCAGGTTGGTTACGTTGAGCGTGCCGATGCCGGCGCCGGGCTCGTATCCGCTCTTGCCGTCGTAGAACCAGTTGTCGCCCGCCCGGATGTCATTGAAGGGCGAGAACGCGCCGTAGCGGAAGATGTTCTGCAGCGCGTAGATCTGCGGATTCCAGAGGCCGACACGACCGCGCGTCGACTGCTTCAGCAGGGCGCTGATGCCGTTGAGTTGTGGTGCGACGAAACTGGTGCCACCTTCGAACGTCAACAAGCCCGGGCCGTCCAGCGAGGAGACAAAGCTGTAACCGCTTTCCGGATCCGCGTTGAGTGAAATATCGGGTTCGTTGCGGCCCTGATATTTGGCCGGCAAGGTGTAGTTGATGCCATCGGATGGAAACAGAAGGGTCTGTTTTTTCTCGCTCACGCGAATGCCCGAGGTGAACCGCTGATACAGCGGCACCGGCCAAAACACGCTTACGCCGCCGCCGCCGCCGGAGGAGAACACCTCATCGGTGATGTCCACGCCGAAGTTGGTCTGGAAGTAGTGCGAGATGTAATCCCAGCCCCAGACGCTTTCCTTGGCGATCGATGCCGTCGGACCGCCGCTGAAGCTGAAAGAGAACGGCACCGTGGTACCGCCTGCGGTAGTGATGAACGGGTCGGAGCCGGGGGCGTCGGCAGTGAGCGGCGGCGGTACGGGATCGGTCAGCAGCCCACCCAATCCGCGCACCGTGTCGTAGGCACCGGAATCGCCCGAGGTCGCGAACATAGAGATGCCCTGCGCCGCCGCCTCCAGGAATACCTGGTGGAACGCGCGCAGTTCGTCGGTGAAGTCGACGCCGCCGTTGAGTTGCGGGAAATAGAAGATCTCCGGCGAACCCCAGCTCACCGACAGACTGTCGACCTTGTTTTCGGAGACCGCCTGATTGAACACGTCGAAGAATCCCGCATCGGTATTCGGTGCGTCGTACACGATGATGTTGGCCCATGGCGCCACGCCGCCGGACTGCTCCACATCGAGGGACGTTTCCCCCGAGCCTGCGGCGCTGCCGAGTGGGCCGCCGCCGTCCACGTGCACCTGGGTAATGCGATTGGGTTTCACGCCCAGGCCGATCGTGCTCCAGTAGCTGTAGGCATCGGCAGGCAGGAAATTCGCCAGGGTGGCGATGCCGATGGTCGAGCCCTTGCCGTTGACTCCCGCTTTGTACAGCGGATTGATGTTGTAGCGGTTGGCCAGGTCGCCGACGGTGAATTCGCCGGGTGTGCAGGTGGCGGTGGGGTTGCCGGTGCAGGCCGGTGCGGCCGGCTTCGCAGCTTTTGCCAGCGCTTTGGCGGTGGCGCCTTGCTGCGGCGGGAACAGCGCGCTGAC
Organism: Rhodanobacter sp. Col0626; assembly: GCF_049994385.1. Taxonomy (GTDB): domain Bacteria; phylum Pseudomonadota; class Gammaproteobacteria; order Xanthomonadales; family Rhodanobacteraceae; genus Rhodanobacter. The sequence continues at coordinate 1,133,824 of NZ_CP188260.1, forward strand.
ACGATGCGAGCGGTATCGCGCTTCACTGCTCAACCCCGAAGCCACTACCAGGGTGCCGGAAAGTGCCGCAGGCATGCTGGGTGTGGCGTTGGGTCGGTGGAAGCGTGTTCCGTCGCTGGACTGGTAATCGTGAATAGCCGTATGGAAGGCCGTATTGAATTGCCCGATCGTCCCGCTGACCTTGATGGCCAGATGATTCGGCAGAAGTTCGACCTGGCTGAGGCCCTGCTGTTTCAAGAAGGCCTGGACCCTGGATATTTCGGCAGCCGACGCACCATAGCGATCCGCAAACTGCGCCGTGGTGAGAAAACGGTGGAACGCCGGATCACCTCGCGTGACCGTGCTGTAGATGTATTTTTCCAGCGAGGCCTGGTTGTGCAGTCCGAGCACCAGGGTGACGTTTACCGTCTGGCTGGGATTGCTGGCACCGAGATCGGCAGGGGACGATCCGGCCGCAGCAAAACCGTCCGTGGCGACGCCACACAACAGCAGCGCCACAGCGGTCGCGAGCGACTTGCGATGCAAGTTCTTGAGCATGTCTTTTCTCCAGGGTAGCGGTCGCCACTGGCGGGCGTCGACATCGCTGATGCGTGACGCTCCGCTTCCGGCAGGCCGTGAGTCATACGTTCGAGTGGAACCCCAACACCCAACGTGGCCCCTGAGGACAACCGCGCTGGTCCACGGAGCCTAGCGCTGCATGGCGGCCTCCGGAAGTGTCGAGTCATGCGAAATTTCTTGCGAAATCAGCCTGGCAAGTGCCTTCCGCCGGCGCGCGATGTCGGCGACGAGCCTGGGGCATCGAGCGGGATCGGGGCCGCACGGCAAGAGGCCAGTGGGCACGTCCATTCAGGTTGCGAGCGGATTTGCGGCACAATGAGAGGGTTGTGCGTCGCGAACGACCGTTTTTGCGACGCCGTATTCCCCTCGAGTCGAAGCCGCCGCCATGACCACCATCAAGCAAGACGACCTGATCCAGTCCGTCGCCGATGCGCTGCAATACATCAGCTATTACCACCCGGTCGACTACATCAAGGGCCTCGCCGCCGCCTACGAGCGCGAAGAAAGCGCCGCGGCGAAAGACGCGATGGCGCAGATCCTGATCAACTCGCGGATGGCCGCCGAGGGTCACCGGCCGCTGTGCCAGGACACCGGCATCGTCACCGTGTTCCTCAAGGTCGGCATGAACGTGCAATGGGATGCCACGCTGAGCCTGGAAGACATGGTCAACGAAGGCGTGCGCCGCGCCTACAACGACCCGGACAACAAACTGCGCGCCAGCATCCTTGCCGACCCGGCCGGCAAGCGGGTCAACACGAAGGACAACACGCCGGCGATCATCAACGTGTCGATCGTGCCGGGCGATACGCTCGACGTGATCGTGGCGGCGAAGGGCGGCGGTTCCGAGGCGAAGTCGAAGTTCGTGATACTCAACCCGTCCGATTCGATCGTCGACTGGGTGTTGAAAACCGTGCCCACGATGGGCGCCGGGTGGTGCCCGCCAGGCATGCTGGGCCTGGGCATCGGCGGCACCGCGGAGAAGGCGATGCTGATGGCGAAGGAAGCGCTGATGGAGCCGATCGACATCCAGGAACTGATCGCACGCGGCGCGACCAATCGTGCCGAGGAACTGCGCATCGAACTGTACGAGAAGGTCAATGCGCTGGGCATCGGCGCCCAGGGGCTGGGCGGCCTCACCACCGTGCTCGACATCAAGATCAGGGACTATCCGACCCATGCGGCGAACCTGCCCGTGGCGATGATCCCCAACTGCGCGGCGACCCGCCACGCCCACTTCACGCTGGACGGCTCCGGCCCGGTGATGCTCGATCCACCGTCGCTGGAAGACTGGCCCAAGCTGACCTACGACGCATCGAAAGGTCGTCGGGTGAATCTGGACACGGTAACCAGGGAAGACGTGGCTGGCTGGAAGCCGGGCGAGACGCTGCTGCTCAACGGCAAACTGCTGACCGGCCGCGATGCCGCGCACAAGCGCATGGTCGAGATGTTGAACAGGGGCGAAGCGCTGCCGGTCGATTTCAACGGTCGTTTCATCTACTACGTCGGCCCGGTCGACGCCGTGCGCGATGAAGTGGTGGGCCCGGCTGGCCCCACGACGGCAACACGCATGGACAAGTTCACCGAACAGGTGCTGGCCCAGACCGGCCTGCTCGGGATGGTCGGCAAGGCCGAACGCGGTCCCGCGGCAATCGAGGCGATCAAGAAGCACCAGTCGGTGTACCTGATGGCGGTCGGCGGTGCCGCGTATCTCGTGTCCAAGGCGATCAAGGCCTCGCGCGTGGTCGGCTTTGCCGACTTGGGCATGGAGGCGATTTACGAATTTACCGTCGAAGACATGCCGGTGACGGTCGCGGTGGATTCCGCCGGCACGTCGGTGCACCAGACCGGTCCGAGAGAATGGCAGGCGCGGATCGGAAAGATCCCCGTTCTTGTAAAGTAAATGCCGTGCGCGCTCCGCGCACACCATCGCCTCCTCCCCTCCAGGGGAGGATTGAGTTGGGTCGCTCAGGATCAGAGGAAAGGCCCAGGTGCGCCATCCAATGGCTCGCTCGGCAGCGCCAAACTCTGTGCCACCACCGCAAGTCCAGGGCACCGCAACCCAAATCTCTCTTGCAAGGGGAAAGTGCCTAGGCCGTCTACTTTTGCATGCTCTTGAAGTGACTCGATCATTCAGACGTCCATACGTCCAAACGGTATCGCCTGCAAAACCATTTGCAATTCGGATGCCGCAGCGCAACACTGGCGCGATATCCATTCTCCGATAGCGAACCCACGTGACCTCGCCAACCTCCGCGCCGTTGTCCCCTGACGCTCCCTGGATCGTGATGAAGTTCGGTGGCACCAGCGTTGCGACGCTGCCGCGCTGGCAGAACATTCGCGAGCTGGTCGCCAGCCGCCGCGCCGAAGGTGCGCGTGTGCTGGTGGTGGTCTCCGCCTTGTCCGGCATCACCGACGCACTCAAGCAGTTGTGCAAACAGGGCGATCGCGAACAGCGCAGCGTGGCGGCCAAGTCGATCGTGCAGCGCCACTACGAACTGCTCGAACACATGCAGCTGGCTTTGCCGGAGACGCTCAACCAGCGCTTGAGCGATCTGGCCCGACTGGCCGACGCCGGTGCGGCCACGTTGGGCGAGCTGGCCTGGCAGGCGCAGGTGCAGGCGCACGGCGAGCTGATGTCCAGCGCGCTGGGCGCTGCGTTCCTCAGCCACAGCGGCCTGCCCACGCAATGGCTGGACGCGCGCGAGTGCCTGTCGGCCGTGGCGTTGCCGAACCAGAACGAGCGCACCCGGCTGCTGTCCGCGATGGTCGAGGCGAAACCCGATCCCGCATTGAATGCACGACTGGCCACGCTGGGCGACGTATTCATCACCCAGGGCTTCATCGCCCGCGAGCCAGTCTCCGGGAAGAGCGGGGGTCGCACGGTGCTGCTCGGGCGCGGCGGCTCGGACACCTCGGCGGCCTATTTCGGCGCGTTGCTGAAGGCGGCGCGGGTGGAGATCTGGACCGACGTGGCTGGCATGTTCACCGCCAACCCGCGCCAGGTTACGGGTGCGCGCCTGCTGCAGCGGCTGGATTACGAAGAGGCGCAGGAAATCGCCTCGACCGGTGCCAAGGTGTTGCACCCACGCTGCCTGTCGCCGCTGCGCGAACCGCGCGTGCCGCTGTTGATCAAGGACACCAACCGGCCCGAACTCGACGGCACGGTGATCGGTCCGGAGGTGCGCGCGCATGCGCCCAGCGTCAAGGCGATCAGTGCGCGCAAGGGCATCACCCTGGTGTCGATGGAGTCCGTCGGCATGTGGCAGCAGGTCGGCTTTCTCGCCGACGTGTTTACCCACTTCAAGCAGCACGGGTTGTCGGTGGACCTGATCGGCTCGGCCGAGACCAATGTCACCGTGTCGCTGGACCCCACTGAAAATCTGCTCGACTCCGATGCGATCGCCGCGCTTGCCAGCGACCTGGCCAAGGTATGCCGGGTCAAGGTGATTGCTCCCTGCGCCGCGATTACCCTGGTCGGTCGCGGCATGCGCTCGCTGCTGCATACCCTGTCCGGTGTGTTGGCCGAGTTCGGCCAGTTGCGGGTACACATGATTTCGCAGTCGTCGAACAACCTCAATCTCACCTTCGTGGTGGACGAGGAGGTGGTCGATACGTTGCTGCCGCATCTGCACGATTTGCTGATCGCCGCCGGAGCGCTGCGCACCGATGACAGTGCGCTTTTCGGACCGAGCTGGCAGGCGTTGTACGGCGCCGGCGAAACCTCCGATGTGGCGGCGGCATGGTGGCGCGGAGCGCCGCGGGAACGCCTGCTGGAGCTGGCTGCCGAGGCGACGCCGCGCTACGTCTACCACCTGCCGACGGTGCGCCAGCAGGCGCGCGAGCTGACCTCGCTGGCGGCGGTGGATCGGCTGCACTACGCGGTGAAGGCAAACACGCATCCGGCGATCCTGCATGCCCTGGCCGCCGAGGGTTTCGCCTTCGAATGCGTCTCGCCGGGCGAACTCGATGCGGTGAGTGCGATCGTGCCGGAAGCGACGCCGTTGCTGTTCACGCCGAATTTCGCGCCGCGCGGGGATTACGCCAGGGCGTTGGCCACCCGTGCCACCGTCACCCTCGACGCGCTGTATCCGCTGGAGCATTGGGGCGAGCTTTTCCGCGGTCACGAGATCGTGCTGCGGGTGGACCTGGGCCGCGGCCTGGGCCATCACGAGAAAGTGCGCACCGGTGGCAGCGGCAGCAAGTTCGGTTTGCCGCTGGATCAGTTGCCCGTATTTCTGCAAATGGCCGAGCTGCACGGCGTAACCGTGCGCGGTCTGCACGCGCACCTGGGTTCGGGCGTGCTCGACGCCGGTCACTGGGGCGAGGTGTATGTGCAACTGGCCAGCCTGGCCGAGCGCATCGGCAGCGTGGCCTTCCTCAACATCGGCGGCGGCCTCGGCGTGCCGTCGCATCCGGGCGAGGCGCGACTCGACATGGCGGAACTCGACCGCGTGCTGCGCGAGGTCAAGGCGGCCTATCCGCAATACCAGCTATGGATGGAGCCCGGCCGCTACCTGGTCGCCGACGCCGGCGTACTGCTGGCGCGTGCGACCCAGCAGAAAGGCAAGGGTGCCTTCCGCTACCTCGGCATCGACACCGGCATGAACAGCCTGATCCGTCCTGCGCTGTACGATGCCTGGCACGAGATCGTCAACCTGACCCGGCTGGACGAACCGGCCACCGCGCTGTACCAGGTAGTAGGCCCCATCTGCGAGAGCGGCGACGTGCTGGGCACCGATCGGCGCCTGCCCGAGGCGCAGGAAGGCGACGTGATCCTGATCGCCCAGGCAGGTGCCTATGGCAAGGTGATGTCATCGCACTACAACTTGCGCGACGAGGCCGACGAGGTGGTGATCGACGCCTGATCCGGGGTGCATCTGTCCGGGAACGCGGGCAAGGCATGAGGCACGGGATCATCGTTCGAGCCGTCCTTTGGCCGCCGAAAGTCATCGAATCGGCACCGCCCGACGCTAGAATCAGCCTGCTCGCTACCGACGAGACGGGCGATGGAGAAAGATGTGAGCAACACGATTCAACCGCGCCCCACCAAGGTTTTCCGCTTCGTGCGCGCGAGCTATGCCGATGGCGTGGCCGAGCTGGCGTATGCGTTCGACGATGGCGAGGAAATGGTCGAGCGGATCCGCTTTCCCAACGCGCCGGCGATTCCGGCTGCGCGGACAATGGCGTTCGATGCCGCGCTCAGGTTGCTGCACCTGGTCGCCGGCGTGAGCTACTACAAGGCCGGCGTGCCGCCGCGGATCGACGTGGCCGCCGGTCCGCTCGACGACGCCACGGCCGAATTGCTGGACCAGCTATACCTGCACGGCCTGGCCGAGTTCGCCTATCGCAACGGGCTGGATCTGCGTGGGCGTATTTCGTTCCCGCGCCTTGGCGCGGGAACGGAAACGGAAAGGTCGCGTGGCGGCGAAGCGCCTGTGGTCGGGGCGCTGGATCTGCCCCAACGCACCCTGGTGCCGATTGGCGGCGGCAAGGATTCGCTGGTCGCGGTGGAGGCGATCAAGGCGATCGGCGGCGAAGCAACCGCGGTGTGGGTCGGCAACTCTGCCCTGATCGCGGCTTGCGCCGAGCGCACCGGACTGCCCACGCTGAACATCCAGCGCGAGCTGGCGCCGGCGTTGTTCGAACTGAACCGGTTGGGCGCGTGGAACGGGCATATCCCGGTGACCGCGGTGAACTCGGCGATCCTCGCCGTCGCCGCGATCCTGTACGGCTACGATTCCATCGCCTTCGCCAACGAGCGCTCCGCGTCGGCGGCCACGCTGGAGTACGACGGCCAGCAAGTGAACCACCAGTGGAGCAAGGGCTACGCGTTCGAGCAACTGCTGGGCGACTGGTTGCACACGCACGTGGCGAGCGACCTGGATTATTGCTCGCTGCTGCGGCCGTACTCGGAGCTGGCGATCACCCGTGCGTTCGCGAAGTTGACGCCGTACTTCGACGTGTTCTCCAGCTGCAACCGCAACTTCAAACTGCTCGGCCCGAAACCGGCCGATCGGTGGTGCGGGCAATGTCCAAAATGCCATTTCGTGTTTCTGGCGCTGGCGCCATTCCTGCCCAAGCCGCGCTTGCTGTCGATCTTCGGCCGCAACCTGCTGGATGACGAAAGCCAGGCCGCCGGCTTCGATGCGCTGCTGGAATACCAGGACCACAAGCCATTCGAATGCGTGGGCGAGGGCGCCGAGGCGCGCGCTGCGATGTATGCGCTGAGCCAGCGTCCGGAGTGGCAGGAGGACGCACTGGTCGCACGCTTCCGCAGCGAGATCCTGCCGCAGTTGGATGTATCCGAGCTGGCGCTGGAGCCGTGGCTTGAGCCATCCGCTGAACATCACGTGCCGGCCCGGCTGCAGCCGGCACTGGCGACGATCGGCGGATGAAAGGTTCGTGTAACTGCCATCCCCATCCTCTGTGGGAGCGACTTCAGTCGCGATCGCTCTTTGGCGAAATTCAAAGCATCGCGACTGAAGTCGCTCCTACAGGGGCGCCAGGAAATGGCCGCGGGAGTTGCCTGCATGCGCATTGCTGATCTGGCCGGTCGCCGCGTGGCGGTCTGGGGTTTCGGTCGCGAAGGTCATGCGGTGATCGGAGCCCTGCGCTCGCGCTTGCCGGCGCAATCGCTGACGCTGTTCTGCAGCGCCGCCGAAGTGGATGCGGCGCATGCATTCGACGCCGCGCTGGAGATCATCGCCGGCGAGCCGGATGCCACAGCACTCGGCCAGTTCGACGTGGTGGTGAAGTCACCCGGCATCTCGGCATATAAACCCGCCCTGCTGGCTGCCCAGGTGCAGGGCACGCAGTTCACTTCAGGTACCGCGCTGTGGTTCGGTGAGAACCCGGATGCATGCGTGATCGCGGTCACCGGCACCAAGGGCAAGAGCACCACCAGCGCGCTGGTCGCGCACCTGGCACGCGCGCTTGGCGTACGTACCGCACTGGCCGGCAATATCGGCCTGCCGTTGCTGGAACTGCTCGATCAGCGCGCCGACCTGTGGGTGATCGAGCTGTCCAGCTTCCAGACCGGCGAAGCCGGCCCGGTGGAGCTGGGCGTGATCACCAGCCTGTACGAAGAACACCTGGACTGGCACGGCTCGCGCGAGCAGTACGTCACCGACAAGCTGCGCCTGGCCGATGTTTCGCAGCAACTGCTGGTGAACTCATTGCAGTCGATCGTGCTGGAGCGCACGCAGCCGCATCCACGGCGCCTGTTGTTCGGCCAGCCCGAGGGCTGGCACGTCAGTGACGGTTTCATCTGTCGCGGCGCGCATCAGGTATTCCCGATCGATCAGCTGGCCGCGCCGGGCCTGCACAACGCGCTCAATGCCTGTGCCGCGCTCGCGGCGTTGGCCGCGGTCGGCATGGATGCCCTGGCTGCGGCGCCGGCACTGGCAACGTTTCGCCCGCTGCCCCATCGCCTGCAGCCACTCGGCGAACGCGACGGCTGGCACTGGGTCAACGATTCCATCAGCACCACGCCGCTGGCCACGCTGGCCGCGCTGGAGAGTCTGCACGGCCGCGCGGTGACCGCGCTGGTCGGTGGCCACGACCGCGGGCTGGACTGGACGCCGTTCGTCGAGGCGATGCGCGATGCGCCGGCGAATGCGATCGTCTGCATGGGCAGCAATGGTGCGCGCATCGAGACCGCGTTGCGCACGGCCGGGGTCGCCTGTCCGATCTTGTTGGTGAGCGATCTTGCCAGCGCAGTCGCAGCGGCGAAAAACTGCACGCCCGATCATGGCGTGATCCTGCTCTCGCCCGGTGCGCCCAGTTTCGATCAATTCAAGGACTATGCGGAACGCGGGCGCCGGTTTGCCGAGCTCGCGGGATTCGATGGAGCCATGGCAGGCATTGAAGGTGCAGGCATCTGTTGAGCATTTTTTTGAATGCTCCCGGATCAAGTGTGGTCGATCGCCTGCAGTGATCGAGTCGTGTTCCTCTTGCGCGCTCGCACGGATTCAGCCCTCTCGCACAAAGTCCACAAAGGCCCGCAGCGGTGAGGGCAGGTGGCGCCGACCCGAGTAATACAGGTACGGACCGCTGAAGCTCTGCCACCACGGTTCGAGCACCGGCACCAGCGCGCCGCTGTCCAGGTGCGGGCGCAGCCAGTCGTCGAACAGATGGATGATGCCCAAGCCGTCGACGGCTGCCTGTACCGCCAGGTCAAAGGCCGCGCCCAATCGCACCTGCAGGGGGCCGGGCGGGTCGATACGCACGATCTCGCCGTCGCGTTCGAACTCCCAGATGAGTATCGCTCCACCGGAGAATTGCCCGCGCATGCATGCATGCTGCAACAGATCGCGCGGGTGTTCGGGCGTACCGCGGGCCTGCAGATAAGCGGGCGCCGCGGCGGTAATGATGCGTTGGGTGCGTGGGCCGATCGGCAGCGCGATCATGTCCTGCTCCAGCCGCTCGTCGTAGCGGATGCCGGCATCGCAACCGGCGGCGAGCAGGTCCACCAGGCTGTCCTCCACCACCACTTCCAGCCGGATATCCGGGTAGCGTTGCAGGAACGGCGTGACGATCTTCGGCAGCACCGTGCGGGCCACATTGGCCGGTACGTTGAGTCGCAGCACACCCGCGGGGCGATCACGAAAATGATTGACCACGTCGAGCGAAGCCTGCACCTCGGCCAGCGCTGGTCTCAGCCGCTCGGCCAGGCGCGCGCCTGCTTCGGTAGGTGAAACACTGCGCGTGGTGCGATGGAGCAGGCGCACTCCCAGTCGGGTTTCCAGCCGGCGCACCGCCTCACTCAGCTTGGAGGCCGAATCGTTGCCGGTACGCGCCGCCTCTCGGAAACCGCCGGCCTGCACCACCGAGAGAAACGCGTAGAGATCTTGCAGGTCTGCCGCCATTGTCCTGAATTCCATACGACCCGTGCAGATTGTGCCGGATTATCAGCCACCCGCGAGCTTCTTATAGTTCATCCCACCCCAACCCCGGAGAACAGCATGAGCAAGCTCGCACAGGCAGGCACCTTTTCGCTCGGCGACAGTACGATCAACCGCATGGGCTACGGCGCCATGCAGCTCGCCGGCGAGGGTGTGTTCGGGCCGCCGAAGGATCACGCCATGGCGCTGGCGGTATTGCGTGCGGCGCGGGAGGCCGGCGTGAACCATATCGACACCAGCGACTTCTACGGCCCCCACGTCACGAACCGGATCATTCGCGAGGCGTTGCACCCGTACGTCGACGATCTGGTGATCGTGACCAAGGTCGGCGCCCTGCGCGGCGATGATGCATCGTGGTACCCCGCCCAGAGCCCGGCCGAACTGGTGCAAGCCGTGCACGACAACCTGCGCAATCTCGCCAAGGACGTGTTGGACGTGGTCAATTTGCGCATCATGGGTGACGTGCATGCACCGACTGAGGGCAGCATCGAGGCGCAGTTCAGCGCGCTGGCCGAGTTGCGTAGTCAGGGCCTGATTCGTCATCTTGGCCTGAGCAACGCCACGGCGAACCAGGTGGCCGAAGCGCAGCGCATCGCGCCGGTGGTGTGCGTGCAGAATCAGTACAACCTGGCGCACCGTGGGGACGATGCCTTCGTCGATGCACTCGCGGCCCAGGGCGTCGCCTATGTGCCGTTCTTCCCCCTTGGCGGTTTCACTCCGCTGCAATCACAGACGCTGTCCGACGTGGCCATGCGTCTGGAGAACACGCCGATGCAGGTCGCACTTGCGTGGCTGCTGGCCCGCGCACCCAACATCCTGCTGATTCCCGGTACTTCGTCGCTCAACCATCTGCGCGAAAACCTGTCGGCGGTGGAGCTCGAGTTGGACGATAGTGCGATGGCTGAGCTGGACGGTATCGCCAAGGAACGATGACGGTGTGCCGTTGAAAAGCGGTTGGTGCGACAGGTTTCTTTTGGAGCGCGAATTGCCAGGTTTTCGCGCGATCTGAAAGCAGCAAGGCCGTCGGCGGTTTTAGCGTGCGTAGCGCGCACGCGGTTCGTTCACGCGGTTTTTGGCGTCGAGCTTGATGTGCTCGCGCAGCCAGGTGGCGAACTCGGTTTCCGAAAGGCTGCCTTCGGCGAGGGCGATCATGGTGACGTATTTGTCCTCGTCACTTGCGACGAGGTCGGCTCCGTTGAGCGCGAGGAAAACGCGATAGCAGACATGCGCCGTGCGCTTGTTGCCATCGACGAAGGGGTGGTTGCGTGCCAGGCCAAAGGCGAGGCTGGCGGCGAGCTCGGCAAGATCCGGCGGTGGATCGCCATAGTTGTGCCGTTGCTGCGGGCGGGCGAGCGCCGAATCCAGCAAGCTCTCGTCGCGCACGCCATTGCCGCCGCCATGTTCGGCGAGCTGGCGTTCGTGGATGGCGATGGCGAGCGGTCTTTCGATCCAGATGATCATGGCCGTCGCCTATTGCGCCAGTTTGTGCAGGACATGGCGGTCCTTGCGCATCACTTCCTCGGCCACTTCCATCTGCTTGGCCAGGATGGGGTCGTAGGTGGTGAGGCGAATGCCGTCGGGGGTTTCCAGCGCAAACAGTTCGTCGCCTTTTTCCAGGCGCAGGCGGGCCAGCAGTTCGCGCGGCAGGATGACACCAGCGGAGTTGCCGATGGTGGTGATCTTGAGTTTCATGGCGGCCTCCGGCGTAAGTTATAACGTATGTTATACGTCGATGACGGATGGAACGCAACGTGGCAGGCAGGACATCGGAAAAGAAAGAGCCCGCAATGCGGGCTCTTTCCGTATGCCGAGTCTTTGGGCTGGTCAGCGATGCACTACCAGATCTTCACCCGATCCTTCGGGTCGAGGTACAGCTTCTGGCCCTGCTTCACCTCGAACGCCGGATACCACTGGTCAAGGTTGCGCACGGTCAGCGCTCGGAAGTCGCCGGGGGCGTGCACGTCGGTACTGAGGCGCTGACGCAGGGCTGCATCACGGATCTTTCCGCGCCATGCCTGGCCGAAGGCGAGGAAGAATCGCTGGTCGCCAGTGAGTCCGTCGATCACCGGTGCGGGTTTGTCGCCCAGCGACTTGTGGTAGGCGAGATACGCGATGGTGAGGCCGGACACATCGGCAATGTTCTCGCCCAGGGTCTGTTTGCCATCGACATGCAGGCCGGGCAGCGCTTCGTACTGGTTGAACTGATCGATCAGTTGCTGGCCGGTCGCCTTGAAGTGGGCCAGGTCTTCCGGGGTCCACCAGTTGGCCAGCCGTCCCTGGGCATCGAACTCGGCGCCAAGGTTGTCGAAGCTGTGGCTGATTTCGTGACCGATGATGGCGCCGATGGAGCCGTAATTGGCGGCGGCATCGGCCTTCGGGTCGAAGAACGGTGGCTGCAGGATCGCGGCGGGAAAGTTCAGCGCGTTCTGCAGCGGCAGGTTGACCGCGTTGACGGTTTGCGGAGTCATCCACCATTCGCCCTTGTCGACGCTTTGGCCGAGCTTGGCGCGCTGGTGTTCGTACTCGAACTTCTCGGCCCGCAGGCGGTTGCCAAGCGCATCGTCGGCGCGGATCTCCAGCGTGGCGTAGTCGCGCCATGTGTCCGGATAGCCGACGCCGACGCGCAAGGTGTCGAGCTTGGCCTTGGCCTTGGCGCGCGTGGCCGGCGTCATCCAGCTCAGCGTGTCGATGCGGTCGTTGAACGCGGCGATCAGGTTTTTCACCAACTGCTCGATTTCCGCTTTCGAGGAAGCCGGGAAGTAGTGCTTCACGTAAAGCTGGCCCACCGCGTCGCCGAGATCGTTGCTGGTGGAGCCCACCGCGCGTTTCCAGCGCGGCTGCTGCACCGGCGTTCCCTGCAGGGTGCGCACGTAGAAGTTGAAGTTGAGATCGGCATAAGCCTTCGGCAGCAGGCCGGCCGCGTGGTTGATGGTATGGAACGTCAACAGGTCCTTCCATGCCTGCAGCGGCTCGCTGGCGGTAAGCGCCGAGAGGCCGCTGATCGCGCCGGCTTGCCATGCATCGATCCGCGCTTGATCCTGCAGGCCGGCCGCCTTGAAGTAGCTGGCCCAGTCGAGGCCGGGGGCCTTCTGCGCAAACTCGTCCATGCGCCACAGGTTGTTGGCTTTGTGCACGTCCTCGCTGTCGATCAGGCTGGCCTGCGCCTTGGCGATTTTCGTTTCCAGCGCGACGATGGTTTTCGCCTTGGCCTGCGCATCGGCGATGCCGGCCTGTTGCAGCAACGCGCCGACGTAGGTCAGGTACTTGCCGCGCGCCTCGACCATGTGCGGATCGCTGGACAAATAGTAGTCACGACTGGGCAGGCCGATGCCGCCTTGCAGCAGGTAGGCGATGTGGTGTGACGGATCCTCCAACCCCTGCGTCACGAACAGTCCGAACAGATTCTGCGTGTGGTAGTTGGTGGCGTTGATCGGATCGACATCGGCACGCAGCCGGCTGCCCAGTACGCGGGCAAGATCCTCGCGTGAGGCGATTGCGTCGATCTGCGCCAGCTCGGTCTTGAGCGGGGCCAGGCCGTGCTTCTCGATGGTGGCGGTATTCATCCACGCGGCATAGTAGTCGGCGATCTTGCGTGCATTGCTGCCGGCGGCTGGGTGGCCGACGCCAGCGTTGCGGATCAGCTCGGCAGTATCTTTTTCGGATTGCTCGAACACCTTGAGGAAGGTGCCGGTGCTGGAGCGGTCGGCGGGGATCTTCGCGGTCTTGAGCCAGTCGCCGTTGGCGTAGCGGAAGAAGTCGTCGCCCGGCTTCACGCCGTGGTCGATGCCCGCCATGTCCACACCGGAAGGCTTGTGGGGGCTTTGCTGCGGAGGCGTGGCCGCCAGGGCGGTCGAGCCGCACAGGACGGCGGTGGCAAGAATCCAGCGGGAGCGGAGCATGGGCGTTACCTGGTCGGGAATCGAACCGCCACGATAATCCGCTGCCGCGCGCTTGTGGGCATGACTTTCGGCCTAGGCGCTGACGCGGTTGGCCGGACGGTCCGGTCAACCGCCATATCGCCCGGTCAGCGCACGGTGTAGCCGGCGACGCGCCAGATGCGATCGGTATCCAGGTGGAACGAGATCAGCTCGCGCACCGGCTTCTGGACCTTGGCGAACTGGGTGGCATAGCTGACGTTGATGTACAGGCCGGGCGGCACCGGGCCGCCTTTGGACTGGGTACGGGTGATGGCCGCCAGCTTGCGCGTGCCGGGAGCACCGAGCTTGGTGCGGTCGGCGCCGATCTGTTGCACGAAGTCGGCGCGCTTGGACGTCTGTTTGGTCACGCTGGACGCCTGATCCCACACGCTGCCGATCTGGCCCTGGTCGACCATCTGGGCGATGCGCAACGAGTTCTGCGCCATCTGCGCGTTCTCTTTCTGGAGCTGGGCTTTCTGCTCGGATGTCAGCGCCGGGGCCGCCTGCGTCTTCGCGGCTGTCGCCGGTGCCGGCGATTGCGCAAACGCGCCGGCGGAGGCGCTCAGCAGAAGGGCGGCGAGCAAGGATGTCTTCAGCATGCGGTGGATCTCCATGAGGTTGCAGAGGTGGACGACCCTCGCAGCTTGCACCGACAGACCCATGTGCGTCGAGCCTGTCATGACATCGGGCGAAGTGGTTGTGCCGCGCGATGAAGTGAGTGGCGCTGGCGCCATCAGTGCGCCTCCACGGCGGCGGCTTGGCCGGGATGGGGTGGCGTACGGCAGAACGGCACCAAGATCAACGCGGCCAGGAACATCCATGCCATCAGCCGGAACACGTCGTCGAACGCCAGCGTGGTCGCCGCGCGCGCGACCAGCTGCCCCAGTTCGCCCTTTGCCATCAGCAGGGCGTGCGCGGAATCGGTGGTGAACTGACCGATCCGCCCGGCCAGCTGCGCCACCACGTCGGGCGCGTTGCGGCCGGCTTCGCCGAGGCCCTCGCCGAACCGCGCGACGTGGATGCGCGTCTGGTCCTGCAGCCAGGTATTGACCACCGCGATGCCGATCGCGCCGCCGAGGTTGCGCATCAGGTTGAACAGACCCGAGGCGTAGCGCAGCTCGGCGAGGGCAAAGCCGTTCAGTGCCATGTTCACGCTTGGCACGATGCACAGCATGATCGCGAAACCGCGCAATACCTGTGGCCAGAATAGCGCGGCAAAGCCCCATTCCGGCGTCATGTCGGAGAACAGCCAGAGGCTGGCGGCGAACAGCAGCAGGCCGGCGCTGATCGTCCAGCGCGCATCGATCCGCTGCGACAGCCGTGCCGCCACCACTGTGCTCAGGATCTGCGCGATGCCGGTGACGAATACCGTGGTGCCGATCTGCAGGCTGTTGTAGCCGCGCACACGCCCGAGGAACACCGGCACCAGGTACGTTGCCGCATACAACCCGAAGCCGATCACCAGACTGAGTACGCAGGCCAGCACGAAGGTGGGCTGGCGGAACGGCGACAGCCGTACGATCGGTCCGGACGAGCGCAGCGAGCGCTCCAGGAACAGCGCGAAACCGACCACCGACAACCACGCGGCGGTGGCAATCGCCGGATCGCCCAGCCATTCATGGCGGGGACCTTCCTCCAGCACGTATTCGAGGCCGCCCAGGAACATCGCCATGGCAATCAGGTGTACGTAGTCGATCTTCTTCAGCATCGCCAGGTCGGGCCGGTCGACCTTCACCAGCAACATCGACAGCACGGTGACGGCGATGCCCGGCACGATGTTGACGTAGAAGATCGAACGCCAGCCCACCGCCTCGGTGAGCCAGCCGCCCACGGTCGGCCCTAGCGTCGGGGCCAGCACCGAAACCATGCCGAGGATCGCCGGGATCAACGCGCGCTGCTTGCCGGTGAACAGTGCGAAGCCGGTGGCGAACACGGTCGGCACCATCGCGCCGCCGACAAAGCCCTGGATTATCCGGAACACGGTCATCGACTGGATGTCCCAGGCCATTCCGCACAGCGCGCTGGCGATGGTGAACAATCCTGCGGAAAGCGCGAACAGCCAGCGCGTCGACAACGCCTGCGCAAGGAAGGCGGCGAACGGGATCATCACCAGCTCGGCCATCAGGTAGCCGGTCTGCACCCAGCTGATCTCATCCGGTCCGGCCGAGAGCCCGGCCTGGATTTCATTGAGGGAGGCCGCGACGATCTGGATGTCGATCAGCGCCATGAACATGCCGAACGCCATGATCCCGAAGATCAGGAATTTGCGCGGTAGCGGCAGGTCGGCAGGGGCGATGGAAGTGACTTGGGAGGTAGTGATGAGGGCGTTCACGGGCAGCTCTTGCATTGGTGGCGAATGATAGTATGATGATCATCATATTAAAAAGCGAGGCCGTCATGCGTTACGACACCGAACACAAGCAGAAGACCCGCGCGATGGTGCTGCAGGCCGCGGCGCGGGCGATCCGCACCGAGGGTCCGGATCGCGTCGGCGTGGCAGGCGTGATGGCGGAGGCCGGGCTTACCCACGGCGGTTTCTACGCCCACTTCAAGTCCAAGGACGAGCTGGTGGCCGCGGCCATCGAACAGATGTTCGAGCAGGCGCGTGCGCGGCTGGATCACGAAACCACCGGCCGCGATCCGGCCGAGGGCCTGGGCGGCTATATCGACTTCTACCTGTCGAAGAAACATCGCGACGCGCGCGGTTTCGGCTGTCCGATGGCTGCGTTGTCCTCGGACGTGCCACGGCTGGCGGAGCCGGCGCGCGAACAGTTCGCCGTCGGCGTGCGGCAATCCACTGTGAGCTTGGGCGAGAAGCTGGCTGCATTGGGCCGTGCCGAGCCCGAGGTCGAGGCGCGATCGGTGATCGCCGAACTGATCGGTGCGCTGTCGCTGGCGCGCATCGAGCCGGATGCGAAACGTTCGGACGCGATCCTCGCCGCCTCACGTAGCCAATTGAAACAGCGCCTCGGCATGCAGGGATCGAAACCATGAGCGCCGACGGTACCCCGGGCGTGCCCGCGGCCGCCGTGCCGGCAGCGCCGCGCACGCCGTGGTCGCGCAAGCCGGTGCTGGTCGCCGCCGTGGCCCTGGTGATCGCGATCGCCGGTGTGTGGTGGATCGCCGCGCCCAAGCGCAGCGTCTCCACCGACAACGCCTACCTGCAGGCCGACAGCTCGGTGGTCGCGCCGAAGGTGCGCGGGCTGGTTGCTGCCGTGCTGGTGCAGCACGACCAGCGTGTGCGGCGCGGTGATCCGCTGGTGCGTATCGACGCGGAGGAATTCGACGCACGGGTCGCATCGGCCACGGCGGAATGGCAGAACGCGCAGTCCAGCGTCGCCGCGGCAGCCGCCGCGCTGATCGCGCTCGATGCGGAAGAGAAACTGGCAGGGTCAAACGTGCGTGCGGCGCAAACCTCGATCCGCTCGTCCGAGGCGCAGCAGGCGCTGGCCGAAGCCGACCGCAGGCGTTTCGACGCACTGATCGCCAGCGGCGCGGTGGCGCGTCGCGATGCCGAGCAATACCGCACCGCGGCGGTTACCGCGCAGGCGAACGCCGAACACAGCCGGGCCGAGTACGCAGTGAGTCGCGACCAGTCGGCGGTAACTCACGCCAAGCGGCTGACGCTGCAGGCCAATCTGGCCCAGGCCAATGCAGCTGTGGCCAGCGCGAAAGCCGCGCTCGACCTGGCGCGGCAGGATCAGACCCATACCCTGGTACGCGCACCGATCGACGGCGTCGTCGGCGACCGTCAGGTCGAACCCGGCGATTACGTGCAACCGGGTACGCGCCTGCTCACCGTGGTGCCGCTGAATGCGTTGTATGTGATCGCCAACTTCAAGGAGACCCAAACCGCACGGATGGTGATCGGGCAGGACGTCGGCGTCGAAGTCGACGCGCTGCCCGGACAGACCCTGCACGGCCACGTCGAGAGTTTCGCGCCGGGTTCCGGCTCGCAGTTTTCGCTGCTGCCGTTCGAGCCGGGTACCGGCAACTTCACCAAGATCGTGCAGCGGGTGCCGGTGCGCATTCGTTTCGATGCCGATCAATCGCTGCTCGCGCGGCTGCGGCCGGGTCTCTCCAGCACCGTCACCGTGCAGTTGACTGCACCGCGTTCCGCACAGGCAGCGCGCTGAATCTGCACGGTCACGCATCGCCGGGACGTGCTCCGCAAGAAACGGATATTGCCCATGGATGGCAGTCGTCAAATTGGCATCCCACCTTTCCCCCAGGTATCGACCCATGAAAATTCAAGACAGCACGGCATTCGTCACCGGCGCCAATCGCGGACTCGGGCTCGCCTATGCGAAAGCCCTGCTCGCGGCAGGTGCCCGCAAGGTCTACGCCGGCGCGCGCGATCCCTCGACCGTACCGTCGCTGGAAGGCCTCGTGCCCGTGCGAATCGATGTCAACCACGCCGGCGATATCGCCGCCGCGGCCGCCCAATGCGGCGATGTCGATCTGTTGATCAACAACGCCGGCGTCATCGGCAGTGAACCGCTGCTCGGCGCGAACGGCGTGAATGCATTGGACACCGTGCTGAATACCAACCTCCATGGCGTGCTCGCCGTGAGCCGTGCATTCGCACCCGTGCTGCGGGCGAACGGCGGCGGCGCGCTGGTCAACATGCTCTCGGCGTTGAGCTGGACGAGCTTGCCGGGCAGCGCCAGCTATTCGATATCGAAAGCGGCGGCGTGGGCGCTGACCAACGGATTGCGCAACGAACTGCGCGGGCAGGGCACGCTGGTGGTGGGCGTGCACGCCGGGTATATCGATACCGACATGGTGAAGGACGTCGACAGCCCCAAGTCGCGTCCCGAAGACATCGCGCAGGCGGTGCTCGACGGCATCGAGGCGGGCGCATCCGAAGTGCTGGCCGACGATACCGCGCGATACGTCAAAACCGGTTTCACCGCCGTGCCGTCGCTCTACCTCGGAGGCATTCCGGCTTGAACCACGTCCGGCGAAGCCGGGTCATTTCTCGATGCGGTAGTTCAGGCTGGCACGGCTGAATTCGGTGGCCTGCTGGGCCTCGAAGTTCCAGCGCTTGCTCAGGCGATAACGCAGGGTGATCACTTCGCCCGGTTCGAACAGGCCGACGCCATAGCTGAGGTACAGCCGTGGCGAAAGGTATTTGCCGACGGTGAACGCCGAGTTGCCGCCCAGCGCCTCGTTGCTGGAAACGCCGATGTCGTCGACACCGAGTTTCGAGCCCACGCGCTTGGCCAGCAGGTCGCCGGCGGCGGAGCCGAGCGCCTGCGCCGCGGCGCCGACCATGTCGCCTTCGCCACCTTTTACCTGCGACAGCGGCTTGCCGGTGACCAGGTAGGACAGCGCATCGGACTGCTCCATCACCGGGTTGGAGAACACGGTAAGGATCGGTCGTTGCGCCGTGCCGGAAACCAGCAGGCCGACTTCCTGGCCTTCGTCGATGGTGGCATTCGGATTGAGCTTGCGCACGGCGCGGATGTTCAGGCCGGGGTTGTCGATCGGCGTACTGGCGAACAGCAGCTGGCCGCGCTGGATCTGCAGGTTCTGGCCGTAGGCGCGATAGGTACCGTTGACCGTCAGCTGGCCTTGTCCGGCGGTGGCGCGTCCGGGATGTTCGACCACCGTCAACAGGCCGCTCACGCGACCATTCAGGCCCATCCCGACGATATGTGTCTTGTGGCCGAGATCGACCTTGATCAGGGCGCTGATAGGCAATTTGCTGGCGGCTTCCTGCTGCTGTTTTTCATCGATTATCACCACGTCGGGCGATGCCTGGGTGGCGCCGGCACCGGGCAGTTTTTCGGCATTCACGTCGGCGCTGTCGATGCTGAGCGAGCCACCGATGTCGATGCCCTTGGCATCCTGCTTCACCGTGAGGTCGGGCGAGATCACCACCTTGGCGGCGGGAATATCGGCGGCGGTGAACTCGCTGCCCTTCAGAGTGAGCAGGGTCTGCGCGCCGGTGCCGATGCCGGCATGGCCATTGATTGCCACGCTACCCTTGCCCGATTGCACGGCGCCCTGGATCAGGAACTGGCGTGCATCGGTGGTGCTCACGGTGAGCTGCCCCTGGCTCAGCTTGAGGCCGGCCGAGGGTACTTCGGCGGCAAACCCGCGCACATGGGCCTGACCGGTGATGGCCGGCTGTTTCAGTGTGCCGGCAAAGCGGAAATTGCCGTCGACGCCGCCCTTGACGTTGGCCACCTCGTTGCTGAACAGCTCGATGAAGGCGAGATTGTTCAGGCGCAGATCGAGTTGGCCGCCCAGCGATTGCTGGGCGCCGCTGAGGGTGACCTGGCCGTCCATGCGCCCACCGTCATCCAGTCCGGCGTGCACGTCGATGCGCTGGCTGGCGGGCGCGAGCTCGGCTGTCAGGCGCAACTGGTCGTAACGCAGCAACGGCTCATCGGGTCGATCGGTATAGGTGACGCTGCCTTGCGCGGAAGTAATCGATGCGTTGCCGCTGAGTGCGCCCGCGGCGCTGCGGTGGATCTTGCCGCTGCCCTCCAGGGTGCCGTCCGCACGCATCGGCAGGTCGGCATCGCCGGCAGCGTTCAGCAGCAGCGCCAGCGGCAACGCATGCAGGCGGTAGCTGGCGTCGAGGTTGCCGGGTTTGTCTTGTTTCGCCGCCAAACACAGTTGCGGGTCACCGGCCGTCAGGCACAGTTCGGACAGGCTCATCGTGCCGTCGTTGTAACTGAGCTGCGACGGTTGCGACAGGCGCCATCCCGGCATGCCTTGCGGTTGCAGGTTGAGGGTGGAAAGCGTGCCGCTCCAGGCGGAACCCTTCAGTGCGCCGTGCAAGGCAAGCGCGCCGGACAACTGGGTGCCCACCGCATCGATGGCGAGGCGATGGTCGCCCTGGCTGCCTTCGGCAAGCAGGTTGAGATGCTGGAAAAGCAGGCCTTGCAGATAGACGTTGCGGGTCTGCAAGTCCAGCTTGCCGGCCGGGTGGCTGATATCGGGGATGCCGACAATCAACTGCAGCGCATCCGCCTTCTGCTGCTGCCAGGCCAGTGAATATCCGTGCAACTGACCATTGACGCTGAGCTTGGGCTGCTTTCCGCGAATATTGAAATGGCCGTCCATACGGCCACTGGCATCCGGCAGCCAGTCACCCAGCGAGGCAATCGCCAGCTGCAGGTCGATGTCGTTGCTGGCGCCGGCCCGGGCGTCCAGTTTCACCGTGCTGCCGCCGGACGCGAGGTTGAGCTGGCCGTCGACGACTTCATTCGGCGACAGGTGCAATTTTCCGGTGCCGCCGATCGCACGTTCGCGCAACCGGCCAGTGAGCTTGCGGATCTCCAGCGTGGCATCCGGGCCGTTCTTCGGTAGCGTGCCGCTGCTGGCGATGTCGAAATCGAGTGCGCCCTTCCAGCCAGCGAACAATTGGCCGGGATCGAGCTTGTTGGCGGTGGCCTCGGCCTGCCAGGCAAGGGTCGGTTGCAGGGTCAGCGTGCCGTTGGCCTGCAGGCCGCCCCGCGCCTGTTTCAACGCCAGCGTGTGCAGGGTGACCAACTGCGGGGTGCCATCCAGATCCAGTGAGAGTTTTGCCAGCTTGCCGGGCGGACCGATATCGACATCGCCGTCGGCGTGGTATTTCTCGGCGCTGCCGCTGGCCTTGAGCTCGCCATGGCTGGCCAGTTCCTGCCCCGCCAGGTCCTCCGGCAGCAGCAGGTCGTTCCAGCGGATGTCCAGGTCGGCGCTGAGCGGCTTTGCCGCCAGGTGCACGGTACCGCTGGCCGCCACGCGGCCCTTGATCTGCGGCGAGCCGAGGTTGAGTTGCTGCAGTGTCAGCGTGTCGAAGTCGTGGCTGAACTGCGCGCGCAACGGCTGCAGCAACAGCTGGTAATCGTTGAGGTCGAGCCGGCCGTCGAGGGTGCCGCTGTAACGGTCACCGTGACCTTGCACGGCGATCGCCAAGGCCTTCAGCGAGCTGTCGCCAAGGATCGGCTTGGGATCGAAACGGGGCGCGTCGAGCTTGCCGGTCCAGGCGTAGTCGCCGCTCTGGGACAGCTTCAACTGCAGTTGCACCACCGTGGGCGCGCTGAGTTTGAGGTCGAGCTGCGCCTGCCTGCCGTCGCTGTGTGCATCGAGGCTGCCGGCGTATTCGGTGTCGCCGACCTTCCAGGCGAACGCGGCCTTGCCGTTGCCCTTGTAGTTCGTGCCGACGGCCAGTTTGCCGTCGAGGTTGGCGTGGCCGTCGGGCGCCTGCAGCACCAGCTGACGCAGTTCGATGCCGCGCTGCGTCCAGCTGCCGGCCAGATCGAGTTTGTCTGAAGCGAACAGCGGTTGGCCGTCCTGCGTCACCTTCACCGTGCCCACGTGGACTCGGTCGAGGATCAGTTCCACCGGCGGCTTCAACGAAAAGCCTCCAGAGCTGGAGGTATCGTCGTCGGCTGCTTTGGGCAGGGCCACGTCGACACCATCGACATCCAGCGCGAGCACGTGCACCCGTTTGGCCAGCAATGGCCAGATGCGCAAATCCAGGTGCGCCTTCGCCACTTTCACCAACGTGCCCTTGCCATCGTCGTAGCGCACACCGGCCAGATCGAGCGGGCCGATCAATCGGCCTTGCGCCTGCTGTACGTGTAGCGCGCCGTCCATGGCGGCCTCTGCTCGCGCCAGCGCAAAGCGCAGGCCCGATGCGGTGCCGAGCAGCCAGCCAGCGGTCACGGCCAGCAACAGCAGAAGCAGCAGCAGGGCCACGCCGAGCCAGCGCAACCAGCGGCGGCGAGGTGGAACGGGAGCGGCGGGTGTGGTGGCTGTCATCATCATCAGAGATCCGGCCCGATCACCAGATGCAACTGGATGCCGTGTTCGCGGTTGTCGTGAATCGGCGTGCCCAGGTCGACCCGGATCATGCCGACCGGGGAGCGCCAGCGCACGCCGAGGCCGGCACCGATCTTGGGACGATAGTCGACGCCGCTGAAAGCATTGCCGGCATCGACGAAGGCGGCCATGCCCCAGTTGCGGGTGAAATAGTGCTCGACCTCGGTGCTGGCGACCAGCAGGTTCTTTCCGCCGATGACGCGGTCGTCGCTGTTGCGCGGTCCGATCGACTGGTAGCCGTAGCCGCGCACCGAACGATCGCCGCCGGCGAAAAAGCGCAGTTGCGGCGGCAGCGCGGTGAAATCGTCGGTCCAGGTATACCCGGCGCTGCCGCGCAGGATCAGCCGGTTGCGACTCTTCGCGCCGAATGCGCGGATCCATTTCGCATCGGCGGTGAGCTGGCTGAAACTGGCATCGGACAACAGGGTGCCGGCGGTGCTGCGCGCGGCCAGGCTGATCGACCAGCCACGGTGCACGAAGTCGGGGTTGTCGGCCTTCTTGCGCGTCAGCCCGGCCTCGGCGAACACCAGGGTGCTGCGGCCGTGCTCGATGCCGGGCGTGCTGTCCGGTTCGTTGCCGCGCTTGCCCACGGTGAAGGTGCCGGACAGCGCATGCACGCCCAGCGTGCGGGTCCAGTTGTGCCATTGCCGTGTTTCGTTGCCGACCAGTTCCAGCGTGCGTGATTGCGAGGTAGTGGTGTTGGCGTCGCGGAAGTTGGCGCCGAAGTTGTAGCTGCGCTGGTTGGGGCCGGGCATCGGGATCGAGTACAGCGTGGACAGCGTCTTCAGCTTCTGCGCCACGACCAGTTCGTTCTTCCACTTGTGCCCGCGGCGGTTCACCCAGCGGCGCTCGACGCCACCGCGCAGGCCAACGCCGGTGTCGGTACCGATGAACGGACCACCGGTATAAATCGTGCGCTTGGCCGGCGCCAACTGCACGGTGACGTCGACCGAGCCATTCTTGGCTTCATCGACATCGGGCAGCACGTTGACCACCGCGAAATAGTCGGCGCCGTTCAGTGCCTGCTGCAGTTCCAGCAACTGGTCCTGCGAGAAATAATCGCCCGACTTGAATGGCACGTAGCGGTCGAGGAAACCGTCGTTGAATTGCGAGCCTTCGAAACGCACCTGGCCGTAGCGATAGCGCGGGCCCGCCTGCCAGGCCAGCTTGATCACCGCGCTGTGGTTGGCGCGGGTCACCTCGACCCGGTGGGTGACCAGCCGGGCATCGAGGAAGCCGTTGGCGGTCAGTTGCCCGCTCAACGTGTCCCGTGCGGCGTCGTAGGCGCCATGATCCAGCCGCTGGCCCTTGAGCCGTTCGAGTGAGCGTTTCGCGCGACGCAGCGGGGCGAGATCCGCCGCTTCCTTGTCCAACTGCAGTTCGACGGCGGTGACCTTCACCGGTTCACCGGGTTTCACGTGCAGGGTCACCCGCCAGTCCTTGCCGACCTGCTGCAGGTCGCCGGTAACGGTGGCATCGTAGTAGCCGTAGGGTTCCAGCCCCGATTTCGCCTGTTCCGGCGCGTGCTGGTACAGCCGCCGGACTTGCGCATCGCTGACGTCGCGGGTCGCGTATTGCGACAGTTCGGTGGCGGAGATCACCGCGCCTTTCAACGGATCCTCGACGCCATCCACCACCAGTTGCACGCCGGCATGGGCCTGTGAGGCCAACAGCAGCAGGGGCAGCAACAGCAAGCTCAGGCGTCGGGCGGTTCGGCGCATGCGTGGGGTTCCGTCCTGGGAAGCATTACGTGGGGTAGGGGGAGCTTACCCAACTTGAGGTTGGCATCGTATGAACACGCTGCGCGGTTCCACGGATGGACGGCGCCGGCGAAGCGACATCAACCCGCCGAGTCGCCCGCCTTGTGCGCGATCCACGCGCCGGTCACCGCCGATACATAGGGAATCGACTGTGCCGCGAGGATGAACATCCACAAGGTACCTTCGATGTAGCGCGTGCCGTAGCCCTCGGCCATGCCGACGATGCACAGCGCCAGGGCGATCGCCATCAACAGCTCCTCGCGCACCGGCGCAAAGGCCGCGAAGTTGCTGCCGCCCAGGCGTCGGCTCTTCGCCGTCACCACGAACGAGGTCTTTTCGCGGGTCAGCCCGTGCAGGATGCCGCGTGCGATCGCGTGCGACAGGCCCATGCTGGCCAGCGATGCCATCAACGTGTCGCGCCAGCTGCACGGCACGCGGGCGCGGTACAGCACGATGCCGAAGATCGCCTTGGCGAAGAAGAAGCCGATCACCGGGATCAGGAACAATTGCATCGGCAGGCTGAAGTACTGCGGGTACGCGATCATGCCGGCGGTCCAGAACAGCGCCATCAGCGTAAAGATCAGGTGCAGCGCATCGGCGAACCAGCTGAACCAGCCAGTGAGGAAGTGGAAGCGCTGGCCCGCGCTGAGCGGGCCGCGCTGGGTCATCCAGCTCCAGCGGCCTTTCAGGATCTGCATCGCGCCGAATGCCCAGCGGTAGCGCTGGCTCTTGTACGCCTTGAAGTCGGCCGGGGTCAGGCCCTTGCCCATCAATTCGTCGACATAGACCAGCTCGTAGCCGGCGTGCATCAGGCGCAAGCCGAGTTCCGCGTCCTCGCAGATGGTCCATTCGGACCAGCCGCCGGTGCCTTCCAGCGCATTGCGGCGAACCATCGTCATGGTGCCGTGCTGGATGATCGCGTTGCGCTCGTTGCGGTGGTGCATGCCGATGCGGAAGAAGCCGTCGTACTCCCACGCGGTCATCCGGCGGAAGGTGTTGTGCTCGAACTCGCGATGCGCCTGCGGGCACTGCACCACGGCAACCTTCGGATCGTGGAAGTGGCCGGTGAGGGTGGCCAGCCAGTCGGCGCGCACTTCGTAGTCGGCATCGATCACCGCCACTACGTCGGCTTGCGGATCGGTTTCCTTCAAACCGAAGTTCAACGCACCGGCCTTGTAGCCGGGCCACGGTTCCAGGTGGAAGAAGCGGAAGCGCTTGCCAAGCTTCTCGCAGTATTCCTGCACCGGTTTCCAGACGTCCGGATCCTTGGTGTTGTTGTCGATCACCAGCACTTCGAAGTTGGCGTAGTCGAGCGCAGCCAGCGAATCGAGCGTGATGATCACCATCTCCGGTGGTTCGTTGTAGCAAGCCAGGTGGATCGACACGAAGGGCTGCTTTTCCGGCGGATCAGGTGTCAGCATGCCGGCGTGGCGGATCCATTCGCGTCGCCACAGCACCTCGGTGAACTCGAAGCCGTTGATCAGCAGGATCGCCAAAATCGCGATCTGTGCCGGAAACAGCAGCACCAGCATGGTCCAGTCGATCCAGCTCAGGTAGAAGTTGAACGGCAGGGTCGCCGACCAGGTGATCAGCCCGCAGGCGAGCTGGATCAGTGCGCAGAAGAAGAACCGTCCCATCAGCTTGAAGCGGCTGAAGCGGCGCGCGAAGAAAATCATCGGGAACAGCGCCAGCAGGCTGGCGGCGATCGCTTTCCACGGCCAGGCGGTGTCCTCGGTGACCGGGCCGGTCAGCGGGAATTTCAGCTGGCGATCGGCGTTGAACATGCCCCAGTACGCACCGGTGCGGCCTTCGCCGAGGGCTTCCTTCCATGGTTGGTCGAACGCTTCGAGCAGGAAGTAGTCGATGTGCTCGAGCTTGGCTACGTTCATCCAGTCGCGGATGAAGATCGCCTCGTTGGACACCGACGGATCGGCGTATTCGTGGCGGTCGCCGTTGGACGGCCAGCCGATCTCGCCGACCACGATCGGTTTGTCCGGGTAATGCTGGCGGATCTGCTGGTAGGCGCCGAGCGCCGCGGGCACGGCGTCTTTGCGCGCGATGCCGTTCCAGAACGGAAACAGATGGATCGTGACGAAGTCCACGTGCCGGGCCAGCTCGGGATATTTCAGCCAGATGTAATCGGGCTCGGCGATCGACACTGGCTGGTGCACGGCGGCGCGTACCCGGTCCAGATAGACCATCATCTGCTCGGGCGTGAGGTCGCCGCGGAACAGTACCTCGTTGCCGACGATGACGCGGTTGATCGTGTCGGGATACGCACGTGCCTTGGCGATCAGCAGCTCGATCTCGCGCTCGTTGTTGTCCAGGCGCTTGTCGATCTCGGCGCCGGCCATCACCTTCAGGCCTTCCCGCTGCGCCAGCCGGTACAGCTGCGGGTTCTGCTGCATCGTATAGGTGCGCACCCGATCGCTGTATTTGTGCAACAGCTTCAGGTCGGCGGCGATGTCGTCGTCGCTGGGGTAGTCCTGCTTGAACGGGCTCTGGTAGCGCTGATACACGTTTAGCGAGAAACCGCCGATCTTGCCGTGCCAGTCGTCCGGGCCATGCGGCAGGTTGCTCCACCACCACAACCCGATGTTCATTGCGGCCACGATCAACGCAAGCGCCAGGGCGACAAGCAGCGGATAGGGGCTTTTGCGGTTTGCGGCAGTGGCGCTCAAAAAAAATCCCGGGAAGCCTGCGCAAAAGGCGCGAAAGCCTGAGGAGCTTAACCAATGCATGGCTACCGGCTCAACCAACATCGCAAGTAGCGGTCAGCCCAAGGTCAGCGCGCGAAGTGTCGGACGAGAAAATATACCGACTCTGGCGAGCTCGTTTCGGGTCCCGTCCGGTTCCCCGATCGATCCAGCCATTGGATCGGTCCGGTTGCGGTACCGCGCACCGCAACCTTGAATCCGGCGCTGGCGCAGGCTTCGCCCTGTCGGGAGCCATGGTGCAAGTATCGAGAATCAGGCTAGAGTTGCCGGTCGGCGCCCTGCCTGCTCCCGGAAATGCGTGAAGACAATCGCCGATCCCGTATTTTCACGGCAGCGCCGGGCCATGCCCGCCTGGTTGCTGGGCCTGCTGGTGGGCGGGTACATGCTGGCGCTGTTCAACCATCGACTGTGGTTCGAGCTGGACGAGGCGTTTGCGGCCACCGGCGGCATGCACGCGCATGCCTTGCTGGCGTCGGCGGTGATCCTGCGGCTGGTGGGCAGCCTGGTACTCACGCTGGCGCTGGTGCTGTGGCCGTGGATCGGCAAGCCGTTGCTGGCGGTACTGCTGGTAGTGGCCGCAGCGAGCGCCTATTTCATCGACAAGTTCGGCGTGCGGCTCAACGAGGATGTGGTGCAGAGCATCTTCGAAACCCGGCACACCGAGGCCGCGGCCATGTTCACCGCCGGTTCGGTGGGCTGGATCGGCCTGCTGGGCGTGTTGCCCGCGGTCATCGTGCTGTGCATCCCGTTGCGTTTTGCGCGGCCACGGCAGGCGCTGCTACAGCGTGCGCTGGTCGTGTTGGGCGCGGTAGTGATGATGTTGGTGCCCTCGTGGCTGGCCGGTCGCGATTTCGTTTATTTCAACCGCAACCACCGCGTCATGTACGAGGTGTTCAACCCTTACGCTGCGATCAGCGGCACCGGCCATTATCTGCAGCGTGACGTTTTCCACCATGAGCGACCGCTGGTGCCGATCGGTACCGATGCGACCCTGCAGCCAGCGGCGACGATGGCGGCGCGCAGGCGCGTAGTGGTGCTGGTGCTGGGCGAAACCGCGCGTGCGCAGGACCAGTCCCTGCAGGGATACGCACGCGATACCAATCCGGAGATGCGCCAGCGCGGCGCGGTCTATTTCACGGACGCCTGGTCGTGTGGCACGGCCACCACGGTGTCGGTACCGTGCATGCTGTCCAACATGACGCGGGCGCGTTTCGACAAGCCGGTCGCCATGTCGCAATGGAATCTGCTGGACGTGCTGCAGCATGCCGGGGTGGACGTGTTCTGGCGTGACAACGATGAAGGTTGCAAGGGCACCTGCGTGCGGGTGCCCAACGAGGATCTCACCGACGCGCGGATTGCCGGGTTGTGCGATATCAACGGCTGCCTGGATCAGGTGCTGATCGATGACCTGCCGCAGCGGCTGGCGCGGATGCGTTCGCCAGCGTTGCTGGTGCTGCACTTGCGCGGGAGCCATGGTCCGGCCTATTACCAGCGTTACCCGGCCGCGTTCGACCGCTTCAGGCCCGGCTGCAATACCGCCGAGGTGCAGACCTGCAGCTACGCGCAAGTGGTCAACAGCTACGACAACACCATCCTCTACACCGACCATATCCTGGGCAAGGTCGTGGATGCGCTGGAGTCCAGCTCCGATGTCGACAGCGCGATGTTCTACCTGTCCGATCACGGTGAATCGCTGGGCGAAAACAACATCTACCTGCATGGCGCGGATCGGGACCGCGCGCCGTCGCAACAGACGCACATCCCGATGTTGTTGTGGCTGTCACCCGGATGGCAACGCGACGACGGCCTGCAGCGGACTTGTCTTGATGTGCGGCGCACGCAGCCGGCCAGCCAGGACAACGTTTTCCATACCATGCTCGGGCTCTTCGGCGTGCGCACTTCGCTGTACGACAAATCGTTGGACCTACTGGCTGGCTGCCGCCGGTAAGGGCAGCCTGCTTGCGGCGTCGGGCGCAGCCTGCGCATCGTTTCGATTCTTCCGACGGCTGGACGTGACCGCGACGGTGATGCCGCTGCCATACGCGCTGCTGCGCCGCCGCGATGCCGGGGCGTTGGCAGGTTGATCGGATCGATGCTGGCTTTCTATGGAGCGGTCGACTCCGGCGACTTCTCGCCGGATGGCGCCTGCCGCGGAATCGCCACGTGCACGCGCAGGCCATTGCCGTAGGGCGAATCGAGCAGTTCGATGGTGGCGTCGTGCAGTTGCGCCGCGCGCTGCACGATCGACAGCCCCAGCCCGTAGCCGTCGCCGCGGCTGCTGGTTTCACGATGAAAGCGGGCGAACACGCTGGCGCGTCTTTCGGCGGGAATGCCCGGGCCATCATCGATCACGTCGATCAGCGCGTGGGTGTCGTCCTGTTCGATCGATATCTGCACTTGCCCGCCGGCCGGCACGTGGCGCAGTGCGTTTTCCACCAGGTTGCGCAACAGCGCCGTCAGCGCGGCTTCGTAGCCATCCACGTGCAGTTGTGGCATCGATCGGGCAAAGCTCACCGTCACGCCGCTGTCGGCGATCACCGGGGCCAGTTCCTCGATCACCGTCATGGCCAGCGCAACCAGGTCGAGGTGGCTGTGCTGGCTGGACGCGGCACCTGCTTCCAGACGGCTCAGCGCCAGCAGTTGTTCGATACGTCGCGCCAACGCGGAGATGCCGTGCTGGGCGCTATCCAGCGCGAGATTCAACTCTGCCGGATCGGCGCTGGTCATCGCGCTTTCGAGATTGATCATGGCGGTGGCCAGGGGGGTGCGCAGTTCGTGCGCCACGTCCGCGCTGAAGCGCCGTTCGCGTTCCAGCGCATCTTCCAGTCGCGCGAGCTGGCCGTTCAAGGCAACCAGTACCGGCTGCAATTCCAGCGGTGCACCGGGCAGTTGTACCGGTTCGGGGCTGCCGGGCTGCCGTGCTGACAGCTCGCCAGTCAGCGCCTCGAGCGGACGCAAGCCGCGGCGCACGGCCCAGCCCACCAGCAACGCTAGCAAAGGCAGGCCCAGCAGCAACGGTAGGGCGTGCTCCAGCCATACGGCATGCATGATGTCGTGGCGGCTATCGTAACGCTCGGCCGTGCGGATCACCACTGCGTCGGTCTCGTCATTCAGGGTGAATACGCGCCACAGGTATTTGCCCTGGCGCACATCCTGGAAATTCGCGGCATCGGCCGGCGCCCGCGGCAGCGCGGCGAGATTGGCGGTGGCCAGCATGACGCGGCCGTCGCGGTCGGATACCTGGAAGCCCACCTCCGATTCATAAGTGGGACGTTGCCGCTGCAATGGTTTGGCGTGACTGGCCGAGATCGGCACCAATACGCCGGTGGCATCGCGCCCCTGCAGGGCCGACAGGCCGGTGTGTTCGATCAACACCTGCAGCGTGCGCGCCGACTGCGCCAGCCGCCCATCGGAAAGCTCGTCCACTTCGGCGATGGTGCGCTGGAAGCTGAACACGCCCAGCGGTAGCAGCACGGCCAACAGCACCACGATGATCAACAGGCACAACCGGCCGTAAAGGCTCGCAGGTTTCAGCGGGCTCGACCTCATTTGGGTTCGCGCGGAATCATGTAGCCGAACCCGCGTACGGTCTGGATGGTGTCGAAGCTCAGTTTGCGGCGCAACGTGTGCACCAGCACCTCCAGCGCGCTGCTGCCGACCATGTTGTCGAGGCCGTACAGCGAATTCTCCAGGCTTTCGCGGCGCACCAGCCGGCCGGCGCGCTCCATCAGGATCTGCAGCAAAGCAAACTCGCGTTTCGTCAGTTCGACCGATGCATCGCGAAAGCTGACCTCGGATGTGCCCAGGTCCAGGCTCAGCACGCCGGCCTCGATGCGGTTCGCGGCCAGGCCCTGGGCACGGCGGGTCAGCGAACGGATGCGCGCCGCCAACTCATCGAGATGGAACGGTTTGATCAGGTAATCATCGGCGCCGGCGTCGAGACCGCGAATGCGGGCATCCAGCCCGTCCCGCGCCGTCATCACCATCACCGGCGTGGTGACATGGCTGCGGCGCGCTTCGGTCAACACTTCCATGCCGTCCTTGCCGGGCAGGCCCAGGTCCAGCAGCACCAGATCGGCGGTCTGGTCGCGCAGGGCGATCAGCGCCTCGCGCCCATCGCGCAGCCAGGTGACTGTATAGGCCAGGCGCTGCAGCGCCCGCTGGATGGCGATGCCGAGCTGGGAGTCGTCTTCCACCAGGATGATGTGCACGGAAACTTCCTTGAGAGGGCTCGCGGCCGGTCAACAGGCGACAAGCTTGGCATGCCGGATTATCCGCGGCTTCGCTTACGAAGCGCTTAAAGCGGCAGGAAGGTCACGTTGCGTGGACATCTAAGCCGATCCTAATACGGCCAGCCGAAAATGCATCCTTTGGCGACGGCGTGCCACTGGCCCAGACTGGTGCTTGCCGGAGCCCTGCCACAAAACACGGACTGACGATGACAATCGATGGCGATGACCCACTTGCCCGCCGCGCCTTCTGGTGGTTCATGCTGGTGGCGCTGGTGGTATTGGCCGCAGGCCTCGGATTGCGCGATCCCTGGCCGCCGGATGAGCCGCGGTTTGCGTTGGTGGCGCGGCAGATGCTGGCCTCCGGGCAATGGCTGTTCCCGCATCGCGGGATCGAATTGTATTCGGACAAGCCGCCGCTGTTGATGTGGTGCGAGGCGATGGCATTCTGGCTGACCGGCGGTTGGCGCGGCGCTTTTCTGTTGCCTTCGCTGCTGGCCGGGATGGGCAGCCTGTGGGTGGTGTATCGCACGGGTCGGCGGTTGTGGAATGCGCGCATCGGCCTGTTCGCGGCGATCCTGCTGTTGGCGGCGATTCAGTTTGTCGAGGTGATCAAGCATGCGCAGATCGACCCGCTGCTGCTGTTCTGGATAACGCTGGGCAACGGCTGTTTGCTGCTGCATTGCCTGCGTGGGCCTGATTGGCCGGCGTACTGGCTGGGCTGTTTCGCGGCGGGGCTGGGTGTGATCACCAAGGGTGTCGGCGTGCTGGTGCTGCTGATGCTGCTGCCATACGTCTTTGCGAGGTTCAGAAAATGGCCCGGCATCACCGTCACTCGAGGGGACGGCTGGCGTTGGGCGGCTGGCGCCTTGGCGTTTCTGCTGCCGATTCTGTCGTGGTTGCTGCCGATGCTGGCGGTCGTCCACGCTTCGCGCTCGCCGGAATACCTGGCCTACGTGCAGGACCTGCTGTTTCGCCAGACCGCTCAGCGCTACTCGCACTCGTGGGCGCATCTTGAGCCGGCCTGGTTTTTCCTGCTGGTGATGCTGCGCGACTGGTTTCCGGTCTGCCTGTTGATACCGCTGCTGTTTCCGGCATGGCGACGGGCCCTGCGCGAGCGTGAGCCGCGGGTGCTGCTGCCGCTGGCGTGGTGGCTGTTGGCGCTGGTGTTTTTCAGTATTCCCGGCGGCAAGCGCGAAATCTATCTGTTGCCCGCCTTGCCGATGATGGTGCTGGCGATGGCGCCATTCATGGATGCGCTGCTGGCCCGACGATGGTTCGAGCGGTCGGCGTTTGCACTGACTTTGTTGATGGGCGTGGTGTTTCTGGCGGCCGGCTCGTGGGCGCTGCTGGCTCATCCGAAAGCCGCCCTGCGTGTGGCGGCCGGTTACGAGCTGGCCGACGGCGGACGTCTGCTGTGGTACTGCGTGCTGGCGGTTGGCGCAGTGTTTCTGCTCGCTGCCGCGTGGTTCCGGCCCCGGCGTGGGGTGTTCGCGCTACTGGCGGGCCTGGGCATGGCGTGGGTGACCTGGTGCTGCGCGACGTACCCGTTGCTCGACGATAATCAATCGGCGCGGGCGCTGATGCGCGAGGCCAACGACCGGATTGGCCCCGACGGCGAGCTGGCGCTGGTGCAGTGGCGAGAAGAACTGCTGCTTCAGGCGAAACGACCGGTGGCCGAGTTTGGCTATTCGAGATCGTCCGCAGCACAGATGCACGATGCCCTGGTCTGGCAGGCGCAGGCACCGCAGAGGCGCTGGATCTTGCTCAACAGCGTGGCGCTGGGCCGGTGCGTGGACCCGACCAGGGTGGTGCACATGGGTGTGGCCAATCGCTCGACGTGGTGGATGTTCGACAGCAAGGCCGTGATTCCCGGCTGCACGACCACGGCCGAATGAACCGTTGAAGAAGAGACCGCCGTTTGCCTACGCCCCCGTTGGACTGGTGGCGATGCGCGCCAGCATCCTGCGGAATTTTGAGCGGGTGCGAGCCGTATTGTTGCGGCGGCTCATGGACCTCAGCGGAATGAAGTTTTTCTCGCCGAAGCCGTCGATCATCACCAGGCGAAGCGGCTCGCCGGGTTTTTCTTCGCAGACGAGGTTCCATGCGTGCAGGTCGGCTGCGATCACGTTGTGCTCGAGCAGTTGTGCCAGCAGCCTGTCCAACGCGGCGCGCATGTCGTCGGTCAGGCCGTGGTGGCGAATCCATGCGTCCAGGTTCGGTGCCAGCGCGCCGTCGTCACTGGCTATTTTCTCGACCACCAGGCCGGGGCCCAGATCGGTTTCCACCAGGCCCAGCACCCGCGCCAGCGGCGACAGGCCCGTGGATGCATGGCGCGATGCCAAGTATTCGTTGAACTCCCGCACAAACCCGCGATATGGACCGGTGCGGGCGAGTCGGCGGTACCATGGTTCATCGCGGCTGTTGCGTTCGACCAGCTCGGGACGCATCACTTTGACCAGGCTGCCGGGCACGTCAGGGTGCTGGAAGACAAGCCGATGCTGGCCGCTGGCAATGGGTTTGATGTGGCGAAATTGAAGCATCGGTCAGACAGTCAGTGAATCGTTTGCGCATTGTGCGGTAGTAACGCCGCCGACGCACTCCAGCCTTGCGGCCGGGCGTCGGCGAACAGTCGGGCCCGAGCGGTGTCGTCGACGCCGGGTTCGTGGTTCAACCATGGTTTATCGAGGGTTTCCTTCATGCGACGTCTCTCCTGGCGCTTTGTTCTGGCCACGCTGGTTTTTCTCACGCTGAGTCGACTGTCGCTTTCGTTGTGGCTGTGGTCGCGGGTGCAGCCGGCGGGTGGGCTGTGGCCGATCCTGTTCGGCGGCTGGCGGATCGATCTGAGCCTGCTGGCCATGATCTGCGCGCTGCCGCTGCTGTTGTCGCCATGGCTGGGGCATCGGTTGTGGCCCACGCGCATCACGGCCTGGTGGTATCGGTTGTGGTGGCTGTTGTTCGTGCTGCTCGAAGTCTCCACCCCGCAATTCATCCTCGAATACGATACGCGGCCGAACCGCCTCTACATCGAATACCTCAACAGCCCGCACGAGGTATCGGCGATGCTGTGGCACGGCTACAAGGGCGTGCTGCTGGCCGGGGTGATCGGCTTGGCGCTGCTGGGGTGGATCGGTTTCCGGCTGCTGCGGGCGAACCGGGTCGATGCAAGGATGAAACTGTGGCTGCGCCCGGTGGTCACCGTGGTGGCATTTGCGCTGTTGTTCCTGGCGGGGCGTGGCACGCTGGAGCACCGTCCGCTCAACGCCTCGATGGTGGCATTCAGCGACGACAGCATGGTCAACTCGCTGCCGCTGAATTCCCTGTACAGCGTGGCCAATGCCATCCGGGGTTTAAGCAACGAGCGCTCGGCCACCGCGGTCTACGGCAAGATGCCGGAACCGGAAATGCAACGCATCGTGCGCGAGGCGGCCGGCATGAATGGGTCGATGCTCGATCCGAAGTATCCGAGCATGCATCGTCAGCAGGCTACGGCGAAACCGGCGAAACCGCTGAACCTGGTGATCATCATGGAGGAGAGCCTGGGTGCGCAGTACATCGGCACGCTGGGCGGCGAGAAACTTTCGCCACAATTCGACGCGCTGGCCAGCCAGGGCTGGCTGCTGGCACGGACCTATGCCACCGGCACCCGCTCGGTGCGCGGACTGGAAGCGGTCAATACCGGATTTCTGCCGACGCCGGCCGAGGCCGTGCTGAAACTGCCGCGCAGCCAGCGCGGATTCTTCACCATCGCTGGCCTGCTGGGCGAGTTCGGCTACCACTCGCGCTTCATCTACGGTGGCGAGGCGCACTTCGACAATATGAAGTCGTTCTTCCTCGGTAACGGTTTTGATGAGGTGATCGACCAGCCGAAGTTCCAGGTAAAGCCGACCTTCGTCGGATCGTGGGGTGCGTCGGACGAGGACATGTTCAACGAGCTGCACCACCGGTTGCTGCAGGATGGTGACAAGCCTGCCTTCACGCTGGCTTTCAGCGTATCCAACCACACCCCTTGGGAATACCCGGCCGGACGCATTCAGGCCACGTCGCCAGCGGCCAGCGTGCAGAACACGGTGCGCTATGCGGACTGGGCGATCGGGCAGTTTTTTGCACGCGCGAAGCAATCGCCGTACTGGAGCCACACCGTATTCCTGATCGTGGCCGATCACGACTCGCGCGTGTTCGGAGCAAGTCTGGTGCCGGTGAAGCATTTTCATATTCCCGCCCTGATCCTTGGGGCCGGTGTGCCGGTGCAGCGTGATGAGCACATCGTCAGCCAGATCGACCTGGCGCCGACACTGCTGTCGCTGATCGGCATCGACAGCGTGCATCCGATGCTCGGTGCCGACCTGACCACACGCCAGCCGGACCGGGCGATCATGCAGTACGGTGACAACTACGGTTACCTCAAGGGCGACCAGTTGCTGGTGCTGCAACCGGGACAGTCGGCGAAGCAGTTCCATTATCAGGTGGAGGGCGAACAGCTCACGCCGGTGCCGGTTGATCCGACGCTGGACCGGCTCGCCCTGGCGCATGCGCTGTGGCCGAGCTGGGCTTATTTCAATCAGCGTTATGTGTTGCCGCCCAAGAGCACGCAGCGCGCGGCAATACCGGCAACGGCAAAGCCCGCGCCGGCGGCGTCGGCATCAACCCCCTGAGCCGACGTGCTGCGTGACGCGGGAGTTGTGAGGGCCTGGATCGGCGCTCTTTCCCCGATGATGGAGGGCATGAACTGCGGCGTGGGTGGCGTTGAATCCTTCTTCCCTCGGGAGAAGGTGGCGCGTAGCGCCGGATGAGGGTGCGGGCGGATCGCGAGGTGGAATTGCGTCAGATCGGCATTCCTTCGTAGATGCATCACGCAAGCCCCGTACCCTCACCCCAACCCTCTCCCGGAGGGAGAGGGAGCAAACGTGCCGAGCGCTTTCGCATGAAAAATTGCGTGGCAGGTTTGTTGTGCGGGCGTGTCTCCAGGGTTGCGGAAGCACGAGTTCAACGCAGCAGCGAGCGCAACATCCAGGCGGTTTTCTCGTGCTCCTTCAAACGGCCGGTAACCATGTCGGCGGTACCTTCGTCGCCGGCCGCGTCGGCGGCCTTGATGGTGCCGCGGGCTGTGTGGGCAGCGATCTCATGGCCTTCGACCAGCTGGTTCACCATTTCTTTCCATTCCGGTACCCCGACTTCCTCCTTGATCGAGGTGAGTTTGCCGAACTGGCTGTACGAACCGGGGGCGAATACATCCAGCGTGCGGATGCGCTCGGCGACTTCGTCGGCGGCCAGCCACAGTTCGTTGTACTGGGTTTCGAACATCAGGTGCAGGCTGTTGAACTGCGGCCCGGTGATGTTCCAGTGGAAGCTGTGCGTTTTCAGGTACAGCGAATACGTATCGGCCAGCAGCTTGGACAGGTGCTTGGCGACCGCTTCGCGGTCCTTCTTGGCGATACCGATGGAAATGGCCATGTGCTGCTCCTTTGGATGACGGGTTGCGACCGGTAGACAGTAGCGTGGAGGCTGGCGCAGTGGAAATGAATCCTGCCGATGTGCACGATAGTCAGCAGCTATCATGTGCGGCCCGATGAACGATATCCGCATGCCCGCTCCCGATCCCTCCGCCGATCCCGGCCTGCGTGCTTTGCGCAGGCAGCTCGACACGGTCTCCAGTCGCGACTTCGGCCGCCTGCTGGGTCGCTGGCGTGGGCTGTCGCGTCGACCAGACGCGGACAAGCTGCAGGCGCTGGTCGCGGATATCGAGCGCTCGACGGCAAGGCGCGCCGCACGCAAGGCGGCCAAACCGCCGATCCGGCTGGACGAGTCGCTGCCGATCAGCGCGCGCGGCGAAGACATCATCAAGCTGATTCGTGAGCATCAGGTGGTGGTGATCGCTGGCGAGACCGGGTCGGGCAAGACCACCCAGCTGCCGAAGCTGTGCCTGGCTGCCGGCCGCGGCGAGGCGGGCATGATCGGCTGCACCCAGCCGCGCCGGCTGGCGGCTCGCTCGGTGGCGCGTCGCGTCGCCGAGGAGCTGGGCACGCAGGTCGGCGACATCGTCGGCTTCCAGGTGCGCTTCAACGACCAGGTGTCCGAGCGCAGCCTGGTGAAGTTCATGACCGACGGCATCCTGCTCGCCGAGACGCAGGGCGATCCGTGGCTGAGCGCGTATGACACCCTGATCATCGACGAAGCGCACGAGCGTAGCCTCAACATCGACTTCCTGCTCGGCTACCTGAAACAGCTCGCCGTGAGGCGGCCGGAGCTGAAGATCATCGTCACTTCGGCGACGATCGATACAGCGCGCTTCGCCGAACATTTCGATGGTGCGCCGGTGGTCGAGGTGGAAGGGCGCGCGTATCCGGTGGACACGCGCTGGCGGCCGGTACACGACGCGCCCGTGGGAGCGGCTTCAGCCGCGACGGGCGAAGCATCGCGGCCGAAGTCGCTTCCACAGAACATGCAGCAAGGCAGCGCCGAGCACATCGCCGCGGTGCTGGACCAGATCACCCACGACGACCCGCGCGGCGACGTGCTGATCTTCCTGCCCGGCGAGCGCGAGATCCGCGACGCGCACCTGCTGCTGTCGCGCCGGCAATACCGCGAGACGGAAATCATGCCGTTGTACGCGCGGCTGTCCGCGGGCGACCAGGACCGCGTGTTCAAACCCGGGGTCAAGCGGCGCGTGGTGCTGGCGACCAACGTGGCCGAAACTTCGCTCACCGTGCCGCGCATCCGCTACGTGATCGACACCGGCACGGCGCGAGTCAAACGCTACAGCCAGCGCAGCCAGCTCGAACGGTTGCACGTGGAGGCGATTTCGCAAGCCGCCGCCGACCAGCGCAAGGGTCGCTGCGGCCGCGTGGGGCCGGGCGTCTGCTATCGCCTTTACGACGAAGCGGATTTCGCCAGTCGCGTCGCGTTCACCGATCCGGAACTGCTGCGCTCCTCGCTGGCCAACGTGATCCTGCGCATGCTGGCGTTGAAGCTGGGCGAGGTCGGGGAGTTTCCGTTCCTGGATGCGCCCGACCCGCGCGTGGTGGCGGACGGTTATCGGCGTCTGGCTGAAATCGGCGCGATCGACGACACGCGCAAGCTCACCCCGATCGGCCGCACCCTGGCGCGGTTGCCGATCGACGTGCAACTGGCACGGATGCTGGTGGAAGGCGAAAAGCTGCACGCCTTGCGCGAGCTGCTCACCATCGTGTCCTTTCTCAGCGTGCAGGATCCTCGCGAACGCCCGTCCGATGCGCGGCAGCAGGCCGACGCCGCGCATGCTGTGTTCGCCGACCCGAAATCCGATTTCGCGGGCGTGCTGAATCTGTGGCGCGCCTATCACGATGCCCACGAAGAGTTGACCCAGTCGAAACTGCGCGACTGGTGCTCGCGGCACTTCCTCAGTTTCATGCGCATGCGCGAATGGCGTGAGCTGCATCGGCAGCTGTTGCTGGTGGTGCAGGAAATTGGCTGGAAGATGGAAAGGGCGCCATCGGAAAAGCCCCTTCCAGCACGCTCTGCACCGCCCCCTGCGCGCAGGGGAAGGTCGGCGACTGGTAGAAATCCTTCCGTGGTGGATGAAGCTTTGACGGCCGAGAGAGCCTCCCTTGCAAGCGCAGGAGGGAGCCAGGACGGTGACCCGGCTGATCGTCTCTACGAATCCGTTCACCGCAGCCTTCTCGCCGGCCTGCCGACCCAGGTCGGTCGCAAGGACGAGAAAGGCGTCTACCAGAGCACCCGCGAGCGCAAGTTCCACGTCTTTCCCGGCTCGGCGCTGTCCAAGGCACCGCCGAACTGGATCTTCTGCGCACAGATCCTCGACGTGGGCGGACGCGTGTGGGGCATGGCCAATGCACGTGTCGAGCCGCTGTGGATCGAGCAGCAGGCGGCGCACTTGCTGCGCACCAACTGTCGCGACCCGCACTGGTCGAAGAAGCGCGGCTGCGTGGTGGCGTACGAGCAGGTCAGCCTGTTTGGCCTGGTGCTGGTGGAGAAGCGGCCAGTCACGTTCCAGGCGCAGGACCCCGCGCAGGCGCATGCGATCTTCCTGCGTGAGGCGCTGGTGCGTGGCGATATCGACGGCAAGAACGACTTCGTGCGCGCGAACCAGCGCGTGCTGGAGGAGGCGCTCGGTATCGAGGCGAAGCAGCGTCGCGAGGGATTGATCCGCCACGAGGACGATCTGGTCGCGTTCCTCGAAGGCAAATTGCCGGAGGAGATCGCCAGCACGCGCGCGCTGGATGCGTGGTATCGCAAGGCGCGCCCGGCCGAGCAAGCTGCATTGCGCTGGTCGCTGGACGACGTGATGGTGGGTGGCGCGGGGCTGGATGCGAAGGCGTTTCCCGCCATGCTCGACATTCCACCGCAAAAGTACAAGCTGGAATATCGCTTCGTTCCCGGCGACGAGGCCGATGGCGTGACCCTGCAGCTGCCGCTGGCGATGTTGAACGCGCTGCCCTCGGCACGCTGCGAATGGCTGGTGCCGGGACTGCTGGGCGAGAAAATAGCCGAGCTGATCCGCGGCCTGCCGAAAGCATTGCGCCGCAACTTCGTGCCGGCGCCGGATTTCGCACGCGCCTTCGTCGAGGCCGAGTCGCCGCGTGACGAGGCATTGGCAAAGGCGCTGGCGACGTTCCTAAAACGCGCAACCGGCGTGGACATCGGTGCGGCCGAATTCGCGACGGTCGAATTGCCGGCGCACTTCCTGATGCGCTATCGCCTGCACGATGAGCGCGACAAGACCCTGGCCAGCAGCCGCGACCTGGTCGCGTTGCGCGGGCAGTGGGAAGGCCAGGCGCGCGAAGCGTTCTCGCGCAAGACCGACATCGAACTGACCCGTGAGGACGTGGTCAGCTGGGATTTCGAGGAAATTCCTGCGCAGGTGCGTTCCGACGGCGGCCTGATGGCGTTCCCGGCGCTGGTCGATCTGGGCGAGACGGTGGCGCTGCGCGTCTTCGAGCGCAGCGACGAGGCGCGCGCGGCGCATCGGCAGGGCGTGGTGCGATTGCTGCGCAACGCGTTGGCCAGCGATGCGAAACAGGCTCGCCGACGGTTGCCGATCGGTAACGCGCTGGCGTTGAAGTACGCGCCGCTCGGCGGTGTCGACGGCTTGCGCGAGGACTTGCTCGAAGGCGGCTTCAACGACCTGCTCGAACGGCATGGACTGGACGTGCGCACGGCAGGTACGTTCGAGGCGCTGCGCACGCACTGCGCGCGTGAACTTTTCAGCGCCGGGGTCGAACGGCTGAAACTGGCAGAACCTGTCATCGAGGCGCAGGCTGAATTGAAGCCGTGGCTGCAACCGCCGCTGCTGGGTTTTGCCCGCGCCAGCTACGACGATCTGCGCGAACAGTTCGACGCGCTGCTGGTGCCGGGTTTCCTGCGTGAATTGCCCGCAGCGCGACTGGTGCATTACCCGCGCTATCTGAAGGCAATGCGTCTGCGCGGCGAGCGATTGCGCCAGGATCCGGCGAAGGACCAGCTGCGTATGCTGCAGGTCATGCCGTACTGGCGCGCCTATCTTCAATATCGGGCGGCCGGCGTCGAGCCGGCGGAACTGGCCAAGCTGCGCTGGCTGATCGAGGAATGGCGCGTATCGCTGTTCGCGCAGGAACTGAAGACCGCCGAACCGGTTTCGGCCAAGCGGCTGGCGAAGGCGCTGGCGGCGTTATCCTGAGCTGAAGTTCGCGATGCGGCGCCGGCGTTGGCCGGTGTTGCCGATGAGTGCGCAGGCGCAGCAGCTACAATGGACACCTGTCACCGGACACCGCACCCATGGCTCCGCCCGTCCCATCCACCAGCCTGTCGTCGTGGCGCGAGCGCGCCGGCGTGTTGCCGCCAGTACTGGACGATGCCTTGAAGGCTTGCGCCACGCGTCCCGTGCCGGAAGCCGAATGCTGCGACGTGCTGGACCTGCTCGGCATGCTCGGCTGTGATGCGCAGACCCAGGCATCGGCGCTGTGGTTCGAGCTGGCGCGAATCGATCCGACGTCGTGGAAAATACAAGCCGCGACATTGCCCGCGGAACTGCAGCGGCTGGTCGGCGGCCAGCAGGCGGCCGAGCAGGTGTGGGCCTTGCATGCACAACGAGCGCCTGATGGTGCGGCCGAAGGTTTGCGTC
Organism: Rhodanobacter sp. Col0626; assembly: GCF_049994385.1. Classification (GTDB taxonomy): domain Bacteria; phylum Pseudomonadota; class Gammaproteobacteria; order Xanthomonadales; family Rhodanobacteraceae; genus Rhodanobacter. The sequence continues at coordinate 1,174,830 of NZ_CP188260.1, forward strand.
GACTGTTGCTGGCGATCGTGCGTGATCTGCGTGTGGTCTTTGTGCTGTTGGCGCGACAGCTTGCAAGGATGCGCGCAGCGGCGTCGCTGCCGGCGGAGCGGTCAGCCGCACTGGCGCGGCTGACCGGCGACATCCACGCACCGTTGGCGAACCGGCTCGGTATATGGCAATTGAAGTGGGAACTGGAAGATCTGGCATTCCGCTTCCTGCAGCCGGAGACCTACCGCCGCATCGCCAGGCTGCTTGACGAGCGGCGCGCCGACCGCGAGAGCTTCATCCGCGAATCGCTGGATGAGTTGCAGGCTGCGCTCGGTGTGGCGGGCATCCATGCCGATCTGGCCGGACGTCCGAAACACATCTATTCGATCTGGAAGAAGATGCAGCGCAAATCGCTGGACTTCTCCGACCTGTACGACATCCGCGCGGTGCGCGTGCTGGTCGACAGCATCACCGACTGCTACGCCGCGCTGGGCGTGGTGCATGCGCGCTGGCCGCATCTTCCCGGCGAGTTCGACGATTACATCGCGCGGCCGAAGGCGAATGGCTACCAGTCGCTGCACACTGCCGTGCTGGGGCCGGAAGGCAAGACGCTTGAGGTGCAGATCCGCACCCACCAGATGCATCGCGCGAACGAGCTGGGCGTGGCTGCGCACTGGCGCTACAAGGAGGGCGGCAGCAGCGATGCCGAGTTCGAGGCGAAGATCGCGTGGATGCGCAAGTTGCTGGAGCCGCGCGGCGAGGACGACAACGCGCTGGCCGCCGACCTGCACACCGAACTGCTGGAAGACCGCGTCTATCTGCTGACGCCGAAAGGCGAAGTGTTCGATCTGGCGCGCGGCGCCACCGTGCTCGATTTTGCGTACCTGGTGCATACCGAGGTCGGTCATCGCTGCCGCGGCGCCAAGGTCAATGGCCGCATCGTGCCGCTGACGTTCCAGCCCCAGAGCGGCGACCGCGTGGAAATCCTCACCACGAAGCTGGGCGAACCCAGCCGCGACTGGCTGTCGCCACATCACGGCTACCTCAACACGGCACGGGCGAAGGACAAGGTGCGTGCGTGGTTTCGCCGGATCGCGCACGACGCGAACCTCGCGGTGGGCCGCAGCATGTTCGAGCGCGAGTTGAAGCGGCTGGCGCTGACCGCGGCGAACGTGACGAAGCTGCCGGCGCATTTCCACCTGCAAACCCACGACGAGTTGCTGATCGCGCTGGCGCTGGGCGAAATCACGCCCGGCCAGATCGCCCGCGTGCTGCAGGAAGCTGCGCAGCCGCCGGTACCCGCGCCGCTGCCGGTGACGGCACGGGCGACCACGCTCGATCACAGCGCTCTCAGCATCGAAGGCATCGGCAACCTGCTGACCACGCTGGCACGTTGCTGCCAACCGCTACCGGGTGATCCGGTGCGTGGTTTCATCACCCGGGGTCGGGGCGTGTCGGTGCATCGCGCCGATTGCGGCAGCCTGGCGCGGCTGGCGCGACGCGATCCGGACCGGGTGATCGAGGTGAGCTGGGGCAGTGCCGCCAGCCAGGCCTACGAGGTCGACATCGAGCTGCGTGGCTACGATCGCAAGGGTCTGCAAAAGGACGTCACCGGGGTCATCAGCAACGCCGCCACCCACATCATCGCCTCGGCCAGCCGGTTGTTCGCGCCGACCGGTGAAGTGGAGATGCGCTTCACCTTGCGCGTGCGCGATTTCGAGCAGCTGTCGACCCTGCTCGGCAAATTGCTGGCCTTGCCGAATGTGATCGACGTACGCCGGGTCGGCGTCGGCTGAATGACCCCGCAATACCCGAGCACCGGCGGCCAAGCGGGTTCCCGCCCGATGTTAAGCTGCAGCGACTCTCTTCACAGCCCTGGATCATGAGCGGACGCCGAGACCAGCACGACGGACATCCACCCATTCGCACCGAGCCCACCCTGGGTGATCTCGATCGCCTGGATGCACCGAAGAGTGCGCGCGGCGATGGCTTGCCGCAGGTGTCGGTCGAGCCGCGCCATCCGCGGGGCCGGCTAGCCGAACCGCCACGCCGCAAACGTCGACGCGGCTGGCTGATGCCGCTGTTGCTGCTGCTGGTCATCGCGCTGGTTGCCGGACTGTGGTTCGGTCAGAACCGCTTGCGTGGAATGCTGCCCCGCACCGATTTCAACACGGTACTGACTCAGGCACAGCAGGCCTTGCAGGATGGCCGTCTGGACGGCCAGGACGGCACCAGTGCGCGCGAGCTTTTCCAGGCCGCCACTGCGCTCGAACCGGACAACGATCGCGCCCGCGATGGCCTGCGTCAGGTGGGCAAGGCGGAGCTGGCGCAGGCCGATGCCGCATTGCAGGCCGGTCAATTGTCGCAGGCCGCACAACAGGCGGCGCTCGCTCGCGAACTGCTCGGCGGCGGCAGCGATATCGACCGGCTCGACCAGGCAATCGGCAGTGCACGCGCCGCGCAAGTGCAAACGGTGGACCTGGTGGACCAGGCACAACGGGCACTGGTTGCCGGCAAGCTGGACGGCGCAGATGGTGCCGGCGCGCTGTACCGGCAGGTGGTGCGCGCGGATCCCGGCAACGCGGTGGCGGCGCACGGGCTCGATCAGGTGGGCAATGCGCTGGCCGTGCAGGCACGCCATGCATTCGACGCGAATGACAGCGCCACGGCCGATGCCCGCATCGAGCAGCTGGCGGCGCTGCAACCGAACAACGGCGCGCTGCCGGCGTTGCGCGCGCTGCAGGCACAGATGCATCAGCAGGACAACGGCGCGCTGGATGCCGTGCTAAAGCAGGGCCAGGACGCGTTGCGTTCCGGACACATCGAAGGCCAGGGCGACGACACCGCGTTGGCGTATTTCCAGTCGGCGCTCAAGCTCGATCCCGACAATGCACAAGCGCGTGCCGGGCTTGGCAAGGTGGCGCAGGCCATGACGGTGCAGGCCAACGCGGCGCTCGATGCCGACGACGCGGCGCAGGCAGCCCGGTTGCTCGACCAGGCCGCCGAGCTGGCGCCAAAATCGGCCGATCTCGCCGCGGCGCGGGCACGTCTGGACAGCGTGAAGAAACAACGCCCCGAAGCCGTCGCCGCGCCGGATGACGCTGTCGCGCCGAATGCACCGGCAACCCTCTCGCCGCAGCAAAGCGCGGCGCTCGCGCAACTGGTGCAGCGCGCGCAGGCCGCCACGAAGAGCGGCAACATCATGATGCCGCCGGGCGACAGCGCGTACGACCTGTACCGCAGTGCGCTGGCGATCGATGGCAACAACCCGGAAGCCGTTCACGGATTGCAGGCCTTGCCCGGCCAGGTCGAGCGGCAATTCAACCAGGCCCTCGCCGCCGGCAGGCTGGACCAGGCCGACGACATGCTGGCGAACCTCGCCGAACTGGCGCCGGGCGATGCGGCGCAAGGCGCCTTGGGTGATCGACTGGCAACGGCCTGGCTCGACCAGGCCGAGCAACAGCTGGCGCGAGGCGATCGCGTGGGCGCCAGCCAATCGCTCGATCATGCACGCAAGCTCGCACCGAATCATCCGCGCGTGCAGGACCTGAGCGCGCGACTGCAGGCCAGCCAATGAGTGCTGCATGACGGTGCTGGTGTTTGGCGGCAGCAGCCAGATCGGCCATTTCCTGCTGCCGCGTCTGCTCGCCAGTGGCGAACCGGTACTGGCACTGAGCCGGCATCCGCGTCCGCCACAAGCTGGGCTGACCTGGTTGCAGGGCGCGTTGCCCGAGCCATTGCCATCGCTGCCGCCATTGTCCGCGGTCATCAGCTTCGGTCCGCTGCAGGCGCTGTCCGACTGGCTGGCGCAGGCCGATCTCGGCACCGCGCCGCGGGTGATCGCCACCAGTTCGATGAGCGCGGAAACCAAGCGCGACTCCGCTGTGCCGGCCGAGCGCGAGATCTCCCGGCAGCTGCGCGCGGGCGAACAGACGCTGGCGACGGCATGCGAACGTCACGGTTGCGCCTGGACGGTATTGCGACCGACCCTGGTCTACGGCGCCGGGCTGGACAAGAGCCTGACCCCGATCGCCCGTCGCGCGATGCGCACGCGGCTGTTTCCTTTGCCTTCCGGGCGCGGCCTGCGTCAGCCGGTGCATGCCGACGATATTGCGCAGGCCGTGATGGCGGCGCTCGAATGTCCGGCCGCGGCGGGACGCATCCTGTCGATCGGCGGCGGCGAACGGTTGCGGTCCGGCGAGATGTTCGCTCGGGTGCGCCGCAGCCTGTCTCGATCCACCGTGCCATTGCCGGTGCCGGCGTGGTTGCTGCGCCTCGGGCAGGGCGCGGTGCCACGATGGCGTGGACCGCTGAGCCGACTGGACAGCGACTTGGTTGCCGACAACGCCGCCCTGCAGCAGTTGCTTGGCGTGCACCCAAGACCGTTCCAGCCAGAGTCGGCGATGTGGATCCCGCCGACGTCATTCTGACCTTCGCCGTTGCGTTGGTCGTCGTCGTCGGGTTGCCCGTTTGCCTCTGTTTTGCCCTGAAACCGGCCGCTGCGTTCATATGCGCGCCGGGTAGCAGGCCCTATGATCGAACCACTTGATTGCCGGATTTCCCCACGTTGGACTTCTTGAACCGCCTTCGCTCACTCGCGCACCGGTGTTGGCCGTGGGTGCGTATCCCGTTCTGGATCGGCATGGGCCTGTTGTTCGGCTTCGTGTTGCCGTACACGCTGGTATTGAACAAGCGGGTGCAGGATCGCTTCAACGACCTGGTGTTCGCGGTGCCCACGCGGGTCTACGCGCGCCCGTTGCCGTTGGCAGCCGGCACGCCGATGACGCCGGCCGCGCTTGAACTCGAACTGATCTTCGCCGGCTACAGCAACGATGGTCATGGCGAAGTGGCCGGCAGCTGGGTGAAGCAGGGTTCGCGTTACACGATCGCCTCGCGTGGTTATGCCGGGCCGGATGGCGGCGAGTTGCCCAAGCGCGTGCGCGTCACCCTGGGCAAGGGTACCGTGCAGTCGGTGCAGGACATGGCCGGCGACAAGAAGATCGCGCTGACCCATCTCGATCCCGCGCGTATCGCCACCTTGTACGGCGCCACCCAGGAAGAGCGTCGCTTCGTGCACCTGGCCGACGTACCGCCCTTGCTGGTGAGTGGTTTGCAGGCGGTCGAGGATCGCGATTTCAACCATCACATCGGCATCGATTTCGGGGCCATTGCACGCGCGGCATTCGCCAACTTGCGTGCCGGCCACACCGTGCAGGGTGGCTCCACGCTGACCCAGCAACTGGTGCGCAATCTGTTCCTCAGTCGCGACCAGACCTTTGCGCGCAAGATCAACGAGGCCTTGATGTCCTTGCTGCTGGAAGCGCATTACAGCAAGGGCCGCATCCTCGAGGCCTACGTCAACGACGTCTTCCTCGGCCAGCAGGGCGGTCAGGCCGTGCATGGATTTGCCGCCGCGTCGGAGTTCTATTTCGGTCGCCGCCTGCAGGATCTGCGGCCGCAGGAAATCGCATTGCTGGTCGGCATGGTGAAGGGGCCGAGCTATTACGATCCGCGCCGCACGCCGAAACGTGCGCTGACCCGTCGCAACCTGGTGCTGCAGGAGTTCTTCGACACCAACCTGCTCAATGCGGGCCAGCTCAACGCGGCGCAGGCTGCGCCGCTGGACATCGTCAACAACGGTCAGCTGCCGCACAACCGCTTCCCCGCCTTCATGGAGCTGGTGCGCAGCCAGATCACCGCCGACTTCGACGAACAGGCATTGCGCGAAGGCAACCTGTCGATTTTCACCACGCTCGATCCGGCAGCCCAGCTTTACGCCGAGCAGGCGATTACCAGTTCGTTGACGGGCCTGGGCAAACGTGGCGATGGCGTGCAGGCGGCTGGGGTGGTGACCAATGTGCAGAGCGGTGACGTGCTGGCCATGGTGGGCAGTCGGACGCCGGGTGATCCGGGTTTCAACCGCGCGCTGGACGCGCGCCGGCCGATGGGTTCGACGGTCAAGCCGTTCGTCTACCTGGTGGCGCTGACCCAGCCCGAGCGCTGGAACCTGGCCAGCCTGATGGATGACAGCCCGGTCGCCATGCGCCAGCCCGATGGCAGCATGTGGACACCGCAGAACGACGATCATCGTAGCCACGATCCGTTGACCATGGTCGATGCGCTGGCCCATTCGTGGAACCTGGCGACGATCCATCTCGGCTTGTCGGTGGGCCTGCCGCGGATCAAGTCGTTCCTGGAATCGTTCGGCCTCACCGACGTCAATCCCAGCCCGTCGCTGCTGATCGGCGCGATCGACCTGGCACCGTTCCAGGTCGCGCAGTTGTATCAATACCTCGCTGCCGATGGCCATGCTCTGCCCCTGGTGGCGGTGCGCGGCGTGCTCGATGGAAGCGGCCGCACGATCAAGCGTTACCAAGTGCAGGGCGGCAAGGGCGAATACCAGGAAGCGGTGCGGCTGACGACCTGGGCGATGCAGCAGGTCGCCGAATACGGCACCGCCAGCTCGATCGGAAATTCCGGACTGGCGTGGCTGCATGCCGCCGGCAAGACCGGCACCAGCAACGACATGCGCGACAGCTGGTTTGCCGGCTTTACCGGCGAGCATCTGGCGGTGTTCTGGATGGGCCGCGACGACAACAAGCCGACCACCCTGTTCGGCGCCACCGGCGGCCTGCGCGCGTGGCGCAACCTGTTTGCCAAGCTGCCCACACGGCCGCTTTCCGCCGGTGTGGGTGACGGTCTGGAGATGGCCTGGATCAATCCAGGCGACGGCAAGCGCACCGAGTCGCAGTGCCAGGGCGCGCGCCAGGTGCCGGTGATCGCCGGCAGCCTTTCGGTCGATACCGAAGGCTGCTTCTGGCAGGGCGTGCAAAGCCTGTTCGGCGCTGGCCAGCCCTCTCCCGCCACCACCGCACAGCCTCCTGCCACCACCGTCCCCATCGGAAACTGATCATGTGGTCCTTGTCCAAGCGCCTTTCCGCCTTTTGCTCCCTGATGGCCGTAGCCCTGCTTGCCGGCTGCGGCATGTTCGCCACGACCCCTCCGCCCGTCGCGTCGCCGGCAGCACCCAGCTATGACCTGGTGGCCGCGATTCGCGCTGCCGGTGACCGGGAGAAGTCCGTCATCGACGTCAATCCGCTGCGCGATCCCGGCGTCACCGCGTTACAGGACATCGCGAAGAAGGATGAGCAGGCCGGCAACTACGCGGACGCCGCCGCAAAGCTGGATCAGGCGATCAAGCTCAGTCCGGAATCGCCCGATCTGCTGCAGGACCGGGCCGAAATCGCGGTGCGTCTGAAGGATTTCCCCGGGGCCGAACGTCTCGCGCACCAGTCGTGGTCGATCGGGCCAAAACTCGGGCCGCTGTGCGCGCGCAACTGGCAGACCATCGTCGAAATGCGCCTGCAGGCGCATGACCCGGCGGGTGCGACCACGGCACGCAAGTGGGTGCAGCAATGTCACAAGGCGGGAATTCCGCGCTATTGATCAGGGGCGGCAAGTCGTTGCGCCGCGTGTTTGATCCGTTCGAACCTGCCGCTGTCGATAGAGGCGCGAAAACCCCGGCGATTTTCGCGAACGAATGCGTGGCCCGGTTTGCCACGCCGGTCCGCTCGGCCATACTTGGCGGATGACCGATCTCGATAACACCGAGTCCGACGACATCGGCACCCTGCTCGGTGCCGACGGTCCGTTCGCGCGTGAACTACCGAACTTCGCACCGCGGCTGGCGCAGCAGGCCATGGCGCGAGCGGTGCAGCAGGCGATCGCCGGACGCGACACGTTGATCGCCGAAGCCGGCACCGGCACCGGCAAAACCTACGCCTACCTGGTGCCGGCGCTGTTGTCGGGTGAACGGGTGATCATCTCCACCGGCACCAAGACGCTGCAGGACCAGCTGTATTTCCGCGACCTGCCAAAGGTGCGTTCGGTACTCGGCACGCGTCTGAAAACCGCGTTGCTGAAAGGTCGCGCGAATTACCTGTGCCTGTACCGACTCGACCAGACAGTGCGCGAAGGGGCCACTTTCGAACGCGCCCAGGCCGCGCAACTGGCGACGATTCGCGCATGGTCCGCGCGCACGCGTCGCGGCGACCGGATGGAGCTGGCCGAGGTGCCGGAAGAGTCGCCGCTGTGGCCGCGGGTCACCTCGACGCCGGAAAACTGCCTCGGCGTGGAATGCCCGTTCTTCGATGACTGCCATGTGGTGAAGGCACGCCGCGAAGCATTGGAGGCTGACGTGGTGGTGGTCAACCACCACCTGCTGTTTGCCGATCTGGCATTGAAACAGGAAGGTTTCGGCGAAATCCTGCCGGGCGCGGCGGCGTTCATTCTGGACGAGGCGCACCAGATCCCCGAACTGGCCGGACAGTTTTTTTCGCAGAGCATCAGTGCGCGCCAGTTGACCGAGCTGGCGCAGGACGCCTTGACCGAATGCAGCGGCGTCACCGGCGCCATCGGCCTGCTGCTGGAGCCGGTGGAAGCGTTGCAGGATGCCTTGCGAAAGCTGCGGCTGGCGATGGATCCATTGCCGTCGCGTGGTGCGTTCCAGCAACTCGAAGACCGTGCCGGCATGCGCGAGTCATTGCACGACCTGCATGATTTGCTGGCCACGCTGAGCGAACTGCTCGCGTCGCAGGCGGAACGTTCGCGCGGCTTTTCGAACCTGCACGAACGTGCCGAACTGTTCGCCGAACGGCTGGAGCGCATCGTCGACGGGCAGGGCGATCGCGACGTGCGCTGGTACGAGTACTACCCGCGCGGGTTTGCCTTTTACGCCACGCCGCTGGATCTGGCGGCGCCGATGCGCAGCCTGCGCGAACGCACCCAGGCGGCATGGATCCACACCTCGGCTACGTTGTCGGTTGCTGGCAACTTCGATCATTTCGCGCGCCAGCTCGGCCTGGACGATCCGCAGACACTGAGCCTGGAAAGCCCGTTCGACTACGCGCGGCAAGGCTTGTGTTACCTGCCTTCCGGCCTGCCCGATCCGAACATGCGTGATGGGAGCGGGCGCGACTACACCGAACAGGTGATCGAAGCCGTATTGCCGGTGCTGCACGCGTCGCATGGCCGCGCTTTCCTGCTGTTCACCTCGCACCGCGCCCTGCGTCGCGCCGCCGAACTGCTGCAGGACAAGGTGCCATGGCCGCTGTTCGTGCAGGGCACCGCGCCGCGGCCAAGACTGCTGGAGGAATTCCGCGCCAGCGGCCACGGCGTGCTGCTCGGCGCAGCGAGTTTCTGGGAAGGCGTCGACGTGGTCGGCGAGGCGCTCAGCGTCGTGGTGATCGACAAACTGCCGTTCGCCGCCCCCGACGACCCGGTGCTGATGGCCCGCCTCGCCGCGCTGGAACAATCCGGCATCAACCCGTTCATGGGCTGGCAGGTGCCCAGCGCGGTGATCGCGCTGAAACAGGGTGCCGGCCGCCTGATCCGCGACGTGCACGACCGTGGCGTGCTGGTGCTGTGCGACCCGCGGTTGACCAGCAAGGGCTACGGCAAACTGTTCCTGGCCAGCCTGCCGCCGATGCCGCGCACTTGTGAGCTGGCGCGTGTGCAGGTTTTCTTCGATGATGTGTCGGCCGCGACCGGATAGTCGCGACGCTCGATTGAATGTGGGAGCGGCTTCAGCCGCGATGCCGCCGCTTTCTATCTCTCAAGAAGGGCATCGCGGCTGAAGCCGCTCCCACAGGAATCTCCCACAGAATCTCGTCCACCTGACAACTCCCGTAACGAGGCAAACCATGGCCAAGGTCACCGGACTCGGCGGCATCTTCTTCAAGTCACGCGATCCCGCTGCACTTGCTGCGTGGTACGCGAAACATCTTGGCCTCAATGCCGAGGAATGGGGCGGGGTTCGCTTCGACGAGAATGAAAAGCGTCCTGGCTATACGTTGTGGTCGCCATTCGCCGCCGACACCGACTACTTCGGTCCCGGCCTGCAACCGTACATGATCAACTTCCGCGTCGACGATCTCGACGCGCTGCTGGCGCAACTGCGCAGCGCCGGCGTCGCGGTGGACGAGCGCGTCGATCAGAGCGAGTTCGGTCGCTTCGGCTGGATCACGGACCCCGAAGGCACACGGGTCGAGCTGTGGCAACCGCCGGCATGATGGCTTGAGTCGTCAATCCAGCGGCGCGCCGAATCGTTCGCCGCGCGGTCGGTAGTGACGATCGGGGTCCAGCGAGGCGACCACGTAGTGCGCGCGCCCGACGATCTCTGTGCGTGGGAAGAAGCCGAAATAACGCGAGTCCATGCTGTTGTCGCGATCATCGCCGAGCAGCAGGTACTGGCCCGGCGGAATTTTCACCGGCCCGAAATTGCTGACCGGACTGGGCCGGTGGTCGGACAGGCGGATCGCGTGGTGCATGGCGCCATAGCGTTCGGTGGCGTAATGGGCCGGGTCGCGCAGGTCATCATGGATACCGATGTACCGATCGGCGGTGTAGCTGGCGACGTGGTCGTCGATGTACAGGACGTTGCCGCGCATCGCGACTTCTTCACCGGGCAGGCCAATCACGCGTTTCACCAGACGCTCGTGGGCGGCCTGCGAATCCAGCACCACAATGTCGCCGCGTTGCGGGTCGGCCAGGTGCCGCAGCGAGAGGTGGGTCAGCGGCAGGCGGATGTCGTAGGCGAGCTTGTCGACCAGGATGCGGTCGCCGATGCGGATGGTCGGCTGCATCGAGCCGGTCGGCACCACGTTCCAGTCGGCCACCGCACTGCGGAACACGACCATGCACAGCATGAAGGCGATGAAGCCGCGATTGCGGGTCAGAAAGCGGACGAACGTGCGCATGCCAATCTCCGGTCTGGTTTCCCCAGTGCAACGCGGTGCCTGGGCGGCAGCACCGTGTCAGAGGAAGGACCGCGCCGAACCGGCGAAGTTTCAGGGCATGGTTTACGCCATCGCATGGCCGAAGTCAGGAACCCTTTGCAGGGTGGTCGCGGGATTCGACAGGATGGATCTTCGGCGGCTGTCGCGGCGGACCTGCGCTGACGAAGGTCGGCGTCGCCCGGCGCAGCGATGAGGTGAGGGCACTCAGTCCCGTGTGATGGGAGCGAGCGGGAGTTGCGCCGCCATCTTCACCAGATCCGCCAGCGAGCGCGCTTTCATCTTGCGCATGACCTTGCCCCGGTGCGCCTTTACGGTGATCTCGCTGATACCCAGGTCCGCGGCGATCTGCTTGTTCAATCGACCGACCACCACCATCGCCAGCACCTCGCGTTCGCGTGGAGTCAGCGACTCGTAGGCGTCACGCAGTACATGCAGGGTCTGCTCGCGCGCCAGGGTGTCGCGGCTGCGCTCCAGCGCATCTCCCATCGCACGCAACAGCACATCGTCCTCGAACGGCTTGGTCAGGAATTCGGCGGCACCGGCCTTCATCGCCCGCACCGTGAGCGGGATGTCACCGTAGCCGGTGATGAAGATGATCGGCATCTCGGGGCGGTCATCGCCGATGGACGACTGCAGGTCCAGTCCGTTGAGATCCGGCAGGTTCACGTCGAGCACCAGGCAACTGGGCACCGCCGGTCGTGGGTGGGCAAGAAACGCCTGTGCGGATTCGAACAGCTCCGGCTGCCATCCGGCGAAGCGGATCATCAGCTCCAGCGACTCGCGCACCGACACGTCGTCATCCACGACGAACACGATAGGCAGGGATGAGGGCATCGGTGGGAACCTCGAATCGTCGATGGATACACAGTTCGCGTTGAACATGCCACGACCTCCCGCTCTCGTCGACTGTTTCAGTGCACCGGCAGCGCGGCACTCAGCGCCTTGAGCAGGGCCGCCTCGCTGAATGGCTTGAAAAGGCAGTCCACCGCGCCTTGGCGAATCAGCCGCGGCCGCTCGGTCGCGTCGCCGTGGGCGGTGATGAAGATGACCGGGATCGCGTACCCGCGCCGGATCAGTTCCTGCTGCAGATCCGGCCCCGACATCCCCGGCATGGCGATGTCCAGGATCAGGCAGCGGGTCGTCTCGACGTGGCACGATGCCAGGAACGCCTCGGCCGACGCGAAGGCCTCGACCGTAAAGCCGAATTCCCGCAGCAGATCCGGCAACGACTCGCGCACGGATTCGTCGTCATCCACCACCGATACGAGTAGCGGCAAGCCCATCAAAAACTCTCCATGGCGTGATCCGGGTCGATGCTGCTGTCCAGGTTGACGATGTCTGTATCGGACGCGCCAACTTCGCTGTCGGTCGGGTGTGGAAGGGAAAACGCGAAGGTCGCGCCGGAGCCCTGGTTTGGCGTGGCCCAAAGTCGGCCCTCATGGCCCTCGATGATGGATCGGCTGACCGACAACCCCATGCCCATGCCCGTACTCTTGGTGGTGTAGAACGCCTGAAACAGGCGATCCGCATCGACAGGATCGAAACCCGTGCCACTGTCGCTCACGGCGAGGCGAACCCGTGCGCGCGTATCGCGTTCCGTAGTGATCCGCATGTGGCGCGGCCGATCGGTCACGTCGCTCATCGCATCGCTGGCATTCATGATCAGGTTGAGGATCACCTGCTGCAGTTGCACGCGGTCGCCACGGATCAACGGCAGGTCGTCGGCGAAATCCGGATGCAGGATCACGCCGCCGCGCTGCAGTTCGCCCAGCAGCATCGCGATCACTTCGCGCGCGGCCTCGTTCAAATCGACGTCTTCGATCGTCAGGTCCTTCTTGGCGAACAGCGCACGCAGTCGCTTGATCACGTCGGAGGCGCGGTTGCCGTCGCGGATCGTGCGCCGCGCGGTTTCGCGCGCGCCGTCGACGTTCGGCGGGTCGGCGCCGAGCATGCGCAGGCAGGTGTTGGCGTTGGTGATGATGCCGGCCAGCGGCTGGTTCACTTCATGCGCGATCGATGCCGTCAGTGCGCCGAGGGTGGCCACGCGCGCCACGTGGGCGAGTTCGGCGCGCACCTTGCCCAATGCCTCTTCCGCGTGCCGGCGCTGGGTGATGTCCTGCACGGCGGAGATGTATGCCAGTCCACCGTCTTCATCGCGCGTGGTGTGGGCGACAAGGTGCAGGAATTTCACTTGTCCATCGGGCATGAGCAATCGGTGCTCGCTTTCGAAATCCCTGGCATCGTGGCGTCGCCGTTGCAGCATTTCGTCGTGTGCGGGGATGTCTTCCGGGTGGATCCGGGTATTGATCAGGTCGTGTGTCAGCGTCACGCCGGGTTCGAATTCGTAAATCCGGTACAGCTCTTCCGACCAGAGGATCTCGTCGGTGTTCACCCGCCAGGCCACGGTACCGGTCAGAGTCAGGCGCTGGGTCCTGGCCAGGAACGCTTCGCTTTGCCGCAACGCCGTCTCGCTGCGCGCGCGTTCGATCGCGATGCTGGCCAGGTGGGTGAACTGTGCGATCAGGTTGTGATGCGTCGGCTCGGGGGACCTGGGCGCGCGGAACAGGATCGAGACGACGCCCGCCACGCTGCTGCAACTGGACCTGATCGGCATCGACCAGTGGGCACGGATGCCGTGCGCAAGGGCCATCGAGCGCCATGTATCCCAGCGGGTTTCTTCAGCCAGATCCGCCGAGAACACTGGCACGTCGCTTGTCGCCGACAGCGCGATGGGGCTGGCATCGGGCTCCAGCGGTCGGCCATCGGTGTCCTCCAGCAAGTTGGCTGGGACCCCAGGGGCAGCTCCTGGCTGCAGGCGCAGGCGCTGCGACGCTTCCTGCAACGAGCGCGTGCGCTGGGGATCGACCAGCACCACGCTGCAAAGCGCGCCGTCCAGGCTCGCCTTCACCAGTTCGCAGAGCGACGCGAGCACCTGCGTCAACGGCGCGCCGCCGGCCATCAGGCCCAGCAGAAGCTTCTCGCCCTCGAGCAGTAATTCCGCCCGCTTGCGATCCTCGATGTCGGTGTTCTGTCCGTACCATTTCAGCACGTGGCCAGCGTCGTCGAGCAGTGGCACGGCACGGATCAGGAACCAGCGGTAACTGCCATCGAAACGGCGCAGCCGGGCTTCGAACGAACCCGGCTCGCCGGCCTCCAGCAATGCCTGCCAATAATTGCCAAGGACCGGGGCATCGTCTGGATGAATCCGTGAGACCCAGCCGATGCCGAGCGAGTCTTCCAGGCTGATGCCGGTGTAATCGCACCAGCGCTGATTGAGAAATTCCACGCTGCCATCTGGCGCTGCCCGCCACACGAAACCCGGCACGGTGTCGATCAGCGCGCGAAGGCGGTCCTCCGAAGCGGCCAGTTCGCCGAGCGTGCTGGCCAGCAACACCTCGCTGCGCTTGCGGTCGTCGATGTCCTCATCCAGCGTGCACCAGCGCGTGATGCGGCCTTGGGCATCACGCACCGGCAAGGTGCGCACGTGGAACCAGCGATACACGCCATCGGCGCGACGCACGCGAAATTCCATCTCGAACCGCTCACCGGTTTCGACGCAACGCTCCCATTCGGCGATGGCCGCAGGCAATTCGTCGGGGTGAATGAGGTTCGCCGACTTCCAGCCGCGTTGCTGCTCCAGCGTGGCGCCGCGGAATTCCCGCGCCTGGCGATTGGCATATTCGATGTCACCGTCCGGCGTCATCAGCAGCACGGAAGCGGGGATCACGTCGGCAATCGCCGAAAAATCACCAGGCAGTGCAGGTGCATCCCCGCCAGCCTGCCGCTGGTCCTCGACGTCGATCAGCATGCCGCACCAGTGGGTGGTCGCCCCGCTGCCGTCGTTCAGTGGACGAACCCGCAGGAGAAACCAGCGCCAGCTGCCATCGAAGCGGCGCAGCCGCGCCTGCAGATCGCCGGGTTGACCGGATGTGAGCATGTCGCGCCAGCCCTCGCGCATCCGGGCAAGATCCTCGGGATGAATGGCGCGCAGCCACCCGTCGCCGCTGGCATCGGCCAGCTTGCCGCCGGTGTATTCGCACCAGCGCGCGTTGACGAAGTCGACGCGTCCATCCGGGAGTGCAGTCCATATCAAGCCGGGAAGCACATCGACGACGCGGCTGAGTTGATTGTCCATGCCGGCCCTCTCTTGGCGGTCGTCGTTCCAGCAGAATGCGCTACCGGTGAGTACCTGCCCATCATACTTTGGTGTCGGTTGCCCGCGTGTGGTCACGGTATGCGTCGGGGTCGGACGCATCCGGAAAGGGTTGCCAGAAGTCCCGGCCCGCCTTCCGTGAAGCGAACTCCCGCTGCAAGAGAAGTGTCGGGGGACATCAACCGACACCATCGTGCAATCGCGCTGCCGTACCCCGCTCTGGTCTGATCGTCTGCCCGATCAAAGCAGAGAGATCACGCTCATGAACGACAACAACAGTCTCGCCGGCAAGACCGCCCTGGTCACCGGCGGCTCCCGTGGCATTGGCGCGGCCATCGTGCGCCGGCTGGCCAGCGAGGGCGTTGCCGTGGCCTTCACCTACGCCGCTTCCCCCGCGGCCGCCGACGAACTCGTTACAGGCATCGCGGCGAACGGCGGCACCGCCGTCGCGATCAAGGCGGACAGCGCCGAGCCCGCCGAAGTGCAAGCGGCGGTGGCGCAGACGGCGCAGTGGTTTGGCCGTCTGGACATCCTGGTCAATAACGCCGGCATCATCGGCAACGGCACCGTCGACAACTACGCGCTGGCCGATTTCGACCGTATCGTGGCGGTGAATGTGCGCGCCGTGTTCGTGGCGGTGCAGGCGGCTCTGGTCCACATGGGCGAGGGCGGGCGGATCATCACCACCGGCAGCGTGGCGGCGGATCGCACCGGCTTTGCCGGCTCTTCTGCGTACAGCATGAGCAAGGCGGCCGTCGCCGGTTTGACCCGCGGCATGGCCCGCGATCTCGGTCCGCGTGGCATCACCGTCAACGTGGTGCAACCCGGCCCCACCGAAACCGACATCGTCAGCGACGAATCCGTGCGCGAACGGCTGCGACCGATGATGGCGCTGGGCCGCATGGGCAGCGGCGACGAAGTGGCCAGCCTGGTCGCCTACCTGGCCCGGCCAGAGGCCAGTTACATCACCGGCGCGGCGTTGACGGTTGATGGCGGCTATCTGGCGTGAACGGCTGGCGAGCGCTGCTTTACCGGTGCAGGAGAAAGCCGGAAGGACTCTCGACCCAGGTTCTATCCCGTTTACCCCGTTCTCGCTGAGCGTAGCCCGCGTAGCGGGTGGAGTCGAAGCGCCGCCAGGTCAGGCCGCCTTCGGCGCCGACATGTTCTTCGATTTCCTCGCTCCTCAAAGCCGTGGCCATCCATGGCTACTTCCCGCCGTTCTGGTCTTCTGCCGATTCCTGGAGCACATCAAGAGCAAGAGCTTTCGTCCTCCTTGCGGAGGGCGAGTCCCTTTCTCTTGAGTGGCCAAGAGAAAGGAACCAAAGAGAAGGCCACCCCGCTTCCGCGCCTTGCGGACATCGGGCAACTGTTCCTTCGTTGCCTCAACTCGGGCATCCATGCCCTCGCCTGTCCGCAAGGTCCGCGTGCGGGCTACGGGGTTTGTCGACAGTCCATCGGGCAACTGCTCCTGCGTTGCCTCAACTCGGACATCCATGTCCTCACCATGGACTGTCGACAAACTGGCCGGCATCCCTGCCGGCCACCATGCGGGCTTTCCTTCGCCCGCCCGCCGCTGCAGAGGGGCCCCGGTTAGAGCAGCAGGCCATCCTGGCCCGCATTTTTCAGAAGAGCCCAAACCACGCCGCCTACGCCTCGCGCAGTTGGCAGTCGCTTCCCTTACGCCATGCACGTGAAGAAGCGTAGCGACGCACGGAGTAGCCACGATTGAAAGAAGTCTTGCATTCTGTCTATCCGGGCCGGTACAGAGCCAGCTTGCAGCCAACCGAAACCCCGCAGATTCGAACGGCTCGCGCCGCCTGCTTTCGACCCAAAGCGGACATCCGAAGAGTGCCGCTTCCGATTTTCAGCGCAGTTTCGCTCGATCCAGCGAGTCGTCCACGGTCAACTCCGACTTACCGCCAAAGGGCGAGCATGATGAGCCTTTTTGGTCTCGACGTAAGGCGCGCCGGATCCGAATAAACCGGTAGGGAAGTCCCGAAAGGAACGAGGCAGTCTGGTGATAACATCCCGTGGCAGGCTTTTAACCCATGAGCCTGAAAACTTCTTCGGGGGGAAGGAGAGATGACGAGCCAAGAGGAAGGCTCCGCGCCGATTGAGATCGAGGCGTGGTTAAACAGCAGGCCCAGTTGGTTGCGGGCTGCCGCGCATGATCTGATCACCTACCGGCACATGCCGGACGAGGCAGGCATCGACGCATTGGCGGATCACTGCCTGCAAGAAGCCGCAAAGGCGTTGAGCCAGGATTCCGCTCTTCTGGAGTCCGGCGCCATCGCCGGCACTCCGGGGCGCGCAGGACTGCGACTGGAACGTCTGTTCGATATCTGCGGTGTCAATGCGTTGGGCGATCAAGCCCAGCTCGAGTTGAAGGACGCGGACTTGGCGGTCGTGTATGGCCCCAACGGGTCCGGCAAATCCGGCTACTCACGTTTGACCAAACATTTGTGTGGGGCGCGCTTGGCCGGTCCGATGCATGGCAACGTCTTTTTGGGCGCCACCGAGAAACCCACTGCAACTGTGGAAATCAGGGCAATTGGTGAAAACGGGGCAGCGGTTGAAGCCTCCGAATTGGCGTGGGATCTGGCGAATGGGCCTTTGCCTGAGCTGAAAGCGATCCCGGTATTCGACACAGTGACATCCGTGGAGTTCGGCGATAACGCGACATCAGCTACGCACATGCCTCGGTCCATGGTGTTCATGGGGCGTCTCATCGAAATCTCCGATCGCGTCGGCACCAAATTGCGCAAGCGAGCGGATCTGCTGGTGAAACAGCTGCCGCAAATCAATGCGGACTTGTCCCAATCGCCGGCGGCTGAGACGCTTCGGAGGCTTCTTAAGCCTAATACCCAAGACGCGGCCATTGACGCCGCTTGCAGCGTGTCCGACCAGGAGCGCATGGAACGAGTCACCTTGGAAGCGGCCTTGGCACAGGCCAACCCGGCCGAGCTTCATACCAAGGTGGTCAAACAGTTGGAGCAGCTCGCCAAGATCAAGCAATCGGCGCTGGATCGAGAAGGAGCCACCTCCGCCGATCCAGCCAACGCAATCATCGCTGCTCGAGTAAAGGCCATCCACAAGCGAATGGCGGCTGGCGCGCACGCCACCGCGCTATTCAATGAGGTGCCGCTGAAAGGCGTTGGAGAAGAGGTTTGGCGCCGCTTGTGGGCGGCTGCAGAAGCGTATTCAAAGACCTCGGCCTACCCGGATCACGAACACCCGAACGTCGACGAAGGGGCGAGGTGCGTGCTGTGCCAACAGGAACTCGACACCGACGCCAAAGCGCGCATGCTCGGGTTCTCTGAGTTTATTCAGAACAAACTTCAAGCCGACGCAGCGGCCGCCGAAACGTACGTCAGTAACCTGGTCAACATATTGCCAGTCACACCCGATGATCAGGTGTGGGTCACCGTGAGCCAAGCCATTGGCTTGGACGTGGAGGCTGGCGAATCACTGCGAGCGGCCGTGGACGCGCGAATTAGTGCTTTGAAAACGGCTTCCGACGTGGCGAACATCCCCAGCGTGGATTGGTCGGTTTGGCACGCCGCGTATGACAAACGGGCCGCAGGTCTGGAGCTGGAACGCGATCAGCTTGCTGGGTTGATTGACGTGGAAGGCAGGGATACCAGTCAGAAGCGGCTGTTCGAGCTGCGGGGCAAGGAGTGGCTGGCTGCAAACGTTTCCGCCATCAAGGCCGAGGTCAAACGCCTGACCGTGGTCGCGAGGCTTGAGACGGCCATCCGTTTGACGGCGACGAACACGCTCACGTCGAAGAACAACGAGATCGCCAGCGCAGAGTTGGCCCAAGGGTTCTGCGATCGCTTTAATGCCGAGATGCTGAAGTTGGGCGGCAAAGGCTTGCCCGTGGTAATGAACCACAAGTCCCAAGGGAAAGGTCGATTCACGTTCTGCGCGGAACTGCTCGCTCCCAAACAGGATGTCCACAAACGCGAGGTGTTGAGCGAGGGCGAGCAGCGGCTTATTGCCTTGGCCGCCTTCTTGGCCGATGCAACCGGTAACGTTCGTTCCATCCCTATCGTGTTCGACGACCCTATCTCATCGCTGGACCAGCAGTTCGAGGAGGCGGTGGCCTTGCGGATCGCCGAGCTTGCAGAGGGCCGTCAAGTCATCGTGTTCACCCATCGGCTGTCGCTCATGGCCCTGTTGCAAGACGCGCACGAGAAGCGCGTCGAGAAGGGTTCGAAGGTCCGCTGCAAGGTCATCGCGATCGGTCGGGAAGGGCAGCAGACGGGCGTGCCTTCCTCGGTAGACACGTTCTCGCTGAAGCCCAAGCCGGGGCTAGGCCAGCTCGTCAGTGAGATGGGTTCCGCTAAGAAACTGGAACCAAAGTTTAAACGGATGGCATTGAAGGACGCCTGCAGCACATTCCGCATCCTGGTGGAGCGCACAGTGGAAATTCACTTGTGCGCGAATATCGTTGGGCGCTTCCGCCGTGAGA
Organism: Rhodanobacter sp. Col0626; assembly: GCF_049994385.1. Lineage (GTDB taxonomy): Bacteria > Pseudomonadota > Gammaproteobacteria > Xanthomonadales > Rhodanobacteraceae > Rhodanobacter. The sequence continues at coordinate 1,194,232 of NZ_CP188260.1, forward strand.
TCAAAACAATGGGGTTGCTCAAGAAGCTGGTGGCCATCGAACCTGCGGATTGCATCTTCATAGACGATTTGATGTCGAAGTACTCTGCCTTTGAGCACTCCCAGCCGGACGAAACGCCCACCCACTTGCCCGATCCCGACGAGATCATCGCCGACGCCACCGCACTGCGAGCGTGGATCGATGATTTCGAGAAGCGGGCCAAAAGCGCCGCGGAGGGAAAAGCGGCAGCATGAACTCACCGACCTCAAGCAGTGCGTTACTCAGAAGGCGGAGCGCTACTGGCCGATCAGCGACAGTCACAAGTCGACCCAAGCGAACATTGCTATTGGCCACTTATCACTGATGCTCGCCAGACTGACGGATGTCGGGACGAAACAATTAGTTGCGCTTCGCTGGACGGCATGTTGTAACCATCCGCGCATGGCGCACGGTATGTTGCCGCGTCAGTGTTCGACATCCTTCAAGGAATCCACGTGTCTGATTACGACTTCAGTACCCTCAATGACAAAGAGTTCGAAGCTCTATGCGTCGATCTGCTCGGCCGAGCATTCGGAGTGACGATTGAGCGGTTCAAGCCCGGGAAGGACGGCGGCATAGACGGCCGCTTCTTTATAGGCGGGGATATGATGGTGGTCCAATGCAAGCATTGGCTCAATACACCGTTCTCCAAATTCTTAAAGTACATGTACGAGACGGAACTCCCGAAAATCAAACGGCTTGCGCCGAAGCGCTACATACTCGCCGTCTCGTATCCGCTGTCACCACCGCAAAAGCAGCAGATTTCTTCGCTGCTTGCCCCGTATATCTCCTCCCCGTCAGACATTCTTGGCAGGGAGGGCTTAAATCAGTTGATCTCCGAGCACCCCGACGTGGAGCGGCGTCATTACAAATTGTGGCTACAGAGCAGCAATATGCTCTTTAGCATCCTCAATAACGCCGTTGAGGCGAGAAGTCGATTTCACTTAGAAGAGATCAAAGCCAGCGCGCATACGTACATTCCAACGACGTCGCACTGGGCAGCTCTCGATAAGCTTGATGGTATGAGAGTTGCCATCATCACAGGCGCTCCTGGCGTGGGCAAGACCACACTGGCAAATCACCTAGTACTACACTATGTAGCCGAAGGCTATGATTTCGTGCAAATCGCGGACGCCATTGAAGAAGGTGAGGCGGTGTTCAACCAAGGGCGTAAACAGATCTTCTACTTCGACGATTTTCTAGGCGAGAACTACCTCCAGGCTGTCTCTGGTCACGAGGGGAGCCATATCGCGCGATTTATTAGCATGGTTAGAAAGTCGAAAGACAAGCTATTCGTCCTTACGTCACGCAGTAGCGTTCTAAACAAGGGTAAGTCGATCTTCGAGAAACTTAAGGATGTGAATGTTCAGAAGAACGAATTCGAAGTAGAGATCGAAGCCTTGAGTGAAATGGATAAAGCTGCAATTCTTTACAACCGGATCTGGCATTCAGGGTTGGCGGTGGAGTACATAGATCAGCTCTACATCGACAAGCGTTACCGTCAGGTCATCGAGCATAAGAATTTTAACCCACGTCTGATCGCCTTCATGACTGATCCCGATCGACTGGGGGAGGTCCCAGCTTCGGAGTACTGGGACCACATTCTTCGTTCCACGAACAACCCAGCAGACGTCTGGGAGCTGCCGTTCAACAACCAGGCCGATGATTTTGGCCGAGCCCTCGTCACGTTGGTAGTGATGAACGGTCGACCGGTTCGCGAGACGTTGCTAAATGATGCGTATCAGCGGTTTATATCGCTTCCAGATAATTCTCAGATGAGCGGAACGCGCGACTTTTACGCTGCGCTCAGATTGATGACAGGGGCAATGCTAAACCGCCTCCTCTTGGATGCGAGCCATCGATCAATCAGCGTCTTCAATCCATCTGTGGGCGATTTCCTGCTTCAGCGATTGAAGTCTGACAAGCACCTTCTTCGGCAAAGTGTGGTCGCGCTTGCCAGCGACTCTGTGATCGGGACAATGAGAGGAATGCTAAGCAACGATTTGGCCGGGCGCACTTTAGTCAATCAAGTTTGCGAGAGCGCAATGCTTGATATCGTGGACTCTAGGTTCCTCGGGTGTAAGGCGTCCTTCATCGCTAGCCTCGTAGTACTAAGCAACTACACCCGTCAGGCTAATATTTTCGTGAGCTCTGCGTACAAGGCATGCGTAGCCTTCGCATGCTCCGATCCGGAAGGTGCGAGCGCCGATACGATTAATATCCTGGCAGCCGCGCACCAGCGGGGTGAGGTCGGAGACGATAAGATTGAATCTTACTCAAAGGTCACGATACCGAACGTATTGACTGACGAAGAGATTCAGGCGATGGCTAAACTTTTGTACCAAGTCAGCGACAGCTATTCCAATCGCGGAACTCTTCTGGACTTGTTCGAAGCGCAGGTTTTTGAAATCGCATCGAACAATTTCGACGACTTTTTTGAAGTATCGGACGTCTTGAGGGGGATTTCGCCGTACGATAACATTGGCGCAATGGATGCGCTTCGCGATGCTGTTCAACAACGTTTCGAGTCTCTGGATGTACACCCGAACGATGACGGTCGTGCTCGTGATTTGCTAGATAAGTATGACGTTGATGCCGCGCTGGAGCGATATCATGGGAATGATGACTATGAAGACTCCTCTGATGGACATACTTCCTCTCGACTGTCGGAGGTGATCGTGTCGGACGGTGTCGATGATCTTTTTGACAGGTCTTAGGTCCGAGTCGATGTGAGGTTGCTCGGTTTCGGTAGACACTTAGTAAATGGCTTCTAGCTTAGCTTGAACTGGCGTTCGGTAGGAGTTGAAAGCGTGCAATCGATGTCAGAGCAGACCCTCACAATGGTCTCCGCCTAAACACACATCCGCGAATGACCGCTCTTGGCCGATAGCAGACACATGCGCCGAGCGAATATCCATCCAACGCCAGGAACCTTTAGCTCTCGCAACCGCAACGCGGTTGCGCACTGAGTGCGGGCCACGGCGAGGGCATGGATGCCCGAGTTGAGGCAACGCAGGAGCGGTTGCCCGATGCCCGGCAAGCGCCAAGCGGGGTGGCCTTCTCTTTTGGTTACTTATCTCTTGGCCACGCAAGAGATAAGTAACTCGGGCGCCGCAGGCGCACGAAAGCTCTTGCTCTGAAAGCCTCGGTAAGTCCGGATGCAAGGACAAGCAAGAGCATCGCGACTGAAGTCGCTCCTACAGGCAACGGATGAACGAGGCGCCGGCATAGCGAGGGTTTTGGCGATGCCGACGCGGATCCGGTCGGGATATTCGCGGCGGATGCCGATAGCTCCGGCGATAGGGCGCTGAAGCTTGGCCAGCTCGCTGCAGCCTCATGGAAGGGGAGAAGAGCGCACAGCCACCGATACCAAGGTATCGACCGACACCATCGTGCAATCGTGCGTCTCCGGGTCTTCTGGTGTGATCGGTTCTGCGAGTTGCCCTTGGCAGCTCACCGCTACGCATCGTGCGCTGCGGTGCTCCCCGTTCCCGGAGATCGGTCATGTCTTCAGCATTCCCTGCGCTGTCTCGCCGGCGTCCGTTCGTCGCCTCGTTCCTGGTCATGGCCAGTGCGATCGCCTTGTCGGTGCCGTGCCATTTCGCCCAAGCCGCCTCGGTCACCGGCGCGGAGCGGACTTCCGGCAAGGGTGACGAGAGCATTCGTCCGTTCAAGATCCATGTACCCGAATCCGAGCTGGCTGATCTGCGCAAGCGAATTGCCGATACGCGCTGGCCCGACAAGGAGACCGTGAGCGACACCTCGCAAGGCGTGCAGCTGGCGACGATGCAGGCGCTGCTGAAGTATTGGGGCAACGGTTACGACTGGCGCAAGGTGGAGAAGACCTTGAACGCGCTGCCGGAGTTCGTCACCACGATCGACGGTATCGATATCCAGTTCATCCATGTGCGTTCGCGCGAACGGAACGCCATGCCGCTGATCCTCACCCATGGCTGGCCGGGTTCGCCGCTGGAGTTCATCAGGACGATCGGGCCGCTGACCAATCCGGTGGCCTACGGTGGTCGTGCGGAAGATGCGTTCGACGTGGTGATTCCGGCGATCCCCGGCTACGGCTTCTCGGGCAAGCCGACCGAGCTGGGCTGGAATCCCGACCGGGTGGCGAAGGCGTGGGACGTGCTGATGAAGCGGCTGGGCTACACGCATTACGTGTCGCAGGGTGGTGACCACGGCTCGGTGATTTCCGATGCACTGGCGCGTCACGCGCCGCAGGGGTTGCTCGGCGTCCACCTCAACATGCCGGCGACGATACCGGCGAACCTGGTGACGGGCATCAATACCGGCGCGCCGGCGCCGACGAATCTCTCTGCCGACGAACGGCGCGCGTACAACCAGCTGAGCACGTTCTTCGGCCGCAACGCGGCGTACGGCGCGATGATGGTGACCCGCCCGCAGACGACCGGCTATTTGCTGTCCGATTCGCCGGCCGCCCTGGCGGCGTTTACCTACGAGAAGATTGCCGAGTGGACCGACAGCGACGGCCACCCCGAGCGCGTGCTCACTCGCGACCAGATCCTCGACGACCTGACCTTGTACTGGGTCACCAACACCGGTGCCGCGTCGTCGCGCTTCTACTGGGAAAACAACAACAACAACTTCAGCGCCGAAGCACAGAAGACCGCCACCATCAAGGTCCCGGTGGCGGTGACGGTGTTTCCCGGCGAGATCTATCGCGCGCCGAAGAGCTGGACCAAGCTGGCTTATCCCTCGCTCTACTACTTCCACGAAGCGGCCAAGGGTGGTCACTTCGCCGCGTGGGAGCAGCCGCAGGAGTTCAGCGAGGAATTGCGCGAGGCGTTCCGCCCGCTGCGCAAGGACGCCGCGAGCGTGACGGCCAAGCCGGCCGGCTGACGACGACGGCCGGCGCGGCATGCAAGCGCGCGGGCCGACTCTTTCCATCGCCATGGAGCGAACCATGACCACCACCACCGCGAACCGCAGCATCCTCGCCACGCCAACGCGCCTGCGTTCGGCGAACCGTTCCTCGCTGTTGCGGCTGTACCTGATCCGCGGCGTGCTGGCCGTGCTGTGGGCGGCAGCGTTTGCCAAGGGACATGACCCGCTCGATGCGCTGGCGATCACGCTGTTGGTGATCTATCCGCTGATCGACGCGGTGTCGTCACTGATCGACTACCGCAGCATGCCGCGCGATGCGGAACGCCGGATCACCGCGTTCAATGCGGTGCTGAGCACGCTGGCCGCGATCGCCATGGGCGTGGCCGGGAGCTTCGGCGTGCCGGCGGCGCTGGCGGTATTCGGCGCGTGGGCGGTGATCGCCGGCGCGGCGCAGCTGGTGCTAGGCCTGCGTCGGCGCGGACGCGAACTGGGCAAGCAATGGCCGATGCTGATTGCCGGCGGCCTGTCGTTCCTCGTCGGCATCTCGTATGGCATTCGCGCCTTCGGCGAGCAGCCGTCGCTTGCGGTGCTGTCGGTCTACGCCACCGGTGGCGGCGTGTTTTTCATCATCCAGGCGGGCTTGCTGGCCTGGCGTGCGCGCCAGCAGCGATGTGCCGCGAACTGAGCGCTTCCTGTTTCATCACTTGAACCCGAACCGCAGGCGCTGCGCCTGTCACGGAGATTGCAATGAACGTGAACATGTTGAACGGAACAAGCCAGCCGATCCGCCGCCGCCTCGTCGGTGCCTCGCTGCTCGCGTTGGCGATGACGCCACTGGGTCTGCCCGGCGTGGTCGATGCGCAGACCATCCAGCCGGTACCCGCGCGGGTTGCTGCGAGCCATACGACGCTGGGGCCGCTGAAACACGTCAAGGCCGGCGTGCTCGACGTGGCCTATGCCGAGACGGGTCCGGCCAATGGCCCGGTGGTGATCCTGCTGCACGGTTGGCCGTACGACATCGACGCATTCGCCGATGTCGCCCCGGCGCTGGCGGCGAAGGGTTATCGCGTGCTGGTGCCATACGCACGCGGCTATGGCGGCACGCATTTCCTGTCGGCGAAAACCATGCGCAACGCCGAGCCCGCGGCACTGGCGCAGGACGTGATCGACTTCATGGACGCGCTGAAGATCCAGCGCGCCGAGCTGGCGGGTTTTGACTGGGGTGCACGCTCGGCCGACATCGTCGCGGCACTGTGGCCGCAGCGGGTGAAGGCGCTGGTATCGGTGAGCGGTTACCTGATCGGCAGCCAGGAATCGGGCAAGCAACCGCTGCCACCCAAGGCCGAGTTGCAATGGTGGTACCAGTATTACTTCGCCACCGAGCGTGGCCGTATCGGCTACGAAAAGAACCGCCACGATTTCGCCAAACTGATCTGGCAGCTCGCCTCGCCGCAGTGGAAGTTCGACGACGCCACCTTCGAGCGCAGTGCCGTGGCGATGGACAACCCGGACCACGTCGCGATCGTGATCCACAACTATCGCTGGCGGCTGGATCTGGCCAAGGGCGAGGCGAAATACGCCGCGCTGGAAAAGAAGCTGGCGGCGTTCCCGACGATCGGTGTGCCGACCATCACCATGGAAGGCGACGCCAACGGCGCGCCGCACCCGCCCGCCGAGGCCTACCGCAAGCGCTTCACCGGCAAGTACGAATACCGCCTGATCAGCGGCGGCATCGGCCACAACCTGCCGCAGGAAGCCCCGCAGGCATTCACCCAGGCGGTGATCGACGCCGATCACCTGTGACGCGAAACCCTGTAGGAGCCCGCTTGCGGGCGATGCTTCTGCGAATCCCGAATCCCTGCACTAAAGCATCGCCCGCAAGCGGGCTCCTACGAGAATGCGTTTCGGTCAAGAGAGCACGCCAATGAAACCGACATTTTTCATCGTCTGCACTGTCGCTGCTTTGTCGTGTGCGCTGGCGGCGGCCTGGGTTGTCCATGCTGACCCTGCCGCCAAACCGGCATCGCCGATCTACGGCGTCACCATTCCCGACGGCTATCGGCAATGGCCGTTGGTCGCTCCCGCCCAGGAAGCGGCGCCGCTGAACGAACTTCGCGCGGTGTTGGGCAATGCCATCGCGATCAAGGCGTATCGCGATGGCACGCTGCCGTTTCCGGATGGCACGGTGTTGGCCAAGCTGGCGTGGAAGCACGCGCAGTCGCCCGAGTTCGAGCCGGCATCCATTCCCGGCGCGGCGACCACGGTTCAGTTCATGGTGAAGGATTCGAAGAAGTACGCGGCGAGCGGCGGCTGGGGTTTTGGCCGCTTCATCGACGGCAAACCGGCTGACGAGGCGCAACATCAAACCTGTTTTGCCTGTCATCAGGCGCGGGTGAAGAACCACGATCTCGTCTTTACACGCTGGGCGCCCTGACGCAGTCCGTTCTGACCCCGGTCCGTTCCCGCTGAGCGTAGCCTGCGCAACGGGCGGAGTCGAAGCGCCGCCGGGCATGGGCGGTTCTGCACCGGCATGCCCTTCGACTTCGGTGCTGCGCACCTACGCTCAGGACGAACGGGAGGCGGCTGAGGCCAGCTATTGATCGGAAAACACAGAGGAGGAATCGACATGTCACAACGATGGCTCATCACCGGCAGCTCGCGCGGCATTGGCCGCGCGCTTGCCGAGGCGGTGCTTGCGGCCGGACATCGGCTGGTCGCCACCGCGCGCGATCTGTCGACGCTCGACGACTTGAAGCAGCGTCATGGCGACGCGGTGCGGCTGGTTGCACTCGACGTGACTGATCCGGTAGCGGCCAGCCGTGCCGTGGCGACGGCGCTGGAGGATTTCGGCGGACTCGACGTGCTGGCCAACGTGGCCGGCTACGGCAATGTCGATTCGGTGGAGGACACCACGCTGGAAGACTTTCGCCGCGAGATCGACACCAACCTGTTCGGCACCATCATCATGACCAAGGCGGCGATCCCGCTGATGCGCGAGCAGCGCAGCGGCCACATCATCCAGTTCTCGTCGGTGGGCGGACGGATCGGTGCGCCGGGACGCGCGCCTTATTCGGCCGCCAAGTGGGCGATCGAGGGTTTCTCCGAATCGCTGGCGCGCGAGATGACCCTGATCGGTGTGCGTGTCAGCGTGGTCGAGCCAGGAGGCTTTCGCACCGACTTCGCCGGTGCGTCGACTCGCTTGAACGAGGGGCGTCCGGAATACGATGCAGTGGTCGGCGCGACCGCGCGGGCGCAACGTGCCTACGACGGCAAGCAGCCGGGCGATCCGGCGCGCGCCGCCCAGGCGATCCTCAAACTGGCCTCGCTGGAACAACCGCCGTTTCGCCTGCCGCTGGGCAGCGACGCGCTGAAGATCATCGAGCAAGCTGATCGCGCCAAGCTGGACGAGCTCGAGCGCTGGCGCGCGTTGAGTGCGTCGACGGATTTTCCGACGGCCTAGCTTACGTACAGTGTCGGCGTCATAGAATGCGTGTCCCTGCAGGAGATCGCGATCCACATGTGAGCAACACGGTTCATCCATAGCCCCCGATGACATGCGCGCAACGGCATGCCATCCGGTTTCAGGCCGCGTCCGCCAAGGCGGCTGTGCACTATGGGAGATTCCCGCATGTCGGATCCGCGCATTCGCGTTTCCAATCTCGTTTTCTCATGGCCCGACGGCACGCCGGTGCTGGAAGGTCTTTCCTTCGTGCTGGGTGCGGTTCGCACCGGCCTGGTTGCACCCAATGGCGCGGGCAAGAGCAGCTTGCTGAAACTGCTGGCTGGCGAACTGCAACCGCAGGCCGGTCGGATCGAGGTATCGGGCGTCGTCGGCTATCTGCCGCAGAGCCTGGCGATGGATGGCGACGCCACGGTGGCCGAGGTGCTGGGCATCGCGGCGAAGCTGCATGCGCTGGAGGCGATTGCCGCCGGCGATGCCAACACCGCGCACTTCGATGTCGTCGATGGCGACTGGGATCTGCGCGAGCGCAGCATGAGCACGCTGGCCCGATTGGGGCTGGGCGACGTGGCGCTGGAACGTCGGCTCTCGACGTTCAGTGGCGGCGAGGCGATGTGGCTGGGTCTGGCCGCGCAACTGCTGCGACACCCGGATGTGTTGTTGCTGGATGAGCCGACCAACAACCTGGATCAGGCGGCACGTCAGCGCCTCTATTCGGTGCTGCAGGATTGGAAGGGTTGCCTGCTGGTGGCCAGCCACGATCGCGAACTGCTGGAGCGGATGGATCAGATTGCCGAGTTGATGCCGGCAGAGCTGCGGCTGTATGGCGGCGGCTTCGCGTTCTATCGCGAAGCGCTGGAAACCGCGCAACGCGCGGCCGAGCAGCAGGTGCGTAACCTGCGCAGCGAAGTGAAACGCGAGCAGCGCGAGATGCAGCAGTCACGCGAACGCGCCGCGCGGCGAGCAGGCAATGCCGCGCGCGGCCTGGCCGATGCCGGCTTGCCGCGGATCGTGGCGGGCAATCGCAAGAGCGCGGCACAGGCCACGGCAGCGAAGACGGACGCGACCCACGCCGCGCGAGTGGATCAGGTGCGGTCGCGCCTGCACGATGCGTCACGGGCGCTGCGCGAGACCGCGCCGCTGGACCTTTCACTGCCGGCCACGCGAGTGCCATCCGACCGCGTGCTGTTCGCCGCCGAAGGTCTGCGCGTGGAGCAGGGCGGTCGCGATCTGTTCGGCCCGCACGGGCTGGCGCTGAGCATCCACGGGCCGCAACGCATCGCGCTGCGCGGTGCCAACGGCGCGGGCAAGTCCAGTTTGCTGCGTGTGATCGCCGGCGAATTGCCGCCCGACGCGGGCAGCGTGCAGCGCGGCGCGGGTCGTGTCGCCTACCTGTCGCAGCGACTGGATCGGCTCGATCCCGCCCGCACGGTAGCGGAGAACTTCGCGTTCACCGCACCCGACATGCCGGCGCAGGAGCGCGCGAACCTGCTGGCCCGATTGCAGTTCCAGGGTGATCGCATGCATCTGCCGACCACCGCACTGTCCGGCGGCGAGCGCCTGCGCGCGGTGCTGGCTTGCGTCCTGCATGCCACGCCAGCGCCGCAGCTGCTGTTGCTGGACGAGCCGACCAACAACCTCGATCTCGCTTCCGTCGACCTGCTGGCGCAGGCGCTGCGCGCGTACGAGGGCGCGCTGGTCGTGGTCAGCCACGACCCGGCCTTTCTGGCGGAGATCGACGTGGGGCGCTGGATCGAGCTTTCCGATGGGCAACTGGTGGAAGACATCCGGCGCTGATTCTGCGGCGACTACGATTCACTTCCTTTCGCGGGAATGATGCTTTGGTATCGGTCGATACCTTCGTGCAATGGAGCTGATGTCGCAGCTTTGGTGTCATTCACTGCGTGTCATCTGCATCGCGCTGGATGGGTTGCGCCGATCCGGGGGCGTGCCTGTCAAGAGTCTTTCGCGTCGACGCTCTGTTGCCCGGGATCTGGCTGGTTGGCGCTGCGTGACATTGCAAACATATCTGCCGTACGGCGGCCACTGCTTCGTTGTGAAGCGAGACCGGCTGTCGCGAGTGGATTCGGTTCTCCCATTCCGCAAGAGGATTCAGCATGGCCAGGCAACTCGAGAAAATTCTGTACACCGCGCATACCCACACCACGGGTGGTCGCGACGGAACGGGCAAATCCAGTGATGGCGCGCTCGACGTCACGCTCAGCTCGCCAGGTTCGGGCAAGCCGGGGACGAATCCGGAGCAGTTGTTCGGCGTCGGTTATTCGGCCTGCTTCATGGGCGCGATGCAGATCGTCGGCGCGGCGCAGAAGATCAAGCTGCCGGCAGATACCGCCGTGGACGCCAGCGTGTCGCTCGGGCGCACGGAGAACGATACGGCGTATGGACTCGCCGTGACCTTGTCGGTTTCGTTACCGGGGCTGGATCGCGCGCAGGCGCAGCAGTTGATCGACGGTGCACACCAGGCCTGCCCGTATTCGCACGCCACGCGCGGCAACATCGAAGTGACGATCAGCCTGGTTTGACCTCTCGCGCCAGGCTCGCCTGACGCTCCCTTGTCCCTGTTGGAAGGAAGATCATGAAATTCTCATCCAAGCGTCTTGCCGCCATTCTTGCCGGATGGCTGGTGCTAGGCACCTTCGCATTGGCCATGCCGCTCGTTGCCTCGGCGCAGAAATCGCCGGCGCCGAAGCCGACCGTGGTACTGGTGCACGGTGCCTTCGCCGATTCGTCCAGCTGGAATGGCGTGATTCGTCGTCTGCACGACAAGGGCTACACAGTGATCGCGGCGGCCGATGAGCTGCGCAGCGTCAAGGGCGATGCAGCTTCCGTCAGCGCCTTGCTCAAGTCCATCCATGGCCCGGTGGTGCTGGTCGGTCATTCCTATGGCGGCCCGGTGATCAGCGAGGCAGCGACGGGTCGGGACAACGTCAAGGCGTTGGTCTACGTGGCGGCGTTTGCGCCTGAAGTGGGCGAGAACGCCGCCGAACTGTCTGGACGCTTCCCGGGCAGCTCGCTCGGCTCGGCGCTGGCTCCGCCGGTGGAACTGGCCGATGGCGGCAAGGACCTGTATATCGAGCAGGGCAAGTTCCACGCCCAGTTCGCCGCGGATGTCCCCGCTGCGCAGGCGTCGCTGATGGCGGTCGGTCAGCGTCCCGTCACCGATGCAGCACTGCATGAGGCGAGCACGTCGGCGGCGTGGAAGACCATCCCCTCCTGGTTCGTCTATGGCAGCGCGGATCTCAACATTCCACCGGCGGCCCAGGCCTTCATGGCGAAACGCGCCCATTCGCGCAAGACCGTGGTGATCAAGGGCGCGTCGCACGTGGTGATGGTGTCGCACCCGGCCGAAGTGGCTGCGTTGATCGAACAGGCGGCGCTGGCCAACTGATCCGCCTGACGGACTCGGGCAGGATTCGGCCTCTTGCCGGCTCGTGCCCGACCTCGGCAGGTGAACCTCGCGAAATACGATACCCACCCTTCGCCGGGCCGCGGACGCGAGCGCGTTCTTCAACGTCATGCAGATGACAATGGTCGTGTTGCGAATGGCAACGAAGGTGGCTACGCACCCGATCGAGGCGTCGTTGTGGTATCGCGGTGCTGGGTTCTCCGAGCAAATGGTGGCGAGGTGATCACGTTTCTGTGTGCCGTCTACGGACGGCATGCGCGACCAGCGTAACGCGCCCGGAGATCGCGTGACGGCGACAAGGCTCTGGCTGCGGTCAGCTGCATGCCACTTTTTGCCGGCGGTCAGGCCGTCTTTGCCCGCGTTGCCGCCGTCAAGCCTGCTTTGATGCCATCTCGGATCAAGGGAGTAAGGATATGGGCAGTTGGACACAGACAGTGACGGCCAAGGTGCTGGGCATCGGCGTGCTGGCGTTGTTGATGACGATACCGTTGATGCAGGTGAGCGGACTGGTCGGCGAGCGCCAGCAGTTGCGCGAGGCGGCGGTTAAGCAGATCGCGCAGGGCTGGGGTGGCAAGCAGGTGCTCGGTGGACCGGTACTGACGGTGCCGACGATCCGCCAGGTGGTTGTCGCCGCGAACCAGCCGCCGCAAGTGCAGGGCGGTAGCGAAAGCATGCTGGCGGACGAGCTGAAGGTCGATGTGGCCATGGCCGTGCAGACGCGCAGCTACGGCATCTACAGCGTTCCGGTGTTCGTTTCCACGGTGAAGCTCCACGCCCAATTCCGCGCGCAGGATCTGGCCCAGTATCGGCGCGCCAGCAACACGCAATGGCAAGGCAGCAAGGCGGAACTACGGCTGCCGATCGGTGATCTGCGCGGCTTGCAGGAAGTAAGCGACCTGCGTATCAATGGCCGGCAGTCGCGTTTCGAGTCGTCGGCCGACCGGCTGGGCCCATGGCCGAACGTGGTGGTGCCGATCGATCTGGATGCGCTGGACGGGCAACCGATCGACGTGGAAATCAGCCTGAAGCTGGCCGGTACCGAAACGCTGCAGCTGCTGCCACTGGCACGCAGCACGGATGTTGCGATGCGTGCGCCATGGAGCGATCCCAGCTTCATCGGCGGCGCGCTGCCGCTGGAGCATCAGGTGGACGCAAGAGGTTTCAGCGCGCACTGGCATCAGCTCGATCTCAATCGCAACTACGGCCAGCGTTGGGACGATGCTGGCGATGGCCTGGACAAGGCGTTGCAGGCGTCGACCTTCGGCGTGCAGTTGTACCAGCCGGTCGACGTGTACCAGCGTAACGTGCGCGCGGGGAAATACGGCCTGCTGTTCATCGCGATGACGTTCGTGGCGTTCTTCCTGTTCGAGGTGCTCAAGCGGCTGCGCGTGCATCCGGTGCAATACCTGCTGGTCGGTGCGGCATTGGCCACGTTCTACGTGGTGCTGCTGGCGTTGTCCGAGCAGATCGGTTTCGGCCCTGCGTATGCGCTGGCCGCCGCCGCGGTGGCGTTGATCGTGGGCGGTTACGCGATGGCGGTGTTGCGCGCGCGACGTGCCGGCCTGCTGCTGGGTGGCGTGTTGGGGCTGATCTACGCGATGCTGTACGGGTTGATCGCAGCCGAGCAATACGCGCTCTTGATCGGCGCCGTGGTGCTGCTGGCGATGGTTGCGCTGATGATGTACCTGACCCGCCGCATCGACTGGTACGCGTACGTACCGACATCGGCCGGGCCGCCAGCGGCTATCATGGGCAAATCATGAACCTGCTCGCGATCGAAACCGCCACAGAAGCCTGCTCCGTCGCCCTGATCCACGGCGATGAACTGATCGCCCGCAGCGAAATCGCGCCGCGTCGGCATACCGAACTGGTGCTGCCGATGGCCGACGAACTGCTGGCCGAAGCCGGTATCGGCCGCCACGCACTGGACGCGATCGCGGTGGGCCGCGGCCCGGGCGCATTCACCGGCGTGCGCCTGGGCGTGTCGCTGGCGCAGGGCATGGCGCTGGCGCTGGATCTCCCGGTGATCACCATCTCCTCGCTCGCGGCGTTGGCACTGGAGGCGCCGGAAGAGGAAGGCACCGCCATCCTCGCCGTGATCGACGCACGCATGGGCGAGATCTACGCCGCCTGCTATCGCCGTGACGACAACGGCGGCCTGATCGCACTGGACGACGAACGCATCTGCACCGCCGAGACACTGTTGCTGCCACCCGCCGATGCCTGGCAGGTGGTCGGCAGCGGCTGGGCCACCTACGCCACCGTGCTGTGTGAACGACTCACCGGCCCCCTGCATTCGGCCGACGGTGTGCGTTACCCGCAGGCCGTGCACGTCGCCGAACTCGCCGTGCGCGAATTCCAGGCGGGTCGCGCACAGGCGCCGGAACTGGCCTTGCCGGTCTACTTGCGCGACAAGGTGGCGCTGACGCTGGTGGAGCAGGGCCGCGCGTAAGCGGACCCGATGCGTCGGGGCGAAATCCGATCGGACCCGCTCCGCCGGTGATCTGGCACAACGTTCGTGGGTTATCGTGCCAAGGCGTGCCCTCGTCGGCATGAGCGATTCCACCGTAGCGACAGGAGAAGGCTATGCCACGTACATTGCCAGTGTTGTTCGTGATCGCGGCGTGCGCGATCTCACCGTGGCCCGCGCTGGGCCAGAGCGGTCTGGGCGGTATCGTCAACAGCGTCAGCATGCTGGACAGGAATTTCGACGCGGCTGACAAAAACCACGACAGCCTGCTCAGCAAGGACGAAGCCCGTGCCGGGCACGTACCTTTCATCGTCGCCAACTTCGATGCCATCGACACGCGCCATCGCGGTCTGGTATCGAAGGACGAGGTGCACGATTTCATCAAGCGGTCATTGCTGCGCAACCAGCCGGCGCCCGGTTCGTCGAGCAAATAGGGACACGAGCGTACGTAGCCGGCGACCTGGCTGGGTCGTCATTTGGTCAGGGACATCGCCAGATCCGCAGATGGACAGGCATGACGATGTTCCCCCACAGCCAGGCCGACTTTCCGAAGATAGTTCTCCAACGCTCCGATTTCACCGGATGCGCCGATCGCACCCACGTAGCCGTCGGGGCGCACCAGTACCCAGCCGCCATCGGTCAGATCGTAAGCATCCCTGAAGTGGCCGCCTTCATCTGTGTAATCGGCAAGCGCCCCCAGTTTGTGGATGTGCAACCCGGCGCGCGGCAGAACCGGTTTGTCATCGACCGCATACGCCAGCAGTGTCCATTGCGTTCCCTTGAACAGATCAAACAGACGCGTCGGCTGGCCGGCGGCGCCGAGGATCGGTGCATCGGGTGCACGGTCTCCCGCGAGCAGCCCACGCGCGTCTTCCGAAGCATGCATTGCGAGGGATGACCCTGGGTATCCGAGATCGAGCTGGTGGACCTCGCGGCCGCGTCGCATCACACCCTGCCTCGCTGCGTCGAGCAGTCTGGAGGCGAGGCCGAGCACGTCCGCCGCGATGGGGCGTCGTTCCTCCTCATAACTGTCAAGCAGCGCGTCCGGCGCGCCGGTACAGACGGCGGCCAATTTCCAACCCAGATTGTAGGCATCCTGGACACTGGTATTGAGACCTTGGCCTCCAGTGGGCGGGTGAACGTGAGCGGCATCGCCGACGAGGAATACGCTGCCGACACGGTAACGGTCAGCGAGCCGTGCATTCATGTTGAAGGCAGACGCCCAGGACACGGATTCGATGCGGATATCGTCACGGCCCGTGCGCCCGGCCACCATCGCGCAGAGACCTTCGGCCGACAGGTCGATGTCGCCGTCGAGCGGCACTGGCGCCTGCAGCTGAAACAAATCGGTTCCCGCAAGCGGGCACAACGACATCTGACGATCCATCGAGCCTCCGTTGAAGCGATGCCAGGCATCGCGTCCGAGTCCGGTCAAGGCGACATCGGCGACTACGGCACGAATGCCAAGCGTCTTGCCCGGAAAGCCGATCCCGAGCGCGTGACGCACGAAGCTGCGTCCGCCATCCGCACCGACGAGGTAACGCACGCGAATGACTTGCTCGCCGGCCTGGCTGCCAAGGGTTGCCGTTACGCCGTCGTCGTCCTGCGCCAAACCGATCAGTTCGCATCCGAACTCCACGACATGCCCCCATTCAAGGAGACGCTCGCGCATCACCCGCTCGGTCAGGAACTGCGGTACCAGCAGAGGTATGTGGCAAGGCTCGGAGGGCGTCGAATCCGCATGTTCGATGACCGGGGATTCGGTGAAGCTGCCATCATCGCGGTACTCCCGTTGCGGGGGATAAAGACCACCGACCGCGACGATGCGGTTGATGATGCCGAGATCCTCGAAGACCTCTTGTGTCCTCGGCTGGATACCTTTGCCGCGTGAGCCCTGGAACGGACCTTCCATTTTCTCGATCAAACGAAAGGAGATACCTCGCCGGGCCAGATCGATGGCGAGCGTGAGGCCGGCTGCGCCGGCACCACAGATCAACACTTGAACTGCAAAGTCATTTTTCATGGCTACCTCGATAGGTGTAATATGCACTCAATAGGAGCATGCTATGCCATCAAAGAAACAAGTGCAACATGCACATATATCGGCCCGGCTGAGGAGCCTGCACGGGGCGCTGATCAGCATCGTCAGCGCAATGAACCGCCCGCAGCGCGATGAGGTGCTCATCAAGGCTGCGGGTATCCGGCTCGACCGGGCGCTCTTTCCGCTGCTGGTAGGCATCGAGCGTCTCGGCCCTATAGGTGTGGTGGATATGGCTGATCGGGTGGGGCGCGACTACACCACCGTCAGCCGTCAGGTCGCCAAGCTCGAGAGCCTTGGCTTGGTAGAGCGCCGCGCAAATGCCGCCGACCGCCGCGTGCGGGAGGCTGTCATCACCGCAAAGGGCAAGGCGATGACCGATCTTGTCGATGCCGCACGCGAGCGCATGGGCCTCGCCATCTTCAAGACATGGGGCGCGCACGACATCGACGAGCTGGTGCGGTTGATGCAGAAGTTTGCGGACGCGATCGAGGACGATCAGCCCGGCGGGCAGAAGTAACTACCGCGAAGGGCTCCCATGCATGCGATCCACGGCATCAAAGTTGGCCGATCACCCATTGCACCAGCAGACTGCTGACCGCTACCGCGATCCATACGCCCAGTCCCAGCAGGATCGGTCGTGCGCCGCTGGCAGCCATCTTGCGCAGGTTGGCCGAAAGCCCGATCGCGGTCAGCGCCACGATGATCAGGAATTCGGCCAGCATGTGCAGGGCCGGCTGGATGGCGATGGGAATCAGGCCGGCGGTGCGGACGGCCGAGGCGACCAGAAACCACAGGATGAACCACGGGAAGATGCTGGCGAGGCGGAACTGGCCAATGCTGCCGTCCTGCGCGTGTTTGCGCTTTTCGCGTGCGGCGACGACGAAGGCGAGCACCAGGCACACCGGGATGATCAGGGTGGCGCGGGTCAGCTTGACGATGGTGGCGTAGTCGCCGGCGGCCTTGCTGAAACTGTAGCCGGCGGCAACCACCGAGGAGGTATCGTTGATCGCCGTGCCGGCCCACAGGCCGAAGCCGAGGTCGCTGAGATGCATCAGGTGGCCGAGCAACGGAAACAGCAGGACCGCGACCAGGTTGAACAAGAAGATGGTGGAGATCGCGAAGGCGGTGTCGTGGTCGTCCGGGCGGATGATCGGGGTCACCGCGGCGATCGCCGAGCCGCCGCAGATCGCGGTGCCCACGCCGATCAGGATCTTCAGCTTGTCGTGGACGCCGAGCCAGCGGCCGAGCAGCCGCGCGGCGAGGAACGCCACGGTCATCGTCACCAGGGTGACGGACAGCGATTCCAGGCCGGTCTTCGCCACCTGGCTCAGGCTGAGCCCAAAGCCCAGCGCGATGATGGACCACTGCAACACTTTCTTGCCGGTGAACGCGATGCCCGGGGTGTAGCGCTCGCCCGGCGACAAAAGGTTGCGCACGATGATGCCCAGCACGATGCCGATGACCGGACCGCCGATCAGCGGCAGCCAGCGCCCCAGCAACAACGCCAGGAGGCCGATCGCCACCGCCAGCAGCAAGCCCGGTGCGCGCTGTCGCAGAGGGCTGGACGAGGTGGCGGGAAGGGTGGGTGCGTTCATGCATGGACTCCGGCAATGGCGCCATTGTCCACCCACGGGTCAATCAGGAAAATTTGGAATATGTGATGAGTTGTATAAGATGTACTGATGATCAATATCAGCCCGCGACAGCTCGAGGTCTTCGTGCAGATCGCCCTGCATGGCAGCATGCGGGCCGCTGCCGAATACCTGCACCTCACCCAGCCGGCGGCCAGCATGGCGCTGGCGGAAATGGAACGGCAGCTGGATGCACCGGTATTCGCACGCGAGCGCGGTCGGTTGCGCCTGAATGCACGTGGTCGCGAATTGCTGCCGCTGGCGCAGGAGCTGCTGGAGCGGCACGCCGAATTCGGCCGACGCGGCCGCGAGGACGGTGCCGCGCTGAGCGGTGAACTGCGCATCGGCGCCAGCAATACGGTGGGCAATTATCGGGTCGGCGAGCTGCTTGGCGCATTCGTACGCGCCCATCCGCAGGTGGCGATCCGCTTGCGCGTGGCGAACACCGAGACGATCGCCACGGCGATGCTCGACCACAGCCTGGACATCGGCTGCGTCGAGGGACCGGTGACTCATCCGCAACTCGAAGTGCGCCCGTGGCGCGACGATCTGCTAGTGGTGTGTGCGCCGCCGGAACACCCGCTGGCACGCAAGCGTGGCCTGAAACCCACGGATTTCACCGGCGCACGTTGGGTATTGCGCGAGCCCGGCTCGGCCACGCGTGCAACCAGCGAGCGCGTGCTGGCGCAGCTGCCGCCCGGCGAAACCGTGCTTGAGCTCGATCAGATCGAGGCGATCAAGCAAGCCGTGGTTGCCGGATTAGGCATCGCCTGCCTGCCTGCGGTGGCGGTGACAGATGCGCTGGCGACAGGACGACTGAAGGCGCTGAAGACCCCGTTTCTGGACCTGCAACGCAAGCTGTCGTTGCTGTTGCACCGGCAGAAATATCGTGGTGCGTTGCTGGATGCCTTTCTGGACAGCATTGACGTAGGCGGCGGCGATGCCAGCGGACCTCGGCGCTGATCGAGCCCGTCAGGCAACGGGCCGTTCGCGACCCGCACACTGGTTCAAGGCTTCCGACGCGTTCACGACGTCGTTCAACAAGGCCTCGGCCTGCTCGTGTGTATGCACACGCAGAAGCCTTGCGGCGTGGCGGCGCAGCTCGGCATGGTCGAGCGTGGCGAGGCGGTCGCGCACCTGCAGGATCTGTCCGGGATGCATGCTGAATTCGCATAGCCCCAGCATCAGCAACAAGGCGGTGAAGTTCACGTCGCCAGCGATCTCGCCGCACAGGCTCACCGGTTTCTTCGCGCGGCGGCCAGCGCTGATCACATGCGACAGCAGTCGCAGCAGGGCCGGTTGCAGCGGGTTGTAGATGTTCTCCAATGCATCGTTGCCACGGTCGGCAGCAAGCACGTATTGGGCAAGGTCGTTGGTGCCGATCGCGAGGAAGTCGGCGTATTCCAGCAGCGCACGCACATTGATCGCCGCTGCGGGCACCTCGATCATCGCACCGAGCGGCAGCTTCTCCGGCAGGTCGATGTTCTCGCGCTTCAGATCCTGTCGTGCCAGCTTGAACAGCGTACGCACCGCGATCAATTCGTCCGGCTGGGTCACCATCGGCACCAGTACGCGCACCGGGCCGTAGCAGGCGGCGCGCAGGATCGCGCGGATCTGGGTGGTGAATACCGCCGGGTAACGCAGCGACAACCGCACGCCGCGCACGCCGAGTGCGGGATTGTCCTCGCCACGCAATGACAGCCCGGCGGCGTCGGCCTTGTCCGCGCCGAGGTCCAGTGTGCGGATGGTGACCGGCAGGCCGCCCATGCCCATCACCAGGTCGCGGTAGGCGATGAACTGTTCGTCTTCCGAGGGCAGGCCCTTGTGCTTGAGAAACAGGAATTCGGTGCGGTACAGGCCCACGCCGTCGGCGCCGCGGGCGCGCGCCATCGCCACGTCGATCGAGGTTTCGGCGTTCGCCAGCAAGCCGATATCGACACCATCGCGGGTGCGCGTGGGTGCGTTGGCGAGCTTGGCCAGGCGCCGGCCTTCGATGGCCGCTTCGCGCTGCCAGGCGCGGTAACGCGACAGGTCCTGAGCGGTCGGATGCACCACCGCTTCACCACGTTCGGCGTCGAGCAGGATCAAATCGTCGTCGTGGATATTGGACAGTGCATCGCGCGTGCCCACCAGCATCGGCAGGCCCAGGCTGCGCGCCAGGATCGCGCTGTGCGAATACGCGCTGCCGGAACTGGCGACCACGCCAAGCAGGCCATTGCCGGCCAGTTGCGCCATGTCGCCGGGAGCGATGTTGTCGGCGATCAGGATCTCGCCGACTCGCGCGGCAAGTTTGCGTTCCTCCGGGCTGGTCTGGCGCTGCAGCGCGGAGATCACCCGATTGATCACCTGCTCGACGTCCTCCTTGCGGCTGCGCAGGTACGGATCGTCCATGGCCTCGAACACGGCAGACAGGCGGTCACGCTGTTTTTTCAGCGCTGCGCCGGGACGGTAGTGGCCGACTTTCACCAGATCGTCCAGTCCGCGAAGCAGCTCGGCGTCGTCGAGCAGCAGACTGTGCGCGTCAATGAACTCGTTGACCTCGCGTGCCAGCGCACCGTGCAGCTTGCCGCGCAGTTCGCGCAATTCCTGCCGCGCGGTGTCCAGCGCCTGATGCAGTCGCTGCAGTTCGACCTCGATTTCTTCCTCGGCCAGCGGCCGGGTATCGACGGTGTAGCGGCTGGGCTGCACCAGCCGGGCACGTCCCAGTGCCATGCCGTGGGCAGCGACGGTGCCGGTGAGCAGGTGCCTCACTTCGGGCCCCTCGCGGAGCTGGTATTGGGGATTGGGGATTCGGGATTCGGAAAAGCTGGCAGCATGAAACCGACGGCGCACTGCCCGTCTGCCTGCAGGTTGCTTCCAACGAATCGCGAATTCCGAATTCCCAATCCCATACCAATCATGCTCCCTCGTCGAACTTGCGCTCAAACAGCGCAGCCACGGCCGCCAGCGCGGATGCCTCGTCCGGACCGTCGGCGCGAATGGTCAGCGGACTGCCGAGGCCGGCGGCCAGCATCATCACGCCCATGATGCTTTGCGCATTGACTTCGCGGCCCTTGCTCACCAGCCATACCGTGGATTTGAAACCTTGTACCAGTTGCACCAGTTTGGCCGAGGCGCGGGCGTGCAGCCCCAGCCGGTTGGAAATGACGACGTCTTGTTCAAGCATGATGAAAGTCAGGCATGGTCGATGAAAATTCCGCCGCGGCCACCGCTGGCCGCGATCTCGGCCAGTTCGTCCAGCGGTTTCTCCGCATAGTTGAGTACGCGCAGCAGCATCGGCAGGTTGAGGCCGGAAACGCAGCGCAGATGTACGCCGAGCGCGCTGAGCGAAAGTCCGATATTGCACGGAGTGGCGCCGTACAGATCGGCCAGGATCAGCACGCCATCGCCGTGGTCGAGTTCGCGCGCATGGTGCGCGGTGAGCGTGCGCATCACGTCAGGGTCCGCGCTCGGCGGCACTTCCACCGCGGCCACCTGCAGTGGCAGCTTGGGCATCACATGATGCGCAGCGGAAATCAGCGCCTGGCCGACTGCCTCGTGCGTCATCAGCAGCACGCCGACGCTCATGCGTGTCGGCCTGCGATGAAGGTACGGATCGGCGACATGGTCATCATTCGAGTTCGCGATGGAAGGTGAGGACGCCTTCGCGACGGTCGCGATAATAGGCGGCGAGCTTTTCGACCAGGTAGACCGAGCGGTGCCTTCCGCCGGTGCAGCCGACCGATATGGTCAAATAACTGCGATCGTCCTGTTCGAAACGTGGCAGCCAGGCATCCAGCCAGCGCGCAGTATCGACGAAGTATTCGCCCACCAGCGGCTCGGCGTCGAGGAAGTCGCGCACCGGTGCGTCCTTGCCCGACAGCGGTCGCAGATGCGCATGCCAGTGCGGATTGGGCAGGCAACGTGCGTCGAACACGAAATCCGCGTCCAGCGGCAACCCGCGACGAAACGCGAACGACTGGAACATCAGGGTGAGTCCCTCGGTCGCCTGGGCGAAACCGGTGGCAACCAGCCGGCGCAGCTGGTGCACGTTGAGTTCGCTGGAATCGATCACCTTTTCGGCAATCGCCATCAGCGGGCGCAACAGCTTGCGCTCCTCGGCGATCGCGTCGGCCAGGGACAGGCCGCGCGCCGCCAGCGGATGACGGCGACGGGTTTCCGAGTAGCGCTTGATCAGTACTTCGTCGCGGCAATCGAGGAAGATCAGGTGCACCTGCACACCGGCGGCCGCCAGGCCTGACAGCACGGTCGGCATGTGCGCGAAATCCGTGCCGCGATTGCGCACGTCGACACCGACCGCGATGCGCCGATGCTTGCTGTGACCTTCGATCACCGCGTTGACCAGCTGCGGCAGCAACGCCGAAGGCAGGTTGTCGACGCAGTAGAACTCCAGGTCCTCCAGCGCGCGCAAGGCCACCGTCTTGCCGCCGCCGGACATGCCGGTGAGCACGATCAGGTGTATCTCGGCCGGATCGACCAGCGGGTTGAGCAGGGGAGTGTCGTTGTCGCTCATGCATTCACCATGGGGGCAGGCGGCGCAGCTGGTGCGCCTGCCGATCTATGAAGGTCTGTGCCGGATCGATGCCCTTGCTCTTCAGCGCGTGACTGCGCACGGCGGCCTCGACCAGCACCGACAAGTTGCGTCCCGAGGCCACCGGTATGGTGATCATGGGAACCTGGACATCGAAGATTTCGCGATGGCCGATGTCACCGGTGAGGCGGGTCAGTGCATCGGTTTCCTCGCCGTCGCGCATCGGTTTGAGGTGGATGACCAGACGCAGGTATTTGGACGTCTTGACCGACATGTGGCCGAACATCTCGCGCACGTTGAGCACGCCCAGGCCACGGACTTCCAGCAGGTCCTGCAGCAGTTCGGGGCAGCTGCCGTCGATCACGTCGGGCGCGATCAGGGTGAATTCGGTGGCGTCGTCGGCGACCAGCCGGTGGCCACGACTGATCAGTTCAAGCGCCAGCTCGCTCTTGCCGGAACCGGCCTCGCCGGTAATCAGCACGCCGATCGAGAACACCTCCAGGAACACCCCATGCAGGGTGGTTTTCGCCGCCAGCATCCGTGCCAGGTGGTACTGCATGTAGGTCAGCAATTCATGCCCGCGCTTGGGACTGATCCACAACGGCGTGTTGGTTTCCTCGGCAACCTCGCGCAGGTCGGCCGGTACGGTCTGGTCCTTGGTCACGATCAGCGCCACCGGCTGGTAAGCGGCGATCTTGTGCATGACTTCCCAGCGCTGGCGCGAATCGAGCCCGTCGAGGAAATTCAGTTCTTCCGAGCCGATGATCTGGATCTTGTTCGGATAGATGACGTTGAGGTAGCCGATCAACGACGGGCGGCGTGCCTGCGCGGCGCCTGGCTCGAGCACGCGCGATTCCCCGCGCATGCCGGATACCCAGCGCAGGGCCATGCGTTCGTGGACGCCATCGTAGAGTTGTCGCGCGCTGATCCGATCCAAAACCCGGTCCTTGGCGCCGCATGACGGGGTCCGGTGGACCTTTGCGACGGCACGGCCATTGTGCCAGCTTGGGCGGATTAGCGTGTTCAGAGGGAGAACGGCCCGCCCTGATCGGGCGGGCCGTGGCGAAGCGCAAAGCGGCGGTGTTCAGCCGTACTGGCGCTCTTCGCGGGCTTCGCGCTGGTGCTTGTCGCTGACCTTTTCGCGATGTTTGCGCAACTGGTTGACCAGTTTGTCGAACAGTACGTCGAGGGACGCGTACATGTCGGCCTCGACGGCCTCGGCATGCAGGGTGGCGCCGATCGCGCCGAGGGTGCCTTCGGCGCGTTGCTGCAGTTTGTCGACCGACAATACGATCGCGAGACTGAGCAGCTTGTCGTCGAGGCGGGTCAAGCGGTCGAGCTTGGCGGTGGCGTGGTCGCGCAGGGCCGGGGTGACTTCAATCTGCTGGCCGCTGAGTTGGAATTGCATGGGGCGCCTCCTCTGGTGGTGCAGTGCCGCTTTTCGCGGCGGGCTGGACGTACCGCGGCCGATGTGGCGACGGTACATCGTCAATCATCCTCTACAGGTATGGGAACGCTTTTGCGATAACCAAGTTCCCGTGCAGACAAACACGGCAGGTCAGCTGGCGCGCTGACGCTCGTTGGACGTGGGAATGCGCAATCCCTCCCGATATTTGGCGACAGTGCGGCGGGCGACCTGAATTCCCTTGCGTTGCAACTGCTCGGCAATCGCCAGGTCGGACAACGGCTTGCGGGTGTCCTCGGCGTCGATCAGCTTGCGCAGCATGGCCTGGATGGCAGTGGCCGAAGCGCTGCCACCATCTTCGGTGGATACACCGCTGGAAAAGAAATACTTCAACTCGAACGTGCCGCGCGGCGTGTGCATGTACTTGCGCGTGGTGACGCGTGAAATGGTGGATTCGTGCATGCCCACTTCCTCGGCCACCTCGCGCAACACCAGCGGGTGCATGGCTTCGGGGCCGTAGTCGAGGAAGGCGCTCTGCCGGCGCACGATCGCGTCGGCCACTTTCAGCAGGGTCTCGGCGCGCGATTCCAGGCTCTTGATCAGCCAGCGGGCTTCCTGCAACTGGCCGCGCATCCAGCTGGCGTCCTCGCCACGCGCCTGGGCGATCAAGCCGCAGTAGTGCTGGTTCAGGCCCAGCCGAGGCTGCGCATCGGGATTCAGGCTGACCCGCCAGCGGCCGCCATCACGCAACGCATAGACATCCGGTGCGACATATTCCACGGGAGTGGCGTCGAGCGCGGCGCCGGGACGAGGGTCGAGGCTGCGGATCAGTACCGAGGCAGCAGCGATGTCGTCCTCGTTGGCGCGCAGGCGACGCGCGAGGCGGGCGATGTCGTTGCGTGCGAGCAATTCCAGTTCGGTATCGACAATGCGCAAAGCCAGTTCGCGCTGCGGCGTGTCCGGATCGAACTGCTCCAATTGCACGCGCAGGCAGTCGCGCAGGTCGAGGCTTCCCACACCAGCCGGGTCGAAGCCCTGCAGCTGCCGGCGCACGGCGTCGACTTCCTCCAGGGTGGCGTTGAGGTCGGCCGGCAAGGCCGCAAGTACCGACTCCAGCCCTTCGGCGAGGTAACCGGCGCCATTCAGCGCATCGATCAGCACGGTGGCGATCAGGTGTTGACGGGGATTGAACGAAACCAGGTTGAGCTGCCACAACAAATGCTGTTGCAGGGTTTCCGGCGCGGCATTCTGTGGTTCGAAATCGTCGTCGCCGCGCGAACCACTGCCACTGCTGACGCTGCTGGAGAAGTCGATTGGTGCCTCGGCAACGCCGCCACCGTCCGCCCAATCGCCGATCTCGTCGTTGTCGTTTTCGCTGCCGCTGGCGACAGCGGTGGTTTCCGAGTTCGAGTATTCGCTTTCCGCCGCGCTATCCAGACTCTCGTCGTCTTCCACTTCCTCGGCGAATTCCAGCAGGGGATTGCTTTCGGCGATCTGCCGCAATTCGGCTTCCAGCTCCAGCTGCGACAGCTGCAACAGACGGATCGCCTGCTGCAGTTGCGGCGTCAGGGTCAGCTGTTGATGGAGGCGAAACTGTAATGCGGGTTTCATGCCAGCCGGATCGAATGAAGTCGGTCCATCGTAGCGCGTGCCCGCGGGAGCGGCCATAGCCGCGCCCGGCGTAAGGGAGCCTCGACAGGTATCTCAGAGGCGGAATTCGCGCCCCAGGTAGACCTCACGCACGCGTTCGTCGGCGAGAATGTGTGCCGGCGTGCCGCGGGAGAGCACCTCGCCATCGTTCAGGATGTAGGCCCGGTCGCAGATGCCCAATGTCTCGCGGACGTTGTGATCGGTGATCAGGACGCCGATGCCACGCTCCTTCAGGTGCCGCACGATGCGCTGGATTTCGCCGACCGAGATCGGATCGACGCCGGCGAATGGCTCGTCCAGCAACATGTAGCGCGGCTGGGCGGCCAGCGCGCGGGCGATCTCGACCCGGCGACGTTCGCCACCGGACAGGCTGATGCCCTTCTGTCCGGCGATGTGCGCGATCTTCAGCTCGTCCAGCAGGTTTTCCAGTTCGCTGTCGCGTTGCTGTGCGCTGAGGCCGTCGCGCAATTCCAGCACCGCCATGATGTTGTCAGCCACGCTGAGCCGGCGGAACACCGAGGCCTCCTGCGGCAGGTAGCCGATGCCCAGCTTGGCGCGCGAGTGCATCGGCAGGCGGGTGATGTCCTGCTTGTCCAGCTTGATGCTGCCGGCATCGGCTTCGATCAGGCCGACCACCATGTAGAAGCAGGTGGTCTTGCCGGCGCCGTTCGGGCCGAGCAACCCGACCACCTCACCCTCGCGGATCGAGAAGCCGAAATCACGCACGACCTGGCGGGCCTTGAAGCTTTTCTGCAGACCTTCGGCGGAGAGCACTTAGGGTTTTTCCTGCGCGGAGGTCGAGCTGGGCGCCGGTGCCGACGGCTTGGCGGGAGCCGGGGTAGCCGGCTCTGCAGGCTTCGGCTTCGGCAGGAAGGTCATGTGCACCATGCCGTCGCCGTTGCTTTCGCCGGTCATCTGGCTGGTCTGGGTGTTGTAGGTCAGCTTGTCGCCGTGGGCGTCGCCGCGACCTTTCTGCTTGACCGACGCGTTGCCGGTCAGCACGGCGACCTGTTTGACGTTGTCGTAGTCGATGGTGGCGGCATCGCCCTGCATCAGGTTGCCGCTGTCGTCGAGCTGTTCGATATGCGCTGGCGTGCCGGTGATGACGACCCGGGTGACGCTGTTGTCCGCATCGAGGTAGGCCGTGGCCAGGGCGCCGGTCGACTTCAGCGTGCCCTGGGTGAGCAGGACGCTGCCCTTGTAGTGGATGACGCCATTGGCCGCCTGGGTCGCGTCGAACGACTTCGATGCGATGTGGGCCGGTTGCTGCCGGTCGTCCTTGCGGGCAAGAGCGGGCTGCAGCATGACCAGCCCAAGACCCAGGAGCGCCAGCTTAATGGCGCGATTTGGTTGGCATGAACGTGCTGTGGACGTCATCGAGCAACTCCAGATGCTTGTTGGTGAGGTTGGCGCGCATGCCGACCCCGCTGATTGTAGAGGCTCCCTGGACGATCCGCGCCGGCGCCGCGGTTTCCAGGCGGTTTTCCTTTGGCCAGGCGGTGACGTCGGAGGTATGCATGTCGGTCGCGGGGGTGGCATCGAACGCCGGCCGGTGCATCACCACCGGGCCTTGCAGTTTGAGCAGGGTGCCGGCCTTGTTGACCCAGCCATAGAGCGATTCGCCCTGCCAGTCCGGTACGCCGGCGCCCTGTTTGGCCGGCAATTGAAAGGTCGGTGAGTTGAGGTACAGCGATTCGTCGCCCTCACGACGCTCCAGCAGTGGCGACTGCAGGTGGAAGCTGGGCCGGCCTTCGGTGTTGTACTCGGTCATTTTTGCGTTGGTCAGGGTGTAACCCGAGCGCGGCGGACCGACGAAGTCGCTGGTCTTTGCCGCCGGGCCGAACCACCACAGCAGCAACTGGCCCGCGCCAGCGGCGAGCGCGATGGCCAGGGTCGCGGCCGGCAGGCGCCGGTCGCGCAGCCAGCGACGGAAGCTCACTGCCAGCGCTCCCGCTCGGCTTCGTCATGGCCCTGCGCGTGCAGGATCAGGTCGCACACCTCGCGTGCGGCGCCCATGCCGCCAGCCTTGCCGGTTTGCCAGTGCGCGGCCTCGACGACCCAGGGGTGAGCGTTGGCCACCGCCACTGCCAGGCCGCAGAGATGCATCGGCGGCAGGTCGGGCAGGTCGTCGCCGACAAAGGCGGCCTGTTCGGGCGTCAGGTGCAGCGCGTCGAGCAGTTCCAGCAGGCAGCGGCGTTTGTCGCCCTGGCCCTGGTAGACGTGGGCGATGTCCAGTTCCTCGGCGCGCAAGGCGACCGGGTGGCTGATCCGTGCGGTGATCAGCGCCACCTGCACGCCGTTGGCCTGCAGCCGTTTCAGGCCCAGCCCGTCATGCACGTGGAACACCTTGGTCTCGCGCCCGTCCTCGCCATACCAGAGGCGGCCGTCGGTGAGCGTGCCGTCCACGTCGAACACCGCCAGTCGGATCCTGGCGGCGCGGGCAAGCAGATCAGCGGGGAAATCGGCTGGGGACATGGGAGGAAATAAGCTCGGTTCGGAGACGGACGAAAAGGACGATCAGACCACGCGGGCACGGAGCAGATCATGAATGTTCAACGCGCCGACCACGCGTTGTTCGTCATCGACCACCAGCAACGCGTGGATCTGGTACTTCTCCATCAATTGCGCCGCTTCGGCCGCCAGTTTGTCAGCACCGATCGTTTTCGGACCACGGGTCATCAGTTCGGACACGGTGGCACCACGCAGGTCCACGCCTTCATCGTCCAGCGCACGACGCAGATCGCCATCGGTGAACACGCCGAGCAAACGCTGTTCGGCATCGACGACGGCGGTCATGCCCAGATGTTTGCGGGTCATTTCGACCAGGGCGGCGGTGAGGCTGGCATCGGGCAAGACACGCGGCACGTCGTCGCCCTTGTGCATCACGTCGGCGATGTGCAGCAGCAGGCGTCGGCCCAGCGCGCCGGCTGGGTGCGAGCGGGCGAAGTCGTCGGAGGTGAAGCCGCGTGCCTCCAGCAGCGCGATCGCCAGGGCATCGCCCAACACCAGCGCCACGGTGGTGCTGGTGGTTGGCGCCAGCCCCAGCGGACAGGCTTCGCTCGAAATGCTGCCGTCCAGGTGAACGTCCGCCTGGGTCGCCAGCGAGGAGGTCGGCCGACCGGTGATCGCGATCAGCGGAATGCCCTGGCGCTTGATCACCGGCAGGATGAACAGCAGCTCATCGGTCTCGCCGGAATAGGAGATCGACAACACCACGTCCTGTGGCAGGATCATGCCCAAATCACCGTGGCTGGCTTCGCCCGGATGCACGAAGAACGCCGGCGTACCGGTGGAGGCGAGGGTGGCGGCGATCTTGCGCCCGATGTGGCCGGACTTGCCCATGCCGCTGACCACCACGCGGCCCTTGCAGGCCAGGATCAGCCGACAGGCTTCGGCGAACGCCGGCCCGATCCGCGACTCCAGCGCCCCGACCGCAGCGGCCTCGGTGGCGATCACCGTGCGCGCGCTGCGCGTGATGGCATCCGGGTCCAGGTTGATCGGGGCGGGCGGGGCGATGCGTGCGTTCATGAGGACTCGAGGAAGGACTGGATCGGGTGTTCCTGTCGCCGTGGCGAGGGCTTCAGTCGTACCGATCGGGAACGCTGTCGTTTCTGCGCCAGCGGATTTCCATTACCATGGCATATTCGCATTTTAACGTCATAAGTCAGCGCAATGAACTCCGGTATCCGGAGAATCACGCCACATCGACTCATGCTCTCGCAGGAAAGACCCCACGATGGACTCAGCCAGCATCCAGGCAATGATCGAAAAAGGCCTGCCCGGTGCCGAAGCCGACGTCAGCGGGGCCGATGGCGTGCATTTCGAGGCCACCGTGGTCGCCAGCCAGTTCGCCGGCAAGCTGCCGCTGGCGCGGCATCGGCTGGTCTACGCCACGCTGGGCGAGCTGATGGGCGGCGCGATCCATGCGCTGGCGCTGAAAACCCTGACACCCGAGGAAGCCGCGGCGCGCCAGTGATGGCCGCAGCTGCACTTCCCCCTCCGATTTATTGAAGGACAACGATGGCCAAGATCCTGATCAGTGGCGGTACTCCGCTCCATGGCGAGGTCGGCATTTCCGGCGCCAAGAATGCGGTACTGCCGATCCTGGCCGCCTGTCTGCTGGCCGACGAGCCGGTCAGCATCGGCAACGTGCCGCATCTGCACGACGTCACCACGTTTATCGAGCTGCTCGGCCAGATGGGCGTGCAGCTGGTGCTGGACGACCGCATGAAGATGCATGTCGACCCGCGCACCACCAATACCTGCGTCGCGCCATACGACCTGGTCCGCACGATGCGCGCCTCGATCCTGGTACTCGGTCCGCTGGTGGCGCGCTTCGGCCAGGCCGAGGTGTCGCTGCCGGGTGGTTGCGCGATCGGTTCGCGTCCGGTCGACCAGCACATTCGCGGCCTGCAGGCGCTGGGCGCCGAGATCACGGTCGAGAACGGTTACATCAAGGCGAAGGCGAAGCGGCTCAAGGGTGCCCGCATCGTGATGGACATGGTCACCGTCACCGGCACCGAGAACATCATGATGGCGGCCACGCTGGCGCAGGGCACCACCATCATCGAGAACGCCGCGCAGGAACCCGAGGTGGTCGACCTGGCCTACTGCCTGATGGCGATGGGGGCGCAAATTGAGGGTGTCGGCACCTCCACGATGGTGATCCATGGCGTCGAGCGATTGCATGGCGCCGAATATGAAGTGCTGCCTGACCGCATCGAAACCGGCACCTTCCTGGTCGGCGCGGCGATGACCGGCGGCAAGGTGCGCACACGGCACGCCCGCGCCGACACGCTGGACGCGGTACTGGCCAAACTGGAAGAGGCCGGTGCGCACATCTCCACCGGTGACGACTGGATCGAGCTGGACATGGGCGGGCGTCGTCCGAAAGCCGTCAACATCAGCACGGCTCCGTATCCGGCTTTTCCGACCGACATGCAGGCGCAGTTCACCGCGCTCAACTGTGTCGCCGAGGGCACCGGTGTGGTCACCGAGACGGTGTTCGAGAACCGCTTCATGCACGCACACGAACTGCAACGGCTCGGCGCGGACATCCGGCTGGAAGGCAATACCGCGATCGTGCAGGGCGTGAGCGAGATGAGCGGCGCGCCGATCATGGCCACTGACCTGCGCGCTTCGGCGTGTCTGGTACTGGCAGGGCTGGTTGCGACGGGCGATACCATCGTCGACCGCGTGTACCACATCGACCGCGGCTACGAGAACATCGAGGAAAAACTCGGCGTGCTCGGCGCGAAGATCCGCCGCCTGCCGACCTGAGCAACACCCGAGGCGAAGCTTTTGCTCCCCTGTGCAGGGAAGGATTCGGGCGGGGTCAGCGTCCGGATCTTCCGGGTTGCGCGATGCGTGGCCTGCAGCTCAGTTGGCGTGATAGCTGACCAGTTCCATGGTCAGGTCGCCACCATCGTGCTGTGACAACTTCACCGGCAACGGATAGCGATCGGGCGCATACCAGGCGCTGAAGCCACGGTCGGCATCGGTGCGGTCGATCCGCTCGGCGTGGAAGCTGCCGGCGGGAACCTTGACGGTTTCCTTTCCGGTCACCTTGAAGTTCTGCGTTTGCACTTCCTGGCGTACCGCGACCGGCAGTGCGACCTGTTGTTTTCCTTCGCGCAACGCCAAGCCCAGCGCCAATGCCAGCGTGTTGCGTTCGACCATGCCGGCGCGACTTGGATAGGTCTGCGGGCCCTTGCCCTCGTCGACGCTCACCTGCTGCTTCGCCCAGTCGACCGCCATGTGCCGCTGCTTGTTCTTGATGGCGGCCTGCAGTTGATAGTCGTAGCTGACGGCCTCGGGCACATCGCCCTTCCAGCGGAAACGCGAATTCTCGCTGGTGCTGGCGCCGAGCATGGCGGCGAGGCCGCCGGTGCCCTTGACGTCCTTGCGATAGACCCATTCGCCATGGTCGGCAGCGCGCAGGCTGACGGTGGCGACGCCCATCGGTTCGCCGCCTTGCGACACGTTATAGGTGGCGGTGAAGGCGCCGGGCGTGGCGGCCAGGGCGGCCTGTGTGCCAAGCAGCAGGCCCAGGCCGAACAGGGGAGCAAACAGGTTTCGGATAGTCATGCGCGGAGTCTGCAAGTGTCGGGCTGAACCGGGGATCACTCCGCCAGTCGCAATCCGTCAACGCCCAGCACCAGCGGCGCTGACAGGGGCTGTCCATCGAATCGTGGCGCCTGGCCATCCCATTGCAGGCGCTGGCTGGCCAACAGGTTCACCACCGCCGGCAGCAGGCGGTGTTCCAGCGGCAACAGTCGCTGCGCCAGCTGTTGCTCGTCGTCGTCAGCGCCGATCGCCAGCTGCGCCTGCGCAATCACCGGCCCGCCGTCGAGCTCGGCGGTGACGAAATGCACGCTGGCACCGTGCTCGACGTCGCCGGCTTCCAGCGCGCGACGATGGGTGTGCAGGCCACGGTACTTAGGCAGCAGGGATGGGTGGATATTGATCATTCGGCCGATCCACGGCGTCAGCGCTTCGCCGTCGAGGATGCGCATGAAACCGGCCAGCACCAGCAGGTCGGCGCCGCTGGCGGCGATGCGCGTGAACAGGTCGAGGTCGAACGCGCGCCGATCCGGATAACTGCGCGGATCCAGCGCCAGGGTGGGGATGTTCGCCGCTTCAGCGAGCCGCAGTGCGCCGGCACTGGCCTTGTCACTGCCGACCAGCACGAATTCGGCCGACAATTCCCCACGCTCGCGCGCGGCAAGCAGCGCGGCAAGATTGCTGCCGCGTCCGGAGGCCAGTACGGCGATCCTGACAGGTGTGGTTGGCACGGAGCGATTCAACCGATGCGCACGCGCTCATCGCCCTGTGCAGCGACGATTTCGCCGATCACCGAACTGGCCAGGCCGTGCCCAGCCAGCAGCGCGGATGTCGCGTTGACCGCATCGCGCGGCAGGATCACGGTGAAGCCGACGCCGCAATTGAACGTGCGCCACATTTCTTCGCGCGCCACGTTGCCTTCGCGCATCAGCCAGTCGAACACGGGTGGCAGCACGATGGCGGACGCCTCCAGTGCGATGCCCAAACCGTCGGGTACCACGCGGATGATGTTCTCTTTCAGGCCGCCGCCGGTGATGTGGGCCATGCCGTGGATCTCCGGCTGTGCGCGGAGCAGATCCAGCATCGGCTTCACGTAAATCTTGGTCGGTGCCATCAATGCATCGGCCAGCTTCACGCCGCCGAGGTCCATGTCCAGTGGGTTGCCGGCGCGTTCGAGAATCTTGCGAACCAGCGAATAGCCGTTCGAATGCGGCCCGCTGGAGGCCACGCCGAGCACCACGTCGCCGGCAACAATGGCCTGTCCGGTCAGCATCTGCGATTTTTCCACCGCGGCCACGGTGAAGCCGGCCAGGTCGTATTCGCCCGGCGGATACATGTCCGGCATCTCGGCGGTTTCGCCGCCGATCAGGGCACAGCCGGCCAGCTCACATCCCTTGGCGATGCCGCCGACCACGGCCACGGCGGTCTCCACGTCCAGCTTGCCGGTGGCGAAATAATCGAGGAAGAACAGCGGCTCGGCGCCCTGCACCAGCACGTCGTTGACGCACATGCCGACCAGGTCGATGCCGATGGTGTCATGGCGGTTCAGCACCTGCGCCAGTTTCAGCTTGGTGCCGACGCCATCGGTACCGGAGACCAGCACTGGCTCCTTGTAACGGCCGCTGAGATCGAACAGACCACCGAAGCCGCCCAGCCCGCCCATCACTTCGGGGCGGAAGGTGCGCTTGACCAGCGGCTTGATGCGTTCGACCAGCGCATTGCCGGCGTCGATATCGACGCCGGCGGCGCGGTAGGTGAGGGCGTCAGACATGGCGAGAACCGGCGTGGGCGAAACGCGCAAGTTTAGCAGTTCGGGGAACGGAAACCGGCCCGGATTTGCGTCATTCGCGGATCCGGTGACGTCTTCGATGGACGCTGGAGGCGTGATTGGGCAGACTTCCTGTGAGCTTTCCCCTGAAGATGCCCACGTCCATGCGCCTGTCCCGCTTGTTGATCATCACCCTGCTGCTGGGTTTTTCCGCACTGCCGCCGTTGCATGCGCAGGATTCCGGCTCGCCGTATTCGGTCGTCGTGCCGGTGACCGACACCAGTGATGCACAGCGCGACCAGGCATTTGCCACCGCGCTCGGGCAGGTGTTGACCCGCGTGGCGGGCGGCCAGGATCTGCGCAGCAATGCCGGCTATGGCAATGCGCTGGGCAAGGCCGGTTCGATCGTGCAGAAATTCCAGTATCAGCGCGCGGCGACCGGGTTGATCCTGAATGTGGACTTCGAGCCCGGCTCGGTCCGCCGGTTGGTGTCCTCGCTGGGCGCCACCAGCGCGGGTATCAAGCCGCCGGTACTGCTGCTGGTCCAGGGCACCGACGGCAATTTGCTCGACCGCACGGCGCTCACCAGCCTGGCCGCGGCAGCGGCAGCCCGCGGTACCAATGTCGCCTACCCGGACGACGCGAACTCGTTGGATGTGGCGAAGGTCGCCACTGCCGATCCCGCTGCATTGGCGACGATCAATCAGCAATACCACACGGGCCTGGTTCTGCTGGGCAAGTTGCACGATGACAGTGCCGACTGGACGCTGATCTCCGGTGGCCAGCCGCAGCGCTGGAGTGGCCACGGCGCAACCGAGGACGCCATGCTCGGCGACGCCGGCAAGGGCATGGTCGATCGCATCGGCAAGCAGCTCAATGTGATCGGCGCAGGCACCAGCGAGGGCAAGTTGTGGGTCAGCGGCCTCAATTCGGCCACCGATTACGCCGCCATGCTGTCGACGCTCCAGGGCGACGCCTCGATCAAGCAGGTGGCGACGCTGGGGGCGCAGAACGACGCCGTGCTGCTGTACGTCAAGGCATCCGTGCCGATGAGCGGGCTCGCGGCGAATCTCGCCGCCGGGGGGCACCTGTTGTTGCAGGGTGAACCGCACGCAGGTGCCGACGCCAACCTGCGCTGGCTGCATTGAGTCCGCAGGCCATCGTGCCGAGTACACGCGGCCATCGGCCGCACGTTCGCGCTTTCGATATTTACGGCCGAATCTGGCCGAGTCAGCTTTCCCTATCCGCATGAGCGCACCCATGACGACCGACATCTCCCGCCGCTGGCAATTGTTCGCCATCACGGCCGTCATCGTGTATCTGATCTGGCTGCTGGCGCCGGTACTGATGCCGTTTGCAGTCGCCGCGATGCTTGCCTATCTCGGCGATCCGTTGGCCGATCGGCTGGAGCGTTACGGATTGAACCGGACCTGGGCGGCCACGATCGTTTTCGTGGTGTTGCTGGTCGTGGTTGGCGGTGTGCTGCTGCTGCTGATCCCGCTGATCGCGCGACAGATCGAAAACCTGATCGACAACCTGCCGCGCTACGGCGAATGGGCGCAAAACGTGGCGTGGCCGTGGCTGCAGGCGCGGCTGCACCTGGATCCGCACACGTTCGACAGCGATCGGTTGCTGGCGGCGATCAAGGCACACATCGGCTCGATTGGTGGCATCGCCACGACCGTGCTCGGCAAGGTGTCGCGTTCCGGGCTCGGCGTCGTGCTGTGGCTGACCAATCTGGTGCTGATTCCGGTGGTGGCGTTTTACCTGTTGCGCGACTGGGACCGCCTGGTGGCCACGATCGATCGCATGCTGCCGCGTTCGATCCAGCCGACCATTGCGCATCTGGCGCGTGAGTCGGACAAGATCCTTGGCGCCTTCGTTCGCGGCCAGTTGCTGGTGATGCTGGCACTGGGCGTGTTCTACGGCGCCGGCCTGGGTGTCGTCGGGTTAACCGTGGGGCCGCTGATCGGCATGGTCGCCGGCCTGCTCAGTTTCGTGCCGTATCTCGGTTTCATCATCGGCTTTGTCGCTGCGATCGTGGCGGCACTCGTGCAATACGGCGACTGGACACACGTGCTGCTTGTTTGCGGCGTGTTCGTGATCGGCCAGTTGCTGGAAGGCTACGTGCTGGTGCCCAAGCTGGTTGGCGACAAGATCGGCCTGCATCCGGTGGCGGTGATCTTCGCGGTGCTGGCTGGCGGTTATCTGTTCGGCTTCCTCGGCGTGCTGCTGGCCCTGCCGGCGGCGTCGGTGATCATGGTGTTGTTGCGCTATCTGCTCGAACGCTACCGCATGAGCGAGCTGTACAACCAGGAAGGTCCGGAGGATCCGGTGATCGCCGAAGTGGACGTCACGGTGCACCAGGATGGCGGCATCGAGACCGAAACCGTCGTCAAATCACCGCAGGATGACCGGGCCGCGCCATGATTCCGCAGTTGCCGCTGGCCCTGCGCTGGCCGCGTCGCCAGCGCTTCGAACATTTCCACGCCGGCGGCAATGCCGCCGCGCTGGCGGCGGTGCAGACGCTGGCGCAGCAGTCCGGTGCGCCATGGGTATACCTGCATGGCGCGATCGGCAGCGGCAAGAGCCATTTGCTGATCGCCGCCTGTCATGCCGCCAGCGCGACCGGCCGCACCGTGCAATACCTGCCACTGGCCAGCCTGGGCGACCATGCCGCCGCGATCCGCGGCGTCGCCGGCAGCGAGCTGCTGGCGCTGGACGATCTGCAAGTGATCGCCGGCAATCGCGATGCCGAACACGCGTTATTCGACCTGTACAACCGCGCACGCGCCGAGAAGACCTCGCTGCTGTTCGCGGCCGATGCCACGGTGGCGCATCTCGCCTTGGGTTTGCCGGACCTGCGCTCGCGACTCGGTGCGTGCACCCAGTTTTCGCTCAAGCCGCTGGACGATGCCGAGCGCCGCGACGTACTGAAGAATCAGGCGGCGCTGCGCGGCATCCAGCTGGATGAGGTGGTGCTGGACTGGTTGTTTGCCCGCTACGCGCGCGACCTCGGAGCACTGCTCGACCTGCTCGACAAGCTGGACCAGGCTTCGCTGGCGGCACAGCGGCGGATCACGGTGCCGTTCCTGCGCGAATTTCTGCGCGAGTCCGGCGAAGCGGCGCCCTGAAACGGCGAAGGCGCCTTGCGGGCGCCTTCGTTCGTTCCGACCACCGCAGGCATCAGGCCTTGAGCAGCCCCGGCGTCGCCTGCTGCCCGATCGCGTCGACCATGGCCTTGGCCACGTTGAGATTGCCCGCGATGATGTTGCCGCTGGCGGGGATGCCGTCGCGGCCAGCGAAATCGCAGTAGCGACCACCCGCTTCGTGCACCAGCAGTACGCCGGCAGCCATGTCCCACGGCTTCAGGCCGATCTCGAAATAGCCGTCGTAACGGCCGGCGGCGACGTAGGCCAGATCGAGTGCGGCGGAACCGGAGCGGCGGATGTCTTCAGCCTGACCGAGGATCGCGCGGGTCATGTCCAACTGCGGCACCAGATGCTCGCGCTGACGGAACGGGAAGCCGGTGGCGATCATCGCGCCGCCCAGATTCTCGCGCTTGCTGACGCGCATGCGGCGGTCGTTGAGGTAGGCGCCGTCGCCCTTGCTGGCGGTATACAGCTCGTCGCGCAACGGGTCGAACACCACGGCGTGGATCGGCACACCCTTTTCCAGCAGCGCGATGGAAACGCTGAAATGCGGGATGCCGCGCAGGTAGTTGTGGGTGCCGTCCAGCGGATCGATCACCCAGGTCAGCGGACCCTTGCCGGTCGCACCGCTTTCCTCGGCGAGGATCGCGTGGTCGGGGTAGGCGCGGCGCAGCTCCTTGATGATTTCCGCCTCGGCCAGCTTGTCGACCTCAGAGACGAAATCCAGCTGCTGCTTCTCGACGATGTTGAGGCCGTCGATGCGGTTCATGTAGCGCAGGATCACGTTGCCTGCAGAACGCGCGGCGCGCGCCGCGATCGTGACGTGTGGTCTGGCCATGGTTTCGACTTTGGAAGAGAGCAGGGTTGCGGCCGGCGATTCTAGCAGAGGTGAGGCTGGACCGCCCCGCGTCCACTATCCTTGGACGTTTCCATCGCCAAGCCGCTCTACGCATGACCGACCTCCACGATCTGGCCGCCCGCATCCGCTACGTGCTGGTGCGCACCTCACATCCGGGCAATATCGGCAGCGCCGCGCGGGCGATTCGCACGATGGGCTTCGAGCGGCTGGAGCTGGTGAAGCCGTATCGGTTCCCGGATCCCGAGGCGAACGCGCTCGCGGCCGGCGCTGACGACGTGCTGGCCAGCGCCGGCATCCATGCGGACCTGGTCGACGGCCTCGCCGGCAGCAGCCTGGCCCTGGGCCTGTCGGCGCGCCGGCGCGGCGTGAACTTGCCGGAGATTTCTCCGCGCGAGGCGGCGCAGCAGGTGCTGGCGGCCGCCGCGCGCGGCGAGCAGGTGGCACTGGTGTTCGGCAACGAACGCACCGGATTGGAGAACGAGGAGCTGGCGCGCTGCCACGCGATGGTGCGCATTCCCAGCGTGGACGATTTCAGCTCGCTCAACCTGTCGCAGGCGGTACAGGTGATGGCCTACGAACTGCGCATGACGATGCTCGGTGACGCGTTGCCCGCCGCACCGCCGGAACACGATGAGCCGCCGGCCGATGCGGCGCAGATGGAGCAGTTCTACCGCCATCTGGCGCAGACGCTGGAGGATATCGAGTTCCACAAGGGCCGCGAGCCGACCACGATCATGCTGCGTTTGCGCAAGCTGTTTCAGCGTGCGCAACCTGATGAACGCGAGTTGCGTGTGTTGCACGGGATATTGGCGGACGCGCAGCGGATGGCAGGGTTGGCGAAGGGCAGCAAGTAACCCGCCTTGCTCCCTCCCCTGCAAGCAGGGGAGGGCTGGGGAGGGGTTCGCCTTTGATTTCAGTTTTGGGCAAGCTCGGGCTACCCCCTCCCGGCCTCCCCCTGCCAAGCAGGGGGAGGAGCCAATCCCCCCTACTGCTCGTCGTCGGATGGTTCCAGCGACGGCGCAGGCGTTACCAGCAGCTTGTCGATGCGGGCGCCGTCGAGGTCCACCACTTCGAAGCGGATGCCGCGCCAGGCGAACACTTCGCCGGTCTGTGGCACGTGGCCGAGTGCCGTCATCACCATGCCGGCGACGGTGCGGAAATCGTGTTCGTCTTCACCGGGCAGTTCGCCGATCTGCAGCAGTTCGCGCAGGTCGTCGGTGGACAGGCTGCCATCGATCAGCCAGCTGC
This sequence comes from Rhodanobacter sp. Col0626, assembly GCF_049994385.1. Lineage (GTDB taxonomy): Bacteria > Pseudomonadota > Gammaproteobacteria > Xanthomonadales > Rhodanobacteraceae > Rhodanobacter. The sequence continues at coordinate 1,232,809 of NZ_CP188260.1, forward strand.
CATCCGCGCGCTGCATGATCGGGCTGTCCTCATTGCCGTTGCCGTGGCCGATCTGGCTGGCGCCGACCACCGCCGCCAGCAGGTCGTTGACGGTGACCACGCCCTCGATGTCGCCGTACTCGTCCACCACCAGGGCCAGCGGTGTCTCGGCGTCGCGGAATTCCTCCAGCAGATCCAGCGCTCGCGCCGTGGCAGGCACGAACAGCGGCTTGGACAGGTGATCGAACAGCTCCGGCGGGCGGCCTTCGGCAAAGCCGTGCAGCAGGCGCTTGACCTCGACCACGCCGACCACTTCGCTCTCGTCGCCGCGATAGACGGGGTAGCGCGAATACGGGGTTTCCCGCAGCACCTCGATGTTTTCCTCGCGGGTCGCGGCGGTGTCCAGCCAGGCGATGCGCATGCGCGGGGTCATCACGCTGTCCACCGTGCGATCGCCCAGGCGCAGCACGCGATTGACCATGTTGTGTTCGTCAGGGTCTAGCACACCCTGTTCGGCACTCTCGGCCACCAGCAGGCGGATCTCGTCCTCGGTCACTACACCGCGGCCGTGCTGGTTGACCCGCATCAGGCGCAGCAACAGGTTGCTCGATATGTTCAGCAGCCACACGAATGGCGCGGTCAGCCGCGACAACACCAGCATCGGGATCGCCACATAGGACGACACCTTCTCCGGTGCCGACAATGCCAGCCGCTTGGGCACCAGTTCACCGATCACGATCTGGATAAACGAAATCAGCACGAAGCCGAGCACGATGCCGATGACCCGTGCGTACGGCAGCAGCCACGTCAGCCGGTCGCCACGCAGGGCGTCGGCAATGTGGCCGCCCAGTGCATCGCCGGCCACCGCACCGGTGATCAGCATCACCAGGGTGATGCCCACCTGCACGGTGGAGAGGAAGTGCTCCGGGGCCTCGGCGTGGCGCAGCGCGGTGGCGGCCTTGCGGCTGGTCCTGGCCATTTGTTTCAGGCGGCCCTTGCGCGAAACCACCAGGGCCATCTCCGACAAGGCGAAGAAGCCATTGCACAGGGCCAGCACGAAGACGAGCGCGATTTCAGTCAGCATCGCGGTGTAGATGGAGGAGGGCGCATGGGCACAGTGTAAGCGATGCCCCGACCGGTTCAACGCCATCGCCCTGATCCGTCACCCTGCAAGGGCCGGGATGCATTGCTGCGGGGCAGTGCGGCAGTCCTGTAACATTCCCGTCATCCCGCTCCCTCAGGCATGGCCAGCATGTTTTCACTGCAGACGATTTTCGGCAAAGGCGACAAGTTCTACGGGTTGCTCGAACAAAGCGCCGCCACTGTCTGCGAAAGTGCCAAGGCCCTGCACGAACTGCTGACCAAGCCCGACCAGCGCTCGGTGATGGCGGCCTTTACCGCCACCCGTGCGCGCGAAAAGGAACTTGCCGCACAGATCAGCGAAGGGCTGGTCAACACCTTTGTCACCGCACTCGATCGCGAAGACATCGAGGCGCTGAATTCCGCGTTGTACAAAATCCCCAAGACCATCGAGAAGTTCGCCGAACGCTACGAGATCGTGGCCGATCGGCTTGTCGGGGTGGATTTTGCCCAGCGCGCGCTGGTGCTGGAGCGTTCCAGCGCCGTTGTCGCCGAGATGATCGGCGAACTGCGCCGCGGCCTGCGCATCGACCCGTTGAAGAAATTGCAGGACCGCCTGCAGGCGCTGGAATCGGAAGGCGACCGCATGCTGCTGTCGGCGTACCGCACGCTGTACGTCGAGGGTGGCGACGTGATGCGCGCGGTGCTGGCCAAGGACCTGTTCGAGTTGATCGAGAAGGCCATCGACAAATGCCGCGACGTCGGCAACATCGTTTATTCGATCGTCCTGAAGAACTCCTGAGGCCGCCGCCGTGACCCTGTGCATTTCGCATTGCCCGATCGCGATGCCGCCGGCCGCCTGCGTGGCCGCGGGGAGCCGCGCATGAGCACCGTGATCGTGGTGGTGCTGATCGCGCTGGCGTTCACCTACATCAATGGCTTTCACGACACCGCCAATTCCATCGCCACGGTGGTGGCCACCAAAGTCCTCACGCCGGGACAAGCCGTGTTGCTGGCGGCGGTCACCAACCTGCTGGGCGCATTCATGGGTACCGCGGTGGCGGCCACGATCGCTTCCGGGCTGATCAACGCCGGCGTGATCGACATGAGTTCGCAATTGCTGATCTGTGCCCTGCTTGGCGCGATCGTGTGGAACCTGATCACCTGGTGGCTTGGCCTGCCGTCCAGCTCCAGCCACGCACTGGTCGGCTCGCTGGTAGGTGCGGCGCTGGCGGCTTCGGGCAACAACATCGATTCGGTTATCTGGGTACAGGGCAGCCTGCTGAAAGGCCAGGGCGTGATCCCCAAGGTGATCATCCCGATGGTGTTGTCGCCCGCGGCGGGTTTCGTCATCAGTTTCATCCTGATGGGGGCGCTCTACGCGCTTCTGGCGTGGTTCGCCAACCGGCACGGCTGGTCGCGACGGTTCGGGCGCACGCCGTTCGTCAACTTCTTTTTCGGCAAGGCGCAGATCGTATCGGCCAGCGCGATGGGCGTGGCGCACGGCATGAACGATGCGCAGAAAAGCATGGGCATCATCGCGCTGGCGCTGGCCGGCGCCACCGCCGCTCATCAGTTCGACCAGCTGCCGGCATGGCTGGGTTTCCTGCGTATCAATGGGGACCCGGCCGGCGGCTTCGAGATTCCGGTGTGGGTGAAAGTGGTCTCCGCCCTCACCATGGCCGCCGGCACCGCCGGTGGCGGCTGGCGCATCATCAAGACCCTCGGCCACAAGATGGTCAAGTTGCACCCGATCAACGGTTTTGCAGCGGAGACCAGTTCCGCGCTGGTGATCCTCATTGCCTCCGCATTCGGCATCCCGGTGTCCACCACCCATAACGTCTCCGCCTCGATCATGGGCGTGGGTGCGGCCAAGCGTTTCAACGCGATCCGCTGGTCGGTGGTCGAGCGCATGGTGTGGGCATGGATCCTGACCCTGCCGATCACCGCGCTGCTGGCTTACGGACTGGTGATGGTCTTCAGGTGGTTGTCCTGACGGGCGCACCGGTTTCGCGGATCTACAACGAATCGTCGCCCGTGGCCACGATCTGTTCCAGCTGGTCGCCCAGCGCGCCCATTTCGCGCACGACGCGTTGCAGTTCATCGGTGTCGAGGAATTCGTAGGGACGGTTTTCGCACAAGTGCAGATAGGGCGAGCCGTCCAGGTCGGCCACGGCCAGGAACCCGGTGCGTTGCTGCCAGTTGAAGCGCAGGCAGCGGATGGCGTCGGTGCCGGCTAGCGGACCGATCGGCGTGGAGATGCGCAGGTAGCGCCGCCCCGACTCATCCTCGAGCTCGGCCAGGTAAATGCCCTGATGGCGTCCGTTCGACAGGTTCAGGTCGAAACTGATCAGGTACGGATCGTTGTGGCGCAGCTCGTGCTGGCTGCCGATGTGGGAACGGACGGCTTCGAAGTGACGCATGCTGCGCTTCCGCTGGCGAAGGTCGGAAGCTACTCTGCCACGTCTTCCCGTCCGCGTCGCGTCAAGTCCGGAACGATTACGCATGAATGACAGTCACCAGCGCGTTTACGCCGCCATTGCCGCGATTCCGCGCGGCCGTGTCGCCAGCTACGGGGCGATCGCCGCTCGTGCGGGTTTGCCGGGGCGCGCGCGACTGGTCGGTCGACTGTTGGGCGAGGTTCCCGAAGGCATGGTGCTGCCGTGGTACCGCGTGTTGCGGTCCAGCGGGCATATTGCAATGCCGCCGGGCAGCCGCGGCTTTCGCGAACAATCCCGGCTGCTGCGGGCCGAAGGCGTCGAAGTGAAGAACGGCCGCGTGCCGTTGTCACGGTTTGGGCTGAATGGCGACCTGGATCACGCGCTGTGGGGCATGCCGGACGCCTGAGTGGTGATGCTGCCGACGCGTTGCTGTGGATTTTTCTGGCGGCCGGACTTGCCCGGTTTGGTAGCATGTCGCCGATGAATGCCTCTGCCCTCGACCTGCTTCAAAGCGTTTTCGGCTACCCCGGTTTCCGCGACCAGCAACAGGCCGTCGTCGAGCACCTGAGCGATGGTGGCGATGCACTGGTGCTGATGCCGACCGGTGGTGGCAAATCATTGTGCTACCAGATTCCCGCGTTGTTGCGGCAGGGCACCGGCATCGTGGTATCGCCGCTGATCGCGTTGATGCAGGATCAGGTCGACGCCTTGCGCGAGGCGGGCGTATCGGCGGCCTATCTCAACTCCAGTCTCGGTGCGGACGAGCAACGCGAGGTCGAGCGGCAATTGCTGGCTGGCGAGTTGAACCTGCTGTACGTCGCGCCGGAGCGATTGCTGACCCAGCGCTTCCTGGGCCTGCTCGAACGCACCGAGGTGGCATTGTTCGCGATCGACGAGGCGCATTGCGTATCGCAGTGGGGCCACGACTTTCGCCCGGAATATCGCGAACTGGCGATCCTGCACCAGCGTTTCCCGCAGGTGCCGCGGATCGCGCTTACCGCCACCGCCGATCCGCGCACGCGCGACGAGATCGTCGAACGGTTGTCGCTGCAGGATGCGCGGCAGTTCGTCTCCAGTTTCGATCGGCCGAACATCGGCTATCGGGTCAGCCTGCGTCACAACGCGAAGCGCCAGCTCGGCGAGTTCCTGCTTGGCCACCAGGGTGAATCCGGCATTGTCTATTGCCTGAGTCGGCGCAAGGTGGACGACACCGCCGGATGGCTCGCCGAAGCCGGCATCGAAGCGTTGCCGTATCACGCCGGACTGGACGCCGCGACGCGCGCGAAAAACCAGAAGCGTTTCCTGCGCGAGGACGGCGTGGTGATGGTTGCCACGGTCGCGTTCGGCATGGGCATCGACAAGCCCGACGTGCGCTTCGTGGCGCACCTGGATCTGCCGCGCAGCATCGAGGGCTATTACCAGGAGACCGGCCGTGGCGGTCGCGACGGCCTGCCGGCCGAAGCGTGGATGATCTACGGCCTGTCCGACGTGGTGACCATGAGTCAGATGATCGCGCAGTCGGAATCGGCCGACGATCGCAAGCGCGTCGAGCGGCAGAAGCTGGAATCGCTGTTGGCTTACGCCGAGGCCACCGACTGTCGCCGCCAGCTGCTGTTGGGCGCATTCGGCGAGACCTATCCCGGCCCGTGCGGCCATTGCGACAACTGCGTGGCGCCGCCGAAGACATGGGACGCCACCGTGCCGGCGCAGAAAGCGCTGTCGGCGGTGTATCGCACTGGCCAGCGCTTCGGCTCCGGCCATGTGATCGCCGTGTTGCGTGGTGAAGAGACCGAGCGCGTGGCGAGTCTCGACCATCATCGGCTCAGCACGTTCGGCATCGGCGCCGAGATGGACGAGAAACAATGGCGCTCGGTGTTCCGCCAGTTGCTCGCCGCCGGTCTGCTCGAAGCGGACGCCGAAGGCTACGGTACCCTGCGGCTGACGGTGGCCAGCCGCGCCGTGCTCAGCGGCGGCAAGACGGTGAAGTTGCGCGAGGATGCCCGCCCCGAACGCGCCAGCCGTCGTCGTCGCGACAGCAAACTCATCACCGGCGGCAGTCTCGGCATCGAGGCCTACGAACAGCCGATGTGGGACGAACTGCGCGCGCTGCGCACGCAACTGGCCAAGCAACAGGGTGTGCCGCCTTACGTGGTGTTTCACGACGCCACCCTTCTGGCGATGCTGCGTGCCCTGCCGGCCAACGAGGACGAGCTGGCCACCGTCAGCGGTGTTGGCGAAGCCAAGCTCAAGCGCTACGGGCGCGATTTCCTGGCCGTGATCAACGCGCAGGCATAGATGGCCGATGCCCGTGCGGAAGCTTGCGCTGGCCGCCGATCGCCCTTACAACTGAAGCACCTTGCACGTGCAGGCCAGCGCCGGACGGGTGCAATGCACGCCTGCGCATGCCGCTTCGATGTCACCTCGCGCGGTTTGGGTCGTTGTACTGAAAAGGATCGCGCATGCACGACGCTCCCCTCATTGCCACCCTGGTCAGCGGCATCGTGCTGGCCTTCGTCTTTGCCGCGCTCGCGCATCGGCTGAAATTGCCGCCGCTGGCCGGCTACCTGATGGCCGGCGTGGTGGTCGGGCCATTCACGCCGGGCTATGTCGCCGACGGACATCTGGCGCACCAGCTGGCCGAGGTCGGCGTGGTGCTGCTGATGTTCGGTGTCGGCCTGCATTTCTCGCTGAAGGACCTGCTCTCGGTAAAGAACATCGCGATTCCCGGCGCACTCGGTCAGATGGCGGTGGCGACCCTGCTCGGCATGCTGCTGGGGTGGGGCCTAGGCTGGCCGTTCGCGCAGGGTTTGGTGTTTGGCCTGGCGTTGTCGGTGGCCAGCACGGTGGTGCTGCTGCGGGCGATGGAAGAGCACCGCCTGATGGAGACCGAGCGTGGCCGCATCGCCGTCGGCTGGTTGATCGTCGAGGACCTGGCGATGGTATTGGCACTGGTGCTGCTGCCGGCGATCGGTTTGGCGCTGGCTGGCGATGGGCCGGGTGAAACACTCTCGTTCTGGGTGCTCGCGCGGACGCTGGGGTTCACTATCGGCAAAGTGGCGTTGTTCATCGTGTTGATGCTGGTGGTGGGCAAGCGGCTGATTCCGTGGACTCTCAAGGTGGTCGCGCACACCGGGTCGCGCGAGCTGTTTCGCCTGGCCGTGCTGGCGATTGCGCTGGGTGTGGCGTTCGGCGCGGCCGGCCTGTTCGGGGTGTCGTTCGAACTGGGCGCGTTCTTCGCCGGCATGATGATGGGTGAGTCCAAACTGGCCCAGCGCGCCACCGAGGAGACACTGCCACTGCGCGACGCGTTCGCGGTGCTGTTTTTCGTTTCGATCGGCATGCTGTTCAATTACCAGGTGGTGCTGACCGAGCCGCTGGTGGTGCTGGCGGCGTTGTCGATCGTGGTGCTCGGCAAGTCGCTGGCGGCGCTGGGCATCGTGCTGGTGTCCGGCCGTCCGCTGCGTACCGCATTGACGATTGCCACGAGCCTGGCGCAGATCGGCGAGTTCTCGTTCATCCTGATCGGCGTGGGCGTGGCGCAGAATCTGGTGTCCAAAGAAGCGCAGGATGTGCTGCTGGCGGCCGCGATCCTGTCGATCCTGCTTAACCCGGTGCTGTTCAAGCTGCTCGATCGCATCCGGCCGTGGCTGGATGCACGCGAAGCATCGCAGCAGGGTGCCGGGGCCATGCCCGCAGTTGCCGACAATACGCCTGAAATCCTCACCACCAGCACGCTCAGCGGACACGTGGTGGTGGCGGGTTATGGCCGCGTGGGGTGGCTGGTCGGCGAGACGCTGCGTCAGCACGGCGATGCGCTGCTCGTGCTGGAAGAGGACACGGAACGAGTTGCCATGCTTCGCCAGCAGGACATCGCCACGATTGTCGGCAATGCGGCACAGGACGAGGTGCTGGCCGCAGCCAACCTCGGCCAGGCACGCGCGCTGGTGGTGACCGTGCCCGATGCCTACGAGGGCGGCGAGGTTGTGCGGGTGGCGCGACTGGCGAATCCGGAGTTGCAAATCATCGCCCGCGCCGATTCCGATGCGAGCAAGGAGCACCTGCAGCAACAGGGTGCCGACGTGGTCGTGCTGGCCGAGCCCGAACTGGCGCGCGGCATGCTCGAACATCTGGTTGCAGGTGCGCCGATATCCCGGCCGACACCGAACGCGGCCTGATCCGTACCTCCCTCGTCCGGCTGCATACGTATTCAGTCGGACAGCGCGAAAGCCACAGTGCAGACTCCGACGCACATCTCGATGCCATGACGTTGGGGAGACGCGATGAGCACTGTGGACGCGACAGGTGATGGGCTGGGCCAGCGCGCCACGGCGCGGGTGGTGCTGATTTCCGCGGCCGCGGCGCTAGGTGGTTTCCTGTTCGGTTTCGATACGGCAGTGATCAACGGCGCGGTCGATGCGATCCGCGGCGGTTTTTCGCTGGACGCGGCACAGACCGGCTTCGCGGTGTCCTGCGCGTTGCTCGGTTCGGCGCTGGGCGCCTGGTATGCCGGCATGCTGGCGAATCGTTTCGGGCGCGTGCGCACCATGCAGGTCGCTGCGGTGCTGCTGGTCGCCGCGGCGCTCGGCTCCGGCCTGGCCAGCGCCGTATGGGATCTGGTCCTATGGCGGTTGGTGGGTGGCGTCGGCGTCGGCGTAGCCTCGGTGATCGCACCCACCTACATCGCTGAAGTGGCACCGGCGCATATTCGAGGCCGGCTCGGTTCGATGCAGCAACTGGCGATCGTGCTCGGCATCTTCGCGGCATTGCTCAGCGACGCCTGGCTGTCCGGTGCGGCCGGTGGCGCATCGCAACCGTTGTGGCTCGGACTGTCGGCGTGGCGCTGGATGTTCCTGGTGGCGGTGCTGCCGGCATTGATCTACGGCACCGCGGTGCTCGGCGTGCCTGAATCGCCGCGGCATCTGGTGGCCAGGGGCCGCTTGGCCGAGGCCCGCGCCGTGTTGTGCAGCGTGTTGAACATGCACAGTGAAACGGCACTGGACCGCAAGCTGCACGACATCGAGGCCAGCCTGCATGCGGAACACAAGCCGCGCCTGGGCGATCTGCGCGGCAAGGCCGCCGGGCTGCTGCCGGTGGTGTGGATCGGCATCCTGCTGTCGGTGTTCCAGCAGTTCGTCGGCATCAACGTGATCTTCTATTACTCGTCCACCCTTTGGCATTCGGTCGGGTTCAGCGAGGCCGATTCGTTCACGATTACCGTGGTCACCTCGATCGTCAACGTGCTGGTGACCCTGGTGGCAATCGCCCTGGTCGACCGCGTCGGCCGCAAGCCTCTGCTGGTGGTCGGCTCGGCCGGCATGGCGATCACGCTGGCGATGATGGCGTGGTGCTTCTCGCAGGCCACCGGCAGCGGCGACACGCTGAGCCTGCCCGGTGCCACCGGCATGGTGGCGCTGGTCGCGGCCAATGCCTATGTGGTGTTTTTCGGGGTGAGCTGGGGCCCGGTAGTGTGGGTATTGCTGGGTGAGATGTTTCCAAACCGCATCCGCGCCACCGCGCTGGCGGTAGCCGCCGCGGCGCAGTGGCTGGCGAATTTCGCGATCACCAGCAGCTTTCCCGCACTGGCCGAACTGGGTCTCAGCTTCGCCTATGGCCTGTATGCGGCTTTCGCCTTGCTGTCGCTGTTGTTTGTATGGTTCGGTGTGCGCGAGACCAAAGGGATCGAACTCGAAGACATGCATGCGTGAGGCGCGGGGCTTTTCTCACTGGGCAGCGGCATGACACCGGGATCGGCCCGGAATGTTCGCCGCAAAGCGGTTAGGATTCAGAATGACCGGCGGCGTGGCGTCGTCCGGCGAGCGGATTCCGGATCTGGCCACCGATGAAGGCAAAAGCCACATCGATCGACATTGCCCACATGACCGGGGTTTCCCAGGCCACCGTGTCGCGCGCACTGCGCGGCAGCCCGCTGGTCAATGAAGAAACCCGGCGGCGCATCCAGGCGGCTGCCGAGCAGCTCAACTACAAGGTCGACAAGAACGCCTCCAACCTGCGCCGGATGCACACTGGCACGCTGGCGCTGCTGTTCTTCGAGGATCCCACCGCCGACGAGTCGCACATCAATCCTTTCTTCCTGTCGATGCTCGGTTCGATCACCCGCGCCTGCGCGGTGCAGGGCTATGACCTGTTGATTTCGTTCCAGCAGTTCTCGCACGACTGGCACGCCGACTTCGCCGACAGCAAGAAGGCTGACGGCCTGATCCTGCTCGGCTACGGCGACTACCTGGCGTACTGCGACAAGCTCGAGAAACTGGTCGCCCAGGGCACGCGTTTCGTACGCTGGGGCGCGGTGTTGCCGAACCAGCCGGGCGTATCGATCGGTTGCGACAATTTCCGTGGTGGCCAGGCCGTGGCGGAACACCTGTTGGAGCGCGGCTGTCGCCGCATCGCCTTTCTCGGCGACGCCTCCAGCCACTATCCGGAATTCTTCGGGCGTTATCGCGGTTATGTCGATGCCCTGCAAAAAGCCGGCGTGGCGGTCGACCCGGCGTTGCAGGAAAACGCCGAAAGCACCGAAAGCTTTGGCTATGAGGCGATGCGCAACATGATCGTGCGCGAAGTCGGTTTCGACGCCGTATTCGCTGCCAGCGACCTGATCGCGATCGGCGCCATGCGTGCACTCAGCGATCACGGCCTGCGCGTGCCGCAGGATGTGGCGCTGGTCGGTTTCGACGATATCGCCACCGCCAGTTTCGTCAACCCGCCGCTGACGACGGTGTTGCAAGACACCAAGCAGGCCGGCGAAGTATTGGTCGACAGCCTGCTCGCGCTGATCCGCGGCGAACCGGTCGACAGCGAAGTGCTGCCGGTAAAGCTGATGGTGCGTCGATCCAGCCTGCGCTGACGTCCCCCTCCTTGCCCGATGACATCACCCCGGCTGACGTGTATGCCCCGGCGATCGGCATGACTGCCTGGTGTTGCAAAACACCCGTTCCGCGATGAGCGCTCAACCTGGCAGCGCAAGCCACAAGATAGCCAGGTAGCAAATGGCCACCGAACTTGAGGCGAACGGCCACCACTCCGTTTTTGGCGAACAGCCGAAAACGACGGCATGTCCGGCAACCCGAAAGAACCAGAGCAAAGCGGGTAGCAGCACCAAATACCGCAAGCCCGGAAACGGGACGCGACCTGACCCGATGGCGTAGCTGAAACCGACTGCATCAACCAGGAGCGCCAAAACGATGAGTCCGGCCAACATGCGGAACGGCCAGCGCACCGAAACGTCAGCCCCAGCATTTGACACTGCGGTGGTCATGAGTGACCCCGGACTCTAAACCGTCCCGCTACTCAAAGTGGGGGGACGTCTCCACGGTAAACATGACGCGTAGGTAACCCAGCGCGTTTACCGGGGCACTGCGGTGATCGGCGATGACAGTTGGCGCGAGGAATCGTGATATCTCGAGCCGGTTGTGACCGTCCGGCGTCCGCATCATGGCAATCTCGACGCGCATGCTGCGCAATCCAGTGACGCCATCTGCCCAATCTCCTTCGATTGGCGCGCGTCCCTCGAGTTAGAGACCGAGTTTGGTGAAAAATTCGACCGCGACATCGATGTCTTCAACCACGATGCCGACGTTGTCCATGCGCTTGATCGTCATCATGCCTGCTTGGCGTCTAACGCTTAGTTAAGCGGCGGCGCGGGAGCGCTGTCCACTTGGGCGAAATGTTCAGGTGTCAGCCAGCAGCAGTTGCACATCTGGCACCCAAACCTTCAACCATCTTGCCACCTTTTGCTCCGGGCTCAGAACTTGCGGAGACAGGTGAACGCTGGCGCCAAACCTCAAGTCGCCATTGAGGCAAGTGGCATTGACCGCACCATAGAGACGGCCGCTGTGATCGAGCGTGACGGCCACTAACACTCCGCACTCCGAGCACATTCGAAACTTCGCGGTCTCCGAGCCTTGGCGATATGAACGCAAGTTGCTCGCGTCGCTGGCGACAATCCGCAGTTGGCCCGCAGGATCTGAAATGTATGCAGCCCCATGCTTTCTGCAAAAACTGCAATCGCAAGCGCGCGGAGTTGTGGCTCTTGGTGCTTGGTGGGTCGCAAATTCGACTCTGACACGCTTGCAATGGCAGCCGCCATGTAGCGTCAGGAGTTCTTGCTTGAGCGACAACGATTCCATCTGATACCTGATGCTGGAATTAAGCGGAGGAACTCCCGTGTCGGCTTAACTGAATTGTTAGACCGGCGTGGTGCATCCGGGTAGACCGCCCGACAAGCAACGTGCTCGCTACCGCAAAGCAGCCCGCAGACTGGCTGCCAACTCAATGCGTTCCTCGGTGGTGTAGCGTAATTTCTGCGCCGTATACAGCCCGTCGTTTGAGTAGCGAGGAAATACATGAAGATGGTAGTGCCACACATCTTGATTGCCGGCGGGCCCGTTGTGTTGGCGAGTGGAGATTACCGTGTCCACTAAAGCGCGGGAACTATCATAGTGGAGGGGCACTAAAGCAGCCCATTGGCAACCATACTCTTATATTGTTCGAGGACATGCGCTTTCGCGAACAACGCCATCACCTCCGGCGGGGACAAGTGCTTGCCGAAGGAGACCGGGAGATCGGCGACCGCGTAGGCCGTCGCGGCGAAAGCCGCAGCGGTCAAATCAAGGTCGCGTTCGTTCACCTTGTCGAAGGTGTCGGCGGGAAGATGATAGACCTGATCGTACTTGGCGTGATCGGTCCACATGAAGAGTGATGGAACACCCGCGCTGAGGAAAGCCGAATGGTCCGAGTCGAAGAAGTTGGCGTTATCGTCAGTCAGCTTTGCGGCGCCGAGGCCACGTAGTAGAGGTTCGATCGCAGCCATATCTTTTTCAACTTGGGCCTGGCCAAAGCTGTACCAGCCAAGGGGTGGCCCAGCGCCCAAATCGGTGATGAGGGCGGCGGTGCAATCTTGCAACTCGCGTCGATGCGCTCTGACGTATTCTCGAGATCCGAGCAGTCCTTCTTCCTCACCACCAAACAATACGAACCGAAGCGACCGACGCGGCGGCCGACCAGAAGCCATGATCGCGCGAGCCGCTTCCATGACGACTGCGACACCACTGCCGTTGTCCTGCGCACCCGTGCCGGGGTGCCAGGAGTCGAGATGGGCACCGAGCAGCACCCAGTCGTTCGACGTTTCGCGGCCAGGCAATTCCGCAACGACGGTTTTGACCGTGACATTTGGTCGTATGTGGTTAGTGAACGAAAACGACATAGTCACCGGGCCATTCTGCAACAGGCGGCGAATGAGGGCTGTATCTTCCTGGCCTAGGCCGGCTGTGGGTAGCGGCGTTAGCCGACCATCACCTTCCAGTCCCTTCTGGCTGATAAGGTTGTTTGGCGGGCCATAGCCCATGATGAGCGCCTTGGCACCAAGCGATGAGAGGGACTGTAGATTGGCTATAAGGGTTCCCAGCGGGAGTGGCCCGTTCAACGCGAACGAGGCCTGGTCGACCAAGGCAATGTTCCCGCGGATTTCGGCGGCCTGAGCTCGGAGACTGGACGCGTTCAGCACATCCTTGACGTAGACGACCTTACCCGTGATCCCCTTCAGCGGTGTGGAGGGGCTCCAGCCCAAGGATTGGAGGTGCAGAATCTGGCGGCGCGGCGCGATCATCTGCGCCTGACCGGTTTCCTGTGGTTCCCACGCCGCAGGAATCGTCCACATCTCGATATGAACCTTTAGACCAAGAGATTTAAACTGCCGCTCCGCCCAGTCGGCTGCTGCACCATAAGCGTCTGAGCCGGTAAGTCGGGGGCCAAACCCGTCGGCGAGTTGGCGATTGTAGCTGTAGGCTTGCCCTTCGATCAGGATCGATCCCGTCACAGCCTTTACTGTGTCTCGTGTGGCTCTAGCAGTTGACAGGTCGACTGACATCGCCACACAAGGAGCGCCGAACAAGACGAAACACAGCGCGAGAGCAGCCCTTCGAATAGACACCATCAGCATTTCCCAACTCCCCGGGGCAAAGGATCGCAGGTCGGTGGACCAACGGTTTCGCGATGACCGATCCCGACAATGAGCCACCGTCGACACGTTCTGAGGCAAACAAGAATATCTCTCCGTTCTTATTGCCACCAGCGAATATTTTTCCAATTTTTAGCGGCCGAAGAAGCAGCTCCGAATCGACCAGCGGTTTCAAGTGGACACAGAAGGGCATCGCCCGCGAGCGGGCTCCTACAAGGCGGCGGTTGCCGGCTCGTGCACGCGCAGCGTGAACAGACCGGCGACCAGCAGGCAGACGCCGCCCAGGGCCAGCGCCCAGATCGGCTGGTTGTGGAAGCACAACCGCAGCAGCAGGCCGAGCACGCTGGCGGCGAGCAGCTGCGGGATCACGATGAAGAAATTGAAGATGCCCATATAGACGCCCATCTTCGCCGCCGGCAGGTTGTCCGACAGCAGCGCGTACGGCAGCGACAGGATCGAGGCCCACGCAAAACCCACGCCGACCATCGAGGCGAGCAGCCACTGCGGGTCGCGGATATACAGGAACGACAGCAGCCCCGCGCCACCCAGGCACAGGTTGACCAGGTGACTGATGCGCAGGCCCCAGCGACGCACCATCAGTGGAATCACCACGGCGGCCAGTGCGGCAAAACCGTTGTAGGCGGCAAACAGCACGCCGACCCAGTTGGCGCCTTCGTTGTAGAGCGCCGAACCGACCGTGGTGGTGCCGTAGATCGTCTGGGTCACGCCCGAGGTGGTGTAGATCCACATCGCGAACAGGGCGAACCAGGAGAACAGCTGCACCCAGGCCAGCCGCCGCATCGAGGTGGGCATGCCATAGAGATCTCCCATCACCTCGCGCAGCACGCCGCTGCTGCGTGTGCGACTCAGCCACGCGAAAAGCAGGCCGGACACGATCAGGCCGCCGGCCAGCACATAGACTTCCTTCTCCAGCGAAAAATGCCTGATCGCGAACAGCACCGCGATGCCGATCACCAGTAGCACCACGCCCAGTTTCCAGGCATGCGATGCGTCCGCCGCGGGTTTCTCCGCGACGCCGTCGGTAAACGATTGCAACTGTGCGGGCGGGTACTCGCGCGTGCTCAGGATCGTCCACAGCACGGCACCCAACAGCACCGCGCCGCCAGCGTAGAACGCGTACTTCACGGTGTCGGGGATGCCGCCGTGCGGTGCCACGTTGGCCACGCCGAACTGCGCCAGGATCCACGGCAGGGCGGATGCAACCACCGCACCGATACCGATGAAGAAGCTCTGCATCGCGTAACCGGCCGGTCGCTGCCGCGTCGGCAACTGGTCGCCGACGAAGGCGCGGAACGGTTCCATCGACACGTTGATCGATGCATCGAGAATCCACAGCAAACCGGCAGCCACCCACAACATCGGCGCATTCGGCATCCACAACAGCGCCAGCGAGGCGAACACCGCGCCGACCAGGAAGTACGGCCGGCGTCGGCCCAACCGGGTCCACGTGCGGTCGGAGAAGTGTCCGATGATCGGCTGCACGATCAGCCCCGTCAGCGGCGCGGCGATCCACAGCGCGGGGATGTCGTTCACGTCGGCACCCAGGGTCTGGAAGATCCGGCTGACGTTCGCGTTCTGCAGCGCGAAACCGAACTGCAGGCCGAGGAAGCCGAAGCACATGTTCCAGATCTGCCAGAAGGACAGGGCGGGTTTGGGCGTCATCGCTGGCTGCCTTCGGTGCAGATGCAGGCGTGCGTCGCCGGTGTCGGCGTCGTCAGCACGCGCGTGCCGGCTGGTGCGCACGGTGTTTGATATGGGTCATCGGCTCGTCCCCTCCAGCGGCAGTTATGTCATGGCGCGGCCCTTCCCGCATGTTGCGGGCGCAACATCGGCGTGGCAGGTCGCCGGCGATGGCCCTGCATGGTAGGCAGCGTCGCACTGCAGCAACCAGCGTTTGCATACGTATTCATCGCGGTATCGACCCGCACAGGTGCGACACCGGTCGCGGCAACGCCGATCATCCTTGTAAAGCGGAGGGCTCTGGCGGCATAGTCGATCGACAGTTTGAGCACAGCGGAGAATCCATGCGGGTACGCCTCGAAGATGTGGCGCGCGCGGCGAATGTATCGCCCAAGACAGTGTCGCGCGTGCTCAATGACGAGGCCAACGTGAGCGACGCCACGCGCCAGCGCGTGCTCGCCGCGATGGAGGCGATGGACTATCGCCCGCACCCGTCGGCTCGCAGCCTGGCCGGCAACCGTTCGTTCCTGGTGGCGATGCTGTACGACAACAACGACAACCCGGCTTCGACCTATCTGGCCGAGATCCAGGATGGCGTGCTCGAAGCCTGCGATGCGCATCGCTACAGCATGATGGTGCGTCCGCTGCGGATGCGCGGCGACGATTTCATCCGTCGACTCGATACGCTGATTTCCGATCATCACCCCGATGGCGTGGTGCTGACCCCGCCGATTACCGACTACACACCGCTGCTGAAGCGCCTGCGCGAGCGCAACGTGCCGTATGCCAGCGTGTCGCCGGTGCTGCATGACGACACCATCGGCGTGACGATGGACGAGCAGCAGGCCGCGCGGGCGATCGTTGAGCACCTGCTTTCCCTCGGTCATCGGCGCATTGCGCATGTCGTCGGCATCGCCGACCACGGCGCCAGCCAGTGGCGTCTGGCTGGCTATCGCGAGGCAATGGCTGCTGCGGGATTGCCCGAGGACCCGGCGCTGGTGGTGCAGGGCGCCTTCACCTTCGGCTCCGGGGTGGAGGCGGCGCGGCAGTTGTTTGCGCTGCCGGAGCGGCCGACGGCGGTGTTCGCCGCCAACGACGACATGGCCACCGGCGTGATGTGGGCGGCTGGCGAATACGGGCTGAAGGTGCCGCACGACCTGTCCGTCTGCGGCTTCGACGACACTCCCTTGGCGCGCCAGCTGTGGCCGGCGCTTACCACGGTCCAGCAACCCAGTCGTGAAATGGGTCGGCTGGCGGCACTGCAACTGTTGAATGTGCTGCGTGGCCGCGGCCCGGGACAGCTGGTACAGGTGCCGTTTTCGTTGCAGATAAGGGATTCGACCGCTCGCCTTCCTTAAACGTCCCCGGCCACACTCCAGCCCACAGCTGTGGGAGCGACTTCAGTCGCGACGTTCGAGCCCGGTCAAGTCAGGAGTTGTCGCGGCTGAAGCCGCTCCCACCAGAGTCGCCGCTCGCCCTGGTCATGTTGCGCAGCAAATTGACAGCGCTGTCATCCGTGTCAGTATGCGGTTTCGACGCGCGCCGCCGGTGCGCCTGCCTGGAGCTCTGCCGTGCGATTTCCGCCCCCACCGAGACCGTTCCTGCATCGCTTTTCCCTGGCCGTATCACTCGCTGGCGTACTGTTCATGACCATTCCTGCCATGGCTGGCGATGCGGCCACCGTCCATCCCGACCTGTGGCCGAAGGGCAGCTCGCCGCTGCCGCCGGATCCGGCGCTTGAGGCCCGTGTCCAGGCGCTGTTGGCGAAAATGTCGGCGGAGGACAAGGTCGGCCAGATGATCCAGGCCGACATCAAGTACGTGACCCCGGACGACGTACGCACCTATCGCCTCGGCTCGATCCTGGCCGGCGGCAACTCCGGGCCAGACGGAGGGCAATACGGCACGGCGGAACAATGGCAGAAGTTGTCCGATGCGTTCTATCGCGCGTCGATGGACACCTCGGGCGGGCGCCTGGCGATACCGGTGCTGTTCGGCATCGACGCGGTGCATGGTCACAACAACCTGGTCGGAAGCACGCTGTTCCCGCAGAACGTGGGCCTGGGTGCCACGCGCGATCCGCAGCTGATCCACGCGATCGGCGAAGTCACGGCGCAGGAACTGCGCGCCAGCGGCATCAACTGGACCTTCGCGCCCACCCTCACGGTGCCGCAGGACGGGCGTTGGGGCCGCGCCTACGAAGGCTATTCGCAGAACCCGAAGTTGGTGGCGCAGTACGCCAGCGCCGTGGTGGAAGGTCTGGAGGGCAAACCCGGCACGTCGCAGTTTCTGGATGCGCGGCACGTGATCGCCACCGCCAAGCACTTCGTCGGCGATGGTGGCACGAAGGACGGCAAGGACCAGGGCGACGCCAACGTCAGTGAAGCGGTGCTGCGCGACGTGCACGCGGCCGGCTACCTGCCCGCGATCAGGGCCGGCGTGCAGGTGGTGATGGTCTCGTTCTCCAGCTGGAACGGAATGAAGATGGCCGGCAACAAGGCGCTCATCACCGACGTGCTGAAGAAGCGCATGGACTTCGGCGGCATCGTGCTGGGCGACTGGAACGCGCATGGCCAGGTACCCGGCTGCACCAACGAGGATTGCCCGGTGGCGTACAACTCCGGACTGGACATGCTGGAGGCACCCGATTCCTGGAAGGGTTTGTACAAGAACACCCTGGCCGAAGTGAAATCCGGAGTGATTCCGATGGCCCGCGTCGACGATGCGGTGACCCGCATCCTGCGGGTGAAGTTGCGGCTGGGCATGTTCGAAGCCGGACTGCCGTCGAGCAATCCGCTGGTGGTCGATTCGGCGAAGGTGATCGGCAGTCCCGCGCATCGTGCGCTGGCACGCCGCGCGGTGCGCGAGTCGCTGGTACTGCTGAAGAACAACGGCGGCGTGCTGCCGATCGATCCGCGCAAGCACGTGCTGGTCGCCGGCGACGGTGCCGACAACATCTCCAAGCAGAACGGCGGCTGGACGCTGACCTGGCAGGGCACTGGCCTTACCAACGCGAATTTCCCGGGCGCGACCTCGATCTTTGCCGGCATCAGCGCGCAGGTGAAGGCAGCCGGCGGCACGGCGGAATTGTCGCCCGATGGCAGCTACAAGCAGAAGCCGGATGTCGCCATCGTGGTTTTCGGTGAAGACCCCTATGCGGAATTCCAGGGCGACCTGCCGAACCTGGCCTACCGGCCGGGCAACGATCACGACCTCGACCTGCTGCGTCGTTTGCGCGGGCAGGGTGTGCCAGTGGTCGCGGTCTTCCTGACCGGCCGACCGCTGTGGATGAACCGGGAGATCAACGCCGCCGATGCGTTCGTGGTGGCGTGGTTGCCGGGCAGCGAAGGGGAGGGCATCGCCGACGTGCTGTTGCGCACGCGCGACGGCCGCAGCGCCCACGATGGCATCGTCCATGACTTCAGTGGCAAGCTGGCCTATGCGTGGCCGCGCACGGCGGTGCAGATTCCCGTCGCCGCCGCCGCGCGCGGCGAGCAGCCACAGTTTCCCTACGGCTTCGGCCTGACCTATGCGGATCAGGGCGATACGGGTCCGTTGTCCGAGGACGCCGGGATCGAATTGAGCGGCGCGCGGGCCGGCGTCTATTTCACTCACGGCAAGCCCGCCCAGGGTTTCGCGCTGCGCCTGACCGGCGCGGACGGAAGGGTCGCGAACGTCACCGCCACGCCAGCCGCCACGACGGACGGCAACCTGCACATCAGCGCACTCGACTACAAGGCACAGGAGGACGCACGCAGCCTGAGCTGGTCCGGCCACGGCCCCGCGCGTGCCGCGCTGGTCGCGCCGGCACCGCTGGACGTGGAACGCGAGACCAACGGCGATGTGATGCTGGTGACCACCTTGCGGATCGATGCACTGGCCTCCGGCGGTGCCTCGATCGGGGTGGGTTGCGGCATCGGCTGCGGCGGCGAGGTGCCGGTCGGTCGACAGCTCGCCACTTTGCCGCAGGGGCAATGGTTGCGCGTGGGCGTTCCCCTGAAATGTTTCCGCGATGCCGGGGCCGACATGAGCAAACTGGACCAGCCGTTCGCGTGGAGCAGCAGCCCCGGCGAAAACATCGCCGTCACCGACGTCTCGCTCGGCACGGTGGCCGATCGCACGCTGGCCTGCCCGGTGAAGGGAGCCAAGCCATGAACGCGATCGCTCTGCCCGGCATCGTCTCGCGCGCCCGCGCGGCAACCCTGCTGACCTGCGCGCTGGCCGCGCTGGCCGGCTTGATGTTCGGCCTCGACATCGGCGTGATCTCCGGTGCGACGCAGTTGATCCAGGCCGAGTTTGCGGTGTCCGACCAGACGATCGAGTGGATCGTCAGCGCAATGATGCTGGGCGCGGCGATCGGCGCGATCGGTGCAGGCTGGCTATCGGCGGCGCTGGGTCGCAAGCGCTCGCTGATCCTCAGCGCGTTGTTGTTCGTGGCCGGCTCGCTGCTGTGCGGCCTGGCCTGGTCGCCGGTCAGCCTGATCGGCGCGCGGTTCGTGCTGGGACTGGCGATCGGCATGGCGACATTCACTGCGCCGCTGTACCTGGCCGAAGTGGCGCCGGAACAAATCCGCGGCGCGATGATCTCCACGTATCAACTGATGATCACGCTGGGCATCTTCGTCGCGTTCCTGTCCGATCTGGCGCTCAGCTACAGCGGTGCGTGGCGCTGGATGCTCGGCATCATCGCGATTCCCGGCGCGTTGTTCCTGCTTGGCGTGCTGGTGCTGCCGGAGAGCCCGCGCTGGTTGATGCTGCGCGGCCGTCGCGACGAAGCGACGGCGGTGCTGTCGTGCCTGCGCGGTGACGACGTGCTGGTGCATCGCGAGGTGGCCGAGATCGAGGCGCAGCTGCAGTCGCCGCAGCACGGCTGGCAGCTGTTCCGGCAGAGCCGCGATTTCCGCCGTTCGGTCGGACTCGGCATCGCGCTGCAGGTGATGCAGCAACTGACTGGCATCAACGTGATCATGTATTACGCGCCGCGCATCTTCGCCAGCGTCGGCTTCGGCACCAGCGCGCAGATGTGGACCACGGCCATTGTCGGCCTCACCAACATGCTGGCCACCTTCATCGCGATCGGCCTGGTCGACCGGCTCGGACGCAAGCCGATTTTGTACACGGGATTCGGCGTGATGGCCGCCAGTCTCGGCGCGGTCGGCACGATGATGTATCTGGGCACCACCACGCACGCCGAGCAGATCTTCACCGTGGCGATGCTGCTGGTCTTCATCGTCGGCTTCGCGATGTCGGCCGGGCCGCTGGTGTGGACGTTGTGTTCGGAAGTGCAGCCGCTGCGCGGTCGCGACTTCGGCATCGCCTGTTCCACCTTCGTCAACTGGACCGCCAACATGCTGGTCGGCGCCACCTTCCTGTCGCTGCTCAACGGCATCGGCCACGCCGCCACGTTTTGGCTGTACGGCGGACTCAACCTTCTGTTCATCCTGTTCACCTTGCTGTGGGTGCCGGAAACGCGCGGCGTCACGCTTGAGCAGATCGAACGCAAACTGATGGCCGGCCACCCGCTGCGCGAGATCGGCCGCTGAAGTCACCCCTTCTTCCGTAGGAGCCCGCTGGCGGGCGATGCCTTTCGACGTACCGAATGGCATCGCCCGCCAGCGGGCTCCTACCTTGCGGCTGTGCTGCTGCAGCGACGAGACATAAAAAAAGGATGCCCCGTTGCCGGGACATCCAGTGGCGATGAGATCGAGCAGATCGAACGCAGGCTGATGGCCGGCCACCCGCTGCGCGATATCGGTCGCTGAAGTCATCCCTCCTACCTTGCGGCTGTGCTGCCGCAACGACGAGACATAAAAAAAGGATGCCCCGTTGCCGGGGCATCCAGTGGCGACGAGAGGGGAGGTTCGCCGTCGCCGAGGGGAACGTGGTGCTCTAGAACCAGATGCCGAGATTGACGCCGTAGGTGCGTGGCGGCAGGTATTGCGAGGTGTAGACGAAGCCGCCGTCCGGCAACGCGAAGCGGTCGGCGCTGGTGCGGACCTTGCCGTCGGTCACGTTCTGCACGTAGCCCGACACCCACCAGCGATCTTGTGGCTCGGTGTAGCGCAGTGACAGGTCGCCACGTGCGTAGGCCTTCTGCTTGTCGCCGTCACCGAGGTTGAACGTGCTCAGCCACTGCGAGCTCTGGTATTGCGCACTCACGCGCGGCGTCAGGCGGCCACCGTTGGCGAGATGAAAGTCGTGCTCGTAGATCGCGGTCAGCGACGTTGTCGGTGCATGCGGCAGGTCGTTGCCGGAGATGTCGACGCAGTTGGCGATGCCCGATGAAGGTGCGCACGCAGGCAGGCCCTGGTAGTCATTGCTGCCGGCGTACTGCAGGGTGCCCAGTTCCTTCTTGGGGATGGCCGAGAACACCAGGTTGAGGCGATCGTTCTGGCTTTGCAGCGCAAGTTCCGATTCGATGCCCATCACCTTGGTGGTGCCGCCCACGTTCGAGAAGCCGAGGCCGCGATTGCCATTGGGATAAGTGATCGGAGCCGACAGCTGGAAGTTCTTGAACTGCTCGTAGTAGATCGCGCTGTTCCAGGTCAGGTGGCCGTCGAGGAAGCTGAACTTCGAGCCGACTTCGTAGTTGGTCAGCGTCTCCGGTTGGTACAGCGTGCCGGCATCCTGCGTACCACCGGCCTTGTAGCCGGTGGAGACGCTGGCGTAGAGCAGGCCGTGCTCGCCGACATCGGTATCCAGGCGCGCCAGCCAGGTCATCTTGCTCTTGCTGTATTTGGCGTCGTTGAGCGTGGACACCGCAAAGTTGGTTGACGGGCCGGGCTCCACGTCGGGCGAGACTGGCGCTTGCGACAGGGTCGGGTCATAGGCCCAGCCCCAGCCGATGCCGCCGCGGTTTTCCTTCTTGTCGTGCGACCAGCGCGCGCCGCCGGTGAGGCGCAGGCTGTCGGTGATATGCCAGGTCGCCTGGCCGAACACGGCGGTGGAATCGACCGTCTCCTTCGGCTGCACGAACGCACCCTGCCAGTTGACCGTGCCCTGCGAGGTGCCGTTGAGAATCGGGATGTCGAAGCGGATGTTGTTGTCTTCGGCGGCGTAGTAGGCGCCGAGAATCCAGTCCACCGCGTTGTCGCCGACCGACTTCAGGTCCAGTTCGTGGCTGCTGCTCTTGTAGTTGGAGAAGTTGGTGCGATCGGCCTGGTAGACGGCACCGGTGTTGAAGCTGGTCGGCACCTGTGCACCGTTGTCCTGGTCGAAGTTGCTCTTGCCGGAGAAGCGGTTGAAGCCGGCGATGTAGCTCAGTTCCATCGAGTCGCCGAGCTTGAAGTCCATGCGGCTGCGCACCGTATTGGAATCGCGCTTCAGGTATGGCGCCGTGTCGATCAGCGCCGACCAGAAATCCTGTCCTGCGCGTGGCTGCTGCATCAGGCTCATGCCGGGCGTGCCGCGATCGCGGAAATACTCGTACGACAGGTTCCAGGTGAACGCATCGCTGGGTTGCCACAGTGCGCTGACCCGGGCGGCGCTCTGGTCCTGCGCGTTGTACTTGTCGCCGCCGGTCACATAGTCGCTGGCATTGATCGGCTGGAACGTGGCCAACGTGCCGCCACTGGCCAGGTAGGCGGTCTGTTGCTGGGCGACCGAAGGCAACTGCCTCGACGGGTTCTGGTAGTCCACGTAGCCGTCGTGCTGCTCTTGCGCGATCGCCACGCGCATCGCGAAGGTGCTGCTGAGCGGCAGGTTCACCGTGGCGCGGACACCGGTGTGGCTGTAGTTGCCGGCCTCGATCTGGGCGTTGCCGTAGAAGCCGCTGAGGTCGGGCTTGGCGGTCTGGAAATTGACCACGCCGGCGGTAGAGTTGCGGCCCCACAGCGTGCCCTGCGGGCCGCGCAACACCTCGACTTTTTCGATGTCGAGCAACAAGCCGGCGGCCGCTTCCGGGCGTGGCGAGTACACGCCGTCGATGAACATCGCCACTTCCGGATCGGCGTATTCGGTCTTGGCGCTGTCGTTGCCGATGCCGCGCATGGTCAGGGTGACCACGCCATGGTCACCCTGCGAGGTGGCCTCGAAACCCGGCACCAGCTTGGTGATGTCCTGCACCGTCATCACCCGCTCCTTGTCGAGCGTGTCGGCGCCGATCGCGCTGATCGCGACCGGGGTCTTTTGCAGCGGTGTTTCGCGTTTGGTCGCGCTGACCTGGACGGCATCCAGATCCTTGACGTTCTTTGCCGCGGCCGGGTTCTGCGGCGTGGCGTCCTGGCCCGCAGCGAACACGGCGCCGGAAGCGAATATGGCAGTCATGGCAACGTACAGTGCCGAGTAGCGTAATTTCATCTCACCCTCTCCCCAAATCGTCGTGGACATGCGGTAGCCTTCATGACAGCGCTGTCAATTCAAGTTATGACAGCGCTGTCATCGAGGGCGATCCTAACCACAAAATCATCAATATGCTTGTTGCGCAGCAGCAAGCCGCAACGGGAGGGGATATGGCACATCTGCACAAGATCCTGGTGGTGGGTGGCGGCACGGCCGGCTGGCTGACCGCGTGTTATCTGGCGAAAGCGCTGAATGCCGCCTCGCCGGAGGGTATCCAGGTGGAACTGGTCGAGTCGCCCAACATCGGCCTGCTCGGTGTGGGCGAGGCGACGTTTCCGTCGATCCGCAGCACGCTCGCCGCGATCGGCCTGGACGAACGCCGCTTCCTTGCCGGCGCCACGGCGACCTTCAAGCAGGGCATCCGCTACGTCAACTGGGTGCGCCCGCCCGGTACCTCGGGGCCCGATCACTTCTTCCACCCCTTCAGCCTGCCCAGCCAGCGTGACGGCAGTCTGGAATTGCTGCCTTACTGGCTGTTGGGTGGTGCGCCGGAAGGGGTGGCGTTTGCCGAAGCGGTGACCATGCAGACGCATGTGGTCGATCACGGGCGCGCACCGAAACGTGCCGGCGATCCCGATTACCAGGGGCCGTTGAACCACGCCTATCACTTCGACGCCGCCTGCTTCGCCAGGGTGCTGGCCGAGCACGGCCAGAGCCTCGGCATCAAGCGGCACCTGGCGACGGTCGAGCGCACCGAACTGGACGAGCAGGGCGCGATCGCTCGCATCGTCACCGCCGAGCTTGGCGCGTTGTCGGCGGATCTCTATGTGGATTGCACCGGCTTGCGCGCCAGCCTGATCGATGGCGCGATGCAGTCGCCGTTCCGCAGTCGCCGCGACGTGCTGTTCGTCGATCGTGCGGTGGCCTTGCAGGTGCCGTATCCGAACGCAGACACGCCGATCACGCCGTACACCACCGCCACCGCGCAGGAGGCGGGCTGGATCTGGGATATCGGGTTGCGGCATCGGCGCGGCATCGGCCACGTCTATTCGTCCCGGCACAGCGATGCCGAACGCGCCGAAGCGCTGGTCCGTCGCTATGTCGGCCCCGCCGCCGAGGGACTCGAGGCGCTGCACATCAAGTTCGAAACCGGCTACCGGCCGGAGCACTGGCGCAAGAACTGCGTGGCGGTTGGCCTGGCCGGCGGCTTCGTGGAGCCGCTGGAATCCACCGGCATCGCGCTGGTCGAACTGGCCGCCTACATGCTCACCCACCTGCTGCCGGGCGATGTCGGCGACATGGAGCGCACCGCACGCCGGTTCAACGAGATGATGGTGGCGCGCTACGACCGCATCATCGATTTCATCAAGATGCATTACTGCCTGTCGCAGCGTCGCGACTCGGCGTTCTGGATCGATAACGCGGATCCGGCCAGCATCCCGGCGACGCTGCAGGATCGGCTGGCGCTGTGGCGCCATCGCCCGCCGCATCGACTGGATTTCATCGCCGACCTGGAAATGTTCATGACGGCCAGTTGGCAATACGTGCTGTACGGCATGGAGTTCCACACCGACCTCGAACCCATGCGCAGCGCCTACCCGCACATGGACGCGGCGCGCCGCGAATTCGCGATGATCCGGCAGGTGGCCGACCGTGCGCTCGCCGACCTGCCGGATCATCGTGCGCTGGTCGAGCAGCTGTGCCGCGAACATGAGCAGCACCGCGAACGTGATGCCGCACTGGCCGTTGCCGTCGGCGGGTGAATCGCACGACGGCGTCTGGATGCAGGCGGAATCAAGCCGTCATGGGGCGGTGGCCGCGTTGCCCAGCGGCGCGATCAACAGCTCATCTATATCAGCGCTGTTCAACGGGCCCTCGCTGCCGCCGCGGCCACTGTAGTGCGCGAAGTGATCCAGGTAGCTCATGTTGAAACCGTCGCCGAGCGTGAAGCGGCAACGCGCACCAGCCCGGGCGGCGAAGCTGGCGGTGGTGGAGACCTGCCTGGCCACGCTGTGCGGCATCACCAGCGGCACTGACTGTGGCGCGCTGCCGGCGCAGTTGACCTGCAACATCTTGACTGCGGCGGTCACGCCGGTTTCGATCGTGCCGTGATCGTTGGTGTAGTTCAGCGCTACCTGGAAGCGACCGCCGCGAGGTGCCTCCCAAATGCGCGGCCAGGCGCCCCGGATGGCATCACTGTCGCCCACGCATACGGCTGGACTGGGCAGCGATTCGATGCCGTTGTTGTGTACGGTGACGCTGAAACATTGCGTGGCGGCTTGTGCGTCGACCAATCGTTCGCCGTCGAATCGACCCAGTAAGCGGCCATTGAGGTAGAGCACGCGCCCCTCCTTGCTGCGGACGTTCCAGTGCTTGCCGTCGCGCGTCACCTCCGGCGCGGCTGGTGTGGGTGGCGCGTAGTTGGTTGCGGTCAACCGCAACGGCGTGACCGACACCTGCTCCGCCTTCAGCGTGACCAGCGTGTCATCGCCATGGGTTTCCGTGCGGTCTGCCACCAGCAGATTGCCATCGAGCGTGGCGGGACGTTGCAGCGTGATGTGTCGTCCGCGCAACTGCAGGCTGATGCGGTCGTTGTTTCCGAACAGCATCGGCACCAGCGATGCGGGCAGCTTGGGTTCGATTCGGTTGTTGTCCGTCAGGCCGAACACGCCTTCGCTGACCATGTCCAGATAGCCCGCCACCGACCACAACTGGCGTGGCGAGTCGATCACCGGCCCGCTCAACTTGCCGTCGTCGACGTGCGCGCGCTGCGTGACCAGCTCGAGGTTCTCCATGTTCGAGCCGTTCAGCGCGGCACCGCGCATCAGCGAGCGCAGCTCATGCGCAATGCGCGTCGGATCATTGGTGACGCGTGCGGCGCGCAACGCATAGGCGCTGACGAACGGCCAGATCGCGCGGTTGTGGTAGATCGGCTGGTCGGCGCGCTGCGGCCAGATCACCGGGCTGCCGGCGGCATCGGCCGGGTAGTTCGCCAGCGCCTGGCGTGCGCGGTCTGCATCGGCGACGCCACTGCTGATCGTCAACGACAGGCCGAGCAGGTCGTAGGCTTCGATTGGCATGCCATCGCCGCCGATGTAGCTCATGTACATGCCGCGGTCGGCGCGCCAGAAGTGCGCGTTGATCGCGACCTTCAGCGCGTCGGCGCGTGCACGGTAGTCAGTGGCGGCGGGATCATTCCGCGTTTCGGCCATCCGGACGGCCAACCGCAAGGCCTCGTAGTGGAGCACGTTGGTGGACAGCGCGAACGATTGGCCGATGTAGACGACATTGTTCGTGGTCCACTGCGGGTAGGTCTGCTGGCGCCAGTCGAGAAATGACGTCTCGCCGCGATACAGGCCCAGGCCGGTATCGAATGTATAGAGGCGGTCCTGCGTCAGCGTATCGGCCAGCGCGCGATAGACCTGGTCGGCGAAAGTCTTGTCGCTCAGCAGATGACGCGCGGCGAGAAACCAGACGATGCGATCGGTGCTGATCGGCCAGCTGCCACCGGAGCCGGTGTCTTGCATCGGATAGAGCCCGCGCGGCGCCGAGGCCTCGCGCACGCCGGACAGCTTGAACAGCAACGATGCCTTCGCCCGCGCCGGATCCAGCCGCCACAGGCCGAGATCCACCGAGTAGGAAAGATCGCGCGTCCACACGTAGTGCCATTTTTCGCCGGTTTCGAAACAGATGCACGGCATCGACTTGCCATGATCGAACGCATCGTCGCGGATCGCGGTCACCGAGTCCTCGTGCAGGTCGTCCTGCGCCATCGCGAACAGGCCGTCGAACAACGGGCTGGCGGTGTGCGTGGCAAGTGCCTGTACGGGGATGCGCCGGTCGCCGTTTGGTGCGTGCAGCACGTAACTGCCATCACCGGCGGTGGTCATCGTCGCGCTGCGACCCTGCCAGTCGAGGCTGGTCTGTGCGTGCTCCGCGGGCGAGCCGGCGGAACCAGACAGCGCCATGGCAAGGAAGGCGGTCATCAGCATGGCAGCCGCTCCCGGAGGGCGGACCGGCGTGCGCGAGCGAATGCCCGTCCTGGGACGGCATGCTTCCATGATGTGCGTTGGATCATCGGTTCCACCTCTGTTTTCGTCATTGCGCCAGGATCGCACCGTAATGGCCATTCACGGTCACGCTGACCTGGCCATTCTGCACGGTGTACTGCGTGCCCGAGATCAGCTCGGTGAGATGACTGCCGTTGGTCACGCTCAGCTGTCCCACCGGTACGGTCACGGTATGGGCGACCGTGTCGTTGTTGAGCGCCACCGCGATGCGGTTGCTGGCGTCGAAGCGGCCGTAGGCATACAGCTTGTTGGTGTCGTCGGTCAGCAAGGTCATGAACGAGCCGGTGCGCAAGGCCGGATAAGCGTTGCGGATCGCGACCAGCTTCTGGGTCAGTGCCACCGCGCTGTTGGTGATGCTGCCGGTGCTCCAGTCGAAGGTGCGGCGGTTGTCCGGGTCGGCGCCGCCCTGCATGCCGTATTCGTCGCCGTAGTAGATCGTCGGCGTGCCGACGTAGGTCATCTGGAAGAGCAGCGCCAGGTAGGTTTTCCAGATGTCGCCGCCGGCGCGGTTGCCGAAGCGGGTGATGTCGTGGCTGCTGAGGAAATTGCTCATCGCCTGCTGCACGTTGGTCGGGTAGTTCGCACGCGTGCCGCGCAGCCAGCTGTCGAACTGCGAGACCGGGATGCTCGCCGTGCCGCCGCCGTAATCCTCGCCGGTGATCCACTCCGACACCGGCTGGGTGAAGCCGTCGTAGTTCATGGCGCCGTCCCACTGGTCGCCACCGTCGGTCCACGGGCCGGCATTGCCCCAGAACTCGCCGAGGATATCGGCATTGGCATTGACCGATTTCACCGCGCTGCGCAGTTCGGCCATGATCTGGTGGTTGGTGGCGTCGCTGCCATCGTTGCCACCGGCATCGAGGTACTGCGCCGCATCCAGGCGCCAGCCGTCGATCGCATAGGGCGATTTCAGGTAGGTCTTCACCACCGAGGTGGCGGAGCCGTAGATCGCGTTGCGCACGGCCGAACCGCTGGCAGCGTAGTCGAGCTTGGGCATGCTGGCGATGCCGAAGAAGCCCGAGTAGGTGTTCGGCCACGACTGGAACGTGTACCAGTGGTACCACGTGCTGGATGGCGACTCGTAGGCGCCGCTGGTCGACCAGTCGTTGTAACAGTCGAACCACGGGCTGGTGTCGCCGGTGTGGTTGAACACGCCATCGAGGACCAGGTAACCCTTCGGGCCGTTGCTGCTGCTGTGGATGTCGCCGATCAGCGTCTGCAACGTGGTGTTGCTGCCGAACGCCGGATCGACCGTGGCGTAATCTTCGGTGTCGTACTTGTGGTTGGTTGGCGAGTGGAAGATCGGGTTGAGATAGATGATGTCCGCGCCCAGCGTCTGCTTGATGTAGCCAAGCTTCTGGTCGACGCCGGCCAGGTCGCCACCGAAGAACACCGCGCTGTTGCAGCCGCCGACATTCGATACGACGCTGCCGCCCCAGGCGTGTTTCTCGGTGGCGCAGCCGGCATAGGTGTACTGGCCGTTGGCCACGTCGTTGCTGCTGTCGCCGTTGTAGAAGCGGTCGGGGAAGACCTGGTACATCACGCCGTTCTTCATCCACGCTGGCGTGGTGAAACCGGGCACGATGAAGAAGTCGCCGCTTGACGGCTCGGCGGCGGTGGTGCCGGCGGCGTTGAGCCATGCGACTGCGCTGCCGTCGTTGACCTGGAAGCGGTAGTACTTCGCCGAGGCGCTGGCCGGCACGGTGCCCTTCCAGTAGTCGTAGACGCCGGTGGGATCGTTCGCCGACCAGCTCATCGCGACCCAGTGGAAGGCGCCGTCCGCATTGTCGTAGTACTTGATGTTGGCGCTGCTGATGTCGCCCTTGAACGTGCGCAGTGTCAGCGTGACCGCCTGGCTGGCGCTGGGCTCCACGTGGTTGTCGAACAGCGGACCCTGATCGTGGAACAGGCCGTTCCATTCCACGTTGTTGTCGTTGCTCGCCGCTCGCGCCGGGTCATGGATGGCCGGGAGTGCGTAAAGCGCCAGTGCAGCGGCGAGTGCACAAGCCAGGGTGGCTTTCGAGCCGTGTGTCGCGTTGCCTTGATTGCCCATCGAACATCCCTCCGCAGGTGGGTGGATCCGGCGTGCTGCCGGGTTCGTGCGCTTGTGAAACTTCGAATGAACGAATATCTCGCCCTTGTAGGAGCGGCTTCAGCCGCGATGCTCCATGGTTACGTTCCAACAGCATCGCGGCTGAAGCCGCTCCTACAACACAGGGGGTCAGGATTTCATGTCGAGCGTGAGTGCCGCGGCGCGCGAGGCGGCGACGCGTACCCAGGTGACGTCGCCGTAGCGGTCGTGCCCACTCGCCCAGCCTTCGCCATCGGCTTGCTTCAGCGCGTCCAGGCTGGCAAAGGCTTTCAGCTTGCCGCTGACGCGTACCGCCGCGCCGCCGTGGATCTTCAACAGGTAGAAGCGCAGTGCCGGTTTGAAGCGGCCGGCCGCCTCGCCGATGTCCAGTTGCACCGTGCTGCCGCTGCGCTGCATCGCCAGGGTCTGACGATAATCCTGGCCGTGTTCGTAGTCGTAGGTGGTGCCGTCGTCGTCGTAGTAATCGAACCTGCTGCGTTGTGCGGCAGGGAACATCTCGACATCGAGCTGGGTGAGCGGGTGCTGGCCGACGTAGTCTTCGACCGGTTGGGTCGGGATGATCGCGCCGTCGCGGATGAATAGCGGGATGTCGCTCCAGTGCTTGCTGTCGATGGCGAGGTGGACGGTCTGGCCGCCGTCATACGCCTTGCCGCTGAACCAGTCGGTCCAGCGGCCGGTGGGAAGATAGACATCCTTCGCGGTCTGTCCCTGCGCGACCACCGGCGACACCAACAGCCAGTCGCCGAACAACCAGCTGTCGACATCGTTGCGCACATTCGTGTCGTGCGGCCAGTCGAACAGCAGCGGGCGTACCAGCCCGACACCGCCGACATGCAGGCGGTGGGCGTAGGCGTAGATGTACGGGATCAGTGTGTAACGCAGGCGGATCGCATCGGTGGCCGCCTTCTCGGCGGTGGGGCCGTAGACCCACGGCTGGCGTTTCTGGCCGAAGTCGCCGTGCACGCGGAAGATCGGCGTGAAGGCACCGAACTGGATCCAGCGCGCGTAGTTTTCCGGTATCGGCGCGCCGTGGTTGAAGCCGCCACCGTCCATGCCCCACTGCATCGCACCCACGTTGATCGCACTGAGCATGCGTGCGCGCTGGCTGGCCATGCTGGCGAAGCCGGTGGCAATGTCACCGGACCATAGGCCGTAGGCGTAGCGCTGTGATCCGAGCCAGAAGTTGCGGTTGATCGACCACACGCGCTGGTTCGAAACGGCGCGCTGGCTGTCGTACAGCGCGCGCTGCATGTTCATGAACTCGGTATCGCTGCCGGTGGTGTCCGCCTCGTCGTTCCACCAGCCCGCGATGCCCTGGTCGTAGCCGTACTTGATCGCCAGGTTGCCGAACCAGCTGCGCGCGGCGGGCAGGTCGAAGTCGATGTTCTTCACCGGCTTGTGCGAAAAATAATCGTCGCTGACTTTCTCGCCCGGCACCCAGAAATCATGCGCGGTGGCATAGCGTCCCTCCACCGTATCGACGTGGATGCGCGGTTTCATGATGCCGGTCAGGGTGATTCCGCGGGCGGCCATCTGTTTCTTCAACGCACCGCCGGGACCATCGGGAAATTTGGCCGGGTTCCAGCGGAACTCGCCGTAGTTGTCCTCGCCCCAGGCCTTCCAGTCGAAGTCGATGGTGAAGTTGTCGATCGGAATGTGTTTGGCGCGATAGGTATCGACGATCTGCAGCAGCTCCTTTTCGTCGATGCCCCACTGGCTGTTGGTGAAGCCCATGGCCCACTTCGGGAACAGCGGCGAACTGCCGCTGAGCTGGCTCAGGGAGTCGAAGATCTGCGCTGGCGTGCCGAGCAGGATATAGACGTCCGTATCGTTGCGCGGACTGCTGGCGGTGATCGTGGCGGGCTGCAGCGCGAAGGTGGCGCCGTCGCTGGCGAGCAGCACGCCATAGCCGGCGGTACTCCACACGAATGGCGCGCCGGCGTGACCCTGCTCGCCGGCGTCGACAACCTGTTTGCCTGTTCGCAACATGCCCGCGGCAGCATCTTCGGTGGCGTTGTAGCCGCCGATACCGTACAGCGCGTCGTCCGCGGCGTGCTGTACGTGCAGCTTGCCCTGGCGCAGGGCGTCGGCGTCGATGCGCAGCAGCGGGTGGTTTCGCGCATCGGTAATTTGCAGCTGCTGGTGCTGGGGGTCCCAGCGAACCGAGCCGGCCGCGGTGGTAAGGCTGGCGCCATCCGCCAGCTGTTCGTCGCGCACCTGGGTGAATGTGGTCGGCTTGCGCGCAGGGTCGAGCACCAGCGCAGGGGCGCCATCCTGCTTGAAGTGCACATGCACGATGCCGGGCGCGACGAACTGCACATCCATTGCATCGGTGCCGAGCCCGGCCGTGATGACGTGGTCGGCGAGATGAGTCATGCGGGAGGCCTGGGCTGTCTGCATCGGTGCGGCAAGGCTGGCGCCCGGGGCGAGTGCGAGACCGAGACACAGCCATGCGGCCAGGGACAGGCTGGACTTCACTTCGCGAATGGGTGGGGTCGTCATGGGTTTCCTCACGGGTGTCATGGCTTCAATCCAGAATCGCGGTGGCATAAGGCGGCAACGACACTCGCCCATGCTTCAGCGTGGTGCCGGGCCGGCTGTGCAACCGGATGTTGCGAAAATGGGTGCCGTTCAATGGCACCTGCTGTGGCTGACCGGACAGGTTGTGCAATACCAGCACGTGGCTGTCGGCATCGTCGAGTCGCCACGCGGCTATGTGTGAATTGGTCGACGGATAGGCGCTGATGGCGCCGTCGCGCAGGGCGCGGACGTCGCGACGCCAGCCGATCAGCATCGTGTAGTAATGCAGCAGCGAGTCGTCGGTGTGCTGCTCGGCATCCACCGAAATATCCGGCCCGTCGCCGGCGCTGAAGGTTTTCCAGCGCGTCTCGCCGTCGCCCTGCGGGTCGCGATGCCAGCGCATCGGCTCGCGCAGGTTCGGATCGGGCTTCCTGCCGCGCATGCCGAGCTCCTCGCCGTAGTAGACGAATGGTTGGCCGGGCAGGGTGAGCAGCATCGCGGCGGCCATGCGCATGTGCTGCGGATGGCCGTCGAGCTGGCTCATCACGCGCTCCTGGTCGTGGTTTGACAGGAACGGTGCATCCACGCCGGACTTGCCAGTGACTTTGCGATAGTCGGCGTCGGTACGCACGAGCACCGAATCGAGATCGCCGGCGCGTTCGTTTTTCGCACTGTCGATCAGCCGCGTCGCCAACGGAAAGTCGAACGCCGCGCTCAACGGCCGGAACCATGGCGCGAGTTTTTCCGCGCTGTCCTGGGTGACTTCACCGACGACATAGGCACCGGGTTTGACCACATCGAGGCCGCGGCGGAATTCCGACCACCAGGCGAGATTCTTCTTCAGCACGGTTGCGTCACCGTCCTGCGACTTAAAGTCGAGATACACGTGTTGTGCGGCATCGAGGCGAAAGCCATCGACGCCCTGCCTCAGCCAGAACTGGCCGAGCCTGACCATCGCACTGCGCACGGCCGGCGTGTCGTAGTTGAGGTCCGGCATGGCGCCGGCGAATATGCCGAGGTAGCGCTTGCCCGTGGACGTGGCGTGCCAGGCCGGCGTGCCGGTGGCGCTGGTGGCCGTGAGGTTGGTATCCGGTTGCGCCCAGCTGTACCAGTCGTGATGCGGGTCGTTGGGATGCTCGGCGGCGCGGAACCACGGGTGCTTGTCGCTGGTGTGGTTGATCACCAGGTCGATGATGACCTTGATCCGGCGCTTGTGTGCTTCATCCAGCAGGTGTCGAAAATCCTCCATCGTGCCGTACTGCGGATTGATGCCGTCATAGTCGGTGACGTCGTAGCCGTGATAGCTGGGCGAGGGATTGATCGGCATCAGCCAGATGCCGCTGACGCCGAGCGATTTGAGGTAGTCGAGTTTTGCGGTGACGCCGTTGAGGTCGCCGATGCCGTCGCCGTTGGTGTCGTACCAGCTACGCACGAAGATCTCGTACCACACGCCCGAGGGGGCCGTCGCGGTGTGGGCATCACGGGCCGGTGTGGAGTGCGCCGGCGCGGCCAAAGCCATGCCCAGCGCAAGGATCGACAGGAGGGTCGAGTTGACGCGACGATGGCCCATCACCGGCTCCTGCGCACATCGGATCGACGGCGAGGCATGGTTTCGTGGCGATTGTTCATGTGTTTGCTCCCGCAGTGTCCGGGTTTCGTCGTGAGTATGCGTGTCATGAAAAAGCCCCGCTGGAAAGTACACAGCGGAGCCCGGGGAGACACGTCGATCAGGCTTACTGGAACTTGTACGAAACGCCGACATCGAACCGGCGGCCATACCTTTCCCATGTCAGGACCTGACGGGGATCGTTGTTCTGGTAAGTGATGAAGGTCTTGTTGGACAGGTTCGAACCCTGGGCGATCAGGGTCAGTCCCGCGAGGCGGCCACTGTCGAAGCTGTAGCTGAGCTGCGCGTCGTAGGTGCTGCCGCCACGAATGGTCTGCTCGATGCGCGAGGCACTGATGCCGGACACCTCACCCAGGAAGCTGGAGCGGTAGTCGTCGCTGACGCGCGCCTCGAACCCGTTGTGCTGGTAGTAGATCGTGCCGTTGGCCACCCACTTCGACAATCCGGGCACGGTGATCGGCGAGGGGTTGTCGCCGTACACCAGCGAGCTCTTGCCGCGATTGCCGGTGAGGATCACGCCGAGTCCGTTGAGGGTCGGGGTGAACAGGTTGAACGGAAGATTCAACGTGACCTGGGCGCCTTTCACGTAGCCGTGGCCGTCGTTGGTCGGACCGGAGATGGTGCCCAGGGTGGTGCCCAGCTGGGCCTGCTGTGTCGGCGTCAGGTAGGACGGAACGAAGGCGCTGAAGTCATACAGGAAAGCCGCGTTCGGGTTGATGTAGTCGCTCAGCTTGAGGTAGTAGCCCGATACCGCGAAGTAGCCGCCACCACCGCTACGGCAAAGGTCGGAATTCTTCGAGTCAGTGGCGGTGCACTGGTAGCCCGAGGTATCCGAGAAGTAGTGCTCGTAGCTGACATTGTAATTGTCGGCCATGGTCGGCAGCAGCTCGGCGTTGCCACCGGTGGCGCTGAAGAACGATTGGTTGGGGTCGTTGTTCGCCAGGTGCGTGGTGTTGCCGGTCACGGCCAGGCTGGCGTTCATCTGGTCCATCCGCGGACGCGCCATGGTGCGGGCGGCGCTGACGCGCAGGTCGTCATTCTCGGTCAAGCCGAAGATCAGGTTGGCGCTGGGCAGGTAGCGGGTGAACTTGGTGCCGCCGGTTACCGCCACCAGCGCGGTGTGTCCGCCGGTGAGCGATGTCCCCGGCACCACGCGCTCACCCTCGGAGGACTGGTTGGTGTGCGCGACCTGGATGCCGACGTTGCCGCGCAGGCCGACATTGCCTAGGGAGGTGTCGAGGTTGAACTGCAGGTACGAGGTTACGTCTTGCTCGCGCACCTTCCAGTTCGGCGGCAGCGACAGCGAAGACATGAAGGTTGGCACTTCCTCAAGCGAGCCGTTGGCGAGCATGTCGAACGGGTTGTAGCAGGTCTGCGCGCCGACACCCATCCACGACAGCGGATCGCAGCTGCCGCCGCCATTGATCGCCGCCGTGGTGGCACCGCCCGGCAGGGTCAGGAAGTTCTGCTCGATGTTGTAGGTCTTGGTGCGGTTGCCGCGGACCACGCCGAACTGCACGCTGGAGAACGGGCCGCTGCCGAACGAGCGCTCCACGTCCAGGTGCAGGTTGGCCAGGTAGTCGACCGTATGCGGCGCGTTGATGAAGCCAGCCTGCACCAGGCCGTTGCCAGCGCCCCAGCCCTCCGGGTCGGTCAGGAACTGGCCGTCGGTGTAGTCCAGTGTCGGATCGACGTGCAGCAGACCGTTGCCCAGTTCACTGAAGCCAATGGTGTCGCCGGGGCCATGCGGGCCAGTGCCCGTGGGGCCCGCCGGGCCGTAGTAGTAGCCGGTGCCCGAATAGCTTTCCAGGTTGACGTCACGGCGGGTGGCACGCGAGTAGGTTGCGTCGAGATCGGCCGTCCAGTCCTCGTTGATCCGGAATTTGTTGTCCCAGTTGAAGTTGTAGACCCGCGCGCTGGTGCTGTTGTAGTCGTTGCGCACGATCGGGTTGATGTTCTCGTAGGTGCCGCTCTTCACGAAGCCGTCGACCACGTTGCCGGGCACCAGGGTCGGTGCCGGGGCCACGCCGGCGCTGCCCCACAGGAACGGCAGCTCCATGCCCTTGGCCTGCTGGGTTTCCTTGAAGTTGTCGTAGGTGAGGTCGAGGGTGCTGGTGTAGTGGTCGTTCGGCTGCCATTGCAGCGTGGCCAGTACGCCGTTGCGCTTCATCGTGTCGGAGATGCCGTAGTTCTTCGCCCCGCCCACCACGTTGTCGCCATTGGCGTCGGCCAAGTAACCCCATGGCGTCTGGTGCTGGATCTGCGAGGGGTTGGATTCCATGTCCACGCCGAGCGTGACGCCCACGGTGTGGTCGGCAAACTGGTTCACCCATACGCCGTTGACGTTGTAGCCCTTGTCGCTGACGCCGGGGCCGTTGGCCAACTGCGACATGCCGTCCCAGATGTAGTGGGCGTTGATCGCCGCCTCGGGCTTGTCCTTCTCCAGCGGACGAATGGTTTGCATGTCGACGGTGCCGGCAAGGCCCTGGCCGATCAGGTTGGCCTGGGGGCTCAGATGCACCACCACGTTGTTGAACCAGCTCGACGGATACTGATCGAACTGCACGTCCCGGTTGTTGGACGTCGAAACCTGCTGGCCACCATTGACCAGCGCGGTGGAGAAATCGGGGCCGAGGCCGTGGATGGTCAGCACCTGCGGGCGGCCACTGACGGTCTGCACCGCCAGGCCGGGCAGGCGACCGAGCGTGTCCGCGATGCTGACGCCAGGCAGCTTGCCGATCTGTTCGGCGGACACTGCCTCGACGATGCTGTTGGCATTGCGCTTGAGCGCGGTGGAGTTCTCGATGCTGCTGACGAATCCGTTCACCTCGACGGCCTGGAGCTTCTTGGCCTTCTTGCGATCCTTGTCGCTGGCGCTCGCGTCGGCGGCCTGCGGCTGGGTCTGGTCCTGCGTATCCTGCGGGGCGTTCAAGGTGGTGGCCGGACCGTCATGGCGCGCCGCTGGCGCTGCGTACACTCCCGCGGTGAAGCACACGCCCGCGGCAATCAGCGCCAGGGCCATCACGTTGCGTTTCACTAGCATGTTCTCGTCTCCCCACGAAAATATCGTTGTCGTTTTTTGAGTTCTGGCTGCGCGACGCCGTTATCGCCGACGTCGACAGGCTGCGCTGGTCGAAGCGTGTCCAGCGGTGTGGAGGCATGGTAGGGCCGGCTTTCCGTGGCGAGCCAGTTTCTGCATACGTATTCATGCGCACACCGTGCAGGCGGTCATCGCAGTGCAACATCGATCATGCACAAGCACGGGACAGAGGCGGGTTGCACCGTGCGAAGTCGCGCTCGGACTCGCTGCAGCGGTTCATGGGCATATCGGTGCCTGAGTCATCGTCATGTGCTCGCGTGCACCGCATGACGCGATCGCAGCACAAATGAATACGTATGCAGACCACTGCATGACTTCAAGAAGCTGCGGCTAAGCTGGCAACCATTCGCCGACGGGCACGCTCCGGCACGTCGAGCTCACGTCACGGGATCCGTTCAATGTCCGATGCACCCTGGTGGCGCGGCGCCGTCACCTATCAGATCTACCCGCGCAGTTTCCTCGATACCGACGGCGATGGCGTGGGCGATCTTCCGGGCATCATCGAGCGGCTCGATTACGTGGCCAGCCTGGGTGTCGACGCGATCTGGATTGCGCCGTTCTTCAAGTCGCCGATGGCCGATTTCGGTTACGACATCGCCGACTATCGCGACGTCGATCCACTGTTCGGCACATTGGGGGATTTCGACCGGCTGCTGACGAGTGCGCACGACCGCGGCCTCAAGGTGATGATCGACCAGGTGCTCAGCCATACCTCGGCCGAGCATGCCTGGTTCAAGGAAAGCCGCGAGAGCCATGACAATTCCCGGGCCGACTGGTACGTGTGGGCCGATGCGAAGGACGATGGCAGCGCGCCGAACAACTGGCTTTCGCTGTTCGGCGGTTCGGCCTGGCAATGGGAGCCGCGCCGCGGGCAGTACTACCTGCACAACTTCCTGACCTCGCAGCCGGACCTGAATTTCCACAACCCTGCAGTGCGCGCGGCGATCCTCGACAGCGTGCGGTTCTGGCTGGACAAGGGCGTGGACGGGTTCCGGCTGGATGCGATCAACTTCTGTTTCCACGACAGCGAGCTGCGCGACAACCCACCCAAGCCGAAGGAAAAGCGTGTCGGCCGCGGCTTCAGTCCGGACAATCCGTACGCGTTCCAATACCACTATTACAACAACACGCAGCCACAGAACCTGGCGTTTCTCGGCGAGCTGCGCACGCTGATGGACGGCTACAAGGATGTCGCCGCGCTGGGCGAGATTTCTTCGGAAGACTCGCTGGCGACGATGGCCGAATACACCCGCCCCGGTCGCCTGCACATGGGTTACAGCTTCGAGCTGCTCACTGACGACTTCAGTGCCGCGCATATCCGCGGCACCGTGCAGGCGCTGGAGCAGCAGATGGTCGATGGCTGGCCATGCTGGGCCATTTCAAACCACGACGTCGAACGCGTACTGACCCGCTGGGGCAGGGGCGCGCGGTCGACGCAACTGGCCAACCTGCTCACCGCGATGGTCTGTTCATTGCGCGGCTCGGTGTGCGTGTACCAGGGCGAGGAGCTTGGTTTGACGGAGGCCGAGGTACCTTACGAGGCACTGCGGGATCCCTACGGCATCGCGTTCTGGCCACAGTTCAAGGGCCGCGACGGCTGTCGTACGCCGATGCCGTGGAACGATCAGGGTGCCCACGCCGGCTTCAGTCACGGCACGCCGTGGTTGCCCGTGCCGCCGGAACATCACGCGCTGGCAGTCACCCGACAGGAGCTCGATCCGCATTCCGTGTTGAGCGGGTTCCGCACTTTCATGCACTGGCGCAAGTCGCAGCCGGCCCTGCGCTGGGGTGATATTTCTTTCATCGAGACCGTCGAACCAATACTGGCGTTCACTCGCCGTTTGGACGGCCATACCGTGCTGGTCACGTTCAACCTGGCCGATGCAGCGATCGACATCGCTCTGCCGGCCGAGCTTGGCGAACCACGCCAACTGCAAGGCCATGGGCTGCTGCAGGGCCGCGTCGATGCGGGCCGGTTGTACTTGCCGGGATACGGCGTCCTTTTCGCCAGCGTGGGAACGTAGATGATTTTGCTCCCTCCCTCTGCTGTCAGGAGGGAGGGGTGCCCCGGTGGCGAAAAGGTCAAGAGCTGACCCCACCCCAGCCCTCCCCTGCATGCAGGGGAGGGAGCGTGGCGCCGGCCGGATTCCTTCCGCTTGATGGAAACTTTGCTCCTCCTCCTGCTTGCAGGGGGAGGCTGGGAGGGGGTGGCTCCGGGTGGCGAAAAGGTCGGAGCTGATCCTGTCACCACATGCAGCGGAAGGAGCCCGGCGACGGACCGGTTACTTGCGTTGGGTGGCTGTCTGGTCGCGGATGGCGCGGAACTCGGAGTCCTTTCCCCAGTTTGGCCACGCGTCCGAATTGGCCAGCTGGTTGCCGACGGTGTAGAGCAGCTGCAGGTCGCGCGCCATGCCGGTGAACGGCCAGCCGGCTTCCCATTCATCGGCGGGCTGGTGATAGCGTTTGGCGGTGTAGTCGTCTTCCGCCGCCTTGCCGGCCTTGAGGCCGCCATCGATCCAGTCGTCGCCGGAACCGAACGAGATGGCCGGCACGCCGCGCTTGGCGAACGAGAAATGATCGGAGCGGAAGAAGTAACCGGCGTCCGGTTTCGGATCTGCCGTGTAGGTCATGCCGTAGGTCTTCGCGTCGGCGATCAGGTCGTCGAGCAGCCCCAGTTTCGCGCTGCCGGAAATGGTGAAGTTGCGTGCCGGGCCATGCGGATCGAGCGCGTCGACGTTGAGCACGCCGGCCGTGGTGGCCAGCGGATAGAGCGGATTGGCGGCGTAGTACTCGGAGCCGAGCAGGCCTTTCTCTTCGGCGGTGACGTTGAGAAACACTACCGAGCGCTCGGGCTTCGGGCCGTGCGCGAATGCGCGACCCATCTCGATCAGCGCGGCGGTGCCAGTGGCATTGTCGACGGCACCGTTGTAGATGCGATCGCCTCTCGCGTCGGGTGCGCCGACACCGAGATGATCCCAGTGTGCGCTGTAGATCACCGTCTCGTCGGGACGCTTGCTGCCCTCGATGCGGCCGACGATGTTGTGCGAGGTGATCACGCTCGAATCGACTCTGAAACTGGCTGACAGACTCTCGCCCGTCAGTATCACCGGCTTGAACGCGCGCGTCTGTGCCTGCTTCTTGAGCGTGTCGAAATTCAACCCCGCGTGCTTGAACATGTCGACGGCCAGGTCGTGCTGGATCCATCCTTCCAGCTCCGGATGCACCGACGCGGGCTTGTCGCGCACGATGTCGAACATGGTGTTGATGTTGGAGTTCTTCACCGTGGCCCAGCCGTACGAAGCCGGCGCGGTTTCGTGGATCACCAGCATGCCCAGCGCGCCCTGCCGGGCAGCTTCCTCGTACTTGTAGGTCCAGCGACCGTAGTAGGTCATCGCCTTGCCGCCGAAGTCGCCCTTGCCGGTTTCGAAATCGGGATCGTTGACCAGTACCACGGCAATCTTGCCGCGCAAGTCGACGCCCTTGAAATCGTCCCACTGGCGTTCGGGTGCCTTCACGCCGTAACCGACGAATACCAGCGGCGCGTTGGTGATTGCCACCGACTTGCTGCCGTTCATCGGCGCG
This sequence comes from Rhodanobacter sp. Col0626, assembly GCF_049994385.1. Taxonomy (GTDB): domain Bacteria; phylum Pseudomonadota; class Gammaproteobacteria; order Xanthomonadales; family Rhodanobacteraceae; genus Rhodanobacter. The sequence goes on from NZ_CP188260.1 coordinate 1,273,253, forward strand.
CGCACCGCGATCTGCTCGCCCTGAGTCAGTGCTTCGTGTTTGCCTCCAAGCTCTAGCGTCAGCGTCGGAGTGCCCATGATTTGACTGCGCTGCAGCGGCACGGCCTGGGTCCATGTGCGCCTGCCATTCTTGATGTCGCCGCCGGGCTGCAGCCCGGCGGCTTTCATCTGCGTCACGACATAGTCGATCGTCTTCGCCTCAGCCAACGTGGCCGGCCCGCGGCCTTCGAACGCATCGGAGGACAGGGTCTTCACTTCGCTCGATAGCCGCGCGGTACTGAACATCGGCGTATCGGTGGCCAGCACGATCGGGCACGCGGCCATGATCAAGGTGCAAAGGAGCAGTCGCTTCACGGGCAGTCACCTGTCGGAGAAAGTAGTCCTCCGATACTAATGAGGCGACGTGTGCCGGTCCATCGACCGTCCAGCGCGGGTGGCTCAATCGATGGCGACCACCTTGCCGGTGCCGGCATCGACCTTCAGCTTCACCTTGTTGCCCGAGGGGTTGTCGGCCTTGGCTTTCCACATGCCGTCATCGAAGTCCACGTCGTGGACATGGGTGTAGCCCTGGGATTCCAGCGATGCACGGATGTCCTGCTCGCTCAGCTTGGAAACCTGTTCGTCCGGATAGACCTGGCCCGTTTTTGCGTCGACGCGCAAATGGACTTTTTCGCCGTTTGCGCTTTTTGCCTCGGCGCGCCACATGCCATCCTTGAACTTCAGGTCGTGAATCCGCGTATAGCCCTGTTCGGTGAGTTTGCTGTTCACCTGTGGCTGAGTCATCGCCTGCTGGGCCATCGCGATACCCGACAGGGAGAGCGAGCCCAGCGCCAGGACGAAAGTGAGTGATGTGATCCGGTTCTTCATGGAGCCACCTCATGCTTGACCAAGGGAGCCCGAGTCTTGGTCCGGCTGCGCCAACGCGCGGTGAATACGCGCGACGGGGCTGAATCGTGGCTGACGTCAACGCAACGTAGTCATTGCCGGTGTTACATAGGCGGACGGGCATGTGCGACGCGCCTGCCGTTTGTTTCACATCCTCCCATTGAGATCGCCATGTCCCGATTGTCGCGTTCCGGCCCGTTGCTGCTGATTACCGGCCTCGTGTTCGTCCTGTTGGGCCTGGCTCTGGTCGTCGGCGGTGTGCGCCTGATGGCGCTGGGGGGCTCGCTCTACTACCTGCTTGCCGGCCTGGGTATGGCCGGCAGCGGCATCCTGTTGGTCGCGGCGCGGCGCGAGGCCTTATGGTTGTATGCGCTGGTGCTGTTCGGCAGCACCGCATGGGCGCTGGTGGAGGTGCGACTGGACTGGTGGCAGCTGCTGCCACGGCTGGATGTGTGGTTTGCGTTGGGCCTGTGGTTGTGGCTGCCGTTCGTCAATCGCAAGCTTCGTGCGGTCCAGGGCGACCATGTCGCGCTGTTGCGCGGAGAAGGTTGGGCGCTGGGTGGCGCGGTGCTGATCGCCGCCATCGTTGGCATCGTCGCGTTGCTGCAAGCGCCGCCCGATCACCCCGGCGAAGTTGCCGCGGACCGCATGGCCGCGAGCGGGACCGCGCCGACACCGTTCACCGCGGCGGGTGACTGGAGCGCCTACGGGCACACCGGTTACGGCGATCGCTACGCACCGGCGCAACAGATCACCGCGCAGAACGTACAGAAGCTGCAACCGGCGTGGACGTTCCATACCGGTGATTTCAAGGGCCCGAACGATCCGCGGGAGATCGCCAACGAGGTCACCCCGTTGAAGGCGAACGGCATGCTGTACCTCTGCACGCCACACAATATCGTGATCGCGCTCGATCCCGACACGGGCAAACAGCGCTGGCGCTATGACCCGAAGATCAATCGGCAGGCGAAAAATTACCAGCACATGATCTGCCGCGGCGTGGCCTATCACGACTCCGGCGCGTACGTCGGCGCGGATGCGATGGCCTGGCTGCCCGCGGCGAGCGCGTCCGCTTCATCCATCGTGCGGCCACCGACGCCCAAAGGCGCAGTGGCGATGTCGATGATCCATTTCGATGAATGTCCGCGCCGCATCTTCGCGCCGACCGCCGATGCCACCATCGTGGCGATCAATGCCGACACCGGCCAGCGGTGCGACAGCTTTGGCGACCATGGGGTGATCGGCCTGAACGAAAACCAGCCGATGAAACAGCGCGGTTTCCTCAACCCGACCTCGCCGCCGCTGGCGACCCGGCATGTGTTGATCGTCAGCGCCAGCGTGACCGACAACGATTCCACCCACGAACCTTCCGGTGCGATCCGCGGGTACGACATCGACACCGGCAAATTGCTGTGGAACTGGGACGCATCGAATCCGACCAGCACGGCGCCGTTGGGACCGGGCCAGACCTATGTGCACAATTCGCCGAATTCGTGGAGCGTGTCCAGCGTCGATGAGAAGCTTGGCCTGGTCTACATTCCGATGGGCAACCAGACGCCGGACATGTGGGGCGGACATCGCGATCCGCAGGGCGAGCGGTTCAACAGTTCGATCGTGGCGCTGGACGTGGCGACTGGCCAGTTGCGCTGGGTTTACCAGACCGTGCACCACGACTTGTGGGACATGGATATCGGTGGTCAGCCAAGCCTGGTCGACCTGAACACCCCGCAGGGCAAGGTGCCTGCGCTGATCGCTTCGAGCAAACGTGGCGACCTCTACGTGATCGACCGTCGCGACGGCAAGCTGATCGTGCCCGCGCCGGAACAACCGGTACCACAGGGCGCGGCTGCGGGCGATCGGGTATCACCCACGCAGCCGTTCTCGGCACTGTCGTTCAAGCCGCCGGCGCTGCGCGAGCGCGACATGTGGGGGACCAATCCGTTCGACCAGTTGATTTGCCGGATCATGTTCAAAAAACTGCGCTACGAGGGCATCTTTACGCCGCCATCGGTGCAAGGATCGCTGGTGTATCCGGGCGATTTCGGCGTGTTCGACTGGGGTGGCATCGCGATCGATCCGCTGCGTCGGCTGGCGATCCTCAACCCCAATGACATGGCCTTCGTATCGACCCTGATTCCGCGCGACAAGGCCGATGCGAGAGGCGGTTCGGGCAGCGAGCAGGGCGTGCAGCCGATGACCGGCACGCCGTTCGCGGTCGACCTGCACCCGCTGTTGTCGCCGCTGGGCATTCCCTGCCAGGCGCCACCGTGGGGCTATATCGCTGCGGTGGATCTCGACACCATGCAGCGCGTGTGGATGCATCGCAACGGCACCATCCAGGACCAGGCGCCGCTAGGCATACCGCTGCCGCTGGGCGTGCCCAGCCTCGGCGGTCCGATGACCACCGGCGGCGGCGTTGCATTCCTCAGCAGCGCGCTGGACTACTACCTGCGAGCGTATGACGTGCGCACCGGCAAAAAGCTGTGGCAGTCGCGTCTGCCCGCCGGTGGACAGGCCACGCCGATGAGCTATGTGTCCGACAGGAGCGGCCGCCAGTACGTGGTGGTGATGGCCGGCGGCCACGGCTCGCTGGGTACGAAGATGGGCGATTCGCTGGTGGCATACGCGCTGCCGGCCAGGCGGGTTGCGCCAACGCCGAAGCATTGAAGGGCTACGTACGGGCGGGTCAGGCGAGCGGTAGCGACATCGCCGAACACGCTTGCGTCACGACTTCCGGGTGCGCCGGGGTTTTGCCTGCGCTGCGATGATGAGCTCCTGCAGGTAGGCAATGCCTTCCTCCTCGGGGAAGAAGGCCACCACATCGGCAACGGTCAGCCCGTGCCGTTTCTGCAGCCCCAGGAACTCCTCACGCGCCATCGCCAGCCGCTGGGCAGCGGCGGCTTTCTTGCCGAGCGGCTTGGCGGGTTGCTGCTTTTCAACCTTGCGTTCGAGCTTGGTCAGCTCTTCCTGGAACTGGCGGAAGTCATATTTCTGAGTAGTCATAGGTGCGCGGGATATCGGTGGATGAGCTGATTTTGGCATGGTTGCGCGGCATTCGCCTTGTCCGGGGGGCGCGTCATGGCGCGTCCGGGCAGGGCTGTTTGACCCATCAAAGCCCAGCGGATGGGATGTCGCCCGAAAATTCAGCTGCAGATGCAATTGATGCTTGATTGGGCGATAGTGCAGACTATCGGTGCCTTCGGCTTGCCGATGGGCAGTCGAATCCAACCTACCAACTATCCAATCGGGGAAATTCATGGCGAAGACCAAGCCGGCAGCAAAGAAGAAAACCGTCTCCAAGGCAGCTGCCGCTCCGGCAGTAAAGCCAATCAAGGACGTCCTGAACAAGTCCACTCTGGTGGCACATATCGTCGACGCCAGCGGCGTGGTGGCCAAGGACGTGCGCGCGGTCCTCGCCGCGCTGGAAGGCGCGGTCGCCGGATCCGTTCACAAGAAAGGCGCTGGCTCGTTCATGCTGCCTGGCCTGTTGAAGATCTCCGCCGTCAGTGTTCCGGCCAAGCCCAAGCGCAAGGGCGTCAACCCGTTCACCAAGGAAGAGCAGTGGTTCGCCGCCAAGCCGGCCAGCACCAAGATCAAGATCCGTCCGCTGAAGAAGCTGAAAGACGCCGCGGCCTGAGCTTCAGCCGCCGTCATGTGTCACCGAACACGGTCGCGAAAGCGGCCGTGTTCTTTTCCGGCACGCATTCAAATGGACGGCCAAACCCGGCAGTCATATGAACCTGCATTCGCCGACGCCTGGTCAGGCGACGCCACGCAGTTTCCTCATCGGACGCCCAGCCGGTGGCCGTGGGCAATCGCCAAAACGCATCAGAGGCGGCATTTCAAGGCTTATTTCGCTTCGCGTCGCTCGACATCCCTCGCATGTCTTGGGGCTGTTCGATCCGGCACCAGATGCAGGGACTTGGCGAGACGCGATGTACGGCGGTGTGGTTGGAGCCGGCAGGACGCGGTCAACGGGCGACTGCTACCGAGGGTCAATCATGGGTCTGCCCGGCATCGACGAACTCTGCTATGGCCGTGGCCGCCCGTTCCCCGGCATGACTCTCCAGGTCGCCGCGCAACAGTCGGTGCAGTTGTTCGAATGCAGCCACAATATGGCCGCGGCGCTCGCTATCGTGAAATAGCTCCAGCGTGGCGGCAGCCAGGTTGGTGGCGGTGCAGTCGTCCTGCATCAGTTCCGGGACCAGCGGCTTTTCACCGAGCCCGGCGACGCGCGCGAGGATGTTCGGCAAGGCGTAGACATCGGTCTTCAGCATCTTCAGCGCGCGGGCAATGCGATAGCTCATTGGCGAGACGCGGTAGCCCACGACCATCGGGCGCTTGGCCAGCATCGCCTCCAGGGTGGCCGTGCCGGATGCCAGCAGCACGACGTCGGCAGCCAGCATCGCCTCATGCGCGTTGCCATCCAGCAGCAACGGTGCGGCATCGTCATGTGCCCCCCCGGCCAGCAGTTCCTTGAGTTTTGCGTGCACCTGCGGGTTGGCGGCGGGAATCACGACGCGCAAACCCGGCAGGGCAGCGGCGACCTGGCGGGCCGCATCGATGAAGATCGAACCCAACCTTGCGACTTCAGAAGGCCGGCTGCCCGGCAACACCGCCAGTACCGGAACCTGTTGCGGCAATTGCAGGAAGTCACGGGCACCGACGCGGTCCGAGACGAGCGCGAAACGATCGGCCAATGGATGGCCGACGAAGCGGGCGTCGATGCCGTGCTTGGCATAGATCGACGGCTCCATCGGAAACAGGCACAACACGAGGCTCGCGCTGCGGCCGATCTTCTCCGCGCGCTTCTCGCGCCATGCCCACACCGAGGGGCTGACGTAGTGGACGGTGCGCAGGCCGGCCTGCTTCAGGCGCTGTTCGACGCCAAGGTTGAAGTCGGGTGCGTCGATGCCGATCACCACCGCCGGACTTGCCTGCACCATCCGAGCAACCAGTGCCTTGCGCAGGCGCAGCAGCCGCGGCAGGTGGCTGATCACTTCGCTGAAACCGAACAGCGAAAGCTCGCGGATGTCGTACCAGGATTCGAAGCCCTGCGCCTGCATGCGCGCGCCGCCGATGCCGACGAACCGCGCTTGCGGATAACGCCGCCGCAACGCGCCGATTAGGTCGGCACCGAGCTGGTCGCCGGAATCCTCGCCAGCAATGATGGCGATGAGCGGGTAGCCGGAACTCGGAACTCGGGACTCGGGACTCGTGGATGGCGGTGGGTTTGTCGAAGTCATGGTGCCGGGGAAAGCGCGGGCTGCACGTGCGCTGCACGGTACCGGTGAGCGACTTGGCTGGTAACCATTTCCGATGCTCCCTTTCCGATTTCCACGCTAGCGCGCCAGCGCGCGCTCGCTGTGGCCGAGAAACTCGAGCATTGCGCGGACATCATCACTTTCCCGTGCCTGCTCAGCCAGTTTCTCGCATGCTTCGGGTAACGATAGCCCGGCCATGTACAGGGTGCGGTAGGCGCGCTTGATCGCCGCGATGCGGGTGGCGTCGAAGCCGCGGCGCTTCAGGCCTTCGCTGTTGATGCCGCGCGGACGGCCCTGCTGCTCGTTTGCCATCATCACGAATGGCGGCACGTCATGGCCAACCAGGCAGCCCATGCCGATGAAGGCGTGCGCGCCGACCTTGCAGAACTGGTGTACGCCGGAGTAGCCGGACAGGATCGTCCAGTCGCCGATGGTTACGTGGCCGGCCAGGGCCGAGTAGTTCGAGAACACCACGTTGTTGCCGATCTGGCAGTCGTGGGCCACATGGACATAAGCCAGCACCCAGTTGTCGTTGCCAATGCGGGTGGCGCCACCGCCATCCCCGGTGCCGCGGTTGAGGGTGGCGAATTCACGGATCAGGTTGCGGTCGCCGATGATCAGCTCGGTACGCTCGCCGGTGAATTTCTTGTCCTGCGGCGCGCCGCCCAGCGAGGCGAACTGCGCGATGCGGTTGTCGCGGCCAATCCGTGTCGGTCCCTCGATGACCACGTGCGGACCGATCACCGTGCCGTCGCCGATTTCCACTTCGGCACCGATCACGCTGTAGGCACCGATGCTGACGTTGTTGCCGATGACGGCGGACGGATCGATCAATGCAGTGGGATGGATCATTTGTCGGCCCTCGCAGCGCACATCAGTTCGCAGCTGGCCACTTCCTTGCCATCGACCAGGGTGCGGGCGATGAACAGGCCCATGCCACGCACCAGTCGCTTCTGGCTGACTTCCAGCCGCAGCTGGTCGCCGGGAACGACCGGCGCATTGAAGCGCGCATTGTCGACCTTGACCAGATAGAACAGCGGGTTGCCGGTGTCGCCATTGATCCGCCGGCTGATCTGGGTCAGCAGGCCGGCGGCCTGGGCCATCGCCTCGACGATCAGCACGCCAGGCATCACCGGGTGGCCGGGGAAATGGCCGTTGAAGAACGGTTCGTTGATGCTCACGTTCTTCAGCGCGACCACACTGACATTCGGCACGATCTCGATCACGCGATCGACCAGCAGGAACGGATAGCGATGCGGCAGCAATTCCTGGATCTGCTCCACATTGATCGGCAATGGCATGACGCCCTTTTTCTCACTCATTGTTGCTTTCCTTCTCCAGCGCCGCCAGCCGACGCGCGTACTCGTCCAGATGTTTGAAGCGCGCCGCGTTCTTCCGCCACTGACGGTTGTCCTGCAGTGGCACGCCAGATGAATATTCGCCGGGTTCGCGGATCGAATGCGTGACCAGGCTCTTGGCGGTAATGGTAACCCGGTCGGCCAGTTCGAGATGACCAAGCACGCCGGCGTTGCCGCCGATCATGCAGTAGCGGCCGATTTTCGCGGTGCCGGCCACCGCGGCGCAGCCAGCCATCGCGGTGTGTGCGCCGACGTGGACGTTGTGGGCGATCTGGATCTGGTTGTCCAGTCGCACGTCTTCTTCCAGCACGGTATCGTCCAGCGCGCCGCGATCGATCGTGGTGTTGGCGCCGATTTCGCAGTCATCACCGATGCGCACGCCGCCCAGTTGCGGCAGCTTGACCCAGCCGCCATGCGTGGACGCGCTGCGATCGAACGCCAGGCCGAAGCCGTCCGAACCGATCACCGCGCCAGGATGTACCAGTACGCGCTGGCCCAGGGTTACGCGGGTGACCAGGGTGACCCGTGCCACCAGCCGGGAGTGGGCACCGACGGTACAGTCCTCGCCGATGATGCAGTGTGGGCCGAGGATCGCGCCGTCGCCGATGATCGCGTCGTCTCCAATGACGCAGCAAGGGCCGATGCTGGCGCTGGCACTGACCTGCGCGCTTGCCGAAACCACGGCACTGGGATGAATGCCCGGTGGCGCTGCCGCGTGCCGTTCGAACAGCGCAGCAATCTTTGCGTAGGCGACGTAGGGATCCTCGGCGATCAACGCAGCGGTCGGGCAATCGTCGAGGTTTTCCCTGCTCAACACCACCACGCCGGCGCGGGTGGCGGCGAGCTGGGCGGTGTATTTGCTGTTGGAGAGGAAACTCAGCTGGCTGGGACCGGCACCGGCCAGCGTACCGACGCCGTCGATGACCCGCGTGCCATCGCCGCCGATGGCGAGGCCGAATCGTTCGGCCAGATCAGCCACGGTGTAATTGATTGCGTTCATGCTTGCTCCGGAGACTGCCAGCCATTGTAAAGGGTGGTGCCGCCGGGCGCAGTGCATCGCCGGGCAAAAGAAAGCGCGGCATGGCCGCGCTTTCCGGGTTTCACGATGACCGGGTCAGCTCAGAACTGGCTGCCGAAGGTGAACTGGATCCGTTCCTCGTAGTGGTTGTCCGCAGCTTGCGTGCGGAAAGGCACGGCGAAGCTGATGATCAGCGGCCCGATCGGAGCCTGCCACTGCAGTGACAGACCGGTGGATGCACGCAGCGCGGAGGCATTGAAGCTCTTGTAGTCCTTGTAGACGTTGCCGACATCCATGAACCAGGACACGCGGGCGGTGTTGACGTCTTTCAGGAACGGCAGCGGTAGATAGACCTGCGCGGTACCGAGGACCTTGAACGCGCCACCGATCGGCTGCGAGTAATAGGCGCCGCCGTTGCACATGCCGTTTGAGCTGGGAGCGCTGCCGTCGATGCAGACCCGCGGCCCCAGCGTGTTGTCCTGGAAGCCGCGTACGTCCCGCACGCCGCCAGCGTAGAGGTTCTGCCAGAACGGGAAGTCCTGGCGCATGTCGGTGAGCTGGTGCGTGGGATCCTGCGCTGTGGTGGCTTTTTGCAAGGCGGCGAATTGATCGTCACTGATGCCGTTTTTGCTGTAGGTCTTGCCATAGCCGACCTGACCATCCAGGTACAGCACGAAACCCTTGCCGATCGGCCAGTAATGGTTGATTTCAGTGGACAGCTTCCAGTACTGCACGGTCGAGCCGGGCAGGGCGACATCGGCGTTGGCCGAGATCAGGCCGCCGCGGGTCGGTGCCCAGTAGCCGTTGCGGGTGTCGTGGTTCCAGCCCAGCGTACCGGTCCAGGTGTGGATGGTCTGGTTGCCGATCTCGTTCTGGTAGTCGATCAGAACCTGCGGGCTGTAGCCCTGATACAGGTTGACCTTGTTGCTGCTGATGCCCAGGCCCACGCGCAGAGCGTCGGTCTCCGTGATCGGTATGCCGAGGTAGGTGGAGAAGCTCTTGGCGCTGGTGGCGTAGTTCGCGAAATCGGTATTGCCGTAATCGGTCTTCGAGAACGACGCGCTATAGCCGATGCCGATGTTGTTGTCGGTCAGGTACGGGTTGTAGTAGTTGAGGCCGATATTGGTGGTGATGCTGCTGCGCTCGCCACTGATCGAGAAGCTGTCACCGGTGCCAAAGAGGTTGTTCTGCGACACCGAGGCGTTCAGGATGATGCCGGAGTACTGCGAATAACCGACACCGAACTGCATGCTGCCGGCGGATTGCTCCTCGACCTTGACGCTGACATCCACCTGATCCTGCGTGCCCGGCACCAGCTTCTTGTCGATGTCGACCTTCTTGAAATAACCAAGCCTCTGCAGGCGGATCTTGGAACGGTCGAGCGCGGCCTGCGAATACCACGAGCCTTCGAGCTGGCGCATCTCGCGACGCAGCACGTTGTCCTCGGTACGGGTATTGCCCTCGAACACGACCCGGCGCACATACACGCGCTGGCCCGGCTCGACGTAGAGCGTCAGGTCGACGGTGCGCTTGTCCTTGTCCAGCTTCGGAATTGGGCTGACCTTCGCGTAGGCGTAGCCGATATTGGCCAGCACCGCCTTGATCGCCTTGGTGCTTGCCTCGACCGCCGCGCGGTTGAACGTCTGGTCCTTCCTGATGAAGACCAACTGGCGCATGGTTGCTTCCGGAAGGATCAGGTCACCGAGCAGCTTGACGTCGGACACCTTGTAAATTTCGCCTTCCTTGATGCTGGCGTCGATGTACATCGCGCGCTTGTCCGGCGCAATGGCTACCTGGGTGGAGTCGACGCCGAAATCGGCGTAACCGCGATCCATGTAGTAGGACTGCAGCTTCTCCAGGTCGCCGGAGAGTTTCTCGCGGGAGTACTGGTCGTCCTTCGAATACCAGGACATCCAGTTGGTGGTGTCCGATTCGAAGCCATCGCGTATCGCCTTGTCGGTGAACGCATGGTTGCCCAGGACATTCAGCTCCTTGATCTTGGCGGCCTTGCCCTCGCGGATCTCGATTTCGACGGCCACGCGGTTGCGGTCCAGCCGGGTCACGTGCGGATCGACCGATACGTTGTACTTGCCGCGGTTGTAGTATTGCCGGATCAACTCCTGCTGCACGTTGTCCAGCGCCAGCCGGTCGAAGGTTTCGCCTTCGGACAGGCCGATTTCCTTCAGCCCCTTCTTGAGGTCGTCGGTCTTGATGTCCTTGTTGCCACGCAGCGTCAGCTTGGCGATCGACGGCCGCTCGACCACCTTGATCACCAGGATGTCACCGTCGCGATCGAATTCGACGTCGCTGAAGAACTTGGTCCGGTACAACGCGCGAATGGCCCGCTGGGCCTCGGCACTCGTCAACTGGTCGCCCTTGTTGATCGGCAGGTAGTTGTACACGGTACCGGCGGAGATGCGGCTGAGACCGTCGATGCGGATGTCCGACACCACGAACGGGTCGAACGCGAACGCATTGGCGGAGAGGGAGGCAAGCAGGATCAGCGCGGCGATACGCTTCATCGTCGATTCCGTAGGGTTATTTCGATGGAGCAGCCAGCGTGGCCGCCCCGATCAACGCATGAGGCAGGGACAGGCCCTGCCTCGAAAAAAAGTCCACACTCCGTGGCGGGAGTGCATGGGCTGACACACCACCGCGCCGTACCGTGGCTGGCGCAGACAGACGTGCCTTCGACATGTTGCGATCGCAGGCCATCGGCGTCACGACAGCAACATGCGATGGATGTCGTTGTAGAAAGCCAACCCCATCAGGGTGAACAGCAATGCCAGGCCGATGTACTGGCCGACAACCATCGCTTGTTCGCTGACCGGGCTGCCCTTGATCAACTCCACAAGATAGTACAGCAGGTGCCCGCCATCCAGGACCGGGATTGGCAGCAGGTTGAGGATCGCCAAGCTCAGCGAGATCAGCGCCAGAAATTGCAGGAACCAGGCCGGGCCCATGTTGGCCGAGGCATTGGCTACTTCGGCGATGCCGATAACGCCGGACAGGTTCCTGGTCGAGGCCTGGCCGGTCAGCATCTTGCCGAGCATGCCGAAAGTCTGCGTGGTGTTGCGCCAGGTCGTGCTGAGCGAAGCGCCTAACGCCTTGACCGGGCCATAGTGCACGGTGGCCTGCTCGGGCATCGGCGCGCCAACGCCCATGACCCATTTCCGTGACTGGCCTTCCAGCGACTCCCATCGGGCCGTGACCTTCAGCTGCAGCGGCTGGCCGGCCCGTTCGACGGTGATGGCCAGCGTCGGCGATTTGGCGGCATCGGCCTGTACCAGCTTGCCGAACCCGATGAAGTCGTCGACCGGTTTGCCATTGACACTGACGATGCGGTCACCGCCCTGCATGCCGGCCAGCGCGGCCGGCTGGCTGGGCATCACGGTAGCGGCAATCGCCGGCGGCGGCGCCAGCTGCAACCCCAGAGCGGCGAGGTACTGGCCAACGTCCTGGCCCGGCGGCAGCTCGTTCAGCGGCATCACCAGATTGCGCGAATGGCCGTCGAGGCCACGCACGGTGAGCGGCAGCGGGGTACGCCCGAGCAGGGCGTTGGCCACCGCATCCATCGAATCGGTCCAGGTGGTTACCGCGCGGCCGTCGATGCTGATGATGCGGTCACCGGGCTGGACGCCCGCCTTGGCCGCGACACTCTGCGGTAACGCGGTTACGACGGGTGCCACGTCCGGGCGACCCAGCATGAACATCAGCCAGAACGCGGCCACCGTGAAGATCAGGTTGAAGCCCGGGCCGGCCGCGACGATGGCGATGCGCTTCCACACCGATTTGCCGGTGAATTCCTGGTCGCGCAGGGCCGGATCGACCTCGCCCTCGCGGGCGTCGAGCATCTTGACGTAGCCTCCAAGCGGGATCGCGGCGATCTGGTATTCGGTGCCGTCGCGGCCGATACGTTTCCAGATCGCATTGCCGAAGCCGACCGAGAAACGCAGCACCTTGACCCCACAGCGGCGCGCGACCCAGTAGTGGCCGAATTCATGAAAGGTCACCAGCACGCCAAGCGTGACCAGCAACCAGAACACCGAGCCGAAGAAGGAAGTCATTAAATACCGTAAAGAAACGTCATCAGCACAAGAATATCAGCAAGCATTGCGCAGAACGCGACGGGCCGCCTCACGGGCGACCCGGTCGCGTTCAGCAAGGGTCTGAACATCGACCACGGGCTGCGCCGGCAGTTCCGCAAGGACGGATTCGACGACATCGGCGATCGACAGGAACGGCAACGCGCCGGCCAGGAACGCCTCCACCGCGATTTCGTTGGCGGCGTTCAACACGGCCGGGGCATCGCCGCCGGCGCGCAACGCCTGAAACGCCAGTGCCAGGCAGCGGAAGGTGGTCAGATCCGGCTGTTCGAATTGCAGCGGCGCGCAAGTGGACAGATCCAGCGAAGGCACGCCGGAATCGACCCGTTCCGGCCAGGCCAGCGCATGGGCGATCGCAGTGCGCATGTCCGGGTTGCCCAACTGGGCGAGCACCGAACCGTCGACGTACTCGACCATCGAATGCACGAGGCTCTGCGGGTGCACCACCACATCGATGGCATCGGCCGGTGCGCCGAACAGATGGTGCGCCTCGATGACTTCGAGGCCTTTGTTCATCAGGGTGGCCGAATCCACGGAGATCTTGCGGCCCATCACCCAATTGGGATGCTTGCAGGCCTGGTCCGGCGTGATATCGGCCAGTTCGGCGCGTGTGCGGCCGCGGAACGGGCCGCCGGAAGCGGTCAGGATCAGCCGGCGCACGCCGCCTTTGCCCAGGTCGGGACGTCCGCCGGGCAGGCACTGGAAGATCGCATTGTGTTCGGAATCGACCGGAATCAGCGCGCCGCCGCCAAAGCTCACCGCTTCCAGCAACAGCGGGCCGGCCATCACGATCGATTCCTTGTTGGCCAGCAGCAGGCGTTTGCCCGCGCGCGCAGCGGCAAGTGTGGAGTCCAGGCCGGCGGCGCCGACGATGGCGGCCACCACGGTGTCGCACAAGTTGCCGGATGCCGCCGTGGTCAGTGCGGCATGACCGCTGGCCACTTCGCAATGCACGCCGGCGGCGGCCAGGCGGCGTGCCAGTTCGGCCTCCAGCGAGGGGTCGGCGATCACCGCCAGATCCGGTCGGTGCTGCACACAAAGCGCGGCCAACGCCTCGACCTGGCGATGCGCAGCCAGCACCGTCGCGCGGAAACGCTCCGGGTGGCGCGCGATGACATCGAGCGTGCTGCCGCCGATCGAGCCGGTGGCGCCGAGGACGGCGACGTGGTGCATCTCAGATGTCCAGCAACAACAGGCCGGCGGCGAATACCGGCAGCGCGGCAAACACGCTGTCCAGCCGGTCCATCAGGCCGCCATGGCCGGGGAAAATGGTGCCCGAATCCTTCACCTGGGCATGCCGTTTCATCAGGCTCTCGATGAGGTCGCCAACGATCGAGATCGCCACGGTGATCGCTGCCAGCAGTGCCAGCGCCACCAGTCGGGCGCCACGCACGTCGAGCAGCCAACCGCCGATCTCGGCAACCAGCACGCCGGCCACCATTGCGCCATAGGCGCCAGCCCAGGTCTTGCCGGGACTGATCTGCGGCGCCAACTTGCGTTTGCCGAACGCGCGGCCGCTGAAATAGGCGCCGATGTCGGAGACCCAGACGATCACTAGCGCCAACAGGGTCCACCAGTGACCGTGGGGTTCACGGGCATGGATGCTGGTCAGCGCGACCCATGCCGGGAAGATCACGAACGCGCCGGCGAGCAGTTTCAGCGCGAGGTTTTCGCGGGTCGGCGCGGCCGCGAAGGCGAAATGACGCAGCCACAGGCAGGCCAGCAGCCACCAGGCCACGCCAGCTGCCAGCAGCCATGGCGTAAACGCGGTGGCATGGACGCGCCACAGCAGGGCAAATACGCCGGCTGCAACGACCAGCAGGCCGATGCGCCAGGGGCTGCTCTTCAGGCCGCTGAGCTGGGTCCATTCCCACAGGGCGGCGAGAAAGGCCAGCGCGACGATGGCGGCGAATGCCGCGGTCGCCGGCAACATGATGATCAGGATCGCCAATGGCGTGAGGACCATGGCGGTGAGAACGCGCTGAAGCAGCATGGGAATCCTCAGGAAAGGGGGGTGACCTGCTCGCCGGTGCGGCCGTAACGGCGCTCGCGGCGGGCATAGTCTTCGATGGCCTGGCGCAGGCACGCCTGGTCGAAATCTGGCCACAGGGTATCGGTAAAGTACAGCTCGGCGTAGGCGACCTGCCACAACAGGAAGTTGCTGATGCGGCATTCGCCACCGGTGCGGATGAACAGGTCCAGCGGCGGCAGTTCGGCCAGGCTCATCCATTGGCCCAGCCGGGTCTCGTCGATGTCCTGCGCCGCCAGCTCGCCGCGAGCGACCGCCAGGGCGGCCTGACGAGTGGCCTGCACGATGTCCCAGCGGCCACCGTAATTCACCGCGATGTTCACCTGCAGCTTCGTGTTGCCGGCAGTACGTTCCATCGCGGCGTGCATGCGCTGGCGCAATGGCTCGTCGAATGCGCCCAGGTCGCCGATGAAGCGCAGTCGCACGCCATTGCCGTGCAGCTCGTCCACTTCCTTGTCCAGCGCGCGCACGAACAGGCTCATCAGCGCGCCGACCTCTTCCTGTGGACGCTGCCAGTTCTCGCTGGAGAAGGCGAACAGGGTGAGGGCCTTCACGCCTTCACGCAGGCTCGCTTCGATGACCTCGCGCACGGCCTTGCGACCGGCGTTATGGCCGAAGCTGCGCGGGCGGTGACGCGCCTTGGCCCAGCGGCCGTTGCCGTCCATCACGATGGCGATGTGGCGCGGAACCTGAGCGGCTTCGGCGCCGGGCATGTTGATGTGATGGCGCTCAGAGCGCCATCAGCTCCTCTTCCTTGGCCTTGACCACGCCATCAATGTCCTTCACTGCGCGATCGGTGAGCTTCTGGATTTCGTCGTCGACGCGGCGATCGTCGTCCTCGGTGATCAGCTTTTCCTTGAGCAGATCCTTGACCTGCTGCAGGGCATCGCGGCGCACGTTGCGGATCGCGATCTTGGCGTTCTCGCCTTCGTGACCGACGAGCTTGGCCAGCTCGCGGCGGCGCTCTTCAGTGAGCGCGGGCATGTTCAGGCGGATCACGGTGCCGGCGGTGGTCGGCGTGATGCCGAGGTCCGAGGCCATCAACGCCTTCTCGATGGGCGCCACCATGTTCTTTTCCCACGGCGTGATCAGGATCGTACGCGAGTCGGACAGCGATACGGACGCGACCTGCGACAACGGCATGTCCGAGCCGTAATAGGACACCTTGATGCCGTCCACCAATGCCGTGCTGGCGCGGCCCGTGCGGATGCGCGTGAGGTCGTGCTTGAGCGAGTCGATGCTTTTGCCCATGCGGGTCTGGGCATCGTTCTTGATGTCATTGAGCATGTGGCTTTTCCCGATAAATTTGGCAACGTTCGATTATAGCAGCGGCGGAGCGGTTGCCCGGCGAGGGCATCAGTTTCCGTCGACCAGGGTGCCGATCGACTCGCCCTGCATGATCCGCATCAGGTTGCCCGGCACGGTCATGTCGTAGATGCGCAGTGGCATCTGTTGATCGCGGCACAGCGCGATCGCGGCGGTATCCATCACCGCCAGCTTGCGCTCGATCACGTCGTCGTAGCCGAGCCGGTCGTAGCGGGTGGCGTCGGCGTGCTTGGCCGGATCAGCGGTGTACACGCCGTCGACCTTGGTCGCCTTGAGCAACAGGTCGGCACCGATCTCCACGGCGCGCAACGCGGCGGCCGAGTCGGTGGTGAAGAAGGGATTGCCGGTGCCGGCGGCAAACAGCACGATGCGGCCTTTCTCGATGTGGCGGATGGCGCGGCGACGGATGTAATCCTCGGCCACGTCGTGGATCTGGATGGCGCTGGTCACGCGGGCAAAGCCCCCGCGTTTCTCGATCGCGTCCTGCATCGCCAGCGCGTTCATGACGGTGGCCAGCATGCCCATGTGATCGCCGGTGACCCGGTCCATGCCTGCAGCGGCGAGGCCGGCGCCACGGAAGATGTTGCCGCCGCCGATCACGATGCCGATCTGCACGCCGGTCTTCTGAACTTCGATGATTTCATCGGCAAGACGGCCGATCACCTTCGGATCGATGCCGTAATCGGCTTCGCCCATCAATGCTTCGCCGGAGAGCTTGAGCAGGATGCGTTGGTACTTGGGCTGGTCGCTCATGGGGGCTCCGGATTGTATGAGGTAAACCGCCGCATTATAGCGGCGCGCGGGTGCGACACGCGGCGCGCATGTGATTCTTGTGCGATGCGGGTGACAGGCGTGGCCGCCATCCAAAAAAAGAAGGCCGCGATTGCTCGCGGCCTTCGTTCGAAACGGGTTTGTGGAGAGCCCGGCCATGGATGGCCGATCTCTGCCTGTCGGGCTGGCGGTTACGCCAGGCCCGCCTGCTTCATCACTTCGGCGGCGAAATCTTCGGTGACTTTCTCGATGCCTTCGCCAACGGCCAGGCGAGCGACGGAGATGACCTCGGCGCCTTCCTTTTTAAGCGCATCGGTGACGCTCACGTTGGTGTCCAGCACATAAGGCTGACCGAGCAGGGTGACTTCGGAAATGATCTTGTTGACCTTGCCGGCGACGATCTTCTCGAGGATTTCGGCCGGTTTGGCCTTTTCCTTGTCGGACATCTGGCTCAGTGCGATGTCTTTTTCCTTGGCCAGGAACTCGGCCGGAACGTCCTCGGCGCGGATATGCGCCGGGTTCATCGCTGCCACGTGCATGGCGATGCCTTTGGCCAGCTCCTCGGAGCCGCCCTTCAGCGCCACCAGCACGCCGATGCGGCCGCCATGGATGTAGCTGCCGATGGTGCCGTCGGTCTCGATGCGGGCCATGCGGCGCACGTCGATCTTCTCGCCGATGGTGGCGATCAGTGTCTTGGCAGCTTCTTCCACGCTGGCGGCGCCCGGATAGGCGGCAGCCTTCAGCGCGTCGACGTCGGCGGCGTGGGAGTTCAGGGCGACGTCGGCGACGGTGTCGCTGAACTTCAGGAAGCTGGCGTCCTTGGCGACGAAGTCGGTCTCGCAGTTGATTTCGACCAGCACGGCCTTGCCGGCGGCCTGGGCGGCCACGATGCGGCCTTCAGCGGCGATGCGGCTGGCCTTCTTGTCGGCCTTGGCCAAGCCGGACTTGCGCAGCCATTCCATCGCGGTATCGATGTCGCCGTTGTTCTCGACCAGCGCCTTCTTGCATTCCATCATGCCGGCCCCGGAACGCTCGCGCAGCTCCTTGACCAGTTGGGCGGAAATATTGCTCATCATTAGTCCTCAATGCTTGAATGCGCCGTAGCCTGTGCCGGCTACGGCGCGGTTATCGCGTGCGGATGCGACGGCGGGATGAGCCGCCGTCGTCGCGCTTACTTGGAGGCAGGCGCGCCATCGTTGCGCGGGCCGCGGCCGTTGTCACGACCACCGTCACGACGCGGAGCGCCCTTGCGCGGGGCGGCGTCACGGCGCGGAGCACCGGCCTTGCGATCGATCTTGGCGACCGGGTTGCCTTCTTCGTCCAGTTCGACGAAGTCGTTGGCGTCGCCCTGGGCGGCGGCCGGAGCGGCAGCCTTGCCTTCGAGGATCGAGTCGGCGGCAGCACGGGCGTACAGCTGGATCGCGCGGATCGCGTCGTCATTGCCCGGGATGGCGTAGTCGACCAGTTCCGGGTTGTAATTGGTGTCGACCACGGCGATCACCGGAATGCCGAGCTTCTTGGCTTCCTGCACGGCGATGTCTTCGTGGCCGATATCGATCACGAACAGTGCGTCAGGCAGACGGTTCATGTCCTTGATGCCGCCCAGCGAGGCCTGCAGCTTGTCGCGTTCGCGACGACGGGCCAGCACTTCGTGCTTGACCAGCTTCTCGAACGAACCGTCGGTCTCGGCCGCTTCCAGTTCCTTCAGGCGCGACACGGACTGCTTCACCGTGCGGAAGTTGGTCAGCATGCCGCCGAGCCAGCGCGAGGTGACGAACGGCATGCCGGCACGGGCAGCCTCTTCGGCCAACGGCTCACGCGCCGAACGCTTGGTGCCGACGAACAGGATCGTGCCGCGCTTCTGCGCCAAGCCCGACAGGAAATTCATCGCGTCGGTGAACAGCGGCAGGGTCTTTTCGAGATTGATGATGTGGATCTTGCCGCGGGCGCCGAAGATGTACGGAGCCATCTTGGGATTCCAGTAACGGGTCTGGTGACCGAAATGGACGCCCGCTTCGAGCATCTGGCGCATGGTGACTTGGGCCATGGGTGTAACTCCAATTGTGTGAGTCTGAATTCAGACTCGGGGGTTGGGACCTCCACGCATCCCCGGCTTCGACCGCGACTTGCCCGATGATAGGAATGGGCGAGGCGCAGCACCCCGAAGACGGTGCCGATGCGTGTGTGGCGTTGGTTTGGGTGTTGTACCGCACAGGGTTACAATCCCGGTTCGCTTTGCACTGGCTGGCCGTCAAAACGGATATGTCAGCCCTGCAAAACTCCGAAATTGTAGCCGGTACGCCGGCAGTACGGCAAGTTGCCCGGAATTCAATGACTTGAGCCCGAGAGCTTCTGCCGCCATATGAGTGGAACGCATGGCCATTACCCTGAAATCCCCTGAAGACCTTGAAGGCATGCGCGTTGCCGGCAAGCTGGCGGCCGAAGTGCTGGCCATGCTGAAGGATCACGTCAAGCCGGGCGTCACCACCGAGGAACTCGACCGGCTTGCCTACGAGCACATCGTCAACGTGCAGAAGGCGATTCCTGCCAACGTCGGCTACCACGGGTTCCCCAAGACCCTGTGCACCTCGGTCAACCACGTGATCTGCCATGGCATCCCGAACGAGGGCAAGGTGCTCAAGGACGGCGACATCGTCAACCTCGACGTCACCGTGATCAAGGATGGCTGGCACGGCGACACCAGCCGCATGTACATCGCCGGTACGCCGTCGGTGCTGGCCAAGCGGCTGGTCGACACGACCTTCGAGGCCATGATGCGCGGTATCGAGTCGGTGCGTCCGGGTGCCACCCTGGGCGACATCGGCCATGCGATCCAGCAGCACGCCGAGGCGGCCGGTTTCAGCGTGGTCAAGGAGTACTGCGGCCACGGTATCGGCAAGATCTACCACGACGAGCCGCAGGTACTGCATTACGGCAAGCCCGGCACCGGTGTCGAACTGAAAAAAGGCATGACCTTCACCATCGAGCCGATGATCAATGCCGGCAAGCCGCAAACCCGCCAGCTGCCCGATGGCTGGACCGTGGTGACCAAGGATCATTCGCTGTCGGCACAGTGGGAGCACACCATCGCCGTCACCGACGATGGCTTCGAGATCCTCACGCCCTGGCCGGATGCCTGACGCCCGGTTCTGTGGGGGCGACTTCAGTCGCGATGTCTTGATCCTGTCTTCCCCGAAGCCGCGAGGCCGGGTGGCTGAAACCGCTTCCACACAGATGCCGGCAGGCTGCTACTTTCGTGCGGGTCGGGCAATGCCCGCGGAGTGCTGCACCAAGCCATGATGTCGACGCTCGCCACTGCAGTCATGCCGCCGTTGCCGCGCCTGCCGGTGGCGGTGCCGCGTTCCGGTGTTTCCGTCGAAGCGCGTCGCGCGCTGCGGCAATTGCTGGGCGATGTCGACCGCGCGCTGGCCACGGCGTTTCGTGATGGCGTCGATGCCAGCGCGCTGGCGCGACGGCGTGGCGAGTCGGTGGCGAGGGTGGTCGTGCATGTATGGATGGCCTGTCTGGGCGAAGTGGACGGCGCGGCGTTGTTCGCGGTGGGCGGCTTCGGCCGCGGCCTGCTGTTTCCTCATTCCGACGTGGACCTGCTGGCGCTGGTGACATCGCCCGCGTCGGCGCGGGTGCGTGCGCTGGAACAGTTTTTTGCCACGCTGTGGGATATCGGGCTGAAAGTCGGCCACGCCGTGCGTGATCCGACGCAGTGCCGCGCACTGGCGGCGCAGGACCCCAGCGTCTTTACCAGCTTGCTGGACGCGCGCCGACTGGCTGGCGACCCGTTGTTCGACGAACATTTGCGGGCGATTGTCGATGATCCTTCGCTATGGCCGCCGCAGGATTACCTGGCGGCCCGGCTGGCCGAACGCGATGCACGGCACGCCCGTTACGACGACACCGCCTACAACCTGGAACCGAACCTCAAGGATGGTCCCGGCGGCTTGCGCACGCTCGATTCGTTGCGCTGGATGGGCCGGCGGCTGGCGCATACCAACGACCTGTCCGACATGGTCGTCGAAGGGCTGCTCGATCCGGCCGAGTTGGCGGCACTGGAGCAGTCCGAGACCACCTTGCGCCGTTACCGTTATGCGTTGCATCTGGAGGCCGGGCGGCCGGAGGAGCGCCTGCTGTTCGACTATCAGCGCGCACTGGCCACCCGGCTCGGTTTCCAGGACGAACACGAGAAAAACCTCGGCGTCGAGCAGTTCATGCAGGGCTATTACCGCGCCGCCAGCCAGGTCGAGCGGCTCGGCGTGCAGGTGGCTGAGCGCTTCGAAGAAATGCTGGAACCACCAGGCGAGGCCCATCCGGTAGGCGACGCCTTCGTGCGCTACGGGTCGCGATTGGCGGCGCTCGATCCGCAGTTGTTCATGCGTCGGCCGGCAGCGCTGGTGGAGATTTTCATCGCGCGGATGGATCAGGCCGGCGTGGTCGGTTTCAGTGCCGACGCCATGCGTCGCATCCACCAGGCCACGGCTGTTCACGGCCATGCGCTGGCGGACGATCGCGAGGTGCTCGCGGCGTTCCTTCGGCTGCTGCGCCGTGGCGCACCTGCCGTGGAAGCGTTGTGGCGGATGAACCGGCACGGCCTGTTGGCGGCGATCCTGCCGGCGTTCGGCAAGGTGTTCGGACGCATGCAATACGACCTGTTCCACGTCTACACGGTCGATGAACACACCTTGCGCGTGTTGCGCAACATGGCCCGCTTCGCCGACCCGGCGGCACAGCGGGAATTTTCGTTGGGTCGCGAGATCTGGGCCAGCCTGGCCAAGCCCGAAGTGCTGCTGTTGGCCGGACTGTTCCACGACATTGCCAAAGGCCGCGGCGGCGATCATTCGGTGCTGGGCGAAGAGGAGGCGCGCGCGTTCTGCATGCGGCTCGGCCTGCCGCCGGCCGATATCGAGCGGATCGCCTGGCTGGTGCGCTGGCACTTGCTGATGAGTACCACCGCACAGCGTCAGGACATCACCGATCCGGACGTGGTGCACCGGTTCGCCGAGCTCGTCGGCGATCGCGAGCGGCTTGGCCAGCTATACCTGCTGACCATCGCCGACATCATCGGCACCAGCCCGCGGTTGTGGAACGGCTGGAAGGACCGGCTGTTGTCCGATCTGTACACCGCCACCCGTTATGCCCTGCGCAGTGACGTCGAGCTTCCGCGCGACATCGGGGTGCGCGTGCAGGAATGCTCGGAATACGCGTTGGCCCTGCTGATGAACGAGGGTCACTCCGAGGCGGACGTGATGCGGGTCTGGGCGGATTTCCCACAACTCAGTTTCCTGCGCCACCGGCCCGAGCAGATCGCCTGGCAGACTGCAGCCATCATGCAGGCACGAGGTGCTTTGCCGCTGGTTGCCGTGCATCCGTTGTCGGTGCGCGGGAGTACCGAGCTGTTCGTCTACACGCCGGATCGCGACGGTTTGTTCGCCACGGTGACGGCCGTGCTCGACCGGTTGCGCTTCTCAGTGGTGGAGTCGCGCGTCCTCAGTTCGCCGACCGGCATGGCGCTGGACACCTTCCTCCTGCTTGACGCGGACAGCCAGCAGCCGGTCAGCCTCGCCCGTGCGGAAGAGCTGGAGCAGCGACTGCAGCGCGCACTGATGCAGTCGGCCGGCGTGCAGCCGAGCAAGCGTGGAATGTCGCGTCATCAGAAACACTTCCAGATGACACCGAAGATCGGTTTCCACGCCGCCGGCGACCGCACCCAGCTGGCCCTGGTCGGCACCGATCGTCCCGGCCTGCTGGCCGCGGTGGCGCAAGTGATGCTGAGTACCGAGGTGCGCGTGCACGATGCGCGCATCGCCACGTTTGGCGAGCGGGTGGAGGACTTCTTCCAGCTCACCGATCGGCATAACCAGCCCCTTGATCCAGCGCTGCAGGAGCGGCTGTTGCAGGCCCTGCTCGAAAGAATCGGGCCGACCAGGGAATGAACGCCGCAGTCGTGAGGTGACGTCGACGTCGCGCGCTATCATCACGGTGCTGCGCGTTGCAGCGGCCACGCATGCCCACCATGACTGTCTATCTGCTGATCAAGTCGCTGCACCTGCTGTTCGTGATCGCCTGGATGGCCACGGTGTTCTACCTGCCGCGAATTCTGGTGAACCTGGCCGAAACCGCCAATGAGCCCGCGGTGCAGGCACGACTGCAGTTGATGGCGCGGCGGTTGTACAAGTTCGGCCACAACATGTTCGGCATGGCGTTCGTGTTCGGGGTGGTCCTGTGGCAGGGCTGGCGCGTTTTTCCGGCGACGATGCCGAATGTCACGAGCGGCATGCACTGGATCGATGCCAAGCTGACCCTGGTAGTGCTGTTGCTGGTGTATTTCATCGGGTGTGGTCGTCTGCTCAAACGCAGGATCGCTGGCGGTGCGTTGCCTTCGTCGCGAGCCCTGCGCTGGATCAACGAGCTGCCGGTGCTGTTGCTGCTGTGCGTGATCTACCTGGTGACCGCCAAGCCGTTCTAAGCCGTGGCCGGCAGGGAATGGCGACCGCGGTTACGGATGGTTGGCCGTCGGCATGCCGGGTGTCGTCCCGGCGGAAGCGGGACGCATGATGCGCGCCTGCCCATAATCGTCGTCGAGACGTCCGTGGCGCGCGAACTCTGCCAGCATGCGGAAATAGCCCGGCGGGTAGCGCGTGGAGATGCGTTCGCCGTGCTTGCCCGTCTCGAATTCCGTCATGCCATGCTCGGCGTCAGGGTAGAGCGCCAGGGTGATCAAATGGCCGTGGGCAATCAGTCCTCGAAGCCGGCGTGAGGTTTCGGCACTGGGGGCCTCCAAGTCCTGCCCGCCGAGCACCCATAGTTGCGGCACCGTCAGCGCGGACAGGGTTGGCATCGGGTCGTAGTGGAACGGAGTGCCGAAGCGGAGGGCGGCGCCCTTGCTGGCGACCTCCTCGCGATGGATCGGCAGGATCATCCAGGTGTAATTCCCGTGGACGTCCTTGTACCAGGGCTCGTGGCGATACTTTTCCCGGATGGCGTCGAGTTCGTCGAAACCTTCGGTAAAACCGCTGGCGATCAATCGCTCGGCTGCCGCGCCGATGGCCTGGGCCTTGGCGACGATGTCCGGGTCGTAACCCTTCAGCTGCATCTCCAGCGCGATCTCCTGCTGGTCCTCGTCGATCACCGAGACGGCCAGGCCGAAGCTGACGATGGCGAAGTCCACGCGCTCGCGCCGAGCGGCCAGCGGTACCACCCAGCCGCCCTGGCTGCCGCCTTGGTAGCCGATGCGACCGAGGCGCTTTCCCGCGAGCCTCCGGGCCTGATGCATCGCGGCCACCGCGTCGTCGGCGAGCAGTTCGAAATCCTGCGTGTAGCGACCGCTCGAGTCGCCGGTGCCGCGCTTGTCGTAGACGAACGCGCCCACGCCCTGCGCAGGCAACATGCGTTGCAGGGCATAGATGCGGCGCGCGGAGGCGCGTTCGGCGCCGTGCACCAGCACCACTACCGGTACCCGCGCATTGCCCGCCGGCAACACCAGCCTGCCGGCCAGTTGCGTGCCGTGCGATGTGAAGCGCGTTTCGGTCATGCGCAGCGAAATGCGCCGACCGTGCTGGCCGTCGAAACGCAGGCAGGCCGCGGGACAGGTGTCGAAGCTAACCTCGATGCCGTCGGGGCGCCCCGTCCAGCCATAGCTGCTCTTCCACTTTCCTGGAGCGACCTGCGTGAGCGCACCGGTGCTGCCGTCGAGTTTGCGCCAGCGCAGGGTGTCACCTTCGGAAGGTGCGACATCGACGAGCTGGCCGTCGGCGAGGCGATAGGTACCAACCTGGCAGGATTCGCTCGCGCGGGCTGCCAACGGCGCCGTCACGACGAGAAGCATGAGCAGGCCGCGAATGATTCGCCGATGTGGAAGGCAGTGCGGCTGCCGCGCATGGGTATAGGGCATGGAGCCTGATCCGGTGGGGACAGGGTGCGGGGCAGGCGCCCCAGGACATGGATACGGCATCGGCCTCTGCGGTTGCACCGGCCCGGATCCTCGCAGTCCCCGGGGACACCGAAGGTTGCGCGGTCTGCGTCTCAGTCTTGCCCGTGATATTCCCGATACCACGCCACAAAGCGGGCAACGCCATCTTCGATGGATGTGCCGGGGGCGTAGCCCACGTCACGACGCAACGCCGATACGTCGGCCCATGTATCGGGCACGTCGCCCGGCTGCATCGGCATCAGGTGTTTTTCCACGGTACGTCCGAGGTGCTGTTCCAGCAGCTCGATGAAGCGCAATAGCTGCACCGGCGGGTCGTTGCCGATGTTGTAGACGCGGTACGGCGCGCTCGACGTGCCGGGATTTGGCCGTTCCGCGTTGTATGCGGGGTCGGGCGTTGCCGGCTGGTCGAGCGTGCGGATCACGCCCTCGACGATGTCGTCGATGTAGGTGAAGTCGCGGCTGTGACGACCATGGTTGAACACGTCGATCGGTTCGCCACGACTGATCCGGTCGGCGAACAGCATCGGCGACATGTCCGGCCGGCCCCACGGTCCGTACACCGTGAAAAAACGCAGTCCGGTGGTGGGCAGGTCGTAGAGATGGCTGTAGGTGTGCGCCATCAACTCGTTTGCCTTCTTGCTGGCGGCATACAGGCTGACCGGATGGTCGACCGCATCCTCCACCGCGAACGGCAGCTTGCGGTTGGCGCCGTAGACCGAGCTGGATGATGCGTAGACCAGGTGTTCGACCTTGTTGTGGCGGGAACCTTCGAGGATGTTGACGAAGCCGGCCAGGTTGCTCTGCACGTAGGCGCGCGGATTCTGGATCGAATAACGCACGCCGGCCTGTGCCGCCAGGTTCACCACCCGCTGCGGCTTGAACGTGGCGAAGGCGTGGTCCACCGCATCGGCGTCAGCCAGGTCGGCGCGCTGGTGGGTGTAGTTGGGATGGTCGATGAAGTGCGCCAGGCGCGCCTCTTTCAACGCAGGGGCATAGTAGTCGTTGTGGTTGTCGAAGCCGTGGACCACATCGCCACGCGCCAGCAGGCGTTGTGCCAGGGCGGCGCCGATGAAGCCGGCCGTGCCGGTGACCAGGATGCGCATGGATGATCCTTGCAGTGAGCAACGCTTTGTATCGCCCAAGGCTTCTCCACATGGCTGTCGGCGCGAGGATTGACAGCGGATTTGGGCTAAACTAGCGTTTCTGCAATTTTACAAACCAAGGTGGCCTGCGCCTGCGCCGGCCGAGTGTGCGACATGGCAACTACCCGCTGCTCTTGCTGATATCCACCACGCCTTGTGCTTTTTATCGAAGAAGGGCGGATGCCCTTTTTTTGCTTTTCAGAGAATGGTTCCCATGATTGAGATCACGCTACCCGACGGCAGCAAGCGGCCGTTCGATCATCCCGTCACCGTGCAGGACGTGGCCGCCTCGATTGGCGCCGGTCTGGCCAAGGCGACCCTGGCTGGCAAGGTCGACGGCCAACTGGTCGATGCCGGTTTTCCGATTGAGCACGATGCCAGCCTGCAGATCGTCACCGACAAGAGCCCCGAGGCGCTGGAGATCCTGCGTCACTCCACCGCGCACCTGATGGGGCAGGCCGTGCAGCGGCTGTTTCCTGGAGCGCAGGTCACGATCGGTCCGGTGATCGACAACGGCTTCTACTACGACTTTGCCTACGAGCGCCCGTTCACCCCGGACGACCTGCCGAAGATCGAAGCGGAGATGCACAAAATCGTTGCCGAGCAATTGCCGGTGACGCGCAGCGTGAAGTCGCGCGACGAGGCAGTGGCGTTCTTTCGCGGCATGGGCGAGAACTACAAGGCCGAGATCATCGAATCGATCCCGTCCGACGAGCCGCTGTCGCTGTATTCACAGGGCGAGTTCACTGATCTGTGTCGTGGCCCGCACGTGCCGAATACCGGCAAACTGCGTGCGTTCAAGTTGATGAAGGTGGCCGGCGCGTACTGGCGTGGCGATTCCAACAACGCGATGCTGACCCGCATCTACGGCACCGCTTGGCTCAACGACAAGGACCTGAAAGCCTACCTGTACCAGCTGGAGGAGGCCGAGAAACGCGACCATCGCAAGATCGGCAAGCAGCTCGACCTGTTCCACCAGCAGGAAGAAAGCCCGGGCATGGTGTTCTGGCACCCCAATGGCTGGGCAATCTGGCAGCAGGTCGAACAGTACATGCGCGGCGTGTACAAAAAGAGCGGCTACCAGGAAGTGCGCTGTCCGATGGTGCTGGACGTATCGCTGTGGAAGAAGTCGGGGCATTGGGACAATTACGCCGAGAACATGTTCTTCACCGAGTCGGAGAAGCACACCTACGCGTTGAAGCCGATGAACTGCCCCGGCCATGTGCAGGTGTTCAACACCGGCCTGCACAGCTACCGCGAATTGCCGATCCGTTACGGCGAATTCGGCGGCTGCCACCGCAACGAACCATCCGGCGCATTGCACGGGATCATGCGCGTACGTGCGTTCACCCAGGACGATGGCCACATCTTTTGCACACCGGACCAGGTCGAGGCGGAAGTCACCGCATTCCATCTGCAGGCCATGAAGGTCTACGCCGATTTCGGTTTTACCGACCTGGCGATCAAGCTGGCGCTGCGCCCCGAAAAGCGCATCGGTTCGGATGAATTCTGGGATCGTACCGAGGAGATGCTGCGCAACGCGCTGCGCGCTGCCGGTGTGGCATGGGAAGAATTGCCGGGCGAGGGTGCTTTCTATGCACCCAAGATCGAATACCACCTCAAGGATTCGATCGGTCGCGCCTGGCAGGTCGGCACCATGCAGGTCGACTTCATGATGCCCGAGCGCCTGGACGCCGAGTATGTCGACGAACACTCGCAGAAACAGCACCCGGTGATGCTGCATCGGGCCATCGTGGGCTCGATGGAGCGCTTCATCGGTATCCTGATCGAACACCACGCCGGCCTGCTGCCCGCCTGGCTGGCCCCGATCCAGGCGGTGGCGTTCAATATCACCGATGCACAGGCGGATTACGTCCGGCAAGTGACGCAAACCCTTGTCGACAAAGGTTTCCGGGTACAATCGGATTTGCGCAACGAGAAAGTCGGCTATAAAATCCGCGAACATACGATGCAGAAAGTGCCTTATCTTCTCGTGGTTGGTGATCGCGAGAAGGAGACGGGGACCGTTTCTGTGCGTACCCGTTCCGGCGAGGATCTGGGCAGCATGCCGCTGGCCGACTTCATCGAGCGACTGGAGACCGAAACCCGGCGCTGAGCGCCGAGCGGTCTGTTTCATTACTTCTTCTGGAGGATCGTGGTATCGCAACCACCGACAACAAGGGCAATCGTCGTAACCTGGAAATCCGTGTGCCGCGGGTACGTGTCATCGGTGCCGAGGCTGAGCAGCTCGGTATTTTGACCCGTGACGAGGCGCTGGCACTGGCACAGGAAGCCGGCATGGATCTGGTCGAGATTCAGCCGAACGGCGATCCGCCGGTCTGCCGCATCATGGATTACGGCAAGTTCAAGTTCGAAGCGCAGAAGAAGGCACAGGCCGCCAAGAAGAAGCAGAAGCAGGTCGAGATCAAGGAAGTGAAGTTCCGTCCGGTCACGGACGTGGGCGACTACCAGATCAAGCTGCGCAACATGCTTCGCTTCCTCGAAGAAGGCGACAAGGTCAAGGTCACCATCCGCTTCCGCGGTCGCGAAATGTCGCATCAGGACCTGGGCCAGAACCTGGCCAAGAAGATCCAGGAAGATGTGGGCGAGAACGGCCAGGTCGAGTCCTTCCCGCGCCTGGAAGGTCGCCAGATGGTCATGATGATCGGGCCGAAGAAGAAGTAGGCCGTCCGCGCTGCGCCAAAGGGCAGAAGCCCGCTTGCGGGCGATGCCCTTTCGCCGCCTGGCTTGAAGGCAGTCGTTTCACATAAGTTGCGGGGGCAGGCCCCGCACCCCACCTCAATCCTCTCCTGAGGGGAGATGAGGCGACGGACAGCACTTCGTGCTGGTGTTGAGCCTTATGAACCCGTATGATTACGGGTTCGACCCGCTTGGAAGGGTCGTGCACCGATCGTGGCAGGACGGAAAGCGTGGCTTCAGGGCCACCGCCAGATCAGTCAGAAACCGGGGCCGTCCTCAACGGACGGGCCTCACACAAGGAGCATTCTCATGCCCAAGATCAAGACCAACCGGGCGGCTGCGAAGCGTTTTCGCAAGACCGCGTCGGGCAAAATCAAGTGCGGCCATGCGTTCAAGTCGCACATCCTGACCAAAAAGTCGACCAAGCTGAAGCGTGGTCTCCGTGCACCGAACCACCTCAAGGCATGTGATGCGCCGGGTGTGGCTCGCATGCTGCCGTATTTGTGAGGAGATAGACCATGGCTCGTGTAAAGCGTGGCGTCACCGCCCGTCGTCGTCACAAGAAAGTCATCGGCCGCGCCAAGGGCTACTACAACGCCCGCCGCAAGGTCTTCCGCGTCGCCAACCAGGCCGTCATCAAGGCTGGTCAGTACGCGTATATCGGCCGCAAGCAGCGCAAGCGCCAGTTCCGTGCGTTGTGGATCGTCCGCATCAACGCCGCTGCGCGCATGTTCGGCCTGTCCTACAGCCGCCTGATCAATGGCCTGAGCAAGGCTGGCATCACGGTGGACCGCAAGGTTCTGGCCGACATCGCCGTGCACGACATCAAGGCGTTTGAAGTGATCGCCGAGAAAGCGAAGGCCAGTCTGGCCGCTTGATCGTCGGACGCTCCTGCGTCAGCACGATATGATGTAAAGCAAGCGGGGAGGAGGCCAACGCCTCCTCCCCGTTTTTATTTGGATAAATGCTCTTTGCGATTGCCTCCTCCCCTTTGGGAGAGGATTGAGGTGAGGGTTCGGGGCTTGCCCGTTCCTTGTCGAAGCTGCTTCGATGGCCAATGGCAACGCTAAGGACTGTGCCTCACGCGGCCCGCTTCCCAAGGGAAGTGGGAAGAACGGGAATCACACGATGGACGATCTGGACAGCCGCGCCGCGCAGGCGCTGGCCGATATCGACAAGGCCGAGACGCTGGAGGTGCTTGACGCACTGCGCGTGGGCCTGCTGGGCAAGAGCGGCATCGTCACCGCCGCGCTGAAGACGCTGGGTGCCCTGGCACCGGACGAACGCAAGGCGCGCGGCGCCGAGGTGAACAAGGTCAAGGACCGGCTGGCCGAGGCGCTGGCGGCACGCAAGCAGTTGCTGGAGCAGGCGGAGCTTGGACGCCGCCTCGCCTCAGAGAAACTGGACATCAGCCTGCCTGGCCGCGATGGCGAGCGCGGCGGTATCCATCCGATCACCCGCGCACTGGAACGCATCGCGTCGATCTTCGCGCGGCTCGGCTACCAGCGTGCCGACGGTCCGGAGATCGAGGACGACTGGCACAATTTCGAAGCACTGAACTTCCCGCCGCACCATCCGGCGCGGGCCATGCACGACACCTTCTACTTCGGTGACGGCCGCCTGTTGCGCACGCATACCTCGCCAGTGCAAATCCGCACGATGAAGGGCCGCCAGCCGCCCATCCGCATCATTGCGCCGGGCAAGGTCTACCGCAGCGATTCGGACCAGACCCATTCGCCGATGTTCCATCAGATCGAAGGCTTGCTGGTCGACGAGACCTCCAGCTTCGCCGACCTGAAAGGCACGCTTGCCGAATTCATCCGCGCATTCTTCGAGCGCGACTTCGAGATGCGTTTCCGCCCCAGCTATTTCCCCTTCACCGAGCCTTCGGCCGAGGTGGACATACGTTGGGACGCCGAAGACGGTTCGACCCGCTGGCTGGAAGTGCTCGGTTGCGGGATGGTGCATCCGACCGTGCTGGCGAACTGCGGCATCGATCCGGAACGCTACACCGGCTTCGCCTTCGGCTTGGGCGTGGAGCGTTTCGCGATGCTGCGCTACGGCGTCTCCGACCTGCGCGCGTTCTTCGAGAACGATCTGCGTTTCCTCAAGCAGTTCGCCTGATCGCATCCAGGAATCCACAAGCATGAAATTTTCCGAGAACTGGCTGCGCGAGCTGGTCGAAATCAAGGCCGGCCGGGCCGAACTGGCCCACGCGCTGACCATGGCGGGGCTGGAAGTGGAAGAGCTCACGCCGCTGGGCGACGGCCTGGCCGGCGTGGTGGTGGCCGAGATCGTCGCTGCCGGGAAACACCCCGAAGCCGACCGCCTGCAAGTGTGCAAGGTCGATGCGGGGCAGGGCGAGCCGCTCCAGATCGTCTGCGGCGCGCCGAACGCGCGCGTGGGCATCAAGGTGCCGCTGGCCATGGTCGGCGCGACCCTTCCGGGAGGTATCGCGATCAAGGCGGCCAAGCTGCGCGGCGTGGAGTCGTCCGGCATGCTGTGCTCGGCAAAGGAGCTCGGCATCGACACCGATGCTTCCGGTCTGCTGGAGCTGCCGCTCGACGCGCCGGTCGGCCAGCCACTGGCCGATTACCTCGGCCTGCCTGATGCCAGTTTCGAGCTGAAGCTCACCCCGAACCGGCCCGACTGCCTGGGACTGGTCGGTCTGGCGCACGACGTGGCCGCCTTGTTCGGCAGCGCAGTGAAAATGCCGGTGCAAGCCGCCGTCCCGGTTACCGGTGATGCACGCCGCGGCATCCGCCTGGAAGCAGGCAAGGATGCGCCGCGCTATCTCGGCCGCATCGTCGAAGGCATCGATCCGTCTGCACGTACTCCGCTGTGGCTGGCCGAACGGCTGCGCCGAGCCGGGCTGCGACCGATCAGTGCCGTGGTCGACGTCACCCATTACGTGATGCTCGAGCTGGGTCAGCCGATGCACGCGTTCGACAACGACACGCTCGAAGGTGACATCGTGGTGCGCCATGCGCGACCCGGGGAAACGCTGAAGCTGCTCGATGGCAACGAAGCGAAACTGGACGAAGGTTTCGTGCTGATCGCCGACGAGCGCAAGGCGCTGGCCGTGGCCGGCGTGATGGGCGGGTTCGATTCACGTGTCACCGATGCCACCGGCAACATCTTTCTCGAATCGGCGCACTTCGCGCCGGCGGCGATCATGGGCCGCGCACGCAAGCTGGGCCTGCACACCGACGCTTCGCACCGCTTCGAGCGCGGCGTGGATCCCGAGCTGCCGCGTCGCGCGCTGGAGCGCGCCACCGAATTGCTGCTGACGATTGCCGGTGGAAAAGCCGGACCAGTGCTGGTAGCCGAGAACCTGGCCGATCTGCCGACGCCAACGGCGGTGACGTTGCGGCGTGCGCGGCTGAAACGCGTGCTGGGCGTGGATGTGGCCGATGCCGAGGTGGCGCGCATCTTCACTGCGCTGGGCATGCAAGTGGCGACGACGAGCGAGGGTTGGCAGGTCACAGCGCCAAGCAGTCGCTTTGACATCGAACGCGAGGAAGACCTCATCGAGGAAGTCGCGCGTATCTTCGGTTACGACAATATTCCCACCGCGACGCCCGCCGGTGCGTTGACGCTGACGATCGAGCCGGAAGCGCGCATCAACGAGCTGGCGCTGCGCGAGCAATTGGCGGCCCGCGGCTACTACGAGGCAGTGAACCTGTCCTTCGTGGCGGCCGACCTGTTGGCGGACTGGGGTTTCAACGAGCGGTTGGTGCCGCTGGCCAATCCGCTGTCAGCCGACCTGGCGGTGATGCGGCCCTCGCTGCTGCCCGCCCTGATCGAAGCACTGCGTCACAACCGCGCGCGCCAGCAGGAGCGGGTGCGATTGTTTGAAGTGGCGCGGGTGTTCGCCGCAGGCGATCCGCCCGTGGAAGTTCCCAGCCTGGCCATCGTCGCCAGTGGCCAGGCCCGGGCAGAGCAGTGGGGCGAGGCATCGCGACCGCTGGATTTCCATGACCTCAAGGGCGATCTCGATGCCCTGATCGCCTGGGGTGGTGAGCCGCAGCGCTGGTCGGTGCACGCCGATGAGCTGCCCGGTTGGCTGCATCCGGGCCGTGGCGCACGGGTGGTTCGCGATGGCGAGACCGTGGGTTATCTCGGTGCACTGCATCCGCAGCTGGCCAGGGCGCTGGACCTGGCCGCCGATGTGCACGTGCTGGAACTGGCGCTGGATCCGCTGCTGGCGCGCCGCCTGCCGCAGGCGCAGGCCGTCTCGCGTTTCCCGGTAGTGCGGCGGGATATCGCGATCGATCTGCCGGAAGCGGTCAGCTGGTCACAGATCGAGCAGGTTGTTCGCGGCACGCTCGGTGCGCGTCTCAAGGAACTGCGTCTGTTCGATCGTTACAGCGGCAAGGGAGTCGAAGCAGGCCGAAAAAGTCTCGCTATGGGCTTGATTTTACAGGACGCTTCACGCACCCTTACTGACGACGACGCGGATCGATGCGTACGCGAAGCGATCGCTGCGTTGGAGCAAACATGCAAGGCAAAGTTGCGAGGATGAGATGGCGCTGACCAAGGCGGAAATGGCCGAGCGGCTTTTCCTCGACGTAGGCCTCAACAAGCGTGAGGCCAAGGAATTCGTGGACGCCTACTTCGAGGTCGTCCGCGGAGCACTGGAAAACGGCGAGCAGGTGAAGTTGTCCGGCTTTGGCAATTTCGATCTGCGGCTGAAGAACCAGCGTCCGGGACGCAACCCGAAGACAGGCGAGGAGATTCCGATCTCCGCCCGACGCGTGGTGACGTTCCGGCCAGGACAGAAACTCAAGGTAAGGGTCGAGGGCTATGCTGGATCAAGGGAATAACACCGAACTGCCCGCCATCCCGGCCAAGCGCTACTTCACCATCGGTGAGGTCGGCGAGTTGTGCGGTGTGAAGCCGCATGTGCTGCGTTACTGGGAGCAGGAGTTCCCCGCGCTCAATCCAGTCAAGCGCCGCGGCAACCGCCGCTACTACCAGCGCCATGACGTGCTGATGATCCGCCAGATCCGCTCGCTGCTGTACGACGAGGGCTTCACCATCACCGGCGCGCGTGCCCGGCTGGAAGGCCCGCAGGCGCGAATGGAGGCAAGCATGTCGCACCAGATCGTGCGTCAGGTGCGGATGGAGCTGGAAGAAGTACTGACCTTGCTGCGCCGCTGAGAAAAGCGCTGCGGGTGGCTTCCGGCACAGCCCGGTGAGCTGTTAGACTAATCGTCTTGCCGAATCATCGGGGCGTAGCGCAGCCTGGTAGCGCATCTGCCTGGGGGGCAGAGGGTCGTCGGTTCAAATCCGGCCGCCCCGACCAATTCGGTATCGAGTAACAGAAAAGCGCCCTTGGGCGCTTTTTTCGTTGGGACAGGGAACAAAGGCAAAGCGGCGATGCTTTGGCCGTTGCCCGTTTCCCCTCAATACAGCACGCGGCTGCGCAAGGTACCCGGGATCGCCGCCAGCTGGTCCTTCAGCGCATTGGCCTGCCGCGGGTCGGCGCTGACGTCGATCACCACGTAGCCCACCTCGCTGTCGGTCTGCAGGAACTGTGCATCGATGTTGATGTTGCCTGCGGAGAACAATTCGTTGATGCGCGACAGGACACCCGGCACGTTGCGGTGGATGTGCAGCAGGCGGCGGCTGTGCGGGTGTTCGGGCAGGGTGACTTCGGGGAAGTTGACGGCTGACAGGGTGGAGCCGTTGTCGCTGTAACGGATCAGCTTGCTGGCAACCTCGATGCCGATATTGTCCTGCGCCTCCAGCGTGCTGCCGCCGATGTGCGGGGTGAGGATCACGTTGTCCATGCCGACCAGGGGCGACACGAAGGCATCGTCGTTGCCTTTCGGCTCGAGCGGGAAGACATCCACCGCAGCGCCGGCCAGATGGCCCTCGCGCAGCGCCGCGGCGAGCGCGTCGATATCCACCACGCTGCCGCGCGAGGCGTTGATCAGCATCGCGCCGGTGCGCATCTTCGCCAGCTGCTCGCGGCGAATCATCAACTGCGTGGCGGGCGTTTCGGGCACGTGCAGGGTGACCACGTCGGCGCGCTCAAGGAGTTCGTCCAGGCTGGATACGGCACGTGCATTGCCCAATGACAGCTTGGTTTCGATATCGTGGAAGATCACCCGCATGCCAAGGCCTTCCGCCAGCACGCCGACCTGCGTGCCGATGTGGCCATAGCCGACGATGCCGAGCACCTTGTCGCGCGTTTCGTAGCTGCCGCTGGCTGACTTGGTCCAGCCGCCGCGATGGCACAGCGCGTTCTTTTGCGGGATGCCACGCAGCAGCATGATCGCTTCGGCCACTACCAGCTCGGCCACGCTGCGCGTGTTGGAATAGGGCGCGTTGAACACCGGCACGCCCAGTTGGCGCGCCGCCACGAGATCGACCTGGTTGGTGCCGATGCAGAAGCAGCCCACAGCCATCAGCCGTTTCGCCTGCGCCAGAACGTCGGCGGTGAGCTGGGTGCGCGAGCGGATGCCGATGATGTGTGCGTCGCTGATACGTCGCTTGAGCTCGTCTTCCGGCAACGATTTCGCATGCAGCTCGACCTGGCTGTAGCCGGCTCGATGAAGCACGTCGACCGCGCTGGCGCTGACACCCTCCAGCAGCAACACCTTGATGTCCTGGCGCGGATAGGAGGTCTGCATGCGTCGGCCCGAGCGAAGTGAGGTTGCCGTCCACTATGCCAGAGTTCGAGCAAATTTGCGGCACTGCAACACTGGACGTGATGGGGCGCGACTGGCACGCTGTGACGATGACCCCGGAGCCCAGCATGTCCGATACCCGTCTAGCCGAATTGTGCCGCCGCTTGCCCGGTTTGCGCCTGCTCACCGCGCCGGCCGACCTGGAACATTACGGCCGCGACTGGACGCGTCGCTGGACGCCCGCGCCGCTGGCGATCGCGCTGCCGGGCAACGTGGAAGAAGTGCAGGCGGTTGTGCACTGGGCCAACGAGCAACGCGTGGCGATCGTACCGTCGGGCGGTCGAACCGGTTTGTCCGGCGGCGCCGTGGCGGCGAACGGTGAGCTGGTGCTGAGCTTGGAGCGGATGCATCGGGTGCTGGATTTCAACGCGGTCGACCGCACGCTCACCGTCGAGGCGGGCATGATCCTGCAGCATGTGCATGACGCCGCGCGTAGTCATGCGCTGATCTATCCGGTCGATTTCGCCGCTCGCGGCTCGTGCTCGAT
The DNA here is from genome assembly GCF_049994385.1 of Rhodanobacter sp. Col0626. Lineage (GTDB taxonomy): Bacteria > Pseudomonadota > Gammaproteobacteria > Xanthomonadales > Rhodanobacteraceae > Rhodanobacter. Next base: position 1,308,978 of record NZ_CP188260.1, read on the forward strand.
CGGCGGCAATATCGCCACCAATGCCGGCGGCATCCGGGTGATCCGTTATGGCAATACGCGCGAATGGATCGCCGGGCTGAAAGTGATCACCGGCAACGGCGAACTGCTGGAGCTCAACCGCGGCCTGATCAAGAATTCCAGCGGCTACGATTTCCGTCAGTTGCTGATCGGCTCGGAAGGCACGCTCGGCATCGTGGTGGAGGCCACGCTGAAACTGACCGATCCGCCACCGCTGTCGCAGGTGATGTTGCTCGCCTTGCCCGACATGGATGCGTTGATGCAGGTGTTCGCCCTGTTTCGCTCGCGCCTGCCGTTGCAGGCATTCGAATTTTTCACCGAGCATGCATTGCGGCATGTACTGGCCCATGGTGCGCAGCGTGCCATCGACGGCGATCACCCTTATTACGTGGTGACGGAATTCGATGCGGCTGACGAGCCGGCCCAGGATGCGGCACTGGCCGCGTTCGAACATGCATTGGAGCAGGGGTGGGTAAGCGATGGCGTGATCGCGCAGAGCGAAACCCAGGCGGCTGCGCTTTGGCGGCTGCGCGAAGGCATCACCGAGAGCTTGGCATCGCATCGGCCGTACAAGAACGACGTGTCGGTGCGGATCAGTGCGGTTCCAGCGTTCCTGCACGAGATGCAGGCGCTGCTTGCACGCGAATATCCGCAGGCTGAGGTGATCTGGTTCGGTCATATCGGCGATGGCAACCTGCATGTCAACGTGCTGCGTCCGGACGGTCTGGCCGAGGACGCATTCATCGCCCAGTGCGAGCACGTCACCAAGTTGCTGGCTGCCACCCTGCAGCATCACGGCGGCAGCATCTCGGCCGAACACGGCATCGGCCTGGTCAAGCGGGCTTACCTGCAAAGCACCCGCGGCGCGGAGGAAATCGCGCTGATGCGTGGTGTGCGCAACGTGTTCGATCCGAACGGAATACTCAATCCCGGCAAGCTTTTCGCGACCGACTGAAAAGCTTCGGAAGCCGCGCCCGTGCTAGTCTTTCGGGCTTGTTCGCCGAGTTTCAGGAGTCATCATGCCGTCGTCCCCACTACGTTCGCTGTATCCCGAAATCGAACCGTTTGACCGCGGATTCCTGCAGGTATCCCCGCTGCATTCGTTGTATTACGAGCAGAGCGGCAATCCCGACGGCAAGCCGGTGGTGTTCCTGCATGGTGGTCCGGGTGGCGGCACCAACCCGAAGTGCCGCCGCTTCTTCGATCCGGCCGTCTACCGCATCGTGCTGTTCGATCAGCGCGGTTGCGGCAAGTCGACACCGCATGCGGAGCTGACCGACAACACCACCTGGGATCTGGTTGCCGACATCGAACGCATGCGCGAGCACATGGCGATCGATCGCTGGCAGGTGTTCGGCGGTTCGTGGGGCTCCACGCTGGCGCTTGCCTACGCACAGACACATCCAGACAAGGTCACTGAACTGGTGTTGCGCGGAATCTTCATGCTGCGTCGCGCGGAACTGGAATGGTTCTACCAGAAGGGCTGCGACGCGCTGTATCCGGACGCGTGGGAAACCTATCTCCATGCGATTCCCGAAGTCGAACGTGGCGACCTGATGAGCGCCTACCACCGACGCCTGACCAGCACCGATGCGAAGACGCGCACCGCCGCGGCCCGCGCCTGGTCGGTATGGGAGGGTGCCACCAGCTTCCTGTGGCAGGACAAATCGCATATCGAATCCAGCGGCGAGGACGAGTTCGCGCTGGCATTTGCGCGCATCGAATGCCACTACTTCGTCAACGGCGGTTTCTTCGAACACGACGACCAGTTGCTGCGCAACGTCGATCGCATCCGTCATATCCCGGCGGTGATCGTGCAGGGACGTTACGACGTGGTTTGTCCATTGCGCAGCGCGTGGGATCTGCACCGCGCCTGGCCCGAAGCCGACCTGCGTATCGTGCAGGACGCCGGCCATTCGGCGTTCGAGCCGGGCAACATGCATGAGCTGATCGAGGCGACGGACCGCTTTCGCGGCTGATCTCGTGAAAACGCGAAGGCCGCGCCAGGCATGGGCGCGGCCTTCATTTTTTCCGTCCGGCACTGGGTGCCGGACAGAATCCGGTCGCTCAATGCCGCGGTGATGGCATCCACGGATCGAACAGATCCACCACGAAGCCGTCGTGGTCGGATACACCGATGGCACGGGTCCAGTCCGTAGCGTTGGCTGCGTCGGCCTCGGTCTGTGCCGGCGCGTCGAGATCGGCACGGCCATACTGCATGCGCATGAAGAGCATGCGAGCGGGGATGTTCAGCAGCGCGTGGTCCAGCACCTGGACGGTTGGCACCGTGCGTCCCGGGTTGCCACTGCCGGCTTGGGTGTAGCCCTGGATCTCGCCGAAGTTCTCCGTGTAGAGGTAGGAGTAGCGGTCGTTCCGTGGCACGGAGTTCACCGCGTCCCACAGCTCCGGGCGCACGATGTTTCCGCCAAGCTTGAGCAGGTTCTGACGGTCGTCGTAGCGGCCTGCGATCAGGTTCACCACATCGGCCCAGCCATCGCTGAACTGATACGAGTTGAAATCGCCCACGACCATCAGCGGCGTTCGCGGCTCGGCCTTCTGCAACGCTTGCACCTGGGTGGCGAGCGACTTCGCCTGCAAGAAGCGCTTCTCGCGGTCGCGAACGGCGTCGGCGGTGTCGTCGTCCACGTTCTGGCGTGCCTTCATGTGCACAGAGATGACCTTGAAGCGTACCTTTCCGGCCTGCGCGGTGAGCAGCAGCGGCGGATGGTCGTGGATGTATGCAGTCTGGCCATCGTCGTTCCAGGTTTCGTCGGCGGCAAGCTGCTGCACCGAGAACGCCTGCACACGATCGCGGCGGACCAGGAAGCCCACATTGATGCCGCTGGGGTCGTGGCCTGGCAGCAGATAGGCGTCATAGGCCACGCCATAGTCGGCCTCGAGCTGTTGGGCCAACCCCTGCAGGACCGGCAGTGTTTCCACTTCCTCCGCGGACAGCACGTCAGGCAGGCGCAGCACGCTGCCTACATAGCTGGACAGTCGTTTCGTCTTCAGCGCGACCTGGTCGGGCGTTGCCTCTTTGCTTTCGCCGCTGCAGGTAAACACGGTGTCGAACACGCTGTCGCAGAAGCGCTCCATGTTGAACGCGCCGATGCGCAAGGTCATCGGCAATTCGGGTGAGACCGGACGCGGAATCGGCGCAGCATAGGTCTCTTTGAATTGTGTCGGGATGAAGGTGTAGGCACCGAAGTCATAGGAGATCACGCCCTCCGCGCGGAAGGTGCTGCCGGCGTTGAATGGCGTATCGAGGGGCACAGCGCCGAAGTCGGCGGTATTCATCTTGAACACTTCCGGGTTGCCGCTCCAGTTCGGCAGGTCCACGCCATCGGGTACCGGCACGCCGAATTCCACGCCAGGCTGGCGCAGCGAGCGGCTGCCGTTGGCGGTGATGCTGACCTCGGCAAAGGGCTCGTCACTGAAGCGTTTGTTGCCGGTGTTGATCATGCCGCGCTGGATCTGCACACGCATGCTCATGAAGCACTGGAAGTTGGTGACGCCGCAGGACAGGTGGTTCGGATCGGACGAGGGCGTGCGCTGATCGAACACGACGGCGCGTGGCAGGCGCGCATGACGATTGATCACGGTGATCGCCGGGCTTTTCAGCTCGGTGAGGCCGAAGTAGTTGTCCACCACGGCAGTCACGTCCACCGCATCGCCCGCGCTCACCGTCGGCACGCTGCCGGTGAAGACATAGACGCCGTTGGAGGTGAGCGTGTTGCGGTCGTCGCGTGAGTCAGGGGTCTGCATGGTGAAACCCTGGGGACCCACGGCGGTGACCACGTTGTCGTGGGTGAGCACGGGCCTGCCGAGCAGCGGCGAACTTTGGCCGGTACCGTTGATCTGCCAGATCTCGGCAGCGATCGGGATGGTGTTGATGATGGTGCCGACGGCGCTGGCATCGCCCAGTGCCACGCCGCCGCTGGGATCGCTCAGCGTGACGTTGAAGGTCTTGTTGTCGCCAGGTGTGGTGCGTCCATGCACGACGACGTTGAACGAGGCCTGGGTCTGTCCGGCGGCGATGGTGAGCGTGGCATTGATCGCTGCATAGTCGGTGCCGGCGATGGCGGTGCCATCCTGGGTGGCCACATGCACAGTGACGCCGCCATCCGGAACGGCCTGGTTCAGCGTGACGGTGAACGGCATGGCTACGTCGCCTGCGCCGTGCACGCTGACGCTGTTGTCGGCGATGGACAGCGAAGGTCCCATCGCCACGCATGGACTGGCGTGGTCGTGTGGCGTGGTGGGGCTCACCTTGACGAAGTCGGCGCTGTTGTCGTCGGTATCCTGCGGCAGCCCTGCGCCGGTTTGCTGACGTTGATAGCCCTGATCGGCGTTGCCGGTGCCTAACGAAGCCAGCGACGTAGCTTCCTTGTAGGCCGAGCCGCTGCTCAGGCCCACCTGGTCCACGATGTTGCCGCTCGCATCGAGCACGGCCAGGCCGCCGGTATCGGTGACGCCCGTGGCGTAGCTCAAGTCGCCTGCCACGCTGCCGGAATAGCCGCCGCTGGCGCTGTTGGCCAGCAATAGGTAGCAACCCGGCGCCAACGCCGTGCCGGATGGGAAGGTGAGCCGCGTGCCGGTGGTGCCGCTGTCGTTGGAGGCGTTCAGCTTGTAGCCGGAGAGATCCAGTGTGGCGGGGCTGGCGTTGAACAGTTCGACGAACTCGTCGTTGCCGCCGGCCGGTCCGCGGACACGCAATTGATTGATCGTGAGATCCGCCGCTTGCGCCGCGAAGGTCGATGCGATGCCTGCCAACAGCCACCACAGGCTGTGCCGCGTGAGCTTTCCGAGCATGGCTTTCCCCAACGTTCAATGACCGAAGTGGGTCAAACCTAGCGAGGAATCACGACAGTTTTGCGAAACGCGCGCAAATTTCCGCAAGATTGTGCAGTGCGTAGGTGAAAATTGTGATGCCCTTTGCGTTTACGAGCCCCCTTGCTGGTTTACTCAGCTTTTACTCGGGCGGCAGTTGCTTGGTACCGAAGATCTTGTCGCCGGCGTCGCCGAGGCCGGGCAGGATGTAGCCCTGTTCGTTGAGCCGCTCGTCGATCGACGCGGTGTAGATCTCGATGTCGGGATGGGCGGCCTCGATTCGCTTGAGCCCTTCGGGCGCGGCGACCAGGAACAGCCCCTTGATTCGTTTGCAGCCGGCCGCCTTCAGCATGTCGGCGGCGGCGATCAGGGTGCCGGCGGTGGCCAGCATCGGATCGACGATCAGCGCGATGCGTTCGTCCATGCGGCCGCTGAGCTTTTCGTAGTACGCGACCGGTAGCAGCGTGTCTTCGTCGCGCTGCACGCCAACCACGCTGACCTTGGCCGAGGGAATCATGTCGAGCACACCGGGCAGCATGCCCAGGCCGGCCCGCAGGATCGGCACGATGGTGATCTTCTTGCCCTTGATCCGGTGCACGTGCAGCGGGCCGGCCCAGCCGTGGATCTGCTCCTCGACGGTCTCCAGGTCCTTGGTGGCTTCGTAGGTGAGCAGCGCGGCGACCTCGGAGGCCAGTTCGCGGAATTCCTTGGTGCTGATGCCCGCACGGCGCATCAGGCCGAGCTTGTGCTGGATCAGGGGATGGCGAACTTCGATGATCTTCATGGATGACCGGCTTCGGCTACGGCGCATGAGGCGCGACAGTCAACGAGCTTAGCGAAGCGGCCCTGCGCACGCACGCGTGGGCATGCGTGCATGCACAGGGCGATGTTGCCCGCGGTGTTATGGCGTTGCGGCGGTGCTGCCCTTGAGACAGCTGCTCATGAAGGTTTTGCGGTCGGCGCCCTTGAGCGCCTTGGTCTTGGCGTCGGCGTTGCAGGTTTTCATTTTTTCCTGCTGGGTCGCCTTGGCCGATGGTGCAGCTGCCATGCTGCCGCCCTTCAGGCAGGAGCTCATGAAGGCCTTGCGTTCGTCGCCTTTCTTGCCGGTAGCCTGCTTGTTGCAGTCGGCCATGCGCTGTTGCTGAGCGGTGCGTGCCTTGGCTGGTGCGGCGGTGCTGGCCTGCGGCGTCGCCGCGAAGGTAACGCCGGCGAAGGCAAAGGCGGCGCTGATGGCAAGCAGGCGTAGTGACATCGACATCGTTGAGTCCTCCCTAAGTGACCGGCAGTTGCCGGCCGCGCCAGTCTATGCCTGCTGCAACCGGCGCGGGAGTGGGCAAAACCTGACATGTACGAAGTGTTCAGCTGTGGCGGCGAGTGCTTCTTCCGCCACAGCTGAAAGCCACCGGCAGGTCAGGCGGCTTCGGCTTTGGCCTTGCGTGGACCTTCCAGCAGCGCCTTGCGCACATGCGCCACGATCAGGTCGATCTCGCCACTGGTGACCTTGAAGTGCGGGGTGAAACGCAGCGAGTTGGTGCCGCCATGGATCACGCCGATGCCATGCTCGCGCATGTATTCCTCGGTCGATTCGGCGCCGTAGCACTTGTACTCCGGGGCCAGCTCGCAGGAAAACAGCAGGCCGGTGCCTTGCACCTTGGTGATCAGGCCGCCCAGTTCGTTCTTCAGCGCGTTGAGCTTGTCGACGAATTCCTTGCCGCGCTCGCGGATGTTGTTGCGCACCTCGTCAGTCAACTCGCCCAAGGTGACCAGCGCTACGTCCAGTGCGCGCGGATTGGCGGTCATGGTGTTGCCGTAGATGCCCTTGCGGTACAGACCGGCAATGCGTTCGCTGACAGCCAGCACCGACAACGGATACTGGCCCCCGTTGAGTGCCTTCGAGAAGGTTTCCATGTCCGGCGGCGGCAGCTGCTCGAAGCCGGGATAGTCGACAAACGACAGCACGCCGTGCGCTCGCAGGCCTGCCTGGATCGAGTCGAGCAGCAGCAGGGTGCCGTGTGCTTCGGTCAATGCGCGTGCCGCCTTGTAGAACTCCGGCGTGACGGCGCGGCCCGGGTCGCCTTCGCCCATTACCGGCTCCAGGAACATTGCCTCGATGAACCAGCCGTGCTTGTCGGCATCGGCGAACACCGCTTCCAGCTGCGCCACGTCGTATGGCGCCACGGTGAGCAAAGTGTCTTCGTGGCGATAGCTGGCCAGGTTCTGCTGGTAGGCCTTGCGGCTGGAGTCGGAGTACAGCGCCGGCTTGTCGGTGCGGCCGTGGAAGGCGCCCTTCACCGCGAGGCGCTTGATGGTGCGACCGGCATAACGAGCGCCCGGGTCGGTCATCAGCTTGGCGTTGACGTCGGCGATGCGGCAGGCCAGCGTCACCGACTCGGAGCCGGAGTTCAGGCACAGGTAACGTGTATACGGGCTGCCGCCGCGATGGCGGCCCAATTCCTTGTCCAGTGCCTTGCTGAAACGCAGCTGCGCCACGCTGGGCGACATCACGTTCGCCATCACCTGCGGGCGGGCCAGCGCTTCCAGGATGGCCGGATCGTTGTGACCGAAGCCGAGCATGCCGTAGCCGCCGTTGTCGTGCACCACGGCACCCTTCAGGGTGACGACCCACGGGCCACGGGCAGCGGCCGGCAGATACGGGTTGATCGCGTCGTCCGGATAGAAGTTGACGAAACCGGCCTGTGCCTGGGCGAGCTGTTCGGCTTCGTCCAGCTTGAGGAAGTCACCGAGGTCGGCACGCAATTCATGATGACGTGCCACCGCTTCGGCGATGGCCTGCACCAGCAGCGGATCGTTGGCGGCCATGCGCTCGATGCTGGCATCGTCCAGACCGGTAGTCCGCGGCTTGCCACCGAAATCGCGCAGTTCGCGCAGCTGGTTGATCACACCCATGATGAATCCTCCGTAGCTCCGCCGGTGGCGTGCAATGCCTGGCTGGCGGACATTAGTGAATACGTGGCGGGAAACGCAGCGAGCGGGCGTTTCCTCAATGCTTTCAGTAATTTCACGCCACCGATCCAATGCTCACGGGGCGGTTTTCTTCATCACAGGATACCTTGCGCGTCCTCCGGCCGTAACCCCGTGCCGGGCGGGTGACGGCTGTCACCTCCGACGACTGACGCCGGCGACTGCCTGGCCGGCAGGCCTTGGCGCAGCATGAGCGGCACTGGAGAATTACCTATGCCGCATCTCGATGAATCGATTGCCCGCCTCGGCGGGGCCGTCAAACGCTATGGCCGACTTACCGCGCTGGACGGTGCCGACCTGCAGTTGCAGCGCGGCGAACTGCTGGCGCTGCTCGGCCCCAACGGGGCCGGCAAAACCACCGCGATCGCCCTGTTGCTGGGGTTGATCCGCGCCGATGCCGGCACGGTCGAACTGTTTGGGCAGGATCCGCAGCGGATCGAGGCGCGCCGGCGCATCGGCGTGATGCTGCAGAACGCTGAGTTGCCGCCGACCCTGCGAGTGGGCGAATTGCTGCGGCTGACCGCCAGCTATTACCCGCGACCGCGCTCGCTGATGGAAACCGCCGAGCTCGCCGGCGTGGTCGACCTGCTCAAACGGCCTTACGCGAAACTTTCCGGCGGCCAGCAACGTCGCGTGCAATTCGCGTTGGCCCTGTGCGGCCGGCCCGAGCTGCTGTTCCTGGACGAACCCACCGTGGGCATGGACATCGAAGCGCGCCAGAAATTGTGGGCCGCGATACGCCAGCTGCTCGCCGAGGGTTGCTCGGTGCTGCTGACCACGCACTATCTGGAAGAGGCCGAGGCACTGGCCGATCGGGTCTGCGTGATGACCCACGGCCGCATCATTCACGAAGGTACGGTCGACCAGCTGCGCGCGCGGGTGGCGCTGAAACGCATCCGCTGCCTCAGCACCTTGCCGATCGACACCGTGCGCGGCTGGCGCGAAGTCAGCGAAGCGCGTCACGAAGGCGAGCGCCTGCATGTCACCACCGCCGACGCCGAGATCGTGGTGCGTCGCTTGCTCGATTCCGACGCAAACCTGCGCGAGCTGGAGGTGCAGCGCGCCGGCCTGGCCGAGGCATTCACCGAACTCACCCGCGATGCCGACGACGCTTCGGCCAGCGACCAGCGCGAGGCTGCATAAATGGAAACTTCCATGTCCATTACATCATTCAGCACAACTGTCCCCATGCCGCGCCGCCGCGTGCTTGGCGCCTACCTGGAAGAAGCGCGCAGCGAATGCCTTCGTTACATGCGCGCGCCGGCCTTCATGTTGCCGATCATGTTGTTCCCCGCCATGTTCTATCTGCTGTTTGGCGTCCTGATGGCCAAGTCCGAGGGAGCCGATGCGGGACGCTACCTGCTGGCCAGCTACGGCGTGTTTGGGGTGATGAGTCCCGGACTGTTCGGTTTCGGCGTGTCGCTGGCGCTGGAGCGCGATGGCGGCCTGCTGACGTTCAAGCGCGCGCTGCCGATGCCGCCGGGCGCCTACCTGCTGGGCAAGATGATGATGGCCATGGCCGCGGCCGGTGTGGTCATCGTGCTGTTGCTGGCCATGGCTGTGTTGCTGGGCCATGTGGCGCTGGGTCCGGGTCAGGCCGGTGCGTTGTTGCTCACCGGCATGCTCGGCGTGCTGCCGTTCTGTGCGCTTGGCATGTTCGTCGGCACCCTGTTCAAGGGCCAGGGTGCACCCGGCATGCTGCAATTGATCTACCTGCCGATGTCGTTCATGTCCGGGTTGTGGTTCCCGTTGCCGATGCTGCCGAAATTCCTGCAGCAGATCGCGCCAGTCTGGCCGAGTTATCACCTCGACATGATCGCCATGAACGCGGTCGGCGTGCAGCATGTCGCGTTGCTGCCGCACGTGGCGGTGTTGCTTGGTTTCGCCGTGGTGTTCCTGGGGCTGGCCACACGCCGCCTGCGCAGGTTTGGTTGAAGTAGGATGCAAAACCAGTGACGGATTTTCGGAAGAGGGCGCTGATGTTCAGTTTGATCCAGGCATGGCTGACTCCGGCGTCCGACTCCAGGGCGGCGGCCATCCGGCGGCAGGGGAAATCGCCATGGAAAGAGTCGATCCATCTGTTGTGGTCGGCGTGGGTGTTCATCACGCCGGTGTTCGACCGCAACTATGGCTGGCACTGGCTGGTCTGGACGCTGGTGACTTATCCGGTGTTCGTGCTGTTGTTCGCGAAGGTGATGCTGGCCTCGCGTCGTACGGCACCACGCTACGCGCTGCTGCTGGCGCTGTTCGGCATTGCGCTGGTGCCGGTCTATCCCAGCGCCGTCAGCTATTTCGTCTACGGGTGCGTGTCGTGCAGTTTGTCCAGCCGGCGCTTCCTGCCGTTTCTGATGCGCCTGGTGTGCCTCAATTTACTCTTCCTGCTGGTAGCGTGGCAGGCGCACTACGCATGGCAGGCGCTGGTGGCACTACCGTGCATGACCTTGATCATCGGTGCGGTGACACATGTCGAGCGCAGCGAGCACGAGAAAGACGCTGCCCTGAAACTATCGCATGAAGAGGTGCGCAGGCTCGCGGCAACGGCCGAGCGCGAGCGCATCGGCCGGGATCTGCACGATCTGCTCGGCCACACGCTGTCGCTGATCACGCTGAAGCTGGAACTGTCGCGCAAGCTGTTCGACCGCGACCCGGAGAAGGCCCGCCGCGAAATCGAGGAAGCGGAGAAAGTGGCCCGTCACGCGTTGGCGGAAGTGCGCAGTGCCGTTACCGGCATTCGCGCCACCGATCTGGCGGCCGAGCTTGCCGCGGCACGGCTGTTGCTGGAATCGTCGGCGACGCATCTGGATTATGGTCCGGTGCCGCGATTGCCGGCAGAAATCGAACGCGCGTTGTCGCTGGTATTGCGCGAGGCCGTCACCAATATCGCCCGGCACGCCGGCGCGAGTTGCGCGCGGATCGTGTTCGAATGCGCCTCGTCCGGACTGGAGTTGCGCATCTCCGACGATGGTCGTGGTGGTGTCGGCGAGGATGGCAACGGCCTGTGCGGCATGCGCGAGCGTGTGCGTGCCTTGCACGGAAATCTTCTGGTGGACTCGCCCCGGGGACATGGCACGACCTTGCTGATCCGGGTGCCGTTGCCGGCCGGCGTACTGGAAGGCGGGAAGACTCCCGAGGTCGGGTTGGATCGTGGTTCGCCGATCGACATCGGGCAGGGCGATCCATCGAACGGCTCCGTCGCGGATGTGGAGCGCGATGGTCTCGCGCGGGGGCACGCATGATCCGCGTGCTTCTGGCCGAAGATCAGGCGATGGTGCGCGGTGCGCTGTCGGCCTTGCTCGGCCTGGAGCCGGACATCGAGGTGCTCGGTTCGGCCGCCGATGGCGAAGCTGCCTGGCGCGAGCTGCAGCGCTTGAAACCCGATGTGCTGGTAACCGACATCGAGATGCCCGGCCTGACCGGGCTGGAGCTGGCCCAGCGCATCCAGCGCCATGACGAGCTGGCGATCAAGGTGGTTATCGTGACGACATTCGCACGGCCAGGATTCCTGCGTCGCGCGCTGGATGCCGGCGTGTCGGGCTACCTGCTCAAGGACGCACCGGCGGAAAACCTCGCCGAAGCCTTGCGCATGGTGCACCGTGGCGGTCGCGCGATCGATCCGCAACTGGCACTGGAAGCCTGGTCGGAGGCCGACCCGTTGAACGATCGTGAGCGCCAGATATTGCGACTGGCAGGCGAAGGCCAGTCGGCCACCGATATCGCCGCGCAGTTGAACCTCTCCCATGGCACCGTGCGCAATTATCTTTCCGAAGCGATCGGCAAGCTCGGTGCCGCCAATCGCATCGAGGCGTATCGGCTGGCGCGGCAAAAGGGCTGGTTGTAGGAAACTGGATACACGGGTGCCGCTAGAATCCTGGTGATGGCCAGACGCAACACGGGGAAACGCATGCGGCATGGGGTGCTGTCGCTATGCTTGTTGATGGGTCTGGTCGGTTGCCAGCGCCCATCGGCACCGCTGGATCACGATGCCTATGTCTGGCAGCGTGTGTGGACACCGGCTGTGAATCAGGCCATGCGCGAAAGCGCCGGCGTCATCCACGAATGGCGTGTGCTGGCTGCGCAGACCGACACGCAAGGCCACCTGCAACGCTTTTCCCCCGATCGTCCTGCCTTGCTCGCCAGTGGCCGTCCGGTGGTGCTGGTGGTGCGCATCGACGGCCAGCTCGCCCATTGGGACGAAGCGGCCTTGCTTCGCGATACGCTGACGCTCTGGCATGACTGGCAGGCAAGCGGCATGCCGCTGGCTGGCCTGGAAATCGATCACGATTGCGCCAGCGCGCGCCTGCCTGCGTATGCCGATTTCCTTGCGCAACTGCGCGCGGCATTGCCGCCGAAAACTATGTTGTCGATCACCGCGTTGCCAACCTGGATGCAATCCGCCAGCCTGCGGCAGGTACTGGCGAAAGTCGATCAATCGGTGCTGCAGGTCCATGCGGTGCGCGACCCGCGCGCGGGATTGTTCGACGCCGCGCTGGCACTGCACTGGGTGGAGGATTATGCCGGACGCAGTGACAAGCCCTTTCGCGTGGCGCTTCCCGATTACGGCTCGCGGGTGAGCTGGGATGCACAAGGGCGGTTGGCCGATGTCGAGAGCGAGGCGGTGACGCTGGACTTCAGCGCGGACGCGCACGAACTGCTGGCACAGCCGCAGGTCATCGCCGATTTCATCCGGACGCTGCAGCGCGATCCACCACCGCATCTGCAGGGCATTGCCTGGTTTCGCCTGCCCACCACGCAGGACCTGCGCGCGTGGAGCCTGCCGACCTGGCTGGCGGTGATCCGTGGCGAGTCCCTGCACACCACGTTGCAGGCGGATGTCCGCCACAGCGGCGTCGCCGGCACGTTCGACGTGCTGTTGCGCAACAACGGCACGATCGACGCGATGTTGCCGCTTCGCGTTACTCTTCCACCGGGATGCACGATGGCCGACGGCGTCAACGGCTATCGATTGCAGCGGGGCGATCATGCCGTTTCACTCCAGCGCCTGCAGCCGGGGTTGTTGCGTGCGCATCATCAACGGACGATCGGCTGGCTGCGCTGCCCGATCGCCAAAGGAGCACTCCATGTCGAGTCGTGAGCTGAAACGTGAGCGCTGGGGGTTGGGTCTGCTCATCGCGATGGCCGTGATCAGCGTGTCATGGGCCTGCGGCCCCGATTTCCCGAACCAGTTGCTGATCGATCGGGCGCATACGTTGAAGGCGACCCCGGTCAACAGCTTTGCCTACGAAGCGGCACATCTGCGTACGCCCGCCGATGAATTGAAGGCAAAGGAATCCGATCCGGGCGCCGACACCCATGCCAAGCCATCACTGGACACCGGTTTGCCGGCCAGCCAGCTCGCCATCCTGAGGCAGATCGCCACGGCAGCGGGCGGCGATGAAGCCTACGCGCTCGGCAAGGATCTGCCCGAGGCGATCCGGTTGTATGCCGCCGCTGCGGTCGACTATCGCCAGGCCTGCGCTGGCCAGGACGAACGTGCTTCGGCACCTGATCATCAGCCATGCGCCGAGCAGGCGCAGCAGCCTATGAGCCGGGCGGAAAAACGCTTTGCCGCGGTGCTCGCACTGCCCGCCGAACAACGCAAGCCACGGGCTGTGGCAGCGGCGTACATGCTTGGCGAAATAGGCCTGCGACAGTTTGCCGGTTGCGTGAACTGCAAGCCGGGGGATCCGGTCAGCACGGTGCGTGGCGCATTTGCCGAAGCACGTGCGCTGGCGCTGCAGGGTGCGCCCGATCCGCAGGGACTGGCGGTGGCCAGCTATGGCGAAGAAGCACGAGTGTTCCTGCGCGGCGACAGCACGGTGAGTGACGGCAGTGCCGACGGCAACTTCTGTCGCTGGCAAGGTTTCATCGCCGGCAGCGCCTGCCCGGCGACCATCGCGGCGCCCAACTATGCGCAGGCGATGGGGCTGTATGCGGAGCAGGCCGCACGCGATTCGGACAGTGGCGTGCAATCGCTGCGTCACCTGGCCGGCTATGCGTTCGGCCATCCCGAACTGCTGTCGGGCCTGATCGCCGATCCGCTGGCGCAACGCGTGCTGGTGGCGTATGCGCTGGCATATTCGAACGACAACAGCGATGCCCCCGCGGCCGACACGGCAGATGATGCCAGCGTGATCGGGCACGACCGGCTCGGTGCGCTGGTCGACGCGATCGGCCGGCACGGGCTGGACCACGTCGAGGGTGCGGATCGCCTTGCCGCATTGGCCTACCGCAGCGGTCGCTACGATCTGGCCACGACCCTGAGCACACGCCAGTCGAGCCCCCTGTCCAGCTGGGTGCAGGCCAAACTGGCGTTGCACGAGGGTGATCTCGCCGCGGCGGCCAAGGCATACGCGAACGCCGTTCGCGCATTTCCCGCACAAGGCGACGCGGCAGGTCTCGATCGCGACAGCGTCGACCTGCTGCCAGGCGAACAGGGCACGTTGAGCCTGGCGCGGGGCGAGTACACGCAGGCCATGGAGCAACTCTGGCCACATGCCGACGTTTGGTGGGGCGATGTCGCCTATGTCGCGGAACGCGTGCTGACGATGGACGAGTTGAAGCACTTCGTGGACACCCGCGTGCCACCCGGTACCGCAAAGCCGTCGCCGCCCGATGACGACACCCACGGTTATGCCTATACGGATGGCCAGGTCGGCCGCTCGGCCGCGCTACGGGAATTGCTTGCCCGCCGGCTCATGCGGGCAGGGCGCTATCAGGACGCATTCGGCTACTTCCGCGAACCGCAGCCCGAGGCGGCGCCGAAGCCCGCGTTGTCGAGTGTCACGGAGGAGGGCGACGAAGAACCCCAACGCAACCGGGTCTGGGCTCGGCAATATGCCAAGGCGATGGAGCGCGGCCACAGCGCCTGGACCGACATCGGCAAGGCCGAGGCGATCTATCAGGCTGCCGCCATCGCGCGCCGCCATGGCCTGGAGATCCTGGGTTACGAGAACGCACCGGACGACTATGTCGTGGGCGGCAATTACCAGGGACCGTTCGGCCCGGACAAGGCCGAGGTGGGTCCCTACCTCGGCCAGGGCGAGCACGAGCGCTTCGTAGCCAGCACGCCCAAGCCGCCACGACGTTTCCACTATCGCTACGTCGCGGCAGACGAAGCCAGCCACGCTGCCGATCTGCTGCCGCCGCGCTCGCAGGCCTTTGCCGCGGTGTTGTGCAAGGCCAGCGGCTGGATGCAGCAGGGGCCGCCGGACTACACCGACAATTTCCAGGATTACGGTGAACCCAAACCCGCGGGAGTGCCGGAGCGGCAACGCCGTGCCGACGCCTTGTACCGACGCTACGTGGCCAAGGGCGCGTATGTGGCCTGGGCCGGAGACTTCGGCCAGCAGTGCCAGGAGCCCGATTTCGATCGCGCCCGGGTATTGCTGCGTGATCAGCGCATCGCGCGCGCTCGGCATCTGGTGAGGCGTTACCTGCCGTATGAGTTGGCAGCCCTTGCCTTGCTTGTGCTGCTTGGTGCCGGCGCGTGGTTGCGACGCCGGAATCGGGCATGAAGGTGCCGGTGCGCGTCCACTGCGGGATAATGTGCGTTTCCCGCAGCCAGCGGTATGCGCCGAGCCCATCTTGAAGAAGTCCGATTTCGATTTTGAACTGCCGCCCGAATTGATCGCGCAGGTTCCGCTGCCCGAGCGTTCGGCCAGCCGCATGTTGCTGCTCGACGCGGCGGCGCAATCGCGGCAGGACCGCATGTTCCGCGAACTGCCCGAATTTCTGCGGCCAGGCGACCTGCTGGTGTTCAACGACACCCGCGTACTGCCGGCACGGCTGTATGGACGCAAGGACACCGGCGGCGCGGTGGAGATTCTGATCGAACGCGTCACCGGCGCGCACGAAGCCACGGTGCAACTCGGCGTCAGCAAGAAACCGAAGGAGGGCGGCCGGATCGAATTGGCGGACGGCAGCTATGCGGTGGTGCTGGGCCGCGACGAGGGCTTCTTCCGGCTGCGTTTCGAGGCACCGGAGCCGCTGGAGAAACTGTTGCTGAAGCTGGGTGAGATGCCGCTGCCGCCGTATATCGAGCGGCCCGCGGATGCCAGCGACCTGGAGCGATACCAGACGGTGTTTTCGCGCGAACCCGGTGCCGTGGCCGCGCCGACCGCCGGCCTGCACTTTGACGAAGCGATTCTCGCTGCGCTGCGCGATCGCGGTGTCGAGTTCGGCTACGTCACCTTGCACGTCGGTGCCGGAACCTTCCAGCCGGTGCGTGCGGATGACCTGAAAGATCACCACATGCACCGCGAGTGGCTAAACGTCGGCGCCCATCTGGTCGGTCAGATCCATCGCACGCGGGCGGCCGGCGGTCGCGTCATCGCCGTCGGCACGACGGTGGTGCGTGCGCTGGAAAGCGCCAGCAAGGACGGCGAACTGCATCCATTCGCCGGCGAAACTCAGATCTTCATCTTCCCCGGCTATCGCATCAGCAGCATCGATGGCCTGCTCACCAACTTCCACCTGCCACAGTCGACCCTGCTGATGCTGGTGTCGGCGCTGGCCGGGCGCGAATTCATGCTCGAGGCCTACCGCCACGCGGTGGAACAGCGCTACCGGTTCTTTTCCTACGGCGACGCCATGCTGATCCTGCCGCACGGCGCGTGACCGAGCGCTTTCTGTGCGAGGGTGCCCTGTGGGAGGGGCTTCAGCCCCGACGGCTCTGCTACAGCGTCGGGGCTGAAGCCCCTCCCACAAGGCACCCAGCTCTTTCCCGCGTCGGGCCTTCGCCCGGAACGCTCCCCGGATACGCGATAATCCACGGATGACTTCCCTTCAATTCGATATCCACGCGACCGATGGCGCCGCCCGCCGCGGTCGCCTCACGTTTGACCGTGGCACGGTGGAAACGCCGGCGTTCATGCCGGTGGGCACCTATGGCTCGGTCAAGGCGATGACGCCGCGCGATGTCACCGACATCGGTGCCGAGATCATCTTGGGCAACACTTTCCATCTGTACTTGCGGCCTGGCCTGGAGATCGTGGAAAAGTTCGGCGGGCTGCACAAGTTCATCGGCTGGGACAAGCCGATCCTTACCGATTCGGGCGGCTTCCAGGTGTTCTCGCTGGCGCACAAGCGCAAGATCACCGAGGAGGGCGTGACGTTTGCCTCGCCGGTCGATGGCTCGAAGGTATTCCTGTCGCCGGAAGTGTCGATGCAGATCCAGACCACGCTGGATTCGGACATCGCGATGATCTTCGACGAATGCACGCCGTATCCGGCCACCGAGAAGGTGGCGTCGGATTCGATGGAGCTTTCACTGCGCTGGGCGGCGCGTTCGCGGCGCGCCTTCAATGAACTGCAGCGGGTCGCTTCAAAGCCGCCGAACGCGCTGTTCGGCATCGTGCAGGGCAGCGTGTACGAGAACCTGCGCCAGCGTTCGGCGGCAGGGCTGGTCGACATCGGCTTCGACGGTTATGCGGTGGGTGGCCTGGCGGTGGGCGAGCCGGAGGCCGAGCGCAACCATGCGCTGGATTTCACCGTGCCGCTGCTGCCGGTCGACAAACCGCGTTACCTGATGGGCGTGGGCCGGCCGGAGGATATCGTCGAGGCGGTGCGCCGCGGCATCGACATGTTCGATTGCGTGATGCCGACCCGCAATGCGCGCAACGGTTTCCTGTTCACCGCCGAGGGCACCCTGCGCATCCGCAACGCGAAATACGCGATGGACACGCGGGTGATCGAAGAGGGCTGTGACTGCTATGCGTGCAGCCAGGGGTTCAGCCGCGCCTACCTGCGTCATCTCGACCGCTGCAACGAGATCCTCGGCAGCCAGCTCGCCACCATCCACAACTTGCGCTACTACCAGCGCCTGATGGCCGGTTTGCGCGAGGCGATCGCCGGTCATGCGCTGGAGGCGTTCGTGGCACAGTTCTACGCGAGCCGACAGGCCGTGACGGCCGGTTAGGTGGGGTGCTGGCGTGCACCACCCTTGGTGTCCAGCCTTGCAATGGGCGGTGAGCGCCCTCAGTAGGGATTGGACGCGGCCTTGGGGCGCCGCGCGCTGCCGTGCACGGTTTGGGGGTGCATGGCATAATCCAAGATCTTTTATCAGGCGTTCAGCGAAATCCTTGCTGTCGCTATAACTTGCGAGACAGACCGATGAGTTTTCCGATCTCCCCCGTGATCGCCCAGGCCGCTGCCGCGCAGCCCGCCGGCGGTGGCATGTCCATGATCATCATGATGGTGGTGCTGTTCGGCCTGATGTATTTCATGATGATCCGCCCGCAGATGAAGCGCCAGAAGGAGCACCGCGCGCTGCTCGCCGGGCTGGCCAAGGGCGACGAAGTCGTCACCAATGGCGGTATCGCCGGTCGCGTCGATGAGCTGGGTGAAACCTTCATCACGGTCGAGATCGCGGCCAACGTCAAGGTCAAGGTACAGAAGGGGTCGGTCCAGCAGGTATTGCCCAAGGGTTCGCTGAAGTCCGTTTGAGGACGTCGAGGTGCTGGCCGCGAATCGCGGCGGCGCCTCTTACGCGACTGGTCTCGATTGTTGCTACCGCCGCGGCTTGCCGCGGCTTTGATGGATGCAAGGCATGAGTGATTTTCCCCGCTGGAAATACGCGCTGGTCGCGCTGGTGATGTTGTTCGGCGTGATCTATGCGTTGCCAAACGCGTTCCCGCCGGTACCGGCGGTGCAGATCACCGCCAATCGTGATGCACCACCCATTGACGCCTCCTTGCAGCAGAAGGTGTCCGAGGCGCTGACCAGCCAGAAGATTGCCTTCACCAAGGTAGAGGTCGAGGGTGACCATCTGCTGGCGACCTTTGCCGACTCCGATGTACAGAAGAGCGGTTCGGATGCCATCAAAGCGGTGCTTGGCGCTGGGTACACGGCGGCCTTCAAACTGCAGTCCAACGTGCCCGCGTGGTTGGGGGCCATTGGTGCACGCTCGATGCCGCTGGGCCTGGATCTGCAGGGCGGCGTGCACTTCCTGATGCAGGTCGATCAGAAGGACGCCATCGAGAAGCAGGAAAACAGCTATGCGGATGACATCCGCAGCCTGCTGCGCGACAAGAAGATTCGTTACGAGTCGGTCACCCGCAGCAGCGTGGAAGGCAAGGGCATATCGGTGATTCTGCGTTCCTCGGATGATCGTTCGAGCGCGTCCGACATGATTGCCAACGAATACACCGATCTCAATGTCGCCGACGGTGCCAGCACCGGTGATCGCTTCGTGCTAAACGTGGTGATCAAGCCTCAGAAACTGCGCGATCTTTCGCGCAGCGCGATCACCCAGAACCTGGGTACCTTGCGCAACCGCATCAACGTGCTGGGCGTGTCCGAACCGCTGATCCAGCAGCAGGGCGACAGCCGCATCGTGGTCGAGCTGGCCGGTGTGCAGGATCCGACCGAGGCGAAGAAACTGATCGGCGCGGTGGCCACCCTGCAATACCGTCCGGGTATCGGGCAGCCGGGTGACCCGCGCGCGCAGGAAGCGGCCCGCACCGGCAACATTCCGCCTGACGCCAACCTGTTCCGCATGCACGGCACCAATGAGCCTGTGCTGGTGAGCAAGCAGATCATCGTCACCGGCAACCAGCTGACCGACGCCTCCTCGGGCATCGATCAGCAAAGTGGCACGCCCAAGGTCGACGTGACCCTGAACGCTGCCGGCGCGCGCAAGATGAGCGACTTCACCAACGCCAACGTCGGCAAGCCGATGGCGGTTGTATATGTCGAGCGCGTCTACGAAACCAAGATGGTCGACGGCAAGGAGACGCGCGTATCCAAGGTCACCGAGTCGGTGATCAACGACGCCAACATCGGCAGCCCGTTCAGCAACAAATTCCAGACCAGCGGTCTGGGCTCCCCGAAGGAAGCATCCGATCTTGCCTTGCTGCTCAAGGGCGGTGCGCTGGCTGCACCGATGGATATCGTGGCCGAAGGCGTGATCGGCGCCAGCCTGGGCAAGGACAACATCGACAAGGGTTTCATGGCGGTGATGCTGGGTCTGGCGCTGGTGCTGCTAGCTGCTGCCATCTATTACAAGCTGTTTGGTCTGGTGGCCGACATCGCGCTGTTCTTCAACCTGGTGATCCTGGTTGCCGTGATGTCGCTGATCGGCGTGACCCTGACCATGCCCGGCGTGGCCGGTATCGTGCTGACGCTGGGCATGGCGATCGACGCGAACGTCCTGATCTGCGAACGCATCCGCGAGGAATTGCGTAACGGCTCCTCGCCGCATGCTTCGATTCGCGCCGGTTATGAAAAGGCCTGGGCGACCATTCTCGACGCCAACGTCACCCACCTCATCGCGGCGCTGGCACTGACCACGATGGGTACCGGCGGCATCAAGGGTTTCGGTGTGACGCTGATGATCGGCATCCTGACTTCGCTGTTCACCTCGGTGACCCTGACTCACGCGTTCACCGCGATGATCCACGGCCACCGCAAGCTCAAGACCCTTTCGGTGTAAGGGCGGGAATTCCATGGAAATCTTCAATCACGACAGCAACATCCCGTTTCTCGGCATGCGCAAGTACAGCATCGCGCTGGCATTGTTGCTGATGGTCGCATCGATCGGTCTGATCGCGACCAAGGGCCTGAATTACGGACTGGATTTCACCGGCGGTGTTTCCGTGACGGTCGATTACGACCAATCGGTGGAGATTGCCGACGTACGCGCGGCGCTGGCCAAGGGTGGTCTCGACAACGCGATGGTGCAGAGCCTCGGTGGCACCAGGGAAGTGTCGATCCGAATGCAGACCAAGGATGTGCCTGCGGCGGCCGATAGCAGCGGCAAGGTCAACCTGGAGCGCGTGGCAGCCAATGTGGCAAAGATCCTGCAGGCATCACGCCCGGACGCCAAGCTGAAGAATCCCGAGTTCATCAGCGCCGAAGTCGGTTCGGAACTGCGTAGTGACGGCACCGTCGCGGCGGTATTCGTGATCCTCGGCATCATGGCCTACCTGTGGATCCGCTTCGAGCGCCGCTTCGCGATCGCGGCCGTGGCAACCGAGGTCCATGACGTGCTGGTGACGCTGGGCATCCTGGCGCTGGTGCAGCGCGAGTTCAACATGACCGTGCTGGCCTCGGTGCTGGCGGTGATCGGCTACTCCATCAACGACAAGGTGGTGGTGTTCGACCGTATTCGCGAGCTGTTCCGGCTGGCGCGCAAGGCCGAGCCGGAAGAAATCCTCAACCGCTCGATCAACAACACGCTGTCGCGAACCATCATCACCTCGCTGTTCACGGCCATCACCATGGGCGCGCTGTATTTCTTCGGCGGCCCGGCCGTGGAAAGTTTCGCTGTCACCATGCTGATCGGTATCGTGGTCGGCACCTTGTCTTCCATTTTCGTCGCCAGCCCGATCCTGTTGTGGCTGGGCGTGTCGAAGAAGGACCTGATGCCGGTGACCAAGGAAAATCCGGAGTTGGCGCGGCGCCCCTGAGCGAACATCGTTCGCTCAGCGAGGCATCGTCTTGCAAGCGGCTTCATCAGACAGAACGGCCCGGTACAAACCGGGCCGTTCTGCATTCGGTGAGGGGTTCGGATGACCTGCCTTGTTGAATCTAATTCTGAAGCGCACCCGGCAATGGAGCTGTCCAAGTGCGGTGGCCTGCACAGCGCGCCTGACGAAGGAGCACCGGTCCCCTGCAGGTTGCCGATGAGGTACGTATGGCGATAAGCGCATCCATCAACACGTCGCCGTCGTGCTCACCAGTGCGGCTTTGCCGTAATTCCATTTGTCTTTGTATTGATCTGAATTTCGACGTGCAAGTTGGGCCTCACCCCGGGCATGACTTCCAAGATTGACTGCACAACGCGCTTCCATTTTTTTTTGGACGGCGTGTAGGTGCGCAACGTTTTGGATTTGGCTACGGTGAAGTCCGGTGAAAGCAACTCGAAATATCTCTTTATTTCAGACCTTGTGTATTCTCGCCAGTGGTGGGCGTAAGTATGTAGCCCCAGGATATCGTCTACATTGATGCCGCCGCCCATGCCTTTTATGTACCTATAAGGGTTCCAGGCGCGGCCTTTCCATGAGTAGAAATTTGGCGTGGTGATTATTATTCTTCCACCCGGAGAAAGTATGCGATGTATTTGAGTCCAGAACTTGACCGGATTGAAGGTGATGTGCTCGATTATCTCTGAAAAAAGAATAATATCGAAAGAATTGTCGGGGAAACTCTCGAACTCCTTCGCTTGCTCGAGATCCGGGCACTTCCTCAAAAGAATGTCGTGTGTTTGAGCGAGGCGTTTGACGCTATCTACTTCAAATGTGCCTGGTAAATCAACGGCGGTAACCAGGAAGCCGGCATGGCGCCAGACTAATGACTGGTGTAACCAGTGAGCCCCTACATCCAGTACTCGATTTAGAGAGTGGTCTTTCCACGTAGATGAAAATTCCTGAAGTGTGATCCAGTATCTCTGATAATGGTCGGATAAATAATTTTCAGGCGTTCCACCGTGCTTGTTGAATTCATCAAGCATTTCATCAAGTGAAAGTGCGTTTTTGTTTGTATTTTTATTCAGCAAGACGGATTTACCTGTGCTTGACAATCCATGATTGGCGGCTGATATCAAATATCGGCTAGTCAATTTTGATTATATAACAGTGCGAGCGGCATGGTGATCCGCTAAAGACCCTGGGTCGCGCGATCGACTTAAGTAACAGTCGCGGTGGGTACGAGGCCGTGGAGGCCGCCTGTTCTGCGGTTTGGGGTGAAGCACTCGGGATTGGAGGTGAATTCACCGGCCTAGTTCGGCTTCCAACTGCGCCAGCCGTTGTGGCGTGCCCACATCCGTCCATTTGCCGCGGTGATGGCTGCCACGGATAGCGTCGGTCGTCATCGCCGCACGCAATAGCGGAACCAGTCGGAAGCGTGGCGGCATGGCTTGCGTTTCCGCCGTGTCGCCAATGACCCTGCGCCAGTCCCGCAGCAGTTCGTGGCGATAGACGCCGACGCCACTGAAAGTCAGTCGCTGCTCGCCTTCGTCGTGCACTCCGCCCCGCGTGTCCAACATGAAATCACCCTGCGGATGCTGCGCCGGGTTGTCGACCAGCAGCAGGTGGGCGAGGCCCGCAGGTTTCGCGGGCAGGGCAGCGAAATCGGCATCGCACCAGATGTCGCCATTAACGGCAATGAACGGCTCGCTGCCGAGCAGCGGCAATGCATTCAACATGCCGCCGCCGGTTTCCAGCGGCGTCGGACCCTCGTACGCGTAGCGGATGCGAAGGCCCCAGCGCGAGCCGTCGCCCAGCGTGTCGGGGAACTGTTCGGCCAGGTGCGAGGTGTTGATCACCACGTAATGGACGCCGGCTGCGGCGAGTTTTTCCAGGTGCCAGGCGATCAACGGCTTGCCGCCCACGGACAACAGCGGCTTGGGCGTGTGATCGGTCAGTGGACGCATGCGCTCGCCCAGGCCGGCGGCAAAGATCAGCGCATGCCTCATGACCCGGCTCCTTCCTTCAACATCCCGTGGCCGCGGATGATCATGCGGCCAATTTCCTGGTGAGGTCGCGATCACCGACGCAGCGCTGCAGCAGCGCCACGAAATCGGCCAGCTCGGGGTAACCGCCAGCCACGTCGATCACGTAGTCGTATACGCGCGGCAGGTCGTCGAGATACGCCTGTTTGCCATCGCGATAGCACAGCCGGCAGAACAGTCCGAGCACCTTGATGTGGCGTTGCAGTCCGATCAGGTCGAACCAGCGCAGGAAGCGTTCGCGATCGACGGCTGTATCGATCAAGTCCGCGTCGCGCAGGCGCAGGCGATAGCTTTCTGCCCAGGCTTCCACACGCTGGCGATCCCACACGATGTAGCAATCACGCAGCAGCGAGGCGAGGTCGTAGGCGATGGGGCCAACCAGTGCACCCTGAAAATCGATGATTCCAGGACTCGAGAGTCCCGGAGCGATGATGCCCGGGTTCCCGGGCACCTCCGTTTCATCGGTATCGACGACCAGCAGGTTGCGGCTGTGGTAGTCGCGATGCACGAAACAACGCGGTTGCTCGAGCGCGTTGTGCAGCAGCACGGTGAACGCCGCTTCCAGCACGTCCCAGTCCCCGCAGGTTGGCGTATGGCCAAGATGCCGGCCGAGCAGCCATTCCGGCATGATCTCCAGCTCGAGCTGCAGGAAGGCGCGGTCGTAAGGCTGCATGCCGGTCACGTCCACGTCGCGTTGCATATGCAGCAGTGCGTTCATGGCATCGTCGTACAGCGCATCCACCGTGGCGTCGTCCAGGGCGGCCAGATACAGCTGCGAGCCGAGATCCTCGATCAGCAGGAAACCCTGCTGAAGATCCTGTGCCCGCACGGCCGGTACGTGCAGGCCGGCGGCGGACAAGCGGGCGCCGATTTCCAGCCACGGTTGCGGATTCTCCTGCGTCGGTGGCGAATCCATCACGATCCAGCTGCGGCCTTCGTGGTGGGTGCGCCAATAGCTGCGGAAGCTGGCATCGGCTGACGCAGGTTCCAGCATCAGCGTGGCGTCGCCCAGTATTTGGCGGGTCCAGGCGAGGCGCGAGGCGGCACGTTCGGGCGTGTGGGTCATGACAAAAACATGCGGGAAGATCGCGTCAGCTTAGCGACCTGCCGCCGCAGTGGCGAGGCGGTCAGGACAGGTTGTAGCCGCGTTCCTCGTGCAGCGCGAGATCCAGCCCGATCTGTTCCTGCTCGTCATCCACCCGCAAACCGATGGTCAGCTGGATCAGCTGCAGGATCATCCAGGTCAGTGCGGCACTCCAGAGGATGGTGAACGCCACGCCTTTGACCTGTATCCACAACTGGCCGAAAGGGTGTGCAACATCGCCGAATCCGCCGAAACTTGCGGCCGCGAAGGGGCCGGTCAGCAACGCGCCGACGATGCCGGCGACCGCGTGCACGCCGAAGACGTCGAGGCTGTCGTCATAGCCGAAGCGACGCTTGAGCCGGGTTGCGGCGAAGAAGCAGACCACGCCGGCGATGACGCCGAGGATCAGCGCACCATCAGGTCCGATGGTGCCGGCGGCCGGTGTGATCGCGACCAGTCCGGCGACCGCGCCGGAGGCGATGCCGAGCACGCTGGCGCGACGGTGGATGATCCACTCGACCGTCATCCAGCCCAATGCCGCCGCCGCGGTGGCGATCTGGGTCACCAGCATCGCCATGCCGGCGCTGCCGTTGGCGGCCACCGCCGAACCGGCGTTGAAACCGAACCAGCCCAGCCACAGCATGCTGGCGCCGATCAGGGTGTAGCCCAGATTGTGTGGCGGCATCGGCGTGTGCGGATAACCGCGTCGCTTGCCCAGCATCAGGCAGGCGACCAGGCCGGCGATGCCGGCGTTGATGTGCACCACCGTGCCACCGGCGAAATCGAGTACACCCAGGTCACCAAGGAAGGAACCCGGGCCGCCCCACACCATGTGCGCCATCGGCAGGTAGGCAAAAGTGAACCACGCGGCGGTGAAGATCAGCAGTGCCGAAAACTTCATGCGCTCGGCAACCGCGCCCACGATCAGCGCCGGCGTGATGATCGCGAAAGTGAGCTGGAACATCGCAAACACACTTTCCGGCACGTGCTGGTACAGGCTGTGCGGCGTCATTCCGGCAAACAGCGCGCGATTCAGGCCGCCGACAAACGAGTGCAGGTTGGTCGTGCCTGCGTGCATCCCTTCTGTGCTGAACGCCACGCTGTAGCCGTACAACATCCACAGCACGCTGATCAGTGCCGTGATCGCGAAGCACTGCATCAATACCGACAGCAGGTTCTTGGCGCGGACCATGCCGCCGTAGAACAGTGCCAGGCCGGGAATCGTCATCAGCAATACCAGCATGGTCGCCGTCAGCATCCAGGCAGTGTCGCCGCTGTCGAGCGTGGTTGGCGATTGTGCGAAAGACGTCATCGGTGCGCTGACCAGCAGCGCCAGGGCAAGGCGGCGAAGGGTGCGATCAGAGCGCATCGGCATCCTCCTCCTGGGTGCGGATCCGGATGACCTGCTCCAGCTCACTGACAAAGATCTTGCCGTCGCCGACCTTGCCGGTGCGCGCGGCGGCCGTGATCGCCTCGATCGCCCGTTCGGCCTGGTCGTCGGCGATCGCCACCTCGATCTTCAGTTTGGGCAGGAAATCCACCACGTACTCCGCGCCGCGGTACAGCTCGGTATGCCCGTGCTGGCGACCGAAGCCCTTCACCTCGGTGACCGTCATGCCCTGGACGCCGGCCTCGGCCAGCGCTTCGCGTACGTCGTCCAACGTGAACGGCTTGATGATGGCGGTGATCCACTTCATGTCGTACTCCCCACGATGAACCTTATTGCGACGCAGCACGATGCATGCCAGTGCGACAACAAAGCCCTTCTCATGCGGGGCCGGGGTGCAGATGGGATCGATCTGCACGACAAGCGGGAATTCGCCGGCGGAGTTTGCCCGATAGTGGTGCGTACGCCGCGATTGACCGCGCCGTGCCTAATCAGTACCATTTTAGTCCCGATTCAATCGCCCCAGCCTGAGCACTCATGCTTCGTGTCAGCCGACTGACCGATTACGCCACCGTCGTGATGACCTGCATCGCCGCGCACCCGACCGAGGTGCTCAGCACGGTGCAGATCGCCGACGAGGCACGCCTGGAGCTGCCGACGGTGAGCAAATTGCTGAAGGCACTGGGTCATGCGGCATTGGTCGAGTCGTTCCGCGGCGTCAACGGTGGTTATCGGCTGGCCCGTCCGGCCAGCGAGATTTCGCTGGCCGAGATCGTCGAGGCGCTGGAAGGCCCGATCGGCATGACCGAATGCAGCGTGGCCGAGGGCCAGTGCGATCGTGAATCGCAATGCGGCGTGCGCGGCAGCTGGCAGCAGGTCAACAGCGTGCTGAACAACGCGCTGCGCGGAGTCAGCCTGGCCGACATGCTCAAGCCGCAGCCGCCGCGGAAAAAAATTGCCGTGACCGTGAGCGAGGTCGCGATGCCGACCAAGGCGCGCGGGGTCACCAACGAATGAACGAAATCATGAACAAGCAAAGCAGCAGCGCCGCCACGCTTCGCGACAATGCCGATGTGGCCGAGGCCCTCGGCCGCAGTTATGCCGCGGGCTTCGTCACCGACATCGAGATGACCGGCCTGCCGCCCGGCCTGGACGAGGGCACCATCCGCGCCTTGTCCGCGATCAAGCAGGAGCCGCAGTGGATGACCGAGTGGAGGCTGGAGGCCTATCGTCATTGGCTGACCATGCCCAAGCCCGATTGGGCCAAGCTCAACATCGAACCGATCGACTATCAAGCGATCAGCTACTACGCCGCTCCGAAAGCCGGTCCGAAGTCGCTGGCCGAAGTCGATCCGGTATTGCTGGAAACCTACGAGAAGCTCGGCATTCCGTTGCACGAGCGCGCTGCGCTGGCCGGGGTGGCGGTGGACGCGGTGTTCGATTCGGTGTCGGTGGGCACCACCTTCCGCAAGCAGCTGGCCGAGGCCGGCGTGCTGTTCTGCTCCATGAGCGAGGCGATCCGCGAGTACCCAGAGCTGGTGCAGAAGTACCTGGGTAGCGTGGTGCCGACCGGCGACAATTTCTTCGCGGCGCTGAATTCGGCGGTGTTCTCCGACGGCAGCTTCGTGTTCATCCCGAAGGGCGTGCGCTGCCCGATGGAGCTTTCCACCTATTTTCGAATCAACGCGCAGAACACCGGGCAGTTCGAGCGGACCCTGATCGTGGCCGAGGAAGGCGCGCACGTCTCCTACCTCGAGGGCTGCACCGCGCCGAAGCGCGACGAAAACCAGCTGCATGCGGCGGTGGTGGAACTGGTCGCGCTGGAAAAGGCGCAGATCAAGTACTCCACTGTGCAGAACTGGTATCCGGGCGACGAGAACGGCGTGGGCGGCATCTACAATTTCGTCACCAAGCGTGGCGACTGCCGCGGTGACGATTCCAAGATCAGCTGGACCCAGGTGGAAACCGGCTCGGCGATCACCTGGAAATACCCCAGCGTGGTGTTGCGCGGCGACCGCTCGGTCGGCGAGTTCTATTCGGTGGCGCTGACCCATCACTACCAGCAGGCCGACACCGGCACCAAGATGATCCACCTCGGCAAGTACACCAAGTCGAAGATCGTTTCCAAGGGTATCAGTGCCGGCCGCAGCTCCAACAGTTACCGCGGCCTGGTGAAGATGGAGAAGGGTGCCGAGGGAGCGCGCAACTACACCCAATGCGACAGCCTGCTGATCGGCAAGCAGTGCGGTGCGCACACCTTTCCCTACATGGAAGTAAAGAACCCCACGGCGATCGTCGAGCATGAAGCGACCACCTCGAAGATTTCCGACGACCAGATGTTCTATTGCCGCTCGCGCGGTATCGGCGAGGAAGACGCGGTGTCGATGATCGTCGACGGTTTCTGCAAGCAGGTGTTCCGCGAGCTGCCGATGGAGTTCGCGGTGGAGGCGAAGAAATTGCTTGAGGTGAGCCTCGAAGGCGCCGTCGGCTGATGCTTTTTCCTTCTCTCTTCGGGAGAAGGTGCCCAAAGGGCGGATGAGGGTACGGACGGAGCGCGACATCGCGGCCAGTCCGGACCCTCACCCCAACCTCTCTTCCGATGGGAGAGGGGCTAAAAAACCAGGAACAACCATGCTGAAAATCGAAAACCTGCACGCCCGCGTCGAGGGCAGGGAAATCCTCAAGGGGCTCAGCCTCGAAGTGAACGCAGGCGAAGTGCACGCGATCATGGGGCCAAACGGCGCCGGCAAGTCCACCCTAGGCAACGTGCTGTCCGGACGCGACGGCTACGAAGTGACCGCCGGCAGCGTGAGCTACAACGGCGTCGACCTGCTGGCGCTGGATCCCGAAGCGCGCGCCGCTGCTGGTGTGTTCCTGGCGTTCCAGTATCCGGTGGAGATTCCCGGCGTCAACAACACCTATTTCCTGCGCGCTGCATTGAATGCGCAGCGCAAGGTGCGTGGCGAGAAGGAGCTTGATTCCATGCAGTTCCTCAAGCTGGTGCGCGAGAAGCTGAAGGTGATGCAGATCTCCGACGAACTGCTGCACCGTGCCGTCAACGAAGGTTTCTCCGGCGGCGAAAAGAAGCGCAACGAGATCTTCCAGATGGCCGTGCTGGAACCGCAGCTGGCGATTCTCGACGAGACCGATTCGGGCCTGGACATCGACGCGCTGAAACAGGTGGCGCAGGGCGTCAACACGCTGCGTTCGCCCGAGCGCGCGTTCCTGATGATCACCCACTACCAGCGTCTGCTCGACTATGTGGTGCCGGATTTCGTGCACGTACTGGCTGACGGCCGCATCGTGGAAAGCGGCGACAAGTCGCTGGCGCTGAAGTTGGAGCAGCACGGCTACGCCGGCATCGGCGAGGGAGCCGCGGCATGAGCCAGTCGGCACCTCTGCCGTTGCTCGAATCGCTGCTCGATGCACCGCTGCCGAACAGCGGCATCGCCTGGCTGGATGCCGCGCGGCGCGAGAATCACGCCGCGCTCGCCGCTGGCGGTTTGCCCGACACACGGGTCGAGGCGTGGAAGTACACCGCGTTGCGCGGACTCGGCCAGCGCCGTTTCGCCGCCGCCGATGCCACCGCCGCCACGCGCGCGATCGACGCCGCGACGTTTGCATTGCCCGGTGTGGACGGACCGCGACTGGTTTTTGTCAATGGCGTATTCCGTGCCGATCTATCGGCAACCGATGCGCTACCCGAAGGCCTGTCGTTGCAGCCCTTGTCGCAGGCGCTACTGCACAACGCGGAGCCACTGCGTTTCGCGTTGTCGCGACATTACCGCGAGACCGGCGATGCGTTTGCGCAGATCAATGCAGCCAGCGCGAGTGACGGTGTGGTACTGCAGGTTGCTGCTCGCGCGAAGATCCGCGTGCCGGTGCAGCTCGTCTTCGTCGGAGCGGCCGCCGACAGCGAACTGGCCTGGCATGTGCGCAACGTGATCGAACTGGGCGAAGGCGCCGAGCTGAATCTGGTCGAGCTGCATGTGAGCGATGGAGAGCAGGCCCAGCTGACCACCCTGGTCGGCGACATCGAACTGCGCGAAGGCGCGCAACTGCGGCACACCATGCTGCAAAATGCGTCGATCGGCACGAACCTGATCCGCCGCAGCAGCCTGCGCTTGCATGCGCGCGCCGGAGCGACGCTGCACGTGGTGGAGCTCGGTGGCGCGCTGGTGCGTCACGACCTGCGCGCCGAACTGATCGGCGACGAAGCACAACTCCACACCCATGGCGTATTCATGCCGCATGGTCGCCAGCACATCGACACCCAGCTGGCGATTCGCCACCAGGCGCTGAACACGACGTCCTCATCGAACTGGCGCGGCGTGGCCAGCGATCGCGCGCGCGGCGTATTCCGTGGCGCGATCGTGGTCGCCCCCGGCGCCGATGGCAGTGATGCCAGCCTCAGCAACAAGAACCTGCTGCTGTCGCCGAACGCCGAGATCGACACCAAACCCGAGCTGGAAATCTACGCCGATGAAGTGAAAGCCGCACACGGCGCCACGGTGGGACAGCTCGACGAGCGCTCGCTGTTCTACCTGCGTTCGCGCGGCATTCCGCTGGGCGAGGCGCGCGCGCTGCTTACCGCCGCGTTCTGTCGCGCCGTGCTGGACGATTTGCCGAACGAGGCCCTGCGCGAGCACCTGTCAACTCTGCTGGTTGCGCAATTGCCTGCGTGATGCTTTTCTCCTCCCCCTGCAAGCAAGGGGAGGTCGGGAGGGGATAACGCTCTTGTTATGAAGAGTGACCCCACCCCAGCCCTTCCCTGCGAGCAGTGGAGGGAGCCACTTCCGGAGCTGTTTCGATGAATGCACAAACCAGCACCCCTACCGTCTTCGACATCCAGCGCATCCGCGCGGATTTTCCGCTGCTGGCGCGTACGGTGCACGACAAGCCGCTGGTGTATTTCGACAACGCCAACACCAGCCAGAAGCCGCTGTCGGTGATCGAGGCGGTGAACGCGCATTACCGCGAGCACAACGCCAATGTGGCGCGCGCCGTGCATCAGTTGGGCGAGGAAGCCACCGCGGCGTATGAGGGTGCGCGGGACAAGTTGGCGCGCTTCATCAATGCGCCATCGCGCAACGAGCTGATCCTCACTTCCGGCACGACCCAGTCGATCAACCTCGTGGCCTACAGTTACGCGCTGCCGCGACTGAAGCCCGGCGACAGCGTCCTCACCACCGTGATGGAGCACCACGCCAACATCGTGCCGTGGCAGCTCGTCGCCGCACGCAGCGGTGCCACGGTGAAGGCGGCGCCGATCGACGAGCGTGGCGAACTGATCGTGGAGAAGTACATCGAGATGCTGACGCCGGAGGTGAAACTGGCCTGTGTCACGCATGTTTCCAATGTACTCGGCACGGTCAACCCGGTGCGCGAGATCGCGCGCGAATGCAGGAAGCGCGGCATCGCGCTGCTGGTCGACGGTTCGCAGGCAGTGCCGCACCGGCCGGTCGACGTGCAGGCGCTTGGCTGCGATTTCTACGCGATCACCGGACACAAGATGCTCGCCCCCACCGGCACCGGCGCGCTGTGGGCGAAGCGCGAACACCTGGAGGCGATGCCGCCGTTCTTCGGTGGCGGCGAGATGATCCGCGAAGTGCGTTTCAGCGGAACCACCTTCGCCGCGCCGCCGCACAAGTTCGAGGCCGGCACGCCGAACATCGCGGGGTTTGCCGGATTGTCCGCGGCGATCGACTACTACGATTCGGTAGGTTTTGCCGCGATCCACGCGTGGGAACAGCAGCTGCTGCAGTACGCCACCGAGCGGCTGCGCGGGATTCCCGGCATCCGCATCTTCGGCGAGGCGGCACAGAAGGAGCCGGTGATCTCGTTCCTGCTGGACGGCGCGCAGGCCACCGACATGGCTACCCTGCTCGACCTGCAGGGTGTCGCCGTGCGTTCCGGTCACCACTGCGCGCATCCGCTGATGCAGTTCTACGGCGTGCCCGCGACATTGCGTGCCTCGCTGGCGTTCTACAACACGCGCGAGGAAATCGACGCCTTCATCGTGGCGCTGCTCAGGGTGCGCAAACTGCTGATGTGAGCATGCCGCCAAAGGTCGCATGGTTCCGCTGTCACCCGCAGGGCATTATTGTGCCAACACCTCCCCACTGATTGAATTCATGTTCGCCACGCTACCCGGCCCGATCCGCATTCCGCTGGCGCTGCTCTTGCTCGCCATCAGCACCGTGCTGCATGTGGTGCTGCTGTTCGCGCTCACCCTGGTCAAGCTGATCGTGCCGATCCGTGCGATCCGGCTGGCGTGTTCGCACGTGCTGGTGCGTATCGCGGAGAGCTGGATCGGCATGAACAACCTCCTGTTCGACGGGTTCACCCGCACGCGCTGGCAGGTCGACGGGCTCGGCGGCCTGCGTCGCGACAGCAATTACCTGGTGCTGTGCAACCACCAGAGCTGGGTGGATATCCCGGTGTTGCAGAAGGTGTTCAACCGGCGCATCCCGTTCCTGCGCTTCTTCCTCAAGCAGCAGCTGATCTGGGTGCCGCTGCTGGGGCCGGCGTGGTGGGCACTGGATTTCCCGTTCATGAAACGCTATTCCCGCGAAACGCTGGCGAAGCATCCGCAGCTGCAGGGCAAGGACCGCGAAGCCACGCGCCGCGCGTGCGAGAAATTCCGGCACACGCCGGTGTCGGTGATGAATTTTGTCGAAGGCACCCGCTTCACGCCGGCCAAACACGACGCGCAGTCGTCGCCGCATCGTTACCTGCTGCGACCGAGGGCGGGCGGGCTGGCGTTCGTGCTCGATGCGATGGGCGATGCCCTGCACGCCATGCTCGACGTCACCATCGTCTATCCGGATGGTCCGCATACCCTGATGGACCTGATCGCCGGCCGCATCCGCGATATCCGCGTACATGTGCGCGAGTTGCCGATCGGCAACGAGTTGCGCGGCGACTACGAACAGGATGCGGTATTCCGCGAACGTTTCCAGGCCACGGTGAATGCGCTGTGGAGCGAAAAGGATGGGCTGATCGGGCGCATGCTTGAAACGGCACGCAGCACCACGGGAGTTTGAGCGATGCGTATTCTGGTAGTGGGTGCCGGTGCCACCGGCGGATATTTCGGCGGCCGCCTGCTGCAGCACGGGCGCGACGTGACATTCCTGGTGCGCGAGGGCCGTGCGGAGCAACTGGCGCGGCATGGGTTGATGATCTACAGCGCTGCCGGCAACGCCGAGCTGCCGTCGCCGCCGACCGTGCTGGCGGCCGGACTGCGCGAGCCATACGACCTGATCCTGTTGAGCTGCAAGGCGTATGGCCTGGAACAGGCGATGACCGATATCGCGCCCGCCGTAGGGCCGCAGACAGCGATCCTGCCGCTGTTGAACGGCATGCGTCAGCTCGATCTGCTTGACGCACGTTTCGGCGCGCAGCATGTGCTGGGCGGGCAGTGCGTGATCGCCGCGACGCTGGACGGACAGGGCGCCATCCAGCATCTCAACCAGTCACACAGCCTCACCTTTGGCGAGCGCGACGGCAACCCATCCGAACGCATGCAGCGAATCATGCAGAGTCTGGCCGCCGCGGGTTTCGAGTCACGTCCCAGCAACACGATCCTGCAGGACATGTGGGACAAATGGGTGTTCCTGGCCTCGCTGGCCGGCATCACCTGCCTGATGCGCGGATCGGTCGGTACCATCGCTGCCGCACCCGGCGGCGCCGTGGCAGCGCTGGCCCTGCTGGAAGAATGCCGGGCGGTGGCGGAACGCGCCGGCCACGCGCCGGGCGAGGCGACCCTGCAACGTGCGCGCGGCGTACTGACCGAAGCCGGCTCGAGCCTGACCGCGTCGATGCTTCGCGACCTGCAACAAGGTCATGCGATCGAGGCCGACCACGTGATCGGCGACATGCTGGCGCGCGCCGATCCAGAGTGCGCCGTGCGCTCGCTGCTGTCGATCGTCTACGCGCACATGAAAGTCTACGAAGCCGACAGGGCATCCGCGGCGCGATCGTGATGCCTGCGACCGGTCATGGTGGACGGGCGTGACGGGCATTATCATTCGTCGATGACTGCAGAAAACTTTCCTTCGTTCCGCATGGCGACGACGGCCGACGTGGCCGCCATCGTGGCCCTGGTTGAATCGGCGTATCGCGGTGAATCCGGGTTGCGCGGCTGGACCACCGAATCGCACCTGCTCGACGGGCGCCGCACCGACGCCGCCGATGTCGGTGAACTGATCGGTCGCCCCGACAGCCGCATCCTGCTGGCCGAGAACGACGGCCGGCTCAAGGCGAGCTGTCACGTCGAAAGCCAGGGCGAAGCGGGTTATTTCGGCATGTTCGCGGTCGACCCGTCCGAACAGGGCAGCGGCCTGGGCAAGCGGATGCTGGCCGAAGCAGAACGGATGGCGCGCGAGGAGTGGCACTGCCGCGCGATGCGCATGACGGTGATCGTGCAGCGCGAGGAGCTGATCGCCTGGTACGTGCGCCGCGGCTACCGGCGCATCGGCGAATACCAGCCGTTTCCATATGGCGACGAGCGCTTCGGCATTCCCCGCCGCGACGATCTGCGTTTCGAGGTATTGCTCAAGGATTTCACCGGGGCTACCGCGTGAACGGCTGGGTGAAGGTCGGCACCCGCAGCGATTTCCTGCCAGGCGAATACAAGCTGGTATGGGACGGCGACACCCCGATTGCGGTGTACAACGTCGACGGTGCCTTGTACGCGGTGGAAGACACCTGTACCCACGATGGCGGCGACCTGGCCGGCGGCGAGGTATTCGGTTTCGAAGTGGAGTGCCCACGCCACGGCGCGCGCTTCGACCTGCGCACCGGCGCGGTCACGAAACCGCCGGCGTACGAGCCGATCGCCAGCTTTCCGGTGCGCGAGGAAGAGGGCGCAATCTGGACGCGCGACGACCGCTGATCCCGATCCGTTCGACCGCCGGTTAGCTGTTGGTACTGCCGCGTAGCTTGCCAGTTATTGAGATTGATTCTTGTTTACTGTCTAATGGCGGGGATTCCGCACGATCGGCTTGACCGTATCGCGCCCCACCATGAACAACCCATTCCAACTGCTGTGCGATTGCGGCACGGCAGGAATGCGGGCCCCGGAAACCGATGGAACAGCGCTCGACACCAGCCGTGGACGCCTCGTTGCAGCGCCGCGCGTTCTGGATGAAACAGCTGCATCAATGGCACTGGATCAGCTCGGCGCTGTGCCTGATCGGCATGCTGCTGTTCGCGGTGACCGGAATCACGCTCAACCATGCGCGGCAGATCGAGGCCACGCCACAGGTGACGCACCAAAAGATCACGTTGCCGGTCGGCCTGCGCGCCATGGTCGGTGGTGAAGACGAGCGCAAGGCCGTGTTGCCGGCGGAAGTGGCCGCATGGCTGGACGACACCTTGCAGGCGCACGTGGCCGATCGTGCGGCGGAGTGGTCGGCGGACGAAATCTACGTGTCGCTGCCGCGGCCTGGTGGCGACGGCTGGCTCAGCATCGATCGCACCAGCGGTGCGGTGGAATACGAACTGACCCGACGCGGTGTGATCGCCTACCTCAACGACTTGCACAAGGGACGCAATGCGGGAGCGGCATGGAGCTGGTTTCTCGATGTGTTCGCGCTGGCCTGCCTGGTGTTCGCGATCACCGGACTGTTCCTGCTGAAATTCCATGCCGCGCGGCGCACCTCCACCTGGCCGTTGGTGACCTTGGGCCTGGTGCTGCCGGTGGTGCTGGCGCTGATCTTCATCCATTGAAACGAGACCCCACAATGTGCCGTCTGCTGCTTTCCTGTTGCGCCCTGGTTCTGGTTCTATCGCTGGCCACGCCAGTGGCCGCGGCCGAGCTGAACCTCACCGTGCAGATTCCCGAGCAGAAGGTGGCCGAATACCACCGGCCGTACTCGGCGATCTGGATCGAACGCGCCGACCACAGCGTGGCTGCGCAGTTGGCTGTCTGGTATGCGCAAAAGGACAGCAAGGAGGGCGCCGGCGGCAAATGGCTGCCCGACCTGCGCCAGTGGTGGCGCCGCGGCGGTCGTGGTCTGACGCTACCGGTGGACGGCGTCTCCGGCGCCACCCGCCCGGCCGGACAGCATCAGTTGAAATTCATCGACGGCCAGGCGCCGTTGGGCACGTTGGGGACGGGCGACTACACCCTGGTGGTAGAGGCGGCGCGCGAAGTGGGTGGGCGCGAGGTGGTGCGTGTGCCGTTCCATTGGCCAGCCACCGCCACGCAACATCTGACAGCGCAAGGCCGTAGCGAACTAGGCACGATCAGCCTCGATATCAACCCATGAACGACCTCACCGAATTGTCCGGAGCGAACATGCACAAGCGCACTTTGAAATGGATCGTCCTTGCCACGGCGATCGCCATGCCGCTGGCCGCGCAGGCGCACAAAGTGTGGCTGCTGCCGTCGGCCACCAATGTCGCCGGTGTCGATCCGTGGGTCACGGTGGATGCGGCGATCTCCAACGACCTGTTTTATCCGGATCACCATGCCGCTTCACTGGACCAGCTGGTGATCACCGCGCCAGACGGCCAGACGGCCAAACCCCAAAACGCGTCCAGCGGCAAATACCGCAGCGTGTTCGATCTGGAGCTGACTCAGCAAGGCACTTACAAGGTGGCAATGGTCAGCCAGGTGCTGTTCGCCAGCTACGAGCTGGACGGCCAGAAGAAGCGTTGGCGCGGCAAGACCGACGAACTGGCCACGGCCGTCCCGAAGGCGGCGAAGAACGTGGAAGTGACGGCGGCCAGCAATCGGGTAGAAACCTTCATCAGCAATGGCAAGCCGAACGACGTGGCACTCAAGCCCAGCGGAAAGGGGCTGGAGCTGGTGCCGGTCACCCACGTCACCGACCTGGTTGTCGGTGAGCCGGCCACGTTCCAGTTGTTGCTGGACGGCAAGCCGGCCGGCGACCTCAAGATCAGCGCGATCGCCGGCGCCACCCGCTACCGCAACGCGCAGGATGAATTGACCGCTCAAACCGGCAAGGACGGCAAGTTCAGGCTGACCTGGTCACATGCGGGGATGTACTGGATCAATGCCTCCACTGAGGATGGCAACAGCGGCATGAAGCAGGCCAGCAAGCGACGCCTGTCGTACACCGCGACGCTCGAGGTCCTGCCCGAGTAAGCGTCATGTCGTATTTTCGTTTGGCCGTCCAATTGTCGATCCTGTGGGTCATGGCCACGCCCGTCGCAGCGACAGGCCTGCAGCATCTGGATGGCCGCACCATGGGTACCACCTGGTCGGTGCAGTTGATGTTGCCGCAGGCGCGTTCGGCGGATGAGCTTCAGCGCGGCATCCAGGCCGAACTGGATCGCGTCGACGGGCAGATGAGCACGTACAAGCCTCAGTCCGAGTTGTCGCGCTTCAACCTCGCGCCGGCCGGCAGCTGGCGGCCGCTGCCGCCGGAGTTTTTCGTCGTGCTTCAGCACGCGCTGCAACTGGCGAAGGACAGCGACGGTGCGTACGACCCGACGGTCGGACCGCTGGTGAATTTGTGGGGATTCGGCCCCGACCACCGGCCGCGGCAGCCGCCATCGGTGGACGCCATCATGCAGGCGAAAGCGCGGGTGGGCTGGTGGAAATTGAAGCTGGATCCGGCCGGTCAACGGGCATGGCAGCCGGGTGGAATCTATGTGGACCTTTCCGCGGTGGCCAAGGGCTATGGCGTGGATCAGGTCGGTCGTTACCTGCAGCGGATGGGGGTAAAGGCCTGGCTGGTCGAGGTCGGCGGCGAGCTGAAGGCGCATGGCCGCAAACCGGATGGCATGCCGTGGCGAGTCGGTATCGAACGTCCGGAGGCCGCGGCCGGCGCAGTGACCGATGCCGCCGAGCTGGTGCGCACGATCCAGCTGCGTGATCGCGCGATCGCCACATCCGGCGACTACCGCCACGTGTTCGAAGACGATGGGCATTTCTATTCACATCACATCGATCCTCGTAGCGGCTATCCGGCGCCGCACGAAGTTGCCTCGGTCAGCGTGCTGGCGGACGACTGCATGCAGGCCGATCCGCTGGGCACCACGCTCAGCGTGCTCGGCGCCGAACAGGGCATGGCCTACGCACGCCAGCATGGTTTGGCGGTGTTGATGGTCGTGCGCACCCGCCATGGTTTCGAGCAGCGCATGTCGCCGGCATTCGCCGCGGAACTGCGGCGATGAAGCAGCTCGACGCAGCCACGGCGCGACGCGCGACCGTCAGCAGTGCATTGTTGCTTGGCGGCTTCGGACTGCTCTCGGCGCTGATGCTCCTGCTGCATGGGGAGGGGCTGCAATGGCGCGACCCCGGTGGCGAACGCTGGCTGGACGCCGCGCTGGTGCTGCTGGCGTGGCTGGGACTGCTTGGTTGGCCGCGTTACTGGCGGCCAGTGGTTTGGCGCAAAGCAGCGGGCATGCGCGACATGGCAGCGAATTCGCACACAGCGGTCGTCGACCATGCCGGGGACGACATGCGAGTCGTTTCGGCGGATGCGACGGTGCGCGTGATCTATGCCAGCCAGACCGGTTTTGCCGAACAGATAGCGCAGCGGACCCAACAAAGCCTGCGGGCTGCCGGCATGGCAACACGACTGGACGGCATCAACAGCGTTGCCGCCGATGACCTGCGTCACGCCGGTCGCGTGCTGTTCGTGGTCAGCACCACCGGTGATGGCGAACCGCCGGACATGGCGTTGGCGTTCCACCGGTTGGCGATGCAGCAGCCGACGTCGCTGAGCGGCCTGCGTTACGGCCTGCTTGCGCTGGGCGACAGCGATTACGAGGAATTCTGCGGCTTCGGTCGCCAGCTGCAACGCTGGCTGCAGGCCAGCGGGGCGCAGCCGCTGTTCGACCCGGTGGAGGTGGACAGCGAGGACGAAGCCAGTCGGCGCCATTGGCAACATCATCTGGCGATGCTGTCCGACACCCGCGATCTGCCGGACTGGCAGGCGCCGGCATACCAGCGCTGGCGCCTGGTCGAGCGCTGCTTGCTGAATCCCGGCAGCGTGGGCGCGCCGTGTTTTCACCTGGCCTTGCAACCATCGGTGGGCAGCGCCCATTGGCAGGCCGGTGATCTGGTCGAGATCGGTCCGCGCCATGCACCAGCCAAGGTGATGGCTTGGTTGTCCGCACGCGGGCTGGATGGCTCGGTGCCGGTGTCGTACGAAAAGCAGCGCCTGCCGC
The DNA here is from genome assembly GCF_049994385.1 of Rhodanobacter sp. Col0626. Taxonomy (GTDB): domain Bacteria; phylum Pseudomonadota; class Gammaproteobacteria; order Xanthomonadales; family Rhodanobacteraceae; genus Rhodanobacter. Next base: position 1,347,876 of record NZ_CP188260.1, read on the forward strand.
TGGCCGAACAACTGGCGCATTGCCGTCTGCCCAAGGCCGACGAAATCGATGGGCTGGATGAGGAAGGGGTAGCCGCGATGCTGCAGCGGCTGCCGCATCGCGAGTATTCAATCGCCTCGTTGCCGGATGACGGCGCGATCCACCTGCTGGTGCGTCAGATGCGCGGTCCCGGCGGCTGTCTCGGACTCGGCTCGGGCTGGTTGACCGAGCATGCGGCGATCGACGCCGAGATTGCGTTGCGCGTGCGCAGCAACGTCAACTTTCGCATGCCGCCGGATGCGCGGCCGCTGATCCTGGTCGGCAACGGCACCGGGCTGGCGGCACTGCGTGCGTTGCTGAAGGCGCGCATCGCCGCCGGCCACCGACGCAACTGGCTGCTGTTCGGCGAGCGGCACGAGGCACACGATTTTCTTTATCGCGAGGAGATCGAGCGCTGGACGACAGACGGCCAGATCGAACGCGTCGATTTTGCCTGGTCGCGCGATCAGACCCAGCGCATTCACGTACAGCACCGCTTGCGCGATGCAGCCGGCCAACTGCTGGACTGGGTCGATGCCGGTGCCTCCATCTACGTCTGCGGCAGCCTCGATGGCCTCGCGCCCGGAGTCGATGCGCCACTGCACGATGTGCTGGGAGTGGCGCGGGTCCGGCAGTTGCGCGAACAGGGCCGTTATCGGCGCGATGTCTACTAAAGGTACGCACACATTCTGCCTGCTGGCTCTGGCACGCATGACCAATGGCCTATGCCTTGCGGGGCTGGGTGGCGCAATCTGCAGGGATTACCTGGGGAGTGAGAAAACATGCGGCCAGTTGCACGCAAGTGGGGATACCTGTGTGCCGTGACCTTGTCGGTCGCGGTATTGCCCGCGGTGACGTTGGCACAGGCACCGACGACGGCCAGTAAGCCAGCCAACAGCGCACTGGTTCCGGCCAGTGCAGGTTCGGTCGCTGCCGACATACCGTTCGTTTCCGGCAACGCGGCGAATTTCCAGGTGCCCAGTGCGCCGGATGCATGGGGCGGTCCACGTGGCGATCACCCGGCCACGCTGTCCGACCAGGTGGTGAGCTACACCATCCAGGCGTCGCTGGATCCGGCCAAGCACACGGTCGACGGCAAGCAGACCATGACCTGGCGTAACCGAAGCAACCAGCCAGTCAAGAAGATCTACCTGCACCTTTACCTCAATGCGTTCGAAGGCCCGGGCAGCACGTTCTTCACCGAGCGCCGCCTGCTCGCCGGCAGCGGTCATTCGCGCGGCAACGCCAGCCTGAAGAAAGGCGAGTGGGGCTACATCGAGCTCAACAAGGTGCAGCAGGGCGGCCAACCCGTGACCTGGCGTTTCGTGCAGCCGGATGGCGGCCCGAAGACCGACAAGACGGTAGTCGAGCTGGATCTGCCACAGGCCGTGCCGGCGCAAGGCACGCTGAGCCTGGACATCGACTTCCACGACCAACTGCCGCGTGTGGTCGAACGCACGGGTTGGTTCGGTGACTTCCATCTGGTCGGCCAGTGGTTCCCGAAGATTGCCGTGCTGGAACTGCCCGGCGAGCGCGGTGCCACGGCACCGCGCTGGAACGCGCACGAATTCCACTTTCAAAGCGAGTTCTATGCCGACTACGGCAATTTCGACGTGAAGTTGAGCGTGCCCAAGAACTACGTCGTCGGCGCCGTGGGCCAGGAGCAAGGTGCACCCACGGAAGATGGCGGCAAGGTCACTCACCGCTTCGTGCAGAACGATGTCGAGGATTTCGCCTGGGTGGCGGCGCCGGGTTACAAGGTGCAGCACACCAGCTGGGCCGGACCAGGCAGCCCGGCGGTCGACGTGCAGGTGATCTACCCGCCGGAGTACGAAGCCGCGGCCCAGCCGGTGCTCAAGGCCACCACCGATTCGCTGACCTATTTCTCCGACACGCTGGGACCGTATCCGTACAAGACAGTCACCGCCGTGGTACCGCCTTACAACGCCAGTGAAGCGGGCGGCATGGAGTATCCGACCTTCTTCACGGCCGAGGGCATCAACAAGGTCACGCCGGATACGGCCAGCCAGTACCTGATCGATTTCGTCACCATCCACGAGTTCGGCCACGGCTATTTCATGGGCATTCTCGGCTCGAACGAATTCGAGGAGCCGATGCTCGACGAGGGCATGAACGAGTACTGGGACGATCGCATGCTGGTCGATCGCAAGCAGGATATTTTCCCCACCACGCCGCTGTTGAGCCGGCTGGGCATCAAGCCGAGCATGAACCCGTTCGAGGCGGAACGGCTCAGTGGCGTGCTGGGCATCGGCACACCGGCCGATTCGCTCGACTCCAATTCGTGGGACCGCATGTCCAGCAGTAGCTACGGCTCGGTGTATTCGCGTACCGCAGCAACCATGCGCACGCTGGAGAACCTGCTTGGCCATGAGGTGATGGGCAAGGCGATGAAGCTGTATTACGAGCGCTGGAAGTTCCGTCATCCCGATGCGGCTGACCTGCGTGACGCCCTGGCCGAAGGTTCCGGCAAGCCCGAGCTGGTGAATGCGATTTTCGCTTCGCAGGTGTACGGCACGGACAAGGTCGATGCGAGCGTGGTCTCGGTCGAGAACGAGGAGCAGGTTCCGCGTACCGGCACCGAAATGCGCGATGGCAAACGCATCACGCTGACCGACAAGGAGGTCGACAAGCAGATCGACGACGCGCGCGCCGCCTGGAAGAAGACGCACAAGGACGCCAAATACGGGGGTCCGTATCCGTGGCAGTCGACGATCACGGTGCGCCGCACCGGTGCGGCGGTGCCGCGTACCGTGCTGATCAAGTTTGCCGACGACAGCAGCGAGACGATGCACTGGGATGACGCCAGTCGCTGGAAGCGGTTTACCTTCACCAAACCGGTCAAGGCCGTATCGGCGACGGTCGATCCCGGACAGAAGATCTATCTGGATGCGAACAGCATCAACGACAGTCGGACCATCAAGGCCGATGGCAGCGCGTCGCGTCGATGGAGTGCGGATCTGGCTTCCATCTTTCAGACTTTCTATGCCTTGATGGGGACGCTGTGATGAAGACTGGTCGTATTTCCCGCCGCGTGGATTCGGGTGCCGTGGTGAGTGCACCCTTCGCGGCCATGCAATGGCGCCTGCTGCTGCTTTGGATCCTGTTGCTGTTGTTGCCGACGGCCGTGGTCAGTTTGCCGGTCTGGCGGGCGCTGAGTGGTGCGCTCGACCATTCGATCCAGGCCCAGGCGTGGGCTACCCGCTTCAACGCCACGATGGTCGGTGACGTCATGTCGACGTTGCAGATTTCCAACTGGTTCCATGGCATTGCCCTGGTGGGCATGTTGCTGATGTTGCTGCTGTTGCCGTTTCTCAATGGCATGGTGGTCGGCACTGGCCGCGCCGGGCGTGCACTGGGTTTCAGCCACCTGCTTCAGTGCGGCATCGTCGAGTACGGTCGCATGTTCCGCCTGATGCTGTGGTCGATCCTGCCGTACGCGGCAATGGGTGGCCTGATCGGTGTCGTGCTGCACATGGCCGATGGCATCGGCGACAAGGCCGTGCTGGAATCGCAGGCCGACCGCGCATCGCACCTGGCCCTGTTCGTCGCAGGGGTGCTGTTCGTGCTGGCGCAATCGATCGTCGAGTCGGGTCGTGCGGCGTTCATCGCGGATACGGGGTTGCGTTCGGCCACGCGCGCGTTCGGTCGCGGCTTCATGCAGTTGCTGCGCCGTCCGTTCAGCACCTTGCTCTGCTATCTGTTGATCAGCGTGATCGGCTACGCGGTCGCCTTCGTGCTGGGGCTCGGGCGCGTACACACTCCTGCCGTCGGTGTTGTCGGGTTGGTGTTGGCCGTGTTGCTGGCGCAGCTGGTGGCGGTGGTGATCGGTTGGATGCGCGTGGCGCGACTGTTCGCACTGGCCGAAGTGGCGCGCTCGCTGTCGCCATCGCGTGTGGCAAGCGGCTTGCCGCCGGCGATCTGATCGATTGTTGCGTAAAGGTCGGCTCGGCTCTCCCGTACGGAAGAGCCGAGTCCGCCGATTCGGATCCGGCGCATCGACCACGGGTGTGTTTGGGCGGCAAGCAGGTCGGCCCTGCCGGCAGCGCTTGTCGAAGCGACTTTCCGATACGGCCGGGTTCGCAGGCAACCCGTGGGTCTAGCCGTAGGCGCGACGGTGCTCGCGGTGCGGCGGGTAGTAGGCGAATACGTGGCTGTTGCTGCCGTAGAAATCCATGTCTTCGATGTGCTCGCCGCCGAGTCGCTCGGCCACCCGATCGGACGCTTCGTTGCCGATTCGTACCAGGCTGATCACGCGTTGCGCGTGCAACTGGTTCCAAGCGAAATCGAGTACCGCGTTGCCGGCCTCGGTGGCGTAACCGTGGTGACGATGCGAGGGCTTCAACATCCAGCCCATTTCCAGGTCGGGCCAGCCTTCGGGGTACATCAGGCCGGCGCGACCGATGAATTCGCCGCTGTCTTTCAGTTCCAGTGCCCACATGCCGCAACCACGCAACTGCCAGTGGCCCAGCAGCATCGCCAGTGAACGCCAGGCGTTGGTACGGTCCAGCGGTTCGCCGTCACCAATCCAGCGGGTGCTGTCCGGATCGGCCAGCATCGCGGCGTAGTCGTCGAAGTGTCGCTCGGTCAGCGCGGTAAGGCGCAGGCGCGCCGTTTCAATAGTTGGGATATCAGACATCACGATCAGCGGTGGGCGTTGGCAAGCAGTTCGGCCAAGGCAAGGGTGCTGCTGGCGAGACTCTCTCGCCAGGACAAGCCGGTGATTATCTCACCTGTGACCGAATCGACAAAATCCTCGGCTTGACCCGGTGGCAGCAGGTGCCGGTAATCCACGGTGACTTCCGTGCCGGCAGGCAACTCGGCCAGTGCGAACACAAAGCCGAGATGCCACAGCCCGTTTGGCGTGAAGCTGTGGTTGATGTAGCACTCGTCCGGCCAGTCGGGCGACAGTGTGTAGCGGTCCTCGAACCAGCGCGCGCTGGCGTGAAACTGGGCGTTCAGCTCCGGCGAGGCCAGGATTTCGGCGTGCGGAAAGGTCTGATCGATGCCATCGGGTGCGGTGATGATGCGGCCCGCCGCCACGGTTTCATCGAGAAACAGGCCGTTGCCGGCACCGCGGATGGCGGAGGCGGCGATGTGGTAGCGCGGCAGGATCATGGCGGCATGATGGCAGGCTGGGCGCGCGAGTGTAACGCAGGCGGCGCGACCCACCGGATCGCGCCGCCTGCCCGCGCCACGGCGGCGACCGTCAGTCTTCGACGGCATCCTCCTTGCTTTTGCGTGGGGCCTTCGTTGGCAGATCCGCCTTGGCGGTCGATCCGGCGCTGGCGTCGCTGAGCAGGATCGCGCTGCGATTGCGCTCGATCGTGGCCTTGCCGATGCCTTTGACCTGATGGAGGTCGTCAGCCTTCTTGAAAGCCCCGTGCGCGTCGCGCCAGGCCACGATGGCCTCTGCTTTGGACTGGCCGATGCCATCCAGCGATTTGGCGATGGTGGCGGCATCGGCCAGGTTGATGTTGACCGGCGTGGCGGCGAGTAGCAGCCCCGGCAGCGTGAGTGTCAGTGCAAGGGCGAATGCTGCAAATTTGTGGAACATGACCTTCCTCCTCGAGCGTGGTGGCGGCATCCAGGTGCCGCGTTCCCACTTTGGCTGTGGAAGGAAGCCATTGCAGTCGGATCGGCGGCCAGAGCTGCGTGCGCGTTGAGCGTTGGCGTTTGTGGGTGCCGCCTGTGCGCCTGTCGGGCGGTGCCGGCGCCGGTGGAACGCGCTGTTACAATGCCTGTCTGATCGCCCGATGGAGCCCGACCATGGATACCGCCCGCCTTTCCCACTTCGTCAATGGCTTGTGGGACGACGAAATCGTGCCGCAGCTGGTTGAATACATTCGTATTCCCAACAAGTCGCCGATGTTCGACAAGGACTGGGTGGCGCATGGTTACATGGATGCCGCGGTCAAGCTGATGGAAACCTGGGCGCGCTCCAAATTGAGCCAGCTGCCCGGCGCCACGCTGGAAGTGGTGCGACTGGAAGGGCGCACGCCGCTGATCTATATCGACGTGCCGGGCCAGGGCGACGACACCGTGATGCTGTACGGCCATCTGGACAAACAGCCGGAGATGACCGGCTGGAACGAGGGCCTCGGTCCGTGGACGCCGGTGCTCAAGGGCGACAAGCTGTACGGCCGCGGCGGTGCCGACGACGGCTATGCGATCTTCGGCTCGCTGGCTGCCTTGCTGGCGCTGCACGAGCAAGGCATTCCGCACGCTCGCTGCGTGGTGATGATCGAGGCCTGCGAGGAATCGGGCAGCTACGACCTGCCGTTCTACGTCGACCATCTGGCCGAGCGCATCGGCAGCCCGTCGCTGGTGGTGTGCCTGGATTCCGGCTGCGGCAACTACGACCAGCTGTGGCTGACCACCTCGCTGCGTGGCATGACCGGCGGCAACCTCACCGTGCAGGTGCTGGAGGAGGGCGTGCATTCGGGTGACGCCTCCGGTGTAGTGCCATCGAGCTTCCGCATCCTGCGCGAGCTGCTGTCGCGGCTGGAGGATCCGGAAACCGGCACGATCAAGCCGAAGGAGCTGTACGTCGAAATACCGCAGCAGCGCATCGACCAGGCCAAGCTTTCCGCCGATGTGCTGGGCGCGGGCATCTACGACAAGTTTCCATGGGTCGACGGCATGCAACCGGTCACCCACGACCTGGCCGAGCTGGTGCTCAACCGTACCTGGCGTCCGCAACTGGCGGTGACCGGCATCGGTGGCATCCCCGCACTGGAGAGCGCCGGCAATGTACTGCGACCATTCACCTCGGTGAAGCTGAGCCTGCGCGTGCCGCCCACCTTGAGTGGCGCCAAAGCCGGCGAGTTCGTCAAGCAGTTGCTGGAGAAGGATCCGCCGTACGGCGCCAAGGTCAGCTTCACCCTGGAAAAGGACGGCAGCGGCTGGAACGCACCGGCGCTGTCGCCGTGGCTGGAACAGGCCGTCAGCGACGCCTCGCAGCATTATTTTGGCGCGCCGGCCACCTACATGGGCGAAGGCGGCAGCATCCCGTTCATGGGCATGCTGGGCGAGAAATTCCCGAAGGCGCAGTTCCTGATCACCGGCGTCCTGGGCCCGCATTCGAATGCCCACGGCCCGAACGAGTTCCTGCATATCCCCACCGGCAAGAAGGTCAGCATGGTGGTGGCCGAAGTGGTGGCGCGTCATCATCAGCAGGGCACCAAGGCCTGATCCTCGGTCGACACATGAGCGCAGACACCACCTGGCTGGCAGCCAACTGGGCGCAGATTCGCCAGCGCGTCGATGATGCCTGTCGCGAGGCAGGACGTGATCCCGCCTCGGTCAACATCCTGCCGGTCAGCAAGACCTTTGGCCCGGAGCTGATCCGGGCCGCGGTGGATCTGGGCATGCGCCGATTCGGCGAAAACCGGGTGCAGGAAATTCGCGACAAATCCGCTCCCCTGGCGGATTGCGGCATCGACTGGGTGGTAATCGGCCATCTGCAGCAGAACAAGGTCCGCGACGTGGCTCGACTGGCCAGTGAGGTGCAGTCGCTGGATCGGCTGGAACTGGCCGAGGCTCTGGATCGGCGGCTGCAGCAGGAAGGCCGTGCGATCGATGTGCTGGTGCAGGTGAAGACGTCGCCGGAACCCAGCAAATACGGCTTAGCGCCCGAGCACCTGCCAACCCTTCTCGATCGTCTGCGCGATTACCAGACCTTGCGGGTGCGTGGCCTCATGACCGTGGCGACCCATTCCGACGAAGCGGCCGAAGTACGTCGCTGTTTTCGTCTACTGCGTGAGCTGCGTGCTCAGGCTGCCACCCAGGGGCATGATCTGCCTAGGCTTTCGATGGGAATGAGCGGGGACTTTCCGCAGGCGATCCTCGAGGGCGCCAGCGAGGTGCGGATTGGCAGCGCCATCTTCGGCCGTCGCGCTACGCCGGCACCGTGAGCGGATCAGAGACGTTTGGGGGCTCATTGCTCTTCACGTGCGTGAAATCCAGTGCGGCGAAAGCCGTGATTTCCCGTTTGATCGCGGAGAAAAAATTTTCACAATCATTGGCTTGCGTGTCATATATGGCGAATCGAGGCATTTGAAAACGATGGAGTTCAATTAACCTCAATCCAACATCCACACGGCCCCTTCTTGATAACTTCACTACTTCGTCACGTCGTCAGCTTCTGCAGGCGGCCAATCCTGTGAATCACCTGGGATTTTCCCCCGCATGCCAATCAAGCGATTGACCGCCTTTTCCGTGCTTGCTGCAGCCTTGCTCGTGATCGCACCGGTACAGGCCCACACCAGCAAAACCCACGGCAAACCGGTTCACGCGAAACACGCTCAGGTTCACAAGTCGACGCACGTCAAGACGGCGAAGCACAAGGCGACCCACACCAAGCACGGCAAGCTCGCGGCAACCAAGCACAAGGTCACCCACCATTCTTCGCTGGCTGCTTCCCGCAGCCATGCCGTCCCGGCCTCTACGAAGGTCGAGACAACCGCCACGGTCAGCCCGGCAGCATCGCTGGTCAGCTCGTTCGAAGCCGGTCCGCAAGCCATCGCCAATGTCACGCCCCAGTTGCTGCAGCCGCTGCCGATCTTCAATCCGGCGCCGATGCTGAGCCAGTCGATCGTTCCCGCCGACGCCCGAACCGTGCTGGGCGGTGATGACGCCGTCGTGAAACAGATCGCGTCCGGACAGCCCGACGCGGACGACCAGGCGGCTGACGACGAGTCGGCGCCGACCGATGCGGTTGTCGAGAACACCACCGACCTGCGCAAGGCGCTGATCGCAATGGCGATGAAGCTGCGCGATACCCGCTATGTGCGTGGCGGCCATGATCCGTCCACCGGCTTCGATTGCAGCGGCTTTGTCCGTTACGTGTTTGCCCACGCCGTCGGCATGCAGCTACCCACCAATTCCGCGGCGCAGTTCCTGGCGGGCCTCAAGATCAAGCGCGGCGACATGAAGCCGGGTGACCTCGTGTTCTTCCGCACGCACGGCAAGCGTCGAATTTCGCACGTGGGCATCTATATTTCGAATGGCCGCTTCATCCATTCACCGACCACCGGCAAATCGGTGGAGATTTCCAGCCTCAATGACACCTACTGGTCGAAGCGCTTTGCCGGTGCCAAGCGGCCCGAAGCGATGGCGATGGTGGCCGACAAGGGCTGAGCGGTTACGACGACTGTTCCGGAGCCGCCGCAAGGCGGCTTTTTTTTGGGCGCCATCGGCCGTACCCGGCCCGGTCTGAACCATTCGCACGGGCCACGGTCTTCCACGGAACGCCGCCATCGCATGCGTCCGGCCGCTGTGGCGGCCGGTGACGTGGCGACATCACCCGATCACCGCTACGCTTGCCGTTCAACTTCCGGAAACCGACCGATGCCCCTTGATCTGCCACCTGTTACCCGCAATTTGCTGATCGCAAACGTCGCGGTATTCCTGCTGCAACAGGTGTCGGGCACGTTCATGCTGCAGTATTTCGCCTTGTGGCCGCTGGGTTCGGGCCTGTTCGACGTATGGCAGATCGTCACCAGTGCGTTCCTGCATGGCAGCGTCATGCACATCATGTTCAACATGATCGCGCTGTACATGTTCGGCGGCACCATCGAGCGCACGTTCGGCGCGCGCAATTTCACCGTCTATTATTTTGTCTGCGCGATCGTCGCCTCGCTGCTGCAACTGGCCGTGCTCTGGTTTGCACCGCCGTCGCAATACGGACCCACGCTGGGCGCATCGGGCGCCATCTTCGGCCTGCTGCTGGCGTTCGGCATGCTGTATCCGAACGAGAAGGTCATGCTGATCTTTCTGCCCATTCCGATGCCGGCATGGCTGTTCGTGATCGGCTACGCCGCGGTCGAACTGACCCTCGGCGTGACCGGCATCGAACCGGGCGTGGCGCATTTCGCGCACCTCGGCGGCATGCTGGGCGGCATCGTGCTGATCCAGTACTGGCGTGGACGGCTGCCGATCAAGCCAAAGCGGCAACTGCTGCGTTGACCGACAGCGTCGTGGGCAGTTTTCCGGACTCAGCGCAGCGCGAGGAAATCCGCACTGACCACGAAGCGCACCGCATCCAGCCGCAAGCGTGACAGCGGCAGCGCGGCCAGCAACCGGGTGCGCTCGTCCGCCACTGCGGTGATTTCCGCTTCGCTGATCGACGGATTCACCGCGCGCAGGGCCAGCAGGCGGGAGAGTTCCGCGTCCAGCGTTTCGGTGGCCAGGGTTACTGCTTCCTCGATGCTGGCCTGGCCGCGTTCGGTCGCCAGCGTTTCGGCGCGCGCGAGCATGGGCGGCACCAGCTTGCCCAGGAATTTCCGGTAGCGAACCACCTCGATATTGCGATCGCTGGCCTTGCGCAGGGCAATGTCGCTGGGCGCGAAATCGGTGCGTTCGGCCAGCTTGGTATCGACGGTGACGACGATCGGCAGGACCGGCAGGAAGCGCTCGGCGTCGAGCCGGCGGTCGGCGACGCATTCGAGCACGAACACTGTCTGCAGCAGCGCGGTGCGTGGCGGCAGCACGTCGTCCACCATGAAGGCGGCGTTGCCCTGTTCGCCGGACAGCGCGAGGTCCATGGCACCGGCGACCAGTGGATGGTCCAGGCGTAGCAGGGGTAATTCCTCGCGGGTCAGCGCCACGTCACGCGAGAACGTCACCGATTGCGGACCTTCGGCAAAGCCGGGCAGGGCGTCGGTGGACAGGTATTGCGGGTCGAGCAGCAGTATCTGGCTACCGAGCTCCTCGGCGTGGATGCCGAACGCTTCCAGCAGGCGTTGCACGAAGGCATCGCGGCCCGGATCGAAATCCTCGCGGGCGAATGCCTGCTGCAGTTCGTCCGCATGCAGGTCGCGGCTGGCCGCCAGTTCCAGCAGGTGATCACGGCCACCGCGGATCAGTTCGGCCAGCTGCTCGTGGCTGGCATGGGTTTCGGTGAGCAGGGCGTCCAGCTCCTGGTCGCGGTTGTCATCGCCACGCGCGTGTTCGTCGGCCAGTCGGGTCAGCGGCTCGCCATAGCGGCGCAGCAGCTCGCGGCCATCGGCCGGGCTCATGCGGAACGCGTCGACGCCTTCGTCGTACCAGCGCGCCAGTACGTGCTGGGCGCTGTCGGCAACAGCCAGGATATGGATGTCGATATCGTGCTTCTGGCCGATCCGGTCCAGCCGGCCGATGCGTTGTTCGAGCAGGTCCGGATCCAGCGGCAGGTCCCACAGGATCAACCGGTGCGCGAACTGGAAGTTGCGGCCCTCCGAGCCGATCTCCGAGCACAGCAGCAGGCGCGCGCCATCGGGTTGCGCAAAGTATGCGGCGTTGCGGTCGCGCTGCACGATGCCGAGGCCTTCGTGGAAACGCGCCACGCCCACGCCGCTGCGGGTGCGCAGCACCTCTTCCAGCGCCAGCACCTTGGCCTGGCTGCGACAAATCAGCAGGAACTTGTCCTGCGGGTGCTGCTCCAGCAGGGCAATCAGGGTGTCGATGCGCGGGTCGGTGCTGTAGTCGACCTCGATCAGTGCCGGTGGTTGCTGGATATCGGCGTGGAATTCGGCAAGCAGCGCCTGGCGCGTGCTCTCCTCGATCGTGTCGGCGTCCAGCAGGTGCCATTCGGGCAGGCGCTTGGGGAAGCCACCGACGCCTGCGCGATTGTTGCGGAACATGGCGCGGCCGGTGCCATGGCGATCGATCAGGGCTGCCAGCAGTTCGCGGGCGTTGGCCGGTTTGGTCGAGTCGGCCAGTTGCGCGGTCAAAGTCTCGTCGCCATGGAAGGCTTCGGCTAGCGTGGCGCGCTGGGTGTCGTCCAGCGCTGCACCGTCGAGCAGCCTGTCGGCAATCTTCGACAACGCCTGGTAGGTGTCGGCCTCGGCCAGATAGCCGTCCAGGTCGTGGTAGCGCTGTGGGTCGAGTAAACGCAGTCGGGCGAAGTGGCCACTGCGGCCCAGCTGTTCCGGCGTGGCGGTGAGCAGGATCACGCCGGGAATCGTCCAGGCCAGCTGCTCGACCATGGTGTAACGCGGACTGGCCGCATCCGGCGACCACGCCAGGTGATGGGCTTCGTCGACCACCAGCAGATCCCACGGGGCTTCCAGCAGTTGCTGCGCATGTTTCGGCGAGTTTTCCAGGAAACCGAAGTCGGCGATCACCAACTGCTCGTCCTCGAAGGGATTGCTCGCGTCGCCGGATTGTTCCAGCGCTTCGCAGCGCTCCTCGTCGTAGATCGCGAAGCTGAGGTTGAAGCGGCGCAGCAGTTCGACGAACCACTGGTACACCAGGGTATCGGGCAACAACAGCAGGACGCGCGAAGCACGGCCGGTGGCGAGCTGGCGCGCGATGATCATGCCGGCCTCGATGGTCTTGCCCAGGCCCACTTCGTCGGCCAGGAGCACCCGCGGCGGGCGACGTGCGGAGGCAATGCCCGCCACGCGCAGCTGATGCGGCACCAGCCCGATCCGGGCCGCACCCAATCCCCACATGGGCGAGCGGCGCGCCTCGGCACGCCGCTTGAGGCCTTCCAGGCGCAGCTCGAACTGCGCCACCGCGTCGGTGCGACCGCCGATCAGGCGATCGTCGGCCTGGCTGACACTCTGCTCGTCGTCGAGCTGGCCTTCTTCCAGTTCGCGACCTTCACCGCGGTAGATCAGCAACTCGTCGCGGATTTCCACCCGTTCCACCAGGAACGCGATGCCCTTGCCGGCGACGCGCTGGCCGGCGCGGAATTCGGCGCGCAGCAGTGGCGCCGAATCGACTGCGTAGGGGCGCAGTACCCCGGCTTTGGCGAACAGCACCTGTACGCCGCGTCCTTCCACACGCAACACGGTGCCGAGGCCGAGCTCGGGTTCAGCAGAGGAGATCCAGCGTTGACCAGGTACGAACATGTTTCAGCCGCGTTGCTACAGAGGGCCGACAATTATCCGCTCCGCGACGCGCGCTGGGAACCGCTGGGTGCTGTCGGCTGCAGTTTGTCCGATTCAGGTCTCGGACCACTGGCGCAACAGGTTGTGATAGACCCCGGTCAGCTGCAGCACGGCGGCGGCATCGGCGCCGGACGCAGTGAGGCTCTGGATCGAGCTGTCCAGCTCGAACAACAGGCGTCGCCGGCTGTCGTCGCGAATCAGGCTTTGCACCCAGAAGAACGAGGCCATGCGGGCGCCACGGGTCACCGCGGTGACTCGATGCAGGCTGCTCGATGGATAGACGATCAGATCACCCGCCGGCAGTTTCACCGCATGCTCGCCGTACGTGTCGCTGACGATCAGTTCACCACCGTCGTAGTCGTCCGGTTCGTTGAGGAACAGCGTGCAGGAGATGTCGCTGCGCAGTTGTGCTTCGGCGGACAACGCCATCACGGCGCCGTCGACGTGGAAACCGTACTGGCCGCCACCCTCGTAGCGATTGAAGCGCGGTGGCAGGGTGCGCAGCGGCAGTGTCGCTGCGTGATAGAGCGGATTCTTCGCCAGCGCCGCCAGCACCCTCTGGGCCAACTGCTGTCGTAGCGGCGACGCATCCGGAAGCTGCTGGTTGCGCTTTACCTTTGCGCCCTGCGCGCCGACGGTCTCGCGGCCGTCGGTCCAGTCCGCTGCATCCAGTGCGGCGCGGATCTGTGCGACTTCAGCAGGGGCAAGTACGTCAGGGATGTGTAGCAGCATGAATCACCTGTAGTGACATGGTGCTGTAGGAGCGGCTTCAGCCGCGATGCTCTCGGGATATGGAAGAAGAGAGCATCGCGGCTGAAGCCGTTCCTACGGAAGCCGACGTCAGAAGCGGAGGTTGGCGGTGAGCATCGCGGCGCGCGGCGAGCCCGGGGTGTAACGGTACCCGCTCTTGTTGATCGCCGCGACGTAGTCCTTGTCGAACAGGTTGTACAGGTTCAACTGCAGGTCGAGGTGCCTGTTGATCGGGTAGCTGGCCATGGCGTCGAACACCCAGTACGCCTCGGTGTAGGCCGGCGTGCCAACGGCGCCGTCGGTGCCGCGTTTCATCTCGCCGGCATAGCGGGCACCGCCGCCGATGGTGAGGTTGAACGGCAGGTGATAGGTGGTCCAGGCGGTGAATGCGCTTTTCGGTGTATAGGCGAGGTCGCTGGAACCGTCGTTGGCCACGTGGCTGCCATTGATGACCTTGGCGTCCATCGTGGTGTAGCCGGCGCTGACCGCCCAGTTGTCGGTGAGCTTGCCGACTGCGCTCAGCTCGATACCCTGCACGCGCTTCTTGCCGATCTGGTAGTACTGCAAATCGACCGGATCCTGCACCAGGTCGTTGCTGACGGTGGTGCGGTACAAGGCGCCGGTCAGCAGCAGCTTCTCGTCGAGCAGTTCCCACTTGGTGCCCAGTTCGACGGTGCGGGCTTTCTGCGGGTCGAAGTTGGGGTTGTCGGCGCTGTTGGCGGAGGCACTGAGGGTCAATGTGTTGCCGCCCGGTGGCTCCTGCGACACGGCGAAGTTCGCGTAGATACTGCCGTTCGCTGATGGCTTGTACAGCACGCCGAGCTTGTAGTTGGGCAGGTTGCCGGACTTGGTGGTATCCACGCCGGGCACGACGCTGCCAGCCGCCAGGTTGCCGCAGACCGGGGCATTGCGACCGCCGCAGATCACCGTGCTGCTGAAGTCGGTCTTGTAATGATCCAGCCGCACGCCGGCGTTGACCTGCCATTGTTCGCCGAACTTCAACGTGTCGAACAGGTAGGCGGCTTCGGTGGTGGTCTTGCCGCTGCTGTGGGCGCCGGTTTGCCCGTAGATCAGGCCGCTGACGTCCGCATTGGGGTGATACAGGTTGGCCGCCGGCCACGTGCTGCCGTTCAGCGCACCCAAGCCGGTTGTGCTGGCCCTTTCCTGGGTCAGCTCGATGCCGGCGCTGAGGTTGTGGGTGATGCCGCCGGTTTCAAAATTCGCGGTGACATTGGTCTGGTTGGTGACGATGCGGTTGACCTGGTCCTTGAAGGTCGGGTTGCTGCGCGCAATCGTCCAGGTCGAGGGATCGTCGACATCGGGCGTCAGCAGGTTGGCGGTGCTGCCCATGAACGAGGTCAGCAGGTAATCCTGATGTGTGCGGCCCCAGCGGGTGGTGTTGTGCAGCGCCACGTCCGGCGAGAAGTCATGCTCGACGATCACGGTGAACATGTCCGCCTTCACGTTGTCGTGGTCGGCGTTGGTGCCGTAGAAGTTATCCGGATCGACCATGGCGGCGTTGGTGAGGAACGAACGTGTCGGATCGGGGCTGCTGTAGCCCGGCAGGCCGATGGTCGGCACGCCGCCGTCAGGCAGGTTGTTCTGCTTCACATGCAGGAAGTCGACGTAAACGCGGGTCGGCGTCTTCAGGCCGAACGCCAGTGACGGGGCGATGCCCCAGCGATTGTTCTCGACCTTGTCGCGGCCCGGTGCACCGCTGTCCTGGCCCATGACATTGAGGCGGAACGCGGAGGTTTCGCCCAGGATCTGGTTCCAGTCGGCGGTGGCGCGCTGGTGTTGCCCGCTGCCGTAGCCGATCGAGCCGGAGATGCCATTGCCCAGCAATGGCTGCTTGCTGGCCAGATTCACCGCACCGGTGGGTGAGGTGCGGCCATTGTCGGTGCCCGCCGGGCCTTTGGTGACCTCGACCTGCTCGATATTGAATATGTCGCGGGAGATCGAGCCGAGGTCGCGCACCCCATCGACGAAGATGCTGCTCGAGGTGTCGAAACCGCGCATGTAGATGCCGTCACCGGTGGTGGTGCTGCCGTTCTCGCCGACAAAGAAGGTGCCTACGCCCGGGCTGTTGCGCAGCGCCTCGGTCAGCGTGGTGGCGCCTTGTTGCTGGATCAGCTCCTTGGTGATCACGCTGACCGTCTGGGTGGTGTCGAGCAGCGGCTGGGTGAATTTCGGCGAGGACAGTTTGTCGACGCGATAGTCGTTGCTGGTCGCTTCCACCTTCACACCGGGCAGGTTCTTCGCGTGGACGACCTGGGGGTCGGAGGTGGACGAAGTCGTCGACATGTCCGTAGCCACGGCGGGAAAGGCCAGCGCCAAGCCGGTAAACAGCGTGGCCGCCGTCAGCATGGTCGCGTTGGCGGGCGACATACGTCGGCTGACAGGGTGTTTGCGGGAGGTAATGGATGCCATGGGGATTCCGTTGTTGGATGTTGCGTTGCGGTCGACAGGCCTGGCAGGTCTGGCGAATGCAGGTTGTGGCCGACAGGAAGCGCGCAGCCGTTCGGCCGCGGGCGTCGTCTCGACGACGGCGATCAATATTCAGAAACTCGGAAACTTTCCGGCGACGATCCATTGCCGGAATCGAGCCGGAGCAGTTGCATACGATATTTTTAATGAGAATGATTTGCAATAGCTTTGCGCTGTTTTATGCTGCCGCGAGGTGAAATCGGGGGGTGTCGTCCACAAAAAAGCCCCGCATTCGCATGCGGGGCTTTTGACTGCATCGCCGCGGTGACCCGCGGCTTTCAGTGGTGTCGACTTACCAGATCTTCACCTGCTTGTCGGCCGGGGCCACCATCTTGTCGCCCGGCTTGCACTGGAACGCGGTGGCGAAGGCCGGCATATTCGACGGCGCACCGATCGCACGCAGCGAGGCGGGTGCGTGCGGATCGACGTTGAGGTAAAGCAACGCCTGCTTCTCGCGCACGTCGCCGCGCCACACGCGCGCCCAGTTCAGGAAGAAGCGCTGGTCCTGGGTGTAGCCGTCGATCTTCTTGCCGGCTTCCTCGGGGTTCTTCTTCAGCGCTGTCTGCAGGGCGTCATAGGCGACGTTAAGGCCGCCCAGATCAGCGATGTTCTCGCCCAGGGTCAGCTTGCCGTTGACGTGTGCATCCGGCTTGTCCTTGATCGGCGCGTAGTTGTTGAACTGCTGCACCAACTTGTCGGTGCGTGCGTCGAACTTGGTGCGATCAGCCTTGGTCCACCAGTTGACGTTGTTGCCGGCACCGTCGAACTGGCTGCCCTCGTCGTCGAAGCCGTGGCTGGCTTCGTGGCCGATCACCGCACCGATGCCGCCGTAGTTGATCGCGTCGTCGGCCTTGGCATCGAAGAACGGCGGCTGCAGGATCGCGGCCGGGAAGTTGATCGTGTTGTCGGTCGGGTTGTAGTACGCGTTGACCGTCTGCGGGGTCATGCCCCAGTCCTTGCGGTCGGTCGGCTTGCCGATCTTGGCGATGTCGTAGTCGTAGTTGAACTTCGCCGCGGCCATGGCATTGCCGTAGTAGTTGTCGCCGGTGACGGTCAGGCCCGACCAGTCGCGCCATTTGTCCGGGTAGCCGATCTTGGGCAGGAAGGTATCCCACTTGGCGATCGCCTTGGTCTTGGTCTCGTCGCTCATCCAGTCAAGATTCTGGATGCGTGCCTTCAACGCATTGCGCACGTTGTCGACCAGCTCCTGCGCACGTGCCTTGGCTTCGGGCTTGAACATCTCGGCCACGTACAGCTGGCCCAGCGCTTCGCCCATGGAGCTGTTGACGGCACCCAGCACGCGCTTCCAGCGGGCCTTCTGCTCCGGCTGGCCGGACAGGGTCTTGCCGTAGAAAGCGAACTTGTTGTCCTGGAAATTCTTGCTCAAATAGTTCGAGGCATCGTCGATCGTGTGGAAGCGCAGATAAGCCTGCCACTGGGCGACCGGCGCCTTGGTCAGCTGCTTGTCGAACTCGGCAAAGAACTTCGGTTGCGACAGCGAAAAGCCCTTGTCGACGGTCACACCCTGGGCGCTGAAGAACTTCTCCCAGTTGAAATGCGGGGTGGCCTGATCAGCGGCCTTGACGGTGACGAAGTGATACTGGTTCTTCGGGTCGCGCTCTTCGACCCGGCTCAGTGAGGCGGCGGCCAACTTGGTTTCGAACGCCAACACGTCGGCGGCCTGCTTCTTGGCATCGGCCTCGGCCACGCCGGTCAGTTCGAGCGCCTTGGCGATGTATGCGACGTAGGCATCGCGGATGTCCTTGTACTTGGCGTCGCTGTAGTAGTCCTTGGTCGGCAGGCCCAGGCCTGCTTCATTGGCGTACGCGATCTGCATGTCGGCGTGCTGGAAGTCGGCACCCGAACCGAACTGGAACACCTGGCCGTCACCCTGGACGTAGCTCTTGGTGATGTAGTCGGCCACGTCGCTGCCGTTCTTCAGGCCGGCGATGGCCTCGAGCTTGGGTTTGATCGGGTCGAAGCCGGCCTTCTCGATGGCGTCTTCGTTCATGCCTGACTGGTACAGCAGTCCGATCTTCTGCTCGATCGAGCCGGCCTTGGCGCTGGTGGCGTTCTTGGCGGCCTTGTCGACGATGTCGTGCTGGGTGTTCAGGCTGCCCTCGGCCAGCTGATCGAATGCGCCCCAGCGGGTGCGGTCGGACGGGATCGGGTTGGCGGCTACCCACTTGGCGTTGACGAAGCCGTTGAAGTCCTGGCACGCGTTGACGTTCGGGTCCAGATCGCTGACGTCGAAGATGCTCTTGCCGAGATCGGCCATGGCGGTAGTGCTGCCCGTGGCCGGTGCGGCCGCTGGCGCGGTGCTTGCGGCGGCCGGCGCGTTGGTGTTGGCCGACTCCTGCTTGCCGCAGGCGCTCAGTGCCAGGGCACCGCTTACGGCCAGTGCCAGCGCCAGGGGCTTCAAATACTGCTTGGTCATGGATATCCCTCTGTGAGTGATGTCGCCCGTCGGGCGGGTACGTTGGTGATGCGTTGGCGGCGCTCTCGGTTTTCCCCCTCAAAGCGCAGCCATACCTGTTCAAGCTAGGTCAAACGTCATGGGTCAAACAGTGTCAAAGGTCAGGGGGGGTAACCCTGCCGTCCGACGCCGAGCGGTTCGGCTCCAAATGCTGCAGTTGCGCGGTATCCAGTCGCAATACCGGATAGGCGCCCACGTGTTGGGCGGCGTACCAGGGCGAGTGTTCAAAGAAGAACTGCAGCCGGGCGCCGGTGCTGGCGGCGAAGGCGGGGTCGTCGTGCAACCTGCGCCCGAACTCCGCCTTCAGTGCCGGATCCTTCGCCAGCATGTCGCGCGCCAGCTTTTCCACCACGCGCGGTTCGCCATATTCCTTGGCCTCGAACACGGCATTGAGATAGCCCCAGTGCAGCAACGAATCGGGCGCCTGCGGTTCGAGCAGCTGGATCGCCACGTTGGCGGCCCGCTGGTCCATCGGCACGATCACCGAACCGGCCGGCAGGGTCACTTCGCTTGGCACTTCGCGCAGGGTGAAGTCGCGCAGCATAAGGTGGCCTTCGAACGGCTTGCCTGCCCACTTCGGATCATCCAGTTGATAACCCTCGGCGCGAAGCGTCAGTGGATGATCGATGCGCCGATACTGGATGCCGTGCGCGTCCAGCTTGTCGATGATGGCAGTCCATTGCGCGGGCACCACATAGGCGGCTGGTGGAGTGATCGAGACATCCGGCAGCAGGCCGTTCCAGTTGTCGATGGTGTAGTTCTTGCGCTGGCTTGGGTCATAGTGAATCCAGTTGCTGTTGGAGATGTCGCTGTGGCTGACCGTGAATACGTAACCCTTGAGTTCGTAGGGTGCGGCTTCGGGATCGGCCTTGAACGTCAGCGGCACACTGGCGCTTGTGTCGCGGGCGCGCGCAAGGGTGTCGGCGTCGGCGCGGGCGGTGGCGGCGAGCAGGGCAGCCGGATGCCGATCGACTTGTTCCAGCATCAGCTCGACCAGGTCGTAGGTGGCGCGCACGCGGTTCTCGTAAGTCTTCAGCATGTGCGTTTCGATCAGCAGCGCAGGGCGGTTCTGCAGTGCCGCGTACCCGGTGGAGAAACGCGGGCCGGAACCGAAGTTCTCGATGCCCTTGCGCGGATCGCGCCCGTCCTTGAACTCCAGGTAGATCGAGGCGAGATGGCCGCGCCTCTCATATGCCGGCATGGCGTGGTTGACGATCGCATCGTGCTGCCACGCGCTTACCGCCGGATCGAGCTTGTGCGGATCCTCGGTGTACCAGGTGAGGTCGTACTGGTAGTCGGCGCCGTCGGTGGTGTGCACGTCGATCAGGAAGTCCGGCAGCCAGCGTTGCCACAGTTTCAGCCACGCACGCATCTCTGGCGCGTCGGCCTTGATGTAATCACGGTTGAGGTTGAGGTATTGCGACTGGCCACGGAAACCCATGCTCGCCGGGCCGTTCTGGTTGATGCGGTGGTATGGCGAGGAATTCTCGTGACCATCCACGCTGAACACCGGGATGTAGACCAGCACGACATGGTCGAGCAGATGGGGATATTTGCCGGTGATCGCGATATCGCGCAGCAGCATCAGTCCGGCGTCCTTGCCTTCGATCTCGCCGGGATGGATGCCGGCCTGCACCAGCACCACCGGCTTGGCCGCCTTGCGCGCGCCGGCAGGATCGAACGTGCCGTCGCTGCTGGCAATCACCACCATCATCGGCCGTCCCTGCGGCGTCGTGCCGAAAGTCTCCAGATGAATCATGCCTGGCGCCGCGTGTTGCAGACGACGCAGATACGCCAGCGTGTCGGCGTAGCTTGGCGTGGTTTGAAAGTGGGCCGCCTCGGCGGGCGTGGTCCAGTCGGCATCGGTCGGGCCGGCGGCCTGTGCGGTCATGGCGGCAACGCCAAGCAGAATGGCAAGCGACAATCGCAACATGTTGTTCCTTGGCTTGAGGCAGCAGCGCAACCGCTGCCGCTGTGTTTCTACGGGGTTTCGGCGGGAAGGCGGCGCGATGCGGGCAGCGTATCGGGCGCCACCGCACCGCCGGAAATGATGAAGGCCATCGCCTGGTCCATCGTCCAGTCGGTGGGGGTCAGCTCATCCACCGGTACCAGTTCCAGATAGCCGCCGGTCGGGTTGGGTGTGGTCGGAATGTACACGGCGGCCATCTCGCGGCCGCTGCCTTCCTCGATCATCACCCGCGTGACAAAGCCCACCACCTTCATGCCGCGGCGGGGGAAATCGATGAGCACCACGCGTTGCATGCCGCTGGGTTTGTTCTGCAGCACCGCCATCAGTTTCTTGGTGCCGCCGTAAATCGTCTGCACCAATGGAATGCGCGCCAGCAGGGCATCGAACGCATTGATGAAACGCTGGCCGATCATCCGCGTTGCCACGAAGCCGAGCAGATACAGCGCGGCCAGCGTGATCACCAGTGCGATGCTGAAGGTCAGCCATTCGCTGTTGAGCGTATCGGCGGTTCGCGGTGCCACCAGCGCCAGCATGCCGAGCAGCCCGGCAACCAGCGGCGCGCCAATGCCGGCCAGCAGGCCCAGCACGAACTTGAACACCAGCCAGGTCACCCACAGCGGGATGAAGGTGAGCAGGCCGGTCAGCAAGTAGCGTTTGAGGCGCAGCGGCGGCATGGGCTTTCCGGGGTATTGGGACTCCCGCATTGTAGGCGAGGGCGAAGATGGTCGTGGGTGGAGGATTCTGCTTCTTCTTTTCCAGCTTGACGGGGGCGTCGGTTGATCCCGCATGGCTTGTGATTTTTTTTCGTACCCTGCGAATCATGGTTGGAACGGTGAGGGAAACGGCTCCATGAAATCCAGGGAACAACAGCGACGCTTCGAGGCATTGCTGCACGAGCATCGGAAGATCGTGTTCAAGGTGGCGGGGCTGTACAGCCGCAACACCGCCGATCGCGATGATCTGGTGCAGGAGATCAGCACGCAGCTGTGGCGCTCGTTTGGCGCGTATGACGCGGCGCGGGCGAAGTTCTCTACCTGGATGTACCGCATTGCGCTGAACGTGGCGATCTCGCAAGTGCGGCGCGATCGCGGGCCGGACTCTGATCGCTTCGAGCCGTTGCAGGCGCATCACCTGGAAACGGTCGGTGGTGGCGAGGGGATTGCAGAACCGGACGAGCGGCTGACCGCGCTTTACGCCTTCATCGGCCAGCTTGATCCGCTCAACCGGGCGCTGATCCTGCTGTACCTGGAAGACCGCAATTACACCGAAATGGCCGAGATTCTCGGCATCAGCGAAACCAATGTGGCGACCAAGATCGGTCGCATCAAACAGAAGCTGCGCGGGCAGATGACCGCGTCCACCGGAGCATGACCATGGAACTCGATGAGATGAAACTCGCCTGGAAAACGCTGGATCGCCGGCTCGAGCAGCAGCACGCGTTGAATGTGCAGATTTTCCGCGATACCCGGCTGGACAGGCTGCGACGCGGGTTGCGCCCGTTGGTGTGGGGGCAGGCGATCCAGATGCTCATTGGCGTGGCTGGCCTGTTCGTGTTCGCGCCGATCTGGACTTCGCATCTGCATGAGCCGGCGGTGTTGCTGGCCGGCATCGTGATGCATCTGTATTGCCTCGGGCTGATCATCGTCGGCGCGCTGGTGCAGGCCAACGTCGCGCAGATCGATTACGCCGCGCCGGTGCTGGTGATCCAGCGCCAGCTGCTGAAGCTGCGTCGGATCTACGCGGTGGGCGGCGCACTGGTGGTGGGCCTGCCGTGGTGGTTCCTCACGGCACCGCTGCTGGTGGTGTTGAGCCGCGGCGTGATCATGCAGAACGCGCCATGGGTGATCTGGATCCAGTTGGCGATCGGCGTGGCTGGCCTGCTGGCCACATGGTGGTTCTACCGCTGGTCGCATCGACCGGAGCGAGCTGCGCTGGCGCGCAAGCTGGACGACAGCACCACCGGCGGCAGCATTCGCCGCGCGCAGGCGGCGACGAACGACATCGCGCGGTTCGAGCAGGAGTGAGGAGTCGGCTGTTGGCAGGATGACCAACTGCGCCGTTGAAGTGCAGGGCGATTCCAGCCTGCGCCGGAATGCAGGTGGAGAGGTTGGTACGTGGGTTTGCGCGGGGCAGGAAGATCTGTGCGAATACGCTCAGCGCGCCTTCGGTTTCAGCCGCACATAGATCTGCTTGCGTACCACCGCGATGACTTTGCCAGAGGCGGTGGTCACTTCGGTCTCGAACCAGCGCAGTACTTTCTCTCCACCGGCGGCGGCCGTGCGCAGTTCATCGACGACGCTGCTTTCGAGCTTGAAGTGGGCGTAGACGTCCTCGTAGCCCGGCGCGACGAAATCGATGGTGCCGGCCTTGTCCCATACGTAGTAGTCGCCGCCGAGCTGGTGCATCGCCAGCAGCATCCAGAACGGATCGACCATCGCGAAAAGATTGCCGCCGAACTGGCTGCGCACGTAGTTGCGGTTCCACGGACGCAGCCGCAACACCACCTTCGCCTCGCTGTAATCGTCGCTGAGCGACTGGATGCGGATCGCGTTGAACAGGAATGGCGGCCACAGGTTGATCAGGCGGCGGAAGGTGGAGGCGCGCATCAGGATTCGTCCGTCGGGGATGGCGCGATCTTACCCGAACGTACGCGATGGTATGGAATATTGGGGGCGAGGACGGCAGATAGCGGCACACCGCAGTTCCGCTGTTGATTTCACCCCGTTTCCCGTTCCCTGGTCCCCACGATCAGAACAGCAACGATGCCATCCGACGACGGTATCGTCCGACCAGCTCGGCATCGTCGAGCGTGGCGAACGCGGCCAGCAGGCGTTTCTTGGCCTGACCGTCGTTCCAGTCGCGGGCTTTCTGCAGGATGAAGAGGAAGTGCTCGAGGCCACCTTCGGCGTCGCCCTGCAGCAGCAGGTGCACGCCGAGCTGGTCGCGTGCTTCCCAGTCGGCCTCGTTGGCCTGCACGCGCTGCTGCAGTTCGGTCAGGGCGGGGGCAGCATCCAGCGCTTGTGCCAGGTCCAGCTCGCTGCGCAGGCGCACGGCGCGGGCGTCGGTAGCCAGGTTGGCCGGCAACGCGACGAGCTGCGCTTCGGCCGCGCCGGTCTGGCCGGCACGCATCAGCGCCAGTGCCAGGTCGAGTTTCAGTTCGGGTTTGTCCGGTGCGGTGGCGATGGATTGCTGCAGTCGGTTGATGGCCTGTTCGGGTGTCTCCTGCACGGCCTCGTCACCGGTTTCGTCAGCCACCGGAGCCTCCAGCGGCTGGATATGGCGCGACAGGAATTCACGCAGCTGGCCTTCCGGCAGCGCGCCGGTGAAGCCGTCGAGCACCTGGCCGTCCTTGACCAGTACCACGGTCGGGATACTGCGTACGCCGAACATGCCGGCCAGTTCCTGCTGCGTGTCCACGTCGACCTTGCCCAGGCGGAACGCACCGTTGTACTCGGCGGCGAGTTTCTCCAGCATCGGGCCGAGCGTCTTGCACGGTTCACACCAGTTAGCCCAGAAATCCACCAGCACCGGTGTGGTCAGGGAGGCTTCCAGGACATCGGCTTCGAAAGTCTGCTGGTCCACGTCGAAGACGGGGGCGAGGGCGGTGGCATCGGTCACGGTAAACTCCAGCTTGGCGGATACGCTTCAGATCAGGGTCCGCGGTCGGCATATCAAGCGGTTCACCGCCTTCACTTCAGATTTGCGAGAATCCATGGATCGTTACGCCAGAGCCGGCATCGACTGCATGGGCACGACCTCACCGACAACGTTGCTGATCTGCGAGCACTGCGACACGGTTTATCATCGTCGCACGCTGAGCCGTGGCGAAGTGGCGCGGTGTGCGCGGTGCGGTGCGGAGCTGGAGCGGCATCATGCGTTGAGCGTGAACGCGATGCTGGCGCTGGTACTGACGGCCATCATCGTTTTCGTGCAGGCGAACATGTGGCCCATCGTGACACTGGGACTGAGCGGACAGCACAGCAGCACGACGCTGTGGGGCATGATCATCGCGATGTGGCGCGAGCAGGCACAGGTGGTCGCGGTGCTGGCGGCGCTGACGCTGTTCTTTTTCCCGCTGGTCAAGATGCTGGCGCTGGGCTGGTTGCTGTGGTTCGCCCGTCGCCGGGAGCGTGCACCGGGCTTCGTGCGGCTGATGGTGATCCTGCACTATCTCGGGCCGTGGACGATGAGCGAGGTATTCGTGCTCGGCGCACTGGTGGCGATCGTGAAGGCCCACAATTATTTTGATGTGACGGCGGACCCGGGCATCTATGCGTATGCAGCGCTGACGTTGTTGATCACCATTTTTGCCGGGGTGGATCTGCGCCAGCTATGGGACGACACGGCGGAGCGGTCGACATGAGCGCCCTGCAGCGTGCCACCGACCTGGGTCTGATCGCGTGCCCCGTATGCGGGCTGGTGTGCCGCAACGTACCCGGCGACGAACGCCTGGACGGTGACGGCGTGGGCGACCACATGGCTTGCCCGCGATGCGACGCCACCCTGCGCCGGCGCAAGCCGAAATCGTATACGCGGACCTGGGCGCTGCTGATCGCGGCCTTCTTCATGTACATACCGGCCAACGTGGTGCCGATCATGCGCACGGCCAGTTTGAACGATGTGGACGACAACACCATCATCAGCGGCGTGGTCGAATTGTGGCGCAACGACTCCAGCGACCTGGCGATCATCGTGTTCACGGCGAGCATCCTGGTGCCGATGTTGAAATTCATCGCGCTGACGACGTTGCTGATAAGCAGCCATCGCGGCAGCGGCTGGGCGCGGGTGCAGCGTGCGAAGCTGTATCGACTGGTCGAGCTGATCGGCTACTGGTCGATGCTGGATGTGTTCGTGGTGGCGTTGCTGACCGCGCTGGTGCGATTCAGCGTGTTGAGCCGGGTGGAGCCATTGCCCGGGGTGATTTTTTTCGGCCTGACCGTGGTGTTGACCATGCTGGCCTCGATGAGTTTCGATCCCCGGTTGATCTGGGACGGCAGGGACATTGATGACTGACGACAGCCACATCGAAAAGGACGGCCAGGAGGGCGGCGATCTGCCGCAGCCGGTGGTGAAGCGACGCCGTTTCAATGCCTCGCTGATCTGGCTGGTGCCGGCGCTGGCGGCATTGGTGGGACTGTCGCTGGTGATCAACAACTGGCTGCAGGCGGGCCCGCAGATCACCATCAGCTTCCAGAGTGCCGAAGGGCTGGACGCCGGCAAGACGCCGGTGAAATACAAGAACGTGGTGATCGGCCGGGTCAACAAGATCCATCTCAATTCCGATCGCAGCCATGTGCTGGTCAAGGTGGCATTGGAAAAGAGTGCCGAGGGTTTCGCCACCCGCGATACCCGTTTCTGGGTGGTGCGGCCGCGGATCGGTTTGGGCGGAGTGTCCGGTATCGATACCCTGTTGTCCGGCGCGTTCATCGGTGTCGATGCGGGTGATTCGAAAGAGCCGCAGGATGAATTCAAGGGGCTGGAGGTGCCGCCGGCAGTGAACCATGGCGCGCCTGGCCGCAGCTTCGTCCTGCACAGCGATGACCTGGGCTCGCTGGATATCGGTTCGCCGGTGTATTTCCGTCGCATCCAGGTTGGGCAGGTGGCGTCATACCAGCTCGACAAGGACGGCAAGGGCGTGTCGTTGCAGATCTTCGTGAATGGCCCGAACGACCGGTTTGTCAGCCGCTCCTCGCGCTTCTGGAACGCCAGCGGCGTGGACGTGTCGATCGGCGCAAACGGTTTGAAGCTCAACACGCAATCGCTGGCAACCGTGCTGGCCGGCGGCGTGGCTTTCCAGGATCCACCCGGGCCGCACGACAGCACGCCGGCACCGGAAAACAACGCATACAAGCTGTTCGACGACCAGACCACGGCGATGGCGCCGCCGGATGGCGCGCCGAGCTACATCCAGATGCGCTTCGAGCAGTCCGTACGCGGGCTGGCGGTGGATGCGCCGGTGGAATTCCTCGGCATCAACATCGGCAAGGTGGTGTCGGTGCGCCTCGACTATGACGAGCAGAAACAGCGCTTCCCGGTCATCGTGGGGGCGGTGGTCTACCCACAGCGTCTGGGCAAGGCCTACGACAAGCTGGAAGCGCTGGCCAAGTCCCGTGGCGAGAATGCCGACCTGTCACAAATGATGGGGCGACTGATCGACCACGGCCTGCGTGCGCAGGCGCGCACCGGCAACCTGCTTACCGGTCAGTTGTATGTGGCGATGGATTTCCTGCCGCACGCGCCGAAGGCGACCTTCGACCCGGCCGCCCGGCCGATGAACATTCCCACCGCGCCGGGCAGCTTCGACAAGCTGCAGGAGCAGTTGGCCGAGATCGTCGACAAGATCAACAAGGTCCCGTTCGACAGCATCGGCAAAAACCTCGACCAGACCCTGGCCGGCCTCAATGCCACGTTGAAACAGGTCAATGGCGAGACCCTGCCGGCGTTCAAGGACACCTTGCAGGGTGTGCAGCAAACCATGGGCTCGGCGAACGACGCGCTATCGGTGGATTCGCCGCTGCAGCAGAACCTCGGCGCCACGTTGGAGCAGGTGCAGCGAATGGCCCGCTCGCTGCGCGTGCTCACCGATTACCTGGGTGGTCATCCGGAGGCGCTGATCCGTGGCCGTCGCCCGGATCCCGTACCGGCAGCCTCGAAGCCGGCCGGTACCCAAGCGCCAGCCGCCACAACGCAGCAAGGGAGCAAGCCATGATCCGGATCGCAACGCGTTTGCTTGGGGCGGGAGCCATCTTGGCCCTGGCTGCCTGCGCCTCGAGTCCGCTGCATTACTACACGCTCGTGGCGCCAGCTGACTCGTCAGGCCCGGTTCCTGACGAGGCCTCGCCGTCACCGCCTTTCGAGCTGTTGCCGGTCGGTGTGCCGGCGCAGGTCGACCAGCCGCAACTGGTGGTGCGCCAGGGCGCACAGGGCATGGCACCGCTCGACAGCGAGCGCTGGATCGCCCCACTTGGTGACGAAGTGCGCAGCGCACTATCCGCCGACCTGGCGCGCCAGCTGCACAGCCAGGACGTCACCGGCATGGTTGGCAGCGACAGGCCCGGCGGCGACAAACCGTTGCTGCGGATCAAGCTGGACTTGCGCCGTTTCGATTCGCAACCCGGCGGCTACGCGCTTATCGAGGGGGCCTGGAGCGTGCGCCTGTTGCATGGCACACGGACCGGTACGCTGGGTTGCACCAGTCGGATCAGCGAAGCTGTGGGGTCGGGTTACGACGCCCTGGTACAAGGGCATCAACGCGCCATCGGTCGGTTGGCGGCACAGATCGCCGCGACGGCACGCGCGCTCGGCAACGGCCAGACGCCGGTCTGCCCGGCGGATTGAGCGGCTTCACGCCGGGATTTCGTGCTTGGCGCCCGGCCCGGGCTGGGCTAGTCTGACCAGTTCACCGCGGCCGGCTTCCGCCGGCTCGCGCCAACCGCATCACGGCAACGGAATCATGCAGGACACTCAAGCCCCGACCTCTCCCGAACAGGATGAAGCTGCCTACCGTCCGCAAACCGTGGAGGCCGCCGCCCAGCAGTACTGGAACGCGCAGCACGCCTACGAAGTAACCGAAGACACGTCGCGGCCGAAGTTCTTCTGCCTGTCGATGCTGCCGTACCCGTCGGGCGCGTTGCACATGGGTCACGTGCGCAACTACACCATCGGCGACGTGATCAGCCGCTACCAGCGCATGAATGGCAAGAACGTGTTGCAGCCGATGGGCTGGGATGCCTTCGGCCTGCCAGCCGAGAACGCCGCGATCAAGAACAACACGGCGCCGGCGAAGTGGACCTACGCCAACATCGACCATATGCGCAGCCAGCTGAAATCGCTGGGTTACGCGATCGACTGGACCCGCGAGTTCGCCACCTGCCGGCCCGAGTACTACCGCTGGGAACAGTTGATGTTCACCCGCCTGCTGAAAAAGGGCATGGCGTACCGCAAGAACGCGGTGGTGAACTGGGACCCGATCGACCAGACCGTGCTTGCCAACGAGCAGGTCGTCGATGGCCGTGGCTGGCGCTCCGGCGCGGTAGTGGAAAAGCGCGAGATTCCGCAGTGGTTCTTGAAGATCACCGACTACGCGCCGGAATTGCTCGATGGCCTGGATACGCTGCCGGGCTGGCCCGACGCAGTGAAGACCATGCAGCGCAACTGGCTTGGGCGCAGCGAGGGTCTGGAAATCCATTTCGCGGTGGAAGGCGAAGCCGATCCGCTGACCGTCTTCACCACCCGTCCGGACACGTTGATGGGGGTGAGCTTCCTGTCGATCGCGGCCGAACACCCGCTGGCGTTGAAGGCGGCACAAGGCGACGAAAAGCTTGCCTCCTTCATCGCCGACCTGAAACACGGCGGCGTCTCCGAGGCCGAGCTTGAAACCCAGGACAAGCGCGGCATGGACACCGGCCTGCGCGCGATCCATCCGATCAGTGGGGAACCGGTGCCGGTGTGGGTCGCCAACTTCGTGCTGATGGGCTACGGCACCGGTGCGGTGATGGCGGTGCCTGCGCACGACCAGCGCGACTGGGAATTCGCGCAGAAGTACAGTTTGCCGATCCGGATGGTGATCGTCGATGCGTCGGTCATCGATGCGTTGAACGAGATCAGCCACGACCTGTCGCAGGGCGTCGGCATCGATCCGATGCGCGCCGCCCTGCGGGGGCGTGACAGCAACGCACAGGATATTTCTGCACCGGTACGCGCGATCGAGGAATTCGAACGGCGCATTCGCGAGGATGCGGCATGGACGCCGCGCGGCGTGCTGGTGAATTCCGGCGAATACGACGGCATGGATTTCGCCCAGGCGCTGGCTGCGCTGGCCGACCGCTTCGAGCGTGACGGCAACGGCACGCGGCGGGTCAACTGGCGTCTGCGTGACTGGGGTGTTAGCCGGCAGCGCTACTGGGGTTGCCCGATTCCGGTGATCTATTGTCCGAAATGCGAAGCGGTGCCGGTGCCGGAGGACCAACTGCCGGTGGTGCTGCCCGAGGACGTGGCGTTCAGTGGCGTGCAGTCGCCGATCAAGGCCGACCCCGAATGGCGCAAGACCACCTGTCCGCAATGCGGCGGCCCGGCCGAACGCGAGACCGACACGTTCGACACCTTCATGGAGTCGAGCTGGTACTACGCGCGCTACACCAGTCCCGGTGCCGACGCACAAATCGACGGACGCGCCAACTACTGGCTGCCAGTCGACCAGTACGTTGGCGGCATCGAACACGCGATCATGCATCTGCTGTACTTCCGCTTCTATCACAAGCTTTTGCGTGATGCGGGCATGGTGCATTCGGATGAGCCGGCGCAGAACCTGCTGTGCCAGGGCATGGTGATCGCCGAGACGTTCTACCGCGACAACGCCGACGGATCGAAAGACTGGATCAATCCCGCCGCGGTCGACGTGCAGCGCGACGACCGTGGCCGCGTCACCGGCGCGGTATTGGGTGCGGACGGCCAGCCGGTGCAGATCGGCGGTACCGAGAAGATGTCGAAGTCGAAGAACAACGGCATCGACCCGCAGACCATGGTTGACAAGTACGGTGCCGACACCGTGCGGTTGTTCTCGATGTTTGCCGCGCCGCCGGAACAATCGCTGGAATGGAGCGAGGCCGGCGTCGAAGGCATGGCGCGCTTCCTCAAGCGGCTGTGGCGTGAAGTGACCGCGCACGCGGCGGGTCCCGATCATAAAGCGGTGGCCGCAGGCCACTCCACATCCCTTCCCCGGCATGCAGGGGAAGGTGCCGAAGGCGGATGGGGTGACGCCGCAGACGTTATCGATCCCGCCACACTGGATGCAGCTCAGAAAGCGTTGCGCCGCCAATTGCACGAAACCATCCAGAAAGTCAGCGACGATTTCGGCCGCCGCCATGCGTTCAACACCGCGATCGCCGCGCTGATGGAGCTGCTGAACGCGCTGGGCAAGTTCCATGACCAGACCGAGCCGGGCCGCGCCGTGCGCCACGAGGCGCTGGAGGCGATGGTGCTGTTGCTCAACCCGGTGGTGCCGCATATCAGCCATGCCCTTTGGCAAGTGCTGGGTCACCCCGAAGCCGTGCTGGAAGACCAGCCATGGCCGCAGGTCGACCCGGCCGCGCTGGTACGCGACACGCAGACGCTGGCGGTGCAGATCAACGGCAAGTTGCGCGCTACCATCGAGCTTGCCGCCAACGCGTCGAAGGAAGACGCCGAGGCGCTGGCCCGCGCGCAACCGCAGGTGGCGCACTTTCTGGAAGGTCTGACCGTGCGCAAGGTCATCGTGGTACCTGGCAAGATCGTCAACATCGTCGCAGGATGAAATCCATGAGCATCATCAAAGCGGGTCGCCTGTTACAGGCATTGCTGTTGCTGGCATCGGCGCTCGCGCTGGCCGCCTGCGGTTTTCACCTGCGCCAGAACGCAACGCTGCCGCCACAGATGCAACGGATTCACCTCACGGTCAATGGTGGCCGCGACTTCGAGCGTCACCTTGCACGTGCGCTGGAAACGTCCAACATCACTATCGAAGACAACAGCGGCCCGGGCATTGCCGAGTTGCACGTGCCGGTGGCTGCGTTCAGCACCGAAACCCTGAGCGCCGGCGGCTATGTACGCATCACCGAATACGCCGTGCGTTACCGGGTGCAGTTCGACGTCACCGACAGTGCCGGCCAGGCCCTGGTGCCGAGCCAGCTCATCAACATGTCGCGCGAGTACAGCTACGACGCCACCAACACCGTCGGCAACGCCTCGCAGGTGGAGGAGATCCAGCGCAGCCTCAACGACGACATGGTGCAGGCGATCCTGTTCCGCCTGCAGGCCGCCAGCAAGCATGAGCTGGCCGCGCCGGCAAGCGCCACCAGCACGCACTGATGCCGCTCAGTACCGGTCAATGGCAGAAGGCGCTGTTGGCTGACAGCCTGCAGCCGGTGTATCTGCTGGCCGGCGAGCAGTTGCTGGTGCTTGAAGCGGCCGACGCGTTGCGCGCACAGGCGCGCAAGCTCGGTTACAGCGAACGCGACGTGCTCGACGTTGGCCAGCATTTCGACTGGAACGACCTGGCGCGTGCGGCGGCGGCCATGTCGCTGTTTGCCACCCGGCGGCTGATCGATCTGCGTTTGCCCACTGGCCGCCCAGGCATCGAGGGTGCCAAGGCGATCAATGCGTTCTGTGCCGATCCGCCGCCGGACGTGACCTTGCTGGTCAGCGCGATGGAGTGGAGCAGCAAGCACGACGGCGCCTGGAGCAAGAAGCTGGACGCCAGTGGCACGATGGTGGTGTTCAACGCGCCGCGACCGAACGAATGGGCGAGTTGGATCGGCACACGGCTGGCCTCGCGCGGGCTTTCCGCCACGCCCGATGCGGCGGCCCTGTTGGCCGAGCGCGTGGAAGGCAACCTGCTGGCTGCCGCGCAGGAAGTGGACAAGCTGGCCGTGCTGCATGGCGAGGGACGCATCGACGCCGCCGAGATGGAAAGCCTGGTGGCCGATAGCGCGCGCTATGACGTGTTCAAGCTCACCGATGCCGCTTTCACTGGCGACGGTGCGCGTGCCTTGCGCATCCTCGCTGGACTGCGCTCCGAAGGCGACGAACTGCTCGCGCTGATGGGCTGGCTGGTCAATCAATTGCAGCTCGCATTGCGCCTGGCCAACGCCGCGGATCTCGCGGCGCAATTCCGCACCGAACGCCTGTGGCAGGCGCGCGAACAACTGTTTCGTCAGGCCTTGCGCCGTGCTCCACGCGAACATTGGCTGCAGTGCCTGGCGCGTGCCTCGCGCATCGATCGCATGGTCAAGGGCCGCGAGCAGGGCAATCCGTGGCAGGAAGCCGAACGGCTGATCGCCGCCATCGCCGAACCACGTGCCGCCAGGGCGCTCGCATGACACGCTCCCACCCCCGCTTGAACGGGCGGGTGGGGGAGGGGTAAAGCTCATGCCGCATCCATCCAGCAGCCCGCTCGCCATTTTTGGCGGAACCTTCGACCCGGTGCATCTGGGACATCTCAGCGTGGCGTGGGAAGCGGCCGAGTTGCTCGACGCCGAAGTGCGCCTGCTGCCGGCCAGCATACCGCCGCATCGCGATGCCCCGGTCGCTTCGGCGTCGCAGCGCGTGGCGATCCTGCGCGCCGCGCTGCAAGGCCAGTCGCGGCTCACGCTGGACACGCGCGAACTGGATCGCGAGGGCCCGTCCTACACCATCGATACCTTGTTCGAGTTGCGCGCGGAGCAGGGCGAACGCCCGCTGGTTCTGCTGGTCGGCGCGGACGCGTTCGCCGGACTGGCCAGTTGGCATCGTTGGCGCGAGCTGTTCGACGTGGCGCATATCGGCGTGCTGAGCCGGCCAGGCGTGGCAGCCGACCTGCCTGATGAACTGGAGCGTGAGGTGGCCGGGCGCCGCATTGCCGACACTTCCGTGTTGTGTGCGCTGCCGGCGGGCAAGCTCATCGAGCTCGCGGTGACTCCGCTGGAAATCTCCGCCACCCGCATCCGCGAACTGCTCGCCGACGGGCGCGATCCGCGCTATCTGCTGCCAGCCGGGCTGTTCGGCGATGCCCGTCTGCTGGCACCGTATCGCAGCTCTATCGCGTAGGAGTCCACTGCCGGGCGATGCTCTTGCTTCGGGAAAAGCATCGCCCGCCAGCGGGCTCCTACGGGTAGTGAGGGGAAGTGGCCCACACGCTGTTGGTTTCGCCGCTGCGAGCGCGCCGCGCCGTCGCCCTTGCCAGCGCTACGAACCCCGCCGCCAGCGCCAGCGCACCGAGGTCGATGGCCCATAGCGCGTCATGCCCCGCCGCGGCGCTGCGCCAGAACCACCAGCCAGTGGCAAGGCCGTGCGCCAATGGCACCAGCGTGGTGACGACCGCGGCCAGCCACAGCAGTTCTTCCGCCGCGCGTACCGGAGCGCGCCAAGATGCCCACAACACGCACGTTGCCCAGCTGCCGAAGCAGACCCAGTGTTCGCCGGTATCTGCGTTCCAGCCCAGCCACGGCAACAGTTGCGCCGCGACGAACGCGGCGGAAATCGCCACGCAGACACCGATGCAGATGCCCACGGTGGCGCGGGCCATGATGAGCGACGAGCGGCCCTGTTCCGTTTGCCGGCGTTTGCGTCGCGACTCGATCCAGAGCAGGTTGCCGGAGTAGAACAGGAACGCGCCGCCCAGCCCGAGCAGGAAGTAAAACCATTGCACGGCGACACTGCCGTAGTCGCCGAAGTGCAACGCGTACATCGCCGCCAGCGTGGCATGGTTGGCGTCGCGGCTACCGGGAAGCTGGGTGGCGAGTACGGCGCCGTCAGTGGCATCGAGTGCCACCGCGCCACCGCCCAGTCCTCGGGGGGATGTACCGGTGATCTCGATCACTGCGTGGGCGTCGCCGGCATGGTCGAGTTTGAGGTAGCCCGGCACGAAATCGGCAACGCCGTGGCCGCGCGCCACTTCGATCGAACGCGCGTGCCAGGTTGCCAGCGAAGACAGTGGCTTGGCGACATCGGCGCGTTGCACCGTCGGCGCGGTATTCATCGCCGCCGCCGAGGCAGCCATCAGCTTGCCGCCATAGACCAGCGGATTCAGCGCCATCATCAGCGCGAACAACAGGCACAACAGTGCGCCGGTAACTGCAAACACGATGTGGAACGGCAGGCTCAGTACACCGATCACGTTGTGTGCGTCCTGCCAGAAACGTTTGAGGTTGCGCCCGGGGCGCAGTGCGAACAGATCCTTGGCCAGTCGCGGCAGGTGGATCACGAAACCGGATACCAGTGCGATGCCGTAAAGCAGGCTGACCACACCCATCAGCCAGGTGCCGGCCACGGGAATGCCCAGCGTGTAGTGCAGCTCGTTGACCAGTTCGGGCAGGCTGGCACCAGGGCGGACCGTGCTGCCGGCGGCGTTGCCTGGCGTGGCGAACAGCCAGATGCCCTGGCGGTCTTGCCAATACGCGGTGGGTTGCGCCAACTCGTAGCCGGGGAAGGTCATGCCGAGGTGCTCGCGTGCCTCGGGATGCCGTGCGAGGACCTCGTCGAGCAGGTGCTGTGCATCGTCGAGCGAGGCGGACGCTGTGTCGATGGCGTGCGGCGTCGCCCACTGTTGCAGGTCATGGTGGAACACCGTGATCGCACCGGCGTAGAACGCCACGAACAACGCGAAACCGGCGACCAGCCCCATCCACGAGTGCAGCGTGGTGAAGGTGCGCAAGGTGGCGGGCTTCAATTTCATGCGGTCGTCCTCAACGGACCCATCCGGACAGCTGCAACAGCCATAGCAGCCCCTGCGCGAACAGGGCCAGCCCGCCCAGCCACAGCCAGGCGCGCTTGCCACTGGAAAAACGGAGGCTGGCGCAGACGATGCCGATCCACAACGGGAAAAACGCGAGCAAGCCGATCACCATCGTCGATTCCCACGGGCCAGGCCAGAGCCAGCTGACAAGGCCGACCAGCGCGGCGGCGAGGAAGAAGCCGGGCACGATGCCGGCGCTGACGCGGGCCCACATCAGCGTGCGCACTCCTGTGGGAGCGGCTTCAGCCGCGACGCTTCGACGCTGGGGGCGTCGCGACTGAAGTCGCTCCCACAGGGAGGTGGCAAGGTGCGGTGCCGATCGCACATGTCAGCCGGGCTCCGCCGTGGTGACATCGGCATCCGGCGTGCCGACGAACAAGGCCACGTACGGTTGTACGGCCAGCGCCAGCATCCAGCTGGACAGCATCGCGCACAAGCCGGCAGCGGTGCCGAGCGCGCTGGTCCAGATCAGCAGCGACAGCATCGCCAGCGCGACGCCAACGATGCGCGCGATGCGTGGCCGGCCGCGCAACGCGTTCCACATGCAATGCGGCGACGCGGCGTACAGCGCGATGGCGGACAGTGCCGCCATCGCGAAAGCCGTCACGCTCAGCCAGGTGGCCATGCGCTTACCAGCGGTAACGCGCGCTGGCGGTGACCGTCCGCTCGTAGCCGTAATAGCACCACGTGGCACTGTTGCAGACGGAGACGTATTCCTTGTCGGTCAGGTTCATGGCGTTCAACTGGAAGCGCCAGTTGCCTGTGTCGTAGTGCACGGCGGCGTCGAGCAAAGTGTACGAGGGGGTCTTCCAGTCGTTGTAGATGTCACCGTAGTGATCGTCCACGTAGCGCACGCCGCCACCGAAGCCGAGCCCGGCCAGCGGTCCGCTGACGATGGTATAGTCGGCACCCAATGAAGCCTGCTGCTTCGGAAGCAGGGCGATCTGCTTGCCCAGCGAGGGCAGGTCGTTGGTCTGGGTGACTTTCGAGTTGCTGTAGGTGTAGTCGCCGTAGACGCTGAGGTTGGGACCGATGTTCCAGCGACCTTCCAGCTCCACGCCGCGCAGGCGCGTCTCGCCCTGCTGCACCTGGTACAGGGTGTGGTTCGGGTCGATCGTCAGCGAGTTCTGCTGGGTGATCTGGTAGGCGGACAGGGTGAGCAGGCCGTTGCCGCCGGCCGGCTGGTATTTCAGGCCGGCTTCGTACTGATTGCCGGTCGTCGGACTGAACGCCTTGCCGGCGAAGTCGGTGCCCACGGTGGGCTGGAACGAGTGCGACCACGACACGTACGGCGCCAGGCCATTGTCGAACAGGTAGTTGACGCCTACACGACCGGAGAACGCGTCATCGGTCTGATGGGCAGTGCTGGCGCCGATGACATTGTCGGTGTCGGTTTTCACGTGGTCCTGGCGACCGCCGAGGGTGATGCCCCAGCGGCCCAGCTTGATCTGGTCCTGCAGGTACACGCCCAGTTGCGACTGTATCTGGACGGTGTGGCTGGTGTAGGCCGGGACGGTGACGGGGCTGCCGTAGACCGGGTCGAAGATGTCCAGCGGCGGAGCGTTGAAATCGAACGCGGAGGCGTAGTCGTCGTTGGAGCGGCGGTAATCCACGCCAGCCAGCAGCACGTGTTGCACGCGGTCGCCATCGAAGGTGTATTGCAGGTTGTTGTCCACACCGAAAGTCTTGGTGTGGTTCTCGTTCGGGAACAGGTAGCGGATCAGGGTGCGCTCGTCGTCGAGCAGGCCGAACGCGCCCACGTTGGCGCCCTTGTTGTCGACGTCGGCCTTGCCGTAGCGGAGATTCTGGTTGAATGCCAGGCCGCTGGCGAAATCGTGGTGGAATTCGTAGCCGATCGAGGCGATGGTCTTGTTGTAGTCGTTCTGGCCCGGTTCGCCAGTGAAACGGTGGGTCGGGATCTTGCCGTTCGGGTTCGGCAGCAGGGTGCCGTCGGCGGGCAGGAAACCGCCGCCGGAGGCGGTGTTGGATTTCTGGAAATGCGACAGCACGGTTAGCGAGGTGGTGTTGCTGGGCTTCCAGGTAAGCGCCGGGGCGAGGTAGTAACGGTCGTCCTTGATGTAGTCGACCATGGTGTCGCTGTTGCGTGCCAGCCCGGTGAGCCGGTACAGCACGGTGCCGGAATCGTTCAGTGGGCCGCCGAAGTCGAACGCCGCCTGGCGCAGGTCGTCACTGCCCAACTGCACTTCCACCTCATGCAGCGGTTGCTCGGTCGGGCGCTTGCTGACCATGTTGATCATGCCGCCGGGCGGCATGGCGCCGTAGACCACCGATGACGGGCCCTTCAATATCTCCAGGCGTTCCAGCCCGTATGGTTCGATGCGGGTGATCTCGGTGCCCGAGCCGGCTGGCAGGGCGAGCCCGTCCATGTAGCGCGCCGGCGTGAAGCCGCGCACCAGCAGCCAGTCGCTGCGCGAATCGGGACCATAGCCGCCGCCTTGCGCACCGGCGGTGTACCAGACCGCCTCTTCGACGCCGTGGATGCCCCGCCGACTCATCTGTTCGTCGGTGATTACCGAGACCGATTGCGGAATTTCGATGATCGGCGTGTCGGTCTTGGTCACCGAATCGCTCCGTTTGGCGATCGGGGCGGTGACCTGCACACCCTCCAGCGTGGTGGCCTGGGGTTGCGTGCTGGTGGCGTCGTCAGCGGAGGGTTCAGCGGCATGTGCCGGGGTCAGCCATGCGAGCGAGGCCAGCAGGGGCAGGCCAATCAGTGCGCAACGGATCGCCTGCGAAAGCAGCGGGCGGCGCAGCGTAGCGGCGCTGGGGAGGGACATGAGGGAGGTGGACATCAGGGACCTTGCAGGCAGATTTGCGGAATCGGACCGGCAGCACCGTTGAATCGGGAGTCCCGGACATTTCCGCACCGGGCGACGCGTTCCGGTCGGGCTCAAGGCGCCGTCCATGATCGGGTCAAGGTGAGAATGATTCTTATTGTACGGATAGTCTTGCGGCACGACAATCGTGCCCGCGGGCTTGCCCTGCGGCGCGGCGTCGCGGAGAGGGGGCGATCAGCGGCCGGCCAGCTGCGCCATGACGTCGTTGATCGAATCGCGGATGCGCTTGCTGAATACCGAGTCGTCGTGGTGGATCAACAGGAGGTGCTCGGTGGCGCGGGTCATCGCGACATACAGCAGGCGTGCTTCGTCGGCTTCGGTCTGCCCTTCTTTGGGCAGGCCGCCGATGCCAGGAATGATCACGAACGGAAATTCCAGCCCCTTGCTGGAGTGCATGGTTACCAGCTTGACGCTGTCCTCGACCACGAACAGCGAGTGCTTGCCGGCGTTGTCGGCGAGCCGGCTGGGAATGTCCAGGCGCTTGAGCACTTCCTGCAGTTTCTCGCCTTCCCACTGGTTGCGGTAGATCACCGCCATCTCGGCATAGGGACGGCCATGCGCGTGCTCATCGCGCAACCGGGCGACGAGCACGTCCATCTGCGCGCGCGCGGTGTCGGTGCGCACCAGCTCGGGCACGGCGCCGCGGCGGCCGGCGCTTTCCGGCGCGATCAGCGGCACGCCGTCGTCGTCGTCGCTGCGCGACTCGAGCAGGTCGTGGGCGAAGACGCGCGCGACCGACAGGATCTCCAGCGTGTTGCGGTAGTTGAGTTTGAGGATGGTGGTGCGGCCCTGCGCCTGTACACCGAGGCTCTTCCAGCTGATCTTGCGGCGATCGGCCTGGCCATAGATGTTTTGCGCGTCGTCGTACAACACCAGCAGCGAGTTGGTGACCGGGTCGATCATCTGCACGATCAGCTTGTACCAATCGGGCTCGAAGTCGTGTCCTTCGTCGATCAGCACGGCGCCGTACTGGAAGCGCGGGATCAGGCCGCTGTCGACGCCAGCGATCACCGCCGGCGGCAGCGCATCGACGAAGGCCTTGCCGCTGCCGGCCGGCAACGGCGCGTGGTAGGCCGTCAGCATCTTCCGACACCATTTGTGGAAGTTGTAGACCTGCACCTTTTCGCTCAGGCCGCGCTCGCCGATCAGCTGTTCCAGTCGCGCGGCCAGCGTCTTGTTGTAGCAAAGCACCAGAATCGGCCGGGTCATCTCGCGCGCCAGCTGCATCGCGCGGAAGCCCAGGATCATCGTCTTGCCGGACCCGGCCACGCCGTGGATGATCCGGTGCTCGCCGCCGATCGAGCGCGCCAGCTGTTCCTGCTGCGCATCCATTACCTTGATCAGGTCGGGGATCTCCAGCGGGCGCACCGCAGCATCGGTGGGGCCGAACAGGCCGAACTGGCCGCTACCGGCCTCCACCCGCAACTCGGGGAAAAGATGCCAGCGCACGCGGTCGATCTGCGGCAGGGTGAGTGCTACCGGAAACACCTGCGGGAACATCGCCCACAGCCTTTCCTGGAACGCCTCGGCATCGACTGTCTCGTACAACTCGTCGCGGCAGATCACCAGATGCCCGGGCAGCACTTCACCCAGCGCGCCCTCATCGAACTGTTTGCGGGTGATGTTGGCCAGTACCACACCCCAGGCCCACGGCATGATCAGCTTGCCGGCGTAACGCGAACCCCCTGGGTGACGCAGTGCCGAATCGCGTTCCAGCACCACGCCGATTTCCAGCGCGTAGGCACGTGCCTGCAGCAGCGGGTTGTTTTCCTTGACCAGGCCACGTTCGGTGACCAGGGTGAACTGGGTGCTGTCGGCATGGCGGATGGTGTCGGCCTTCCAGTCCTTCACCTCCAGCACCAGCAGGCCGCGGCGCGGGTGGAATACCACGAAGTCCGGATGGCGCTGTTTCACCCCGACCGGTACGTCGTACCACAGCAGGTAGTCGTCCTCGAGCTTCTGTTCCAGTCGTTCGGAAACGCGTTTCTCGCCGCCGGTCATGCGCGGCAGGCAGCTGTTGCGGGTTGGGATGAGTGTTGCCACAGGCGCCCCTGGCTGACATGTCCCAGCGACGTTAGCCGATAGGGCGGTGCTGTCAATGCCGGACGAAATGCAGGGTTTCCCTGATGCATCCCGACGCAGTCACGTCCAGTGCTGCAGTTGCTCCGGCGTCACGTCCACGCGTCGGCAGGCGCGGCTGGCGATGCCGTCGCGCAACGCAGCACGAAATACCGGCGCGATCGACCACAAGCCGCGTGCAGCCAGTCGTGCCAGTTGCCGCTGCCATGGCGTGTGTCCCAGCATGGCGATCGCCCAGTCCGGCAACAGTGCACGGCCGGCATGAAGGAACAGGTCGC
Source organism: Rhodanobacter sp. Col0626 (assembly GCF_049994385.1). Lineage (GTDB taxonomy): Bacteria > Pseudomonadota > Gammaproteobacteria > Xanthomonadales > Rhodanobacteraceae > Rhodanobacter. The sequence continues at coordinate 1,387,935 of NZ_CP188260.1, forward strand.
GCGACAGGGCCGCCGCCGGCACCGACAGGCGCACCTTTGCCAGCAAGCCCAGCACCACGCGCGAGCGTTCGGTATACGCCAGCCCGGGCTGGATGCGCCGGAAGTAGTCGGCGACTTCGCGTTCGGATGCGGGCACCTCACGAGCCCCCAGCGCTTCGGCGATCCGCCGTACCTCGTCGTAGTAACGGTCGGCCGCACCGGCTGGCAGCGCAACGTGGCCATAGCGCCGGTAGCCCTGCAAAAAGCAGTATGCCTCGCTGACGTGGACCCAGGTCAGCAGGGCGGGATCGTCCGCCGCGTATGCACGACCATCTTCGCCCATGCCGGTGATATGACCGTGGATCTGCCGCACCTGCTCGATCAGCGCCTCGGCCTGCGCGCGCGGCGCGTAGGTGGTGCCGCCGACGAAGGCGGTGGTGCGACGCAGTCGACCGATCAGGTCGCCGCGAAAATTGGAGTGATCCCCTACCCCGGCCAGCGCCAGCGGATGCAAGGTCTGCAGGGTCAGCGCGGCGAGGCCGCCGGCGAGCATGCCGGGGAAGTCCGAGTGCACGCGCCACGTCGCGCTGTGCGGCCCGAACAGGCCTGGATCGCCGCGCGGATGGTCGTAGTCGAGGCTGCCGGTATCGGCGCTGCCGGTATCGGCGCGCGGGAAGGCGCTGAGCACCCAGCGGCGGATCGGCTCACGGGCGGGGCGGATGAGCAGGTCGAGGGGCAGGGACATGTCGACAGTCTATCGTCTGCACGGCAAGGATTTTGATTTGGACGTCCATTGTGTTATCAATGGCCCCATGCATTCCGCGACCACCCGCCTGTACTTCTGGTTTTATGGCTATCCGAAGCCAACGGCGGCGGCGAGGGCGCGATCGTTTTGAACTGATCGAAAGAACCACACCGAACCGCCAGCATCCCTGGCGGTTTTTTTATGGCCGCCACCGGGACCCCCACCAGGAGAGCCGCCACCATGCACCCCACCGACGACCTGCGCATCCGCGCCATCACCCGCCTCAGCACGCCAGCAGAGGTCATGCGCGACTGCGTCCTCACTGACGCGACCATGGCCACCGTGGATGTCTCGCGCCAGGCGTTGCACGGCATCCTCGCCGGCAGCGACGACCGGCTGGCGGTGGTGATCGGGCCTTGCTCGATCCACGACACCCACGCCGCACTGGAGTATGCCGCGCGGCTGGCGCCGTTGCGTCGCGAGCTCGGCGATGCGCTGGAGATCGTGATGCGGGTGTATTTCGAAAAGCCGCGCACCACGGTGGGCTGGAAAGGGTTGATCAACGATCCCGACCTGGACGGCAGTTTCCAGATCGACAAGGGACTGCGCATGGCGCGTGGCCTGCTGCGCGATATCAATGCGCTGGGTGTGCCGGCCGGTTGCGAATTCCTCGACATGATCACGCCGCAGTACATTGCCGATCTGGTGGCGTGGGGCGCGATCGGCGCGCGCACTACCGAAAGCCAGGTACATCGCGAACTCGCCTCCGGGTTGTCGTGCCCGATCGGCTTCAAGAACGGCACCGACGGCAACGTGAAGATCGCGGTGGACGCGGTGCAGGCGGCGGCGCAGCCGCATCATTTTATGGCGGTGACCAAGGACGGCCAGGCAGCCGTAGCGGCCACCCTCGGCAATGACGATTGCCACGTGATTCTGCGCGGTGGCAGGACGCCGAACTACGACGCTGCCAGCGTCGATGCGGCCTGCGCCGCGATCGACAAGGCCGGTTTGCGCGGGCAGGTGATGATCGATGTCAGCCATGCCAACAGCAGCAAGCGGCCGGAAAACCAGCCGCTGGTCATCGACGACATCGCCGCGCGCATTTCGACGGGTGAGCGACGCATCCTGGGCGTGATGGTGGAAAGCCACCTGCATGGCGGACGACAGGATCTGCTGCCGGGCCAGCCATTGCGCTACGGGCAGAGCATCACCGACGGCTGCATCGACTGGACCCGCTCGGTGCAGGTCCTGGAACAGCTGGCACAGGCGGTACGCCAGTGTCGCCTGCGTGATGCCGCCATGCCGGTCCACGACATGGCGGCAGCTGGCGCATGAACGTCTGCGCGGTAGGGCTCAGCTTTCCAGCCGGGCATCCAGGGTGATCGTGGCCTTGAGCACCTTGGAAACCGGACAGCCGAGTTTGGTTTCCTGCGCGATTTTCTCGAACGTGGCCGCATCGGCGCCCGGCACCCTGGCTTTGCAATCGAGATGTACGGCCGTGATCGAGAAGCCGTCGCCATCCTTGTCCAGCGTCACCACCGCCTTGGTGTCGATGCTGTCCGCCGTGAGTCCGGCATTGCCCAGCCCGAGTGACAGCGCCATCGTGTAGCAACCGGCGTGGGCAGCGCCGATCAATTCCTCGGGATTGGTGCCGGGGCCATCCTCGAAGCGAGACTTGAAACCGTACGGCGCCTCGCGCAATGCGCCGGTTTCAGTCGAGATCGTGCCCTGGCCATCCTTGATGCCACCGGACCAATGGGCGGAAGCGGACTTCTTCATGCGGTTCTCCTGCGGGTGGGGACAGGCGCCCAGTATGGCCGGGGATGCATGCAAAGCGCGCGAAACCTCCGGGCAGACCGCTTAACGCCGACTTGCCCGCAAGCGACCTATGCTGACGGCTTTTCTCGCCGAGCATGTCGATGACCATCTCCCACGATCACCACGCGCATCGCTTCGAGACCCGGGTCGATGGGGTGCCTTGCGTTCTCGATTACACACTGGACGATGCCGTGATGACGATTACCCATACCGGCGTGCCATCGGAGGTGGGTGGACGCGGCATTGCATCGACCTTGGTGCAGGCGGCGATGGATGAGGCTCGCGCGCAGGGCTGGAAGGTCGTGCCGGCTTGTTCATACGCCGTCGCGTGGATGCAGCGCCATCCGGAATACGCCGACCTGCGCGCCTGAAAGCCCCGCTATGATCACCGCGTTACCGGTGCCGGTGATGGCACCCCAGGGAGACGCGCATGAGCGATAACGGTGCAGAGCCGGGCCGACGGACCGAAGGGCGGGACTGGCTCGTGCTGCGCTACGTCAAGGCACGGCCGCGGATGCTCGCCTCGTTGGCGATCTTTCTTGTCGGTGGCGCAGCGCTGCTGGCGCTCAAGCTGAGGCCGGCCACTGCCGTGCTGATTGCGTTCGACGTGGCGGCGGTGGTGTTTCTCGGCGTGATGGCATTGCTGTTCAACAAAGCCACGCCTGGCCACATGCGCAGCCAGGCACAGGCGCTGGATACCGGACGCTGGGGCGTGTTGTGGAGCGCCGTGGTGTTGTCGGCCGTGGTGCTGGTGGCGCTGAGCGATGAATTGCAGGCAGCCAAGGGCGGCGGCCTGCTGGCGCTGGGGATCGGCGTGCTCAGCGTGATCCTGAGTTGGCTTTTCCTCAATGTCATGTTTGCGATCCACTACGCGCACGGCTACTACGGCAACCTCGGCGACAAGCACGCAGGCCTGGAATTTCCCGATACCCCCAAACCGGACTACTGGGATTTCGCCTACTTCTCGATCGTGATCGGCATGACCTTCCAGGTCTCCGACGTACAGATCACCAGCAATTACCTGCGCCGCGTGGTCTTGCTGCACAGCGTGATCGCCTTCTTCTTCAATGTATTCATCATTGCGATCACGGTAAACATCGTGGCCGGGCGGGGTGGCTAGCCGATCGGCGCTGCCGCGAGGTAACCCGGGCGTGGCCGTGAGCGAATAAGGGGTGGGGCGGTGCAACCGTCCCATCCTTCTTTCTTGGAGTAAGCACCGATGAACGCACGTCTCGCCTTTGCCCTCGCCGCCGCCATGACCTGTGGTCTCGCCAGCGGCGCCACGTTCGCCCAGGACGCCATGGCTGCCAGTTCCAGCACGGCGATGTCGCACGATGCCATGCAGAAAAGCTCGATGAAACAGGACGCCATGGGCAAGGATTCCATGAAGCACGACACGATGAAGCACGATTCGATGAAGCACGACGCGATGAAGAAGGACGCCATGAAGAAGGATGCGATGAAGAAAGACGCGATGAAGAAGGACGCGATGAGCTCGGGCGGCTGACCGACGGGGCCGACGGATGGGTTGCCGTCGCAACCGTCCGTCGGCCGCTTCAGTTGTCCGCCATGGCGGTGGATACTCGGGCCTGGTTTCACTGCAGGCCATAGGGCATGACTTCATCGTTCGCCAACCGAATCGGTATCGAACATCCACTGATCCAGGCACCCATGGCCGGCTCGACGACACCGGCGCTGGTGGCGGCCGTGTCTAACGCCGGCGGGCTGGGTTCGCTGGGTGCCGGCTATCTCGAGCCGGCGGCCATTCTTGAACAGGCGGAGGAAATCCGCAGGCTGAGCGATCGGCCGTATGCGATCGGCCTGTTCGTGCTGCCGGATGAATTCGATGCAGACATGAAGGCCGTGGCGCAGGCGCGCGAACAACTCGATGCGCTGATGGCGCGCGAAGGACTCGAGGTCCGCACCGGTTTACCCGCGCGCTGGGCGCCGCGGTTTTCCGATCAGTTCGCCGCGTTGTGCGAGGCGCGTCCCGCGGTCGCGAGTTTCGCGTTTGGCGTGATCAGTCCGGTGCAGATGCGTGAGCTTCATCAACGCGAAATCCACGTGGTCGGTACCGCCACCACGGCCGACGAAGCGCTGGCATGGGCTGATGCCGGCGCCGATTCGGTCTGCGTGCAGGGCGCCGAGGCCGGTGGGCATCGCGGCACCTTCCTACATGACGCCGAGGACGCGATGATCGGATTGTTCGCATTGGTGCCGCTTGCCGTGCGTGCGCTGGCACAACATGCGCCGAAGGTTCCGGTGATCGCCTCCGGCGGCATCATGGACGGCTGCGGCATGCTGGCGGCGGAAGTGCTGGGTGCGTCGGCCAGCCAGCTTGGCACGGCCTTCCTCGCCTGTCCGGAGTGCTCGGCAGCCGAACCGTGGAAACGGGATCTGCTGGACGCTTCAGAACACCAGATCACCACCATCCGCGGCTTCTCCGGGCGCGCCGCCCGCGGGCTGCGCAACCGCTTCGTGGAGGCGATGCCGGAGGCCGTTGCCGGCTTGCCCTATCCCGTGCTGAACGCACTCACCGCGCCGCTGCGCCGTGCGGCGGCCGCCGCCGGGCGGGGCGATCTGCTGTCTGAATGGTGCGGCCAGGCCGCCAGCCTGGCACGGCCACAACCCGCTGCCGAGCTGGTGGCGCGGCTGATGCACGAATACCGGCTGGCCAGGCGCATGCCGGTCACGTGAAGAGTGCCCGGCACCCCTTGACGGCAGGCCGGTTATACTGCGCCCGCGCCATTCCGCGCTGCTTCCCCGCACTGAGGCTCGTCCACTTGAGTACTGCCCGTACGAATAAGTCCGTCACCACGGCCACCCTGCGCAAGTCCGTCATCGATGCGCTGGAGGAGCTCAAAGCCAAGGACGTTCGCGAGATCGACGTTCGTGGCAAGACCTCCATCGCCGACCTGCTGGTCATCGCTTCCGGCACGTCCGCACGCCACGTCAAATCCATCGCCGATGAAGTCGGCAAATTCGCCAAGAAAGCGGGCGTCATGCCGCTGGGTGTGGAAGGCGAGACGGAAGGCGAGTGGGTGCTGGTCGACCTTGGCGACGTGATCGTCCACGTGATGTTGCCGCGTATCCGCGAATTCTACGGCTTGGAGCGGCTGTGGACGGTGGGTGACCATGGACATGAAGCCGACGAAGCCCAGGCTGGCTGAGCTTCCCGTCCCAACGATGTCGCCAGAGTGGCCCTTTGCCACCATCCTCTCTCGTGAGGAAGATGAGGCGAGCGCGGCGCCATGCGCGATTTGCTTCATTGAAGCGATGACATGCGCGCGCGCCTGATCGCCGTCGGTGAACGCATGCCCGGCTGGGTGGCGGAAGGTTTTGCCGAATATCGCAAGCGGCTGTCGCACGAACTGCCGCTGGAGTTGATCGAGCTGAAACCCGGCAACCGTGGCAAGGGCCGCGACGATGCCCGGGCAATCCAGGACGAAGGCACGGCGATACTCGCGGCATTGCCACACGATATTCATGTCGTCGCGCTGGACGGTCGCGGCAAGACCTGGTCCAGCGAGGAACTGGCCGGGCAACTGGCGCGCTGGCGCATGACCGGACGCGACCTCGCGTTCCTGATCGGCGGTCCGGATGGCCATGCGCCCGAGGTGCTGGCCCGCGCCGACCAACGCTGGTCGCTGGGTCCGCTGACCCTGCCGCATATGCTGGTGCGGCTGGTGCTGGCCGAACAGCTGTATCGCGCTACCACGATCATGGCCGGACATCCTTATCATCGCGCCTGAGCATCCGTCCCGTTCCAAGGAGTTCGATCACCATGTCCTTCCAGACCCGGCAAGCCACCCTCCTCGATCTCGACACCGTGGCACCGTTGTTCGACGGTTATCGGCAGTTCTATGGCCAGCCTGCCGATCTGGCTCGCGCGCGGGACTTTCTGGCGGAGCGTATCCATCACCATGAATCGTTGATCCTGCTGGCGCAGGACGAATCGGGCGCCGGGCTCGGTTTCACCCAGCTTTATCCTCTGTTTTCCTCGGTGCGCACGGTGCGTACCTGGTTGCTCAACGATCTTTTCGTGATAGCCGATGCACGCCGGCAGGGCGTGGCGGCCGCGTTGCTCGATGCAGCGGAGAATCATGCTCGGGCGCTCGGTGCGGCGAGCCTGTCACTGTCAACGGCGTTGGACAATGCCGCCGCGCAGGCCCTGTACGAATCGCGTGGCTGGGAGCGTGACCGGCAGTTTTGCGAATACAGCCTCGTCCTGTGAACGGCTCCATCTCGTCGCAGCGCCATCCCCAACTTCATCTCGCCTCGCAGTCGCCACGCCGTCGCCAGTTGCTGGAGCAGATCGGGGTGGATTTCGTCGTGCTCGATGTCGAGGTTATCGAACAACGGATGCCTGATGAGACGCCACAGGACTACGTGAGCCGCGTGGCGCGCGACAAGGCGCGCGCAGGGCTGGTCAGTCTGGATTGCGTGGAGGACGCTGCCGTGCTCGGTGCCGACACCGAAGTGGTGCTAGACGACGAGGTTTTCGGCAAACCGCGGGACGCGGCCGCAGCGGCCGCGATGCTGCGTCGACTGTCAGGACGGACCCACGCGGTCATCTCGGTGGCGTGGCTGGTCGACGCTGCGCGGGAAGCGTCCGCAATTTGCGTGTCCCAGGTACGTTTCGCGACGCTGGACGAGCCTACCATTGCGGCTTACGTCGCCACCGGCGAGCCATTCGGCAAGGCCGGCGCATATGCCATTCAGGGACGTGGCGCGAGCCTGGTCGAACACTTGCAGGGCAGCTATTCCGGCGTGATGGGCCTGCCGTTGTTCGAGACGTCCAGCCTGTTGCGCAGCTTCGGCATCGAAGCGGTGTGAGCACTCTCAACCTGGCAGGTTGATCGCCACGAACCATGCCACCACGGCCAGCAGGTTGTTGGTGCCATGGGCCAGTATGGACGGCCAGATCGAATCCGAACGCAAGCGCAACCAAGCCAGCGCCGTGGCCAGCAGGATCAGGTTTGGCAGTGCATACCACTGGTATTGCAGGCCCGGCAGATGGACCAGCGCGAATGTCAGCGAACTGATGGCGATGGCCCAACCGACACGCCAGCGCTGCAGCAGGGCCGACAGCAACACACCGCGGAACAGCAATTCCTCCACCACGGGTCCGACACTCACCACCAGCAGCACCAAGGGAATGCGCAAGGCCAGCGGCGTGCGGCTGCCAATTTGCTGGATGTCCTGGGTCACCGCATGCCCCTGCGCCAGCAACTGGGTCAGCAACCCACCCAGCACCGGGATGACCAGCCCGACAGCAACCGCCAGCACCAGCAACAGCGGGCGACGTGGTGGCGTGAAGCCGAAACCTGGCGGTCGTGCCAGCGACCAAAGTTGCGGCCATCGGCGATGCGCCAGCAGCAAGGTCAGCGGTGCCGCCACACCGAGCGAGAGCAGTACCAGCAGCGCCTGCATGGCGGGTTGCGCCAGTGTTGCCGCCATCGCGCCGTCGACGGCGTGCCAGCCGTTGCCGAACCTCGCGGCGACACCGAGCACCAGCACGAACAGGCCAGCCGCCACGGCCTGCAAGGCAAAGTACGTGGCGATCAATGCCGCAGCCATCCACATGCCGGGCATGCGTCCGCCGGCTAGCGGAATGATCGGCATCGCTGATGACGGAACGGTTTCGGTGCAGCTGATTTCCATGCGGGTGCAGGCCTTGCGACAATCTTCGGATGATCCATTGGAAAGCACGGCACGCTTTCCGTTCACAGGCCTACGCTAGCGGTTTGTAGGCACGGCGTGCAATCGCGTGCGCCGTGGCGGCTTGCAGCGTGGGGGCATCCCGGTAACATCGGTTGCACAGACGTGCGCGGGGAGTGTCGATGGCGATTGATTTTGGCAAGACTGCCGGCGATTACGCGCGCCATCGGGCGGGATTTCCGGACGTTTTCTTCGATCGGCTGCTTGCCGACGGCAGCGTGCACAAGGGCGATACCGTGTTGGACCTGGGGACCGGCACCGGCACGGTTGCCCGTGGTCTGGCACTCCGTGGTTGTCAGGTCACCGGGCTGGACCATTCCGCGCCGCTGCTGGCACAGGCCGCCGAGATGGATCGGGCGGCCGGCGTCGAGGTGAAGCAGGTGCGCGCACGCGTCGAGAACGCGGACTTTGCGCCAGCATCGTTCGACGTGGTCACCGCCGGCCAGTGCTGGCACTGGTTCGATCGGCCGCGCAGCGCGGCCCTCGCACGCAGGTGGTTGCGACCGGGCGGGCGGCTGCTGATCGCGCATTTCGACTGGCTGCCGCTGGCCGGAAACATGGCGCAGGCCACCGAACGGCTGATCCTCGCCTACAACCCCGCCTGGACGCTGCACAGTGGCAGCGGGCTGTATCCCGGCTGGCTCAAGGACGTGGCCGAAGCCGGTTTCACCGATCTGCGCACGTACTCCTTCGACCTGGACGTGCCGTACAGCCACGTCGACTGGCGTGGCCGCATCCGCGCCAGCGCAGGTGTGGGCGCGGCGCTGGATGAGGCGAAAGTAACGCGGTTCGACGCCGAACTGGCCAGCATGCTGGCAGACCGCCATGCCACCGAACCGATGTCGGTGCCGCACCGCGTATGGGTATTGCAGGCGGTCGCGCCTGGTTTGCTGGACTGATTACCCGCCGATCGGAATGTTCAGCCGACCAGCATGACGCGACCGACGCCAATGCAGGCCATCAACAGCAGGGCGAGCCAGCCAAGCATGCCGATGATGAATCCCGGCTCGCGCTTGGCGGGATCCCTGAGGTAGGCCAGCGCATACCACACCCGTCCGACGATCCAGACCAGCCCGGCCACACCGGCCCAGCCGCTGAAGCCGTAATTCGCCGCCAGCCACAGGGTGGGCAGGAACATCACCGTCTGCTCCAGCGTGTTCATCTGCACCCGGTAGGCGCGGTCGAACGCTGGATGGCCGGTGGTTGCCGGTGCCTTGATTCCGTGGCGATCACGGGCACGGCCTACCGCCCACATGGTGCCGAGCAGCAACAACACGGTCAGCAGGGTCACCAGGGCAGGCAGATGGGTCATGACGGAGCCTCTTGAAAGATCACCTACTGTAGCGGCAGTTCGTGGATGGCGCGCTCACGATCAAGTGGTTATCTTCGACGGGCGGCATTTGGACGCAGGCATCGGCAGCGAGGCATTTATGGATTGGCGCAAAGGCGGCAGCAGCAGCAACGTCGAGATCGATAGTGGCGGTGGCGGTGGCGGCGGGCCACGTTTTGGCGGTGGTCGCGGCATGGGGCTGGGTGGGTTGATCGTGCTGGCGATCCTGGGCTGGATCTTTTTCAAGAATCCGCTGGCCTTGCTGGACCAGGGTGGCGTCCAGTCGGGCGCGCCGGCATCGACAGGCGTCCCGGCACAAGTCGATCCCGAGCAGAAGGATTTCGTCAGCGCGATCCTGCATTCGACCGAGCAGACCTGGGGCGAGATCTTCCAGGCCAAGGGCATGACGTACGTCGATCCGAAGCTGCACCTGTTCAGCGGCGGCGTGAACACGGCCTGCGGTGGTGCCACCACGGCCGTAGGGCCGTTTTATTGCCCGGGTGACCAGAAGGTGTATCTGGACGTGGCGTTCTTCCAGCAATTGCAGGACGAATTGCACTCCTCCGGTGATTTCGCCCGAGCCTATGTGATCGCCCACGAAGTCGGGCATCACGTGCAGAAGCTGACTGGCGTGTTCGACAAGGTCGACACTGCGCGCCGGCAGGGTGCGCCGATGGAGGGCGCCGATGGTCTTTCCGTGCGCCAGGAATTGCAGGCGGACTGCTACGCCGGCGTATGGGCCAACCACAGCCAGAAGGATCTCAACTGGCTGCAGCCGGGCGACATCGAGTCGGCGCTCAACGCGGCCAGCCACATCGGTGACGATACCCTGCAGCAGCAGTCACAGGGCCGGGTGCGGCCCGATACCTTCACCCACGGCAGCTCGGCGCAGCGCGTGAAATGGTTCAAGACCGGCTTCAGCAGCGGCGACATGGATCAGTGCAACACGTTTGCCGGCGAACCCTGAGCCACGCCTTGGCGGATTATCGTGAATGGCCCGCTGCGCAACGGCGGGCCTTTCACGTTCTGGTCTAGAATCCGCAGGCTGCGCGCCTCGGGGTGCGCCTTGGTCGATCCCATGCAACATCCCTGTCTGCGCTGTGGTGCCTGCTGTGCGCACTTTCGCGTGGCGTTCCACTGGTCGGAGGCGGAAGCCTTTCTCGGCGGTTGCGTGCCGCCGGAACTCACTGAGAAACTCGATCCGCACCGGCTGGCGATGCGCGGTACCCATGCCGCGCAACCGCACTGTGTGGCGTTGCAGGGGACGGTGGGCAAAGCCGCGCATTGCGGCATCTACGCGCAACGGCCGTCGGTATGCCATGAAGTGCAACCGTCGTGGGAATCCGGTGCGATCAGCCTGCAATGCGACAAAGCGCGCCTTGCGCATGGACTGCCGCAGCTGACGCCCGAAGACTGGCTCGATCCCTTCGATACCGTTGAGCCGTGGTTGCCGCAGATGGCCTGATCGCGGCAACGATGGTCGATCAATCGAAGCGATAGATGTCCATCGCCAGCAAACCCATGTCGATGCCGGCGTCGATCCGTTGCGCACGGGCGTCAGCGCCTGCGGCACCGAGTGCGACGAACAGTGGCAGCAAGTGCTCGTCAGTGGGATGTGCACGTTCGGCGAACGGCGCCCGGCGCCGATAGTCGAGCAGTGCGTCGATGTTGCCGGCAGCGAGTTTCTGTTCGATCCAGTCGATGAACGGTTTCACGTACGGCGCCTGTCGCTCGTCGCTGAAGCCGGCGCCGAGGTCGTGCAGGTTGTGGGTCATGCTGCCCGAACCGATCACCAGCACGCCCGCATCGCGCAGCGGCGCCAGCGCCTGGCCCAGCGCGTACTGGTGGGCAGGGCCGAGCTCGGGCTGGATCGAGATCGGAACCACCGGAATATCGGCATCCGGATACAGCAGGCGCAGCGGTACCCAGGCGCCGTGATCGAGTCCACGCTCGGGATGGATGGTCGGCGCGAGACCAGCCTGGTCCAGCAATTGCGCCATGTGTTCGGCCAGTGCCGGATCACCGGGCGCGGGATAACGCATCTGATACAGCGGTGCGGGAAAGCCGCGGAAATCGTGGATGGTTTCCGGTTGCGCGGCACCGCCCACCTGCGGCTGACGCGACAGCCAGTGCGCGCTGGCCAGCACGATCGCTTTCGGTCGCGGCAACAACGTGGCCAGTTCGGCCAGTCGCTGACCGGTAAGGCCGGGTTGCAACGCGGTCATCGGCGAGCCGTGCGAAATGTACAAGCTGGGCAAGGTGGTCACGCTCGGTGCTCCATGGGATACGGGTCCCCTGGTGATGGGACTGCCTCGGCAGTTTGCAGCGGGCAACTCACGAACGCTGCGTTGCCCACGCGGAACGAGCCGGGCCGGCTTCCCTATCGGGCGAGGGTGGGCAAGCCCAGGCCGAAGCGCAGCGGATCAAGCAGCGCACCATAGTGCGCCGCACGTGCGGTATCGCGTTGCAGCGGCTGGCGCACCTGTGCCGCACTGGCCGTACGCACGTTGCGTTTGGCGTGCTGGTAGTCCAGGCACGCGGCATCGAACGGCAATCCGCAGAATGCCAGCAGCGCGCGGATCTCGCATTCCGGCTCAGCCAGCAATGCCTCGTAGCGCTGGATGCGGATGCGTTGCGGTTCGGCGATTTGCCACCGGTCCATCACATGTTCGTAGTCGCGAATGTAGGCGGCGATGTCGGTGAGTGTGCAGGCGAAGTGCGGCAGGCGGTAGAACTGCTGCTTGTAGCAGGACCAGCCAGCCTCCAGCGCATCGCGTCGGGCGTCGATGATGCGCGCGCCGGGCAACATCGCACCCAGCGCGCTAACGAGCAGCCAGTTCGACGGCAGTTTGTCGGTGTGTCGCTGTTTGTGCCGTCGCCAGTGCGCGGTGCGTTCGAGATAGCGCTGGCCCAGTCGTTGCCAGTCAACGGCCGTCGCTGCGCCGATCCATTGCAGCAGCGGTTGGCGACGACGCGAGGATTCCTCGCCCAGTACCTGTTCCAGATCCGGCAGCTCGCTGGCGCCTTCGACGTCGGGATGGGCGGCGAGAATCTGCTCGAACAGGGTGGAGCCCGAGCGCGGCAATCCGACGATGAAGATGACTTCGGCACCGAGCATCGGGTCCAGGGGTGCAGGCAATCGGGTCGTCGCAGCGAGCATGGCTTCGACGTGGACATGGAACGCGCCGGCGTTCCATGTCGCCATTTGGCGCAGTTGCGCGTTGGCCGCGTTCAATGCGGCAAAGGCCTGTTCGTAACAGCCGTGGTCCTCGCTCACCTTGCCCAGCGCGAAACCCATGGCGATGCGATCGGTCGGAGCCAGGTCGGAACGGCGCAGTGCCGCTGCCAGGTGCTCCTGGTCGGCTTTCGACAGGGGGCGCGTCTTGATGTTCGCCAATCCGCGCCAGGCATCGCCACAGGCCGGGTGCAGTGCAAGCGCTGCGCGGTAACCTAATTCGGCAGCGTCGAAACGGCCTGCATGGACCAGCGCATCGCCGAGCAGGATCGCCGCGGGCAGGAAATCCGGTGCCAGCGCATGCGCCCGCTCCAGGGCGTCGATCGCGGCGGCGGTATCGCCCTGCAATTGCAGGTTGCGCCCGAGATTGAACCAAGGCATCGGTGCATCCGGTGCCAGCGCACAGGCGCGTCGCCAGCTGGCGAACGCGGCGTCCAGGTCACCTGTTGCCTGCTGCACGTTGCCCAGGTCGGAATGGGCCAGCGCGTAGTCCGGCCATTGGGCGATGGACCGTTGCAGCACGGCCTGGGCATCGGCATGACGCTGCGCGCGCGTGTGCAGGATGCCGTAAACGCGCAACGCTTCGGGGTGTTCCGGCGCCAGTTCGAGCACGGCGTCCAGGGCCCGTTTCGCTGCGTCTTCGGCGCCGCCGCGAATGGCATGTGCCGCCGCCTGCAACTGTTGCACGGCAGCGGGGACGAGGCCGTCAAGTCGCGGCTCGACGCCGCCGGGTGGATGAAGTTCGGCACTTGAACGGGACATGCGGTGGCTTCAGGGCAAGTTTGTTGCCACCGATGGTACGTCGTCGCGTCGTCGCTTATCGAGCGGCGCGAGCGAGGCGCTTACTTGCGACGAGGCGGCTTGCCACCGCCGGGCCGCGGCTTGAACCCACCGGGTTTCTTGAAACCAGCCGGCTTGTGCGCCGGTGGCGTGCTGCTGCCGGTGTCGGTGCCGTCCCACTCGTGGATGCGCAACTGCTGCTGCACCACCCAGACCTTTTTCAGATGCTCGAACACTTCCGATGGCATGCCGTCGGGCAGGTCGATCAGGCTGTAGTGGTCGCGGATGCTGAGGCGGCCGATGTACTGGCTTTCCAGCCCGGCCTCGTTGGCGATCGCGCCGACGATGTTGCCCGGCTTCACGCCGTGCTCATGGCCGACTTCGATGCGATACGTGCGCTTGCCTTCCTCGGTGGCATGCGCGCGAACGGGGCGATGGCCGAAGTCGCGCGGTGGTGCGTTCTCGTGCGCGGCATGTTCGCGTGGCCGCTGTTCGTGCGACTTGGACTCGCGCGGCGAAGGGCTGGCTCCAGCGGTATCACGCGCATGCGGCGGACGCCGCTCGTTGCTGCTGCGTTCGCGCGGAGCGGCGCGTTCGACCCGCTCTCGCGAGGCCGGCTCGTATTTTTCACGCTTCGGCGGCGGTGCCAGCAGCAGCGGTTGATCGCCCTGGGCGATGCGCGCCAGCGCGGCGGCAATCTCGATCGCCGGCACGTTGTGTTCCTGCTCGTACTGCTCGATCAGCTTCTGGAATTCGCCCAGGCTGCCCTGCGCCAGCGTGTCGCTGATGCGCTGCTTGAACTTGCCGATACGCACGTCGTTGACCACGTCCACCGACGGCAACTGCATCTGCTCGATCGGCTGGCGGGTGGCACGCTCGATCGCGCCCAGCATGCCGCGCTCGCGCGGGCTGACGAACAGGATCGCCTCGCCGCTGCGGCCAGCCCGGCCGGTGCGACCGATGCGGTGCACGTAGCTTTCGGTGTCGTACGGGATGTCGTAATTGAACACGTGGCTGATGCGCTCCACGTCGAGGCCGCGCGCGGCGACGTCGGTGGCGACCAGGATGTCGAGCTTGCCGTCTTTCAGCTGCTGGATCACGCGTTCGCGCTGCGCCTGCGCGATGTCGCCGTTGATCGCGGCGGCGGCCAGGCCGCGCGCCTGCAGCTTGCCGGCGAGTTCCTCGGTGGCCTGTTTGGTGCGCGCGAAGATGATCATCGCGTCGAACGGTTCGGCTTCGAGGATGCGGGTCAACGCGTCGAGTTTGTGCATGCCGCTGACAAACCAGTAACGCTGACGGATGTTCGGCGCGGTGGTGGTCGAGGACTTGATCGTCACCTCGACCGGGTCCTTCAGGTGCCGTTGCGCGATCTTGCGAATCACCGACGGCATGGTCGCCGAGAACAGTGCCACCTGGCGTTCCGGCGGGGTCGCCTGAAGCACTTTCTCGACGTCGTCGATGAAGCCCATGCGCAGCATTTCGTCGGCTTCGTCGAGCACCAGGTATTTCAGTTCGGACAGGTCGAGCGTGCCCTTGTTCATGTGATCGATGACGCGACCGGGCGTACCGACCACCACGTGCACGCCGCGCTTGAGCGAATGCAGCTGCGGGCCGTAGCTCTGGCCACCATAGATCGGCAGCACCTGGAAGCTGGGGATGTGCGCGGCGTAGCGCTGGAACGCCTCGGCCACCTGGATCGCCAGTTCGCGCGTGGGCGCCAGCACCAGCGCCTGCGGCTTGCCGGCGCGCGGCGTGATGCGCGACAGGATCGGCAGCGCGAACGCGGCGGTCTTGCCGGTACCGGTTTGCGCCTGGCCAAGCACGTCGCGGCCTTCCAGCAGCGGCGGAATGGTGGCGGCCTGGATCGGCGATGGTGACTCATAGCCGACGTCGGCAAGGACACGCAGAACGTCGGGGTGCAGCGCGAGTGCGCCAAAACCGGACGGAACCGGGGCGTTGTCGGAAACGGGGGATGACATGGGAACCTCGAGGAACGGGAAGCGGCACCGGGAATGCGGGGCGCAAGTCGCGCATTCTACCAGTCCGCGCGCCCGCGCGTGGCAGTTCCGGCTGAACGCGATTCAGGCGTCGCCCGCGGTTATGCTTCGCGTTGCCTTGAAGAAAGGTTGAGGACGACGATGGGCAAGCTCGAAACAATCGCCGAACAGCGCCTGCATGGCGGTGTGCAAGGCTTTTACAGCCACCATTCGGAAACCTGCGCCGGACCGATGCGCTTTGCCGTGTATCAGCCACCACAGGCCACGCGGCAGCTATGTCCGGTGCTGTATTTCCTGGCCGGGCTCACCTGCACCGAGGAAACCGCCACGATCAAGGCCGGCGCGCAGCGGCTGGCCGCGGAGCTGGGCCTGGTACTGGTGATGCCCGACACCAGCCCGCGCGCAACCGGTATCGAGGGTGCGACCGGCGACTGGGAGTTTGGCGAAGGCGCGGGATTCTATGTCGATGCCACCGAAGCACCCTGGTCAGGGCGTTTTCGCATGCACAGCTACGTGGCGGACGAGCTGCCGGCGCTTGTCGGTGCGCAGTTTCCAGTCGATACGTCGCACAGCGGCATTTGCGGGCACTCGATGGGCGGCCACGGTGCGTTGACGATCGCTTTGAAACACCCGCAGCGCTATCGTTCGGTATCGGCGTTCGCACCCATCGTGGCGCCCAGCCAGGTGCCGTGGGGCCAAAAGGCACTGCCGCGCTACCTCGGCGACGATCCGGCTGCCTGGGCCGACTACGACGCTTGTGAACTGGTGAGAAAGCAGACTTTCGGCGGCACGATCCTGATCGACCAGGGCGAGGCCGACCCCTTCCTCGAGCTGCAACTGAAACCCGAGCTGTTCGACCAGGCCTGTGCCGAGGCGGGGCAGGGGCTGTTGCTGCGCCGGCATGTCGGCTACGACCACAGCTACTGGTTCATTGCCAGTTTCATCGACGATCACCTGCGTCATCACGCGGCGGCGTTGGGATTGCGCTGAATTTTCCGCTGCCCCAAACAAACGTGGCGGCCATCAGGCCGCCACGTCGGGTGTTGCCGAGCTGATCGCTCAGGCCTTGGCGGCCGGACGCTGATTCGAGCGACGGCGCTGGTTGCCGGCGGCGTGGTCGCCACGACCCTGCGGCGCATAGCCATTCGGTCGGGCCGAGCCGGCGGGCTTGCCCTGTCGCGGCGCACGCGACTGCTGACGCTGGCCGCCGCCACCCTGTTTCGGGCGCGGTGCGCCGGCATCCAGACGCAGCGGAGCGGACGGCTCGTAACCGGCGATCGGCGTGATCGCGATGTCCTGCTTCAGCAGCTTGCGGATGTCGAACAGCAGGCCGCTTTCATCGTGACTGACCAGCGAGATCGCCAGACCTTCCATGCCAGCGCGGCCAGTGCGGCCGATCCGGTGCACGTAGTCCTCGGCGACCGACGGCAGATCGAAGTTGATCACGATCGGCAACTGCTCGATGTCGATGCCGCGGGCGGCGATGTCGGTGGCCACCAGGACGGTGACGCGACCGCTCTTGAAATCGCTCAGGGCGCGCGTGCGGGCGTTCTGGCTCTTGTTGCCGTGGATTGCGGCACTGCGCAGGCCGGAGGCATTCAAGAACGTGACCAGCTTGTCGGCGCCATGCTTGGTGCGGCTGAATACCAGCGATTGGCGGCGACTGTCAGCCGCCAGCAGGTGCAGCAGCAGATCGCGCTTGCGCGCAGCGTCGACCGGGTGCACCTGGTGGCTGACCAGGGTGGTGACGGTGTTGGGTGCCGAGACCGAGATCTCGCGCGGGTTGTGCATGAAATCCATCGCCAGCGCCTTGATCGCTGGCGCGAAGGTGGCCGAGAACAGCAGGGTCTGACGCTTCTTCGGCAGCGCCTGCAGGATGCGCTTCAGCGCCGGCAGGAAGCCCATGTCCAGCATGCGGTCGGCTTCGTCCAGCACCAGCGTTTCCACGGCGGACAGATCCAGCGTGCGCTGCTGCATGTGGTCCATCAGCCGACCGGGGGTGGCGATGACGATGTCCACGCCACGGCGCAACGCATTGATTTGCGGGCCCATGCTGACGCCGCCGAAGATGGTGGTGGCGCTGACATGGATGTGCTTGCCATAGTCACGCAGGTTTTCATGCACCTGGGCGGCCAGTTCGCGGGTTGGAGTCAGCACCAGCGCGCGCGGGCGACGGGTCATGGTCTGACCGCTGGTCGAGAGTTTCTGCAGCAACGGCAGAGCGAACGCGGCCGTCTTGCCGGTGCCGGTCTGGGCGGCGGCGAGCAGGTCGTGGCCTTCCAGTGCGGACGGGATGGCGGCGGCCTGGATCGGGGTAGGCGTGGTGTAGCCGTAATCGGCAAGCGCACGCAGCAACGCGGGCGCAAGGCCCAGCGAATCAAAAGACATGTAACACTCCTGAGCAACCCGGAGTGTTGATACCGTGTTGCAGACTAAGGGGGAAGGGGCGGCGGTAGGCCGCAGCAGTCATGAGGCGACTGCGCCGCGAAGTATAGCCGATTCAGCGAGATGGTGTACGTGTGCGGGCCACGAACCTGAACGGCCCTGCGAAATGTGGCTAATGCGGCCGCGCCACGATCAGGTAGCTGTTGAACGGCGTGTGTCCATGCAGCGGCTCGATGCGCACATCGAGCCCGGCGTTCTCCAGCGGTGCGCGCAGCTCGTTGGCGCTTGGATAATGCTGAGGGGCGACGGAAATCCAGCCCGAAGCATGCAGGAAGAATTCCTCGATCCGGGTGGCATGGAACCGCCAGCTTTCCTCACGCAGCACGTTGCGGATGATCAGGCAGCCTCGCGGCGCCAGATGCCGGGCAGCGGATTGCAGCAGCGCCGACTGCCGCCTGGCGGGCAGGTAATGCAGCACGTCAAGCAACGCGACGTTGCCATAGACGGGTGGCAGTTCGGCGGCATCGGCATGTTGCAGATTCATCACGTCATCGAGCCCGGCGCGTTGCGCGGCCAGCCTTCCGGCGGTGATCTTGCGCGGGTCGTGATCCAGTCCGAGATATCGCCGGACGTGGCCTTGCGCGTTTAGATATTGTCCGAGCAGGCCGATGCCGCAGCCGATGTCGAGCAATGGCAGCGAACTCTCGCCGAGCAGCGCGGCGGTGGCGGCATATACCGGGTCGCCAGCCAGCTTGCCTCTGACATAGCCGCGCTGCAACAGGTTGTCATACAAATTTGCGATGCGTTTTCGGCTGCGACGGTCCATCCGGGTCCCGCGTTTCGGGCAGTCGTTGCAGACTAAATCATGTGCTGCATGCAAGTTGTGCATCAGGCATCACCCGTTTCCGCGAGTCCGGGCATACGATAGTGGGCAGTTTTTGATTTGAACCCAGGGAGATCCCGATGTCATTGCTTGCGCCGCTGCGTGAACTCGATTCCACCCAGCGCCACACCGTGCTGGCAAGTTTCCTCGGATGGACGCTGGATGCGTTCGATTATTTTCTGCTGACCTTCGTCATCGTCACGGTGGCGAAGGAGTTCGAGGTGGGTACGGCGCAGATCACCTATGCACTGTTCCTGACCCTGGCCGCACGCCCGCTGGGCGCGTTGTTGTTCGGGCGACTGGCCGACCGTTTCGGACGGCGGCCGATCCTGATGCTCGACGTGATCCTGTTTTCGGTATTCGAGCTCGCCACCGCCTTCTCGACATCGCTCACCATGCTGCTGGTACTGCGATTCATGTTTGGCGTCGCGATGGGCGGTGAATGGGGCATCGGTGCATCGCTGGCCATGGAGTCGATACCGGCGAAAGCGCGCGGTGCGGTGTCGGGTTTGTTGCAGAGCGGCTACCCGGTGGGCTTCTTCCTTGCAGCGCTGGCCAACTGGTTGCTGGTCGACCACATCGGCTGGCGTGGTTTGTTCGTGGTGGGCGCGGTTCCCGCGCTGCTGGTGCTGTACATCCGCCGCAAGGTGCCGGAGTCGGCTGTATGGCAGGAAGGACAGCGGGCGGCCCGCCGCCCCGGCCTGCTGGAAGCCATGCGCGGGCACTGGAAGCTGGCGATCTACCTGATGCTGCTGATGATGGCGTTCAACATGTTCAGCCATGGATCGCAGGACATGTATCACACCTTTGAAGAAACGAATCTGCATCTCCCGACCGGCTCGACCACGGCGTTCGTGCTGGTGGCGTTGCTGAATTTGGGTGCGTTGGTCGGTGGCCTGTATTTTGGCGCGTTGTCCGAACGCATCGGTCGACGCAAGGCGATGATGATCGCGGCGTTGCTGGCGATTCCGGTGATCCCGCTGTGGATGTATGGCGGTTCGATGATCTTGCTGGGCCTGGGAGCATTTTTGATCCAGGTGATGGTGCAGGGCGCCTGGGGCGTGGTGCCGACCCATCTGAACGAGCTGTCGCCGGCAGCCGTGCGCGGCACCTTGCCGGGCTTCGCCTACCAGATGGGCAACC
Source organism: Rhodanobacter sp. Col0626 (assembly GCF_049994385.1). GTDB lineage: Bacteria > Pseudomonadota > Gammaproteobacteria > Xanthomonadales > Rhodanobacteraceae > Rhodanobacter. Next base: position 1,407,951 of record NZ_CP188260.1, read on the forward strand.
TGCTGGCGGCGGTTACCGCCACCGCGCAAACCTGGCTGGCCCAGCAGCACGGCGGCGACTTCGCATTCGCCATGTCGGTGTGGATGGTGCTGGTGGCCGTGCTGCTGGCGTTGCTGTTATGGATGGGGCCGGAGGCCCGCGGCGTGGGCTTTGCCCACGACAATGCCTGATCCGGACACCCATGCGGCAGATCACGGGCTGCTAGAATCCGCTGTTTGATCCCATCGACGAGACAGGCAATGAAGGCTGGCAAGGACAAGGTCATCGCAATCCACTACACGTTGACGGTAGATGGCGAAAAGGTGGAAAGCTCGCACGATCGCGACGAACAACTGTGGATCCTGCTCGGCCACGGCCAGCTGATTCCCGGCCTGGAAACGGCCCTTGAGGGGCATGAGGCCGGCGACACGCTGTCGGTGGACGTGGCGGCCGCCGATGCCTACGGCGAGCGTCAGGAGGGCCAGATCCAGCGCATGTCCAAGAAGTATTTTCCACAGGCAAACCGGCTCAAGCCGGGCATGACCACCGTGCTGCAGCTGAAGGACGGTGGTCAGCGCGCAGTGACGGTGCACAAGATCGGCATGAGCGCGATCGATGTGGACCTGAATCACCCGATGGCCGGCAAGAGCCTGCATTTCGACGTGACCATTGGTGACGTGCGCGATGCTACCGAAGAAGAAATCCAGCACGGCCACGCGCATGCGCCGGGCGCCGAAGCGCACTGAGAGCGCTTCAATAAAGCCATAAACGAATAACGGCGCCCACGGGCGCCGTTATTCGTTTGCCTTCTCCTCCCCGGGGGGAGTCGTGACGGCAGTGAATCCGTGCGGGGAGAGGGTACGGCTTACCTCAATCCAGCACCCGCTTCCCATATGCAAAATGGTCACCCCAGAACGGCCCGTCGATATCATCCAGCCGCACTGTCCCACCGCTGTTCGGCGCGTGCACGAAACGCCCCTTGCCGACGTAGACACCGACGTGGCTGATCGCGCCGCCGATGTCGAAAAAGACCAGGTCGCCACTGGCCAACTGGGTCATCCGGCTTACCTTGCGGCCATCCATCGAAGACATGTCGTGCGAGGTACGCGGCAGCTTGATGCCGGTGGCGGTGCGATAGATGTAGTCGACCAGGCCGCTGCAATCGAAACCACCCGCTGGGGTATTGCCACCCCAGCGATAAGGTGTGCCGACCAGACCGATGGCGCGAAACAGGACATCGTTTGCCTCGCCGGCGCTGGCCGCCGAAGGCGCACGTGGGGGCAGGGCGGCCAATGCCGAGTGCGAGGTCTTGTAGGTGGGTTGACGGCGGTGCGGGCTGCCGGCGCAGGCGGCCAGCAACAAGATCGCCGTGCAAACCACCGTCTGGCGCAAAACGTGCGGCAACCTTGGCCGAGGCATCAATGAGGCTGGGTCACGGCGCATGGGTTACACCTCGACTGGGTACACCTCGAAGGTTATCAAATCAATGACTTGTAGGGAAGATCTCAGTAATTGGACGAATGTTTTGTCTGGCCGCGATTTATCGGTCTCGGTCGCCGTGTCGTTCCGAGGTCAATTCTTGTCTATCGAAATGACCTGTCTGGACAATGTGCGGCCGCGGACATCCCAGGCCCGCAGGCGATAACGCCCCGGACGCAAATACAGCCTGCTCGTGGTGTCGTTCTGCATGAAGGCGTAACGGTCCGCCGCAATGGCGTCATCCGGTTCGTCGATGTAATGCGCATCGACGACGCAGGGCGTGGTGACTTTGCACAGTCTCGAACTGATCCCGTACGGGACGCGCTGGTCGTTCAGCGTGAGCCATTCGGGACGCTGGGTGTTGACGTAGTGCGCCAGCATGGAGAGGCTGCGCACCGTGTCCTGCACGATGGTGGAGGGTTGTGTGTAGCCACTCTCGATCGCGCCCTGACCGGTAGAGGGCGGCAGGATCACGTTGAGGTCGTACTGATCCGGTCGGGCGCTCCACGGCTTGCCGGTGGTGCGGCTGACCAGCACGGTGGGGCCGGTGGGTGAAAAATCCTTGATCAACTGCAGATAGCCATCCGGCTCGCTGGGAATCTGTTCGCGAAACTGGGTCTGGTCGATCGACAGGGGCACGATGCCGGTCTGTTGCTGCAACAGCATGGCCATGGGCCGGACATCGCCAAGGCGTCCCTTCGCCTTGTCGATATGCGCATAACCGGCGTGGACAAACAGGCGCGCCGCCGGGTCCTTGGCAAATACCTCGCGGTACAGGTTGTCGGCCTGCCCGATTTCGCGCTCCTGTGTCGTGCCGTGGTCCGTGTCGTAGGGGATGAGCTTGAAGCCCAGTTTGATCGCCATGCGCACAATGTCGCCGTAGGATGGCTCGTGCAGGTATTCGGTGCCGCTCGCCGTGGTCGGATAGCCGCGCTGCATCAGCCCGGTGTCACGATCACTCAAGGCCTCGGCGGCGAAATAGTCGAAGCCGAGCGCGCGCAGGCGTGGCAACAGGGCCAGTGTGAGTTGACGGGTATGGGCGTCGTGGTGAGCTTCGTTCACCATCACGATGCGTCGGTCCGCCGCCAGTTTCGTGATGACCTCGACCGCGTTGGCGGACGTCCATTCGGCGGGCGCCGGAAGCACCATCCCGGCATGCGCGCGACTCTTGAGTGGAAAGTCGCGCAGTGCTTCGTTGTAAAGCCCCAGCTCGTCTTCGTTCGACGCGAACATCTGCAACGCAATGGCACGATCGGATACCGGAAGTTTCGGCATGGCACTGACCAGGTAGACGTAGCGGGCCAGGTCGTTCGGTTGCTGCTTCAGCTCGTTGAACATCCTGATCGCCGCCGGGCTGAAGGTCTGCGCGAAGGCAACCGGGAACAGCAGGACGACCAGGCAAAGCATGACGAAAACTACTTTGGACGATGTTCTGATCGACATATCCAGGTCCCCCTGTGGACGATTCGGAGTAAGCGTGCCTCCGAACTCCCGGTCAAGCAAGCGCCAGAAGGTCGGAGGCGACACCCTGGCTGGCTACAATACGCGAATGAGTGCTTCGCGCGACGACGTATTGATTCTCGGTGGCGGCGTGATTGGCCTGGCGTGCGCGCTGTACTTGCTGAAAGCCGGCGCCGGGGTACGCGTGCTGGAACAGGGCACGCCCGGTTGCGGCAGTTCGCATGGCAACTGCGGCACGATCACGCCGAGCCACGCGCCGCCGCTGGCCATGCCGGGCATGGTCGGCTTGGCGCTGCGTTCGATGTTCAGTGCCAGCGCACCGTTGTATCTCAACCCGCGTTTCGACGGACCGCGCTTGCGCTGGCTGCTGGGTTTCGCGCGGCAATGCAACTGGCGCGACTTTGCCGTCGCTGCCTCGGCGCGTGGGGCGATCCTGCAGCGCTCGCGCCGATTGCTGACCGAGCTGGTGCATGACGAAGAGCTCGATTGCGAATTCGTCGAAGCGGGCGAGCTGTATGTCTATCGCACGGAGCAGCGGCGGCTTGCCGATGAGCGCGATCACGTCGCCGTGCTGCAGCGCCTTGGCATCGACGTGCAGCGTCTTCGCGGCGAAGAGGTCGAAGCGATGGAGCCGGCGTTGAAACCGGGCGTGGCTGGCGGCCTGTTCCACCCGGGCGATGCACGGCTGCGACCGGACCGCTATGCCGCCGAGCTGGCACGGCGGGTAATCGAGCGGGGTGGCGTGATCGAGAGCGGCGCGCGCATCGAACGCTTCGGCGCCACCGACGGTCGCCTCGTTGAAGTGCACAGCAGTCGTGGTGTGTTCCGGGGCGATCGGGTCGTGTTGGCGCTGGGCGCGTGGTCGCCCTTGCTGGGAAAGTCACTGGGGCTGCGGCTGCCGATGCAACCCGGCAAGGGCTATTCGCTGACGTACAGCCGCCCGGCGCGGGCGCCGCGCCACCCAATGGTGCTGCGTGAAGCGTCGGTTTGCGTCACCACCTGGGACAGCGGTTATCGGCTCGGCAGCACGATGGAGTTTTCCGGTTATTCGGAAGGCCTCAATCGCGCCCGCCTGGACGCGCTGCGTCGTGGCGCAGCAAGCTGCCTGCATGAACCGGAAGGTCCCCAACTGCAGGAAGAGTGGTGGGGCTGGCGGCCCATGAGCGTGGATGAAGTGCCGATCATCGGCCCCAGCACCCGTTGGTCGAACCTGTGGTTGGCGACGGCACATGGCATGCTCGGCGTAAGCATGTCGGCAGCCACCGGCGAACTGGTCGCATCGATGCTTTCTGGCAAGACGCCAACGATCGACGCCACGCCTTACGCGCCGTCGCGATTCAATCTGTAGTGATCCACCTGCAGTGATTCAACTTGTATCTGCCCAGAAGAGGTCTCGATGACAACAAGTCATGATCTGATCGTGCTCGGCGCCGGTTCCGGTGGTCTGGCCACCGCGATGCGCGCCGCACAGCATGGCGCCCGGGTTGCCTTGCTCGAACCCGGCGCGCTCGGCGGCACCTGTGTCCACCGCGGTTGCGTGCCGAAGAAGGCGCTGTGGTTTGCGGCGCAATGGGCGCAGGCGCAGCAGTTTGCGGTCTCGGTGGGCTTCGCCTCCCAGCCGGGGCCGCTGGACTGGGAGCGCTTTCGCGAAGTGCGCGGGCGCTATATCGACGCCATCGACCAACGTTACGCGCAACGGCTGCAAGCGATGAACGTGCAGCTGATTCGCCAGGCCGGCCGTTTCGTCGCGGCCGACACGATCGAACTGAGCGACGGCAGCCAATGCACGGCGCAGCAGATCGTGATTGCCACGGGCGCACGTCCGCGCACTCTGGATCTGCCCGGCTTTGGCCTGGGCATGGTTTCCGATGACATTTTCGCACTGCAGGCATTGCCGCATCGCGTGGCGATCGTGGGCGGCGGTTACATCGCCGTGGAGTTCGCCGGCCTGCTGCAGGCGTTCGGCAGCAAAGTGGATGTATTGGCGCATGAGCGTCTGCTGGAGGATTTCGACGTCGAGCTGGTCGAGGAGCTGCAGCGGCAAATGCAGATGCAGGGCATCCAGACAAGCCTGCACAGTGCCGTGCAGGCTGCGCATCGGGATGCCGACGGCAGCATCCTGCTCGACGATGCCGCGGCCGGTTCGCGCGGTCCCTACGATGCTCTGCTATGGGCGGTGGGGCGTGTGCCGAATACACAAGCCCTGGGTCTCGATGCGATCGGCGTAGATACCGACCCACGCGGTCACGTGCAGGTCGATGCCTGGCAGGCCACCAAGGTGGCGGGTGTGCATGCGGTTGGCGATGTCACGGCGCGCAAGGCGTTGACGCCGGTGGCGGTGGCGGCCGGTCGACAATTGGCGGATCGTCTTTTTGGTGGCCAGCCAGAAGCAAAACTCGACTACGAGAACATACCCAGCGTGGTGTTTTCCAAGCCGCCGTTGGGCATGGTCGGGTTGACCGAAGAACAGGCGCGCGAACGCCATGGTGATGCGGTCACCGTGTACCACCGCCGCTTCACGCCGATGCAGTGGGCGCTGGCCGGGGCGCAGGGACAGAGCCTTATGAAACTGGTTTGCTCGGGCAGCGACGAACGCGTACTCGGCATTCACGTACTGGGGCCGGGCGCCGATGAAATGCTGCAGGGGTTTGCGGTCGCGCTGAAACTCGGGGTGCGCAAACGCGATCTCGACGCGACCGTGGCGATCCATCCGACCTCGGCGGAAGAACTCGTGTTGATGGGCTGAGTACAATGACCGACATGGCCAACTTCACCTTGCATCGCGGCCGCGTGCCGCTGTTGATCAGCCTGCCGCATGACGGTAGTTTCATTCCCGACGACATTGGCGCGCGCATGCATCCGGCGGCGCGCCGTTCGCCGGATACCGACTGGCATGTGGGGCGGCTGTATGAGCCGCTGGCGCAGAGCCTGGGCGCCAGCGTGCTGAAACCGTTGGCGTCGCGCTATGTGATCGATCTCAACCGTCCCGCCGACGGTCATGCGCTGTACCCCGGCCAGCGCGAGACCGGACTGGTGCCGACGATCGGTTTCGACGGCGAACCGTTGTATCGCGACGGCAGCGAACCGGACAGCACTGAGGTACAACGGCGAATAGGCGAATTCTGGCAGCCTTATCACCGTGCCCTGGCGGAGGAGCTTGCGAGGTTGTCCGCCGAACATGGCCGGGCAGTGTTGTGGGAAGGCCATTCCATACGCAGCCACGTGCCCATGCTCTTCGATGACCGCCTGCCGGATTTCAACCTCGGCACGGCGGCGGGGGCGAGTTGCGGCACTATCCTGCAAGCCCGGCTGCAGACCTGCCTGACTTCGCAGTCGCGGTTCAGCCTGGCCATCAACGGGCGCTTCAAGGGCGGCTACATCACCCGTCACTACGGCAAACCCGAGGCCGGCGTGCAGGCCATCCAGCTGGAGCTGGCACAGCTCAACTACATGGATGAGGAAAGTTTCGAATACGACGAAGGGAAAGCACCAGCGGTGCAGGAACTGATCGGGCGTTTGCTGCAGGCCTGCCTGGAGTGAGCGCTGTGCCTGCCTGGCACGGCAAGACAGCGGTCAGGATGCGCGGCCGTGGATGCGCTCAGCGCGTCGACGGTAGCGCGGCGACGCATTTAAGTTCGATCGCGATCGGTGTCGGCAAGGCATCGATACCCAACGTCGTGCGGCATGCGTCGATGCCGGCGAAGTGCTCGGCATACAGCCGGTTGTATGCAGCGAAGTCGCGCTGCATGTTGGTCAGGAAAACGGTGACGTCGACCAGGTCGGTCCAACGGGCCCCGCTGGCTTCCAGCACGGCGCGTACGTTGGCGAATACCTGTCGGCACTGCGCTTCGATATCGTAATCGACGAGACTTCCGTCGGCATCGTAGACGTTGCCGGGAATCGCATTGCTGCCTGGCTGGCGGGGACCGACGCCGGACAGGAACAGCAGGTCACCGACCCGTCGCGCATGCGGATAAGCCCCGACCGGGGCAGGCGCCTTGTCGGTGCGGATTATTCCGCTCACCGGTTCGACTGCGGCGGCTGAACCAGTCGCTGCATGGCGTGGTGGTACGCCGGCAGCAGTGTTTCGCGCGAATTGACATGCATGTCCAGATCGTTCACGTGGCCGTTGTCGAGGCTGTAGCACCACGCGTGCACCGAGAGTTTCTGGCCGCGTTCCCACGCGTCCATCACCATGGTGGTGTGGCAGACGTTGGAGACCTGTTCGATCGCGTTGAGCTCGCACAGCCGGTTGTTGCGCAGCTGCATCAGGTCCAGCGAGGCGAGCATCGCCGAATGTTTTTCTGCCACATCGCCGACATGGCGCAGCCAGTTGTCGACCAACCCAAGCCGACGCTCGTCCAGTATCGCCTGAACACCGCCACAGCCGTAATGGCCGACGACGATGATGTGTTCGACCTTGAGGATGTCCACGGCGAACTGCACCGTGCTGAGGCAGTTGAGGTCGGTATGCGAAACCACGTTGGCGACATTGCGCTGCACGAAGATGTCGCCCGGCGGCAGATCGACGATCTGTGTGGCCGGCACGCGGGAATCCGAACAACCGATCCAGAGGTATTTCGGCGCCTGCTGTTTGGCCAGGCGCTCGAAGAAGTGCGGGTCTTCCGCGCGCACCGCGGCGGACCAGCGGCGATTGCTGTCGATCAATGCTTGCAGGGGACTGGTCAAGATCGTGTACTCGCTTATGGTGCTGTCAATAACGGATGCAGATGTTCTTTGGCTCGGTGAAGAAATGCAGCGCATCAGTGCCGCCTTCGCGACCTAACCCGGACTGCTTGGTGCCACCGAACGGCGTGCGCAGATCGCGCAGCAGCCAGCAGTTGATCCAGACGATGCCGAATTCGAGCCCGCTGGCGAGCCGGTGCGCGCGGGAGAGATCCTGCGTCCACAGCGAAGCGGCCAGGCCGTAGCGACTGTCGTTGGCAATCGCCAAGGCTTCGGCCTCATCCTCGAAGGGAATCAGGCTGACCACCGGACCGAAGATTTCCTGTTGATTGGTCTGTGCCGATGACGGAAGACCTTCAATGACCGTCGGTGCGATGAACCAGCCGTCGGCGCAACGACCGGTCAGCTGGATCGGTTCACCGCCGCAAAGCACACGGCCGCCTTCGGTGCGGGCCTGCGCGATGCAGCCGAGGACCTTGTCGTAATGCGCCTGCGACACCATCGCGCCAAGGTCGCTGTCCGTGTCGTCCGGGTCACCCACGCGCAGTGCCTGCACGCGAGCAAGGTAGCGTTCGCGGAATGTTTCGTAGATCGACCGCTGCACCAGCAGGCGCGAGCCACACAGGCAGATCTCGCCCTGGTTGGCGAAACCCGAACGCACGATGGTGTCCAGGTTCGTTTCGGAAAGGTCGGCATCGGCAAACACGATCGCCGGATTCTTTCCGCCCATCTCCAGCGAGACTTTCTTGAATTGCGCTGCGGCCACGCTGGCGATGCGAGCGCCGGTGGCGGTACTGCCGGTGAACGACAGCGCCTTGACCTGCGGATGTTCCACGATGGCCTGGCCTACCGAAGGGCCGCGTCCCTGCACGATGTTCAGCACGCCCGCCGGGAATCCGGCTTCGATACTGAGTTCGCCCAGCAGCGCAGCGGTGCATGGCGTCACCTCCGACGGCTTGGCCACCACGGTGTTGCCGGCGGCCAGTGCGGGCGCGATTTTCCAGCTGAAAAGATAAAGCGGAAGATTCCAGGGGCTGATGCAGCCCACCACGCCGAGTGGCTGGCGCAAGGTGTAATTGATGGCGCCCGTGCCGGCCGCGCCCGTTTCCGTGGCGTGCGACTCGCTGCCCCAAGCCGTGATCGCAGCCGCGAAGTAACGCAGGTTGCTGACGGCGCGCGGGATGTCGAGTCGGCGCGCAAGACTCAAAGGCTTGCCGCTGTCGCGCGATTCTAGTACGGCGAATGTTTCCAGCCGCGCTTCGATCAGGTCGGCCAGCCGGTGCAGCAGATGCGCACGTTGCTCGATCGGGGTACTGGCCCAGCCGGACGCGGCACGGCTGGCGGCATCGACCGCAGCGGCGACATCCGTCGCGTCGGAATCGGGGCACTGCGCGAATACCGCGCCGGTGGCCGGCTCATGTATATCCAGCCATGCATCGGCGCGTGGCGCCCGCAGGCGACCGTCGATCAGATTGGCTAGGCGCGGAGTGGGCATCTGCACAAGCTTAAAACCAGCGTGTCGTAAATGCACCGGACGCAGGCGTATGCGTGCCAGCCAGCAACCACCTGCTCAACTCAGTGCACGGGTGCGTCCGCCATCCACGGCGATGCTTACGCCGTTGACGTAGGCTGCGGCTGGCGTGCACAAGAAGGCGATCACCGCCGCCACCTCGGCGGCTTCGCCGAATCGTTGCGCCGGAATGGTGGCGATCAGACCCTGGGCGATCTGCTCTTCGCTCTGCCGACCCGCAGTGGCTTTTGCGGCAAGCAGGCTGGCGAGGCGATCGGTGCGGGTATAGCCGGGCAGGACATTGTTGACGGTGATGCCGTCGGCTGCCAGCTCGGCGGACAGCGTCTTGGCCCAGCCGGCGACGGCGGCACGCACGGTATTGGACACGCCAAGCCCCACGATCGGCTCCTTGACCGAGGTGGAGATCACGTTGACGATGCGGCCGTAGCCACTGGCGCGCATGCCGGGCAGCAGCGCCTGCAGCAGGACCTGGCCGCCCAGCAGGTGCTGGCGGAAGGCTGTCTCGAATGCGGCGGGCTCCGCGGTATGCGCTGGGCCGCCCGGTGGGCCACCACTGTTGTTGATCAGGATATGCACAGGTGCATTGCCTGCGATTTCGGTGGCGGTCGCATGCAGTCCGGCAGTGTCGAGCATGTCGACACTGCGCCAGTCGTGCTGCTGTCCGGCGTGCGTTCGCGGCAGTTTTTCGGCGACGGTTTTCAGCTTGTCAGCCGAGCGCGCCAGCAAGGTGACGCTGGCGCCAAGCTCGGCCAGCTCGATCGCGCTGGCGCGGCCGATGCCCTGCGAGGCGCCGCAGACGAGGGCGTGACGTCCACTCAGATCGAGTTGCATGTGCTACTCCGTCCTGCTTTCGTTATGGCAAAAGTCAGTGCAGCAAAAACCGCATCGCCAGCGCCGCCAGCCAGCACAGCCAGCCCAGCCATTGGCTGTAGCGCCATATGTATCGCCAGCGGTCGACGCGTGCATCTTCCAGCGCCGGCAGGGCGGGTGAGCGCAATACCTGTTGCATGCGCGCCCAGATGCGGAAGCCTGAAAGGCTCTCATGCTCCGGTGCAATGATCCGCCAATGCTGCGGATAGTATCGGCGCAACAAGGCGGCGAGCCGGAACGGGGCAACGTACGACAGAACAAACAGCCCGACGCCGCTCGCCAGCAGGGCGAGATAGAGAATGATCATGGTGGACTGCGGCGTTCGACCTTGTTGTCACTGCCCTTGGTCCATGGCAGCGGCAGCGCGGTACGCAAGGTGTTGAGTACGCCATCGCCTTTGGATGCTTCCTTGCAGATGGCGCTGTCGATGGCTTTCTCGTACGTCTTGTTCATCATGCCGATCCACAGCGCGCCGTCCGGACCGTGGGGAATGCTGAAGCTGCCAGCAGAGTTCATCTGCAACGTCGCTGCCGTGGTGCTGGAAATCGAGGCGGGCGACTGCTCCCAGTACGTCTTGCCCGATTGCTGCTCGGCGGAGCTGTACACCAGCAGGTAGCGCGCCTGCTTGTTGTCGATCTTCAGGCTGCCGAAGGCCCCGGTGGTTTCATCGCTCCAGCCCATGTGCTCGCACAGCCCGACGTCTTCGGAACGGATCGGCTGAAAGCCCTCGTCCAGTAGCACGATCGTAGGTGCGAACAGGTAGCTGGCGTGCAGCCAGCGGCCGTTCAATTCCGATTTCAGCGCCACCCGGTACGGCAGTTTCGCGTCGGCGGGCAAGAGGAAGGCGAGGAAATAGCTGTGCGTACCGTTGAGGTTGGCGACCATGCTGGCGCTGCCCAGCCTGAACTTCTGCGGTTGCCAGGGCAGCATGCTGCGGTAGGAAAAATCGGCAAAGCTGCTGCAGCACGGCGTGGCCTCGAGCAGTTGCTGCTGGGCTTGTTTCAGTACATCACCGGAGCTCTCCGACGGCGGCCGCAGGTTGGGCGGCAGCAGCACCTTGGCACTGTGGCAACCGGCCAGCATCGTGGCGAGGACCAGGGCGATAACGGGGGCGAAAAAGCGATACGACATGACAGGCAAGATACTCAGAATTCGGCCGTTCCGGCCGCGCGCGGGTAGGGGATGGCATCGCGGATGTTGGACAGTCCGCAGATATAGACCAGCAGACGCTCGAAACCGAGCCCGAAGCCGGCGTGAGGAACCGTGCCATAGCGACGCAGGTCACGGTACCAGCCATAGGTTGCCGGATCGAGTCCGAACTGCACCATGCGCCGGTCGAGGTAATCCAGCCGCTCCTCGCGTTGCGCGCCACCGATGATTTCGCCGATACCCGGCGCCAGTACATCCATCGCCGCGACGGTCCTTTCATCATCGTTCAAGCGCATGTAGAACGCCTTGATCGCTTCGGGGTAGTTCATTACGACCACGGGACGGCCAATATGTTTCTCGGCCAGGTAGCGTTCGTGCTCGGTTTGCAGGTCGATGCCCCAGGCGACCGGATATTCGAACTTTTCGCCGGACTTTTGCAGGATGGTAATCGCGTCGGTGTAATCGATACGCTCGAACGGCTGCGCGATGAACGCCTCGATCCGGCTGATCGCATCCGGTTGCACGCGTTCGGCGAAGAACGCCATGTCGTCCGGGCGTTCGTCCAGCACCGCCTTGAAGATCGCCTTGAGGAACGCTTCGGCGCAGTCCGCGTTGGCGGTGAGGTCGGCGAATGCGATTTCCGGTTCGACCATCCAGAATTCGGCCAGGTGACGCGCGGTGTTGGAGTTCTCGGCACGGAAAGTGGGGCCGAACGTATACACCTTGCTCATCGCCAGGCAATACGCCTCGACGTTGAGTTGGCCGGATACGGTGAGGAACGCTTCGCGACCGAAGAAGTCCTTGCGGAAGTCGATCTTGCCGTCGGCGGTGCGCGGCAGGTTGGCCAGATCCAGCGTGGACAACCGGAACATGTCGCCGGCCCCTTCCGCATCCGAGGTGGTGATGATCGGCGTATTGATCCAGAAGAAACCCTGCTCGGTGAGATGGCGGTGGATTGCCGTCATCATCGTATGGCGCACGCGCGTGACGGCACCGAACAGGTTGGTGCGCGGCCGCAGATGCGCGACTTCGCGCAGAAACTCCATGGTGTGTTGTTTGGGCTGGATCGGATAGGTTTCCGGGTCGTCGACCAGGCCGGTGACGATCACCTCGTTCGCCTGAAGCTCGAATTTCTGCCCCTTGCCCTGCGACGCGACCAGGGTGCCGCTGATGATCACACCTGCGCCGGCGGTGAGGTGTTTTACCTCGCTGTCGTAATTGCCGAGCGTGGCCGGGACCACCGCCTGGATTGGATCGAAGCAGGAGCCGTCGGTGACGTTGACGAAAGACAGGCCAGCCTTGGAATCGCGACGGGTACGCACCCAGCCGCGCACGGTCACGGTGCTGCCGGCGTCGAGCTTGCCGGAAAGAGCCTGCTTCACGCTCAATAGTGTCGGACTGACCACGGCCATCGGTTGAAACTCCTGCTGATACGCCGCATGTCGGCGTGTAGTAAATGAACGGCACGGGCACCGCGGCGCGCGAGGCCAAACCGGCATGATAATGTAGCTGTCGCCCGCGCTGCGACTTTCCGGGCCATCGAACGAGGTTGGATTCACCGTCATGAGCATCACCATCACTCCCGCTGCCAATGAACGCATGCGCCATTTCCTGGCGGGCATGCCGTCAGCGGCTGGCGTGCGGTTCGGAGTCAAGCGGACCGGTTGCTCCGGCTTTGCCTACGTGGTTGATCTGGCCGAGTCGGTCGGCGAGGGTGATCAGCTGGTGGAGGTGGACGGTCTGCCGCTGATCGTCAACGACAAGAGCCTGGCGCTGGTCGAGGGCACCGTGATCGATTTCCAGCGACAGGGCCTCAACGCCAGTTTCGTCTTCCACAACCCGAACGCCACCGGCGAATGTGGCTGCGGCGAGAGCTTTACCGTCAGCTGAGCCGGGTTTTGCCGCTGCAGGTCATGATTTTCAACGACTTGCGCGATCATTAGCCAACACCGTACAATTCCGCTTCTGTCTGCACCTGAAAGGGCGCGGGCGGGACACTTGCCTCACCGCACCAGCGGGAGGCTGCAAGGCCGCAAGGCCGCATCCACAAGGAGTCAAACCACAATGACCCTGCGTCATTACGAAGTTGTGTTCATGGTCCATCCCGACCAGAGCGAGCAGGTCCCGGCGATGCTCGAGCGCTACAAGGCGCTGATCGAGACCGACGGTGGCAAGATCCACCGTCTGGAAGATTGGGGCCGCCGCCAGCTGGCCTATCCGATCGTGAACCTGGCCAAGGCACATTACGTGCTGCTCAACATCGAAGTCAGCCAGAACGCGCTGAACGAGCTGGAGTCGGGTTTCCGCTTCAACGACGCCGTGTTGCGTCACCTCGTGATCCGTCGCGACGAGGCCGATATCGAGCCCTCCTTCATCCTGAAGTCGAAGGAAAAGGATGACGCCAAGTCCACCCGTCGCCGTGACGACGAAGGTGATGGCGAAGGCCGCGGCCGTGACCGCGATGACCGCGACAACGATCGCGACAGCGACGACTGATAGGAATCCAGACCATGTCCAAGTTTTTCCGCCGCCGCAAGTTCTGCCGCTTCACTGCCGAAGACGTGAAGGAGATCGACTACAAGGATCTCAACACCCTGCGTCAGTACGTCACCGAGAACGGCAAGATCGTGCCGAGCCGCATCACCGGTACCAAGGCGCGCTACCAGCGTCAGCTGGCGACCGCGATCAAGCGCGCCCGCTTCCTGTCGCTGCTGCCGTACACCGACAACCACGACGTCTGATCGTGACTGGCCGCGGCCTCGTGCCGCGGTCAGTGTCTCGCCCGGCCAAGACCGGGTGAGGCTTCAGACACCCTTCGGACAACCGTCCTCTGGCTGCGTCGGGCCACACCGGCGCTAACGAAAAGGAAGCATCATGGAACTCATTCTTCTGCAGAAAGTCCGCGGCCTCGGCACGCTCGGCGACAAGGTCGTCGTGAAGCCCGGTTACGGTCGCAATTTCCTCCTGCCGCAGGGCAAGGCTGTTCGCGTCAATGCCGCCAACCTGGCTGCATTCGAACAGCGTCGCGCCGAATACGAGGCCAAGGCCAACACCATGCTGTCCGATGCCGAGTCGCGCAAGGCCAAGCTGGCCGACGCTTCGGTGACGATCACCGCGCACGCCAGTGCGGAAGGCAAGCTGTTCGGCTCTGTCGGCCCGCGCGATATCGCCGAGGCGCTGGCTGCCGCCGGTCATGAAGTCAACAAGGGTGAAGTGATTCTGGGTGAAGGCCCGCTTCGCAATACCGGCGAATACGACGTCGTGATCAGCCTGCACGCCGATGTGCAGACCACCGTCAAGGTGATCGTGGTCGGCGACAAGTAAGCTGCGCGTCATCTGAAACAGTCGGGCGCCGCGAGGCGCCCGTTTGTTTTTATGGAATGGGCCGGCAGTAGAGCGCGACCGGGCTTGCCATCGTTGCTGCCCGCTACCCCATTCGCCGTTATCCCCACCAACTCACAGCTTATCCACAGACTTATTGTCTCGACGGGTGAGACGCCGCCGCGCATGATGGTCGGCGTGTCCAGTCACGGGATGTCGGCGCATCGCGCGTCGGTCGTGGGGTAGTTCTTCCGAGGTCAATCGATGTCTTTCGTGCCCGAACGCAAACCCTCATCTCCTGCCATCGAGGCCCTGCGTGTTCCGCCGCACTCCATCGATGCCGAACAGGCGGTGCTGGGCGGCCTGATGCTGGCGCCCGATGCGTTGGACAAGGTCGCCGACCGGCTGGCCGAGGACGACTTCTATCGCAAGGACCATCGGCTGATCTGGCGCGCGATCAACGAGCTGGCAAACAAGGGCATGCCGTGCGACGCGGTGACCCTGGGCGACTGGTTCGAGAGCAACGGCCTGGCCGAGATGGTCGGTGGCGCCAGTTACCTGATCGAGCTGGCCAACAGCACGCCAAGCGCTGCCAACATCGCCGCCTACGCCGAGATCGTGCGCGAGAAGTCGGTGCTGCGCCAGCTGATCGACGCCGGCACTTCGATTACCGAGGATGGCTACCGGCCCGAAGGCAAGAGCGTGCACGAGGTACTGGAAAGTGCCGAGCAACGCGTGTTCCACATCGCCGAATCCGGTGCGCGCGGCAAGAAGGATTCCGTCTCGATGCGCGAGGCGGTGAAAGACGCGTTCCGCCTGCTCACCGAGCGTTACGAAAACCGCGGGCAGCTCACCGGTGTCAGCACCGGTTTCACCGATCTTGACGCGCTCACCTCGGGCCTGCAGCCGTCGGATCTGGTCATCGTGGCGGCGCGTCCATCGATGGGCAAGACCGCGTTTGCGCTGAACATCGCCGAGGCTGCCGCGTTGGGCGGCAAGAAAGCGGTGGTGGTGTTCTCGATGGAAATGTCCTCCTCGCAGCTGGCGTTTCGCCTGATCTCCTCGGTCGGCCGGATCCACCAGCAACACCTGCGCAACGGCACCTTGGAGGAGGAGGACTGGCCGCGCGTCTCCAACGCCATCGCCCTGTTGTCCGACGCGAAGATCTTCATCGACGACACGCCAAGCCTGTCGCCGGTGGAGCTGCGTTCGCGCGCGCGCCGGCTGCATCGCGAACATGGCGGCCTGGGCCTGATCGTGATCGATTACCTGCAATTGATGCAGGTGCCTGGCAACAAGGAGAATCGCGCCACCGAAATTTCAGAAATTTCGCGTTCACTCAAGGGACTTGCCAAGGAGTTGAACGTGCCGGTGATGGCCCTGTCGCAGTTGAACCGTTCGTTGGAGCAGCGCGCCGACAAGCGCCCGATGATGTCCGATCTGCGTGAATCGGGCGCCATCGAGCAGGACGCCGACGTGATCATGTTCATCTACCGCGACGAGTACTACAACAAGGAATCGCCGGACAAGGGCATCGCCGAAATCATCATCGGCAAACAGCGCAATGGCCCTACCGACACCTGCAAGCTGACCTTCCTTGGCCATTACACCCAGTTCGTGAACTACGCGCCGGATTCGTTCGTGGGAAGTTTTGATTGAAAGCGGGGAACAGGAAACAGGGAGCGGAAAACGGTAGCAGCGTGCAAGTCTGCAGCCTTCTGTTTTTTCCGTGGCTATCGTGTCGGTCGCGATCGGCGCGCTTGCGTAGCCCCCGTGTTTCCCGGCCTCCGTTGCCTGCTCCGCGCTTCTCGAGCCCATGAGCCGCACCACCGTCGCCACCATCCATCTCGGCGCGCTGCGCCACAACCTGGCGCGGCTGAAGGCGCTGGCCGCGCCGGCGAAGGTGATGGCCGTGGTCAAGGCCGACGCCTACGGGCACGGACTGGAGCGCGTGGCCCGTGCATTGGATGGCGAGGCCGATGCGTTTGCGGTGGTGGCTCTCGGTGACGGGCTCCGCCTGCGCGCAGCCGGGCACCGACAGCGCATCGTGGTGCTGTCCGGTCCGGACAATGCACGCGACATCGCCGAGATGCAGCGGCTGCAGCTGGATGCGGCGATCCATCACGACGTTCAACTGCAATGGCTGGCGCAGGCGTATCCCACGCGCGGGCGTTTGCGTGTATGGCTGAAGATCGACAGCGGCATGCATCGACTTGGCTTCGCACCGGAGCGCGTCGCCGACGTGCATGGGCAACTCGCCGCGATGGCCGGCATCGATCCGGACATCGGCCTGCTGACCCATTTTTCCGACTCCGAAGTATTTGCTGGCGAGCAGACGCCGGCGCAGATCGCCCGCTTCAACCGGGCCACGCACATGTTCAACGGCCCGCGTTCACTGTCCAATTCCGCGGCCGTACTGGGTTGGCCCGATGCGCGCGGAGACTGGGTGCGCACCGGCGGCTTGCTGTACGGGTTGTCGGTGGTCGATGGCAAGAGTGGCGAGGACTTCGGCTTCCGCCCGGCGATGACGCTCTCGACGCGACTGATCGCGATCAACCAGATCGGCAAGGGCGAGCGCATCGGTTACAACGGCACCTGGGTCTGCCCCGAGGACATGCCGGTCGGCGTGGCGGCTGTCGGCTATGGTGACGGCTATCCACGCAGCGCCGAGGCCGGTACGCCGGTGCTCGCCGGCAATCAGCGTGTTGCCTTGATCGGTCGCGTTTCGATGGATCTGATTACACTGGATTTGCGCAATGCACCCGGCGCGAATATCGGCGATCCGGTAGTGCTGTGGGGCCCGGAACTGCCGGTTGAGCGGATTGCCGCAACGTCCGGCACGATCTCGTACGACCTCACCTGCGGCATGACCCGCCGTGTGCTTTTCGTCGAGGACGAACAGTAGCCGGTGTCGGCGCCGCCGCTGACAGCAGCTTGCGCCCATGCGTCTCGCGGTTTGCGATGAGCGCGGGCTAAGCTCCACGTCATTCATCGTATCCAGTCGGGAACCCGCATGGCCAAAGCCAAAACCGCCTATGTCTGCACGGAGTGCGGCGCCGAACATAACAAATGGCAGGGGCAGTGTGTCGAGTGCGGGGTGTGGAACACGCTCAGCGCGATCGTGCTGGCACCGGCCTCGGCCGTCGCATCGGTGGGTGCACAACGTTCCAGCTACGCCGGCAGTGCGGCCGGTTCGCCGCGCATCACGCCGTTGACCGAGGTGGCGCTGACTACCGAGGCGCGTACGCTGACCGGCATCGGCGAACTTGATCGGGTACTCGGCGGCGGACTGGTGCAGGGTTCGGTGGTGCTGATCGGCGGCGATCCGGGTATCGGCAAGTCGACCCTGCTGCTGCAGATGCTGGGTACGCTGGGGGCGCATCTGCCCAGCGTGTATGTCACCGGCGAGGAATCGCTGTCGCAGGTCGCTTCGCGCGCACAGCGGCTGGGCCTGCCGCTGGAGCCGCTGCAGGCGCTGGCCGAAACCTGCATCGAGCGGGTGCTGGAACAGGCGATGGCGACGCGGCCGCGGGTATTGGTGATCGATTCGATCCAGACCATCTGGACCGAGCTGCTCACCGCCGCGCCGGGCTCGGTGTCGCAGGTGCGCGAGTCGGCGGCCAAGTTGACTCGCTTCGCCAAGGAAACCGGTACTTCGGTATTTCTGGTCGGTCATGTGACCAAAGAGGGAGGCATCGCCGGCCCGCGCGTGCTCGAGCACATGGTCGATGCGGTGCTGTATTTCGAAGGCGAGGCCGGCAGCCGTTTCCGTGTGCTGCGCGCATTCAAGAACCGCTTCGGCGCGGTCAACGAGCTGGGTGTGTTCGCGATGTCGGACAAAGGGCTGCGCGAGGTGCCGAATCCGTCGGCGATCTTCCTGTCCTCGCACTCGGGCCCGACGTCGGGCAGTGCCGTGATGGTGACCCGCGAAGGCACCCGGCCGCTGCTGGTCGAGGTACAGGCGCTGGTGGACCAATCCTCGCTGGGCAATCCGCGCCGGGTCACGCTGGGGCTGGAACAGAACCGCCTCGCCATGCTGCTGGCCGTGCTGCATCGGCACGGTGGCGTGGCCGCGTACGACCAGGACGTGTTCGTCAACGTGGTCGGTGGCATCCGCGTGCAGGAAACCGCCGCCGATCTGCCGGTGCTGCTGGCGGTGCTGTCCTCGTTGCGTGACCGGCCGTTGCCGGAGCACATGATCACGTTCGGCGAGGTCGGCCTGTCCGGCGAGATTCGTCCGGTGCCCAATGGCGAGGAGCGTCTGAAGGAAGCCGCTCATCATGGTTTCCGCCGTGCCATCGTGCCGAAGGCGAATGCGCCGAAGAAGGGCAAGGTCGGCGAGATGGAGGTGGTCGGGGTGGAGCGCTTGAGCGAGGCGATCGACGCCTGCCGCTAAAAGCCCGGACAGACTTGTGGGTTCATCCCATCGTGCGATGCAGGATCACTTCCAGCACGAACTTCGAGCCGAAGAACGCCAACACCAGCATGGCCATGCCGATCAGGGTGAGGTTGACCGCGCTGCGCCCGCGCCAGCCGTGACGCCAGCGGCCCCACAGCAGGGCACCGAAGACCAGCCACGCGATGATGGTCAGCACGGTGGTGTGCACCAGGTGTTGCGCGCGGATATTGGCGATGAACAACAGGCCGCTGAGCAAGGTCAGGGTGAGCAGGGCGAAGCCGGCCCCGATCAGGCGGAACAGCAGTGCCTCGGTCTGGGTCAGCGGTGGAAGTGCGCGGATCATTCGCCCCGGCCGATGCGTGCGCAGCGCACGTTCCTGCACGGCCAGCAGGATGGCCAGCACCGCGGCGATCGACAGCAGGCTGTAGGCGAGCAGGGCGATCACCACGTGCAGCTTGATCTGCCAGTCGATCGGTGCGGGCGTGGTCGCCGGCGCCAGGAAGGCGTCCAGCGCCAGCAGCAGCGCGGCCAGCGGGAATACGATCACGCCGAGTCCGGCCACCGGTCGCGACAGATTCACCAGCAGGGTCAGCGCCGCCACCACGCAGGCGACCAGCGATAGCGCAGCGAAGAAGTGCAGGTCGACCCGGCCGCCATGCGCACCCAGCAGGACGCCAGCGTGCAGCAGCATCGCCAAGGTCGCGGTGCCCAGACCCAGGCGTCGCGGCGTGCGCGGACAACCCGTCATCGGTGCAGCCAGCAAGCTGGCGGCGCCGATGTACAGCACGATGGCGAGGACGGAAGGCAGGATAAGTGACATGACGGACAAGTGTCGCACAGGGCCGATCCTGGCGTGAATGGACGTGGCGGGCATCGACTACTTGCAATAATTAGATAATTGTCTAATTATATAAGCATGACGAACGAGCGATGCGACCGATGAAGCAGCAGGAAGTCTTCAAAGCGATGGCCGATCCGACCCGGCGGGCGATTCTCAAGCGCCTGCAGGGAGGTTCGCTGAGCGCCGGTGAGATCGGCGCGGCGTTCGATATCACACCGGCGTCGCTGTCGCACCACTTCAACGTACTCAAGCAGGCCGACCTGGTGCGCACCGAGCGGCGCGGTCAGTACATCGTCTATTCACTCAACAGCACCGTGTTTGAAGACCTGGCTCGGGTGCTGATGGACCTGTTCCCGTCGAAGGGGAACGCTGGAGGCAAGAAATGAAACCCGTACGTACCTTGATTGTTTCGGCCGCTTTCGTGGCGATTGCCGTGGGCGTGGCGATCTGGCTGTATCCCCGGTTGCCGGCGCAGGTGCCGGTCCACTGGGACATGAGCGGGCAGGCGAACCGCTATGCGCCCAGGTTCTGGGGCGCGGCCATGTGGCCGCTGCTGATTTTCGGTCTGGCCGTGCTGACGGTGGCGCTGCCGGCGATTTCGCCGCGCCGGTTCGAGATCAAGTCCTTCGCCGGCATCTACGGTGCACTGATGCTGGTCATCCAGGGCGTGATGCTGGTGATCGGCATGACCGCGCTGCTGGTCGGTGCCGGCTTCGCGTTGCCCCTGTCGACCATCGTGCCGCTTGCCGTCGGTGTGCTGTTGATGGTGCTGGGCAACTACATGGGCAAGTTGCGCAAAAACTTCTTCATCGGCATCCGCACGCCGTGGACGCTGGCCAGCGATACGGTGTGGGAACGCACGCACCGTCTGGCCGGCTGGGTGTTCGTGCTGGCCGGCGCGGCAATGGCGATCACCACGCTGGCCCACGTCATGCCGGGGTGGGGGCTGGTGGTGATCGTGGCGGTGCTGCTGATCCCGTATGTGTACTCGTTCTTCGTATACCGCGCCCTGGAAGGGCGCCACTGATCCTTTCTCCAATCACATCCTGGACATCCTGCAAGGAGATACCTGATGAAACTGCTTTCGTGCAAGCTGGCTGCGCTGTCGGCAGCTCTGCTTCTGGCTGCCACGCCTGCGCATGCGGGTGACGTCTGTGTGGAGAACTCGGCGACATCGCTGGATGCGCTGACCAGGGGCGACTTTGCCGATGCCCGCGCGCATTTCAATGCCACGCTCGGCAAGCAACTTGATGCCGCCAAACTCAAGCAGGCATGGGCGCAGTTGCAGGCGAGCGCCGGCGCTTATGGCGGTCACGCTGCATCCGTGCGGCAGTTGCTCCAGGGCGAACCGGCGGTGGTCACGCCGATCACTTTCGCCAAGATGTCGTTGGACCTGGTAACTAGCTGCGATGCACAGGGCCCCATTTCTCACTACCGTTTTCTGCCGGCTTCGATGGTCAAGTCAATCGAGCCGGTGAAGGCTCACGTCGAGGCCGACGGCGTGCGCGTATCGCCACTGGACGTGCCGACGCCGATCGGCCCCCTGCATGGCGCGCTCACTTTACCGAAGGGTCAAGGGCCGTTCCCGGCGGTCGTGCTGGTGGCTGGTTCTGGTGCACACGACATGGATGAGACCCTCGGGCCCAACAAGCCGTTTCGCGACATCGCGAATGCGCTGGCAAGCGACGGTATAGCCTCGTTACGTTACGACAAGCGAACCTTCGACTACATGCATTGGAGCGGCAAGGGCGATCCGGTCATCGATGCGGAAGTGACCGACGATGCCGTGGCGGCCGCCCGCCTGTTGGCGAAGCAGGCGGAGGTCGACTCGCGGCGCGTGTTCGTGCTCGGCCACAGTCTGGGCGCGATGATGGCGCCACGCATCGGCCGGCGCGATTCGCAGCTGGCCGGCCTGGTGCTGATGGCGGCGCCGGCACGGCGGATCCTTGATGTGATGGAGCAGCAGGCGCGCTATCTGTCGGCCAAGGAGGGGCTTTCCGATGCTGCCACCGAGCAGGCCGCGCAGTCATACGTGAAGGAACGGAAGCTGCTGGCCGCCATCGGCCTCGGGCAACCAGCACCGCTGGGCGAGTTCGACAACGCTCCCCAAACTTACTGGCTGAGCTGGTCCCGGGTCGATCCGGTGGCAGATGCGAAATCGCTGGCGATGCCCATGCTGATTCTGCAGGGCGGTGGCGATTTCCAGATCTCTCCCATGCTGGACTTCGCGCGCTGGAAGCAGTTGCTGGTGGGCCGGCCGCAAACGGCGTTTCACCTGTATCCCGGCCTGAGCCACCTGTTCATGCCGGCAGGCAAGACCGGCACCGTGGCTGATTATCAGGCGCCGGGACACGTCGACGCGCACGTCATCGGTGACATCGTCGCCTGGATCAAGATGCAGCCGCCCGCGCACCATTGAGGGCGCCGGTCGGTCCGCAGCGGATGCCGCGCCTCGACGTTCGCTGCAAAGGGCGTCACGGCGTCCGCTATAATCAGGCGTTTCCAGCCCCAGTGCCGATCCCATGTTCGAATCGCTCAGCCAACGCCTTTCCACCACCGTCAACCGTCTGCGCGGCCGCGGTAGGCTGACCGAGGAAAATATCCGCGAGGCCCTGCGTGAGGTGCGCATCGCGTTGCTGGAAGCGGATGTGGCGCTGCCGGTGGTGCAGGCGTTGATCCAGCGGATCAAGGTGCGCGCGGTCGGCCAGGACGTGATCAAGAGCCTTTCGCCAGGGCAGGCTCTGGTGAAGGTGGTCAGCGACGAACTGACCGTGGTGATGGGTACGGCCAATACCGAACTGAACCTGGCCCAGCAGCCGCCGGCGGTGGTGCTGATGGCCGGCTTGCAGGGTGCCGGCAAGACCACCACGGTCGCCAAGCTGGCGCGCCTGCTGACCGAGCGCAAGAAGAAAAAAGTGATGGTGGTCAGCTGCGACGTCTATCGTCCGGCCGCGATCGAGCAGTTGCGCACACTGGCCGAGCAGGTCGGGGTGAAGTTCTTCCCGTCCGAGGCGGGTCAGGATCCGGTGCGGATCGCCAAGGACGCCATCGCCGCCGCGCGCCGCGAAGTGGTCGACGTGCTGATCGTCGATACCGCCGGCCGGCTGCACGTGGACGAGGCGATGATGGCCGAGATCAAGGCGCTGCACGCCGCGATCACGCCGGTCGAGACGCTGTTCGTGGTCGACTCGATGACTGGCCAGGACGCCGCCAACACCGCCAAGGCTTTCAACGAGGCGCTGCCGCTGACCGGCGTCATCCTTACCAAGACCGACGGCGACGCCCGTGGCGGCGCGGCGCTGTCGGTGCGCTATGTCACCGGCAAGCCGATCAAGTTCCTCGGCGCCGGCGAAAAGAGCGATGCGCTGGAGCCGTTCCATCCGGATCGTTTGGCCCAGCGCATCCTCGGCATGGGCGACGTGTTGTCGCTGGTCGAGGAAGTCGAGCGCAAGGTCGACCAGGACAAGGCGCAGAAGCTCGCCCAGAAAGTGATGAAGGGCAAGCGCTTCGATCTGAACGACATGAAGGACCAGCTGGAGCAGATGGGCAACATGGGTGGCCTGGCCGGATTGATGGACAAACTGCCCGGTGTGTCCGGCCTGCCGGACAGCGTCAAGTCGAAGGTCAACGACGGCGAGATGAACCGGATGATCGCGATCATCAATTCGATGACCAAGAAGGAGCGCCGCCATCCGGACCTGCTGAACGGCTCGCGCCGTGCCCGTGTGGCGCGCGGTTCGGGCAACCAGCCTGCCGACGTCAACCGCCTGCTCAAGCAGTACATGCAGATGGAAAAGATGATGTCCAAGCTGTCCAAGGGTGGCAGCAAGGGCCTGATGCGCCAGATGCGCGGCGCCATGAAGGGCATGGGTGGCATGGGCGGGCTACCGCCGATGCGCTGACGGGGGCACGGAACGGTGATCGTGCAGGAGTATCGCCAGTCGTTCCCCGTTCCCGGGCCTTCCCTTTTCACGAAAAACCGCTAAAATGCCCCGTTTACCGCGCACGACTCTCGTGTGCCTGCCGCCTGTTCGGCAATTCTGGAGTTTTACCATGGTCAAGATTCGTCTTTCGCGCGGTGGCGCCAAGGGCCGTCCGTTCTACCACGTCGTTGTGACCGATCAGCGCAGCAAGCGCGACGGCCGCAACATCGAGAGCGTCGGTTATTACAACCCGGTTGCATCGGGCAAGGACAAGCGCCTTGAGCTGAACATCGAGCGTGTGAAGGAGTGGGTGGGCAAGGGTGCGCAGCTGACCGACAAGGTCGCCGCCCTGGTCAAGGAAGCCGGCAAGCTACAGCCGGCCGCCTGAGCATGACGACAGCCAGTCGGCGCGTCCTGATCGGACGCATCGTCGGGCTGTATGGCGTGCAGGGCTGGCTCAAGATCGAATCCTGGGCCGAGCCACGCATGCGGATCTTCGACTACCAGCCGTGGCTGCTCATTGCAGCGCCAGGTATGGAGACGCAGATCTCGGGAGTGAAAGGTCGTACGCAGGGCAAGGGCATGGTGGCCCAGTTGCCCGGAGTGGATGATCGCGAACAGGCAGCGGCGCTGATCGGTACCGACATCTATGTCGCCCGTGAGCAACTGCCAGCTCCCGCAGAAGGCGAGTATTACTGGGTCGATCTCGAAGGGCTTGAGGTCGTTACCACGGAAGACGTGAAACTGGGGCGGGTCAGTCACCTGTTCGCTACCGGTTCCAATGATGTCGTGGTAGTCAGGGACGGTGCGCGCGAGCGGCTGGTTCCTTTCGTCCAGGGTTCGTATGTACGGTCGGTGGACTTGTCCGCAGGGTGTATGGTGGTGGACTGGGATCCTGAATTCTGACGTCGCCGGGTTGCGGGACTTGAGGATCTTCGGATCATGCGCATCGATGTCGTCAGTTTGTTTCCCGACTTCGTGCGCCAGTGCGCCGCTGTCGGTGTGGTAGGACGCGCGCAGCAACGCGAGCTGCTGCAGGTGGAAACCTGGAACCCGCGCGACTATGCCACCGACAAGCATCGCAGCGTGGACAGCAGCTCATATGGCGGCGGTCCGGGCATGGTGATGATGATCGAGCCGCTACGCACGACCCTGGCGGCCATGCGCGGCGACGCATCTGAGCCGGTGCATTTGATTTATCTCAGTCCGCAGGGAGCGCGGCTGACGCAGAACAGGGTGGAAGCGCTGGCGAAACTGCCGCGCATCGCCCTACTTTGTGGACGTTACGAAGGTGTGGACGAGCGTCTGCTGGCGCACGAGGTCGACGAGGAGCTTTCCATCGGCGATTATGTGCTGTCCGGTGGTGAGCTGGCCGCCGCGGTGATCATCGACGCGGTGGGACGCTTGCAGGACGGCGCGTTGAATGACGCGCAGTCGGCCGAGCAGGATTCATTCTCGGATGGCCTGCTGGATTGTCCGCATTATGGAAAACCGGTGCACGATGCGCTGGGTTCGGTACCGGAGGTGTTGCTGTCCGGTGACCATGCGGCTATCGCCCGCTGGCGCCTCAGGCAATCGCTGGGACGGACCTGGTTGCGACGACCCGACTTGTTGTCACAGCGAGGTCTGGATGCGGCATCCCGGACCTTGCTGGATGAATTCCGCCGTGAACATGCTCAAGCCGAGCGGTTGCGGCAAGACGATGCGGCCGAATGACGACCGCAACATTGATATCGCTAAAGTGAACCGACAGGTGCGCCATGAACAAGATCATTGAACAGTTCGAATCCGAGCAGATCACCCGCCAGTTGCCGGAATTCAGCCCCGGCGACACCGTGGTGGTCAACGTCAAGGTGAAGGAGGGCAACCGCGAGCGCGTGCAGGCGTTCGAGGGCATCGTCATCGCCAAGCGCAGCCGCGGCCTGCATTCGGCCTTCACCGTGCGCAAGATTTCGCATGGCACCGGCGTGGAGCGCGTGTTCCAGGCGCACAGCCCGGCTATCGACTCGCTGACCGTGAAGCGCAAGGGCAAGGTGCGTGGCGCCAAGCTGTATTACCTGCGCGGTCTGGAAGGCAAGGCTGCCCGCATCAAGGAAGACATCGCCGCCGCTGCTGCCGCCAAGGCGAACGCCAAGGCCGCTGCTGCCGCTGCCGCGGCTGCTGCCGCCGAGTAATTCTCGCGGTGGTGCCGGTTGCATGAAAAACCCGCGGAGTGATCCGCGGGTTTTTTCGTGTCCGCAATATACTGCGCCGGAACGGCTTACTCCAGCCGTTGCGGCACCTGCAGGAAGTTACCCTGTACGAAATCCACGCCGCAGGCGAACAGCAGCGACGTGCTGGTGGCGTCCTCGACCCATTCGGCAATGGTCTGGCGATTGAGCTCACGTGCCTGCTGGCAAAGCTCGGCGATTTTCTTCTGGCTGTCCGGATGTTGCGGCAGTTCGGCCATGTAGCTGCGATCGATTTTCAAGTAGTCCGCGTCGACGTGGTTCAACAGTTGGAACGAATTCAGGCCCGAACCAAATTGTTCCAGGGCGAAGCGCCCGCCCAGCTTCTTCCATCCGTTGACGAACTCCTGCGCCGGCCGCAGCAGGGTCATCACCTTGCTCTCGGTCATTTCCAGCACGAGGTGGCCGCGTTTCAGCGCCGCCTTGCCGAGCCGGTCGCCGAGCCATGGCAGCAAGGTGTCGTCCTGCAATGAAGCGGCGGTGAGCTTGATGAAGAAGGTGGTCTGTTGTCCCTGGGTTTCGCGCGCCTTCAGCGCCTTGATGGCCTGATCGAGTACCCAGCGGTCGATCGCCCCGGTGAGGTTGTGTTTTTCGGCAATCGGCATGAAGAAGCCGGGTAGCACCTCGCCTTGCGGGCCGTTCATGCGCAACAGGATTTCCGAATAATCGCCTTCGGCATCCTGCAGGCTGATGGTTTGCTGGTGGTAAAGCACCAGTCCGTCTGTCGTCAGCGCCTGTTGCAGCAGTTCCAGCCAATAGCGATCGCGCTCCTCGTCGGCTTTTTCGCGCGCTGCCGGATCATGCAGTTCCATCTTGCTGCCGCCGAGACTCTGTGCGGTACGCAGCGCCTGACTGGCCTGGTTGAGCAAGAGCTCGGCGTTGGCATTTTTTTCGCCCAGCAGGCTGCCACCGATGCTGGCGGTAACCGTGATCGAGCGTGCGCCGGCGTCGAAGATCTCGTTGCTGACGCTGTGCTGGAGTTTGGCGATCCACTCCTTGATCGTCTCGTCCTCGCGCGAGTCGAGCACCACGCCCAGCGTGTGTTCGGCAAGCATGCCGGCGACATCGTCCGCCCCCAGCAGCATGCGGATGCGGTCGGCAAACCCTGCCAGCAGTTCGTCGGCCTTGCCCAGGCCGATGCCACCGACCAGCGAGGCCCAGTTGTCCGGTTCGACCAGCAGCAGTGATTGGCCTTTCTTGCCCCTGGCCGCCGCTGCCACGGCGTCATCAATGCATTCCAGCATGCGTGCGCGGTTGAACAATCCGGTCACCGGATCACGCTGCAACTGCTCCAGCACGGCCTGGTCGACCAGCTGCCGGCGAAACACGATCTGCAGGCAGGACTCGCCCTCGAACGTGGCCGGTGCAAATTCCACCGTGGCATCGAAATGGCTGCCATCGGCGCGACGCGCGTGGAGGGTCAGCTGGGAAGCCACCTTTTCCTGTCGGGAGTGCCCCTTGAGTAGCGACTTGAATTCGTCCGCATGGGTCGAGTCGATCATGTCCAGCACCGGCAGGCCGAGCAGGTCATCGAAGTTGTCGTATCCGAACGTCTCCAGATAGGCCTGGTTGGCACGCACGTGCATGCCCTCGTGGACGTACGCAATTGCATCGTTGGAAGAGTCGAGCAGCGCGTCACAACGGCGTTCCGATTCCCGCAGGGCGGTCTCCAGGCGGCGTACCTGGCGGCGCGTCTGCAACGAATCGAATTCGCGCTGCAGCACCGCAATCAGCTGCTTCGGCTGGGTGCGCGAGGCGATGCCGCGGACACCATGCACGAACAGCTCGGCAACGACCTGATTGTCCATCGCGTTGACCAGGCCCAGCAGTGAATAGTCGCGGCCGTTGGCATCAAGCACCTTGACCGCCTCGTCGATGGTGATGGTGCTGACCGTCGGGTCGAACATCACCACGTCCGGCTCGAGTTCGTTCACCGCCGTTTGCAGTTGTTCGACGTTGGTGGCGCGGGCTGGCCGCACGGCGATGCCGGTATTGCGCAACAGGCTGATGATCTGCTCGGCCTCTTCCAGCGAGTTCTCGATGAAGAGGATCTTGATGACGTAATCTTTTTTCATGGGGCGTTGAGCTGTCCGTTGGTCATCGCGAGCTGTCGCAGGCGTGGTGGCTGGGCGTCTGCCATCGGTGTTTGTAACGGATTCCGCTATCTGCCGCCAGCGGAAAGCCGCACATCGGTGATCTTCGCCCGGTTCAAAGCGGTCGCTTGGAGGCGTCGCCCCCCACCTCGCGCACCAGCCTGGGCACCAGATAGCCGGGCAGCCGCGCGCGCAGTGCTTCCATCAAGGCCAGGGCGCGGCGGTCGTCGACCTCGAAATGAGCAGCACCCTGCACGCGGTCGAGCTGGTGCAGGTAATAAGGCAGTACGCCGGCGGCGAACAGCCGCTCGGACAATCCGGCCAGCGCATCGGCGTTGTCGTTGATCCCGCGCAACAGCACCGACTGGTTCAGCACGCTGGCACCGGCGTCGCGCAGGCGCGCGCAGGCGACGTCGACATTCGCGTCGATTTCGTTGGCGTGATTGGCGTGCAGCACCACCACCTTTTGCAACGGCAGGGCGGTCAGCCAGGCAACAAAGGCATCGTCGATGCGTTCGGGCAACACGATCGGCAGGCGGGTGTGGATGCGCAGGCGGATGACATGCGGCAAGCCGGCCAGGCCGCGGGTCAGTTCGTCGAGCTTGTGCGTGGCCAGCGCCAGCGGATCGCCGCCGGAGAGGATCAGTTCGCGGATCGAATGATCCTCCCGTACCCGGGCCAGCGCTTCGTGCCATTGCCCGGCTGCCGCGATCTCCTCGCCATAGGGGAAATGCCGGCGAAAGCAATACCGGCAATTCACCGCGCAGCTGCCACTGGCGATCAGCAGCGCGCGCCCGTCGTACTTGTGCAGCAAGCCATGCCCGGCCCGGGAGGCCATGTCGCCCACCGCATCGGTCGTGAAGCCCTCGACGCGATCATGTTCGGCCCGTTGCGGAAGCACCTGCAGCAACAAGGGATCGGCGGGATCGCCGTGGCGCATCCTGGCGACAAATCCACGCGGGACGCGAAGGGCAAAACCGGCATCGTCGGCGGGAACGAGATCGAGACGATCGCCCAGACCCACAGCGTGAAGCAGCTCAACGGTGTCGGTAATGGCGTCCCGCCAGAGTTCGCGCCAGTCGGCGGCGGGTGGAGTTAGGCGGGCGCTGGGGCTTGCGGTTATCATGTCGGGCCTTGAGCGGGCCGTGGTGCCCGTGACAGATACCTATTTTAACCGCCCGGCGGGCGGTTTTACCTTTGGAGCAGACAGCGCATGGCGACCCTTGGCCTCAATGATGTCAAAACGGGCAAGAAGATCCTTCACAACGGTGATCCATGGATCATCACCGAGGCCGACTTCGTCAAGCCGGGCAAGGGGCAGGCGTTCACCCGCATCCGCATCCGCAACCTGAAGGATGGCCGCACCACCGAGCAGACGCTGAAGTCCAGCGACTCCTACGAGGAAGCGGACGCCACCGACACCGACATGCAGCTTTCGTTTATCGATGGCATCGGCAAGGACCGCGTGTGGAATTTCATGAACATGGAGACCTTCGAGATGGCGCCGGCATCGCTGGCGGCCATGGGCGACACCTGGAAGTGGCTCAAGGGTGAGGAAGAGTGCGTGGTCACGCTGTTCAACGGCGGCATCATCGCCGTGCAGGCGCCGAAGTTCGTCGAGCTGAAGATCACCGAGACCGATCCGGGCGTCCGCGGCGACACCTCGGGCGGCGGTGGCAAGCCGGCCACGCTGGAGACGGGGGCCGTCGTGCGCGTGCCGCTGTTCGTCAACCAGGATGAAATCATCAAGGTGGATACCCGCACCGGCGAATACGACAGCCGCGTCGGCAAGTAAGTCGATCGATCCCCCTGATGTGATCGGCAGGGGTGATCGATGGCAGGGGGCGGGCGCCGCAAGGTACCGCCCCTTGTCGTATTACATCGGGTCGTATTACCTCAGGTCGTATTTGCATCAATCGTATCCACAGCAGGCGCAGGCAATGATGGCCATGCGCGAAACAGGCAAGGCGAGGTGAAGATGAGTGCCACTACCCCGAAGTCGGTCGACCTGGTCATCGAGGCCCGTTGGGTGGTTCCGGTGGAACCCCACGCGGTGGTGCTTGAACACCATGCCGTGGCGATCGACAGGGACACCATCGTCGCGGTGCTGCCCATTGCCGAGGCCCGCATCGCCTACGCGCCGCGCGAGCGGGTGGAGCTTGACGAGCACGCATTGATCCCCGGCTTGGTCAACAGTCATACGCACAATCCGATGACCCTGCTGCGCGGCCTCGCCGACGACCTGCCGCTGATGGTCTGGCTGCAACAGCACATCTGGCCTGCCGAAGCGAAGGTGATCGGACCGGAATTCGTGCGCGACGGGGTCGAGCTGGCGGTGGCTGAAATGTTGCGCGGTGGCACGACCTGCGCCAACGAGAACTATTTTTTCCCTGACGTGATTGGCGCGACTTACCGGCGCATGGGTTTTCGCGCCGTGGTCGGCCTGCCGGTGATCCAGTTTCCCACCGCCTGGGCCAAGACCCAGGACGAGTATTTCGAGCGCGCCGGCGAGGTGCACGACAGCTTCATGGGTGACGCGCTGGTCAGCACGGCGTTTGCACCGCATGCCCCGTATACGGTTTCGGACGAAAGCTTCGAGCGGATCCGCATGTTGTCCGACCAGCTCGACATCCCGGTGCATCTGCACACGCACGAAACCGCACACGAAGTCGATGAAGAAAAAGCCAAGAGCGGCCTGCGCCCGTTCCAGCGCCTGCAGAAACTCGGCCTGGTCAACGATCGCCTGATCGCGGTGCATATGACCCAGCTGACTGACGGCGAAATCGCCGCCTGCGCCGCCGCAGGCGTATCAGTGGTGCATTGTCCGGAATCCAATCTCAAGCTGGCATCGGGTTTCTGTCCGGCGGAAAAGCTACGCCAAGCGGGCGTCAACGTGGCGCTCGGTACCGACGGTTGCGCTTCGAACAACGACCTGGACATGTTCGGCGAAATGCGTACCGCCGCCCTGCTGGCCAAGGCGGTGGCCGGTGACGCGGCGGCATTCGATGCAGCGTTCGCGTTGCGCGCCGCCACACTCAACGGTGCGAAGGCGATCGGGCTGGAAGCGAAGATCGGCTCCATCGAGATCGGCAAGCAGGCCGATCTCGCCGCCGTAAGATTGAGCGATCTGGAAACCCAGCCGTTGTTCTACGTCATCTCGCAGCTGGTTTATGCCACTGGCCGCCATCAGGTCAGCGATGTGTGGATCGCAGGCAGGCGCAAGCTGGCCGGGCGCGAGTTGCCCGATATCGATACGGCCGCGATCCTGGACAAAACACGCGCCTGGCGCGAGCGCATCGCCGCAGCCTGAACCGGAGTACTCGATGAACCGTTACCTGATCCTGCTGATCCGTCGCCCGCATGTGGATCCGGCGGTCGTACCGTTGCATCTGGCGTACCTGGACGGCCTGCGTGAACAGGGCCGTGTGGAACTGTCCGGCGGATTCAGCGACAAATCCGGCGGCGCGTACCTGCTGCGTGCACCCGATCTGGCTGAGGCGACGGTGATCGCGCACAACGATCCGGCGCACGTCAGCGGCGGCTGGGATATCACGGTGCACGAATGGCAGGCGCATTAGACTTCATGGCGCTCCCCGAGGAATCGACCATGCAGACCACGAACACGGGCTCCCCGCAGAACTCCACCCAGCCACGGGGGGATGCTTCAGCCAACGTCAGTCCCGAAGAAATCGCCCGTTTCGCCAGTCTGGCGTCGCGCTGGTGGGATCCGGATGGCGAGTCGCGACCGCTGCACGACCTCAACCCGGTGCGCGCCGCGTATATCGCCGCGCGCGTCGACCTGCGTGGTGCGCGGGTCGCCGATGTCGGTTGTGGCGGCGGCCTGTTGAGCGAGGCACTAACGCGCGCCGGTGCCAGGGTCACCGGTGTCGATCTGGGCGAGAAGGTGATCGGGATCGCGAAGCTGCACCTGCACGAATCGAACCTCAGTGTCGATTATCGCGTGCAATCTTCGGCCGACTTGGCTGCTGCCGAGCCGGAAGGTTTCGACGCGGTGTGCTGCATGGAGCTGATCGAGCATGTGCCCGATCCGGCCGCGCTGGTAAGGGATCTCGAGACGATGCTGAAGCCCGGCGGATGGTTGTTCATGTCCACCCTGAATCGCACGCTGGCGGCCTTCGGCGCCGCCATTCTTGGCGCCGAATACGTGATGCGCATGTTGCCGCGCGGCACCCACCACTATGCGCAGTTCCTGAAGCCTTCCGAACTCGGGCGGCTGTTGCGCCATGCCGGCCTGGAGTTGGAGGACGTTTCGGGCATGGGCTACAACCCGATCAATCGCAAGGCTTGGCTGAGCCGGATCACCGCAGTCAATTACGTATTGAGCGCGCGCAAACCGACATGAAACCACTACCGGAACATATCGCGGGCGTGCTGTTCGATCTCGACGGCACGTTGCTCGACAGCGCCCCTGACCTGTACGCCGCGCTTGTCGTGCAATGTGCCGAAGAGCACGTGCCGCCGCCGCCCTACGCGCCAGTGCGCGAGGTGGTGTCGCGTGGTGCTCGCGCGGTGTTGCGCTGCGCATTCGCCGAGCGTGGCGAAGCGGCGCTGGCGGCGCTGGTTCCGCGCTACCTGCAGTTGTATCAGGACGTGATGACGCAGCAGATGCAGGTCTTCGATGGCATCGACGACTTGCTCGCGCGGATCGAGGCGCATGGTCTGCGCTGGGGCATCGTCACCAACAAGGCGGCTTTTCTCACTGACGAACTGGTCGACCGCATCGGCTGGTCGCAACGTGCCAGCGCGGTGGTGTCTGGCGACACGCTGCCGGTAAAAAAGCCTGACCCGGCACCCGTGCTGCTGGCGTGCGAACGTGCCGGCGTGGCACCGGGCCGTTGCCTGTTCGTCGGCGACGACCGTCGCGACATCCAGGCCGGCGCCGCCGCTGGTCTGTACACGGTGGCGGTGAGCTGGGGTTACCTCGATGGCGGTGATCCCCACACCTGGGGCGCCGACGTCGTGCTGGATCATCCTGCCGAGCTGGCCGGCTTGCTGCAGTTGCAAC